>JBGALR010000019.1:0-121277 GCA_044223735.1 Limisphaerales bacterium | reverse complement strand
TTTGATAGGTGGGAGTTTGGTTGGTGGCGTTGGCGAAGCCCGGTTCAGTTGGTTGAGCCAATGCCAAAACCGGCAGGCACAGCAAGACAACGCCTGAAATTAATTTTCCATTCATAGGCTAAAGCTTGTCGCTCTCGAAAACGGAGAGATATCCCTTGTTAACGACGACAGTGTTTTTCTCACGGTGTCAGCAGGCTGTCAATTATATTTGTCGTGGAAGTAAAAATCGTGAGGAGACGGTCGTCCCGGCCGCAGCAACTGCCGATGTGGTCCTGACTTAGGGCATGGCCAAACGTCTGTCACGGTCTGGGCTTCAAACGCCCGTTTAACAGGGTTGCCGAATGCGCTGCGCCGGTAATCAGCCGTGATCGTAAGTTGCTGCGCCGGGACGGGCAAACTCCAACGGCCGACGTGGCGCTGATTCATGGCATTGCCGAATGTCTGCCCTTATATCGACTCGTAGGAGACGCTTCGCCGGTAATCAGCAGTGATCGTAAGTTGCTGCGCCCGGGACGGGCGCACTCCGGTTTTAGGCGGTTTTTCGCGTAAAAGGCGTAAAAGACTTCCGCGATTGCTGATCCTTCCGGGATTGCAGATACAAGTTGCTATTTCTTATACTTATGCTCTTGAAAATTGTCGCAACGGGGGTAAGGTCGGAGAGTCGGTGTCCCACCCTGGGCCTGTGCGCAGGTCCAGGGTGGGGCGATGGTCTTTGACATTTGAATTGTGACGGCGAAAGTGGCAGCGGCGTCTCGCCGCTGTTCCCCTTCCCCAGACCCGCAATCAAACCGAGCCGAGACGGCTCTGCAACTATCTGAGAAACAGATCCTTTGGGCTCTGGTTAATTCCTTGCACCATTGGACAGCATTTGTCCAACCCTCCGGTTTAGGATCGCGGCGTTAGAAATGCGTTCTTTGAAAATAACGGGGTAAGACGGTAGGAGGCGCGGGTCCGGCGGCGGTTCCGGGTGCCGTCCCTGGACTCGGACGCAAGGCTCCGATGGCGGAAAGGGTTTTGGGAAACTTATGGCTCGGTTTGACAAGTCGGGCTGCTGCGGGTCACGGACCCGCGCTCCGTCTAAACCGGATTTCCGGGCTGGGAAGGACGGCCTTGGCTTTCCATTTATACGGGGGTGCGGTCTGCTTGGGTAAGCGTTCGGACGCGAATGGGGGCGTCTTGGTGAGCGAGGATTGGAGGCAATTTGTGGAGGCATACGGCATGGTGCCCTCTGTTGCGCTGCGTTGCGCCCTGTTGAGCACCGTTGCGCAGCATGGATTTTTTGACGGAGGGAATCCTCGGAAATGTAAATTTTACCAAACGAACCCAACTTCAAAAATACACAAAGTGTTTAGCGATAATGCATTGCGTTGTTTTAATTGATTAATGGATTATAAAACGAACCCAACTTTTAAATATAGAGTGATGAACGAAAAATGAAAATGAAGCGGCTGAACTCGAAATGGGTACGGGGGAAAAGGCGGATTTAAAGGCGATTCGCAGTAATTCGCGCCTTATTGCACCTAATCGCGCCAAATTTTTGGTCCACGGATTCTGTTGGTGATGGCGGCGGATTCGTGCGTGGAGCAACCCAGTCGTCGTTGGGCGAATCGCTCAATCGGTTACAGCCTGAAAAAACTGGTGATGCCTGATTTTAACGTTAGCATTTTCAGACCCGGGCAATGTGTCCGGCGTCGCGTCGATTTCGTTACGCGCAGCAGTTGGAAGCGATCAAATTATGAGTTTGCCATTTCAAATTGACCTCAAGGGACAGGTAGTCGTGATCACGGGTGGAGCGGGAGTTTTGTGCAGTGCGATGGCCATGGCGGTCGCGCAGTGCGGGGCGAAGGTGGCGATCTTGAGCCGCACGCTGGAACGTTCCAAAAAGGTGGCGGACGGCATCAAGCAGGCGGGCGGCATCGCCGAGGGTTTTGCGTGCGACGTGCTCGACAAGGCGAGCCTCGAGGCGGCGTATGTGCAGATCAAAGCCACGCTCGGGCCGGCGGATATTTTGATCAACGGCGCGGGCGGTAATCATCCCAAGGGCACGACTTCGAAGGAATATCTTCTGCGCGATGACGTGACGTCGAAGAAGGAAGGGGTGACGACGTTTTACGATTTGACCGTCGAGGGCATCCAATACGTTTTGAATCTTAACTTCCTCGGGACGCTGTTGCCCACGCAGGTGTTCAGCAAGGACATGGTGGAGCGGGGGCGCGGCAACGTCATCAATATTTCCTCGATGAGCGGCCTCAAGCCGTTGACGAAGATTCCCGCGTATAGCGCGGCCAAGGCGGGCGTGAGCAATTTCACCCAATGGCTGGCGGTGCATTTTTCGAAGACGGGCGTGCGGATCAACGCCATCGCGCCGGGATTTTTTCTGACGGAACAAAATCGCGGGTTGTTGACGCAGGCGGACGGTTCGCTGACGCCGCGCGGCAACACGATCAATTCGCACACGCCGCAGGGCCGGTTCGGAAAGCCCGAGGATCTCATCGGCACGTTGTTCTGGCTGCTGAATGATCAGGCGTCCGGCTTTGTGTCGGGGCAGGTGATCGCGGTGGACGGCGGGTTCAGCGCCTTCAGCGGCGTCTGAGCGGGCTGGAAATTAAAGAGTCTCTGCACGATAGTTTTTGATATGGCAACCTACTACGCCCGCGGCAGCGTGAACGACAGTTTGGTGACCGCCGACAAACGGGCGGCGCTCAAGCAGGCGTTGAAAGTGATCAACCGGCCCCTGCGCAAGGTGCTGCTTTTGCCGCCGGACCACACGCGGCTCAATAGCGACGCGGGCGAATTGACGCGCTTGCTGTATGAGTTGCTGTCACCGACGGCCGAGGTGGATATCATGCCGGCGCTGGGAACTCATTCCGCGATGATTCCGGCGCAACTGCGCATGATGTTCGGCGACCGCATTCCGCTCGACCGTTTCAAGGCGCACGACTGGCGCAAAGGCGTCCGACATGTGGGAGATGTCCCGGGAACGTTGGTGAAGTCGTGGTCGGGTGGCTTGGTGGATTATGGCGTTCGCGTGGAAGTGAACAAGCAATTGTTCGCGGGCTACGACTTGATTATTTCCGTGGGCCAGATTGTGCCGCACGAGGTGGTGGGCATCGCGAACTACACGAAAAATGTCGTCGTCGGCACGGGCGGTTCCGACATGATCAACAAGTCGCACTTCCTCGGTGCGGCGTTCGGCATGGAGCGCATCATGGGCCGTATCGAGAATCCGGTGCGCCGCCTGTTCAATTACGCCGCCGATACGTTCCTGCGCGATCTGCCGATTGTTTTTGTGCTGACGGTGATGGAGAAAAACAAGGCGGCGGACGGGATGTTGATGCGGGGATTGTATGTCGGAGACGACATGGAGACATTCACGCTCGGCGCAAAACTGTCGCAGAAGGTGAATTTCGACCTGCTCGACAAGCCGTTGAAAAAAGTTCTGGTGTATCTCGATCCGCACGAGTTCAAAAGCACGTGGCTGGGGAACAAGGCGGTGTATCGCACGCGGATGGCGATGGCCGATCGGGGAGAATTGATCATTCTCGCGCCCGGCCTGAAGGAGTTTGGCGAAGACCCGGAAATTGACCGGCTCATTCGCAAGTATGGATATCGCGGCACGCCGGCGACATTGGCGGCGGTGAAGGCCAACGCGGAATTGCGCAATAATCTAAGCGCGGCCGCGCATTTGATTCACGGATCTAGCGAAGGGCGGTTTCGCATCACGTATTGTCCCGGGCCTGAAGTGAGTCACGAAGAAATCCGCTCGGTGGGATTTGAGGCGGGTGACCTTGATGCCACGATGAAGCGGTATAACTTCAAGAAGTTGAAGGATGGCTGGAATCGTTCGCCGAACGGCGATGAGATTTTCTACATCAGCAATCCCGCGCTCGGACTTTGGGCGCTCAAAAGTCAGTTTGATGCCGATACCCCGGTCGCTGCAGCGAAATCAACTCGTGCCAGCAGCGCAAAAAAGAATCCAGCAAGCCGCCGCCGCGGAGTTCCCGCGTAAAAGCGTTACGGCGAAGACAGCCGGAAGAAGGCGCTGCCGTTGTTTGGGTCGAGGGGAATGGAGATTTGATTCGTGGCGGTCGAGCCGGGGACGGTGGACCAGGCGGAGCTTATCCCGAAATCGGCAGCGTTGGTTTGGCCCTGCAATCGCCAGCCGAGATGACTCGCGGGCCAGTTGAATTGCATCGCGCCCGCTGCAATTGTCAGTGTGAGGGGAGGCGGTTCGGTGGCGATGATTTGAGCGTGCGCTTCCAGTGAATTGCCGCTGCCGGCGACGCTGTTCGTCGAGGCCACGACATAATAGTAAGTGGTGCCCGGTGTCGCCGCCGTATCGGTGTAGGTGGCGTTGGGACTGTTGGTGGCGATCACGGTGTAAGGTCCGTTGCTGACGGTGGATCGCTTCACGTTATAGCCGATACCTCCGAGCGCGGTATTCCACGAGAGAACAATCGCGTTGGTGGAGGAATTGGTGGCGGTCAGGCCCGTGGGCACCTGCGGCAGCGTGCTGCTGGCGACGTTCACAAACACGAATGAGAAGGTACCCGAATCATCGCGATTTTCGATCACGGTGGAATTGCTGATGGTGAGACTTCCCGAGGTGCCCGACTGCGCCCACAACGCGTGACGGCTGGAAGTGGCGACGCCGTAATTGGGAATGTAGATGCTGCTGGCAATTGCGCCGGACAAGGTGTAGTTCGCGATGATGCTCAGGCCATCGGATGCGCTGTCAATGATGTTCAGGTTGTTCAGATTCACGTTGGCGATGGGATTATTCTCCATCGTGAACTGAAGCGCGGCGCGCCATTGATAGCCGGGATCATATCCGCCGCAGCGCAGGAGATTGCACCGCTGCACAACGGTGGTTCCCGAGAAGGTATTGCCGCCGACGGGAAACGTGCCGCTGATCAAAACGCCGCAGCCGTAGGGCATGTCTTGAAAGACGCAATCTTCGATGCGGTTGCTGTTGCCGCCGTAAAGCGCGCCGCCGTTGGCGAGAAAGGTCTGTCCGGCGGTGCAGTGCGTGATGACGTTGCCACCGGGCGTGTAGGTCTGCGACATGTAAGTCGCGGGCCACATCGCAAAGCTGTCGTCGCCGGTACCGCGCGCGGTGCAATTGGTGACGGTCGAATTTTGCATGCCGACGGCGAGATTGACGCCGTCCGCGATGAGATTACGGAAGCGGCAACTATCGATGACCATGCCGGTGCCGTTCGCGACCCACGCGCCGGTTTTGGTGTGTTCGACCCAGACACGGGAGATGCTGGAACCCGCGCCGAAGATGCCGCTGAAAGCATCATTGGCTTCGCCATCGTCGCGGAAGGTTAGCTTCCCGAGGATCGCGAAATCAGCGAAGTGCAAATTGCCGCCGCCGCCGTTGAAGCGCACGCGCCGGCTGGACGTGGCGTACACCGCGGGATTGCCGACGAAGGTGGAATACCACATGCCCGCGCCTTGAATCGTGATGTTCTGGAGATTGTTGATGTCGGCGGAAATGACGTAGTTGCCCGGCGGAATCCAAACGCCCTTGCCCTGGTTGCGGGCGTCGTTGATGCAATTTTGCAGCGCGGTGGTGGCGTCAGTTACGCCATTGCCGACGGCATTGTAAGGCGAGTTTGTGATGGTGAGCCAGTTGCCCGCGGGTTTCGCGAGGGCAGGCCCGACATTCTCCAGGTCCACCAAATCAATGATGTAATACGACGCGGAGTCGTCGTTGTCTTTTTGCAGCCGAACGATGTCGCCGACGTTGATAACGATGCCGAGCAGGCGCACCTCATCATAGAAATTGCGGGGCGAAGACTGCGGGGTGTTCGAAAAAGGATAATTGCCGTAGAGCCACGAATATTTGGAAGTCACCGCCAGCTTCTGAACGAAAGAGCCGTTCACGTAAAGGCTGATGGAGTAGTCGGTGCCGACGCCGTCGCCGGAGTTGGGAACACTATATCGCACCACGAGCGAGTTAGCGGCCACTGGCGCGGCAAATTGCACGTACTGACCCGTGCTGGAAAGCTGCACGCATTTTCGGCCGGACGCCTCGGCCTGCACCGTGTTGGGCGCGTAACCCGGGCCGAGAATCGTGCCTGTGGTGGTCATGCTCTCCGCTTCGTAGGTTGTCCACGGCACGGATGCGCCTGGAGCGCCGTGAACCGAATCGAACGGCCTGGCAAACAAGAGGGCGAGGACAGCAACGAATTTTCCCAGTGGGAACCGAACAACGTCGAATTTCACAAGCGATATACCCGAAGTCTCAGAACAACTGACTGTGCTAACTGATTAATAAGCGACCTCGCCCTCCTTCGCAAGCAAGTCCGCTCATTTGCGAGACGGGTCGGCATCCAAGCGGCCAATTCCGCAAGTCCTTAACCACCGACTTTCGTTGACCACGCAGCAGGGAAACGACAGTCTTCTCCGCCGCCAGGAACAGCCCTGGCGGCGCCGAAAACGAGAGCGCGACGACTTGATTCATGGGCACGGATCAAAGGATAACCATCAGCGAACACTTCGCCGAAACCGAACGGCGACACAAGGCTGGCGAAAAGCCAGCGAAGCGATGCCGGGACACCTTTCCGATCTACGAGGACGATCCGTGGATCACCCAGCATGAACTGCTGAACAGCTATTTCTCCCAAACGGCGCGAGTTCAGTGGCCGCGCACCATAGACCCGGAAAAATATCCCGCCGGCCAGGCCATGTTGAAAGCCGCGCCCGAGGAAAAAACACGCCTCCTCCGCGCGTTGATCGTCCGATTCAAATATCTGGACGAACGGCAGAAGGAACTCGACAAGCTCGATTCCTGGGAGCGCGAAGGCGTGATCGGAGATCCGCTCCGTCTCAGCACATTGCTCTTCCGTCAGAGTCCGCCGTTCACGCTGGACGATCTTGAAACGCTGGCAGAGATGGCGACGGACCAGAATTTTGCGGACCAATACTTCCTCTGCCCCACCGGCGCGATATTAAAAGCAGTGGAGGACTTCGCCCGACGATATGAACTTTCCCCCGCCCTTCAAGGGCATCTCCAGTTGTGGCGGGACGCCACCCGGAAACGCAACCGCCCGCACAAAGCCGAGCGCGCCGGCCTCGAACGACTGAATGTCCTGCTCGGCGAAAGCAACACGTTCAAGTCCCCCATCGAAAGCGGCGAAGCGTGGAGCAATGCCGCACTCGCCGCGTTGAAGAATGTTCCGGAAGCCAAACGCGAGCAATGGAATACGCTGCTTGCGCATTGCCAAACCGCGACCGCTTCGAAGCCTTCGCAAAAATGGTTGAAGCAGGCCGATGAACTCCTCGACGCACTGGACCGTGACAGCGTCAAGGCCATGCTGCTTCCATGGTTCGAATTAGTTGCCCTGCCCCGCCCCAGCGGCAGCGATTCGCCGCCGCCTTCGTGGAAGCCCGACCCCGCGCAGTTGATCAGCGATAAAAATGCCACGGTCCTGCGCGGCCTCGTGTGGTGCTGCATCGGCTGGAAGGACAACGAGGTCAGTCGATCCCTCGCCGCGCTGGCGGAGACTTGCTTCAAAAAAATTCGCAATCTTGGCCCTCGTTGTCCGCGCGTCGGCAACGCCTGCCTGTACAGTTTGAGCACGACCGCGAGTGACGACGCCGCGGCCCAGCTCAGCTGCCTTGACCAAAAAGTCAAAGCGCATTCCGCCAAGAAGCAGATTGGCAAATCGCTGGATCAGGCTGCCAAACTCTCCGGTCAAACGCGTGAAGATCTGGAGGAATCCAGCGTCCCCACCTACGGTTTGGATGCGCACGGGACGCTCCGCCGTCAGTTCGGCGAATTTACCGCCGAGTTGCGCATAACCGGCTCCGATTCCACCACCCTGCGCTGGCTCAACGCCGCCGGCGATCTGCAGAAATCCGTGCCTGCCTCGGTGAAACAAAATCACGACGAGGACTTCAAAGGTTTCAAGCGCACGGTGCAGGACATCCAAAAAATGTTGCCGGCCCAAAAGGTCCGCCTGGAACGTTTGCTCATGACCGGGCGCGAACTGCCGTTTTCAAAATGGAGGGAGCGTTATCTCGATCATCCGCTGCCGGCGCACCTCACCCGCCGCCTCGTCTGGCAGTTTGCGCTGCAAAATCGCGTCGGCCTTGGCATCTGGCATGACGGAGATTTGGTGGACGTCAAAAGCAAGGCTCTCAATTGGCTCACGCCCGACACGGTCGTGCGGCTCTGGCATCCGATCAATTCCGATCTCGCGTCGGTGCTGGCCTGGCGCAACTGGCTGGAAAACCACGGCGCGACGCAACCTTTCAAGCAAGCCCATCGGGAACTCTATCTGTTGACGGAAGCGGAGAAAGCCACCCGCGATCACTCCAACCGTTTCGCCACGCACATTCTCCGCCAACATCAGTTCGCCGCCCTCGCCAAGGCGCGTGGCTGGCGTTACTCGCTTTTGGGCACGTTCGATTCCGATGCCGTGCCCACGCTGGAAATTCCGCACGCCGGCCTCACTGCGCAATTTTTCGTCGAAGGTGCGCCGACAATTCCGCCCGCCCCGCCCTCCAGCGGCGTCTTCCCGCATGTTTCCACAAGCGAACTTCGGTTCGTCCGCATCGGCGGCGATTATGATCGCAAAGGCCTCCCCCTTGCGGGCATTCCGGCGGTGATTTTTAGCGAAGTCATGCGCGATGCGGATCTGTTTGTCGGCGTCTGCACCATTGGCAACGAGCCCGCCTGGCAAGCGGATGAAGCCTACTGGCGCAACTATTCATTTGGCCCCTTGAGCGAAACCTCGGTTACGCGCAAGGAAGTCTTGGAGCGTTTGATCCCGCGTCTTCGCATCGCCAGCCAGTGCTCGCTCACCGATAAATTTCTCATCGTCAAAGGCACTCTGCACACCTACAAAATCCATCTTCGCAGCAGCAACATCCTGATGTCGCCGAATGATCAATACCTCTGCATCGTGCCGGACCGCAACCCGGACTTTGCGCCGGTAAATGCGGGGGTTGCCTTGCCATTCGAGGACGATCATTTGCTCTCCGTGATTTTGAGCAAAGCCTTCCTGCTCGCCGCCGACGACCGGATCACCGACCCGGACATCGTGAAACAAATCCGTCCCTGATGGACTTGCACCGCCTCTCCGAGAATTTACTCTCTCCCATCCGCATAAATCCGCCCTTCAGGGGGACTTGTTTTTTCCCGTTTGCGCAATAGACTGTCTTTATGAAGAACGACGTGGTGCCGGTTCAAATCCGGGGGATTCTGCCTGCGAATAGCGGCTGCGCGCTGTTCGTGGGGAACGACGAAAAGGTTTTCGTCATCAACGTCGAACCCAACATGGGCGCCATCATCGGCATGTTTCTTCGCGATACCCCGAAGGAACGCCCGCTGACACACGATCTGATTCAGAGCATCTTCAAGGGCTTCAGCATCACCGTGGAACGGGTCGTCATCACCGAGTTGCGCAACTCCACTTATTTCGCGCGTTTGATTTTGGAACAGAAAAACGAGGTCGCCCGCAAGATCGTCGAGATCGATGCCCGCCCCAGCGATTGCCTCGCGCTGGCCACCGCCCAGAAACGTCCCATTTACGTCGCCAACGCTCTCTTTGCCCAGGTCGAGGACATGACCGAAGTGCTCGACCGCATCAACGAGAACGGCGGCGAAGCCGATTAGCCCCATGCCTCCGGCTGCCAAGCAGTCGTCCCCGTTGGTGCTGGTGTTCGGCGAAGATGATTTTGCCGTCAAGCAGCGCGCGAAACAGTTGTATCATCAGTGGACCGGGGAGCTCGGCGGGATGGACCACGAAATCATCGACGCGGGCGTTTCCAATTCCGGCGAAGCGCTACGGTGTCTCGGCCGGCTCCGCGAGGCTCTCCAGACGCTCCCCTTCTTCGGCAGCGGCAAGGCCGTGTGGTTTAAGGATTGCACCTTTCTCAGCGACGAACGCGCGGCCACCCAGGCCGTCACGGAATCGCTCGCAGGACTCGCGCAGGAACTGAAGGATTTTTCCTGGCAGAACGTGCGGCTCTTGATCAGCGCCACGAAGGTGGACAAGCGCAAGGTCTTCTACAAGGCGCTCGACAAAATCGGCACTGTGGAAACGTTCGCAGGCCTATCGATCGACGACAAGGATTGGGCCGCCCGGGCCGAGACTTGGGCACTCAAGGGCGTTCGCGAACGGCAAAAGGAAATCTCGGAGGAGGCGCTCGCCGAACTCATCAACCGCGTCGGCCCCAACGCGCGCCAGCTCGACAGTGAAGTCGAAAAGCTTTCCCTATACGTGGGTGACCGCGCGAGCATCGAGTTGGCCGACGTCAACGCCATCTGCAGCCGCAATAAAGCCGCGCGCGCCTTCGCCCTCGGCGACGCACTCGGTGATCGCGATTTGCCCCGCCTGCTGCGACGCCTCGACGAGGAGTTGTGGGAGGTAAAGCTCGATCCGAGCCGCTCCGAAATCGGTTTGCTTTACGGCCTCATCAGCAAGGTCCGCGCGCTGCTCATGCTCAAGGAAATGTTGAGCGAAGGCTGGGTGAAGCCGGAAATGGACTACACCCGCTTCAAGGCGCAGCTCGAACGTGTCCCCGCGGATCAACTGCCGTCGGATCGGCGCTTCAATCCCCTTTCGATCAACCCTTACGTTTTATACAAGGCGCTCCCGCAAGTGAAGCGCTACAGTCAGGCCGAACTCATTCGCGCGATGGAATTGTTGTTTCAATGTAATCACCGCCTCGTGACCAGCAGTCTGGATGAATCGCTGGTTTTGCAGCAGACCCTCGTGCAAATCCTCGGAGGCAGGGCGTGAGCGAGGGCACGGCAAAAATGATGGTGTTGGTGGGCGAGAAATTTGCCTGCGTCAAAATCTCCGGCCGCGCCAACTTCACTTCCAGCGTCGATTTCAAGGCGCTCCTCGTCGAACTTCAGCGCGAGGGCCGGAATTATTTCGTCCTGGATCTCTCGGAATGCGCGTTGATGGACAGCACCTTCCTCGGCGTCCTTGCCGGTTTTGGTGTGAAACTGGGCGGCCCCAACGAAGGTCCGTGCGGTCCCGGCATCGTTCTCCTCAATGCCAACGCGCGCATCATCGAGCTACTCGAAAGCCTCGGCGTGCTTCACCTCTTTCGCGTGACGGATGGGCCGATGGAGTTGCCCGCGCACCTGCACGCTCGCGACGTCATCCCGGCCAGTCCCACCAAAAACGATATCACCCGCGCCTGCCTTGAGGCGCATCAAACGTTGATGGATATCAACGCCGCAAATGTTCCCAAGTTCAAGGATGTCACCCAATACCTGACGGAAAAATTGAAGGCGAGCCGGCCTTCGTAAGCCTCACCTCATCCTGCGAAAATCATTCATACGGATGATACGGTTTTAAATTCCACTCCTCGAGTGAGTCCTTGGAGATCTCGTCGAGGAATCGCGACTGCCGCTGCATCTGCAATCCTTTGTCGCCAAATCCGGCGCGCATCAGCGGGTAGCTCATATAAAGTTCATTGCGCGCGCGGGTGATGGCGACATAAAACAGCCGCCGCTCCTCATCCTCTCCCTCCGGATCATCCAGCGACCATTCCGACGGAAACATGCCGTCGCACAGCATGATGATAAAAACGACATCGAACTCCAAACCTTTGGCCTGGTGAATCGTGGAGAGCTTGATCCGGTCCTCGTTTTGTTTGTCGCGCTCATCTTCCTCCGCATCCACGTTGTTGAGCAGCGCCAGTTGCGTGAGGAAATCGCTGACCGTCGGGAATTGCCGTGAAAAAACGCTGAGCTGTTCCAGGTCTTCCAAACGGGATCGCGCGTTCACGAATGTCTCTTCGAGGTAATCCTCGTAGCCGGCGTCGATCACCAGCTTGATCATCTGCGAAGCGCTGTCGCGCACGTCCGCCGCCTCCAACTGCGCCACCGTGGCGACGAACTGCGCCCATCCCACCTTCGCTTTTTTCGGCACGCTCTCGGCGCACGCTTGCAATCGCACCGCCAGCGGCGTTGCGCTCCCGCGTGCCGGCGGAGTTTCCGGCGCGGGTGCGGGCGCGAGTCCTTGGATTTCGTCGGGCTGTGCATCCGGAGCCCTCGTCTTCTTCACCCACCCTTCGTAGTCCCGCCAGAGCTTTTCCGCGCCCTTGCCGCCGATGCCCGGCAGCAGTTCGACCAGCCGTTTGAACGAAAGTTCGTCGCGTGGATTTACCACCAGCTTCAAATACGCCGAGACATCCTTGATGTGCGCCTGCTCGAAAAACCGGATGCCGCTAGTGATGCTGAACGGAATCTGCCGCTTCGTCAGTTCCATCTGCAACTCCATCGCGTGAAAATGAGAGCGATAAAGGACGGCCATGTTGTTCAAACTGGCCCCTTCCTCCTGCAACTGCATTGCCCGTTGCGCCACGAACGCCGCCTGTTCCTGTCCGTCGTTGCAAACGACCAGCACCGGCTTGCTACCCGACTTGCGCGCCGGTGCGAGTTCCTTGGCGAACTGCCCGATATTCGCACTGATCGCCTCGTTCGCCACCTGCAATATCTCCGGCGTGCTCCGATAGTTGGTTTCGATCTTGTAAATCTTCGAGCCGGGATAGCGCTCGGGAAACTTAAGAATGTTCTGATAGTTCGCACCCCGCCACGCATAGATGCTCTGCGCGTCGTCTCCGACCACCATGACATTCTTGTGCCGAGCCGCCAGCAGATCGATCAGGTCGCCCTGCAACTTGTTGGTGTCCTGATATTCGTCCACCAGTATGAATTGAAAACGGCGCTGATATGTCTCGCGCGTTTCCTCATGCTCGCGCAGCAACCGCAGCCAGAGCACCAGCAGATCGTCAAAATCCATCGCGTTGGTCGCGCGCTTTCGCTCGGCGTAGAGGCGCTGGATGTTCGCGATCGGCTCGACCAGATGCGAAAAATGATCGTATTGCTCTTCCAACAACTCCTGGATCGGTTTCAGCGTATTCACGGCGAGCGACAAAATATCGCCCAACACGTCGGACTTCGGAAACCCCGTCGCTTTCTTGTCGATGTTCAAATCGGCGACGCAGCCGGTAAGCAAATGCTTCGCATCCTCCCGGTCCATGATGGTGAAATCCGGCTGATAGCCCAACTGCTCCGCGTTGTGCCGCAATATTCGATTCCCAATCGAATGAAAAGTCCCGCCCCAAAGCGCATTCAGTTGCTGGCCCAGCAAATCCGTCACGCGGCGCATCATTTCGCGCGCCGCTTTGTTGGTGAACGTGAGCAACAAAATCCGCTCCGCCGGAATCCCCTGCTCGAGCAAATAGGCCACTCTATAGGTCAGCGTCCGCGTCTTGCCGGACCCAGCACCGGCAATCACCAGCGCCGGCCCCGGCGGCGCCGTCACCGCCGCACACTGCTGCGCGTTCAATTCCGCCGCGTAGTCAATTTGCGGCGCTTCCGGATTACGGAAGGGATGCAAAACATACTCGCGCGACATGCCCAGACCGTACCCGCCCGCCTTTCAGATGTCGAATGAGGAATCAAAACGACCATCACGCAAATGCATTTTGAATTTGTTCGTGGTTCGCTGATTGACAGGAACGAATAACCTTGCTGGGGCGCAAATGATTTTTTAACGCCTTATCCCTAATAGGGCCAGGCCAACGGCATTCCAGCTTGATCAAATAAGCACTGCGTTCAACTCCCTCTCTTCTGCGAAAACGCGGAGGAGAGGGTACGGGGAGAGGAGGCACTACACTCGAGTACACTCCACCAAGCACAAACGACAAAGTCATTTCCCAAGCCCGCCACGCCGACTCACTTTTCAACACTTGCCATGTCAAAACGAATTTGCCACGGTTTCAACCAACATCGGATGGAAGTCTATTCAGAAAAGCAAACCGGCCATCGCCCGCCAGATTGATATTCGTTTCCAGATTATTTAACCCGCAGCCCAACACCCCGCGCATGAACGCCCCCTCGCTCCGCCTCATAAAGAAAAACGTCAAGTCGCTCGTCGAAACCACACTCGAAAATACCGGCGGCCTCCTGCGCCTTGCACCCTGCTGGGTGCCCCGCTCTTTTCTTCAGCCGGGCAAGCGTCTCAAGCTGCATCCCGACGATCTCTACGCCTTCGGCCTGAACCGCGGCGGCATCGACGAGCGTTGGTTTGCCTCGACCACACCCGCGGCGAATGAAGACCGCACGCCCGACGAAGGCCTGAGCTACGTCGTCGCCGGGAAATCGAAATTCACGCTTCAACAGGCGGTCGCCGAGTGTGGCGCCACGCTGATTGGCCGGCAAATCTGGAACAAGTACCGCCGCTGGCCAGTCTATTCCAAGTTCTTCGACAACATGGGCCCCATTCCGCACCACATGCACCAGAGTGCGAAACAGGCGAAGCTCCTTGGCCTCGAAGGCAAACCGGAGTCTTATTATTTTCCGCCCCAACACAACAACGTCGGCAACAATTTCCCCTACACTTTCTTCGGCCTGGAACCCGGCACCACGAAGGCGCAGGTTCGGCGCTGTCTCGAAAACTGGAACAAAGGGGACAACGGCATTCTCGACTTGTCGAAAGCCTACCGCCTAGAACCCGGCACCGGCTGGCTCGTCGGCCCTTGCATCCTCCATGCGCCCGGCTCGCTCTGCACGTACGAACCGCAATGGGGCAGCGATGTCTTTGGCATGTATCAATCCCTCGTGGAAGGCCGCGAAGTTCCCTGGTCGTTGCTCGTCAAGGATGTGCCGAAGAAGCATCACCGCGACCTCGACTATCTGGTGGAACAACTCGACTGGGCCGCCAACGTGGATCCGAAATTCAAGGAGCACCACTATTTGAAACCGATCCCGGTCGCCAAAACCGAGAAGGACGGGTACGTGGATCGCTGGATCGTTTACGGCCGCGTCGACGGCGCCCAACTTTTCTCCGCCAAGGAATTGACGGTCGATCCCGGCACGAAATGCACCATCACGGATTCCGGCGCCTACGGTCTCATCTGCGTCCAGGGCATCGGCAAAATCAACGGCCAGCCGTTGAACAGCCCGAAACTGATTCGCTTCACCGATCTCACCGAGGACGAATATTTCTGCACCGAAGACGGCGCCAAAGCCGGCATCACGTTCGAGAACACGAGCGAAACCGAACCGATGGTTTGCCTGCGCTACTTCGGCCCGGACGCCCATCCCAAATTGCCCGAAGTCGGCTCCTATCGTTAAAACCGACCGCCGGAGCACGCGTCCGTGCAGAGTGCATCTTGAAATCGTTCTTGAATCGCCAGTAAATATGGACGATTAAGGAGGCTCGCCCTCATCCTAACCTTCTCCCCCCGTGGAGAAGGAACAGTATGCGGTAATCCGTAATTTCCGTTTGGCCAACCGCCGTACTCTGTCAAAGGTTTGTCATCGGACAGCGGAAAATTCTCCTTCTCCTGGAGGACCACAAAGTGCGAAGCACTCGTCTCTCGTCGGGAAACTGACTGGTGGCGGGCTTGGGAAGCCATTAGGCCGGGATGAGGACGAGCTTTATTCACCTTCATCTCAAATACAGTGCCGAGATACGCCCGCTCCAGACACCTCCCACCAGTTGCCTCTTGAAGCGAAGCGGTGAGCCTGTAAGCTCCCCGCCGCATGTTGATGACCCGTTGCGCCCAATTCCTCCCGCTCGTTCTGGCTGCCCTGTGCTCCCTCGCAACGACCTCGTCCCTCGCTGCGGGGACCAACTCCCCGCCTGAAGCGCGCTTCAAACAGGATCGCATCGGCATCGGCTTTTGGGTGGATCCCGACGCCAGCCAGCAGACGAATGCGCGTTTCGCCGAAATTGCCGCAGCCAATTTCACCTTCATCATCGGCAATTTCGGAGCCACCACGCCGCCGGCCGTTTCCAATCAGCTTGCGCTGTGCGAAAAATATGATCTGAAGGCTATTGTGTCCATGGCCGGACTCGGGCCGGCTCAATTGACTGACGGCCCAGCGTGCTGGGGATATTTTCTCGGCGACGAACCGGGCGCAGGCGCTTTTCCCGAACTAGGCAAATCCGTCGCCGCCTTGCGCGCCGCGCGTCCCGGCCGGCTTGCCTATATCAATTTGCTGCCCAATTACGCGTCGCTTCCGGTGCTGGGCACGACCTCCTACGTGGAACACGTCAGCCGCTTTATCAAAGAAGTCCATCCGGACATTTTGAGCATGGACTACTATCCCATGTTCCGGCCCGATGCGGATGGCCGTGATGGCTATTGCGCCAATCTCGCCGTCATGCGCGAGCAATCGCTGCTGGCCGACATTCCCTTTTGGAACTTCTTTAACACGATGCCGTTTGGCGATCATTCGGATCCAACCGAGGCGCAACTTCGCTGGCAGATTTATGCGTCGCTGACTTACGGTGCGAAGGGCGTCATGTATTTTTGCTATTGGACACCGGGGGGCGCGGAGTTTCCCAAGGGCGGCGCCATCATCCGTCGCGACGGCACCCGCACCCGTCATTATGACGAAGCGAAGCGCATCAACGCCGCCATAAAAAATCTCGGTCCCACGCTGATGAAACTCACCAGCACGGGCGTTTATCGCATCCGACCAAAGGATACCGCCGCCGCACTAACGAATACCCCCCTTCGCTCGCTTACATCCGGCGACTATCTCGTGGGCGCTTTCCGCCACGAAGACGGTCGTCGCGCGGTGTTGTTGATGAATTATCATTTCGCCTATTCCGCCTGGCCCACGGTGGAATTCGCGGCTGAGCCCGGCAGCGTCACCGAAGTCGATCCGAAAACGGGACAGGAAATCCCTTTCAAGGACGAAAGCCCTGATATGCCGGGCTTGCAAGTGGCGTTGGATGCGGGTGAAGCCAGGCTTTTTCTCCTGCCGGCGGCTTCGAAGTAATTCGCCGTTTGGAATCGGTCAATCTCCCATGTATCAAGTTACTCAACTTCCCAACGGCCTGACGCTCGCCAGCGCCTCCATGCCCCACATGATGAGCGTCAGTCTTGGCATTTGGATCGGCGTGGGTTCGCGTTATGAACCGGCGGACCAAAACGGCGTCTGCCATTTCATCGAACACTTGTTGTTCAAGGGCACAAAAAAGCGCTCGGCCAGCGGCATCGCCCAGGCCATCGAAGGCATTGGCGGCTCCATGAACGCCTATACCAGCGAGGAAACCACCTGCTTCCATGCGCGCGCCGGCGCCGAACATTTCCCCGAAATGCTCGACGTGCTCCTCGACATGTTGTTCAACTCCAGATTCGATCCGCGCGATATCGCGAAGGAACGAAATGTGATCAAGGAGGAAATCGCGATGTACCTGGACGAGCCGCAACATCACGTCCAGGAATTGTTGAACGAAACCTTCTGGCCCGATCAACCGCTGGGACGTCCGATCACTGGCACGGAAAAAACGCTCGACGCAATGAATCGCACGTCGATCACGCGCTATTTGCGGAAAAACTATGTGGCCAGCAACTCCGTCATCGTCGCGGCGGGAAACATCAATCACCGCAAACTGGTCTCGGCCGTTTCCAAATACGCGGCGCGTTTTCAAACCGCGCGGCGCCCCGTCTCGTCCCGATGCTTTGATGAGCAAAACGCCCCCCGCATCCGGCTCTTCAGCAAACGCATCGAGCAAACCCAGATTGCCCTGGGGGTTCGCGCCTGCTCGCGTCATGACGAACGTCGTTTTGCCTTGCGCCTTCTTAACACGTTGCTCGGAGAAAACAGCAGCTCCCGGCTCTTTCAATCCGTGCGTGAAGACCGTGGACTCGCTTATTCCATCTACAGCAGCCCAAGTTTTTTCCATGACACCGGCGACCTGGTCATTCTCGCCGGGCTCGACACCGGCAACGTAGCCAAAACCTTGAGCCTGATCTTGAAGGAGATGCGCCGGCTCGCCTCCTCCATTGTCAGCCCCGCTGAACTCCGCCGCGCCCGCGACTACGTGATCGGCCAGATTGATTTGGGCCTGGAATCCACGGAAGGCCAGATGAACTGGCTGGGCGAACAGTTCGCCGGTTACGGACGTTTTTATCAACCAACGGAGGCGAGACGCCGGTTGCGGGAGGTCACGGCGGGCGAGATTCGGTCGGCAGCCCGCGAGTTTTTCCGGCCGGAGCGGCTGAATCTCGCGTTGGTAAGTCCGTTGAAAAACGACCGTCCGTTACGCGGCATTTTGGAACGTCAAATCGGTTGAAAATACCGCTTGATTCCCCCGTACGCCCTGACTATATTGCGCGCTCTTTTTGAAAGAAAGCTGATACTATATATGCGACGTCCAAAAGGCATTAAGACTAAGAAGTCCGCTGCCAAGCGATTCAAGATAACGGCCAGTGGCAAGGTTTTGCGCTCCAGCGCGGGCCGCCGCCATCTCTGCCAGACGAAAAACCCCAAACGGCGCCGGAATTTGCGCGGCACGACGACGGTCCACACGACCGACGAATACCGCATCAAGCAAAACCTGCCGTTCACCCGCTAAGGCGACGCAGCAACCTTTAACCCTTAACATTTTTCTAGACCATGCGCGTAACAAACGCCCCCGCTTCACGCAAGCGCCGCAAACGGATGATCACAGCCGCCAAAGGCTTCCGGATGCGCCGCTCGAAACTCTATCGCTACGCCTCCGACGCCGTTGATCACGGCCGCGCCTATGCCTTCCGCGACCGGAAGACCAAGAAACGCAATTTCCGCGCCCTCTGGCAGATCCGCATCAATGCGGCCGCCCGCGCCGCCGGCATCACCTACAGCCGTTTCATGGAAGGCCTCAAGGCCGCCAAGGTCGGCCTCGACCGCAAAATTCTGGCGGACATCGCCGCGACCGACGCCGCTGCCTTTGGCCATCTGGTCAAGGTTGCCCAGGACGCGTTGAAGACCAAAGCCGCCAAGGCTTGATTTTTCCAACTGCCGATTTCCATTTGCCTCCGGCATCTGGCACACGGGCGACCCCATTGTGGTTCGCCCGTTTTTTATTAACGCTTTGTGTTCCCGGGGCTCGTTTCGGTTAAATTGTAAACGTTATGGGTGGATTCCTCGATCAGATCGAACCGTTGAAGCAGGCCGCGCTGACCGAATTGCGCGCGGCCGGCGACCTCGCCGCGCTCGAACAGGCGCGCGTCAATCATCTCGGTTCGAACGGCAAATTCACTGCCCTAATGAAGTCCCTCGGCACGTTGTCGAAGGAGGAAAAGCCCGCCGCCGGCAAGGCCATCAACATCGCGAAGGGCGAACTCGAGGCCGCCCTCGTTGAACGTCGCGGCGAATTGGAGCTCACCGCCGCGCTGCCGAAGGAGCCCACCGACTTCACGTTGCCGGGCCGCCGCCGTGTGCTCGGCAAATTGCACCCGCTCACGCAGGTCACCGAGGACATTGTTCGCAGCTTCCGCAAAATCGGCTTTGTGGTCGCCGACGGGCCCGAAGTCGAAAACGAATATTATTGTTTCGACGCTCTCAATACGCCGGCCGACCACCCGGCGCGCGACAGCCAGGACACCTTCTATATCTCCGGTGGAGCCGCTCCGTCCGCCGCCTCGGATCGGGCTCCCACGTTGCTGCGCACCCACACTTCATCGGTGCAGATTCGCGCGATGGAAAAGCAGCAGCCCCCCGTGCGCATCATCGTGCCGGGCCGCGTCTATCGCCGGGACAACGCGGACGCCACCCACAATCCGACGTTTCACCAGGTCGAAGGCCTTTACGTGGATCGCAATGTCACCATCGGCGACCTCAAGGGCACAGTGGAATTTGTTTTCAAGGAATTGATGGGCTCGGACACGCGCATTCGTTTCCGCCCGCATTACTTCAGCTACACCGAACCCAGCCTGGAGATCGATTTCAGCAGCCCGCTCACCCGCAAGATGGGCAAGGAATGGCTCGAAATCGCCGGCTGCGGCATGGTGCATCCCAAGGTGTTTGAAAACGTCGGTTACGATCCCGAAGTCTGGACCGGCTGGGCCTTCGGCTTTGGCATCGAACGTATCGCGATGATCCGCTACGGCATCAGCGACATCCGCCTTTTCTACGAAAACGATCTGCGGTTTCTGAAACAGTTTTAAACGCCTCGCAATGAAGGTCACACTCAATTGGCTCAAGCAATACGTTGATTTCGACTGGTCGCCGGAGGAATTGTCCGAGCGCCTGACGATGATCGGCATCGAGGTCGAAGGCGTGCAAAAGCTCAGCGGCGAGTTCGAAGGCATCGTCGTCGCCCAGGTCATCACCAAAGACAAACATCCCAACGCCGACACTCTCAGCCTCTGCCGCGTCAACGACGGCAAGGGAGAACGCCAGATCGTCTGTGGCGCGCAAAATTTCAAGGCGGGCGACAAGGTGCCCCTGATTCTTCCGGGCGCGAGCCTGCCGCCGAAGCCGAATGAAAAGCCGTTCACCATCAAGGTAGGCAAAATTCGCGGCGTGGAATCCCACGGCATGTTGTGCTCGCCGGACGAACTGGGCTTGCCCGAAAAAATCGATGGTCTGTTGATTTTGCGCGAGGACGCCATCGTCGGCCAGCCGTTCGGAGAATATCTCGGTCGCACCGGCAGCGACGTGGTTTACGATTTGGAAATCACGCCTAACCGCCCGGACCTGAACAGCGTCGTCGGCATTGCCCGCGAAATCAGTGCTGTCAACGGCAAGCCGCTGAAGCTCCCGAAAATCGAGTTGCAGGAAACCGGCGAAAAGATCGACACCCTGGTCGCCGTGAAAATCGAGGACCCGGATCTTTGCCCGCGTTACGCCGCCCGCATGGTTCGCGGCGTGAAGATTGGACCGAGCCCCGACTGGCTGCGCGGCATGTTGGAGAAAGTCGGCATTCGCAGCATCAACAATGTCGTCGATGTGACGAACTACGTGATGCTTGAGATTGGCCAGCCGCTGCACGCATTCGATTATCATCTGCTCGCGAAACCGGCTGGTGATCCCTGCCCCGTCATCGTGGTCCGTCGCGCAGCCGCGAATGAAAAATTTAAAACCCTCGACGGCCAGGAACGCACGCTCACTGAGCAAATGCTGCTCATCGCGGACAAATCAAAAGCGGTCGCGCTGGCGGGCGTCATGGGCGGTCAAAACAGCGAGATCAATCAGAATACCGCTGATGTCTTGATCGAAAGCGCCTGTTTCAAGCCGCAAAATATTCGCGCCACCTCCAAGAAACTCGAGCTGCGCACCGAAGCCTCCTATCGCTACGAACGCGGCGCCGACGTTGGTATCTGCGACTGGGCGGCTCGTCGCGCCGCGCAATTGATCTCTCAAACCGCTGGCGGCACGGTTGCCAAGGGTGTGGTGGATGCGTATCCCGCTCCGCAGGAACTGCGTCAGATCGCCCTGCGTCATCCGCAAGCCGATGCGTTGATGGGCATCACGGTCCCGATGGACCAGCAAGTTGAGTTCCTTCAGCGCCTCGGATTGGAAGTTTCCACCGCCGCAGGCATTGCTCCCTCCACCGGCGTGCGCACGCCGCACTCCACGACTTTTCGCATCCCCACGTTTCGCGTGGACTTGAAAGGTGAAATCGACCTCATCGAGGAAGTCGCCCGCCTTTACGGAGTGGATAAAATTCCCTCCACCCCGCCGCGTGGCACCATCGGGGCGAACCCGTATGATTCAGTCCACGATCAACTCGCCGACGCGCGCCGCATCCTGACCGGTCTCGGACTGTTCGAGGCGCAGGGACAAACCTTGATCTCCGACGTCGCGGCCCGGCTTGCTTCCGTTTCCGAATCACTGCCGTTGAAAAATCCGCTGAGCGCCGACATGAATGTGTTGCGTCCCAGCCTGCTGCCCGGGTTGCTGGACGCTCTTCGCAACAATCTCAGCCATCAGACCCACGACGTCGCCCTGTTCGAAGTTGGCCGGGTATTTACCCCCGCTTCCGGTTCGCCGGCGTCGGGAAATCCCGCTGAGGCATCCGCCACGTCCCGTGAAGAACGCCGCATCGCCATCGCCCTGACTGGCAACCGTAATCCGTTGTTTTGGACCGGCGAGGAACGCGAAGCGAAGCTGAACGTTTATGATCTCAAAGGTTTGATTGAGGAGTTCTTCGAACAATTCGGTTTGCGCGGCATGACCTACAACCGCCGCCCGGAAGGCACCGCCCTGTTCCTGGAATCCGCCACGATCAGCCTTGGCAAATTGCCGCTCGGCGAGTTCGGTCAGTTGCTCCCGACCCTCGCCCGGCGTTATGACCTGCGTGACCCGGTATTTCTCGCGGAGCTGAATCTCGACGTGCTGCTCTCCCGTCGCAATACCGCAAAATCATTTCGCGCCATACCGGCCTTTCCCGCCATCCGCCGCGACATCGCTCTGCTCGTCCCGGAAGCGACCACGCACGAGGCCATTCTGCAGGCGGTGAAACAGGCGAAGCCGGCAAATCTCGAAGCAGTCGATCTGTTCGATGTGTTCCGTGGCAGGAACGTGCCCGAGGGACAAAAAAGCGTGGCCTATGCCTTCACTTATCGGCAGGCGGAACGCACGCTGACCGACGCCGAGGTGAACAGCGCCCACGAAAAGCTCGTGGAGCAATTAAAGCTGAAGTTGCAGGCCGCCGTCCGCTGACGCGCGCGGCCCGTTCAAACCAGCTTCTTCCACCGCGCATCCTCGGCGAGCTTTTTCACGAGCTCCTTCACCTTTTGCGCCTGGCTTTTGTGCGCCAGCAGCGTGGCGTCATCGGTTTGCACCAGGATCGAATCACGCAATCCCACGACGGCAATCGGCGTGCGACGGTCTTTCGAGCGGACGTCGAAAATGATATTCCGCGCCGCGTCCACATGGATGAAATCCGCCTGCGCGCAATTGCCTTCCGCGTCAGCCTTCAAATGCCGGCCCAGCGCGGTCCACGAGCCAAGGTCGTCCCAATCAAAAGCGCCATCCGCCACGATCACGTTCTGCGCGTGTTCCATCAGCGCATAATCGATCGAGATTTTTTTGATCGCCGGATATTCCTTCGCCAGCACCTTGTTGAGCTTGGCCGGCGTGGCGGCCGCCTTGAACCAGCGCTGACAGGCGTCATACATTTCCGGCTGATGCTTTTGCAAACCCTCGGTGATCGTCACAAACGACCAGATGAACATCCCGGCATTCCAGCGATACTGTCCGCTGTTCAGATATTCCTGCGCCTTGTCGTAATACGGCTTCTCAACGAACTGTTCCGCGCGGTAAAAAAGCGTTTTGTAGTTTTTGACGCCCTTCGGCGGCGGCAATGTTTCGCCGACGCGAATATAGCCGTAACCGGTGGCCGGCTCCGTGGGCTTGATGCCAATGGTCACAATCGCCTGGCCGCGGCTCGCGATATCAAAGGAATCGGACAACACCTGTTGAAATTTCTTCGCCTCGGGAATCACATGGTCCGCCGGCAGCACCGCCATCACACCCGTGGTCGAGCGCGCGCCCACGATCGCCGCGCCCAGCGTCACCGCCGCGCACGTATCGCGGCCGACCGGTTCCGCCACGACATTCTCCTTGGGCAACTTCGGCAACTGCTTGCGCACCATCGGCGCCTGGACCTCGTTCGTGATGATGATGATATTCTTCATCGGCACCACCGGCAAAACCCGCTCGACCGCCTGTTGCAGAAATGATTTTCCGCCCAGCAGCGTAATCAATTGCTTCGGCGTTTTCTCCCGGCTCATCGGCCAGAAGCGCTCCCCTTTGCCGCCGGCCATGATGATGACGAACCGTTCGTTGCTGTTGCTTTTGGCTTTCATGATTTCTTCACTGCCTCCACAAGTGACTTCACAAATCCAGACACCTGCGCCACCAAATCCTTGTCCTTCCCGCCCTTGGCAATGCGATTCACAATCGCGCTGCCCACCACCACCGCCTCCGCACTCGCCGCCACGGTCCGGGCGTGGTCCGGCGTGGAAATACCGAAACCCACGGCTATCGGAAGTTCCGTATGAGCACGAATTTTTGCGGTCATTTGCCCGATGGTATCAGCGACCTTGTCTTGCATGCCGGTGACACCCTCACGCGAAACGTAATAAATAAATCCCGCGCCACGTTTGACGATCAGTTCAATCCGATCGTCGGGCGTCGTGGGTGCCACGAGGTAGATGTTGCACAGCCCGGCCTTTTGCATCAGCGCCTCATAGTTTCCGCTTTCCTCCGGCGGCAAATCCAGCACCAGCAAACTGTCCACGCCCGCCTTGGCCGCGTCGTTGATGAACCGCTCCATGCCATACTGGCAAATAAGATTGTAGTAAATGTAGAGACCGATGGGAATCTGGGAATCTTTACGAATCGCAGCTACCGTCTCCAAAACCTTCGGCGGCGTCGTCCCGGATTCCAATCCGCGTTGCGCGGCAAGCTGATTCACCAGACCATCCGCCAGTGGATCGCTGAACGGGACGCCCAGTTCGATTACGTCCACGCCAATCCGATCAAATTCCACGATAAGTTGCCGGGTCGCTTCGAGGTGGGGATCGCCGGCTCCGAGGTAAACCATGAAGCCCTTTTGACCCTCGCGTTTCAGGCGGGCAAACTTTTCCACAATTCGATTCATGTGCCAAAAGTCTCGGGGTTCACCCCGCCGCATTCAAGCGGGAAACACAGCCGACGGCGGGCATTCACGCGGCGGAACGACAGTGAAACAGCCAGGTCAGCCGCAAGCCTTCCAGAGTCAACAACCGGTCCACGGCCTGAATTTCCGGGACCCCGGCCGCTATCAACCGTGCGTAACCACCCGTTGCCACGACGGGCAGATGCCGGGCCTGCAACTCGCTTTTTAGGCAACGAATCAACTCCCGGACCATGCCACGATAGCCCTGCACCGCCCCCACCAGCATCGCGTGCTCGGTGCTCTTGCCGATGGCGCTTTTGACCTCGCGAATTTTTATTTCGGGCAACAAGGCCGTCTTTTCGTGCAAGTAGCTCGTCATCATCGTCAACCCGGGCGCGATAATACCTCCAACGTAGTCACCCGCATCGTTCACGACATCAAACGTAACCGCCGTGCCGAAATCCACCACGACGACCGGTGCGCCAAAACGATTCTTTGCTGCCACAGCATTCGCGAGACGGTCAGGGCCGATGGTTGTTGGATGCGGATAATCAATCCCAACCCCTCTGATGGTTTTTGGTGTTAACTCCAGGCAAGGCCAGCCCCAAGTTTGCTTAACAAGGCGGCGCAATCGCACCGTAGCCTTTGGAACCACACTGCACGCGACGGCGCTCTGCAAATTCGAATCCTCGACAAACCGGGCAACCCCCTTTGCCGCCGAGCCATCAAACCACGCGGCCGTGGGAATGTCGGTGCGTCGGATCACCCGCCTGGCATTGGCGAGGCCGAGATGAGTATGGGTATTGCCGACGTCGAAGAGCAGGCAGTTCATTTTTCCAACGTGACATCCCCACCAACAATACGTTCGAGATGCCCGTGCATCGTCCGTAACAACAAAGCGCCATCGTCATCAAGCGACTCCGCGCGCCCACGGATTTGGCGGTCGCCAATGTGGATGACTACGTCGCTGCCAATCGTTACTCCATGTTTCTCCCATTCGTCGGCCACAGCGGGAAACTGGCCTGAACAAATCCGCGCGTAGTCATGATCCAACTCCTCAAGGATGGCGACAGCCAACTCCGACCGTGAGACGGTTTTCCCGCCTTCGGCCTTAATCGAGGTCGCAATTTTACGCAGTTCGGCAGGAAACTCACCCGCATTGAGGTTCACATCGACGCCGATGCCGAGGATGACGTATTTCACGCGATCAAGTTCGGCGCTCATTTCCATGAGGATGCCAGCCACTTTCTTTCCCGAAAAAAGAATATCATTGGGCCATTTGATGACCGGCTTGAGGCCGGTGAATTTTTCAATCCCGCGCCGCACACCCGTGGCGGCAGCCACCGTCAGTTGTGTGGCTTCAGGTGGCCGAAGATTCGGCCGTAATAGAATGGAAAACCACAGCCCTTTTTTTGCAGGAGATACCCATTTGCGCCCCAAGCGCCCCCTTCCCTTTGTTTGCGATTCGGCGAATACCACCGCCCCTTCCCTGACACCGTCGCGAGCAAGCTTCTCGACGACATCATTTGTGGACGTGGTTTCCTCGAATACCTGAATGTCGCGCCCGATCACCTTGTTTTTGCCTAACCGCGAGATCAAATCGTCCGCGTGGAGCACATCCGGGGTGTTCAAAAGGCGGTAGCCCAAGTGAGGACTCGCTTCGATATCGTAACCCAGCATTCTTAGGTCCTCAATGCGCGCCCAGACTGCCGCCCGGCTGACGCCCAGCAATTGCGATAGTTCGGCACCTGAGACTGCTCCGTCGCCCGCAGCCCGCATGGCTTTGAGAATCTGTGCATCAAGATTCATGAAAGGAAAAACAACCAGGTCGGCGTATTGCCACCCGCTACACTTCACGCAACGTTAGCCGGTCAACGTCGCCATTTAAAGGTCAAAGTCCAGGGCGACATCCACCGCTCGCGCGGAATGAGTGAGCGCACCAACAGAAATAAAGTCCACGCCGGACTCGGCAATCTGTCGCACGTTCGCCAGCGATACCCCACCGCTGGCTTCCGTCTGCGAGCGACCCTGGCACTTTTGGACAGCCAAGCGCAACTGAATCAGGGTCATGTTGTCCAGCAACACAATATCCGCGCCCGCTGCTGCCGCCTGCTCCACCTGTTCCAGAGTGTCCGCTTCTACTTCCACCTTGAGTTTCGGATAACGCACCCGCGCGCGCTCAACCGCCGTGGCAATAGCGTTCGGCAATTCGTTTCTCAGCGCCACCAGGTGATTGTCTTTGATGAGCACGAAGTCGAAGAGGCCAATCCGATGATTTACGCCACCGCCGCAGGCGACCGCATATTTTTCGAAGCGACGCCAGCCGGGCGTCGTTTTGCGCGTATCAAGAATTTTAGCCTGCGTGCCTTTGATCGCATCTACGAATTGGGCGGTCAGCGTGGCTACGCCCGAGAGACGTTGAAAGAAATTGAGCGCCACCCTTTCCGCCGTGAGAATCGCCCGCGCCGGACCGGTGATGGTCATGATGGTCTTCTCTGCCGGAATCAGCCAGCCATCCTCGGCAGCGCGAGTGATCTGTACGACTGGTGATAACTCGCGAAAGGCGGTTTCAACAAAATCCAGGCCGGCGGCGACCAACGGTTCGCGGGCGCGCATCTCGGCCTTCGCCATGGCGGTTTCGGGCACGGTCGCGAGAGTCGTAACATCTCCAGTGCCGATATCCTCGGACAAGGCCAGGCTTACCGCTCGTTGGATTTCTTCAGCAGATAACGGGTCCACGCCAGCGAAGATTGGAGAAGAATTCGTCGGAACGGAAGTCTGTTGTGACGCTTGGTCCGAAGACGCAAAAAAGGGCATCCGGTTTCCCGGATGCCTTTGCGTTAAACAGTGTTACCGGCCGCGAAACCTAGGCGAGCAACGGATTGTCGCTGGCGGCCATCGCCGCGGGTTCATCCGGCTCGTCCTCGAGCTCAACCAGCGGTTTCAAATGCACCTTGCGGTGATAATCGAAGCCAGTGCCAGCCGGGATGATATGGCCCATGATGACGTTTTCCTTGAAGCCGCGCAGGTAATCCACGCGAGCCCGTGTGGCCGCCTCGGTGAGAACCCGAGTCGTGTCCTGGAACGACGCAGCGCTCAGGAAGCTCTCCGTCTCCAAGGACGCCTTAGTGATGCCGAGCAACACGGGTTGCGCTTCAGCGGGCTTGCCACCCATCTTGTCGACGCGCTCGTTTTCGGCCTCGAACTCCAGCTTGTCGATCTGCTCGCCCCACAGGAACTCGGTGTCCCCTGGTTCCGTGATGCGCACTTTCCGCAACATCTGGCGCACGATGGTTTCCACGTGCTTGTCGTTAATCGTCACGCCTTGAAGGCGATAAACCTCCTGCACTTCGTTGACGAGATGCTCCTGCAATTCCTGCGGTCCGCAGATGTCGAGAATCTCGTGCGGGTCAATCGGGCCTTCCGTAAGCTGCTGCCCTTTCTTGACATAGTCGCCCTTGAACACGATGACGTGTTTGCCGATGGGAATGAGATGCTCCTCTTCCACTGCGGTGTGCTGGTCCTTGATGAGGATGCAACGCTTGCCGCGCACGCTCGGGCCGAAGTCCACGACACCGTCAATCTTGGAAATCTCCGAGGCGTCTTTCGGGCGGCGAGCTTCGAACAGCTCGGCCACACGCGGGAGACCACCAGTGATGTCTTTCGTCTTCGATGTCTTGCGCGGCGTCTTCGCCATCAGGGTGCCGGCGACAATCTTGTCGCCTTCGGCCACCACGATATGCGCGCCCGAAGGAATCGGATAGTTGGCCAGCGGTTCGCCGTGCTCGTCAGCCACAATGATTTGCGGATGCAAATCTTCCTTGTGTTCGATGATGACCATGGCTTCCTGCGCGGTGGTTTCGTCCACTTCCTGCTTCATCGTCACGCCCTCGATGATGTCGGCAAATTTCACCTTGCCGGCCTTCTCGGAGAGAATCGGGACGTTGTAGGGATCCCACTGCACGAAGGTATCACCCTTCTTGACCTTGCCGTTGTCGGATACGGAGATGACCGCGCCGATGACGACGGTATGCTGTTCCAGCTCACGGCCGTCGTCGCCAAGGATGGAAACGCTGCCGTTTTTGTTGAGGACAATGTTGTTGCCGTCTTCAAGAGTTACCACGCGCAATTCGTTGTAACGAATTGTGCCGTCGTACTTGGCCTTGATTTGCGGCTGCTTGAATCCCGCGGTCGCCGTACCACCGATGTGGAACGTACGCATCGTCAACTGCGTGCCTGGTTCGCCAATCGATTGAGCGGCAATGATGCCGGTGGCCTCGCCCAATTTCACCAGGGCGCCGGTCGCGAGGTTGCGGCCGTAGCAGTATTTGCAAACACCGTGTTTGCTTTCGCAGGTCAACACCGAGCGGATCTTCACTTTTTCCACTCCAGCCATGTCGACAGCCTTGGCCTTGATTTCGTCCATCATCTCGTTGGCCTTGACCAGCATTTCCTTCGGTTTCTGCGGGTTCGCAATGTCGTCGCAGGAGAAGCGGCCGACGAGGCGTTCGCTGAGCTTGACGACTTCGTCTTCACCTTCGTAAATGCCCTGGACCCAGATGCCGTTGGTGGTTCCGCAATCCTCCTCGCGGATGATCACGTCCTGCGCCACATCGACGAGCTTGCGCGTCATATAGCCGGAGTCGGCGGTCTTGAGCGCGGTATCGGCCAGACCCTTGCGGGCGCCGTGCGTCGAGATGAAGTATTCGAGCACCGAGAGACCCTCGCGGAAGTTCGAGAGAATCGGCTTCTCGATGATGTCGCCGGACGGCTTGGCCATCAGGCCGCGCAAACCCGCGAGCTGGCGGACCTGCTGCTTGTTACCGCGCGCGCCGGAATCCACCATCAACGAGATGGGATTGTATTCCCGCTTGCCCTGGTTCTGATCAAAGGTCTTGAGCATGACGCCTGAGATCTGATCGGTGCAATGCGTCCAGATATCGATGATCTTGTTGTAGCGTTCGCCGAGCGTGAGCACGCCCTTGCGATACTGCTTGTCCACTTCCCGAATCTGCTTTTGCGCAGCTTCGATTTCCTGCTCTTTTTCCTTCGGAATGATCATGTCATCGATGCCGATGGAGACGCCCGCGCGGGTCGCCTCGCGGAAGCCCAATTCCTTGAGCTTGTCGAGCATGATGACGGTCTTGTCGTGGCCGCAGATCTTGTAGCACTTCCAGATCAGGTCGCCGAGTTCGCTCTTCTTGACCGGCTTGTTCGGGAAGCCCATTTCGTCGGGCCAGATTTCGCTGAAGAACACGCGGCCAACCGTCGTGTCAATGACCTTCTTTTTGCCATCGCCCAATTCGGTCGATTTGCCGAAGTCGGGATTCGCCAGGCGAATGCGCTCGTGCGTCGTCACCGCGCCGTCCATGAACGCGAAGACCACCTCGGTCTTGGAACTGAACAGTTTCGGGGACTTCGGCTCGCCGGCGCCAATGGTGCGCGGCTCCGCCGTCAGGTAATAGCAACCGAGCGTGATGTCCTGCGTCGGTGTGATAATCGGCTTGCCGCTCGACGGGCTGAAGATGTTGTTCGGCGCCATCATGAGCAGCCGGGCTTCCATCTGCGCTTCCACCGAGAGCGGCACGTGAACCGCCATCTGGTCACCGTCGAAGTCCGCGTTGTAAGCGGTGCAAACGAGCGGATGAATGCGAATCGCTTCGCCTTCGATGAGCTGCGGTTCGAATGCCTGCACCGACAAACGATGCAGCGTGGGCGCGCGGTTGAGCAGCACGGGATGTCCGCGCGTGACCTCTTCCAGAATGTCCCACACCTCGGTCGTCTGACGCTCGATGAGCTTCTTGGCCGAGCGCACGGTGTGCACATGGCCGAGTTCCTTAAGGCGGCGAATGATGAACGGCTCGAACAGCACCAGCGCCATCTTCTTCGGCAATCCGCATTGATGCAGCTTGAGTTCCGGGCCGATGACGATGACCGAGCGGCCGGAATAATCGACGCGCTTGCCGAGCAGGTTTTGACGGAAACGTCCGCTCTTGCCCTTGAGCATGTCGCTCAAGGATTTCAAGGAACGATTGCCGGCGCCGGTTACAGCACGGCCATGACGGCCGTTGTCGAACAATGCGTCCACGGCCTCCTGCAACATCCGCTTTTCGTTGCGAATGATGACTTCGGGCGTCTTGAGTTGCAGCAGGTTCTTCAACCGGTTGTTCCGGTTGATCACCCGGCGATAAAGATCGTTCAAATCCGACGTCGCAAAGCGGCCGCCTTCCAGCGGCACCAACGGACGCAGATCCGGCGGAATCACGGGCAGCACGGTCAGAATCATCCATTCCGGACGGCTCTTCGACGACTGCAGGCCCTGGAGCAGTTTGATCCGCTTGGCGATCTTCTTGCGGATCTGCTTGCTCTTGGTCTCCGTCATGCCTTGTTGCAAGGCGACGACCTGTTTGGCGAGGTCCACCTTGCTCAGGCCTTCACGCACGGCTTCGGCGCCCATCTTCGCGATGAAGGCATCCGGTCCGTAGGTCTCGCGGGCTTCACGATACTCGTGCTCGCTCAGCAATTGGTTCTGCTTGAGCGGCGTCGATCCGGCATCGATCACCATGTAGTCCTCGTAATAAATGACGCGCTCAAGATTGCGCGCGGTCATGTCGAGGACCAGGCCGATGCGGGACGGCATGCACTTGAAAAACCAGATATGGCAGACGGGAACAGCCAGTTCGATATGGCCCATGCGCTCACGGCGCACGCGCGCCAGCGTAACTTCCACTCCGCAACGATCGCAAACGACGCCGCGGTGCTTGATGCGTTTATACTTGCCGCAGGAGCATTCCCAGTCCTTCACGGGACCGAAAATACGTTCACAAAACAACCCGCCCTTTTCCGGCTTGAACGTGCGGTAATTGATGGTTTCAGGGTTCTTGACTTCCCCCTTGGACCAGGACCGGATGGCGTCAGGCGACGCGACCGAAATCGCGACGTACTCCACCTGGTTGACCTTTTCCAAACCGAGCAACTCACGAGCGCTTTCTTTGGTGCTAATCATAACAGACTCTCAATACTAAATTTCCTAAGTGCTTACACCGCCGTCAGGGCCTGGATAGGCTCTGCCGGCTGATCAACCGGGTTCGAATATCCAACTTTGACATCGAGACCCAGCGACTGCATTTCCTTGACCAGCACGTTAAAGGATTCCGGGATGCCTGCCTCCAGGCTGTTGTCACCCTTCACAATGCTTTCATAAATGCGCGTGCGTCCCTGCACGTCGTCAGACTTCACCGTGAGCAATTCCTGCAAGGTGTAAGCCGCGCCGTAGGCTTCCATCGCCCAGACTTCCATTTCGCCGAAGCGCTGGCCACCGTATTGCGCCTTGCCGCCCAGCGGTTGCTGGGTGACGAGCGAGTACGGCCCCACTGCGCGGGCGTGAATCTTGTCCGCGACCAAGTGTCCCAGCTTCATCATATAGATGTAGCCGACGACGATTTCCTGGTCGAATTGCTCGCCCGTGCGTCCGTCGATCAGCTTGGTCTTGCCGTGTTCCGGCAACTTCGCGTCCTTCAGATATCCGCGAATTTCCTTTTCCCTGATGCCGTCGAAAACCGGCGTCGCGAAACGCAGGCCCAGCAACTTGGCCGCCCAGCCCAAATGCGTTTCCAACACCTGTCCGACGTTCATGCGCGAGGGCACGCCCAGCGGATTCAGAACGATGTCCACCGGCGTACCATCCGCGAGGAAAGGCATGTCTTCTTCGGCCACAATCTTGGCGACGACACCCTTGTTGCCGTGGCGTCCGGCCATTTTGTCACCGACCGACAGCTTTCGCTTCGAGGCGATGTACACCTTCACCGACTTGATGACGCCGCTTTCGACGCCTTCGCCGGATTCGGCGCGTTCCAGTTCCTCGTCGTATTGCATCTGCAGATCGTCGAACTTCTTTTTGAAGCTGCCGATGATCTCGTTGATCTTGTTGCGGATCGGCGAGGGATCGATTTCGATGCGATCATAGACCTGCGCCAGCTTGCGCAGCAGCGTCTTGGTGATCTTACGATTGGCGGGAATGATGATTTCGCCGGTTTCGCTGTTGACAACGTCGAGCGGAATCTTTTCACCCAGCAGGATGTTGCTCAATGCTTCCGTGAGCTGCTCGCGCAACTCGTCGGTTTTCTTGCGGAAATCCTCTTCGACTTCCTTCGCCTGACGCTTCTCCTCGGTGACCGTCGCTCGCATTTCGCGGTCGCTTTCCTTCTTGGACGATACCTTCACGTCCATGACGATGCCGTAGGTGCCTGACGGTACCTTGAGCGACGTGTCTTTCACGTCGGCCGCTTTTTCACCGAAGATGGCGCGCAGCAACCGCTCTTCCGGAGCCAGTTCGGTTTCGCTCTTCGGCGTGATTTTCCCGACCAGGATGTCGCCCGGCTTCACTTCGGCGCCGACACGAATGACACCGTCCGGTCCGAGGTTTTTCAAGGCTTCATCGCCAAGGTTCGGGATATCCCGCGTGATTTCCTCGGGTCCGAGCTTCGTGTCCCGCGCACCCACTTCGAATTCATCGATATGAATCGAGGTGAAGATGTCGTCCTTGACGATGCGTTCACTGATGAGGATGGCGTCCTCGAAGTTATAGCCGTTCCACGGCATGAACGCGACCAGTACGTTCCGGCCCAGCGCCAGTTCTCCGCCTTGTGTGCACGGGCCGTCGGCGATGACCTGGCCTTTTTTGATCGTGTCGCCCTTGCGCACCAGAATCTTCTGGTTGATGCAGGTGGCGGCGTTGGACCGCATGAACTTGCGGACCTGGTAAACATAAATCCCCTTGGCGGGATCGTGGCGCACCTTCTTTTTGCCTTCCACGAGCTTGCCGTCCTCGGTGATGATGATCTGGCTGCCGGTGATGGAGGCCACCTTGCCGTTTTCCTCGGCCACAATGACAGCGCGGGAATCGCGCGCCACACGCTCCTCAAGACCGGTCGCCACGAGGGGCGCTTCGGTGATGAGCAATGGCACGGCCTGGCGTTGCATGTTGGAACCCATCAATGCACGGTTCGCATCGTCGTGCTCCAGGAACGGAATCAGGCTCGCGGCCACGGACACCAATTGCTTGGGTGAAACGTCCATGTAATCCACGCGCGCCGGTTCGACGTCGATGAAGTCGCCCTTGCCGCGGCAAACGACACGTTCGGTGCTGAAGTTGCCACGTTCAGTGGTGGCAGAGTTGGCCTGCGCGATGACGTACGCTTCCTCACGATCGGCGGTCAGGAAATCCAGATGATTGGTGACTTTTCCCTCATCCACTTTCCGATACGGAGTTTCAAGGAACCCGAAATCATTGATGCGTGCAAACGTTGCGAGCGACGCAATCAAACCGATGTTCGGGCCTTCAGGTGTCTCCACCGGGCAGATACGGCCGTAGTGCGACGGATGAACGTCACGCACTTCGAAGCCAGCACGATCTCGCGAGAGACCGCCAGGCCCAAGGGCGGACAAACGCCGCTTGTGGGTCAGTTCAGCCAGGGGATTAATCTGATCCATGAACTGCGACAATTGGCTCCGGCCAAAGAAATCGCGGATCACTGCCGATAAAGCCTTAGGATTGATGAGCTTCTGCGGCGACATCGATTCCACGCCCTGATCAAACAGGGTCATGCGTTCCTTCACCAGACGCTCGGTACGGGCCAGTCCCACGCGGCATTGGTTGGCGAGCAATTCGCCCACCGTACGTACGCGGCGGCTGCCGAGATGGTCGATGTCGTCCAGGCTGCCTTCGCCCTTTTTCAGGCGCAGCAAATACTTCGTGGCCGCGACCAAATCAGCCTTGGTCAGGATGCGGGATTCCCCGCCCTTGATGCCAAGTTTCTGATTGATTTTGTAACGGCCCACCCGGCCGAGATCATAGCGCTTCGCATCGAAGAAGAGCCGCTTGATCAACGCGCGGGCGTTGGCCGCAGTCGGCGGATCTCCAGGGCGCAACCGGCGGTAAATATCCTTGAGGGCCTCCTCCTCATTTTTGGCCGGATCCTTTTTCATGCACTTGATGACGATGCCGTCATCCAGCGCGGTATCCACGACCTTGATCTTGCTCACGCCCAACTCGGCGATTTGCTTCACGACCGCCTTCGACAACGGTTCGAACGCGCGCGCGACCACGAGCCCCTTATCGGCGTCCACGGCGTCTTCAATCAAGACCTTGTTCGCAAGATCTTCGCGCTTCTCGGCTTCCTTGACGTTCAGATCTTCCACTTCGTAGAAAAGCTTGAGGATTTCCTCATCCGTCCCGGCAAGCTTGTCCGACTTGCCTTTGGTTTCGCCATCGAGGAAAGCCAGGGCGCGGAAAAAGGTCGTCGTCAAAAACTTCCGGCGGCGCTTTTTGCGGTCCAAATAGACATAAAGCAGATCGCTCGTGTCGAACTGGGCTTCATACCAGGAACCACGATCCGGAATAATCCGGAAAGAATGCAACGTCTTGCCGTTCGGATGCTGGGTCGCTTCAAACGCGAGACCCGGGGAACGATGCAACTGGCTGACGATCACGCGTTCGGCACCGTTGATGACGAAGGTGCCTTGCGGCGTCATGAGCGGCAATTCGCCCATGAAAACCTTTTCTTCCTTCGTCGCCTTTTCTTCCTTCAACAGGAAAGTGACATAGAGCGGAGCGCCGTAGGTGAGACCTTCGCGCAGGCATTCCAGCCAGTCGATCTTAGGCTCGCCAATCTCGTAGGAATGGAAATCGAGCACGCATTTCCCGTCGTAACTTTCGATCGGAAATACCTCGGTGAAAACCGCCTGCAAGCCGAGATTCTTACGCTTGGAAGCCGGAATCTCCGCCTGCAGAAAATCCTTATAGGAATTGGTCTGCAGTTCGATGAGATTCGGCGGGGCAATGATCTCTTTGATCTTGCCGAAATTAATCCGTTCAGTTACGCGCGATGGCATTTGGGCCTTTAATTGAGTGGCTGGCAAACTACGGCCAGACCGTTGGTTATTCTAAACGACACAAGGCAAGCTCGTTGCGTTCAACGACAAGCTTGCCGAAAATCAAACCACCCGGGGTGGTTCCGCTTAAATCTTTCCTTCTAATCCAGGACTTTCGTTACGCTGTTAATATTAAACTTAAGGGCGGCGGCATCCCGCCGCCGCCCCAAAACAGACGGGGTTACTTGACCTCGACTTTGGCGCCCGCTTCTTCGAGCTTCTTCTTGGCGGCATCAGAATCCGCCTTGTTCGCACCTTCGAGCACGGGCTTGGGCGCGCCTTCAACCAGCGCCTTGGCTTCCGCCAATCCCAGGCCGGCCTTGACTTCACGCACCACCTTGATGACCGAGATCTTCTTGTCTGCGGGCACCGAGGCGAGGATCACGTCGAACGTGGTTTTCGCTTCAGCCGGGGCAGCCGCGGCACCGCCGCCACCACCACCGCCGCCAGCAGCAGCCACCGGAGCGGCCGCAGAAACACCCCACTTGGTTTCAAGTTCTTTGACGAGATCGGCGATCTCAATCACCGTCGCATTGCTAAGTTCTTCTACGAGTTTTGCTTTGTCTAGAGCCATGTTACCTTTCTTTGCGTCTCGTCGCCGCCCACGGCCATGGGCTGTTTAAGTCTGCTGCCAGCAAACCGACGATTTACGTTGTTGTTTGTTGATTCCCATCCCTGCCGGCTAGAGCAGGAATGAAATTATTGTTAGGCAGCCGGTGTCGAGCCGAGCTTTTCGCTTTGGGCCTGCAACACCCGAGCCAGTTGTCCCGCCGGGGTTTGCAGCAACCGCACGAACGTGCTCGCGGGAGCGTTCAGGACGCCCAGCAATTTGCCGCGCAGCACATCCATGGAAGGCAGATCGGCGAGAGCCATTAAATCGGCTTGTTCGAGCCGTTGGTTGTTCAAATAGCCGAACTGGATTTTTGGACGTTCAAATTCAGACGCAAAAGTCTTTACGGCTTTGGCCGCCTGCGAAATGTCTTTTGGACCGCTGACGACTGCGATCTGACCCGCCAGGGCGCCATTCAAATCGCCCACGCCGGCTTCCTTCGCCGCGATGCGGAATACGGAGTTTTTGACCACGTGAATCTCCGCGCTGGACTTGGCCAGCCGCTGGCGCAGTTCGGACAGATGGCTGACGGTCAGGCCTTTATAGTCCACCACAATGAAGAACGGCGAGGAATTCAGCCGCTTCACATACTCTTTTGTTAAATTTTGCTTTTCGGCACGCATTTTTTTAGAGCGTTAAATGTTATATCGTTGCGCCTAAACTGCAAATTCCTTCACGTCCACACGCACCGGCGGACTCATCGTCGCCGACAATGTGCAGCTGTGAACATAGGAACCTTTCAGGCCGTTGGGCTTTGCTTTCATCACGGCTTCAATTACGGCCCGGGCGTTCTCTTCAATCTGCGGCGCGGTAAACGCCGCCTTGCCCACGGGCACATGAATATTGCCAGCCTTGTCAACCTTGAACTCGACGCGGCCGGCTTTCACTTCTTTTACGGCGCGAGCCGTGTCGTCAGTCACCGTGCCGGTCTTCGGATTCGGCATTAAACCGCGCGGTCCGAGAGCCTTGCCGAGCTTACGAACTTCACCCATGGCTTCAGGAGTGGCAATCGCAACGTCGAAATCGGTCCAGCCTTCCTGGCACTTTTTAATCATGTCGTCGAAACCGACGAATTCCGCGCCCGCCGCCGTCGCCGCATCCGCGGCCGCGCCGCTCTTGGCGAACACCAGCACGCGCACCGTCTTGCCACTGCCATGCGGCAAGGGGACGGTGCCGCGAACCATTTGGTCTGATTGCTTGGGATCAACTCCCAGGCGAAACGCCAGGTCAACGGTTTCGTTAAATTTTGCCTTGGGGAACTTGGTCAAGACATCCACTGCCGCCTTAAGCGCGTAGGATTTGTTGCCATCCACCAACTCGAGTGCTTTTTTGTATCGTTTGCTTGCCATTGTATTTACTTGCGGTGCGAACGAATCCCCGACACGGGGATTCTCCCGCGGTTATGTTTCAGCCTTCGACTTCGATGCCCATGCTGCGGGCCGTGCCGGAGACCACCCTGAACGCGGCCTCATCCGAGTTTGCGTTCATATCCTTGCCCTTAAGCTTCACGATTTCCATGACCTGCTTACGGGTCACCTTGCCCACTTTATCCTTATTGGGCGTCTTGGAGCCAGCCGTGATCCCCGCTGCTTTCTTGAGCAGGATGGACGCCGGCGGCGACTTGGTGATGAAAGTGAAAGATTTATCCTGGTAAACGGTGATGATCACCGGAATCACCATGCCCGGCTGGTCTTTGGTCTTCGCATTGAACTCCTTGCAGAAGCCCATAATGTTGACGCCGTGCTGACCGAGCGCCGGACCGACGGGGGGCGCGGGGTTGGCCTGACCGGCTGGAATCTGCAACTTGATCTGTCCTGTTACTTTCTTTGCCATAACAAAATTTATTCTTTAATTCAAATTATCGCCGACCGGCCGCCTAACCCTTTTCCACCTGCCAGTATTCCAATTCCACCGGCGTATTCCGCCCGAAAATGTTCACGGTCACCTTTAGCTTGCCACGTTCCGGCTCCACTTCTTCAATCACACCGCTGAAGTTCAAGAAGGGGCCGTTGTTGATCTTAACGGTTTCACCGACGTCGAAGCTGACCTTCGGCTTCTCGTGCTCTTCCGAGGCCGAGATCTGATTCTTGATCGCCTCAACTTCGTCTGCGGGTGTCGGCGTCGGCGGTTCGCCCCCAACAAAACCAATCACACCCTGGGTTTCTTTGATGAAATACCACGGCTTCTCAATGATGCGCTTATTCTCGTCCAGCAGCACCATGTCCACAAACACATATCCAGGCCAGAGTTTGCGGGTCGAAACTGTCTTCTTCTGGTTGCGCACTTCGACAACCTTTTCCATCGGCACAAGGACTTCCTTGACGTAATCAGCCATTTCCTCGGGCTTGATACGCTTCTCGATGCTCTCTTTAACCTTCTGTTCCTGGCCGGACAGAGTATGGATGACGAACCATTGGCTTTGCATGCGCGTCAGATTTTAAACCACATGAAGACCCCGAACAGCACGCGGTCCACAAGAAACGTGTACAACCCCAAGATCCCGATCGAAATGGCCACGATAATGGTGGAACCCTTCAATTCCTCCCAGGTCGGCCAGGAGCATTTGCGCAACTCTTCACGGGTGCCTTCGACATAGTCCGTCAGCCGCTTCAGGTAACCCTTGTACCACAGCAGGCCGAAGATGACGCCAATCGCCACCACCCAGATTCCAATTTTTATTAGGTCGTTCACAATATTCTGTCTTCAGTCCGTTTTTGGCGGAGAGGGAGGGATTCGAACCCCCGTCGGCGGTAAAGCCGAAGCGGTTTTCAAGACCGCCGCAATAGACCACTCTGCCACCTCTCCGGCCCGCTTCGGCGGGGACTGGCAGGGCGGGAGGGACTTGAACCCCCAACCAACGGTTTTGGAGACCGCTACTCTACCAATTGAGCTACCGCCCTATTGCCATTAAATTTCTCTTTCTTTTCAACAGACGACGAAGGAGGCAGGGTTACTCACCCTGCTCTCCTAAATTATTGAATTACCGACTACGTGAGAACTTCGGTCACCCGGCCGGCGCCGATGGTGCGGCCACCTTCGCGGATCGCGAAGCGTTGACCACGTTCCATCGCGACGGGCGCAATAACCTTGATCTCGACCGAAACGTTGTCGCCAGGCATCACCATTTCAACTCCCGCGGGGAGAGAGACAGTGCCGGTGACATCCGTGGTGCGGAAGTAGAATTGCGGACGGTAGTTGGTGAAGAACGGCGTATGACGGCCACCTTCTTCCTTCGACAGAACGTAAACTTCCGCCTTGTAGTGCGAGTGCGGGGTGATGCTGCCGGGCTTGGCGAGCACCATGCCGCGCTCCACATCATCCTTGGTCGTGCCGCGGAGCAACACACCGACGTTATCGCCGGCGCTCGCGGAATCGAGCAACTTGCGGAACATTTCGATGTCCGTCGCGGTCGTTTTGCGGGTGTCCTTCAAGCCGACGATTTCAACTTCTTCCATGCGCTTGAGCACACCACGTTCGACGCGGCCGGTAACGACAGTGCCACGGCCTTCAATGGTGAACACGTCCTCGATGCACATCAAAAACGGCTTGTCCACTTCGCGTTGCGGCATCGGGATGAAATCATCGATGGCTTCCATCAGCTTCTGGATGGAGGCTTCGCCGTCCGCTTCGGCATTCAACGCCTTCTTGGCGCTGCCACGCACGATCGGGGTCTTGTCACCCGGAAACTCATACTTGCTGAGCAGGTCGCGGATTTCCATCTCGACGAGGTCCAGCAACTCCGGATCATCAACGAGGTCAACCTTGTTCAGGAACACCACGATGGCCGGCACGCCAACCTGGCGGGCGAGCAGCACGTGCTCCTTCGTTTGCGGCATCGGGCCTTCAGAGGCGTCCACCACCAGGATCGCGCCGTCCATCTGCGCCGCGCCCGTGATCATGTTCTTCACGAAATCGGCGTGGCCGGGGCAGTCGATGTGCGCGTAGTGGCGCTTGTCGCTCTGGTATTCCACGTGGGAGACCGCGATGGTCACCGTCTTGGTTTCGTCACGGACCGTGCCGCCCTTGGTGATGTCGGTATAGGAGATCGGCGTGGCCAGACCCTTGCGCGCCTGGGTGGCAACGATCGCCGCGGTTAACGTGGACTTGCCATGATCGATGTGGCCGATGGTGCCGACATTGACGTGGGGTTTCGTTCTTTGAAATTGTTCTTTTGCCATTGCTATCTCCTGATGTTGTGTTGTGTCTGTTTACGTGCTTTGTTTCAGGCTTTCCGCCGTGCAACCATTTTTCCGCTTCAATTTCTGTCTCTATCTTAAGATGGAGCCCATGATCAGGCTTGAACTGATGACCTCGTCCTTACCAAGGACGTGCTCTACCAACTGAGCTACATGGGCGCTCCGACCCGAAAGCCGTCGGCATCCTGCCAAACACTTTCTTCAACCTGATACCAAAAAACGACAAAAACCCATCACCCTCCGCTTTTCCGCTCGAAAAAGCTCAAGGGCTGATGATTTTCGACTTTTTAAGGCCTAACGACCAAAACAAAATACGAAACCCATTTCTCCCTGTCAACGGGTTTTGAAAGTTTTTTTGCAGGCGGGAAATCAGTCCAAACCGTCTCGCCCAATAGCTTATCTTGCGGCCATTTTACGCCCCAATACGTTCTCTGCGCAAGCTCTCAGCTTCATCCACGCAGTTTCGACACAGCCAGACGGGAATTATTCCAAAAACCCCAAAAGAGCAGTCGATTATCCTCCACCACACCGGAATTCCCCTCACTGCGCCACAAATCAAAGCGAATGGAATCACCATTACACACGCCAGCATTCCATAGGTGAACAACCATCGATTGCGAATCGGATCATGTAACGCGCCAACAAAAGCCAGTGCGATCATGTAGTGCCCGAACGCCAGCCAGTCCGTCCCATAAAATAAAAAAGGAAATTCAGCCGATGTCTTTTGCAGCGCGGACTGCACGTTCACCAGCCAGGCCGCCCAGGCAGGCGTCGCAGTGCTACCGGTAGTTTGCACCAACCCCTCTGCTCCCGTGATGTGTGCCAGGAAATTCACCTCCCTCACTAGCGGCATCGCCGTGGCGCCGCTCAAAAACAAACCGATAATAAAAACCCAAGTGAATACTCTTATTCGCTTGAGCAACATTTTCTCTCTATCCATAAATATCATTCCACTTGCGATTTCCTCATAAATGCAGCTCAAAATCCAGACTCACCAACCGCTTTCCACCGACTTTGTTCGCGAAAGCGTTGCCACCCAGCGAGCAAGCGAGCGCGCTCAGAAACATCGGAATTAACCACACGAACGCCAGCTATACACACATATATAATCCACACCAAGAGACGCCGCGAGTCCATGCCCCATTTCCGCGGATCCGTCCGAGCCGCTAAGAATGCTCGTAAGCTCGCGCCAATCCGCGCGGTGGATCGGCTAGAGGGATTGTTTGATCCATTTAAAAAGAGGTACCGTTCCATTAGTCGCTGCCTGCGCGTGCAAGTAGCAGTCATTGGCACCTCGACTCAAACCGCCGGTCAAGGTATGCTCTGATCATGCGAGTTGCGTGGAAGGATTTGCCTCCGATGATTCTCGCTTCGGCGTCACCGAGGCGGTTGGATTTGCTTCGCCAGATCGGCGTCAGATTCGAAGCCCTGCCCAGCGACGCCACGGAGATTCACCAATCGCAACTGACCGCGCAGGAGCTTTGCCAGGTGAACGCCTATCGCAAGGCGCGAGCCATTTCGAAAAGGCATCCTGACGCGCTGGTGCTCGGCGCCGATACGCTGGTGACCCTGGAAACGGAATTATTCGGCAAGCCGCCGACGCTCGAAGCGGCATTTACGATGCTGGAAAAACTTCAAGGCCGCACGCATCACGTCATCACCGGAATTTGCCTGCTGCATTTGCGGACCCATCGCCAGCGCGTTTTTGCGGAGCGAACCGCTGTCACCTTCCGAATGCTCGACGAGGCCGGCATTCGCCGCTACCTCAGCCGCATCAACCCGTTGGACAAGGCGGGCGCTTACGCCATCCAGGAGGAAGGCGACATGATCGTGGAAAAGATTTCCGGCTCGTACACCAATGTCGTTGGCCTGCCGGTCGAGCGTCTCACGGACGAACTCGAAGCCTGGTTGAAGGCCTGAATTTCTCCCGCTGACATCTGATGCTTATGCCGCGCTCAATTCCTGCCACAGGCAGGCGCTCATCAACTGGCCTTTGGCAAAGCAATCCAGGTCGAACTTTTCGTTGGGCGAATGCGCGTTGTCGTCCGGCAACGCGAGGCCGAGCAGAAGTGAATCCGCCTTCAGGATCTTCTTGAAAGAGTTCACGATCGGAATCGACCCACCCTCGCGCAGCAGCACCGGTTCGCAACCAAATGACGACTTGAGCGCCCGCAATGCGGCCTGCGCGCGCCGCCCCGTAGGCGAAACGATATAAGCCTCCGCGCCGTGGCCCGATTTGATTTCGAGCCGCACCGACTTGGGGCAATGTTTTTCCAGATGCTTGCGCACGAGCTGGATGATGTGCTTCGGTTTTTGATTGGGTACGAGCCGGGTCGTGATTTTGGCGCGCGCCCACGAAGGCACAATGGTCTTGCCCCCCGCGCCCTGGTAGCCGCTCGTCAGGCCGTTAATTTCAAACGTCGGCCGCGCCGCGCGTTGTTCCAGCGGAGTATAACCGCGCTCACCGAACAACTTCGGCACGCCGAGAAATTTCTCATATTCGCCGGTCTTGAACGGCAGTCGCGCTGACTGCTTCCGCTCGTAAGCCGAGAGCGCTTCGACGTCATCGTAAAAACCGGGAATCGCCACGCGGCCATGCTTATCGCGAATCTGGCCGAGCATCTGGCACAGCGCCATCGCGGGATTGTCCACCGTGCCGCCAAAAATTCCGGAATGCAGGTCGCGATCGGGACCGTGCACAATCACTTCAAAACTGGCGATGCCGCGCAACGCGTAGGTGAGCGCCGGATGTTTGGGGGTCGGCATACCGGTGTCAGAAATCACGACGGCGTCGCAATCCAATTGCGCGCGGTTCTTGATCAAAAAATCAGCGAGGCTGCTGCTGCCAACTTCCTCCTCCCCTTCGATCACGAAAGTGATGTCGCAAGGCAGTTCCGTGTTGGTCTTCAGATAGGCTTCGACCGCTTTGAGGTGCGCCAGGTTTTGTCCCTTGTTATCGCTGGAACCACGCGCGAACAGGGAACGGCCCTTGATGCGCGGCTCGAACGGCGGCGTGGTCCAAAGATCGAGCGGCTCCGGCGGTTGCACGTCGTAGTGGCCATAAACCATGAAGTGTGGACGACGGCCTTTGGCGGATTTCGCACGGGGCGTTTTCGCCAGCACGATCGGGTTGCCCTTGGTGGCGCAAAGCTGGGTCTGCAAGCCGATCGTCTGGCAATGTTTCACCACCCACTCCGCGCACGCCTGCAAATCCTGGCGATGCTGCGGCTGGGCGGAAACGCTCGGAAACCGAACGTATTCGCAAAGTTGTTCAATCGCCCGTGACTCATTTTTCTTCAGGTAATCAATGACTGCTTGCATCCGCATTACCTAGCAGGGAACGGCCCGGAAGCAAAGCGAAGTTCGCCGCGACAAACTCTGCTTCAGCCGCCTGCTCCAATACAAGAGAGTCTATTTTTTTTGCTTGAGCAATCCGTCCAGCAGGTCGGCCGGGCTCACCTGCCGATTGGTATTGCCATTGGACGGAGCATTAGTATTTGTGGCTCCCCCGTTTAAAAAGCCCCCAATTCCCTGGAGTAAACTGTCGACCGTTTTGGCAGGCTGATTGGAGCCGGCACTGTTGGTCGAGGAATTGTTTCCCAGAAATCCACCGACGATATTTCCGATATTACCCGCGGTGCTGGAGCCGGCACTTTTGCCTATCTGCAGCGCATACAAAACGAGTTTCGCCTTGTCCACGTCGGTCTTCGGCACGCCGACCGTGCCTTTGACGGTGGCGAAATCAGGCAGCTTTACATAGGGCGCGTTGGTGGGCGTATCGCCCTGGGGAAGGCTGAGTTGATTGGCGATGGCGCGGCTCACCGATATGGAGAGCGGCAGGCGCAATGCGGAATTGGTCAGCACCGGCGCGAGAGTGATCTCGCCGCCGGCTTGGGCGAGAAACGCCACGCTGCGCACTTCCGCCTGGGACAACTTCACCTGACCCGCGCCCATCTGGCCATTCACAAGGATGGCATCCACGGGCGAGCGCGAAAGCTCGGCCGATAGGCCGCCTTTGCCGAGGCCCAACAGACCACTCACGATGGACACCGCTCCGGCCGCCGGATTGCGGATGAGTTCGGGTACACCCGCCACGACGTCAATCACCGTCTTCAGCACGCGATTATCGATGTTGACCACGGCGAGATTAAGATTCGTCGAACTCAGATCGAACTTGCCACTCAAATTCTTTTGCAGGCTGGCTCCGGTGGTGCCCTGCCCTTTGATTGCGGCATTGGCAATTAGCGTTCCACCAATCTGGCCTTTGCGTTCCGGCGTGAACGAATTGACGAACGGCGCGAGCGGCACCCGGTCGGCGCCGAAGGTGACGTCATACTTGTAACCCGGCACACCCATATCCAAATCGATGGTGGAGTTTACCGGGGCGCCATTCAGGCCGAGCTTGAAAGGATTGATCACCACATGCCCGCCATCGATTTTCACGGTGGCGTGCGCGTCACTCACCTCGATCTCTCGCAGGAAGAGTTTGTGAATCGTCGCGTCGGCGACAAAGTTCTTCAACGGCAGCTGCATGGCCGGGGGTTCCTCGTCGGGCTTCGCGGGCGCGGATGAAATACCCTGAGACGATGACGTGTTGGCGCTCGTGGAGGCCGGGGTTTTCTTATCGTCGGCAAACAAATCATAAAAGCTCGTCACGTCCACCGTGTCGGCTGTCAGTTTAAGATTGCCGGTGATGGCATTCGTCACCGTCGCATCCACCTGACCCGTCAGTTGGATTTCGTTTTTGCCGCGCGACGTCGGCGTGAGGGTGAGTTGAAATTGATGAATGTCGGTCACCTGTTTGCGCATGGCGATATCGAACTGCATCTTCGCCTCGAGCGGCGTGCCAGGAAGGGATTTTTTCGGATCGCTCACGACGAGCTTGGACACTTGCAGATCGCCTTTGATGGCCGAGGACGCGTTCGCATCATATTGGATACTGGTGTTGGCGCTCAGCGCAATGGTTACCAACTTTTTGTCGGCCAGCATCGGCTCGAAAGCGAAGCGCAATCCGTTCTCGTTAAACTCCGAGAGCTTCGCGGTCAGCTGCGCCGTCTTTTTCTCCGAGTTCACCTTGCCGGAAAGGTCGAAGTTGCCGCCGGCCTTGCCGCCTTCGGTCACTTTGCCTGTCGCCTTGCGGATATCCACCTCATTACCATTCATGGCGACATCGAGGTCCGCCGTCGCGCCGAAACTGCGAAATTGGTTCGAGCCAAAATTTCCAGTCAGGTCGCTCAATACCAGATTGCCGGTGATGGATTGATTCTTACCCTTCTGCACCAGGTGACCTTTCAAATCGACGGTGCCGGACGAAAGCGACGAGCCGGGCTGCGGCGCCAGGTCCATGACGCGCGGCAGAAACAGTTGCACGGCAAGCTGCAGATCCGCCGCGTCGCCGTCCTTTTCATCCTTGTTATAGGTGCCGGAGCCGCTCACCGACAGCACCGGATCCTTGCGGTGCGACACTTTCAAACTGTAGTTCTTGAACGTGTGCTGCTTCATGTCCGTCGCCTGGCCATTCAACGCCAGCGCAATACCGGCTTGCGAAATGCTATTGCTGCCGAACCGCGCACTCAGATCGTCAATTTGCGAGGCGACGTCAAATGTCAGATCCTTGCCGCCCTTTTGCGACGAGACCTTGGCTTGCGCGCTGACCTTGCCGGACGAAACGGCATCGCCAATAAAGGGCTTCCAATCCGGCAAATTCAAACCGGTAAGTGTGAACGTAAACGTGGAGTCGCCTGCCTCACCGCCGGCCGCACTGCCCCAGGAAATTCGCATTGGACTTGTGAGTTCGCCGCGCAGAAGTTGATTGCCGCTTTGCAAGCCAGTGAGGGTCAGCACCCGCAACGTCGAAAAACTCTGGGCCACATCAACCACCACATCGTAGTCGGAATGGAAGTCCAGCGTCGGCGTCACATCGGTGCCGCGCTTCATCTGGAATTTACTGACGTCCACCTTACCCAGAGCCGTAATTAAAGTACCGCCCTTGGCCAGTTCGATCTGGTTGGTGGAATTGATGGTGGTCGTGCCGAATTTCATCCCCGTCTTTGCGCCCGCAAGATTCAAAAGCTGGTGATCAATGGACAGTATCTCCACGGTGAGTTTGCCCTCCTTCTTCTCCGCCGAGAACGGTCCGCTGACGCGCGCCTCGCCGAGGCGCTGTGTTCCCTTCTGCAAACTCAGCGACAATTCCTTGATGTCCGTCGGCGTCAAGTCGCAGTTCAGCGCCACTGCCGCGCCGGCGATGTCGCTCATCGCGCCTTCGGCCCGGGAGACGTCCAGTTTCGTGCTGCCCTTGATGCCGGTGGGCGCAAGATCCGCTGAGAGCGAAAAGGAATACTCGCCGGCGACCTTCGCTTCGAGACCCCCCGCCGCGTCTGGCTTGGGAGAAGTCTTTTCCTCTTTGAGCCCGGCGTTCACCGTCAGTTTGCCGGTCGCGCCGTTTTTCAAATTCTCGAGCCCCACATTCAGATGGGAGATCTCGATCACCTCTTTTTCACCGGCTTTATTCGATTCGATGGCGCGGATGGTGGCGTCGTTCAAAGCCACTTTTCGAATATCGATCTGCGCGGGCTTGGGCGGCCTGGCGGACTTGTCCGCCGGTTTGTCGCCGCTCTTCTGCGACTTGAGGATGGGATCCAGATTGCTTGTGCCGTCGGGATTTTCGACAATGGTGACGGTCGGCGACGTCATGGTTAGTTCGTCCACCTGGATGTTGCCGCCCATGATCTGCCGTAAATTATACCGCGCCACCACTTCCGTGGCGGTGACGAGCGGTTCCATGCCGGCGGTCTGGACCTTTAGATTGTGCAGGATCACCTGACTAAAGGGGCTGATCGAGGCGTCGCTCACTGTCACCTCCGCGCCAAGTGATTTGCTGACCTTGGGCAGGATCACGCTTTTGAAAAAGCCGGAACTGGTGACCACGAAATAAGCCACGATCAGCAGGGCCACCAGAATGCCCGCAACGAGGCCGAGCTTCTTTAACCATCCACCGCGTTTGCGGGGCGCCGACGAATCAACTGTATTATTTGCCATAAAAATTTTCCTTAGAACCCTGATGAAAAAAGTCCGCGCCAGTGCCCGGCGCGGTATCCATCCATGTCAACGTGCATCGTGAAACCCATTTAGTCCAGAGCGGAAGGAGCATTCGACGGGGGAAATCCCCCGGTAATAAATCCGTTCGCGGGGTTGCCAAGCCTGGATTTCGCCGTATCATCGGGTTTTGGAATGGAGCGACTATATTTACCAATTGCCTTGCGCGAATTGCGCTCCGCCGCCCGGCGAAAAAGCACGTACCGTTTCCGCTGGTGGGCCGCGCTGTTCGCCATGCTGGCCAGTTTCATCTGGTTTGCCTGGCTGCCCGGCAGCGCGGTATCCAAGGTGGCAAACACCCTCTTCGACGTGCAAACCGGGTGCGGCTTTCTCTTCGCGCTATTTGCCGGCGCATTCCTGACGTCCGACGGCCTGAGCGAAGAAAAACGCGACGGGACGCTGGGTTTGCTTTTTCTCGCCGGTCTCAATGCGCGCGACATCGTGCTGGGAAAATTTTTGGGCGCCGCACTGGAGGCGACTTACTGGCTGCTCGCGTTACTGCCGGTCACCGGGCTCGCACTTTTCATGGGCGGTGTCGGACTGCTGGAAGTCATACGCGTCAGTCTTGCGTTGCTAAACACGCTGATACTTTCCCTGACCATCGGCTTGTGCGTATCGGCCCTGGCAAAAAGTTACGCGCGGGCCCTGTTGGGAACACTGGCGTTGTTGATATTCTTTGCCGCCGGGCTGCCTTGCTTCGCGGGATTTAACGGCACGACCACACCCCCGGGCGCGTGGTTCGCCTTGGGCTGGTTCAGTCCCTTTTTACCGCTCTTCGGCGCGCGCGACCTCGCGTACGTCGCGAATCCCTCGGCGTTTTGGCTCGGTCTCGTCGGAACCCAGGTAATTGCCTGGTTGTTTCTCGCCGTCGCCGCCTGGCGTCTGGGAGATTCATGGGTCGAAAAAGGCGAAAGTCCCCCGCTGGCGCCGGGGAGCCATCGCGCGCGCACCGAAGCCGAACGGCGCAGCCGCCGCAAACTCATCAGCGAGACTTTTGACCCGGTGCTTTTGTTTATTGGCAGCAGCCGTTTCCTGCGCGTCGCCGCCTGGGTGCTCGTCGCGGTGTGCGCCATTGTTCTGTGGCTGAATCGCACGCAGGCGCAGGACCTGATGCCGGCCCGGGCGTGCGGTTTTGTCCTGAAAATTCTGGTCGCCTTTCAAGCGTGCCGTTTTTTTGTGGAAACACGCCAGAGCGGGGCGCTCGAAATGCTCCTGTGCACTCCTTTGAAAAGTAACGAACTCATCCAGGCGCAATGGCGCGCGCTGCTGCGGGTGTTCCTTTGGCCGTTGGTGATTTTTCTGGTGCTCTGCTGGGCGGCCTTCGCAATCGCTCCGCCGCGTCTCCCAACCACATTTGGTCCCGGCGGGCCGCCATTGATCAGCCCATTTTTTGGCACGTTCCTGTTCAGCCTTGAACTCGCCGCGGACGTCCTGGCGCTCGGCTGGTTCGGCATGTGGCTGGGTCTCACGGTGCGCAAACCTGTTCTCGCGCCCGCTCTGACTGTCCTCGCAGTCTTGATCCTTCCTTCGATGATTTCCTATTTCGCCGTGGTGGCCGACATGTTCTTTATTTCGTGGGGGACGACGCATTTCCGCGCGGAATTTCGTTGGATCGTTGCGAGCCTGCTGCCGAAGCCGGGGCCGCAGAGTTAATTCACGGCACCCGCACGACGGCCCGATAAAAACGCCCCGGGATGAACGAACTGTCCGGATCGGCGAATGGCAAGGTCTCACCGGGCATGACATTCGTGCGGAGGGAAACCCAACTCACCAGATCGGTCGAGCCCTGGACAATGACGGTCTGACCCGGAGTGCCCAATACCGTGAATTGAAGCTGATTCGACACAACCATCGCCCCCACCAACACCAGCGGTTGCACGTTCGGCGTGAGCAATACTTTTTGCGGCGCGTAAAGATACCGCGTTCGCGCACCGTCGCTGATGCGGGCAAACACACGATACGAGCCCGGTGCGGTGACGCCTGCATTCGGCGTGAGCGTCGAAACCCCGTGCATCACGCTGTTGGTGCCCGTGCCCGGCAGTGAAGTGGAATACAACATTGTTTCGTTGCCATTGTAGGGATTGGAGTCACGGTCGAGATAAAATTGCACCGCGGCAACGGCGGAAGTGTTGGCCCCGAATTGATAATAAAATCCCGCCGGAAACGACGCGCCCATGACAACGGAAGTTGTCCCGGTGAGGTCCATGCGCAGCAGGTTCGGCCAGAGGCCGTTGTCGAACGGCAACGTCGCGCGGTTCGTAGCGGGTACCGCCGCGAGCCCCGCGCCGAGATCCCAAATTTTGTTGTAGCCATCGACGATCCTACCTTTGCCCGCACCGGCGGGTTCGAGCGAACTGAAACGATTACCTCCACCGACCAGGCTGTAAAGCACGCCGCCGTTCGTGCCCGCCGCTTCTGTTGCCGTCCACCACGCGGCGCGCTCGGTGCTCGTGATCATCGCCGTATCCACAGTGATCGGAGTTTTGAGGTCCACCGTCCCGTGATACCAAAGATGCACGTCGCTGTGCGTTGAGGAATAACCGCCGTTGAGACTGGTTAATTGGCGGTTGTAGGCACCGGAAATCGCCTGTCCGTTCGGCACAAAGAGATTGTCGCCGAGATTTTGCCAATAATTGTCCGCGAACAGAATGTTCTCGTAGTTCTTCATCGGCGGATCACCAAACAGCGACGTGGGATGCGGATCGAGCGTTGTCACCTGGTCCACCCATACGCCTTGCGCACCCAGTAATCGCGCCATTTCGGTAATGACCGACGCGCCCCGGCTGTGGCCGATGAAATGCAACGGCAACTCGGCGAGCGACCGGCCATTCAAGTCGGGAATAAGCGTTGTGGAGAGAATAGCCGCAACGGCCTGCGTCGCGATCGCTGTGGTCGGCACCGCTCCGCTGGAAAGACTCGACCAATCGAGCGCGATGATAATTTCGCCCGAGTCGGAGGCTAAAGGACTGACACCGTCGAGAAAGGCTTGCGAGGTATTATAGACGCTGCCGCTGCGGGTGACAGAAATCTGGTAGGACGCGACATTCGTGCCCGGGAAATTGCGATACTGGGCAATTTTGTCGCCCATCGGGATCACCCAATCAGTAACGTTCGCGTTGAAGCCGTGGGTGATGATCGTCACCCCTGCCCCACGCACGCCAATCGCGCCTGTCAAAATCAGCACTGCAACCCACCGCCCCATCCAGGTCGCGTGCGTTCTCACGTCAATCCACCCTGCCAATCAGGAAGCAACTGACGACGAGCACCAGCACGATGGCAAAAAACAGAGCCAGCGGCGGGCAATTCAAAACGACGCTGCCGGCTGCGGACAACAGACCGAAGAACACCATCGCAAACAAGACGTATTCCCCCGGCCGACGATCACTGGAATCAACACTGTGGTTCATGCAATAAATTTTGTTTGCGGGGCATTGTAGCGTGAACCGCGCCGACTGCAACTCCGGCGATTTTCGGTGCCGCCACGAAATAAATGAAGAGGACGCTTTTCCGCGACGCGGAGGCGCGGAGCAGAGATCAATTCAAATTAGTGTGATTGCGAAGGGGCACAAAGGACTTGTTTCCAGCGCTCAGCAGTCGGGGTTGCGAGATTTGGATCTACAGCAACTCTTTTCGGGGCAAACGCGAGGTGTTGCACTGGTTCAGCGAATCCGGAATTCCGGTCGGCGACGTGGTGAATCAACAAATGCATGAAATGAAACGTGGAGGCTTGGGATTGCACGCCTTACGGCCAAACAAGTTTCCTCCGTGGTCCGGCATCGATCTGCATAGTGATGATTCGATGGATTTAGTCGATGACGCCCGCCAATACGGCTTTCGCGTCGAACACGTCGATTCCCAAGACCCCGACTGGACCGTGGCGGTGCTGTCCGCAGTCGACTCGCTGACAAAAGGAAGCAAGGAATGAAAGGGCTGCCGTCACCCCGGCTTTGCTCGCCCCGCGACCACACAAAGTCCGGCGTGAACATTTACCGTCGTCTTGCGCCATGGTTGTGCCCCGGCTTTTGAACGGCACAAGTTGCTTAAATCGTCAAAGACTGCTTTCCTTCACGCACGAACATGGCACGAATCGCAAAACGGGCATCCCGACGAACTGAAGCTGACACGCTTGAGTTGCCGCTGAATTACGCCGCCCCTCCCAAAGTGCGTCGCGCCAGCCCGCTCGGGAAGGAACTCGCGGCGTTTCGCGAATTTGGCAGGGAGACGCGGCAATTCGACACGCAGTTTTCCTTCGACGACAAACCGCGCCTCGTACCGACGTATGTGAATGAGTATTGGACGGCGAAGCAACGGCAGGCGAGTTCGCTCCACGAGATTTCGTATCGCGCGTGTTTCAAGCCGCAGTTGCCCCGGTTTTTCATTGAACGGCTCACCAAACCCGGCGACGTCGTTTACGATCCGTTCATGGGCCGGGGCACCACGGTGCTCGAGTCCGCCCTGCTGGGGCGGGTTCCGTTTGGCTGCGATATCAATCCGTTGAGCGCAGTGCTGGTGACCCCTCGCTTGAACCCGCCGACTTTGGAAGCAGTGGCGGCACGGCTGGGCGAAATCGATTTTAAATCGGGCGGAGATGCCCCCGAGGATTTGCTCGTCTTTTTTCATCCCGAGACTCTCCTCGCCATCGCCTCCCTCCGAAGATATTTGCTCGCGCGACGCAAGGCGGGTTCCCTGGATGCGGTGGACAATTGGATCTGCATGGTTGCGCTGAATCGTCTCACGGGGCATTCGAGCGGATTTTTCTCCGTTTACACCCTGCCCCCCAACCAGGCGGTGTCGGTGAAGTCGCAACGCAAAATCAATCAAACAAGAAATCAGGTTCCGCCGCCGCGCGATGTGGTGGCGATCATGCTAAAAAAAACCCGCATTCTTTTGAGCGATTGCGCCGCCGCGATGCGCCGGATGCTCTCGGAGGTTTCGCCGCGCGCCCTGCTCGTGACGAGCCCGGCCGCCGCCACCTCCGTCATCCCTTCGCACAGTGTCTCGCTGGTGGTGACCTCACCGCCGTTTTTAAACGTCGTCGATTATGCCACCGACAACTGGCTGCGCTGCTGGTTCCTCGGTATCGACGCCAGCGCCGTCAAATTGACGGTGCCCAAAAAACTGGAAACCTGGAAATCGGCAATGACCGATGTCTTTCACGAACTTCATCGCGTTCTGAAGGCCGGCGGGCATGTGGCCTTCGAAGTCGGCGAAGTCTATGGCGGCAAAACGAAACTCGAGGAAACGGTGTTGCCCTGCGGGATCGCGGCCGGACTCGAACCGGAACTGGTATTGATCAACGATCAACTATTCACCAAAACGGCCAACTGCTGGGGCGTGGATAATATGTCCAAGGGCACCAACACAAACCGCATCGTCGTGTTCAAGAAAGCTTGAACGTGGCCCTCGCCTACGGTTTCACCCGGATGCGATAGTAGCGTTCGGCCGCCAACCCCGGTATGTCATTGGCAGACGCAGTGGCGCCGCTGGCGGTGACGTCGAGCGGGAGCACCGTCCAGTTCGTTCCGGTTACCAAATCCAGATACTGAATCTCGTACCCCTGCCCTGGGATCGCGCTCCATGTCAGAGTAACGACCGCGTTGGTCTGGGTCACGAGCGTAAAGGACGGAGGCGGCACAACCGTGACGGTAAATGATTTGGCATCGTTGAGGTTGGGCGTGCCGTTGTCCGTGACGATCACACTCACCAGATTGGTCGTGTTTATATCCGCTTCGGTGGTGGTCCAGTTGAAAACACCATTCGCCGCGTCGATGCTGGCGGCCGGTGGCGCGCCTGATCCAAGAGTGTAAGTCAGGGTGTTGGCCGGGATATCAGAATCGCCCGCCGAATTGGAAATGGTCAGCGATGTTCCGGCGTGAATCACCCGATCCGCTATGCCTGCCAGAACCGGAGCGCTGTTGGATTCGAGCACCGTGACGGTGAAACTGCGCCGCACGAGGTAGCCCGGATAATCGGCATTTGTCAGCACCACAGTGATGAAATTGCTGCCGGGTCCCTGCAACTCTGTCGGCGTCCAGGTGAACACGCCATTGGTAATATCAATTGAAGAGCCGGCGGGCGCGTTCGTTTCCAGGCCAAAAGTAAGATGGTTGGTTTCACTGCCCGGGCCGGTCGCAGTGTTCGTAACCACCAGCAATTCCCCTTCGACGACGGTGCGATCCGCAATGGCCGCAAGCGTGGGCGCCACGGTGGCGAGATCATTTACGAAGATGGCGAACGAATTGGTCGCGCTTAACGGCGGATCCCCGGCATCGGTGACCACCGTCGTGATCAAATTGGTGCCCGGACTTTGCGCTTCGCCGGGCGTCCATGTGATCCATCCGTTGGTATCGATCACCGCACCGGCTGGCGGATTCACGAGTTGATAGTTCAGGGCAAGCGAAGGCACATCCGAATCAATCGCCGTGTTTGTCACGATCAGCGTACTGAGTGCGTTGATCGTGCGGTCGGGTTGGGCTGGCAACGTGGGGCCGTTATGAATCGCTGTCACAACCACCGTAAATGTGTTCGTCGCACTTAGATATTCCTCATTCACCGCGAGCGGGTTGTAATCCGTCACCACAGTTTCAAAGATGTTTGTGCCCGGCACCTGGCTTGCGTCCGGCGTCCATGCAATCACACCATTGGTGTCAATCACGGCATTGGTGGGCCCGCCGGTCAAAACATAGCTCATCTCGTTCGCCGGCAGGTCTGCGTCGCTGGCGGTGTTGGTGACTATCAAGGTCGCGAGTCCCGCGATTGTGTAGTTGGTCGGCGATGGCAACACGGGCGGTGAATTGATTTCACGAACGGTCACCGTAAACGAATTGGTCGCGCTCAGCGCCGGCGCACCGCCGTCGGTGACAATGGTGGTAATCACGCTGGTCGAAGGCCCCTGCCCTTCGTTCGGCGTCCAGTAAATGACACCGTTGGTATCGATCACCGCGTTCGTCGGCGAATTTTCGAGATGATACGCAAGACCCAACGCGGGGATGTCCGCGTCGCTGGCGCTGTTCGTTACGACGAGCATCGTAAGTTCGTTGATCGTGCGATCCGGTTGCGAGGTCAATTGCGGTCCGTTGTGTATCGCGGACACAACGACCGCGAAAGTATTCGTCGCTTTCAAATTCTGCACGTTAACCGCCGACGGATTGAAATCGGTGACTTCGCAGGTGAACACATTGGTGCCCGGCACCTGCCCGGGCCCTGGCGTCCAGGAAATGACGCCGTTGGCATCAATGACCGCATTAGTTGGTCCACCCACCAAAACATAAGTCAGCGCATTCGCCGGAAGATCGGTGTCCGTGGCCGTATTCGTGACCGTGAGCGTTGCCGAACCGGCAATGGTGCGATTCGTCTGCCAGGGCAATACCGGCGCGAGATTTATTTCCTGCACCACCACCAAAAAGGAATTCGTCGAGGTCAACGCGGGCGCACCCCCGTCACTTATCACGGTGGTGATGACATTCGTCGTCGGGCCCTGATCTTCGCCGGGAGTCCAGTGGATCACACCATTGGCGTCGATTGTCGCGTTGGCCGGTGAATTCTCGAGGTGATAACTCAACACCAGTGCCGGAATATCGCCATACGTGGCGGTGTTCGTGACCGCAAGCATCGTGAGTTCATCGATCGTGCGATCCTCCTGCGCCACGAGCTGCGGGCCATTGTGAATCGCCGTCACCACCACGGTGAACGAATTGGTAGCCGAGAGATTTTGCGCGTTCACCGCTTGCGGGCTCGAGTCCGTCACGATGGTGGTAAATAAATTGGTGCTCGGCACCTGAGCCGGAACCGGCATCCACGTAATGATGCCATTGGTATCAATCATCGCATTCGTCGGTGCGCCCGCCAAAACATAGCCAAGCGGATTGGCGGGGAGGTCGGTATCCGTCGCCGTGTTGGTCACCGTCAAAGCAGTCAAGCCGACGATGGTGAGGTTGGTTTGGACCGGCAAGAGCGGCGCGGTATTTACCTCGCGGATGACAACAGTAATTGTGTTGGTCGCGCTCAACGACGGGGAGCCATCGTCGCTCACCACGGCCTGGATGATGTTGGTGGCTGGCCCGCACGCTTCGTCCGGGGTCCAGCGAATCACCCCATTCGTGTCAATCGTCGCGTTGGTGGGCGAGTTTTCCAGATGATAGGACAATGCCAGCGCCGGGATGTCGCCATCCGTTGCAGCGTTGGTCACCACCAGCATCGTTAATTCATCGACGGTCCGGGTCGCCTGCGTGGACAATGCGGGCCCGTTATGAATTGCGGCCACCACCACCGAAAAACTATTGGTTGCGCTCAAACTCTGTGCATTGACGGCTGCCGGATTGGTATCCGTGACCACCGTCGTGATGAGGTTGGTGGTCAACACCTGGCTCGCGACCGGTGTCCACGAGATGACGCCCTTGGAATCAATCGCCGCGTTGGTCGGAGCGCCAACCAGCAGGTAAGTGAGGGCATTGGTCGGGATGTCCAGATCGCTGGCCGTATTGGTGACGGTCAGCGTGGCCAACACCACCACCGTGCGATTGCTTTGCGCCAGCAACACGGGCGGCAGATTGCTTTCCGTGACCCAGACCGTAAATGACTTTGCGTCCGCCAGCGGCGGCGATCCGTTGTCGGTGACAAAAACTGTAATCTGATTGGTCGCGGGTCCCTGTGCCTCCGTTGGCGTCCAGGTGAATATGCCATTGGTCGGATTGATGACCGCCCCTGCGGGCGCATTGCTCAGACTGAACGTGAGCGCCTGCGGCGGCAATTCGATGTCGGTGGCGCCATTCGTGAAGACAAAAGGCACGGTTTCGAGAATCGTGTAATTCGTGAGGGCGGCGAGGACGGGCGCGTGGTTTACCTGATTCACCGTCAGCAGGAACGAAGTATTGGTTGTCGCCGCACCGTCGCTCACCGAAACGGTGATCGTTGCCGAACCGTAGTAATGCGCCGCCGGCGTGATGGTCACAGTGCGGTTACTGCCGCTGCCCCCGAAAACGATATTGGCGTTCGGCACCAGATTCGTATTTGAAGAAATTCCCGACACGATCAGCGAACCAGCCGCCAATTCGGCATCGCCGACCACAAAACCAATCGCGGAGGTCGGCACGTCCTCCAAAGTCACCTGGTTGGAAATCGCGGAAATTATCGGTGAAGAATTGACCACAATCGCCACCGATGCCGCATTGTTGGTCGAGACCGGATCGTTGGCGGCGCTGCTGATCAGGAAAATATTCGTAACCACCCCCGGCAATGAGCCCCGCATGATCATCGTGATCGAAGCCTTTGCCCCATTCGTCATTGTTCCCAGCGCGCAACTGAAGCCAGTGGCGTTCGTCGTGCAGGTTCCCTGAGCGCAATTTGCGGACAAGCAGGTCAACGCCGCGGGAAACGTGCTCGTCACCACCACGCCGCTCGCGGTCAACGGTCCCAAATTCGTCACGTTGATGGTATAGGTGACGTTGCTCCCGAGATTGATCGCGTTAGTGGAGGCCACTTGCGCCACCACCAGGTCGGCGCTGCTCGGGATAATGTTGAAATTGCTCCGCGTGATGGCGAAGTAGATGTTCCCGGCCGCCTGGACTTCAATGCGAGCGTTGGCGACGCTGATGCTGGGAAGCTGCACAATTCTAGAACCGCTGTTCGGCACGTTGCTGGCGAGTATGATGGGGAACGTCGTGCCGCCGTTTGTGGACAGCAAAATGTTCACGTTTGTCGTGTTGATCGGGCTGGCGGTGGTGCTGGCCACGTTCCACGTCACCGTTTGCAGATTGGACCACGTCACCGCGGTGTTGGGAATCGTGATGCTAAACGGCCCGGCGTTGCTGTTCACCGTCACTTGCATGTCGGCGGTGTTGAGGCCGCCGCCGTTGGCCCGGTTGTCACGCGCAATCACGCGAAAATTCAACGTGCGGCTTTTGGTCGGCAAGGTTTCGCCTGCGGTGTTGACGTTGTTTAGAATATCGGAAAGGCGCGGAAAAATGCGCGACGGGCTCGACGTGGGATTGAAGGTGCGAAAAATTGGACTGCTGCCGTTATCCCCGCTGGCCACCGTGGCCGCCGGCCCGAGATCACGCTCCTCCCAGCAATAGGTGAGGCTGTCCCCGTCCGGATCGCTGCCGGTCGCCGTCAACATGAACGGCGTGCTCCGGGGAATCGTGTAGTTCAAGCCCGCACTGACGGAAGGCGCATTGTTCCCAGTGGCGGTCGTCACGGGACATCCGCTGCCGGAACCGCTGGTGATGAACGTCACGATTTCATCCAGGCTCGCCGAATGAAAATAGGGATCGCTGTGGACTTGCAGGTTATCCGCTCCGCAGATGCCCGCGTATGCCATGATCGTGGTGCCGCTGCCGGGTTCATAGGCGTCACCCGCGGTGCGGTTGCCACCACACGAGCTGGTCGTGCTGTTAAACGTGTGATAGGCGCCAAACTGATGGCCCATTTCGTGGGCAACGTAATCAATATAATAGCCGTCGCCGGTGGGCGTCGAAGTGCCTGTTTCCCCGCGCGCCTTGCTGCCATTCACGCAAACACAACCGACCGTCGCGAGGCCGCCCCCGGCCGTGCTGAACACATGACCGATATCGTAATTCGCGCTGCCGATCATGAAGTCGATGTTCGACTGATTTTGCGAGAGCAACAGGCTCGAGTTGGTATTGTTATACGGGTCAGTGGCCGAGTTGGTATAGACAATCAAATTGTTGTTCGCCACCAACTGCAACTGCACTCCGACCTCCGATTGATACACGCCCGTCACCCGGTTGACCGCGGTGACAATCGCCGCCATGCCTGCCGAAAGTGTGCCGCCCTGATACGCCGTATATTCACCCGTCGCCGCCACGGCGAGGCGATACGTCCGCAGATTGCCCGCGGCCAGAAGCTTAGGCGTGACCAGGGCCTTTTCCAGCGTCGTCACGTCGCCCGTCGCGGTGAAACATTCAAAGTCAGCCGCCTGCCGGCGATAATCCCGTTTGTAGTAGGAGACATACAAATTCGTATCACCGCGATAATGCGGGTCCACATAGACGGCGCCATTCGGCGAAAGAATCTGCGCATGAAATCCGGCGGGACTGATGTCGAGCCGAACGGTCGCATCGGGATCATCGATGCCCTGCCCCAGATAGGTTTTAATTTCCGGAAACTTCGCCGCCAGTTCCGGCGCCATGACGTCGGATTCCACCAGTTGAAAACGCGTCTGCGTGCCGTCCGGCATCGGCAGGGAAATTTCGGTTTTGGAAGCCGTGGCGCGGAATTTTGCGCCGGGCGCGTGCTGCAAGAGACCGTTCAGCGTGGTGTGGTTGAGGCTGAATTGGCGATAGGTCTCCGGCTGAACCCAGACGGTTTTGCCCGTGGGAATTTCGGTCACCGATTCCCAGAGGTTGGTATCCGTGGATTGGGCTGCGGCGGCGCCCGCGAGCGCCAGCACGGCCCCGAGGCCGATGCACCTGCACCAACGCGTAAAAACCATTCCTGGCTTCATTTCAGCGTTTGGGGGTGACGTCGGTATCTAAATCCGCAACTCAGCTTTTGCAGCTCAGCAGAGGCGCGCATGGCACGCCCGGCCCCGGAGGGGTCATGGATTTGATCACGACAAATAATTGTCCAACAGCGGGGAAAAGTCAAATCCCGGCCATGGCATTCAAACATCCAGGAACCCAGAGCAAATCGTCCATCCGAAGAACAATTTCCGAACGTGACCAACATACGGATTACAACCTTGAATGAGCATCGTCAATGCCACTCGCACCGATAATAAATAATCGACAATAACCCCGCAACTACTTGACGCATAAGCACTTACAACCAACGACAACCTCGTGTGGGAGCCTTCACCAAATATATACGTTGGATTCCCCCGCTTGGATGCCGAAGGCCTCCGACAACGCTATTTTTTCGCCGGTGCGTCGTCGTCCGCCAGCATCGAGCCAATCATTTTGGTCAATTGCGTGGCCGGCATCGTTATGTTGGCTTCCACCAGCGTGCCGTCACGTTTGATGTTTAACGCCTCGGCAAACATGCGAGCTTCGGGCTTCTCACTCTGCAGCTTTGCCATCGCGGCGGCGCCCTGCACCGTGGTGACCATCTGGCGCGCGAGGTCTTCGCTGACCGCATCCAACTTTACCGTTGCGAGCACCTGCTGATTGGTTTCATGAACCTGCAAATGAACCGTTTTGGAAAGTCGAAAGAGCGCCGCGGTGGGACTCGCATCCGGCAGATACACTTTGCGTCCCATGGCTTCGATGACACTCGTGTCGTCGGGCGCGCCCAGTTCGGGAAACACCCTGCTCACTTTCAAATTGGAAGTCTTGCGATCCATCACGTCGAGCGCGGCGGCCACCCGGGAAGCCCTCTCGCCGAAGATCGCCCGCTGCCCATGAATTGCGGCGTAGATGCGTCCTTTGATGCCAGTGCTCGAAGCGGTGCGATTATCCTGCCAGCTATAAATCACGTGCGCACCGTGGTTCGTGCTCGCGGAGCCCTTCGCGGCCTGCGCCAGCGCGACGAGGCGTTCCGGCTCGAACTCGGCGTAGACAACCATCACACCGTCGTGCTCCTGATTGCCGGTGCTGTAGGCAGTAATGCCATGCATCTGTTTGCGCGGATCAAAACTGAAGTAGGTTTGAAACGCGGCGAAGCGAGGCTCCACGCCGGGCTTCGTCATCTCGGTGAGAAGATATTTTCCCACGTCGGTGCGGCGCAGACCGTCACAATCAATGTGGACCACCCATGTGGGTTCGGCGGCGACGTCCGCGCGATACAAGGGCGCGGCCCCCAGCGTGAAACCGCCGGCGGCCAGAAGACACAAAGTCAGAACTCGTTTCACCAGACGTGGAGCAAAACCCGGCGACGCGTTCCGCCGCCGGTTCAAGGCAGATTGGTATACCCGCTCAGGTAACGGTCGCACTCGCGCGCGGCGCCGCGGCCTTCGTTGAACGCCCACACCACGAGGCTTTGCCCGCGACGGCAGTCGCCGGCGGCAAACACACCCTTGATATTTGTGGTGTATTTCTCGAAGTCGGCCTTGATGTTCGACCGCGCGTCGCCTTGCAATGCGAGCGATTCCAAAATTGCCTGTTCCGGCCCCAGGAATCCCATCGCCAGCAGCACGAGCTGGACGGGACGCACCTGCTCGGTGCCGGGAACTTCCTTCGGCACGAACTGGCCCTTGTCATTGCGTTCCCACATGATTTGCACGGTGTGAACGGCTTTGACCTGGCCATGTTCGTCGGCTTCAAATTTCTTCGCCGTCGTCAGATAAACGCGCGGATCGCCGCCAAACTTCGCGGCCGCTTCCTCCTGGCCGTAATCCATGCGATAAACCTTCGGCCATTCCGGCCACGGATTGTCTTTCGCGCGATCCATCGGCGGCTTCGGCAAAATCTCCAGTTGCACCAGGCTCTTGCAGCCCTGACGCATGGAAGTGCCGACGCAGTCGGTGCCGGTGTCGCCGCCGCCAATCACCATGACATCCTTGCCCTCGGCGCTGATGAAATTTCCGTTGCGCTTTTTGTCGAGCAAACTGCGGGTGTTTTGCGTGAGGAAATCCATCGCGAAATGGATGCCCTTCAGATTGCGTCCCTCGATCGGCAGGTCGCGCGGTTTCGTGGCGCCGATGCAAAGCACCGTGGCGTCGAAATCCTTCAACAATTGTTTCGCGGGATAAGCGCCGCCGACGTCGGTGTTCGTCTGGAACTTCACGCCTTCGGCTTCCATCTGCGCGATGCGCGGCAGCACGACCTTTTCCTTGTCGAGCTTCATGTTCGGAATGCCATACATCAGCAAACCGCCCACACGATCCGCGCGTTCGAACACGGTGACCAGATGGCCCGCCTTGTTAAGCTGGGCCGCGGCACAAAGGCCCGCCGGGCCGGAACCCACGACGGCGACTTTCTTGCCGGTGCGCTTCTCAGGCGGCTCGGGTTTCACCCAGCCTTCCGCCCACCCGCGGTCGATGATGCTGCACTCGATGTTCTTGATCGTCACCGGCGGCGAATGAATGCCCAGCACGCACGAGCCTTCGCACGGCGCGGGACAGACCCGGCCAGTGAAGTCGGGGAAATTATTGGTCTTGTGCAGGCGATGCAGCGCCTCCTTCCACAAGCCGCGATAGATGAGGTCGTTCCACTCCGGTATCAGATTATGAATCGGACAGCCGGAGGCCATGCCGCTCACGAGCGTGCCGGAATGGCAGAACGGAATGCCGCAATCCATGCAGCGCGCCGCCTGGTCGCGCAGCTTCTTTTCCTCCAGATGATGGTGGAACTCGTTCCAATCGCGAATCCGTTCAACCGCCGAACGATCCAGTGGCAATTCGCGCAAATATTCTATGAATCCTGTGGGTTTGCCCATTTAGCTTTCTGAGATTGTTTAACCGCCCCCTACCCGTGCCGCGTCGCGTGAATTTTCCGTGAACGCCGCCATGACCGCGTCATCCCCGCTGAGGCCCGACTGCTCGACGCGCTTCATCGACTGCAACACGCGCTTGTAATCCTTCGGCATCACCTTCACGAACTTCGGCACCATGCCCTGCCAGTCCGCGAGGATGCGGCCGGCGAGTTCGCTCTGGGTGTAAGCCTGATGGCGCTGGATCATTTTCCACAGCGCCTCAATTTCATCGGCGTCCGTCAATTTCTCCAGCGCGACCATTTGCAGGTTGCAACGCGCCGGGAACTGGCCCTTTTCATCGAGCACATACGCCACGCCGCCGGACATGCCGGCCGCGAAATTCCGTCCCGTCGTGCCGAGAATCACCACCCGGCCGCCCGTCATGTATTCGCAGCCATGGTCGCCGACCGATTCCACCACGGCGTGAACGCCGCTGTTACGCACGCAGAACCGTTCACCCGCCATGCCGCGGATGTATGCCTCGCCGCCCGTCGCGCCGTACAGCGCCACGTTGCCGACGATGATATTTTCCTCGGGCACAAACGTGGACTGGCGCGGCGGATAAACGATGATCTTGCCACCGGACAACCCCTTGCCGACATAGTCGTTGGAATCGCCTTCCAGGTGGAACGTCATGCCCTTCGGCATGAATGCCCCGAAACTCTGGCCCGCGCTGCCGGTGAAATAAATTTCAATCGTATCCTCGGGCAGCCCTTCCGCGCCCCAGCGCCGGGTGACTTCGCTGCCGACGATGGTTCCCACCACGCGATTGACGTTTCGGATCGGGAGCACCGCCACGACCTTTTCCTTATGCTCGATCGCCGGAGTGCAGACCTTGAGCAGAATGGTGTTGTCGAGCGCTTTTTCCAGACCGTGATCCTGCGCAATCTGGCAGAACCGGCCGACATCCGTCGGCACCTCGGGCTGATGCAGGATCTTGGTGAAGTCCATCCCCTTCGCCTTCCAATGGTCGATGGCCTTCTTCACTTCGAGACGATCCGAGCGGCCGATCATCTTGTTCATCTGCTTGAAACCAAGCTGCGCCATCAGCTCGCGGACTTCTTCCGCGATCATGCGCATGAAATTGGTCACATGCTCCGGCTCGCCGACGAAGCGCTTGCGCAATTCCGGGTCCTGCGTGGCGACACCCACCGGACACGTGTTCAAATGGCAGACGCGCATCATGATGCAACCCATCGCCACCAGCGGCGCGGTGGCGAAACCAAATTCCTCGGCGCCGAGCAGCGCGGCGATGATCACGTCCCGGCCCGTTTTCAACTGGCCGTCGGTTTCCACGATGACCCGTGAACGCAGATTGTTTAGCACCAGCGTCTGGTGCGCCTCGGCCAGGCCGAGTTCCCACGGCAGACCGGCGTGCTTGATGCCCGTTTGCGGCGAGGCGCCCGTGCCGCCGTCGTAACCGCTCACCAGAATCACATCCGCGTGCGCCTTTGCCACGCCCGCGGCGACCGTGCCGACGCCGACCTCGGACACCAGCTTGACGCTGATGCGCGCGTAATGATTGGCGTTTTTCAAATCGTGAATCAGCTCCGCCAGATCCTCGATGGAATAAATGTCATGGTGCGGCGGCGGCGATATCAAGCCGACGCCCGGCGTCGAATGCCGGACCCGCGCAATCCACGGATACACCTTCGTGCCCGGCAACTGCCCGCCTTCGCCCGGCTTCGCGCCCTGGGCCATCTTGATTTGCAGTTCCTTGGCGTTGACCAGATAAAGACTCGTCACACCGAAGCGCCCGGAGGCGACCTGCTTGATGGCGCTGTTCTTCGAGTCGCCATTGGGCATCAGCGTATAACGGTCGGGATCTTCGCCGCCTTCCCCGGTGTTGCTCTTGCCGCCGATTCGATTCATCGCCACGGCCAGCGTCTCGTGCGCTTCCTTGCTGATCGAGCCATAGCTCATCGCGCCGGACTTGAAGCGCTTCATGATGCTCTCCACCGATTCCACCGACTCGATGGGAATCGGCTTCACTTTCTTGAAGTCGAGCAGGCCGCGCAACGTGCACCAGTTTTTGTCCTGCTCATTGACGAGCACGGAGTATTCCTTGAACACCTTGAAATTGCCGGTGCGCACCGCGTGCTGCAGCTTGTGAATCGTCTGCGGATTGAACAGATGATACTCGCCGTCTTCGCGCCATTGATACTGGCCGCCCGCGTTCAGGTCGTGACCATTGACCTGGCGATCCGGAAACGCCTGCTGATGGCGCGTGAGCACTTCCTGCGCGATGACCTCGATGCCGACACCTTCAATGCGGGACGGCGTCCAGCAGAAATATTTGTCGATCAGGGATTTTTTCAAACCCACCGCTTCAAAGATTTGCGCGCCCCAATAACTCTGGATCGTCGAGATGCCCATCTTCGAAATGACCTTCACGACGCCCTTCATGGCGGCCTTCAGGTAATTCTTGCAGGCGGTCTTGTGATCGATGTTGGTCAGCAAGCCTTCGCTGATCATGTCGTCCAACGTCTCGAACGCGAGATACGGATTGATCGCGCCGCAGCCGTAACCGATGAGCAGCGAGAAATGATGCACTTCGCGCGGCTCGCCCGATTCGAGCACGAGCCCCACGCGGGTGCGGGAACCTTCCCGGATCAAATGATGATGCACGCCGGCCACCGCGAGCAGTGACGGGATGGGCGCGAGGTCCTTGTTCACGCCGCGATCCGAAAGCACCACGACGTTGTTGCCTTCCTGAATCGCCTCGCTGACTTTGCGGCAGACTTCTTCCATCGCCTTCTCCAGCCCGGATGGACCCTCGGCGGCGGGGAACAGAATCGGGACGGTGGCGGATTTGAAGCCCGGCAGATCCACGTGCTTCAATTTCGCAAATTCCTCGTTCGTGAGGATTGGCGACTTCAGCTCAATCAACCGCGCATTTTCCGGCGACGGCTTGAGGAGATTCCGTTCGGAGCCGATGGCGGTCTCCGTGGACATGATGATTTCCTCGCGGATGCAATCGACCGGCGGATTGGTCACCTGCGCGAAAAGCTGCTTGAAATAATTGAACAACGACTGCGGCTTGTCCGACAACACCGCGAGCGGCGTATCGGTGCCCATCGAGCCGAGCGCTTCGTTGCCGTCGCGCGCCATCGGCACCAGCAACATGCGCAGTTCCTCGAACGTATAGCCAAACGCCTGCTGGCGTTGGACCATCGTTTCGTGATCGGAACCCGGCAAGTCCTCCGCGTCGGGAACGTCCGCCAGGCGGATCAATTGATCGTCCAGCCACACCCGATAAGGTTGTTCGTTCGCGATCTTGTCCTTGATTTCCTCGTCGGCCACGATGCGGCCTTCCTTGGTATCCACGAGGAACATGCGGCCGGGCTGCAAGCGGCCCTTTTGGGCGATGCGCTCCGCCGGCACATCGAGCACGCCGACTTCGCTGGCCATGATCACCAGGTCATCCTTGGTGACATAATAGCGCGAGGGTCGCAGACCGTTGCGATCCAGCACCGCGCCGATTTGCGTTCCGTCCGTGAACGCGATGGACGCCGGGCCGTCCCACGGCTCCATGAGGCACGAATGAAATTCGTAAAACGCCTTCTTCTCGGCGCTCATGCTCTCGTGCTTCGTCCACGGCTCGGGAATCATCATCATCATCGCGTGCGGCAGGGAGCGGCCCGCGAGCACCAGCAGTTCGAGGCAATTGTCGAACATCGCCGAATCGCTGCCGTCGGTGCAAATGATCGGCAGCACCTTCTTCATGTCGTCCCCGAACAGATCGGATTCGAACATCGCCTGCCGCGCGTGCATCCAGTTGATGTTGCCGCGGAGCGTGTTGATTTCCCCGTTGTGCGCCATGAAGCGGTACGGGTGCGAACGGTTCCAGCTCGGGAACGTGTTCGTGCTGAAACGCGAATGCACCAGCGCGAGCGCCGACTCCATCGCCGGATGCGAGAGATCGGGATAATACTGGCCGAGCTGCTCGGTCAGGAGCATGCCCTTGTAAACCATCGTGCGCGACGAAAGGCTCGCCACGTAAAAGAAATCGCCGCCGTCCACCTTGCCGGAATAGCGAATCGCATTTTCCGCGCGACGGCGGATCACATAAAGTTTGCGTTCGAACGCGAGTTCGTCGGCGAGCTTGTCGCTGCGGCCGATGAACACCTGGCGCATCACAGGCTCCGAGGCGCGGGCGGTTGCGCCGAGCGTGAGATTACTCGTCGGTACGGTGCGCCAGCCGAGCACCGTCTGGCCTTCCTCGGCCACGATCTCGCCAAAAATCTTTTCGCACTCGGCACGCTGCGAACCGTCCTGCGGGAGGAACATCATGCCGACACCGTATTCTCCGAGCGACGGCAGCGTGAAACGCGCCTCGCGGGCGACCAGTTTCAGAAAATCATGCGGCGGCTGGATGAGAATGCCCGCGCCGTCACCGGTATTATATTCGCAACCGCAGGCACCGCGATGATCCAGGTTCATCAGGATCCGCAGCGACTGCTGGATGATCGTATGGGACTTTCGGCCTTTCAGATTGACCACGAACCCCACACCGCAGGCTTCGTGTTCGAATTGAGGATCGTACAGGCCTTGTTTACCCGGAGCGCGCAATTGCGGTTTCGGGCCACCCAAGTTTTTTTTGTCCATTTTCTTCGCCATATTTGGCTATCAGCCGTCTCTTCCAAAAAAATTTTAATAGTATTTACCCGAAACAGTGCAGGATGCAATGCTTCATTTGAAGTATTTCGTAGTACCCCGTTTCAAAGTGATCAAAACAGATTTGTCTCGACGTTCGCAAACTCGCCAACACCCCGCGCAACGCCCTTGTTGCCACCCTTGTTACCAATGCGTCGGGCCTCGGCCCGGTCAAACCCACCGGCTCCGGATTCAGCACCAACGATATCCTTGTTCCTGACCCACCCAAATAAAATGAAAACCGCCCGCCAAAATCATTGCAGACGTCTGCACGCGGCGACGTCGGTGGGGATATGAATAAGCCCCAATGACCCTGGCTGAAAGATGGTTTCAACTCGGGCGGGTCTTAATTTTCCGTCGGTAGGAGGGTGCAGGCGTCTGCACGGTTGAACTGTAAAGGAATCCTTACCAGTTCGATTAACGGCGGAGAAAGAGAAAGGCGGGCGCGTGGGTCGCGACCATTTCGTCCACGATCGGCGGACCCTCGCCCGGGGTCAGCGGATGGTGCGCGGCGAGCCGGATACGTGTAAATTTTTAACCGACTTATTCACAACGAAAACACTTGCGCTATCCCGCCAGATGGGCGAAAAGACAGACCCTATGAGAGCACTCCCGTCCGTCTTATTCGTCGTCTGCGTCCTATATACCACCAGCTGCTCCACTGGCTACCACTCGAACGGCTTTAGCGGGGGCTATTCCGAGACCGTGCTGGCACCTGACGTTTATCGTATTGTATTCCGTGGCAACGGCTACACCTCCGCTGAACGCACTCAGGATTTTGCCATGCTGCGGGCGGCGGAGATTACCTGCAATCGCCATTACACGTGCTTCGCCATCATCGATCAAAACCAGACCGCTAACGTCTCCTCTTACACCACACCGGGCTACGCGAGCACTACGGCCACGGCCACGGGTTCGAGCTATGGCAACATGTATTATCGTCCGGGCGGCGCAACGTACTATGGGAATTCCAGCGCCACAGTTAACGCTCACACCTTTTATCCCCCCCCCCGCAAACCTACCAAATTTACAGACCGCAGTCCGGCCTCATGGTGCGAGCATTTGCTGAAAAGCCTCCCGACATTTTCACTTTCGATGCCGCTTTCTTGCAGCAGTCCATCAAAGAAAAGTACCACGTCAAATGAAAACCGTCCTAACCAGCACCCTTTTTAGTTGTGCCGTCGTTTTCTTATTTGGCTGCCAACCCGCCACAGATCCGGCTGTCACTCAAAAGCTCAAGAGCATGACGGAACAGATTAATTCCTTGGAGATTCAGGGGTTAATCCTGAGTAATGCCCTTGAGACGATTTCCGCACAGCAATGGAATGACCATGTTGCGCAGACCGCACACGACTTTGCTCCCGTCAATCCTGACGAGCCTACGCATAATCGCGTGGACACCGATCTTTGTCCGATGCTGCTGTACACTGAGAAAGCGGAGCCATACTTGGACGGTTACAAAGTGCGCATGAATCTCGGCAACCCTTCGGCGATTCTGTTCGATGGGTTTGAACTGGCGGCGCATTGGGGCCCGAAGGCCACCAAAACGCTACAGGGAGAGGAATGGCGAGCGAAGCAGCATAGCATCACCAACAAAATCAACGTCCCCTTACCATCAGGAACGTGGACACCCTTCGATTTGGTCATCGCTCCAGCAAATGCAGAGGAACTGCGCCGGACGCGAGTTCAAGTGAGGGTTGGAAGATTATCACTGGTTCAAGGCAAATAAACCCGAAAACCCCATCCTAATATGAGCACACCCGCCGTCCCAAACGAAGATAATCCCAACCCCGAGCCGCGCGCTCCTGGCGACGAAACCGAAATTCCAATTCTCCCATTTCAATTGGGTTGTCTCATCTGCCATATCGGCCCCGTCCGTTGCCTCTCTGCGTCGCCCCTAGTTCCCATCGGCGCGCCTCACCGCGTCATTAAACTGCGCTGCCTTAATTGCGGCGCCATTAAGGAGATTACCCCATGAAACCGTTCTCCTTGTATAAACGTTTGGACGAAACCGACCCCGCCTACAAAGACGCCCCTTGGTACTTCAAATTCGAATACCGCCGCAAAGTTTCCGGCTGATTGATCACGGGGGCCAGACTCGGAAATGCTTCCCAGCATCCTATTTCAAAAGTAAAACCCAGGGCGAGGGATGGCAAGGGCGGGAAAATTCCGTTCGGTTTCGGCGTCGGCGGCGGTATAAAGGAAATGACTCGCTATGAAGGCCGATGCTGAACTTTTACGAGATTACGCGCAGGATGGTTCCGAGGGCGCGTTCACCGAGCTGGTGGAGCGCCATCTCCCGCTGGTTTATGCCGCAGCGCTGCGCAAGACGGGTGGCGACGCGGAACTCGCGCGCGACATCTGTCAAACCGTGTTTTTTGATCTCGCCAGAAAGGCACGGTCACTGGCGGGTCACGAACTGTTGATCGGCTGGCTTTTCACGGCGACCCGATTTCATGCCGCCACCGCGTTGCGCGGCATACGCCGGCGCCAGCACCGGGAAAGGATGGCCGCTGCCATGCAGAAGGACAATACACCACTGGAGCATACCGATAAAAATGCGCCACTTCTCCCCGCACTTGATGCCGCCATGGAGGAACTCCCGGCGGAGGATCGCAATGCGGTGTTGCTCCGATTTTTTCAAGGCAAGGCGTTCAAGGAGGTGGGGGCCGCCCTCGGCATCAGCGAGGATGCCGCCCGCATGCGCATCGGGCGCGCACTGGCAAAATTACAATCGTTGCTTCAGCAGAGCGGCGCAACCGTGTCAATCGCCGCGCTGGGGACGTTGCTCGCAGCGTTCGCCGCCACGGCGGCACCGGCCGGACTGGCGCTTTCCATTTCGACGACTGCCACCGCTTCAGCGGCACTCGCCGCCACATCGGTCAACGGTGTCGCATTCACCACCGCTCAAAAGGGCTTTGCGGTCGCGGCGGCGCTCGCGATTGCGGGGCTGGCCGTCACGCAGACCGCCACGGCGTTGCGTTTGCGTCGTGAGAACGACGCGTTGCGCACACGCCTCCAGACAGCTCCCGAGGTGTTCATGCCGCCCCAGGTGTCCGGCACAGCGGTCGAATCCGGTGCAGGAGCGGAAAAGCCATCCGATGAACTCCTGAAAGCTCGTGGCGAGGCGAACCGCTGGCGAAGGGAAGCCACCGACGCGCTGGCGGACGCGGGCAGGATCAGGTCCAAATATCTGCAAATGATTTCTAACGCTCCGCCACCCATCAAAACCTTCACGGCACAGGTGATGGAGACCGCGACTTGGAATGAGGGTCTGGTGACAGGTGGCTGGAAAATGCAGTCAGGCAAACGAACGTACGTATTCACCACGTTCGACCCGGTGTCGGAAGCCGGCAATCTCATCGCCGGCAGTGAAACCGCTCAAATCGTCGTGCAAGCAAAAATCGTCCTATGTTCCGATTCCGCCAGCGAAGCACTGGGGCTCGCCGGCTTCAATGCAGACGGCGAGCTTTCGATGGCGTCGCATAAAATATCGCGCAACGAAATGGCCGCGATCCTGAAAAACGCCGCAGCCAGCGCAAGTGCGCAGCTCCTCTTCGCTCCAACCGCTGTCACCATAAGCGGCCGTCAAGTCCAAATGAGCTCTGCGGACGTGAAGCAAACACCGGGAGGAGAGCAGTATTCGGTGGGACCCACCATCGACCTCATGCCGACGATATCGCCAGGCGGCAAATCACTGCAAATCTCGATGGTCACAAAACTCAATTGCTCGCTTAAAGCTTCGGATCCTGAACTTCCGGATATGCGAGACTCCTCCGATGATTCAACCGGCGCATCGCCCTCGGCCGCATCGGAGCGCAGCAAATAACCCTGCCGGTTTCTGAAATTGGATTGGCATTCTCCCAGGCGACTTTCCGCGGAACCCGTTACATCCGTGGTTCTCGGGTGGTGCCTGTCATTTTCCGTAATCTCAGCATGCTCCTGTAAGACGTTTCCACGCTTACCGATTTTGCCGTGGGACCATCGGACGGCAAATGTCCGACCCTCCGGTTTAGGATAGCGGGGTAGGTGGATTTGTTCTTTGAAAATATTGGAGGTTAAATGACGGCGGGGCGGCACGGGATAGTTGGGGAGGCAGGGCAGCCTCTCCGAGGGCGCCGTCGGGAACGTCGGGCAAATTGTTTGGCCGGTCGCGGCGACCGCCGAGGAACGCTTGTTAGTCCGGCGCTCTCGGAGATAGCGCCCCACCCTTTTAAATTCCCGGTGACCATTGGACTGCAAATGTCCAACCCTCCGGTTTAGGATCGCGGGGTCGGTGGATTTGTTCTTTGAAAAAAAAGCGGAGAGCTTGAAAGGCAGAAGGGTGAAGGAAAAATGCATGATGCATTTCCTTCCCGCCGCGCTTCCCGATGGCTCGGGAGACGGGCGGCGCTACGCTGCGAAGGGCGTTCTTCGGTGGAAATGGGTAGGGGGTATCCGTCCGATTTGGTCAGGATTGGGAGGCGAATAGGCGCGGCATGATGGGCGATGATTGTGGACGTTTCATGGAGGCATACGGCATTGCGGTCGCCGCCGGTGGGCGAGGTTGCACAGTATTGCGCTCCGTGTCGCTGTATTAAGCGCCGTTGCGCAACGGGTATTTAGCCCGGGAGGCGGAAATTTACTCTGATGTAAATTTCACGCGAAACGGGTCGTCAGGGAACCGAGGATCTAAAGGCAATTCACGGTAATTCGCACCTTATGGCATCTGTTCGCACCCGTAGTTTTTCAAGGACGTGATTGTAAAAAGGCCTCGATGCGAGGCGGCACGGGTGGGAGGGCGCCGTTTTGATGAGGTTTCGATGGTTTGCATGGGTTTAAGCGAGATGTTCAGGGGGACTTCAGCCCGGAAAATTTTGCACATATTCATTCGACGTATCGCCGGCTTTGTCGCACATTGACGTGAGTATGGCTCTGTTTTCGCACTTACTCTTCACGATCGACCTCAACAAGGTGCTCGCAGTGTATCAAAACGAGGATGAGGATGCCGTTACCATCCAGACGGATGACTTGCGCAAAATCGAGGTTGCCACCAACACGAAGGAGGAAGCCATGGCGTTGCTGGGCGAACTTTCCATCGCGTGGGAAAATGCGGTGGGTCCGTTATTGCGCTACGGCAAGCACGTCTTTCTGACCTCGGCGATCTACAGCATCCAGGCGGCGGGACCGGAGGTTTATATTTTTTTCCGCGATCACAGCGTGAGCTTCACCATGGCGGACGCGGAACAAGGCACGGATTTGCTGGCGGAGTTGACGGCCCGCTGGAAGGAAGCGCTGGCGGAAGCTCGCGAAGAGGAGTTGGATTGAGTGGTCGCCGGTGGCGGCTCATGTCACCGGCTCGAAGTGAAATATTTGTGCGCCGTGGGGCGCGACGTCGAGGAATAGTCCCTGGCTTTGAAGATCGGCTCCGTCGCGTTTGTAAGTCTCCGCACCCAGCACGTCCCTCATGGACCAGTTGTATTGTCCGAGGTTCGAAATGTTCAGCGGCACGTAGCACTGGCTGCGATGCGAGGCGAGATTCACAACCACCAAATCGAACTGCGGCGCTCGTTGCTGCCATTGCACGATCACGAAGTTGGTGGATGAAGGATTGTCGGCCCACGCCGGGCGTGGTGTCAGCACCTGTGCATTCCCCTGCCCGACCGCGGTCTTTTTCAAGGTCGTCAGGAAATGTTCGTAGAGCATCGCCACTTCGGTCTGCGGCGGCTCGACGGGACGACGCCCCAACTGCACGGGAATCTTGAGCTGCGCGCCGCCCAGTTGTCCCTCGTGCAAAAAGCGAAGACCCGGCAAGCCCAAAATGGTCAGGAGCGCGGCGTGCTGCTCCGCCGGCGAAAGCACGGAGGCCACACACGGCTCGTCGTGGTTCTCGAGGAAGTGCGCGCTTCCCGACATATAGCTCGGCGTCAACGCGAGCAAATGAGTTTGCACCCCAGCGTTGTCGCGACCAATCAAGCGGTCGTAGAGCGTCTTGTCGTAGGTGCAATCGAAACCTTGCGCTTGCAGCCGGCCTTCCAGATTCCAATAGGCCTCGGCGATGAAGAAAAAGTTGGGATGCGATTTTTTAACAGTTGCGATTGCGTCCGTCCAAAACTCGGAAGCGGGCGGCGGTGTGGAAATTGGCAGATGCGCCCAGGTCTTGGGGAAAATGTCGTTTAGCAACAGCATCGCCATGTCGCAGCGGACGCCATCACAACGGCTGGCCACGGATTGGAGCAAGCCGGTCATCGCCGCGCGAGTCGCGGCTTTGCGATAGTCGAGCTGCACGGTATCCGTCCACGGCGGGAAATAAGGGTCCTTGCCATTCGCAAGCCAGCGGACGCCGTTGCGGGTTTCCTGACGGAAAGTTCCGGGCGTTTCGTTTGGACTTTGCACGAAAAGATCAGGCTGATCGGTCAACCACGCATGATCGAGACCGAGATGATTCGGCACGAAATCCAGGATGAGTTTGAATCCTTTTTGATGGAGCCGTTTCCGAAAGGCTGCGAGCGCGGAGTCGCCTCCCAATGGGGCCGGCACTTGATAATCACCAATCGCATAGGGCGAACCCAGCACATCGGCCTCGGTCCAATCCGGCAGCAAACGGCGGTAAATCGCCACCAACTCGGGATGGCTCAACGCCAGCGCCCGTGAGCGCGGCCCGGTCGTCCATACGCCCATCAACCAGACGTGAGTAAAGCCGAGTTTTTGCCAGCCGAGCAATTCGGAATCGGGAACGTTGGCGAGCGTAATCGTCGAGCCGCTGTCCTGCGAAAGTTTGCGCAGCCAGCAGCGGGTGTTGATCTCGTAGAGCAAGGGGTTGGGCATGCGGGGAATTATTAAAGTTGAATACGAAGACCGGATATCAATGAGATCATGTGAGGAGCTATCAAGAATTCAAAACGCGCAACGCCTTTTTGGCGTCCGCGACGCGAATGATCATCAGGCCGCGCTTCGAATCGGGCGGCGTGGCGCAGTAGCAATAATCGATGTTGATTTTCGCATCCGCCAGTTTGTGGGCAATGGTCGCGAGCTCGCCCGGCTTGTTGCTGCCCTCAATCATCAAGACATCATCTTCCACTACCAGCGTGCCATGCTCCTCGAAGACATGCAGCGCCCGGCGGTAATCGCTCACCACCATGCGAATGACGCTGTGATCCACGGTATCGCTGGTGTTGATCGCGTAGATGTTTACTTTCGCCTCACCGAGAGCATCCGCCAGTCGCGCGAGGGTGCCGGTTTTGTTGTCCAGGAAGATCACGAGCTGCTTGGTAATTTGCATAATTTACAAATGAGGTTGCCGGCCCGCACCGCGAATGGATCCCATGTCCCGACCATAAACGAACGGCGACGCCAGTGCCAACGGGAAATATGCCGATTGAAACGGCGCCTCGCCGCTGATTCTTGCTGTGGCAAATTTCCCTTTCGTGTTAACCTTTTGCATGGCATTGGATCCTGTCATGCGACGCCGCTGGCTGGGAGTGGCATTTCTGGCCACCGCTCTCGTCATGTTGGTGGCCGGCGAAACCATTTTCAAAGGGCGGTTGAGCCTCCTGGGGTCGCTACTTTTCTGGCTCGTGTGTTTCGTTTGCACGATCGTGGCGGTCATCATCGCCTTTCTGGATGTGCGGGCCATGGGGCGCGAGGTCAGCAAGGCCCAGCGGGAACTGTTCAATTCGACGTTGAAAAAAATCGAGCTGGATGCGCAGTCGAAAAATCACCCGCAGCGCAACACGGATGCATCGGCAAAACGATAACCACCCAACCAACGACCATCCAGCGGCAGTTGCCACGCCGGTTTCGACTTGCCAACAATTTCCTAATGCATAGATTTGCCACGTGGAAACGAACTCGCAATTGATGCAGTACCTGCCCGTGCTCATGCTCGGGGTGCTCGCCGTGGCGTTTTCGTTCGGCATGCTAATCATGTCGGTGATGATGGGTGTCAAAGGCAAGCGACCCGCCATCAAAGATACCGCTTACGAATGCGGCATGGTCCCGATCGGCGAAGGCAACAGCCGCCTTTCCGTGAAATTTTATCTCGTGGCGATGCTGTTCATCCTGTTCGATATCGAGGTGGTTTTTCTTTATCCTTGGGCCGTGATTTATCGGGAGATGCTTGCCACAGATGGCGCGATGATACTTGGCTCCATGATTTCGTTCCTCGTCATTCTGTTTGTCGGTTATGTCTATGCGCTTAAGAAACGCGCGTTTGACTGGAAGTCGTAAGTGGCATTGTTTTTCCGCCTCATTGAGGCTCGCTTCGTCATCGGAACATGCTAAAAACTCCCCATGAAGTCCTTCCGATCCCTGTGCCGGATTCTCTGCCTCGGCGTGTTGTTGTTCGCGACAGGTAATAGCTTAGCGGTGTCGATTGATTCGGCGGTCATAGGTGCGGGAGGCCGACGTGAGGTAAAGTTCTCGGCGAACCCCGCCTCCTATTACATACTTTATCGCGGCCCCGTCGTGACCAATATTTCGCAGCCAGTAAGCATGTCCCTTGGAACGACAGGCACATTGCAATTGCTCGACATCAGTCCTCAGGTCGCCGCGGGTTTTTACCGGGTGCTCGAAGTGCCACAGAGTGCTCCACTCGATACCGACGGGGATGGGATGGACGACGTCTTTGAACTTACTTATCCGGATTGTCTCGACCCGTTCAACGCCACTGATGGCTCCGGGGATTGCGACGGAGATGGCCGTTCAAACCTTACCGAGTATTTTCAAGGCACCAACCCAACGCTGACGGACGCCGTGCCGAAACTGGTCATCAACGAGATCGATTACGATCAACCCGGCACCGACACCAACGAATTTCTTGAAGTGCTGAATATCGGCACAAACATCGTCAATGTGTCGCACTATGCTGTCGCTTTTATCAATGGGAATAACAACCTGGAATATCTGCGTGTCAACTTGAATGGCTGGCTGACTAACGGCCAATATCTCGTCGCCGCCTCCACCAACATTGTCGCCGCCCCCGGCGCTCGCGTCATCGATCTTCCGATCAGCCAGATCGCCATCCAAAACGGATCTCCCGACGGTGTGGCGTTGATCAACGTCGGCCTAACCAATGTGGTCAACGCACTCTCTTACGCGGGTTCAATGACGAATGCGATGATCAACGGCTTCGGCGGGCCCAGTAATCTCGTCGAGGGCACCCCCACGCCGGTGGTTGACTCAAACGCCATTGTGGGTTCGCTAATTCGATCGCCCGACGGCGTGGATTCCGGCGACGCCGCGTCCGATTGGAGATTCACCACCTCTCCGACACCGGGCGCCGCCAATGTACTTTCACCATAACGCGCAGGCCGGCTACTGTCCCGGGCCAAAGAACGTGAGATACCCGTCACCTCTCGCTTCACGCAGGAGCATCAACGCCAGCTCGCGGATGTGGTAATCGCCCCACATCGAGCTTTCCCCATTCGGAATCTTTTGCCCGGGGGCGATGTAATCCCACCCGTTGGGACGATGATATACCGAGTGCAACAAAAGTCCCTGATGTTTAGGCGAATTCGAAAGGTATGGCTCCGAGAGCAACGTGCTCGCGACAGTCAATCCTGCGGCCTCGTAACGGGCCCCCAGCTTTTTTTTACCTTGGTTTGAAAAATATTTCCCAAGCCGAATCAATCCTTGAGCGGCGATAGCCGCAGCCGATGAATCCACCGGTTCCCGTCGATTGTACGGATTGGACGGGCGATTGAGGTGGCCGGGCAGTTGATATAAATCCGGCGCACCCGTGTCCCACATGGGAATGCCGTCCGTGCAGGAATTTGCGAGGTAAAAATCCGCCGTAGCCGTGGCTGCCCTCAAAAAGGTGTCGCGAACACCCTCAAGACGTCGTCCCAATTCGTTGCCCGCGCCGGATTCCAGGAATTCCAACTCCTCGGCGTAGCCGAGAATGGCCCACGCGAGCCCACGCGTCCAAGTGGTGAACGGCGAGTAACCTTGCTGGGAATTGGGGCATCGATAACTACCGTCGTTCAAATTGAAAATGCTTTCATGCGCTGTCCGCCCCGAGACGTCATAGGAATCGCGACTCTCGCCATAGTAAATCGAGTAGCGCGCCGTGGCAGTGGCATGCGCCACCAGGCGTTCCAGCAACGAAATTTTTTGGTCGCGCTCCCCCATCAGTGAATGGCCGAGCTGATGCGCCACCGCGAGCGAGCGCAGGGACCGCATCGTATCGACGAACAGCGAATGAGGCCCGTTGAACGAATAGATATAGCCCAGCTTTTCCGGCAAGGCTGTCCAGCGCGCCGCCTGGACCGCGCCAGAAACTTTCAACGCGATTTCATAAAAGTCCTGTTCACTTTCGTTGTGCTGGATTTTCCCCTCCCGCATCAGTCGCAACAAATTTCCGTACGTGGAGACATTGTTAAATCCGTGGTCATGAACGCCGATATGCGAAACGTGACTGGCCATTTTTCCGACGGTATTCTTGCGCCCGATTTCGAGAAACCGCTCCTCGCCCGTCGCATCGAATTGTAGCAGCGCCGAGCCGTACTGAAAACCCTGCGTCCATTCCGTCCAACCCCGTGAAGCATATTTGCCCTTCACGGTAAACACCGGCGTACCGCGCGAGCCATTCCAGCTTTTTTCGAGGCTCAGGATCTTGGCGGCAGACAAATCAAAGAAGCGAACGAGTTGCGGCAACAAGGATTTCGCCGTCAGACGTGCATTAATTTTAACAGGCATAGGATAAATTGGAGCTAACAGGATTTGGAAATCAAGCGGAGGATGCGGGCGCCCTTTCAAGACGCGCTTCAACTTCAAGCGCTATTTGAGTCAGGCGGGCAAGCAAACGGTAATAAAGCGCGACGAGGTTCCGCAGGTGACATTCGCCCTCCTTGGCGGCCATGCGCGATGGCTCGGGGTCGTACTGTTTCGCCCGCGCGTAATCCACGATTGTACGGTGACGTTCCGCCGGATCGAAGGGGTATTGGCTCGAACCCAATGCGGCATGGATCCGGCCGACGGATTCGGTGACGCGGTGGGCGAAATGGGCGATGCTTTCCTCCAGCGATACGGATGTGCCATGCCCCCGGCACCCAATCAAGCCTTGCAACACGGCATACTCGCGGCGCATTTCCAACAGTGCCGGGAAAGCCTCGCGCATCTTGCCCATCGCATGGAGCAAATCCGTTACTTGATCGTGAAGCTGCGCCGCATTCGGGAGAGCGGATGCAAGATTTCTCGTTCGCAAAAGCCCGAGTGAGGTCGTCAGCCGCATCCTGGCCATCTGCTCCAGCGGTTCCAGTTCCGCCGCCAGTTGATTGTGCTGAGACTCGATGGCCTGACGAGCCGCAACGGGATCAGCCGCATCTGATGGCGATAACCCGCTCGTCTCCGCGTTCAACTCCAACCCTGCCTGGCCCATGGCTTCCCACTGCAGGACCCGCAACGTCTTTGCGTCGAGTTCTGCCAGCATGTGACAGAGGCCCGCCACATCCGCATTTTCCAGAACCCGTTTTGCTTCCCTGATCTGCGCTTCCTTGTTCGTCGCGAGACTTACGGTCAGTCGCGAACTGCCGTCGATCAGAATCGGGCGCAGGAAAGTGCCCAGCCCGTGAAAGTAATTCCGCACAATCGTTTCCTCCGCAGCGGTGTCCGGCACCGTTTCGACTTGCGGCGTGACGTGAAAAATCCGGTCCTCGGGGATTGGCCGCCCGCGATTCATCAGGACGTAATGGAGCGCTGTTATTTCCGTGGACAACTTGGAAAAATCATTGAAGAGGATGGTAGCCGAACGATCGTCGTTAATGATTCCCGCTTCATTGGCATCCTCAGCCTGTTTGATGCGTTCGGTATCGGCGGGATGGCTGGAATACCACCGCGTTTTGTCTTTGGCGGTCTGGCGCACAATATTGCCCTGGGTCTGGCCTGAGCACTGCGCTGCCTGCATGGCGAGGTACGCGCTCATATCGTCCGGCACTTTAGCCAGCACACGATGGCTGGATTTAATCGCCGCCTGTTCCATGCATAGGTAAAGCACTGGCAATTTCCTCATCATGGCGATGAAACCTTGTGATCCGCTTACCACAATCGCGCAGGCGTCCGCGTGAACTTCCATCTGGCGCGACATGTAAGAGCTGATGCCATGGCCCACCACGAGCAGCAGCCAAAGGATGCCTCGCGTGAAGCCCGTCGCCAATTTAGCCAGCAAATAAATCAGCAAGCTGAACACATTCCCGTCCTCAGGGTCATCGATTAGCTCCTCCAACGAATCCGGCACAAACACGGCGCGAATCAGCCACCGGTTCACCGAGCCAACGACCGAATCCATGCGCATCGCGCTATGTTGCGTAAAATGTCCCAGTTCGTGCGCAATCACGGCGGCAAATTCCCGGCAACTCATGCTCGCCGCCAGGGGCAATCCGAGCGTCATCATAATGTCATTCCCGAACATGCTACGGTAGCCTTCCCGGAAACGCACAGACGCGCCGATGCTTACATTTACATCAATTCGGCTGGGAATCGGAGCACCCATTTGCTGGCAAAGCTGACCGATGAAACGAAACAACAGCGGGTGATCCACGTGACTGATCGGCACGCCGAAGTCAAGTTGCGGCCAACGGGAAAAAATCGGTCGCAGCATGAAGCCGGCCAGCAGCAGTCCCGCAAGGAGTGGGATGAGATATAAAAAAAGCAGTAGAACCTTCAACCGCGGGGGAGCGCCGATCGTCTGAAACAGGAAAACAAAAGCGTGAACGGCATACCAATATATCCCCCATAACATTGCCGCGAAAATCCCGAGATAGATTAGCGGCAGTAAAATCATCGCCACCGCAACCACCAGTAGCGCGAACTTGTAGCGGGCAGGCACTCGCACCGGTTTCATCTGCCCCGAAAAGAATTGCCAGTTGTCGCCCGTTCCCGGTGGCGCTACAAATCCTAATTCAGATTCGGCAACGCTGGCCATGGGTCAAAGGCGTCGCAAGTGAAAGCCTCCGTCCACATTGATGACCTCGCCCGTGCTGAAGGGAAATAAATCCTGGGCGATGGCCACTACTGCTCTGCCGATATCCTCGGCCGTTCCCCAACGTTCGATCGGGGTCAACCCTTCAGCAATCAGTTTGTCGTATTTCTCCTTCACGCCCCCAGTCATGTCGGTGGCGATGATGCCGGGGCGGATCTCATACACGTTGATGCCGTGGGCGGCCAGCCGCGCTGCAAACAGAGGGGTAAGCATCGACAATGCCGCTTTGGAAATACAATAGTCGCCCCGATTCACGGAGGCGGTGAATGCACTAATGGAAGATATAGTAACAATCTTCGGATGCAGCGCCTTGTTGGCCGCCACCTGCTCTACCATCCATTTCGCCGCGAGTTGCGTCAGGAAATACGGCCCCTTCACATTGATCTTGATGAGCCGGTCGAAACTCTCCTCGCTCGCCTCCAGCAAATCCGCTCGCACCGTCGGCGCGACGCCGGCGTTGTTTACCAAAAGATCCAGCCGTCCAAATTTGGCACGGACGAAGGTGATGAGCTTTCCACGGTCGCCGGAATTGGAGACGTCTGCCTGACAAATTTCCGCGCGAATTGATTTGCCGCCGGCTTGGGCGGCAGCGTGACAATCGGCCGCCGTGGTTTGAGCGGCGGCGGCGTTGCTGGCGTAGTTAATGACGAGATCATGGCCGATCCTGGCCAATTCGAGCGCTACCCCGCGTCCGATACCCCGCGACGCACCGGTGATAAGAGCAACGGTGTTCATCCAGCGACAAGCTTAATTCCAGCAGCCGTAAGCTAAAGACAAATCTGCGGGTGATCAGGCTTTGGAATTTTGCGGTCCAGTCACCGTCCCGGACGAATCGAGCGATTGCCCGCACGACGGGCACGCCGCGGGACGCGACGAAAGCTTTTGCAACGCTGCTTGCGCGACCTTCAATTCGCGCGCGAGGACATGACGCCGGTCGATGTCGCTTTTGATCTTTGCAATCGTGATCGCGTTGATGATGAACGCGAGGAAGTGAATCGTGCTGTTCCAATAATAGATGTAATTGCTCGAATACTTGACCCCGCCAAAATAATCCGCCAGGAGCCAGGCGAAGGTCGCCCCCAGCGCCACGATGATGGACGCCCAGCGCCCCGCATACCAAGCGGCGAATCCAATCGGCGCGGAGTAAAAGACGAAGAAACTCAGTTCATAACCGGTGGTGTAGTCCAGCCAGCCCATGCCCGCCAGTAGAACCAGACAGCCCAACAATACCAACGTCCTTCGTGCTTTAAGAGGCTTGGAATCGTCCAATTCCGGACCGCCGCTGCTGCTGGAAACTTTGGTCGTCTCTGCGTTTTCCATCTTATTCCACGGACAGTAACACCGAAGCTCCCCACCCTGCAACCCGCGGCAATTTACCAAACCTTTGACACGGCCCGGCCTTCATTTATCCTGCGTCGGTGCGCATCGTAAAGGTATCGCTCGGCAGCCGCAGCTATGACATCAAGATCGGTCCCGCCCTGCTTTCGCGGCTGGGGGCCGAATGCGCCCGCCTGAAACTTGGCCAGCGTTGCGCCGTCATCACGGATCGCAATATCGCTCCGCTTTACAGCGACGCAGCCCTTAAATCACTTCGCGCCGCCGGCTTCGAACCGACCCTGATTACCGTTCCGGCTGGTGAGACGGCGAAGAGCCTGAAGACGGTGCAGTTTTGTTACGACCGCCTCGCCGAACAACGGATGGAACGAAAGTCTTTCATCGTCGCGCTCGGCGGCGGCGTGGTCGGCGATCTCGCGGGCTTTGTCGCGGCCTCCTATTTGCGCGGCATTCCGTTCGTGCAAGTTCCCACGACCTTGCTCGCGCAAGTGGATAGTTCCGTCGGCGGCAAAGTCGGCGTGAATTTGAAGGCGGGCAAAAATCTTGTCGGCGCATTTTACCAACCCAAGCTGGTCCTGTGCGATCTCAGCACGCTCGACACTTTGCCGCGCCGCGAATATCTCGCGGGCCTCGCCGAAGTAATCAAATACGGCATCATCTACGACGCCCGGCTTTTCAAGGCGTTGGAGAGCAAACTGCCCGCCATCTTGAAGCGACATGAGGCGACCCTTGCCACGATCATCGCCCGATGCTGCGAAATCAAGGCGGACGTCGTCGGGCAGGACGAAACGGAAAGCGGCCTGCGGGCCATATTGAATTTCGGCCATACGATCGGCCATGCGCTTGAAGCCATTTCGCATTACGGAAAATATCTTCACGGTGAGGCCATTTCCATCGGTCAAGTGGCAGCAGCGGGATTGTCAGAAAAGGTCCTCGGCCTGCCCGCGGCTGATAGCGAACGTATCAGTGATTTGTTTCGCCGTTACGGCCTGCCGATATCCGTGAAGTTGAATGCCTCACAAAAGAAAGCCGTCGTGGCCGCGATGCAACTCGACAAAAAAGTCAGCGCCGGCGAGGTCAAATTCGTGCTCGCGCGAAAGATCGGACAGGTCGAGTTCGGCCATCGGGTTCCGATGCCTTTGATCGAAGCGGCCTTGCAATCGATGGGCGAATAACATGTCTGCCGTCAGCGAAACAATCGTCCGCGAGTATTTCGAACTAAAGGGTTTCCTGGTTCGCCAGCATCGCAAGTACATCGGGCAAACGCGGCGCGAGGAGGATGCCGACATCGATTTCTTCGTCCTGAATCCACAACCGCAGGCGACCCCGGTCGAACCGCCTTTCGTGTTAACTTCCGCCGACCTTCCTTTCGTGGAACGCGCCATTGTCGTCGTGAAGGGCTGGCACACGGAAACCTTCAGTTCCGCCGTACTCGCGCATGCGCCCGAGATTTTCCGCTTCGTGCAGCCGAAAGTGTTTCAGCAGGCCGCGCGGGCGTTTGGCAAAGATGGCACACCACGCAAGATTCTCGTCGTGCCGGCGCTGCCTCACGAGGCGAAGGCCCGCAACGAGAGCATCACCCTGCTCCGCTCCAAGGGCGTGGATGCAGTGATACCCTTCCGTACCATGCTGGCGGATCTTGTGTCCGAGACCGAGATCAACCGCAATTATCAGAAGTCCGACCTGCTGCAAATCATCCGCATCCTCAAGAATTACGATTTCTTCCGCGAGCCGCAGCTTGAGTTGTTCAAGAGCCGTCGCCGGAAGAAATGATTTCCTGATTTCCAAATCGCCTTACCTGCGCTAGCTTGGCCGCCATAACTGATATGGTACTGGTCATCGATAATTACGATTCGTTCACCTACAACCTGGTGCAATACCTGGGGGAGATGCGGGTGAAGATGGAGATTCATCGTAATGACCAGGTCACCCTCGATCAGGTTCGCGCCTTGAAGCCCGAACGCATCCTGATTTCCCCCGGCCCCTGCTCGCCTCGCGAGTCCGGACTCTCGAATGACGTCATCCGCGCGTTCAGCACCACCACCCCGACGCTCGGCGTCTGTCTGGGGCATCAGTGCATCGGTCACGTGTTCGGCGGCAATGTCATCGTCAACTACCGGATGATGCACGGCAAGACGTCGCAGATTAAACACAACGGCAAGGACCTCTTTGAAGGCATGCCCAATCCGTTCGCGGCCACCCGGTATCATTCCCTGGTTATCGAGCGCGGCAGCCTGCCCGATTCCCTGGAAATCACCGCCGAGACCGAGGAAGGCGAGATCATGGGCGTGAAGCACAGGGAGTATCCGATCTGGGGCGTGCAATTTCATCCGGAAAGCATCCTCACCGAAAGCGGCCGGCAGATTCTCCAGAATTTTCTGAAGCTGAAATAATTTTTCGGCGATGAACCTTTGAAGGAGGTTCCTCACTTAATAGCTTGAACGGGCGGCATTGGGCCGCAAAGCATGGCCAAAAGACCTCTTTTGGACGGCCGGATGCAAGCGAAAAACGACTTCGAGCAACGCAGCGATCAGGAACTCGTTGCCGCCCTGAATGGCGGCGACGCAGCGGCCTTCGAAGCCTTGTACCGTCGCTATCGGAACTGGGTCGCGCAGCTTGCCCATCGCCTCACCGGGGACGAAAATGCCGCGCTCGACGTGCTCCAGGAAACCTTCCTCTACGTTCTCAAAAAATTTCCCGGCTTCCGTCTCACCGCCAATTTCAAGACGTTCCTTTATCCCGCCGTGCGGAACCTTTCCATTGCCGCCCGACGGAAAGCCTCCCGTTATCAATCCACCGAAGCTGAAATGCAGGCCGTGGATCAGGTGTCGGCTCCTCCCGACGCCGCTGACGCAAACGAGCTACATCACGCCCTGATCCGGCTGCCGGAACTTCACAAGGAGGTCTTGCTGCTGCGATTTGTGGACGGCCTCAGCCTCGCCGAAATCGCCGAAGCGCTGGCCATACCGCTGGGAACGGTAAAATCACGATTGCATAACTCCCTGGAAACACTGCGCCAGGACCCGCGCACCCGGGAATTTTTCGAGACATGAACCTTTTGAGTCGCTCGCTCGCTTAACCATTGTAGATGAACACGCCGAACCAACACCCCCCGGACGACGCGGATTTGCATGCGCCGCCAAAACTGGTTTCGGCGCTTCAAAAATCACAACCAGTCGTTTTCATCCCGAAAGGTATCGACTATACCGTACTACGGGCGGCGGAACGGCATTTTCGCAAGCCAACCCCGAACGCCTTCCCGTGGCTGCGCCTGATCAAGTGGGGAGCGGCCGCCGCCGCCATCGCGCTGCTGTGCACCATCTCGGTTCAGCGCCTGCGGCGGCCGCTTGATCTCAAGGAACAAGCCGTCATGGCAGCGCGCCGGGACGTCAATCACGACGGCGTCGTGGACATCCTCGACGCGTTCGCGCTCGCTCGAAAAATTCAGGCGGGCGACAAAAGCACGGTGACTGACATCAACGGCGACCGGGTCGTCGATCAGCGCGACGTGGCAGCACTGGCCGCGCGGGCGGTCAAACTCAACCAGGATGGCCCCTCGTGAAAGCCATCCTTGCCATTTTATTTTTGGGGCTGGCGGTAGGGCTTTTCGCACAGCAGCCGGCTTTTGAGGAAGGCCGGACACGGTTTTGCGCGGTGGATATCTACGTGGATTCCGCCGGCACGCCGCTGGCCGCTTATCAACTGGAGTTCACCGCCACGAACGGAACCGCCAAAATCGTCGGCATTGAAGGCGGAGCGCATCCGGCGTTTCGCACGCCTCCTTACTACGATCCGAAGGCGATCCAACATGAACGGGTTATTCTCGCCGCCTTTAATGCCGCCGCGCCGGACCAGTTGCCCACCGGCAAAACCCGCGTTGCCACCATCCATCTCCAAACCGTCGAAGGCGCTCCGCCGGCTTTCAAATTGAAACTGCGGACCGCCGCCGATTCGAAAGGCAACAAAATCCCGGTCCAAATCTCGTTCGAACAAAAACTCCCCAAATGAAAACCGGAACCAGGCCCCTCACTTCACGACTTTTATTTTCGCTGTTGCCAGGAATGCTCGCAGTAGTACTGCTGCAAACCAGTTGTTCAAAGAAACCAATGGAGGTAACACCTTTGGCCGGTAGCCGTTCAGTACGCTCGGGCAGCTTGTTGTCGCCCGAACGTCAGATATCCGGCTCTGGCACCGAAGTATGGATCATCGCTCGTAACACGGAAGTCACCCCTCAACCCGACGAACGCAATCCCGGCTCCGGATCATTGATGGCCAAGGTCGATGACGAGCAAGTGCTCATGCCACTTAAGCATACCGATGTCCGCGCCTCCGTGAACGGCTACATCGGCGAAGTCGAAGTCACCCAGCAATTTCGGAATCCCTACGATCGCAAGATCGAAGCGGTCTATATTTTGCCCCTGCCCCACAATTCCGCGGTGAATGAATTCATCATGACCATTGGCGAGCGGCATATTCGCGGCATCATTCGTGAACGGGCGGATGCGGAAAAGATTTACGAGGAGGCAAAGCGTCAGGGTTACGTCGCCTCGCTGCTCACCGAGGAGCGCCCGAATATTTTCACGCAATCCGTCGCGAACCTGGAACCCGGCCAGCCGATCGATGTGGATATAAAATATTTTCACACGCTCGACTATTTGGACGGCTGGTATGAGTTCGTTTTTCCGATGGTGGTGGCGCCCCGCTTCAATCCATCCGGAACGACCAATGGCGTCGGCGCCGTGCCCCGCAGCGCGCGAGGCGCGTCCGGTCAGGCAACCGAGGTTTCGTATCTCGCGCCGGGCGAGCGAAGCGGACACGATATCTCACTCAAATTGAACATCGACGCCGGCGTCGTAATTGAAGACTACGAGTGCACGACCCATCAGGTCACCGCGCAAACGCCCGCATCGGGCCGCTTGAGCGTCACACTGGACCCGGCCGACTCCCTGCCGAACAAGGACTTTGTTCTCCGTTTTCGCGTCGCCGGGGAACGGGTGAAATCCAGCCTGCTGACCCATCGCGATGAACGCGGCGGGTTTTTCACGTTGATGCTGTATCCGCCGGAACAACTGGCCGGACTGCGGCGGGAACCGTTGGAAATGGTTTTCGTCATTGACTGCTCCGGCAGCATGGACGGACGCCCGATTGAACAGGCGAAAGCCGCCGTGCAACGGGCGTTACGATTGATGCAACCGGAGGATTCCTTCCAAATCATTTCGTTCTCGATGAACGCGTCCCAACTGGGACCGCGCCCGCTTGACGCAACCCCGGAAAACGTGCGGCGCGGGTTGAACTATCTGGACTCGCTGCACAGTGAAAGCGGCACCATGATGATCGAAGGTATCAAAGCCGCGCTGGATTTTCCGCACGATCCCAATCGTTTGCGTTTCGTTTGCTTTCTCACCGATGGCGAGATCGGAAACGATTCCGAGATCATCGGCGAGGTTCATAAGCGGCTCGGCGCCTCGCGGATTTTCAGTTTCGGCATCGGCTCCTCCGTCAATCGTTACCTGTTGGAGAACATGGCCGCCGCCGGGAATGGCGTGGTCGCCTATCTCGGAAATTCCGAAAGTGCCGCCCAAATCATGGAGGATTTTTTTGACCGCATCAGTCATCCCGCGATGACGGGGCTCAAGATGGATTGGGGCACGTTAAAGGTGACGGATGTTTTCCCCAAGGAACTTCCCGATTTATTCGTCGATCGGCCCGTGATTCTTACCGGCCGCTTTGAGGGAGGTAATCAAGGAGTCATTCGCGTCCACGGCATGGCCGGCCATCGCCCCGTCGAAGTGGAAACCCCTGCGAACCTGACGGAGAACGCAATGGCCAACCACGGTTTGCCGAGCGTGTGGGCTAGAATGAAAATCGCTTCGTTAAGCGACGATTCCACTCATGTGCAGGACAAAACGTTGCCAGATCAAATCAAACAAGTCGCACTGGATTATGGCCTTATGTCCGACTTCACCGCGTTTCTCGCGGTGGACTCGGCGCGCGTCACCGAAGGGACGTCTGAAACCGTCCCGGTCGCGGTTCCCGTTCCTGACGGAGTGAATTACCAAAAAACCGTCCGAGAAAAACAGCCATGAAAAGATCAACCCTTATCACATTTTGCGCCGCCGCACTCTTGCTGGCAGGATGCAAAACTGTCCGGTCCATTTCAGATACTTCTCCCGCCCGGACGAATGCGGGAAATAATCCGATTGAGCAGGCGGCGAATCCCGCCTTTGAATATCGCGGAGAGCTCAGCGAATTGGATGTCCTCGGTATCAATCGTGGCGAAATAGTCAACGAATCCGATATCCAGAACGCTCTCGACACCGCCAGGCCGCTGCGCCTGCGTCAGGGCGCCTCCGTGCTGCTCATACAATCGGGCGCCGCCTTTCCCGACGGCGGCATGATGACGGCGTTGCAGAAAAACTTCGCCGTGGTGCCGTTCCCCGGAGTGCCTCCCATTCGTCGCAACCGTATGGGCGTGTTCACTGAAAGCCTCGACGCTCAAAGCTATTCCAAATCGCTTCGCCTCACCGCCGCGCGCGGGGGCAATGATTTCATTGTTTGCTATTGGGGCATGCTTGAGTCAGAAAGCGAACATCTCGCGACCGAGTCGGTTTCCTGGGTGCCGATCGTCAATTGGGCGATTCCCGATGAAGTGCAGCACATGCGCATTCGAGTGAAAGTTGCCTTGGTGGACGTTCGTTCGGGCAAGTGGACCACCTTCAGCCCGGAGCCAATCACGAGCAAACGCATCAGCACCTCGCATCGCCGCGACATCGTTGACCAAAAGCAAATCGAACAACTGAAGCAGCAAGCCTACGAAGCGAGCGTCAAGGATTTGCTCGCGCAACACTCGGACCTGGCGCTGGCAAAATAGTCCCGCTTCTGCCTCTGACACCTGCGCGTTCCGCGAAATTCACTTGAACCATTAGTCCAAAACACCTTTCATCGAAGCGTGAAACCGAGGATGTTATCTCCGAAAGGCCGCCGATTTGACAAAGCGTAAACGTCGTCTCTGCATTCTCGCAGGCGCGGTGGTGGCCGCGATTTCTCTCTTCAATATTCTGGCCTATCGGCAGGCGTATTCGATGATGCATTTCACCCGGGGCGGTTACCGCACCGGTGAACCGGCCGAGCTGAGCTTTGGCGCTAAAATCGAAGTGCTCTTCAACGGCGTCAATATCCCGCGCCCGCATACAAAATTACAACCTACGAGTCTGTCGCCGGACTGCAAGGTGCTGACCATTCCCGAGACCAACGGCATCACGCTGGGCGCATGGTATAATCCCGCCCCACCCGAAAATCCGCTGATCATTCTTTTTCATGGCTACATGGCCGAGAAGGCGGGCACGTTGCCGGAGGCGAGAATTTTTTCCGAATCGGGCTGTTCAGTCTTGATGGTCGATTTCCGCGGCTCCGGAGAATCGTCTGAATCGTACACTACGATTGGCTATCAGGAGGCGGAGGATGTCGCGGCCGCGGTGACCTACGCCCGGGAGCACCTGAAGTTTTCAAAACTCATCCTTTACGGGCAATCGATGGGCGCGTCGGCCATTTTGCGGGCCGTGGACAAATACGACGTTCATCCTGACGGCATCATCATCGAATCCGTTTTTGATCGGATGTTGACGACGGTGCAACATCGTTTCGAAGCCATGCACGTCCCATCCTTCCCCGGCGCGCAGCTTTTGATTTTCTGGGGCGGCCACCAGTCCGGTTTCGATGGCTTCAGCCACAACCCCGTCGATTATGCCGCCGGCATCCGTTGCCCGGCGCTATTCCTGCACGGCGCCGCGGATCCGAAGGCACGGATCGGTGAAGCAAAACAGGTCTATGAAGGTGTGCCCGGATTTAAACAATTTCACGAATTTGAAGGCGGCGGCCATGCTTCCGGAGCCGGCCGTTTTGCGGTGGAATGGAAGCAGGCGGTCCTGAAATTTTTTCAAGATTCCGGGATCCAGGCCGCCTCATGAATCGCAGGCTGTTAATTCTTCCGCTTACTGCTTCCATCCGCTCTGTTGGATCACCTCGCTCAATTTCACCGGCGCCCCGCCCCGCTGTTTGCTGAGATCGGCGGCTTCCATGAACGCAATGATCTCGACAGTCTCCTGCGGTTTCACCGGCGCGACCCCAGTTTTGAAAAACTCCATGATCGCCACAAGCAAAGGCGGGTAGAGATCGAACGTGCCGACTGGCGCCTGGCCCTTTTCACCTTTTGCGACACCGTGGAAATTCTTGTCTTCCTGGAAAACACCCTTGCGCCCGCCAGGCCACATGCCGGTGACCATGATTTTTCCGCTCGCGTTGGTGCCGCGCTGAACCGTTTCGCAGCCGGTTCCCATGACCGTGAACAACGCCTCGGTCCCGTGCACGCCGTACCAAAACAAATCGGGATGATGCGGCTCAAGTTCGCACGGGCCATAGGTCTCGGCGTTGGTGACGGTTCCGATGGAGCCGTTGTGCACCGCCTGCGTGGCTTTCGCGAATCGCAGGCTCGATGAGCTGAATACGGGCACGTTTGATTCCTTCGCCAGGCGGAAAATCTCCACGACATCCTTCAACGACGCCGCCATCGGCTTGTCGATGAACACCGGCTTTCCCGCCTTGAACACCGGCTTCACCTGCTCCAGGTGCGGCCGGCCATCGATGCTCTCCAGCAACACGACGTCCACATTTTTGCAAAGTTCCTCGATGCTGTCGTACATCGTGACGCCATATTTCTCCTGAAGGATCTTTGTGTAGCCGTCAATTCGTGACGCGCTCTCCTTCACGTCCGGGCTGCCGCCTTTGAAGGCAGCCACAACTTTGCCTCCGGGGACGTGATTCTTATTTGTCGCGTTGTTGAGAGTATCTGTGAAGGCGGTGGCATGCGAGGTATCGCACCCGATGATGCCGATTTTCAAATCCGCGCCCGACACCGAGGCGGCTGCGAGCAAAGCCGCCACCAGAGACAATTGAGTTTTCATGAAATATGACTACCGACGTTTACCAAAATCGTCGCGACTATAAGCCAGGTCTCGCGCGGAAACAAAATCGAAATTCAATGCGCCCAGATAGCGTTCGCAGGTGTGGTGCCCGCGCAGGTCTTGCCTGCATTTATCTTGAAAGTCGCCGTTATCACGCCTAGATTCACCCCCGGTTTCCGAAATGGTTGACTCGTCTATGCAAGCAATTGATCATCCGCGAAAAACCGCCAAAACAAAGGCGGCCAACAAAAAATCCGATTACGCCCTGCCACCGCAGGAAGTCATCGCGGAACTGGAGAAGCATATCCTCGTCGATGGCTTCAAGCTCATCTTTGACGCCGAGAAAAGCCACGGTTCCATGTTCATGGACGCCGCCACCGGGCGCGAATTCATCGATCTCTACAGTTTTTATGCGTCGCAACCCATCGGATTCAACCATCCTTACTTCGACCGGCCCGAAGTGCAGAAGGATTTGCTGACTGCCGCCAAGGTCAAGGTCGCCAACGCCGACGTCTATACCGTTCAATACGCGCAATTTGTCAAAACGTTCGCTCGGGTGGCGGGCGTCGCCCCATTAAAGCGTTACTTCTTCATCGAAGGCGGAGCGCTCGCGGTGGAAAACGCGCTCAAGACCGCGATGGATTGGAAAGTGCGGAAAAACCTGGCCAACGGGCGCGGTGAACGCGGCACGGAAATCATTCATTTCGAGCGCGCATTCCACGGCCGCAGCGGCTACACCATGAGCCTGACGAATACCGATCCGCGCAAGATCGCTTATTTCGCCAAATTCCCCTGGCCGCGCGTTAGCACACCGAGCATTAATTTCGCGCTGCCCCCGGCCGAACGCGAGCGCGACGCCGCCGAGAAGGAAAAGCGTGCGGAACGCCAGATTCGTGAGATCCTGCTGAAAAAGGGTCCCGATATCGCGGCGATCATCATTGAGCCGATTCAAGGGGAAGGCGGCGACAACCATTTCCGCGTCGAGTTTCTCCGCATCTTGCGCAAGCTGTGCGATGAAAACGATGTCCTGCTCATATTTGATGAAGTGCAATGCGGCATGGGCATCACCGGCAAGACCTGGTGCTGCGAACATTTCGACGTGCGCCCCGATTTGCTGGCCTTCGGCAAAAAAGTTCAGGTCTGCGGCGTGATGGCCGGACCGCGCGTGGACGAAATGAAAGACAACACATTTCGCCTGCCGAGCCGTATCAGTTCGACGTGGGGCGGCAATTTCACCGATTACGTGCGTTCGACCCATTACCTGCGCATCATCGAGGAGGAAAAACTCGTCGAGAACGCGCGCGTCAAAGGCGAACTCATTTTGGGCGAACTCCAAAAACTGGCGCGCAAGCAACCCGTCATGACCGCCGTGCGCGGCCGCGGCCTGATGCTGGCGTTCGATATGCCGGACGGAGCGAAACGCGACGCGTTCTGGAAGGGCGCCTATGAACTTGGACTGCTCGTCGTCCGTTGCGGCGAACGCTCGATCCGCCTGCGCCCTGTCCTGGACGTGAAAGATGATATTATTGAGAAGTCTTTGAAAATCATCGACCAGGAATGCCGCCGTCTCTGACCGAAATTTTATTTTTGTACTATGCCTAGAGTTAATTCCTCCAAGAAAAACACTGCCAAACCTTTGTCCGTAGCCGCGTTGTTGCGCAAGCTCGGACTCGAACGCGAAAATCCCGGTGTCTTTTGCGGCGACTGGCTCGGCAGCGGCAAGCTGCTGAAAAGTGTTTCCCCCATCAACGGCGAAGTGCTCGCGAGTGTGCAAACCGCGACACCCGAGGAATATCAACGCACCATTCGCCGCGCACAGGAAGCCTTTCGCAAGTGGCAACTGATTCCCGCCCCGAAACGCGGCGAAATCATCCGCCAGCTTGGCAACGCCTTGCGCGAAGCCAAGCAGGATCTGGGACGTCTCGTCACGCTGGAGGCCGGCAAAATTGTTGCCGAAGGCGAAGGCGAAGTGCAGGAGATGATCGACATCTGCGATTTCGCGGTCGGCCTCTCGCGGCAGCTCTACGGTCTCACCATCGCGTCGGAACGCCCGCTGCATCGTATGATGGAGCAATGGCATCCGCTGGGCGTGGTCGGCATCGTTACCGCTTTCAATTTCCCGGTCGCCGTCTGGGCGTGGAACAGCGCCCTGGCTGCCGTGTGCGGGGATTCCACCATTTGGAAACCGTCTAGCCAGACGCCGTTGACCGCGATTGCAACGATCAAGATCGCCGAAAAAATCTGCCGCGTGAACAATGTTGATCCCGCCATCTTCTGCCTCGTCATCGGTGACGGCGCGACCATCGGCGAGAGTTTGATCAGCGACGCACGCGTTCCGCTTATTTCCGCCACCGGGTCCACGAAAATGGGCCGTCACGTCGGCGAAGTCGTTACGCGCCGCCTTGGCCGCACGCTGTTGGAACTCGGCGGCAACAACGCCATCATCGTCACGCCTTCAGCCGACCTTGATCTTGCGGCCACGGGCATTCTGTTCGGTGCCGTCGGCACGGCTGGCCAGCGCTGTACAACCACGCGGCGAATCATCGTTCACGAATCCATTCGCAAAACACTGACCAAGCGATTGGTCGATGCCTACAAGCAAGTGCGCATCGGTGATCCCACGGAGAAAGGCACGTTGATGGGACCACTCATCAATACCCGGGCGGTGGACGACATGCAGGCCGCACTCGCGGCCGCTCGCGAAGAGGGCGCGGAAATTCTTTACGGCGGCGAGCGCCTCAGCGGAGCGAAATATTCTGGCGGATGCTACGTCCGCCCTTCCATCGTGGCCGCCCAACATGATATGAAAATCGTGCACGAAGAAACCTTCGCCCCGATTTTATACATTATCGGCTATCGCAGCCTCGAAGACGCGATTGCCTGGCATAACGAAGTACCACAGGGCCTCAGTTCGGCCATCTTCACGAACAACGTTCGCGAAGCGGAATTGTTCGTCTCGGCCGGCGGCAGCGATTGCGGCATCGCCAACGTCAACATCGGCACAAGCGGCGCGGAAATCGGCGGTGCGTTTGGCGGTGAAAAGGAAACCGGCGGCGGTCGCGAGAGCGGCAGCGATTCCTGGAAGACCTACATGCGCCGTCAGACTGCGACCATCAACTATTCAAAGGACCTGCCGCTGGCCCAGGGGATCGTCTTCGGCTGAGGCCGGCCGACAGCTATGTTTGCCCGGGGCGTCACGTGGATCAGCGAGTGGCTGGAGGGCTTGGGACGCATCGCCCTTTTGGGCAAGGAATCGGTTGGCTCCGTGTTCCGCTGGAAAGTCGGCTGGCGGGATTTTGTTTACCAGGTCTATTTCATCGGCGTTAAGTCGCAATCCGTGGTTTTGATCACCGGCGCCTTCACCGGCATGGTGCTTGCGGCGCAGACCTACTTCCAATTCCACAAGTTCAAAATGGACACGGCGACACTCGCCGTGGTGAGCGTCTCCATGTGCAGCGAGCTCGGACCAGTCCTCACTGGTTTGATGGTCGCCGGCCGCGTGGGTGCGGCAATTGCGGCCGAATTGGGGACGATGAAGGTGACTGAACAGATCGATGCCTTGCGAACTCTGGCCACACATCCGGTGGATTATCTGGTGGTGCCGCGTTTGAGCGCGCTCTTCGTCGCCATGCCCTTGCTGACCGCTGAATCCATTGCCATTGGCATCGGCGCCGGTTATGGGGTGGGTGTTTATCTCGGCATCGATCCCGTCTATTCCTGGTACAACATGCTGAAATATACCAGCGTGGAGGAGGTGCTCGTGGGATTGATCAAATCCTCGGTCTTCGGCTGTATCGTGGGCTTGATCGGATGCTACAAAGGGATGTATTGCGGCGAGGGCGCCGAAGGCGTGGGCCGGGCGACCACGGAGGCTGTCGTTTATTCCTCCATCACCATCCTGATCAGCAATTTTTTCCTGACGCTAAGCCTGGGCAAAATTCTCCACACGCTATGATCGAGGTGCGCGATTTGAAGCGTGGCTTTGGGGCGACCAAAATCCTCGATGGCGTCAATCTCCGCATTGAAAAAGGAGAGTCCATCGTCATCATCGGCCGGAGCGGCGGCGGCAAGAGTGTGCTGCTGAAACACCTCATCGGCCTGCTCAAACCTGAAAGCGGAGAAGTGCTGATCGCGGGCGAGAACATCGTCCCCATGAACGAACGCGAATTATTGCGCGTACGCAAACGCTTCGGAATGCTTTTTCAAGGCGCGGCGCTCTTCGACTCCATGACCGTGGAGGAGAATGTCGCGTTCCCTTTGCGTAAGGACAAAAGTGTCACCGAAGCCGAGGTTGCGCGCCGGGTCGCGGACGTACTGGAGATGGTGGACCTGCCCGGCATACAGGAAAAGCGCCCGTCCGAGCTGTCCGGCGGCATGCGAAAACGTGTGGGCTTGGCGAGGGCAATCATCTATCATCCCGAGATTGTGCTGTATGATGAGCCGACCACGGGGCTGGATCCGGTCGTTTCCGACAGTATAGACCAGCTCATCATGCGGGTGCGGGATAGATTGTCAGTCACCACGGTGGTGGTAACGCACGACATGCGCAGCACGCGGCGGGTGGGACAGCGAATCATGATGTTGCACAACAAACGCATTTACGCGACCGGCACACCGGACGAGATTTTTGGTTCGCAGGATCCGATCGTGCGCCGCTTCATCGACGGCGTGGCCGACCCCAAGGAACCGCATTTTTAACATGAACCAGTCGCGCATTGAATTAAAGGTGGGTTTGTTCATCTTCGTCGCGCTCGCGGTGCTCGCCGCGCTGTTGCTCCAGTTCAGCAAGGGCGCCAATTTTTTCAAACCCACCTACAAAATCTATCTGCACGCCGGGAGTGTCGGTGGCTTGAAAGCCCGCGCCCAGGTGTTGATGTCCGGTGTTCAAGTGGGCTCCGTCGGCGGCCTCGCGCTCGGACCGCAGGGCACCAACGTCACCATCACGCTGCAGATCTACAGCCAGTATCAGATTTTCAAGGACGCGCGGTTCGTGATTGAGCAATCAGGATTTTTGGGGGATCAATACGTGGCCATTTTGCCGACCAAAAACGTCGGGCCAAAGTTCACCGACGGCGGCGAGGCCAACACCGAACCGCCGTTCGACCTCCAGGAAGTCGCGCGCGCCGCCGCGAGTTTCATCAAACACATTGACGAAACTGCCAATCGCTTGAACGACACGATTGCCGATGTTCGCCGCCTGGTTTTAAACGAGGAAACGATGACGAATCTTGCGGCGTCCGCGAGCAATTTTCGCGTGGCGTCCCAACGCGCCATTGGGACACTCGACAACATCAACGGGCTGCTCGACACCAACGCCCCTTCCATTGGCGTTTCGGTGAGCAATCTCGTGGTGTTCTCCGAAGAAGTGAATCATTTCGCCAATTCGCTGACTTCACTCATCGCTACGAACTCTCCCGAGATCAATCTGGCTGTCAAAAATGTCGCCGACTCGACAGAGACGTTGAAAGCCATTCTGGATGACCTGCACGCGGGCAAGGGTTTGGCCGGAGAATTGCTCAAAGATGGACAAATTGCGTCAAATGTGACGCAAATCACTTATAACTTGAGCGTGACAACGAGCAATTTGAACCGCCTCGGCCTGTGGGGCATTCTCTGGCAGAAAAAGCCGGCGAAGGAAAAAGCCGGTTCCAAGCCCGCTGCTTCCCTGTCGGCGCCAAACGATCCCTTTAAATAATCATGGCACTTTGGGTCATTCGAATCTTGTTCCTGTCGATGTGTACCATCGCTGGCTGGGCTGTGAGCCAGGTCCGGCCGGAGTTTGTCAACGCGCCGCACAGCAGCGTGCTGGGGATGGTGATTGGTTTCGGATTTGGAGGCTTGATGGTCGCCATTGACGAGATGCTGAAGGGGTTTTCGTTGCGCGCTTTTTCGGCGACCACCTTTGGCCTCCTGCTGGGCACCGTCGTGGCTCTGCTCATCGATCGATCCGGCTTGTTCGAGAACGTGGACGAACGTCCCACCCGCTGGTTGATCCGCCTCTCGCTGTTTTTGAGTTTCGGCTACATCGGCATTGTGCTGGCGATGCGCAGCAACAAGGAGGATTTTTCCCTCATCATTCCCTACGTTCGTTTTGCGCCGCAAAACAAGCCGGACAACCTGATCCTGCTCGACACCAGCGCCATTATCGACGGCCGCATCGCCGACCTGATTGATGCGAATTTTGTGGAAGGCAAGATTGTCGTGCCGCGCTTTGTCTTAAAGGAATTACAGCAAGTTGCCGATTCCAGCGACCCCATCAAACGGGCCCGCGGTCGGCGCGGCTTGGAAATCCTCACGCGCATCCAGCGCAACAACCGCAATGAGGTGAAAATTCATGACGGCGATTTTCCGGAGGAAAAGGAAGTCGACGCCAAACTCGTCCGTCTCGCCCGCAATTTATCGGCCAAGCTTTACACCAACGACCACAACCTCGGCCAGATCGCCGAGCTTCAGGGCGTGAATCATGTCAACCTGCATGACCTCGCGAAATCCCTGCGGGCCATTCTCCTTCCGGGGGAACTGCTTTCGTTGAAAATCGTGCGCGAAGGCAAGGACAAGGGCCAGGGCGTCGGTTATCTGCCGGACGGCACCATGGTAGTGGTCAACAACGCACATTCAATCATTGGGCAACAAGTCGAGGTGCAGGTCCAAAGTCTTCTGCAAACCGGCGCGGGCGTGATTGTTTTCGCTGACATCAAACAACCCGTCGCCGCCTGATCCACTCATCGCACCATGCAGCTTGTCACCGTCCATACCGCCTTTAATTCCGCTGACGCGCACCTGATTCGCTCCCGGTTGGAAGCCGCCGAATTTCACGCCGTGGTCACCAACGAACTCGCCGCGCTGAGCATGGAAGGTTACGCGCTTGGCGCCGGTGGCATTCTCGTCCAGGTGCCGGACGAGGAAGCGGCCGAGGCCCGGGAATTTCTCAAGTCCAGCACCCCCATCGATGAACCCGAAAAAGAATGACCTGGCCGCGCGTCTGCGAAAAATTCTGCCGGCGGGTGAAGTAAGCGCCGTACCGTCCGTCCTCAAAAGCAATTCCGGCGACAAATGGTTTGCCGCGCACCTGCCCGACGTCGTGGTGCAACCGGGCACCGTGAAATCTGTCTCTGCCCTGCTCCGCTTTGCCAGCCGTCATCGCATACCCGTGACCGCTCGCGGCGCGGGCCATGGCTACGTCGGCGGCTGTGTGCCATTGCGCGGCGGAATCGTTCTTTCGCTGGCCCGGATGAACCGCATCAAGGAAATCAATCGCGAAGACTTCGTGGCGGTGGTGCAACCCGGAGTGAACACCAAATTTCTCCAGGATACAGTGGAAAAGCTGGGGCTGTATTACCCGCCCGACCCCGCGAGCCGGGCGGATAATTTCATCGGCGGCAACATCGCCACCAACGCGGGCGGACCGCGTTGCCTGAAATATGGCGTGACGCGCGACTACGTTTTGGGTCTCGAAGCCGTCCTGGCCAACGGCGATATCGTGCGCGTGGGCGGGCGCACGCACAAAAACAAAACCGGTTTTGATTTCTCGCGCCTGTTCACCGGCTCGGAAGGCCTGCTCGCCGTCATCACCGAGGCCACTCTGAAGCTGTTGCCGAAGCCGCCGTATCGCGCGTGTCTCGCGGTGGGATTTTCGTCGATGCGAGACGCCTTAAACACGTTGCACGCCATTTTTGCCGCCGGCTTTTTGCCTTCGGCTCTTGAGGTGGCCGATTCCTTCACCCTCGCGGCCGCCCACAAGCGAACCCAATCGAAGCGGCTGCTGGGCTGCCGCGCCCACCTGATTCTGGAACTCGATGGCCAACCGGGGTCCGTGCGCTCGGAATTGCGCACCGTCGAGCGCATCGTGCGTCGCCAACATCCCCGCTTTGTGGATCGCGGCCTCGGCGAACGTGCTTGCGAAGCCATCTGGCAGGTGCGACGGGAGTTTTCCTACGCGCTGCGCGACACGGGCCTGACGAAATTAAACCAGGACATCGTCGTGCCACGCGGCCGCCTGGAGGATTTATTTCGATTCGCCGCCCGCTTGCAGAAGAAACACCAGGTGGCGATTGCCTGTTTCGGCCACGCGGGCGACGGCAACATTCACACGAACGTGATGGTCGACCTGAAACAGCCCGGCGCGCACAAGCGCAGTGAGGCCGCCCTGGACGAATTATTCCGGCAGGTGCTGGCGTGGAAAGGTTCCATTACAGGTGAGCATGGCATCGGCATTGCCAAAAAACGCTGGTGGCCGCTGGCGGCTTCGAAGGAAACGCGCGCCCTGCATCACACCGTCAAATATGCGCTCGACCCGCAGGGAATTCTGAATCCCGGTAAATTCGTCTAAGCGGGGAGTTTTTGTACGACCGTTTCTGAATCCGGTTCCGGAGCATCGGCCGCCGGCGCGATCATCACCACGAACTCGCCTTTCAGCGAACGCTTTTTGATGAGTTCGAGCAAACCCGCCGGACGGCCGCGCAAATACTCCTCGAACTTCTTGGTCAATTCGCGAGCCAGCACGACGCGGCGTTCTGGAAACACCTCCTTCAATTCGTTTAACAGCTTTTCCACGCGGTACGGCGATTCATAAAGCACCAAAGTTCCCTCGAATGCTTTCAACGATTCGAGTTTGTTTCGTCGTTGCCCGGATTTGTGCGGGAGAAAACCAATGAAATGAAATTCGTCCGTCGGCAAACCGCTCGCGGTCAACCCCGCCACCAATGCGCTGGGACCCGGAACAGATTCCACGCGATAGCCCGCCTCCACGGCAGCGCGCACAACGCGTTCCCCGGGATCGCTGATCGCCGGACTGCCGGCGTCGGTTACCAGCGCGATTTTTTCTCCCTGCCGCAACCGCTCCAAAATCTCCTCACTCCGTTTCGCTTCGTTGAACTGGAAGTAGCTCAGCATCGGTTTGGAAATTCCGAAATGCTGGAGCAACCGGCCGGTGCGGCGCGTATCCTCCGCCGCGACCACGTCGCATTCCTTCAGCGTGCGCAAGGCGCGCAGTGTGATGTCCTCGAGATTGCCAATGGGAGTAGCGACGAGGTACAGCGTCGCGGGCGTCAGCGGCGGCGGGCCGGATTCGATTTTAGTTTCGCCCATGAGATGCCTCGATTAACCAGGCGTATCCGGCGCGGCTATTTGCTAATGCCCCGCTCGCTGGCGCGAACAAAATGAATGAGATGCTGGATTTCCGGCAGCGGCGGCAATTCCTTTTCAATTTTAGCCAGCCCGTTCGGAATCGTCAGGCCATCGCGGAATAAAAACTTGTACGCCTGCCGCATGGCCGCCTGCGCCTCCTCCGGGATGCCGCGCCGCTCCATGCCGACTTTGTTGATGGTGCGCGTCTCGCCCGGGTTGCCGTCCACTATCATGAACGGCGGCACATCCTGCACCACCTTGGAACAGCCGCCGATCATGGAAAGCTTGCCAATCCGGCAGAATTGGTGGATCGCCGCGAGACCGCCGATGACGGCATGGTCTTCCACGATGACATGCCCCGCCAGCGTCGCAACGTTCGACATAATGATGTGGTCGGCCAGGTGCACGTTGTGAGCCAGATGACAATAGGCGAGGATATGGTTATGCGACCCCACCTTCGTAATTTCGCCGTCGCCCGTCGCGCTGTGAATGGTGACATATTCGCGAAAGGTGTTGCGGTCGCCGATCTGCGTGTAAGTGGTTCCGCCCTTCCACTTCAAATCCTGCGTCTTGAGGCCAATGCTGGCAAAGGGAAAAATCTCATTGCCCTCACCGAGCCGGGTATGGCCGTCAATCACCACATGCGAATGCAACTGGCACCGTGCGCCAAGCTCGACATGCTGACCGATGATGCAATAGGGCCCGATCTGACAATCGGCGCCGATTTTGGCGCCGGGGTGGATAATCGCTGTGGGGTGAACCATCGAAATATTCTTTCCGTGTCTCGGGCCGGCTCAGGTGGCGTCGGCCATCATGAAGGTGACCTCGGCCTCACTGACAATTTCGCTCTGCACCTTGCAGACGCCTTTGGCCTTGCCGATTTTGCCGCGCATCTTGGTCATCTCGACATCAATCACCAGCACGTCGCCCGGCATGACCGGCTTGCGCCATTTCACGTCATCGGCTGACATGAAGTAGGCCAGCTTTCCCGTGTTTTCCGCGGTCTGCAACATCAGGATGCCGGCCACCTGCGCCATCGCTTCAAGCTGCAACACGCCCGGCATGATGGGATGTCCGGGAAAATGCCCGAGGAAATATGCCTCGTTCATCGTCACATTCTTCACGCCGACGATACGATTGCCCTCAATTTTGGAGACGCGGTCCACCATTAGGAATGGATACCGGTGTGGCAGCAATTTCATGACGCCCTTGATGTCCAGCACCTGGCCGCTGGCATCGGGATCGTCCTTCCCGCGCTCGACTTTCACCGGTCGTTCGGCCGGGGCTGACTTCGGCGTGGGCGGCGGAGCGAACGCCTGCGCGGCCACCAACGGCTTGCGCATCTGCGCGGTGATTTTTCGGACCATTTCGCAATTACCGCCGTGGCTGGGCTTGACGGCAATCAAATGCCCCTGCAACGGCTTCCCCAGCAGCGAGAGGTCACCGACGATATCAAGCATCTTGTGACGGACAAATTCCTCCGCATAACGCAACGGCTCATTGGTGAGGATGGCGTCATCGCGAATGACCACCGCGTTCTCCAGGCTGCCGCCTTTGATGAGGCCGTTGCGGATGAGATATTCGATCTCCTCGTAAAAACAAAAGGTGCGCGCGTGGGACAGGTCGCGCTCCCAGGTGGCGGGATTCAGGTCCACGCTGTAAAACTGCGTGAAGCGTCCCTGCTTGTCCGCGCTGGTGCAGGTGATCTTGAAACCTTCGTCGGGGAAAAGAGTCATCACCGTTTCGCCCATCCGCAATTCAATGGGGGCGGTTACCATATAGGGCTCGCGGCGAGCCTCCTGCGGCACGATGCCGGCGCCATGGACGAGTTTGCAATACTCGCGCGCGCTGCCATCGGCAATGGGCGGCTCATTCGCGTCCAGTTCGACGATGGCGTTGTCGATGCCGAAGCCCGCAAAAGTGGCCAGCACATGTTCGACGGTATGAACCTTGGTATTGCCCTTGGCCAGCGTGGTCGAGCGGTTGGTCTCGGAGACGTTTTCGACACGGGCCTCAATTTCGGGTTTGCCCTCCAGGTCAACGCGACGAAATCGGATTCCAGAGTCGGGTGGAGCCGGCAGAAAGGTCATGGTCACCCGGTTGCCACTATGCAGGCCGACGCCGGAATAACTGGCGGAACGATTCAGGGTTTGCTGGTTTACCACGCGCGCATTAAACAAGCCGGGCGTGCGTTTTGCAAGCGCAACAGCGCGGCGAACAACTCACCGCCGGCCGTCGTACCATGTGGCGCATTCCTCGCGACTGTTCAACGTTTTCCCACCGCCAAAAACCGTTTTCAGAACGAACCGGAAATGCTCCCACCGCGAGTACAGATGCATCTTGCGCCCCGACGTCACCAGCGGGTGCCGCGTCAGAATGACCATCCTTTTGCCGGTTTCACGAGCCAGGCGTTTCAGCTTTTTGCTGAGGTCAATTTCCTCGCCGGCGAAGAGTTGATTGCTGAAACCGCCCACCTTGCGAAACGCGTTGGTTTCGCAAAAAATAAACGAGCCGGCCACGAGCTTTCCGACGCGACTGATGGTATTCCACAACTTCACCACCAAACCCGCGGCGGGATAATGTTTGTCCAGAACGACGGTGCTGCCCCCTGCCAAATATCGTCCGGTGGAAATATGGTCGGCCACATCGGCGAACAGGCCGGCGCTCGGATGGGAATCAGCATCGATGAAGATCAACCAATCGCCGGTGGCAGCGGCGGCGCCGCAGTTTCGGGCGCGCGCAATCTGATTGATGGGCTCAAAAGCGACGATCGCGCCCGCGGCGCTCGCCAGTTCGGCGGTACGGTCGGAGGAATTATTATCGCAAACAATGAGTTCCACCTCCCAGCCACGCTCGAAGAGCGGGGCCATCGCCGCCTTGACGCGGCTCAACGTCTCGCCGATCAGCCGTTCCTCATTGAACGCCGGAATGACGATGGAAACCTTCAAACCAGGCCCGGCAACCTCGTGAGGGTCAGCCGATCAGGGTTGCTTGCGCACGTCCACGGGCGCTTTGACAGGCTCCGTGGCGATAGCAGGAGCAGGCTCCACCGGTCGTTTGCCAAGCGCCAAAAGGTGCGGGTGGATGCTGCCGGCAAAGAGCCAGCCGGCCACAAAAACCAGGAAGGCCGCCAACAAAGTAATTTTGATGCGGAAGGGGAAGACCTGGCTGTCCACCATCGGAATGAACATCGCCTGTGCCAACCCCAAAACAAGCGTGGTCACGATCAATCCCAAAACTGCGCCGCCGATGGCCCAAAGGACCGCGTTTTTCTTCGCCTTGAAAGCCATCATGCCAAACCAAAGACCGGTCACGATGGCAATCGGCCACGGGATGATCCCGACAATCTCATTATGTTCCATAAGCTATTTGACCGCAGTTTTGTCCGGCTGTTCGCCGCTATCTTTGCCAACCTTACATATTTGTAATGTTCAGGAAAGGCTCCTGTCATGGCTCGAAACGTCAAAAGATTGAACGATAACCAGCACTGGATCAAGACGTATGACACAGAATAGCAATAAACTGAATGCAAGCCTGGCCGTGGCAGCGGTCCTGGCAATGATGGCGACCGGCTCCGCGCTGGCCGTGGACCACACCGCCACTTCCAAATCAAAAAATTCCAGCGACTCCAAGGTCGAAATGGACGAAACGCCCGTCGCCCGGCGCGACAGCCCCTACAAGAGCTTTTCACCCATTGTAAAAAAGGTGGCGCCCGCCGTGGTGAAAATCGAAGTCACCGGCAAGGCCAAAGCGATGGTGCTGCCGGAAGGCTTCGGGCTGAATGATCCGATGTTACGCCGGTTCTTCGGCGAACAATTCGGCGGACGCCAGCCCAACGGGCGGCAGCAACAGGCGCCCAAGCAGCATGGGCTCGGCTCCGGCGTGGTCGTCACCAAGGACGGCTACATCGTCACCAACAATCACGTGGTGGATGAAGCCGATGAGGTGAAGGTTTTCCTTCAGGATGGCCGCGAGTTTACCGCCAAGATTATCGGCCGCGATCCCAAGGCGGACCTCGCCGTGATCAAAATTGAAGCCAAGGAACTCCCGGTGGTTCCAATGGCGGATAGCGACAAGGTCGAAGTCGGCGACGTGGTGATCGCCATCGGCAATCCGTTCGGCGTGGGCCAGACGGTGACGACGGGAATCGTCAGCGCGACCGGCCGCGGCAATCTCGGCATCGAAGACTACGAAGACTTCATCCAGACCGATGCGGCCATCAACCCCGGCAATTCCGGCGGCGCCCTCGTGGACGCTGACGGTCGGCTCATCGGCGTCAATACCGCGATCTACAGTCGCACCGGCGGCAACCAGGGAATTGGCTTTGCCATTCCATCCGGCCTTGCGAAAAACGTCATGGAGAGCCTGATTCGCGATGGACGCGTGTCGCGCGGCTACCTCGGCGTGATGATTCAGGATGTCACACCTTCGCTGGCGCGGCAGTTCAACCTCAAGGACAACACCGGCGCCCTCATAGGCGACGTCGTGCCTAAAGGCCCGGCGGCGAAAGCGGGATTAAAGGATGGTGACGTGGTGACTGAGTTCAACGGCCGCAAGATTCCGGACAGCCGAAACCTGCGCCTCGCCGTCGGAGCGACCAGTCCTGGCACCACCGTCCCAGTGAAACTACTGCGCGATGGTTCGAGCAAGACAGTGGACATCACGGTGATGGAACAACCCGGCGCGGAGAAAATTGCCAAAAACAACGCCCCGGCGGATGTGGACAACGGGACTTTGAACGGCGTGACCGTCGGCGATCTGGATCAGCAAACCCGTCAGGAACTCAAGATACCCGAATCTGTCAAAGGCGTGGTGATTACCGAAGTCGATCCGAATTCACCCGCCGCCGAAGCCGGCCTCAAACAAGGCGATATCATTCAGGAAATCAATCGCAAGCCGGTATCCACTGCCGACGAAGCTGTCCGGCTCACGGAACGTCCGAAAGACAAGGTCACCCTGCTCCGCGTCTGGAGCAAAGGCGGCAGATTCCGGTGTGATGGGCGCGATTTTTTATGTCGATATCGATATTATTTATCGCGCCAGGTATTGCGGACGCCACTCAAGTTCGGCCCGCCCAGCGCCGACCGTACACGGCTAAAAAAGGAGGCAACTTCAGAATATCCGTCCTTCCGGAGCGAAAAGACTTCCGCGATTTCCGATCCTTCCGCGTTTGCAGATCAAACTTGTCATTTCTTATACTTTCACTCTTGCAAATTATCGTAGCCCGGGGTAAAGTCGGGGCGCTGGCGTACCGCCACGAGGCCTGGACTCAGGACCGGGTGGGAGATGATCTTTGACATGAATTTTTGAAGGATGGCTGCCATGGCGTTTGCCCGGAAGAAAGACGCCGGTCAGACTGCCGAACGTCGGGTGAGCAACGGTCGCGGTAAACTACTAGGCGTACAGTAAGAAACCGGGCCGGTCACTGCGTGTTCGGATTTCGGCGCGATAATGGCAAAGCTAAGCCATTATAAATCAACGCTCCTAAAGGCTAATCAAGGCTACTAAGGCCCAATCAAGCCAATCCCGCACGCATCGAAAGCTGCTCGCGCAGCCAATCGGTGTGCGAATAGCGGTGCGAAGAACCCTTGGGATTCAAAGGCAATTCGCAGTAATTCGCACCATATAGCACCATATAGCACCATATGGCACCTCCAATTTTTTTTTGGGGGGGGGGGGGGGAAGATGCAGTGCGCTTTGGCAGTCTCTCAAAGCGGCAGCGGTCTGGTGTGTAAAGGAAGGAACCAACGATGAAATGTAAATTTTACCAAACGAACCCAAATCGCAAAACGCACAAGTCGCGCGGTGTCAATGCGATATGATAATTTCTTCAGTGCTGTCACAGAAAAACGAACCCAACTCGACGCCATCAACCACTAAACGAAAGTGCCTCAATGCCTCGGACAACGGAAAGCTGCAGCCCCCTGCGCGCACCGTACGAATTTAAACGAACGCGGCGCATCGGTTATCGGTACGCGACTAACATTGAAGGAGGCTGGAATCGCTGTCGGGCGGTTAGGAAAGGCAAGCAGCCTTGGTCGACCACCTCCCGTCGCGCTGTAAGACGGCGCGAAGACGCACCGGAGTAGGTATGAGCCGGATCGCGGTGCAGTTCACAATATCGGGTGAGTTATCAGGGTTCCGCCGTTGTGCTGGCTGGAACAATTGATTTTCAATTGCCCGGCACAGCAATGTCAGCTAACATTGGCACGTTCTCGGAACCTGCAAGACAAGTAATATAAAAGGAGATTTGATGCATTCAATTCGAAGTATCCCGCTCTGCGCAACGTTCGCATTTTTGATGTTCGCGAACGCACAGGCTACGGATCGTTTTGTCTCGCCGACCGGTAACAACAATCCGCCTTACCTTTCCTGGACTGACGCGGCGACCAATATACAGGACGCCATCGACGCCGCCGCAGCCGGCGATGTGGTATGGGTGACGAATGGCGTATACAAAACAGGCGGTCGAGTCATGGCCGGCGATTTAACCAACCGGATCGCGCTGAACAAGGCGTTGACAGTGCAGAGCGTCAACGGGCCGTTTACGACTGTGATTCAAGGGGAAGGCGCAACACCAGGCCCTTCGGCGGTCCGATGTGCCTGGCTGACCAACAGCGCCGTTTTAAGGGGCTTTACCCTGTCCGCTGGCGCGGGACGGACATCTGGAAATATAACCGATCTGCAAACCGGAGGGGGAGTCTGGTGCGCTTCCGCTAGTTCCATAGTGGAAAACTGCGTGGTTTCCTCAAATAGCTGTGCCTCTTCGAGTAGTGCAGCGGGAGCTTTTCAGGGAACGCTGAACCATTGCTTATTACAGGGAAACGTAGGTCATGCGACCATAAACTCCTCACTGAATAACTGCACAGTGGTAAACAACGTGACCACTGGTTGCGTGGGTGGAACTCTCACCAATTGCATCGTGTACTTCAGCAGCGGCAATTATTCAGGCTCGACGCTTTCCTATAGCTGCACGACTCCTTTGCCTGCCGGTACGGGCAATTTTATTGCGCCACCACAACTTTTGCCTGACGGCTTTCATTTGGCCAGCAGTTCTCCCTGCGTCGCCGCCGGCTCCGGTGTAGCCACCGGCACGGATATTGAGGGAAATCCATGGGCAAATCCGCCTTCGGTTGGCTGTTCGCAATGGCAACCCGCACCAGTAATATTCTCCCCGCCTTTCCTGCAGTTCACGAATAACCCCTTTGGATTTTCCATTCGTGTCGGTATCTCAGGACAAGAGCCTGTCTCGTATTTTTGGTATCGAAATGGAGTGGTGATTGAGAACGATGGTCACTACATATCCGCTCACTCTACCAATCTCGTTGCCCGGGGCCTGCTGCCGACAGACGTTGGCAACTATCAACTGGTTGCCAGCAACGCCTTTGGGATGGTCACCAGCTCGGTGGTCCAGGTGCAACTGTCTTTTCGCTACGTGGACGCCGCCAGCGTCAATCCTGTTCCGCCGTACACAGATTGGAGCACCGCCGCTCGCACGATTCAGGATGCAATTGACGTGGCGCTCCCGGGAGAAATCGTAATCGTAACCAACGGGGTTTATGCGACGGGGGGAAAAGTGATGGCCGGCGATCTAACCAACCGGGTTGCGATCAACAAGGCCATCACCGTGAGCAGCGTCAATGGTGCCACTGCCACCACCATTTTTGGTGCGGGTGCCTACTCGCCACTTCTGGGAACATCCGCAGTACGCTGCGCCTGGCTGACCAACGGCGCCATGCTCAACGGCTTCACACTGGCACTGGGTGGCACCCGGACTGCAGGAGATGGCAACACACTGCAAAATGGCGGAGGCGTTTGGGCGACTTCCTCATTTGCGGTGATTGCCAACTGTACGATCAGTAATAATGCGGCGAAACTTTCCGGTGGCGGATGTTATCAGGGGAAATATTACAACTCCCGGATAATAAATAATCAATGCACCTTTAGTGGAGGTGGTGCTTACCTCTCCTACCTCCGTAATTGTCTGATTTATGGAAATTCCGGGTCCGATGGATCTGGCGCCTACCAAGGGAGTTTGGTCAATTGTACAGTGAAAGGAAATTCGTCCAGCTCTGGCGGTGGCGTATCAAGCCTTACAGCACAGAATTGCATTATTTATGCGAACACTCCCGGCAACAATGGCAACCAGCCTGCCAACGCCACTTACACCTGTTCGACTCCGCTCATGTCCGGGACTGGCAATATCAGCGCATACCCGCAATTCCTGGATGAGTTTCATCTCGCGGCCACCTCTCCCTGTCGCGGCGCAGGCATCGCGACCAACGCGTGGGGAACGGATTTGGACGGGGAGGCTTGGACGAACCCGCCCTCGATGGGCTGCGATGAAGTATTGGAATCGTCACTGGGTGGTCCGCTAGCCCCTTTCATCTTGCTTCCAAGTCTCGAGGCGGTACCGGGCAAGGCGTTTTATATGTGGGCCTCGGTGGGTGGGAATGTAAGCCGGCTGGCTTGGAGCTTTGGCGATGGGGCCGTTTCAAACACCGTGACCTTTCCAAGTGTCAACCATGCCTGGACAAATCTTGGGAACTACACCGTCACCTTGACGGCCTTCAATAACGACTTCCCCGCCGGAGTTTCGACCAATGTCGTAATATCGGTAGTTCCGCTGACATCGCCAGCGTTTAAGGCTGGCCGCGATTTCGGCAACCAAATCATTATGGACGTACTGTCGCCTCAACCGGGTGTAAGCTATACCCTGCAAATAACGACAAATTTGACCGCCCCGGTGATTTGGCAAAACAGCTATACGTTGATTGGAGGAGGGGGACGCGTATGGTTCGGTGAGGTTTTTCAACCCAGCCAAAACCGTTTTTACCGGGTTTGGGCGCACTGACGTGGAAAGATTCTGAAGAATCGAGCAAAAGTCTTATTTTTCGTTAATTCTGCCGCATTTTCACCTTTGCGAAAGGACTTTACACGGCACAATCGAAAATCTACACTTGGCCCCTGAAATAAATAAAAAGACTAATTTGACCTAGCAGAAAGTATGGAAGCTAAAGCGAAGACGATCGGTGATTTCAAAGTACACGAGAAGGATACGGGTTCGGCGGACGTGCAAATCGCGCTGTTGACCCAGCGGATCAACCACTTGACCGAGCACCTCCAAAAGTTTGCCAAGGACCACAGCTCCCGTCGTGGTCTGTTGATGATGGTCGGCCAGCGCCGCCGTCTGCTGGATTATCTCCATAACAAAGACGTGAATCGCTACGTGGCGATCACTAAAAAACTCAAGCTGCGCAAGTAGCGCCGGCCCAGGCGGTTCTTCCCCGGGCTTTGCCTCCCGGGGCAAAGCCGCCTCTATTGTTCTCAATTTACCCGGCCCGCCAAACGCGAGCGGTTCGGTGTTCGCTTAACAATCGCGTAAAGAGAAAGCTCCGCCGTCCCGGGTGATTTCGTTCAGTCCCGAATGGTTTCGGGATTCACTGAAGTTTCTCGGTGACACGGAGGTAAAATTGTATGCCAGAAAAAGCCACTGCCCCAGTCGGGGACAAGCAACTTATCATCGAAACAGGGAAACTTGCCAAACAAGCCGACGGTGCCGTCACCGTTCAAATGGGCGAAACCATCGTCATCGTGGCCGCCGTGGCCGCGAGCAAAGCCAAGCCGGGCCAGGATTTCTTCCCGTTGACCGTGGATTATCGCGAGCGTGCCGCTTCCGCAGGGAAATTTCCCGGAGGTTATTTCAAGCGCGAAGGTCGCCCCACGGAAAAGGAAATTCTCACCTGCCGCCTGATTGATCGTCCCATCCGCCCGCTCTTTCCGAAGGGCTGGTATAATGAAGTTCAGGTTCAGACGTTCGTGCTCAGCGCGGATGGCGAAAATGATCCCGATATGCTTTCCCTCGTCGGCGCCTCTGCGGCACTGATGGTCAGCGATATTCCGTGGGCCGGCCCGTTGGGCGCTGTCCGCGTCGGACGCGTCGCGGGACAGTTCGTCGCCAATCCCACACACGTCCAGATGGCCGAGAGCGATCTTGACCTGGTGTATGTCGGCAACGACAAGGATCTCGTCATGTATGAAGGTTCAGCCAAGGAAATTTCCGACGCCGACTTCAATGCCGCCCTCAAGTTCGGTCACGAATCCATCCAGCCGATGATCGAGGCGCAAAAGGATCTCGCCAAACGCCTGGGCAAGGCAAAACGCCAGATTACGTTGAACATTGTCCCCGAGGAAATCCTCAAAGAAGCCAAGAAGCTCGCGGGTGATCGCATCGTCACCGCCCTTTTGATCCCGGAAAAACTGGCTCGCGAATCTGCGGTCGCCACGTTGACCACGGAAATTGGCAAGACCCTCGTCGAGACATTCGGAGCGGAAAAAGTCACCGACTTCGTGCTCAAGGACGCGTTTTACTACATCCAGAAGGAAGCAGTTCGCGGCTTGGTCATGAATCACAACAAGCGCCTCGATGGCCGTGATTTCACGACTGTCCGTCCGATTTGGAGCGAGGTCGGCCTCCTGCCCCGCGCGCATGGTTCGTCGATTTTCCAGCGAGGCGAAACGCAGGCGCTCGCGCTCTGCACGCTCGGCACCGGTGAAGACGCCCAGGAATTTGATTCCTACACCGGCGGCTCGACCGAAAAGAAATTCATCCTTCATTATAACTTCCCCAACTTCTCCGTCGGCGAAACCGGCCGCATTAGCGGTCCCGGCCGTCGCGAGATCGGGCACGGCGCTCTGGCCGAGCGTTCGCTCGAGCCGATGGTGCCGCTCGACACTTATCCCTATGCCATCCGTATCACCAGCGAGATCATGGAGTCCAACGGCTCCTCCTCGATGGCGTCGGTCTGCGGTGGCTGTCTGGCGTTGATGGACGCCGGTGTGCCGATGATCCGGCCTGTGGGCGGCATCAGCATCGGTCTCTGCACCGAATTGGATGCCAATGATCGCATTTCAAAATACAAACTACTGACCGACATCATCGGCTGGGAAGACGCGTTCTGCGACATGGATTGCAAAATCGCGGGAACGGAAAAGGGCATTACCGGATTCCAGCTCGACCTGAAGCTGCCCGGCATCCCGCACAGCCTGATGACGGAAACCGTCGAACAGGCCCGCGTCGCCCGGCTGCACGTTCTGGCTGAGATGGCCAAGACGCTCGCCACGCCGCGCAAGGAACTCAGCAAGTATGCGCCGCGCATCGAGACGTTGAAGATCAACCCCGAGAAGATCGGCTTACTCATCGGACCTGGCGGCAAAAACATCAAGCGCCTCGTCGAAGAGTCAGGTTGCGAAATCAACATCGAGGACGATGGCACAGTGAATATTTACTCCGTCGCCGAGGAAGGCATGAAGATTGCCCGCGATGCCATCATGGGCATGACTGCCGAAGCCGAAATCAACAAGATTTATCGCGGCAAAGTTGTCACCATCAAGGACTTCGGCGCGTTCGTGGAGTTCCTGCCCGGCAAGGACGGTCTGGTGCATATCAGTGAACTGGCCAATTTCCGCGTCAAGCAGACCGAAGACATCGTCAAGATGGGCGATGAAATCTGGGTCAAATGCCTGGGCGTGGACGAAAAAGGACGTGTCCGCCTCTCCCGCAAAGCTGCCATGGCCGAGCGTGATCAAGAGATGGGCGTTACCGGTGAAGCTGGCGCTCCTCCTCAAGGTGAAGGACAGCCTGAATCACAAGCGGAACCGCGAGGCGATTACGAACCTCGCGGCGGCGATCGCGGTGGCCGTGGCGGTGATCGCGGTGGCGACCGAGGGGGTCGGGGTGGAGATCGCGGCGGACGCGGCGGTGACCGCGGTGGATTCCGTGGCGGTGATCGCGGCGGCGCCCGCCTAACGGAACCCCGTGGCGGTGAAGCCCGCCCGGCGGATCAAGGGGATCGCCCGCGCGAAGAACGTCGCAACGGCTGATCAACAACCTTTTAAGGTTTTAAAGCAAGGTGGACTCGCAAGAGTCCACCTTTTCTATTGTTTGGGCCGCGTCGCATGCTCTTGCAGCCAGCTGACGTCTTGGTTGTCAGGCGTTACAAACATGTCGGGAATGAGCCCACCCTGCACCAACGGCGGCGTGGTCCGCGGATCGCGCCAGCGATGGATTTCCGAATGGCCGTCGGCAAAGGAAAACCCACAAGATAAGTGATGGTAAAACCCCGGCAAATCATAAAAGCCATATTGCGATGATTGATCCGGCCAACCGGACATACGCGGGGCAAAGTTCCCCATATCGATGCTATCCTCGCGCATGTCGAGAAAAACGAAGACCTTCGCCGGGCCGGGTTGCACAAGTTGCGAAAATTTGGTGTAGATAAGGTAATCACTGAAAATGCTACCCCAGTGTCCATCCGTTCCACCCCAGCCACCGAGAAAAACATTCATAGACATGCTGCGCACGCGAGGCTTGGTTTCGCCATTCACGACCACAGTCGATTTGTCCGCGGGGCATTTCCAGATCGCAAGACCCTTGCCGCAGTACGGCCACATCGGACTCTTCATGATGTCCTGATTCGGATCCCAGTTGGACGGGTTGTTACCATTGAAATCCAGCGTGCCAGTAACCCACGCCCCCGCATAAGAATCCGCATTCCACGGATCTTCACTCGCATAGAGCAATGATTCGTTGTTGTCATCCGCGTACATCCTCCACGCCAGGGCAAGCTGGCGATGGCCGTTCATGCATTGAAGTCCTTGTGCTTTGAGTTTTCCTTTGCCCAATGCCGGCAACAGCATGGAAATGAGGATGGCGATAAGCGCAATAACGACCAGCAACTCGATTAGAGTAAACGCACTGCGTTTTGGCCGGCAACCCGCGGATGGGGCACCGACGATACAACAAGCCTGGGGCATGGCTGATATAAACTATAGCCCTCTCTTTTAACGAATCAACATCCCGGACGCTTTTTCACAAAAAACCTTTTGTGGCCTCGAAGCACCCACTGCCCGCCATTTCAATCAATCGGTCTTGGTTTGAAAACGCAGGATCGCGCGGCCTTTCAAACTGGAGATATCCACGGTCCCACGAAGATCCACTTGAAGCGCCCTGCCCTCCACCTTCGCGCCCACGATCCGCCAACCGTCGGGCACACGGATTCTGAGCAAGCTGTGCCGGGGTATATCTCGCGCGGGCAGGTCCAAGGTTGCGATCACCTCACCCTGCCGAAGCCGGGACTCGACTCGCAGCGAAACCGGCCCGAACGCCGTCGGCGCATTTTGCAGTTCGATACTCTTGCCATCTGCGAGCCATGATCTGGGGGTGGCAAAACATAGGCGCAACGTTTCCGGCTCTCCGTTATCATCCAAATCCCAATCCTGCACGAGCAGGTAGCGGAGCGTCCAAAGAAAATACGCCTGAGCGGTGCTATTTGGCGGCAGGTACATCGGCCGTCCGGACGCATCGAGCGGACGCAAGCCGGTACTTTCCGCCCCCACGAACGTCTCACGCGTCAGGCCTTGCGCCAATTTGCCGTAGAAGCTCACCAGCGCCCGATCCACCTCATCCAGTTCGAGCAGTTTCGCCGTGTAGCGAAGCCCATAAAGGTCGTCGACCGCGCTCTCGTTGGCGAATAAGCCGGAATGCTGGTCGAATCGGATCAAGCCCATGCACACACCGCCGCGTTCCTGCAAGTAATCCACCAAGGCCCGTTCCCGCACTGACCCTGGCCCAAACATCCCCGAGCCAAGCATGTATGGCGCCATCAAATTCCAATAGCTCCCCATCTTCGAACCAGTCAAGGGATCGTAAGGTTTCTCCTCGCCGAATAGCGCCACCGGAATGAACGGTGGCTGAACATCGTTGCGTTCGCTTTTTACCGTCGCCGCAAGGATGGCCTCGCGAAAATGGCGGGAATCGACACCAAGACGTTCCGCATCCGCTTTGTCTCCCATCGCCCCGAGCACCGCACTGAAGTCCCGCAACCCCTTCCACGCCGCCCCGGCGGAATGTAACGAGTAAACATCCTGGAAAATGTCCCCGCAATATTGCTCACGCGGAAAAAGGCCCGACTCCCGTTCCCGTCCGGTGATGATCCTGTCCACCTCCGGTTGCCATTTTCCCTGGGTTGAGCTAATAAAATTTGTATCGCGACTCAGCCAATAATATTGCGCCAATGCCTGAAGTTTGAAACCGGCATTATGAAATTTGAGTTTGTCCCGATTGTATTCGAGGAGCGGCCCAATCATTCGCCGCGCTTCTTGTTCGTGTCCCCAGAGCAGCAATGCCCCCACAGAGTCCGCCGTTTCGGCCTCATAAACGCGCTCATAGGAATTGCCAGCGCTATAATTGAGGATGTTGCCGTTGGCCAATGTGAAAAGGCTGATAATCAATGACCGCCAGGCATCATTGACGAGTTTCTCGGGGACTTCCAACTTCGTTCCGTTGTCGAGTCTCTGCTCCCAGGCTGTCAGACAGTCTTGGCGAGCCGCTTTGAAAGCGTGTGTTGATACCAATGAGTGATACGTGGACGAAAGCGTACCCGCCGTGTCTGTCGTCATCGGTTTCGTTGCCACCGCCAGCACGGGGCGTTCGCGAGAATTAGCCTGTGCCACCAACTTTTTCTTTGCCGCCACCCATTGCCAGGAGCTGTCAAAAAACGCGATGATTTCCAGGTTTGTCGTTTGCACCATCCCTTGCAATATTCTCAAGGGGCCGGAGGTATCGAATGTCGCCGTCACCTCGCCGGAGCCATTACCTTTCACGCCGAACTGCAATATCACGACGCCATGAGCCGCGAGCGCGGGCTCCGTGGCGGCGAAGGCTTCCTCCTCAAAAATATTCCCGGCGTTTTGATAACTGAACTTCACAACGGGAAGATAGCCGCGCTCAAAATGCGGGCCGTCGAGTTTTTTTAAATCTCGCCCAAAAATTTCTCCACCGACATGAAAGATCAATGGCGTACCGATTTCCTTCCAGGACGAGAGGTTTGCCCGCGCGTTGAGAGCGCTGCCATTGGAAATCAGTCTCGCCTTCTGCGGCGCGTTCGGCGCACTTAAGACTATGGGATAATGGCGAAAGTCCGCATTAACGTAGCGCAACGGCGGCAGCAGATTCGCGAAAAAATCATAATTCGGCCCGTTGGTTAGCCGCATCGCCGCAAGCCCCCACACGTCCTGCCGCGCCGCCAGGGCCTCCTCCAGCGAGGGCAAAGCGTTGGTCGAAGCAATCGCCGACGGAGATAATACGCCTCCCCATCCACTCACGAAACAAATCAGTACGAGGCATAAACCGCAGGCTCTCATGCGTTATGGCTTGGAAACCGTCAGGCGAATTCTTACTGTGCCTTTCAACTTCGAGAGGTCCAGGGTACCGAGGTCGTCTACCTTCAATTCCACCGCACCCACCTGCGCGCCCGTGATCGTCCACCCATCGGGCAGGCGAATCCGCAGCAAGGTTTTTGCGGGGGTATTTCGCTCCGGCAGCTTCACGCTGGCGACGACTTCACCCCGATTCAGGTACGACTGAACTCGCACCGATACCGGACCAAAAGCGGTGGGTGCGCCTTCAACATTAACAATCTTGCCGTCCTCCAGCCAGCGCTTCGGGGTCGCGAATAGCAAACGCAAAGTATCGGGCTTGCCATCGTCATTCAGGTCCCAGTCCTGGACGAGAAGGTTGCGGAGGATCGATAGAAAATGCGCGTTAGCTGCGCTGTTTGGTGGACAATAGAGCAGACGCCCTGCTTCATCCAGTGGTGTTAGCGAACAACCTTCGCCGGACACAAACGTGTTCGGGGTGAACCCTTGCGCGAGCATTCCGTAAAAGCTCACGAGTGCTCGTTCGGGATCATCTCGGCGCAGGGTGTCCAGCGCATAACGGGTACCGTAGAGAGGATTAAACCGATTCGCGCTAGTCCAGAACGTAAAGCCACCACCTGCGCGCAACATCCCCATGCACAAGCCGCCATGTTGCTCCTGATAACGGGGAATCCAAGTCTCTTCAACACTGCCGGGCGGAAAGATACCGCTCGCGAGTGTATAGCCGATGATGATGTTCCAATAGCCTCCGATGCGGGATCCTACTATCGGATCATGCACCGGTTCATCCGCGAACAGCGCCACCGGCACAAAAGGCGGTGTCGTATCCTGCCGCACATTCTTTTTCAAGGCATCGAGAATTGTTTCCCGGAACTCGGCCGCAACCTTAGTATAATGCGCGCCTTCGTTGGTATCTGCACATTCGTTCAATACCGCTCCGAGATCACGCAATGCACGCCAAGCTTTCGCATTGGCGTTGAGGTTGTAAACCATCGTGCTGATGTCGCCGCAGTATTGTTCCTTGGGAAAGAGCCCGTGTTCGCCGGTCCGATTGTCAGTTAGCAGCCTCGCTTCCTTTTCCCAACGCGGACGAAGCTCATTGACTGTCCCCACATCGCGGGTTTGCCAATAATACCGGCATAAATCCAGCAGCTTGAAGCCCGCCTGATGGTATTCCAGCCCCTTGCGAGTGAAATCCAACAGCGGTACCAACAGACGACGCATGTCCGCCGGGTAGCCCCACACCATCATTGCGAGCGCGGCATCGCTGCCTTCCGATTCGTACAATTTGTCGTATTGATTACCCTGGCTGTAATGGATGCTGTCGCCATTGATGAGTTCAAAATTCTGGCAAACCAGATGCCGCCACGCATCGTTGACGTAAGGCTCCGGCGTCTCAACCTGCATTCCGCTTGCGATAACTTTTTTCCATGTATCAGCGCAAAGCGAGCGCTGCTCTTCGTAAACTTGAGCGTTCATCGCAAGTGCTGCGGCTGGATCCATCGGCATGGTTGGAATTGCCGCTGCCGCACGCTTTCCGGCCCCCAGGTGTGCCACCGCCAGGCCGCGCTCCCATTTCCAGTTGCCATCGCACATCGCCAGCACGCGACCCTTTTCATCCAGCACCATGCCCTTGTCAAAATGCATCGCCGATCGCGAATCAATTGCGAGGGCAACTGCTCCGTTGGTGCCTTGCGCCAGGTCAAACCTGACGAATACCACTCCGCTTCCAGCCAGGCCCGGAGCCGTGGCGGCAAATGCTTCGAGTCGATAAACCTCCGGCACCACCACCGGGCGAGGTTGGGCCAGCGGAACATTCCCCCCCGCCTGAAGTGGCGAGGGATGCCGATATTGAATTTCCACAATCGGCAGCCAGCCTTCCGCCAGCACGGGTTCAGTCACCCGATCCGCCAATCCGCCAAATTGAAACTCATCCGGGCCAACCCGAAACGAAACGGGCGTGCCGTTGTCATTCCACGCCCGCGCCCCACCACGGAGGTTCAATCCGCTGCCGTTGGAAATAAGCCGCGCCTTGACTCTGGCATTCGGCGCGCTGAGCACGATCGGGTAATAGCGAAAGTCCGCGTTCACATACCGCAATGGCGGCAATAACGACGCAAAAAAGTCGTAGTTCGGGCCGTTAGGTTGTCTCATGGCGAGTTCACCCCAAAGATCGGTCTGCGCGGCGACTGCCTCCGCCAGGGGTGGCCGATTGGTGTCGACCTCACGGTTGGTGACGACGCTTAGCCCCACCGAGGTCGAATCAGCAGCGTGTCCGGCGAGTGATGGTATCGCCGTCAGACAAAGGCACAAAAATAAAACGAATTGAGTCATGCTTTAATCAGCCAATATTTGTTGGCGCCATCAGAGGCTAACGTAGGCAGCCGCAGCCCTGGCCTGCAACTCTCAAGAATGAACACTCGCATTTTATAAATGTCGTGGTAACGATTACTCCGTTCGAGCGACGCGAGAATTACCATGCTGGATCCGAAGAATTGTCCGTATTGCAAAGCATCCGCCACGAGCAAGTGCATGCACCTTGCCATCGCGGCGGAAGGCCGGGATTTCGTGCGGTTGTGCGTCGAGCACTGCCAGGGGCAGAAACAGTGGAAGGCCCTCTGCACCGTGCGACAACGACATTCCCTCACCACCGGCGAATGGTCGCCCGAACAGGACGATTTCACCTGGTTGGAAACCGCCTTTTGCGAGGAATTTCTGCGCCCGCTTCGATGGTTTGGCGCCATGGATTACGAATGGCGTTCGGGCCGCAGTCCGGCCCACAGTGGCTTTTGGGTGTTGCTTTGGTCCAAAGATCCCCAGCGACTTTGGTGGGAGCTGCGCGACGAGTTTGAGAAACAGTCGCTCTCTCCGGGCGCATCGCGATCCTCCCGCCGTTCGCCCGGGCTTGCCGAGGGCGGTCAGGCGCTTACCGCGCAGTGATTTTCGAATGCCCGAATATATTGCCCGCTCCACAAACGCCATTACACTCGCTTCATGATTAGGAATATCATCTTCGACTGGTCTGGCACCCTCGTTGATGACCTGCCTGCGGTCTGGCAGGCGACCAATTATGTGCTGGCCCAGGCGGAACGGCCGGAGATGAGCCTGGAACAATTCCGCGCTGAGTTCTGCCTTCCTTTCACGCATTTCTACGACCGTCATGTGCCGCACATCAAGCTGCCACAATTGGAAATTTGGTTTCACAGCCGCTTTCGTGAAGTGCAGGGTTCGGTTTGTGAACTGCCGCACGCCCGGGAATTTCTCCAATTCTGCCGGGCTCATTCGTTGCGCACATTTCTCCTGAGCACGGTACATCGCGACCATTTCGCCGTACAGGCGGGCGTCACGGGGTTTCACGAATATCTCGACAAGCCGTATCTCAACGTTTGGGACAAACGCCAGAAAATCCATGAGATCCTCGCCGAGAACCAATTGCATCCTGACGAGACGCTGTTCATCGGCGACATGCAACATGATATCGACACCGCGCGCCATGGCGGTATTCACTCCTGCGCAGTGTTGACCGGCTACAACACGCTCGCACAACTCCGCACCGCCGAACCCGACCTCATCGTGGAGCATTTGGGCGAGTTGCGCGATATTCTCGAACAGAACGACCTTCACCTCAAACCGCTGGCAAAAGACTTTGGAGAAAGCCATCCACCGATTGTCACCGTGGGTGGTTTGATTTTCGATCGCACCGGCCTGGTGCTTATGGTGAGAACGCACAAGTGGTCGAATCTGTGGGGCATTCCGGGTGGCAAAATCAAATGGGGCGAACCATCCGAGGACGCATTGCGCCGCGAAATCAAGGAGGAGACGGCGCTGGACGTGTCCGACATCGAGTTCGTGCTGGTGCAGGACTGCATTCACTCGAAAGAATTTTATCGCGACGCCCATTTCGTTCTGCTCAACTACACGTGCCGGTGCGACGTTGAACCCAACGTGAAGTTGAACGATGAAGCACGCGAGTTTCGTTGGGTAACGATTGAGGAGGCTCTGGCGATGCCCATCAACGAACCCACCCACAAGCTCCTGCAGGCAGTGAACCTTAAACCCCGGTAATCCGTCAGAACGTAGCATGTCCAAAATCACGATTGTCGATCTCGAAGTTTTCTACTGTATCGGTGTCTCGGATGAAGAACGTGAGAAGCCGCAGCGCCTATTGCTAACCATTGATTTGACCGTCGATTTCCACTCCGCCGCCCTGAGCGATCGCATCGAGAAGACGATCAACTACCAGACGATGGTTGATCAATTATTGACGTTCGGCGAGCGACGCTCGTGGAAGCTCGTGGAACGACTCGCCACCAATATTGCCGATGAACTCATGGACAGTTACAAACCGCTTAGCATCCTCGTCGAGGTGAAAAAGTTTTCCATACCGCAGGCGCGGTTCATTTCCGTGAGTACCGGCAAAACCCGGCAGCACCCGCACCATTGAAACCGGAAACCCAGGGATGGCTCGTTGGCCTGGCTGGCGCAGTTGTCGGCGGTATTCTTGGGTGCTACCTGTTTCTCTGGATCGCACAACATGGTTTCTATGCGTTGATGTTACCTGGTGGTCTCGTCGGCATTGGCGGCAGCCTGTTCGCGAGAAATCGTTCTGTCCCTCGGGGCATAGTTTGCGGGGTCATCGGCTTGATTGCTGGCTTGGTCAGCGAATGGAGATTTTCGCCCTTTATCAAGGATCCAGGCCTCGTCTATTTCCTAACCCACCTTCATTCCCTCCAGACCATCACGCTCCTGATGATTGGCGGAGGGGCTGTTTTTGCTGGTGGGTTTGCCGTGGGGAGAGACAAACCGCAGCCTTCCGACAGCAGTTCGCCGGCGCCTTAGCGCGTCAAAAATCCGTTACTCCGGCACGCCGGAAATATACGTCTGAAGCTGGTTGATGGTCGCGTGCTGGGCCGAGATCGTCCAGTTGACCAGATCACCGATGGACACGATGCCGAGAATCTTTTCGCCGTCCAATACGGGCAAATGCCGGATGTGGTGATCGGTCATCAGGCGCATACAATCCTCGACGGTCTGGCTGGGACCGACACTGACGATTTTACCGGAAAGGATTTCCCGCACCGGCGTCTGCTTGGATGATTTGCCCTTGAGCGCCACTTTGCGCGTGTAATCGCGCTCGGACATGATGCCCACAAGCTTTTCGTTTTCAGTGACGAGCAACGCGCCGATGTTTTTCGCCGCCATCAATTCGATAGCGTCATACACATTGGCGTTGGGGGAGACGGACCAAACGCTTGTTCCCTTTGTGCCCAGGATTTCGTTGATGGTACCCGTTACGTTCATGGTGATGCAAATTTATCACGCGCCGCAATGCTTGCACCTAGTATTTTCGGAAAGTTGGCTTCAGCGAGCGCGAGCATGGATTAACCGTTTCAGCTCTGCCCCGGGGGCGTGTCTTTTTTCGGCGCCTTGACTTCCAGATACAAATCGCGCAATTGCTTCGGCGTCGCCATCGAAGGCGCTTCCGTCATGAGACAAACGCCCTTCGCTGTTTTCGGAAAGGCAATCACATCGCGAATGCTCGGTGTGCCACAAAGGGTCGCAATCAGCCGGTCGAAACCCAGCGCAATGCCGCCATGTGGCGGCGCGCCGTAACGAAACGCCTCCAGCATGTAACCGAAGCGCAGCTGCGTCTCTTCCGGCGGTATCTGCAAGACTTCTTCGAACACCGTCTTTTGCACGTCGGGCTGGTGAATACGAATCGAGCCGCCGCCGAGTTCCACGCCATTCACGACGATGTCGTAATGCTGGCCGCGAACTTTTTTCGGGTCCGTCTTCAGAAACTCGATGTCCTCCGCCACCGGCGCGGTAAACGGATGATGGCTTGAGTACCAGCGATTCTGTTCCTTGTCGAAACTCAACAGCGGAAAATCGATCACCCACAGGAAATCGAAGCGATCCGCCGGAATGCTCAGCTTCCCCTGCGCCTTGAGCAGTTCCGCGCAATAAAGCCGGATCTTCCCGAGAATTTCGCAGGCGTTCAGCCATTGATCGGCGGCAAAAAGAATCAGATCACCTTCCTCGATCGCCAGCTTTTGCGTCAGCGCGGCTTTTTCTTCGTCCGTGAAAAACTTCACAATCGGCGACTTCCATTCGCCACCCTCAACCTTGATGTACGCCAGGCCCTTCGCGCCAAAGCTCTTGGCGTATTCGGTCATCGTATCCACCTGGCCCTGCGTTACTCCCGCCATCCCTTTCGCATTAAACGCCTTGATGACGCCTTGATTTGCCACGACGCTGCTGAACACCTTGAATTTGCTCGCGCGAAATTCCTCAGTGAAATCCACCAGTTCCATGCCGAAACGCGTGTCCGGCTTGTCGATGCCGTAACGGTTGATCGCCTCGTGAAACGATAGCCGCTTGAACGGGGTGGGAATATCGATGTCCAGTGCCGTCTTCCAGATGCGCTTCAACAGGCCTTCGATCAACGCGTAGATGTCCTCGCGTTCGATGAACGACATCTCGATATCGACTTGTGTAAATTCCAACTGCCGGTCCGCGCGTTGGTCTTCGTCGCGGAAGCACCGCGCCAATTGGTAGTAACGCTCAATACCACCTACCATCAAAATCTGTTTGAACTGTTGCGGTGATTGCGGCAGCGCATAAAACGTCCCCGGTTCGCGGCGATTGGGCACAAGAAATTCCCGGGCTCCCTCCGGCGTGCTCTTGAACAACAGCGGGGTCTCGACTTCGAGAAAACCCTGTTCGTCAAAAAATACCCGCGTCGCCGTCGCGACCTTGCTGCGCAACCTGAGATTGCGCGCCATTTCCGGCCGGCGCAGATCGAGATAACGATACTTAAGGCGCAGTTCCTCGTTCACCTTGCTGGCGACCTCCGGATCATCCACCGGGAACGGGAGCACTTCCGCGAGGTTCAATACGTCCAGCGCCTGCACCATGATTTCGACTTCCCCCGTCGGAATCTTGGTGTTATTCGTGCCTTCGGGACGGTGGCGCACCTTGCCGGTGATGCTCACCACGCATTCACTGCGCAACGCGGCGGCCTGATCAAAAAGCTCCTTCGACAAATCGGACGGATCAAACACCGTCTGCGTGCGCCCTTCGCGGTCACGCACATCAATAAAAATCAACCCGCCGAGGTCTCGTCGTGAATGGACCCAACCGGACAGCGTGACCGTCTGCCCGATATGCGCCGCGCGCAATTCGTTGCAATGATGCGTTCGTTTCATTTCAAAATGGAGGCGAATACTGCCGGGAAGCAGCCTGATTTTAAAGACAAATCTGGCGCGTTTGACAGATCAAACTTCGCCAACGTCCGCTCAATGTCAGCGACCTCCGGCAAAGCCGGAGGCTTGTAGATTGTGAACCGCTCAAAGCGGATTAGTCTTGGAGCCGCTCCAAGCGGCTTTCGCCTCCGAACAGTCCCAACTGATCGAGGCGTTGATCTGCCTTCTCTTGCTCTTG
>JBGALR010000018.1:0-127695 GCA_044223735.1 Limisphaerales bacterium | reverse complement strand
GCCTCAACAGTTTGTTCTCCGCCAGAAACGGAAAGCTCCGTGGGGTATCGTAGCGCTAAAAACTTGTTGGCCATGCTTTACTTTTTGTGGCCGGCAAACTACCTATCCCTTATTGACCCAATGAAATCGTCGAAGAACCACAATTTTGAAAGTTCGGCGTGATTGCGCCGATGATTTCACTGTTTGGCCCGGGCGATTTCGCAACGCCATCAGTTCGCCAGCGGGATTATTTCTCATCCGAATTACAGATTACCAAGTGCGGCACACACCGGCAAGATTTCCACCCCCCGAGGAGAAAAATAAATCGGGAGTTGTATGAAAAAATTGTCCGAGGTGGCTGGTGACAGCTCCGAGCAATATTGAGGGGTAGCCCAAACTTTGACCGTGCGGCGGCATCGCGATGGGCGAATTCATAATCTTGTAGGAGACGAGGTAACGAGACTCTGACTAAACCAGGCTGTGGAATATCCTTTCGATAGCTCAATCGCTGCGAACCTGGGGTTGCCAAACGACTGCCGATGTCGTGAATGGGCGTGGGAAATGTCAGGGTCTCGTCACCTCGTCTCCTACCTGGGAGAGAGGCTTCGCGCGCATTGGAGCGGAGAAGATGTGCTGCGCCGTTAGTCAGCAGTGATCGTAAATTGCTGCGCCCGGGACGGGCGCCCTCCGATTTCCGGCCAATTTGCGCCGCAGAAGGCGTGAAACACTTCCGCGATTGCCGATCCTTCCGCGATTGCCGAGAAAACTTGCCATTTCTTATACTTTATATCTTGCAAGTTATTGCGACGGGGGTAAGGTCGGGGTGTGATGGTCCGCAGCTGCAACGCAACGGACGCATGTCCGGACCGCAGGATCTTTGACATAAGGATAAGGGGAATTGGACTCGGATGATGGCAGCGCCTTGAAAGGAGGGTCAACTCCGGCACCGCTTTCAGGGTGCATCGGTTTTTTTGGGGCGTGGTTCCGGGGGTGGCGCTCCGCTTCGCTACGCTGACCGCCCGGCTAGACTCCCACATCCCTATCGGGAGGGCTGGAACGGGCGGCGGAGCAATGCTCCGCGCTCCGGGCGCTCAGCGTTCGTGGCGCGCGGGCGGACGAATCTTTTCCACAGGATGGAACGAGGTCGCACGTAATGCGGAACGGATTTCTGACAGCGAGCAATCCTTGGGACTGAACTTGTCCCCATTTTCAAACCACTGACCGCCGAAAATAAGCGGTGACTTTTTGGGTCGGCTGGACGGTTTGGTTGACCGTCATTGCGCTGCTCCCCGAGAGTTTTGGAAAGGAGAAAGGACGCCGGGGCGCCACTTTCTCCCTCCCGTTTTTTTTGGGTGATTCTTTTTTACCGCCAACGGCGGTCTGACTTCAAGCCCAACCTGCAGGCTGGGCGCCGTGTGATTCGGGTGCGTGATACACCTCGGCGGGCGTGGCATAGCCCAGGGCCTGGTGCGGCCGGTGCTCGTTGTAATTGCCGAACCAGTCGCCCACGCCTCGCCGCAATTCCAGGTCAGTTCATAAATCCGTTATAGATGTCTTCATACTTCAGGCTGCGCCACAACCGTTCCACAAACCGGTTGTCCATCCACCGCCCGCGACCATCCATGCTCACCCGCACCCCGGCGGCCTCCACCGCCCCGACATAGTCGGCGGAGGTGAACTGCGCTCCCTGATCGGTATTGGAAATCAGGGGCGCCTGACGGCCCGCGCCAAGGCCAGCTGCCAGGCCTGCACGCAAAAGGGCCGCTTCGAGCGTATTGCTCAACTCCCAGGTGCCGCACACAAAACCGGCTCCACCAGTCCATCACCGCCATCAGATGATGAACCCGTGACGCATCGGCAGGTAGGATGTCCGCACACCACACCTGATCGGGATCCGTAATCGCCTTGCGCCTCAATAAATACGGGTAGATCTGGTGTCCGGGTTGCGCTGGCTGGTGCCGGTTTGAATAGATTGCCTCCAAATCCATGACCCGCATCAGTCGTCCCACCCGTTTGGCGTTCACGCCCAGCCCTGACGCAACACCGCCGTCAAGCGCGCGGGCGGCCATAGACTGGATGTTGCAAATGCAACTCGTCCAGCCGACGCATCAAGCGAGACCCCGGCACTCTCCACACATGGCTCGTAGTAGTAGTTGCCCTGGCTGACGCCCAGAGCGCACATTGCCGCCGCACACAAAAACCGGCAGTCGGCGACACCAGCGCCAGGCGCGACCTTTACAGCCCCCAGTTGTTCGGACTTTTTTTTGGCCAGTCCAGTTCCATCGTCAACTGCCCCACCCTGCTCCAGGCGGGCCACTTCCCGGTCGGAGGCTTCGGCTTCTGCGCCGTGGCTCCGTGCTCAAACACTTGGGAAGCCGCTCCACAATCGCGCGCTTCCACTGGCTGACCTGCGCCGGATGCACCGATACTCCGGGCAATCTCTGCCACCGTCTTGTTCCCGCTAAGGCTTCCAGCCCCACCTTGGCCTTGAAGGCCGGTTGATGTCTTTGTCGCTTCGCTTTCATTTGGTTGTCTGTTCTTTCTGCCGCCCACCAGGGCGTTCGTCCAACAGACACCAAAAAGTCTTACTTAACGAGTGGTCCGAATTTCGGGGACAAGCTCAGACCATTGGACAGCATTTGTCCAACCCTCCCGTTTAGAATCGGGGCGTTGGTAGATTTGTTCTTTGAAAATAGCAGATGAGACGGGCTGGTTCACCGCGGCGCGGAGGGCCGGGACTGAGGGTAAAGCTCCGATGTTTGAAAGGTTTTCGATAGACCTATGGCTCCATTTGAAAAGTCGGGCTGCTGCAAGTCCCGTATGCGGAACCCTCGCATCTTCGGAACCGGAAGTCCGGGCTGGGAAGTACGGCCTTGTCTGGACTTTTGTATGGGGCTAATGAGGGAACTGGGCGATGTTGGGTCGGGTTTGGAACTGAGTGGGGATTTGATGGAAGTGGGTGGGTTCGGGTTGGTTGCAGTCTGGTGCGGCCTGTTCATGGAGCCATACGGCATGGTGCGCTGTGTGTCGCTGTCGTATGCGTCGTTGCGCAGTGCGGTTTTTTGGAACGAGACGAGACTCACAGAAATGTAAATTTTACCAAACGAACCCAAAGTGAGAAATTCATAACTAGCTTATTGATAATGAATTGCGTTGGTCTTTGTGATTAAGGAATAAAAAAACGAACCCAACTTTTGAATGCAAAGTGGTGAATGCAAATTTTAGAATGGGGGCTGGGAATGGAAGAATGGGAAAGGCGGAGCGCAAATGAGGTGCTATGACACACTACGGTTTTAAAGGTGATTCGTACCTTATAGCACCTGTTCGCACCTGGTAATCTGCAGCGTTTTCGGTGATTTAGAAATCGCATCGGTGAACGTGCGCGGGGAATGAGGATCCTTGCGAACGTGGGTTAATAGTGCTGTCGGAAGTGGTTGAAGGCGCGGTGGCTGCGTTTTGGAGGGGTGGATTCGGGCATTCGTTGACACCACCTCAGGCGGCGTCTAGCCTCGCCGCAATGTCTCGGTTGCCGTTTGAACTGTTGCTGGCGCTTCGGTACTTGCGGCCCAAAAGGACGTTCGTCTCGGTGATCACTTTGATTTCCGTGCTGGGCGTTACGTTGGGCGTCGCGGTGCTGATTATTGTCATCAGCGTGATGAGCGGGTTCGACCGGCAATTGCGGGAAAAAATCCTCGGCTTCAACACGCACCTCAAGATTCTGCCGCGCGGGGATACGATGACGAACTATCCCGCGATGTCGAAGTTGGTGTCTTCGAACGTCAACGTAAAGGCCGTCGCGCCGTTTGTCCTCGGGCCGGTGCTGTTGCTGACCGATCCCTCGTCGGGCCGCCAATCGCAGGTCGGCACGCCGTATGTGCGGGGGCTGATTCCGCAACTGGAAACGAATATCAGCGTGCTCCCTCACAGTATCGTGGAGGGAAAATACGATCTGGGCAGCCGCGGGATTTTGGTGGGGAGCGAGTTCGCCAACCTGATGAACCTCAACGTGGGTGACCGGGTGGAGATCGGGTCACCAAGCATGTTGCGCAAGTGGAAGGAAAACTCGGAGAAACCCAACTCGCCGGCGCCGGTGCTGCCGGAGTACGAGGTGCGCGGCATCTTCAATGTCGGCTACTACGAGTATGATTACTCGATGGTGATCGTGTCGTTGCAGGACGCGCAGGATTTATACGACCTCGACCGCAGTGTGCACGGGCTGCTGGTGATGTTGAAGGATCCGTATCGCGCGGAGGAAGTGGCGCGGGAATTGAAACATACGCTCGGCACCGGCTACGGTGTGCGCACGTGGATGCAGGACAATTCGAATTTGTTGAACGCGGTGATGGTTGAGAAGAACGTGATGTTTTACATCCTGTTTTTCATCATGCTGGTGGCGGCGTTGTGCATCCTGAGCGCGCTGATCACGTTCGTTGTCCAGAAGACGCGCGAGATTGGAATGTTGAAGGCGCTGGGCGCGACGAATTTTCAGGTGGGGCTGATCTTTCTGAGCCAGGGGGCGTTCATCGGCGCGGTCGGAAATCTGGCCGGGTATGGACTGGGCATGCTGGCGCTGGCGTATCGCAATGAGTTTTTGCATTTCATGAACCGCATGACCGGGTTCGAATTGTTTCCGGCGGATATCTACGGCCTGACCGACCTGCCCGCATTGATCATACCGGGCGACATCATGCTGATCTGCGGGAGCGCCTGGGTGATTTGCACGCTGGGCGGGGTGATTCCGGCGTGGCGGGCGGCGCGGCTGCGGCCGGTGGAGGCGTTGCGCTATGAGTGAACCGCTGCTCTCCGCCAAAGGCATTTTCAAAACCTACAGCCTCGGCCGGCGGGAGCTGGAAGTTCTGCGCGGCGTCGATTTGGAACTGGGGCGCGGCGACTTTGTGGCGTTGCGCGGCGCGTCGGGCACGGGCAAGAGCACGCTGCTGCATTTGTTGGGCGGCCTCGATATTCCCACGCGGGGCGAGGTTCATTTTGCGGGCAAAAATCTGGCGAAGCTTTCGAGTTCGGATCTGGCGCACCTGCGCAATCTGAAGATCGGGCTGATTTTTCAAGCCTATTATCTTCTGCCGGAACTGGACGCGCTGGAAAATGTCTGTCTGCCCGCGCGCATGGCGCGAAAGCCGGCGGCCGAAGTGGCCGAGCGCGGCCGGGAATTGCTCAACCGCGTGGGACTGAAAGAGCGGATGGAGCACAAGCCGTATGAACTGTCCGGCGGCGAGCAGCAGCGGGTCGCGATCGCTCGCGCGCTCATCAACGAGCCGGACCTGATTATTGCCGACGAGCCCACCGGCAATCTCGACTCGCACACTGGCGCGGAAATCATCGAATTGCTATGCGCGTTGCGCAGCGAAAAACAGACGACGCTCGTGATTGCCACGCACGACGCGAACGTGGCAGCGCGTGCACCGATAGTAAGACAGATCGTGGACGGACAATTTGTATCATGAGTGGCAACTATTGGGAGGAACGTTACCAGACGCGGGACATGCCGTGGGAGAAGGGCGAACCTTCGCCGGGTCTGGTGGATTTTCTGGCGTCGCAACCCAAGCTGGCGCGCGGCACCGTTTGCGTGCCGGGCTGTGGCACCGGTCACGATGTGCGCGCTTGGGCGGCGGCGGGATTTACCGCGACCGGTTTTGACATCGCGCCGAGCGCGATTCAAATCGCGGTTGAGAAAACGCGCGCAGCGGGTCTCGTTGCGAGTTTCCAGTTGGGAGATTTTTTAAAGGACACTCCGCCGCAACCGTTCGACTGGGTTTTTGAACACACCTTGTTTTGCGCAATCCGGCCTGTTGAGCGCGACGCGTATGTGCAGGCCGTGCAGCGATGGCTGAAGCCGGGCGGCCAATACCTGGCGGTGAATTATTTGATTCCCGACACGGAAGGCCCGCCGTTCGGCACGACGAAGGAGGAAGTGGGGCAGCGGTTCTCACCGGACTTCGAATTGCTCAAGCAATGGGTGCCGCGTTCGTATGCGAACCGGGAGAACCTGGAACTGATGTCGTGGTGGAAGAAAAAAGCGTGAGTCCCCTGCGGAACTCGCGCCTTTGAAAACGGAGACACAGACCTTACTTCTGCTGCGCGAATTTGTGAAGGTGACCGAAGGTGCTCCACTCGCTCACGATGATATTGCCATCCTGGTCGAGGCACGCGCCGTGCGGTGAATTGCAAATGCCGACCGTCCATTGATCAGGAGGCAGCGGATTGTTGGCGCGCTGCTTCTCGTTCGGATTGTCACCGACCTGCGCGACGATATTGCCGTCCTTGTCCAGCACCGTGACGCGGCCTTGCAACTCGGGAAACACCGCGTAGTCGCCGCGAATGTTCACGGCCGCGGGCATGCGGAGATTCTTCTGGATGACCTTCACGAAATTGCCGTCGAGGTCCCAGTACTCCACGCGGTTGTTATTGCGATTGCAGACGAGGAGCAGCGGTTTGCTGCCGCGCGTGTCGAGGGAGATGCCGTGGCAGGTGTTGAATTTGCCTTCTTCCGCCCCCTTGCCGCCGAACGCTTTGACGAACTGGCGGTTTTTGTCGAACTTCAGCACGTAGTTCTGGCCGTAGCCATCGGCAATGTAAATCGAATCGTCGGGTCCCACCGTGACGGCGCACGGTTTGAACATTTCCGCATTGGTATAGATGCCGGTGGCCTTGGGATATTCGATGGTCCATTGCTTTTCCCCTTTGAGATTCAACTTGATGACCTCATGGCTGCCGGGACGGGCGGCGTAGATATATTCCGTGCCGTTCTCCTCCCGCATCTGCATCCCGTGGATATGGCTGGGGCCAACGGTGCGCAGCAGTTTTCCTTCCGAGGAAAAGACGAGAATGCCGCGATCGGTATCGGTGGAGATGTAGATGTTGCCCGCCTTGTCCACGAGCGCACCGCCGTGGCAGGCGCCGATCGGTTTTCCGCCCGGGTTGGCCTCAAAGAAATCGGGAACGACGGTGTATTTGAGTTCGGCGGCGTGCGTGGCGGTCGCAGCCAGGACGAGAGCGGTAAACAGGGCGGTGGTCAGGCGGTACATGCCTATTGCTTAAGCAGGCCCGAAAACCAATACAAGGAATATTTGCGCGCCGAAGGGCACCGCGATTATTTTGACTTGGAGGTTGCTTTGGGCTTGCCCAATTCGGGGACGTCGGTTCGCTTCCACGAAATGAAGATGATCTTGTATTGATGCAGATACGCGCTGCCCAGCATGGGGTCGCTCGTTTGCAAATGGCGGCCCGATTCGCGTTCATAAGCGAACAAGGCAAACTTGGCCACGGAATCTGATTTGCTGTCCTTGTAGAGAGCGATTTCGGGGGTCTGGAGCGGACCGGCCAGCGGCACGGGCACCGTCATCGTGGGGATGCCCAGCAAGGTGCTGGAGTTATCCGTGCTCAAGGCGTCGCTGCGAATCTCGACGATGATGTCCGCCTTGTCGTCGGTTTTCATGAGGAGCGCGCCGCTGGAGGAAAGGCGCTCGCGAATCAGGCTGATCGCGTTGCCCTTGTCGTAGCTGTCGAAATATTTGTCCTCCACAAAAACCTTCTTTCCCGTCAGCCAGGCGAAAAACCGGTCCTCGGTCGCGTGCTCCGCCGCGGTGCTGAGCAACAGCTGTTCGGTGGCGGTACGAGCCGGATTGGTTTCCCGGGCCGTTTTGCAGCCGCACAGTCCGGCCGATGCAATCGTTAATCCGATGAGCGCGAGCGTTCTTATCATGTTCACAAACTTTCACCAAAAAAATCACAGAAGCAAATTTCGGGCAGGACTCATGCCATGGCTGGGAGGAAGGGGAAAGCATTTTTGCGAACACGTAAACTTTGATGCGGGCAATCAGTGGCAAATGTTGCTTGATGAAACCACTCACTTTTCGAAAGGCAAAGTGCAAGGTTGGTGCGGCGTGCGATTTGCAATTTGCAAACGATGACAATGGATATTTCGAGCTTTGCGGCAAAAATTCGCGCGGCCGCCGTCGTGGATTACACTGGCATTCTTTGCGCTCATAGAAGTTGTGAAAAACTTTACATCATCCCTGGTGTTTTCCGGAATATTACTGGCAGCCTGCGGGTGTGCGCATGAACGCACTGTGTATGTAAATGCACCGCCGCCCGCGCCGGTCGCGGAGACAATGTTGGTTTCGCCCGGTCCGGGCTACGTTTGGGTTGGCGGCTACTGGGGCTATGGCGGAGGCAATTGGCGATGGGAGCGTGGATATTGGGCTCGTCCGCCGTATCCAGGAGCGCGTTGGGTGGGACCGAGATATTATACGCGAGGCGGCAGGGAGGTATGGGTGCATGGTTCGTGGCACTAGGATGCATTTCCGACTTCTACGGTTCGAAATCGTAACTTGACCCTGTCTCTGGTTGTTTCAGCATGCAGTCAAATTCACTGCGCTCGAAACATGAAATTATCCAAACGCATTATTGGAGTGGTGGCGTCGGTTTGCGCCTTGTTCGCCCTTTCCACCGTTGCGGCTGAAAAATCCAAGACGGAGAACGTTTTTATCATCACCTCCGACGGCTTGCGCTGGCAGGAGGTTTTCAGCGGCGCGGATGCGGATTTGATGAACAAGGAGAACGGCGGGGTGGAGGCCACAAATCGGCTGCGCAAGGCGTATTGGCGGCCGACCCCGGAGGCGCGGCGCAAGGCGTTGATGCCGTTCATGTGGAATACGATCGCGAGCGAGGGGCAGATCTATGGGAATCAGAAAAAGGGCAGTACGGCGCAAATTACCAACGACAAACGGTTTTCTTATCCTGGCTACAACGAAATCCTCACCGGTTACGCCAATTCCAACATCACGAGCAACGATAAAATCCTGAATCAACGCGCGACCGTCTTGGAATGGCTGCATCGCAAAGCGGCGTTCACCAATTCCGTTGCGGCGTTCAGCGCCTGGGATGTGACGCCATTCATCATCAACCGCGAGCGTTGCGGCTTTCCCGTGATGGGCGGTTGGGAGCCAGTTCCCGGGCAGTCACCAAACCCAAAAATGGCGATGCTGAATGAGTTGATCCGCGACACGACGCCCGCGAATACCGCGGAGGTTTATGACGCCTTTGTATTTCAAGCGGCACGCGATTATCTCGTGGAACACCATCCCCGCGTGATGTTCATCGGCTTTCTCGAAACCGATCACTGGGCGCACGCGGGACGCTACGATACAGTGTTGTGGGCCGCGCATCAGTTCGATGAGTACGTGCGGCGTCTCTGGGAGACGGTTCAGTCCATCGAGCAATATCGCAACAAAACGACGTTCATCCTGACCACCGATCATGGACGTGGATATGCGCCGCAGAATTGGAAGCATCACGGCAAGAGCATCGACGGGGCGCAAAACATCTGGATGGCATTCATGGGACCGGATACCAAGGCTTTGGGCGAGCGGACCTCGTGCGATCCTGTGACGCAAAGCCAGATCGCGGCCACGGCTGCAGCCTTTCTGGGCGAAGACTATAATCAAGCGGTGCCGCAGGCGGGATTACCCGTGACGTCCGCATTGCCTGCTTCGGCAAAGTAACTCTCCGACAACTGATTTCAGTCAGACGAGCGCCAATCCTTTATTGGCGCAAGCGCTCCGTCATTTGCGTTGAAAACGCGTTTTGCGCAATTGACCGCAACAATTTCGCAAGCACGGGCGTGCAATCGAGCGCCTGCCGCAATCCTCCGCTAACATTCGGCAATCTGCCGGGAGCAAACGCACGCGTCCCTTTGATAGCGTGATCACCGTTGCGACTCACGTTGGTCGCTCATTCGGCTCGATCACATTTTATGAAAATCGGAAAAGTAAATAATTGGAATCCCAGGAATTGCGCCGGTCTGGCGTTGACGGCGCTGGCCCTGGCGGCCGCACCCATTGCAACCAACGCCGCCACCAATGGATTTGTCGCCCCGCACTTTCGCGGCATGGCCAATACGGAGTATGGCTATTGGGAAACCTTCACGGTGCCCGTGGGCGCGCCGGGCAATCTGCCGGATCAACCCGGTTCCACCACCGGTGCGTTGGTGACCCAAACCAACGCCGGCGCTTTTCTGGCGGGGGACAATATATACAGCACCGGGATCAGCTCGTTCACGCTCGATGACGCCGTGCCTTATACGCTCGCGACGGTCGTATTGCAGATGCGCACGCTCGGCAACGAACTCAACTATAATACCGTCTCGCTGATCTATTCCAATGATACCGGCATCCACACGCTGGCCCCGTTGTTTCGTTACGAATACAATCGCGTTTCCGGCATGGGCTACGCAATTTCCTCGCTCTGGCAGTGGGATCTCGCCAGCCTCGGCATCAGCAACTACACGATTGCCTTCAGTGGCAACGGCGGGAGTGTGAGCCTTGATTCAATCATGCTGGACACGGCGGCGACCAACACGCTCGGCGCAAACTTTGTCGACTACACCACGTTCTTGCAGCAGCCGTTCAAACTGCAAAGCCAGCAACCCGCGATCACCCGGTGGAATTACCTGGCTTCCGACTTCAGCTCGGGCACCCGCGGAACCGCGAGCGCGTTCGGAGCGCTGGGAGACCCGGGCTTCGACGCCCGAGACGCCCAGTACCTCATCGGCTGGAATACAACCAATCGCGTTCCGTCCGGCCAGGGCGCAAAGAACTACGTCATCCGACGCGCGCGGGTAACGCTGACCATTGCGACCGGTGGCCAATACGTCTACACCGGTACGCTGCGAGACTACCGCAGCTATTATCCGACCAACGACTCGCGATACGTGGCGGCACCGACCACCAATTACCCCGTGGAGCTTTTCGGGGCCGGTTTTCGCGGCAGTTACACCAACGAAGCGGAGGTCGTGATTCCGTGGGCATCCACCAATTATCCGCAGACCGGTCCCTGGGCGGCCGGCCCGTCGGATGTCTATTATACGAACCGTGTCGCCTATGCCGCCGGCTTTGATACGAACGGCGTGCTGGTGGATGTGTCGAACAATGTGGGCGACAATAATACCGAATATGTCACCACTCCCTATGAAGTCGCGCCGTTCGCGGTCGGCCAGTCGACCAACGTCACCGAAGGGCAGTTGATGCCCACCGGGAGCCAGCTCACCTTTGACATCAACCTCGATGATCCGCTGATTTACGGGTATCTTCAGCGGGGTTTGAACGAGGGCAACTTGAGCTTCATGGCCAGTTGTTTCGTCGCCTCCAGCATCCCGCCCGCCCCGGCGAAATTCCCGGCGTTTTACACCCTGTTTAGTGGCATTGCCACGGCCGCACAGCATCCGTTGCTGGACCTCGAAGGTGAGATCGTCCGCGCCAATGTGGATGGCGACAACGACGGCCTCTCCGACGATTGGGAGAATTTCTACTTTGGCAATCTTCTCAGCACCGCCACCGGTGACACGGATGGCGACACCGTGAACAACCTGGGCGAATATCGCGCCGGAACGATTCCGAGCGCGTCCACGAATCTGTTCAAAGTGCTATCGGCGGACCATAAAACCAATATCAGCGAATTGCACTTCACGTTTGCTCCCGGTCGTGCCTATTCCATTCGCTGGTCCACCGATCTGGCGAACTGGCAGACGGTTACTAATCCGGTCCTAACCTATTCCTCACCCTGGCTGGCGAAGAGCGGAACCAACCTGACGTACCCCTCTCCGGTTTATGCCGTGTGGCGGGACACAAATGCGACCAATGCCGTGCGGTTCTATCGTCCAGCGACACAATAATCTTCAAGGCGCGGGTGACCTCAAACCTCACTCGTGGTCGCTGTGCGCGGCCCAACCTGCCCGCACAGCGACCGCAAGCCGCCGCAAATAAAAGGCAAGCGAGCGAAAGCGCTTTAAATGCACACCTGTTACCTTTTTGCCTCGATGTGTGAGCGTTTCCCAAATCGAAGCCGAGGTAGCGACGGGCGAAATTCCCATCGCGGCTTCACGCTGATAGAGTTGCTGGTGGTCGTGGCCATCATTGCGATTCTTGCGGCCATGCTATTGCCGGCGCTCGCCAAGGCGAAATCCAAGGCGCGGCGCGTTGAGGAAATCTCCGCGGCCCGTCAGCTCATGCTCGGTGTACAAATGTACGGGGACGATCAGAACGGGGCGGTGTTCCCCGGCTATATGTCCGATACCAACGCGGTTGACGACAAAGGGGCGCTGTTGGGCTTTCCGGAAAACGCGCGTTATCCCTGGCGCATGGTTCCGTATCTGTCGGGTTCGATGGAGACGATTTATTCCGGCGTGAATCGCGCAAAGCTGGCGCAGCTTCGGTCTTCGAGCCACGGGGATTATGTTTATTCCGTGAGCCTTTATCCCTCGCTCGGCATCAATTCCTTTTTCATCGGTGGAAATCAAACCGAATTTCCGGCGGCGGACGCCAATGCGGTGTTCGGCAGCGGCACGGTGATCACAAAAATCGCCGAGGCGCGCAAGCCGAGCGATCTGATGGTTTTCATCTCGGCGCGCTCAACCATCGTCGGCACCACCTCCGAAGGATACTATCAGGTGACGCCGCCGTATCTGCGCACGCGGCAATGGTCGGCGGACTATTCTCCGACGGCCTCTCCCAATTTGTGGGGCAATGTGGCGCCGCGGCTCAGTACTCGCGCCGTGAGCGCCACGCTCGACGGTCATGCCGAGATACTGGATCTCAAAGGGATGCAGGATATGCGACATTGGTGCAATCGCGCCGACCGTCCCGATTGGGTTCTGGGACAATAATTTCTCAGACAGCCTTCAATTTTTCTTCGCTCACCGCGTTTCGCTGGGTGGGCGTCTTCAAAGGATAGAGTCCCGGACAGCAACCGAACGTCTCGTGAAACGCCATGCTGAAATGGCTCAGGCTGTTGTAGCCCACGTCGAGCGCGGCTTCAGTGACGTTGCATTTGCCGCTGCGCAATAATTCCGCGGCGCGTTCCATCCGAATCTGCCGTAGATATTGCTGCATCGTCATGCCGCCTTCGCGGGTGAACTGGCGGCTTAGATAAAACGGACTGCAACTGACCATCTGCGCAAGTTCCTCCAGGGAGGGCGGGTGCTGCATGCGCGCGCGCAATACTTGCTTGGCTTTTTCGACGCGCTCCTGCGCCAGTAGTTGCGTACGCGTGTAGCGCTGTTCGTTATTCGCGGGACGGAAGAAAAGGTGCGCGGCGACTTCGAGCGCCTTGGAAAGAAACCACGCCTCCTGCGCCGGCTTGAATACCGGGCAATGCTTCAGCCCCTCCACTACCTGACGCAACGCGAGCACAAGTCGCTCCGCAGGCATCACCACAGATTCGACGGCTTCCTTGCGAATCACCGCGCCCACCAGCGGGTGCAGGCTTTCCGTCTGGCTGGCAAAGTGTGTTTCAAGAAACGTCGGTGAAAATTCGACGGTGATGAAACGATGCTTTTCCCGGGCGTGACGGGTGGCCGAGAGCGGCGGCGATCCCTGGAAATAAAAGGAGCACATCTGCGGCAGGAGTTCCACGGTTCGTTCCCCGTCTCCCAGCGTCCCGCGTCCATCGAGGTTGAGGCACAATTCAATGCTCCCGGGATGAAAGCTTTGCGCCCAGTCGAAATCCTCCTTCGTGGTGAACTCGTGCCACTCAAAGCTGAATCCAAGATTGCGGTAGCTGCCAAACAACGGCTGCCAGCCTGATTCCACTGTTTTCCACGCCGGCGCTTCTGCGAATGGAGAGGCGGCTTCGACCATTGCCGCGGCGCGGGAGGCTTTCGCGGTCGGTTTGCGTGAAGTCGCCTTTTTGACACGTCTCACAAGTAGGGGTGGGGGAATCAGCTAAAAGCAACGTCCGCCGGGCTTCGTCGGAAAATGGATGAGGATGCGGCCAGCCTGTGATTGATCATGCGGACACGGTGCCGTAACCCTGAACGCTTCGCTCCCGGCCGCTTGCCTTTTATTGGCGGTGGCTTGCGCAACCGTCCGCTAATAGTTCGCAACCTGCCGAAAGCGGAAGCTCGCCGCCTCCTCTATTTTGAACGAATGTTAAGATCTTTTACCGTGGGTTGCGCAGCCGCCATGGCGGGCGCTGTTATTATGAATGCTGTCACTTTATCCGCAGCGGAGACGCTGCCCAAAATGCCGGAAACCGTCACCAGCTTCGGCGCCGTCACCTCGGACGGCTGGCTGTATGTGTTCGGCGGTCACAAAGGCGAGCGCCATGATTACAACCAGGAAATGGTGAGCGGCTCCTTCAACCGGCTGAATCTCAAGGATGGCAAATCGTGGGAGAAATTGCCCTCCGCCGCAGCGTCGCAAGGCGTGCCGCTCGTGGCGCATGACGGATTTGTGTATCGCATCGGCGGCATGGCCGCGCGTAATCACGCGAACGAAAAGCAGGACCTGTATTCGACGAACATCGTGCAGCGTTTCGACGTGAAACAGGGGAAGTGGGAGAACGTAGCGTCGTTGCCGGCGGTGCGTTCCAGCCATGATGCCGTGGTGGTGGGCAACAAGATTTACGTCGCCGGCGGCTGGCAGCTCGACGGTGGCACGAACAAGCCGGTCTGGCCCAAAAACGCGCTTGTCCTCGACCTCGCCAATACCAAGGCGGGCTGGAAGGAATTTCCGCAGCCGTTCCAACGCCGTGCGCTCGCGCTGGCGACCACCGGCTCGAAAGTATTTTGCATCGGTGGCATGGACAGCAACAACGAGCCCACCACGGATGTCGAAGTGTATGACATTGCCGCGGGCACCTGGAGCGAAGGCCCCAGCATCCCGGCCGGCAAATACAAGGGCTTTAGCTGCTCCGCCATCGCGCAGGACGGCCGGATCTACGTGACCGCTTTCAAGGGCGATTTGTTACGCCTCTCGGCGGATGAAAAATCCTGGGAAGTTGTCGGCAAGCTGGAACATCCCCGCATGGCGCATCGCATCGTGACCGCCAGCGGCGGCCAGTTGATTGTCCTCGGTGGTGAAGACGGTGAGGAAAAACGCGGCGATCTCGAACTGCTCACGCCCACCGCGAAACCGCTCGCGGTCCAACAGGTCAGCGCGGACAACGCCCCGGCCGCGGCTGCCGCCCACTAAATATTTAAAGATCATCGCCATGATTCGTTCTTATTTCGGCGCGTTTGCCGCATTGTTTATCGCCGCCGCATCCACCGTTTCGGCGCACACCATCTGGATCGAGCCGAAAGACGGCCAGCTCGTGGTTCGTTTTGCCGAACCCGGCACGGCCTTCGAAAAGTCGCCCGGTTATCTCGACAGCCTTTCCCCGCCCGTGACATTCATGGTGGTGACCAATTCGCCCAAGCGCGCCGACGCGCAGAAGAAGGCGGATCATTTCGTAATCGCCGGGACCACGGTGACCAATGTCGCCGGAGTGGAAACGACCTTCACGGTGCGCGGCGGCCGCAAGCCGATTTTCTACGCGCGCTGGCAGCCGGAGAACGGCGGCGCCTCCACCCCGCTGCTGACCCTGGACCTCGTGCCCACCGGCAAGCCGGGCGAAGTGCGCGCTTATTTTCGCGGCAAGCCGCTTCCCAACGCCGTCGCGACGTTGCGCGGCCCCGACGAAAAGGACCATGAGATCACCGCCGATGCGGAAGGTTTCCTGCATTTCGACGCGAAGGAACCCGGCCAATATCTCCTGACGATTCCCCACTATCGCGAACCGCAGCCGCTGCCCGGCTTCTACGGTGGTGTCGCCTACAAGGAAGACAGCCACAACGCGGCACTGACCTGGGTACAGGCCAGGTAGGGTTTTTGCGAAGGGCGGGCGTCCTTTCGCGCCTCGCCCACTTACCGGTATCCCGCCGCCTTGACGGGATGCGATCGTGAGTTAAACTCCTGACATGGGTGGCGTGGACCGCAAAGATTCCGTTTCTCAACCAAACGAGAAAAAGAACTCGGGACGGTCAGCACACTCCCGCACCTCCGGCAGTGACCCTCGGCGTCCCCATCGTGAACGGAGATTTCACGTCCGCCCGCAGGCCATCGGCATGCGTTACCGGAGTTACGATGTTTTGCGATCAGCGCCACGGATGCTGCCGGCTTCCTCGGAATTAGTTGAGGAAATTCCTGCCCCATCTGTTGAGCCCGACGCCGGCTCAGATCGAGAGATACTTCGCCAGATGGCGCGTGAAGGACTGCGGGTGTGCGCGTGGATTATTCTTATCTTGTTGGTTTTCCTTAACTTCAAACACATCGCGGCTTTTTGGAAAATGGTTGCGTACGCGTGGCCAAAATTTTAATAGGCGCGATGAAGGGCGCAATTTCAGAACTCAAATTCAGTGTTTCAATTGGGGCGTTGATCCTTGAGGGCGGAATCATTCTGTGCCGGTTGTGGCTGCGATTGCGAAGTCTTTGCGCCAGAAGCCGTCACTTCACGTTCGCACGGGTATGAAAGGATGGAGCATCATCATCGCCGCGACATTGGTAACTGCCTGGCTTCTGGTGGATACGGTGCGGGAATTCTTCGCGAACGAGACAGTTCGCTATTTCTCTTCCGATCCATATCGGTTGCTTTATGTCGCCGCCATCGGGATCGCAGGCGGCTTTGCAGCACTCGGGTTTGTCCGGCTGCCGGCCCGCGCACAACAGCAGGTCAGAGTTTTTTCGCGGGGAGCAGCAGCGAGCGCACTGACGGTGATTGGGGGCTATTTCGTGTTCTGTTTCTATTCGCTTTCTTCGTTCATAGCCGAATCTGGCAACGCAATTGGGGTTCTGTTCGTCCTATTAATTTTAGCATGCATCGTTGCGTACCTTTGGTTGGAGTTTTATCGCGCATCAAAGTCGAGAGTTTCGCGATGACCTTGCGGAGTATTGAGGTGCGGCAGGCGGTGTGGGATGGCCTCGCCTCGGCAGCTACCTCCAACCTAAATCAAATGGCTGCGCAAGGGCAGTGGGGCCGGGTCCATGCGCTGCTCGCTACATCTGTTCCGCAAACCGTATGGCGAAGAGGTCGGCGTCCTTGATTTTGAAATGCAATTGCACCGGCTGGCCGGCGAGTTTGCCGACGTCGGTGCCACTCTTCCACCGCGCCGCGCGTTCGATTTCGTTGCCGATGGATTCGACACTGTCGGCGAAGGTGTAGCCGGGAATGGGTTTGCCGGCTTCGTCGAGGATCTCGATTTTGATGCCGCCGGCTGCTGAGGTGGAAAAATTCATCAGCAAACGGCTGCCGCAGAACTTGATTGGTTTCGTGACAAACTCGCCGCCTTCGTGCGGGGCGCGCAGGGAGGAAAAGCCGTCGAGTCGCATGCTGTAGCGGCGGAGATGCGCGGTCGGTTGCGCATAGCTTTGGTTGACGTAAATCGACATTTCGTTTGTGCCGGTTTGCACGACGTTGAGTGCGGGGTAGGTGGTGCGCGAGACCCAGTTTTCCGCGCCGATGCCTGGTTTGATGAAAGCACCCATGAAGGTGCGGTCATAAATATTTCCGCCGCGCGACGTCATGAAAACGGCGTCGGACACATCCTTGAAATAAGAGGGATGAACGCCGATGGCCTTCGCTTCGTCCGTGGTCAGCACCTGTCGCCCCAGCATGAAGCGCGCGGCCAGCGACACATAAATCTGCGGGGCGCGAAAATAAGGATGCGTCTGGTTGATGTAGAGTTCCTCCACGGGCGCGGGCCGGCCATCGGCGCCGCGGTACTCCATCAAATGCACCTTTTCCCAATTTAGAAAATTTGTGCTCTCCGCGCGCGCGATGCGCCGCATCTTGTCCTTGTAAACGCGGAAATAGAGCAGATAGCGATTTTCGGCCGCCGACCAAAAGGCGACATTTTGCGAATCAAAAACGTATTTGAACGGCACGTCATTCGTCGTTAGCACCGGCTTGTCCTGCATAGCCTGCCATCGCAGGCCGTCGGGTGAGGCAAAAGCCTTGAGTCCGCTGTTTTGATAGCCTGCAATGGCTTTGTATTTTTGCTCCGCAGGAGTCTTGGGATTGGAATCGCGGAAGGGACTGAAGTTATGAGCGAAGGGAGGCTCCGACAGAATCACGTTATTTCCCTTGCCGGCCTTCGTCGCGATGAAATCCAGATTGGGCCTGGTCCAGTCGCGGCCATCGGGCGACTCCGCGACGCAGGTTAGTTCATTCTCGCCATCCCGGCCGGCGGCATCCTTGCCACGGTAATACACACGAAAGCGATTGCTCTCCTGAATCACCGTGACATAGCCGCAAAACGGGCCTTCCGTTGGCGCATCAAATTTCAACACCATCCCCTCGTCGCGCGGTTCATGCAACGTCAACTGAACATTTGTCTTCGATGCAATCAGGTAGCTATCGACGAATAATTCCCGGCGACCGCCAAGGGCGAGCGGCTCGGCGGCGCAGGCGCGCGGGGCCGCGAGCAATCCGCTCAAGGCAAACACGGCTGCCAGGCACGCACGAATGTTATGCGGGAAAAAGCGACAAACTTGGTTCATAAATCACCGGCGGTGTTCACGCATAAAGACTTGAGGCTGTTCTTTTCTTTCCTCCATGTCCATCCCTTGTGGCGGGTTGGTGGGATCCAAACTCTTTCGCGCCTGCCCCGGGCTTCTTATATTTACTGGCGAACAGCGCGATAAAACTTCTGGTTCGCGCTCCGCGGAAATTCCGCGACTACAGTAGGTCCGTGCGTTTGAAAATTAGCCATATTGGTAGCGGCCTGCCAGCTTCCGGGCGCGAGGGTGCTGCTCTCTTCGAAAGTCACCGCCTGGCCGGGAAACTGGATTTGCACCGTGAGCTGAAAGTTCCCGTTAAGCGCCGTCCGGGCATCGCTCACACGCAGGGCGGGATTGGCGACGAGTTGGAGTCCGTTGACGAAAACTCCGTAACTGGTTCCGCCGTGACGCACACCTTGAATCTGCAACTGGCCTGATGGTGATGAAGTCAGGACCGCGCCAAAAGTGTAATCATAATCGGCGGCGGGTGGTAGGCTGCCGTTGAATGTGTAGCCCGTGACAATGGGAATGGGCGTGCCCGAAGCAGTCTCACTCCAATCCGAAACTCGCAGGCCCGGACTTTGCGGATCGAATGACCAGATGGTCAGGCCATAAGGAGTGTTCGGCGACAGTCTTGAAATAAGGATGCTCAAGCCGGTCCCGTCCGCCGTGCCGTTGGCAAAATCAAAATCGTTGTAAAGTTGCGCCTGGTTCAATGCGGGCGGGTTATTGGCGACGAGGGGCGCGGCGGAACGCTGCCGCTCCGCGAGGTTGATCGCTCCGATGGGCGAGAGGGTGACCTGAACCTGATTGGAGAAAACGGCGCCGTTCCCACTCAACGTGAACGCTTGAAATTCGGGCTGGACGTTCGCCGCTCCGGTCAGGTCAAAATCGAGCAGCAATGCGGTGCCATTTGTGACGGGCGAGTAATTGACGATGGTCAGTTGCGCGACAACGCTGGTCACCGACCCCGCCACGTTTGTGACGACCACATCATACAGGCCGGCATCGCCGGGCTGGACCGCCGTGAAATGGAGCACGCTGGTGAGCGCGCCTGGGTTATCGGCGGGGAGAATATCGCTGCCGTTTTTCCGCCATTGATAGTGGAGAGGGCCGGTGCCGGTAGCCAAAACGGAAAAGCTGATCGGGTCCTGGGCAAAGACGCCGTTGGTCCTGGATTGCGGCTGCGTGAAGATCGCCGGAGCGACCTGTGAGGGCAGGGAAGGGAGGCCATTCGTGGCCACCTGCTGAATTTCCGTCAACGTCAACCGCCGGTTCCAGACGGCAACCGAATCCAGCGCGCCCGCGAAATAGTTGGCGGGATTCGCCCGCACCAATGCGCCCAACGCGGTGGAGTCGAGCGTCAACGAAGTTCGCACGTAGCTAAAATCAGTATCATCCAGCGTGCCGTCCACATAGAGCCGGGCCCGGCCGTTTTCGTCCACCCACACGACATGATGCCAGGTGTTGTCGAAAACCGGCCGGGTGGATTTGCGATCGGCCGTGCCGGGATTGATTTTGACGTTGAGTGAAGGTCCGGCGGGCGTGGCGTTTTCGGTGCCCAGCAGGAAAAAATCCCCGCTCGCGCCGCCCTCGGCGAACACCTGTTTATTGAACTGGCCCGGCGCGCCGTTCACCCAGAGGGAAATGGTGTAGTTGGTGGTCAGGTAAATGGGAAAACCAGAGGTGCGCCGGGCATATTGCTGGACGCCGTCGAACGACAAGGCGTTTCCAAAACGGCCGGGTATGAGATGACTGCCGTCCATGAAATTCAGCAAAAGGTCATTGTGACTGTACACGTCCGGCGAAGTGAAGCTCCCGGAAATATTCGTCACCGTATCCAGCGGCCACGACGACATGACTCCGGAGGAAATGTTCGCCGGCGGATCCGGCAGCACCACGAGCGGAATGGGCGCACCGGTAATGGAGCCGCCCAGGTTGGTGACGACCAAAGTAAAATAGTTCGAGCCGCTGGCGGACGTGGGCGCGAGGAGACTTGGATTCGTCTGGCCGGCCAGGGGCAGGCCATTTCTGGTCCATTGATAACTGAGTGGCGAATCGCCGAGCACCTGCGCGGAGAAGCTGACGTAGTCCCCCATCGCGTTGGTGCTGCCGGTGGACTGCGCCGCGATCGATGGCGGTATCAAAAGCGGCACCGGCACCGAGTTGCTCATCACCGATTGCACCTCGGACTGTGTGAGGGCACGGGTCCAGGCAATGACATCGTCCATGGCGCCGTTGAAAAAGCCCGTGACCGAGCTGCGCGCCAGCGCGCCGAGGCTCGTGGTGTTGAGGGCAAATGTCCCGGCGGGAACGTAGGTGAAATTTGTATCCGCCTGCCCATCCACATAAATTTGAACGGCGCCGACGTTATCCACATACGCGATGTGATGCCACGTTCCATCCAGCACGGTGCGGGTTGAAACGGCATGATTCACGAGCGTGCCGGCGGCGGTGTTTCGAATCAAAACATCGAGCTTGTTGTTCACGGCGGCGGTTTGTCCGCTCTGCAGCAGGAAAAGCGGGCTCGTATTGGTGGTGCTCCCTTCCGCGAAGAAATATTTCGCCGTTTGCGGTGTGCCGCGAATCCATGCCGCAATGGTCAGTGCTCGTCCGGGCTGATAGGCAGGCAAGCCGTTCGTTCCGGCGGGGTCGTGTGCGATACCCAGGTAACGAGCGCTGCCGTCGAAGGAGAACCCGTTGCTGATGACGCCGGAAACGAACGAAGTTCCACCATTGACGGCGAGGTTATTGCCGAGCGCGAAATCGGGAGTGGTGGTGGTGCCGGAATCCAGGGGCCAATGCGCGAGCAAGCCGCCCGCCGAAAAGCCAGTGCCGAAAAGTCCCACGACGGCGGTGCTGTAGGAGGTAAATGTCGGATAGGAGCCGCGAAACCAGAGCAGGGCGGAGCGGCCCTGGCGATTGCGGGGAATGTACGGGCGGAAATTATCCACGGTGGAGTTGGTCGTGATGGCGCTCCAGGAAAAACTCAAGCCGCCGTTGGTGGTTACGCCCTTGTAGAGTTCGAAATGCGCGCCCAACGGAACGTTGGTGATGGTGGTGAGGTTGAACGGATCGGCCGCGTCGGTCGAAATATAAACCACGGTGGGATCCTCCGGATCGAGCGCGATGCCGCCCGCGTAGTCATCCTCGGTGGAATAAAGCGGCCGGCCGGCGTGGGCGATAAACCGCTTCTGCCAGTTCGTGCCGGTCCAGCGGGCGTAATAATAATAGATCCGATCATCGGTCCAACTGGGGCCGGTGACGAGATCGCGTTGGACCGTGAACACGCACGCAGGATGGTTGTTGGTTTGGTAAACGGCTTCCCAGCACCAGGCGCGCCCGAGCGGGATGTGATCATTGAAGTCGGAGGTGTCGGCGGCGCTGTATTGGTAAATGACGGTGCCGCGCTCCCCGGCATCGTGCAGCAATGGCAGGCTGCCAAAGCTTTTCAAAAATGTGCCGTCAGTTTGATAAAGCGCGCCGCCCTGATAATACAGGTGATAGAGCGAATTATTGAGATCGCGGGGATGGCCGTCGGTATATAGAAAATCGATGCGGCTGAAATAGTCGGAACAATATTTGACATAGGGCCGGGTGCTGCCGGTGCCGGTCTTGATGAATAATTGCGGCGCAGACCAGGCATTGCCGGAATCGGTGGAAGTAAGAACGGTGGGGTTGAAATTCAGGTCGCGACAAAAGTTGTAAACCTTGCCGGCCTCGGCCGCCAGTTGATAGGGATTTGAATAAGTGACGCCGGCGCCGGTGGGGGCGCTCGTCTGCTCCGCGCCCCAGAGCGAAGAGTTGACCGGATCGGTTGTCAGCGAGAGACGATAGCTGAAAGTGTTGGCCGAACCATGCCGCGCGTAAATCGCCAGCAGGCGGCCATCCTGAAGTGACAACAGGCCCGGGTTATCGTGATCGTCAAACTGCGACCAGGTGCTCGTCCACAGGCTCCGGACAATTCCGGTTTGCATGTCGAGCAGGCTCAGGGTGGAGGCTCCATCGCTGCGTACGAAGCCGAAATACAAGTTGCCGTTGTGAAACAGCGCGCGCGGATCGTTATACCAGGTGTAAGCGCCATCGGGGGCGAGCGGGAGCAGGTTGCCTTGGGCGCCGGCGGTGAGGGCGAGGCCCGCCGCCGCGAATAGGGCCAGCAAAACTGGGAAACGATTTCGTTGCACCTTCAGGGGCTGATCATGAGCGCCGCGTTGTCCCAGCGCGCGACCAGGTTCGCGGGCAAATCGGTGGGGTCTTGATAGAAATAGCAGGAACGGTTTGCGGAATCCCAACTGTGCAAAAACCGCAACCGCTGATATTTGATCCAGCTCACGGAGCCATCCACGAACACTTCATTCGCGCCCGCCGGAAAGCCGCCATTTTTGGCATGCGGCGGCGCGCCCGTGAAAATATCCGCATCCCGTGGATCGGCGAAGGTGCCCCAAGGAGCACCCTTGGCACGCACGACCAAATCGGCCGCCAGCACCCAATGAGGCCGTGCGGTGCTGAGCTTGATCGGGCTGAATGAAGGAAAGGAACCCGCCGGGTTGACCCAATTGGTGATGCCGCCGAAATATTGATAACCGATGAGCCATTGATTGTAGGCGGATTCAAAGACGGGATATTTTTTCGGACGGCCGGGGCAATTCCAGATGCTGTTGTTGGTGTTATTTTGGATCGAAAGGCCCACCACTTTGGCCAGAGTCGCCTCCGGCGGATTGATCGCCACTTGAATAAACTGTTGCCGCGTTTCGATCACCCGGTCCGCGCTGTCCGTCGCATAAATGTGCATGCCTAGGCCGATCTGCTTGAGGTTGTTGGCACAGGCGATCCGCACGGCTTTCGCCTTGGCCGACGCCAGCGCCGGCAACAGCAGCGCCGCGAGAATGGCGATGATGGCGATGACGACCAGCAATTCGATCAAGGTGAACCCGGCCGAAGCCGGGTTCTTTTTGCGGATTTCAGGATTGCTCATGGCAACTCACTTTCGCCGAAGTACCCGGCGGTCACCGGGGACTGGCCGTGCGATAGAACATCCGGGTTGGGCTGATTGGAAATTGCGCCGTCACCACCATGCCATTGGTGGAAATTGGTCCGCCGGAATCCACCGGCACCCAGGTCCCGCCAGCGAGGTTGGTGCTCTGCAGGAAGTTGATGACCTGGCCCGGATATTCGCCGACCGCCTGGACGTAGAGATTGCCGCCCGCCGCGAGCGTGCCGAGGATGCGCGAGTTCGGCACCGGATTGGCCACGAGTCGCAGGCCGTCCAGGAATACTGCAAAACTGGTGCCGCCGTGGCGCACACCTTCGATCTGAAGTTTGCCGCTGGCTGACGAAGTGACCAGGCCGCCCAGCACGTTGTTGAAATCATTCGTGGGCGGGAACGCGCCATCGAAAGTGTAGCCGGTCTGGATCGGGATGGGACTGCCCGAGGCGGTCTCCGTCCAATCGGAGACGCGACCGCCGGGGCTGGCGGGGTCGAATGACCAGATGGTCAGGGCGTAGGTGGTGTTCGTCGCCAGGCGTTCAATCTGAATCCGAATGCCTGTGCCATCAGCGGTGCTGTTGGCAAATACGAAATCGTTGTAAACCAGGTCCTGCGTCATGAACGGAGGGCTGTTCGTTACGAGCGGCGCAGTCAGCCGGGCCCGTTCGGCGAGTGAAGTGCCGATGGCGGAAATGGAAACTCCGACGCCGTTGAAATTTGTCCCGTTCTTTCCCACGTTCATTTCGGAGAAGCCCGGCGCCAGATTGGGTGTGCCGGTCAAGCCAAAGTCGAGCTTGAGGACTTCGCCGTTGGTGGCCGGGGTGTAAGGCGTGACACTCAACTGCGCGATACTGCTGGTTTTCGCCCCGGCCGAGTTCGTGATCACGACGGAATAACTTCCCGCATCGACTCCCTGAACGTTGGGCAGCACCAGCGGATTGGTCACGGCGGAGGGATTGCTCAACCCGGAAATGGCCACGCCGTTTTTCAGCCATTGATAGCTCAACGGACTCGTGCCGGTGGCCTGCACCAAAAAGCTGACCGCGTCGCCCGCGAAAACGCCGTTCGTGCGGTCAACCGGGTGCGCCACGATGCTCGGCGGCACCGCCGCCACAGGCGCGGGCACGCCGCTGGTGAACAGCATTTGAATTTCCGTCCAGGACAACACCCGGCTCCAGGTGGCGGTTTCGTCGATGGCTCCGAAATAAAAGTTTCCGATTCCGGAGCGCTGCACGGCGCCCAGCGACGTGCGGTCCGCAGTCAGCGACCCCCGGTTATAAGTATAATCCGTTTCATCCAGATGGCCGTCGATGTAGAGCTTTCCCTTGCCGTTGGCATCAGTCCACACGAGATGATGCCAGGTGTTATCGAACACCACGCGGGTGGAGCGCCGCCGGTCCATCAAGGTGGAGTTGGCGTCGTTGCGAATATGGACACTGGCGTTCTGGGTGGCGCCGGCCGACTCCGTGCCGATGGTGAAGAGCGGGTTGGCGTTGGTGCTGTTGCCTTCCGAGAAGACGCGCCGGTCGTTCTGGGTCAGACCGTCTCCTTTCACCCACATCGAGACGGTGTAATTCAGATTGTTGTAAACCGCGTAACCGCCCGAGCGGGTGGTGTATTGCACGAATCCATCGAACGACAGGGCGTTGCTAAAATTACCCGTCACGAGATTGTTTGAATCCATCAGTGCGAGAATCATGTTGTAGCCGCTATAAAGATCTGGCGTGTTCGTGGTGGTCACATCGGTCGTCACGAAATCCAGCGGCCAGTAGGAAATAATGCCGCTTGCCAATGCGGGCGTTGGATCGGGAGTCACGGTAATCACTGAGTTGGAACTCGTCGTGTTGCCCGTGTCATTCGCCACCGTGACGGAATAAAAGTCACCGGTATCGTTCGTGGTGAGGTCCAAGACGCGATAGGTGCTGTCGGTGGCGCCGGAGATGGGCGAGCCGTTTTTGTTCCATTGATAAGTGAAGGGACGATTATTGATGGCGCTGGCGGAATAAAGCACCCAGTCACCCACGTTTTTGGTGACGCTTGCGGGAATTTGCTTGCTGAATGCGGGTGCACGGGCAGCCACCGGGGTGGCAAGGCCATTGGTGCGGAACTCCTGGATTTCGCTTGCTGTTAAAACCCGTTCCCAAACCGCCACGTCGTCAATGGTGCCGTTAAAGAAACCGCTCGCGCTCGCCCGGACCAGGGCGCCGACGGCAGTGGTATTAAAGCTGAAAGACGAGTTGTTGTTGGTGTAAGCGAAGGAGGAATCGAGGTTGCCGTCCACATACATCTTGCAGACGCCGTTGTCGTCGGTCCACGCGATGTGATGCCACGCGTTGTTGAATACCACGGCGGTGGAAACCACATGATTCAACAAGGTCGTGTTGTTGTCGTTGCGGAGCAAAACGTCCAGCTTGGTGTTGTTGCCGGCGGCATTGCCGCTCTGGAGCAACAACAATTGGTTATTGCTCGCCGTGCTCCCCTCGGTGAAGAGGTATTTTGCTGTCTGCGCCGCGCCCTTGACCCACAGGCAGACTGTATATCCGCCCGTGGAGTAAATGGGCAGACCAGTGGCGGTATTGGCGGTGCCGTGGGAAATCGAGAGATATTGGGAAGTTCCGTTGAAGACGATGGCGTTACCGTTCGTGCCGGGCGCCACACTGGGACTGCCGACGACCGTCAGATGATTGGCGAACGAGCCGTCGGATGTGGTGTTGTCGCCATTAATGACATTGAGCGGCCAATAGGAAACGAGGCCGTTGGTCAGGTCATTGGCGTTGCTGGTGAATGCACTGGAGAAGCCTGTGACGAGCAGGGCTCCCAGCGCCAGGGAGCGCGGAATGTTCATGGTTTTGGGGTAATTGCTGACTCACTTGGGTTATACGTTTAACTATTAGCGGATTGAGTATATTCTGGCAACGGAAAAATGATCCTGCGGGCAGAAAAAGTCACTCTTGCCGCCATGACCCATGATTTTCTGTGGGAATTGGCCCGTCAGGCTACAAATAACTGCCCGGGTGACTTATCGACCGCCTTTCGATCCGCTGACCGAATTAAAGAATGAGCCCCTATCGTTTAATTCGGCCGACTCGAATTAAAGGTTCCTTGGTTTCGGCAATTCCCGGCGAAACTTCCTTTTGGTCAAAGTGTTGGAACTTGCAATGCGTTTCTGAGCTGGGAGCTCTGAGCGCCCGGTTGCGAGGGAACCGGGTGGGTGCGCCGGGGAAAAAGCCCGACCCGATCTGGATGATGGGGCCAGGGAAAAAAGTGGCGGGAGCGGCGGGGCTCGAACCCGTAACCTCTGCCGTGACAGGGCAGCGCTCTAACCAATTGAGCTACGCCCCCGCTAGGGGGACTGAAACCGTATGAGAATTCGAACCGGGAGTCAAACGAAAGAAAAAAATAAATGTTCGGGCAACAGACGCCAAGGAGGTGGGGGTGGGGAACCCCGCTGAAGAAACGTACTGTCACCCGAACAGCGCAAACCTAAGCAACGACGCCCAATTTGTCAACAGCGGATTTGCCATTGTTTGCGCTCCGGTTCGTCGTAAACGTGGTCGTCCCCGGAGCGGATTTCAGCCGTGCGCCGGGCGCGCCTCTCACGGCCCGGGCCGGGTGCTCAAATAAAGGGATCGTTGCATTAATCCAAACGATACCCCTGACCTTTGCTGATGTTTGCTGGGACGGGACGGAAACTTAACGGATTTGGCGGCGGCATTTCGGGGACGTGGAGAACGGGGTCCAAATGTCGCCCCATCGAAACTTCAGCCGTTCCAGCGTTGCTAATTCGCCTCCCGCCACCTAAAATCCCGGTTCCGATGTTGTTCAAAACCAGCAGTCAGCATGGCTGAATATAAGGTCAAATTCGATGTCTTCGAGGGCCCGCTCGACCTGCTTCTTTACCTGATAAAGAAGGAGGAAGTGGATATTTATGAGGTCAACCTCACGAAACTCGCCACGACCTTCATCGAATATATCGAGACGATGCGCCTGCTGGATCTCGAAATCGCCGGCGAGTTTCTCGTGATGGCGGCCACCCTCATGTATATCAAGAGCCGCGAATTGCTCCCCGTGGAGCAACGTGCGGAGGTTGAGGCCGACGAGGACGAGGAGGATCCGCGCTGGGAATTGATCCGCCAGTTGGTCGAATATAAAAAATTCAAGGACGCCGCCGCGCAGATGCAGCAATTGGAAGCGCGCCAGGAAGCCGTTTTCCCGCGCGTGCCGGTCAAGCTGGAGTTTGAGCAGGAGCCGGCCCATCGCGCGGAAGCCACGCTGTTCGATCTCGTCAACGCGGTCAACGCCGTCCTGAAACGTTTTGCCGGCACGCGCGAGAATCAACGGGAGATTTTCGAGGACAAATGGAGCGTGAGCGAAAAAATCGAGCGCGTGATGCAGGCGCTGCACGAACGCGTGCGACTCCGGTTTTCCGAATTGTTCGAAGGCGTGACCAGCCGTTCCGAGGTGGTGGTGACATTTCTGGCGTTGCTGGAATTGATCCGCCTCAAGCAAATCGCCGCGCTGCAATCCGAAGCCTTCGGCGAAATCGAAATTTCCCGCGCCGCGCCGGGTGCGGCCGCCGCCACGGCAACCGAGCCGGAACCGTCGAAACCCGAGACCGGCGAAGCCGGCGGCACCCCCGCCGCCACAAATGACCAGAGCGACCCGACCGTGAGCGACCCGACCGTGAGCGACCCAGAAAGTCCGGCAGACGATTCCACACCCTCCGCCCCGCATGGAACTTAAACTCATTTTGGAAGCGATCCTCTTTTCGGCGCAAAAGCCGTTGAGCGTAAAAGAACTGCGCGAGGTCTTCGCCAATGCGCCCAACCACGCCGAGGGCGACGAGGTGGTGCGCGGGCTGAAAAAAGTGAAGGAACTCGAAGTGCGCACCGCGCTCGAGGAACTCATGAAGGACCACGAAGCGGCCGGGCGCACGTACCGCCTCTCGTGCGTCGCCGACGCGTGGCAATTTGTCAGCGAACCCGAATACGCCCCCTGGCTCAAGGCGCTGGTCGGCCATCGCGTGCGGCCGCCGCGGCTCTCGCCGCCGGGCATCGAGACGCTCACCATCATCGCCTACCGCCAGCCGATCACGCGCGCGGAGATCGAGCAGATTCGCGGCGTGAGTGTCGATGGCGTCATGCAGACGTTGCTGGATCGCGGGCTGGTGGAACAAATGGGCCGCGCGGAAGTGGTGGGCCGTCCGATGACGTATGGCACGACCGCTCTGTTCCTCGAATATTTTGGCCTGCGCAATCTGGATGAATTGCCGGCGGCGGATGAGTTGCGAAAGATCGTCGTGCAAAAGCCGGAAGGCTTGATGACCGCCGACCCGGGCCTGGCGACCGTGCCGCCGGAGCAACTCGCCGAAAATCCCGAGGCGGTGTCCACGGAGGCCGCGCCGCAGACCACTGCGGAGACCGCCGCCCCGGAAAGCGCGCCTGCGGAAAGCGCCACCGAAACCAAAGCGGAGGAACCTTCCGCCGAGCCCGCATCCGAAGCGGCAGCGGAATCGGAACCAACGCCGGAACCCGCGCCGGAAAAGCCAAAGCGAAAGTCCAAAAAGGAAAAGCCGCCGGTTGAAGGCTGAAGAATTTGGCTGAGAGAATTTTGCAAACTGTAGCTCCCAATTAGTTCATGAACCTCCCCGTACACCGCAAGGCGATCGATAAGCTCGACTCGCAGATCGTCAAGCTGCTCAACGAGCGGACCAAACATGTGCTGGCCATCGGCGAGATCAAAATCAAGGCCGGCGAGGAAATCTACGCGCCGCATCGCGAGCGCATCGTGCTGCAACGCATCTGCCGCAAGAATGCCGGCCCGATCACGAACGATTCGTTGCGCGCCATTTATCGCGAGATCATGTCGAGCGCCCTCTCGCTGGAGAAATCGCTGACCGTGGCGTATCTCGGGCCGGAGGCGACCTTCACCCATCAGGCGGCCATCCGCCGCTTTGGCACGAGCCTGGGTTATTCGCCGCAAAAGACGGTGGCCGACGTGTTCACCGAGGTCAGCAAAAACCGCGCGGATTACGGCGTGGTGCCGGTGGAAAACTCGACGGAAGGCGTCGTCACGCACACGCTCGACATGTTCGTCGAAAGCGATTTGAAGATCGTCGCCCAGATCGTGCTGCCGGTGCAGCATTGCCTGTTGAGCAAGGTCAAACGCTCGCAGATCAAGAAACTCTATTCGCATCCGCAGTCGCTGGGACAATGCCGCGGCTGGGTGCAGGCGAATCTGCCGCGCGTCGAGATCATCGAGACGTCATCGAACGCCCGCTCCGCCGAATTTGCCGCGAAGGAAAAAAATTCAGCGGCGATCTCCGGCGTGCTGGCTTCCGAGAAATACAAGGTGCCGGTGCTGGAATACGACATCCAGGACAACGCCAGCAACGCCACGCGCTTCCTCGTGCTGGGACGCCAGTGCAGTCCGCCCACCGGCAACGACCGGACGAGCATGATGTTCAGCATCGTGCACCGCGTCGGGGCGCTTTACCGCGCGCTCGCGCCGTTCCGCCGGTTCCGCATCAACATGACGAAAATCGAATCGCGCCCGAGCAAGCGCAAGGCGTGGGAATATTTCTTCTTTGTGGATTGCGACGGCCACATGAACGACCGCAAAGTGGCGAAGGCCATCGCGATGCTCTCCGAGCATTGCAGCTACGCCAAGGTGCTCGGCTCCTATCCGAACTCGGATTAGGGCGGATTGGGAAATCGTCTGTGCGTCTCGGTTTGAGAGGGACGATTTGGTGGGCTCGTCCTCAAGGGCGAGCTTCAATCCTCTCATTTCAAAAACACTTCGGAAAAAAATTATGGTTCGCGACGAACCAGCTCGGAAGTTCACCCTCAACCTAACCTAATGGCTTCCCAAGCCCGCCACCAGTCAGTTTCCCGACAAGCGACGAGCGCTCCGCGCTTTGTGGTCCCCCTGGAGAAGGAATGGCTTTCGTTGATCTCTCTGTTTTGAGAATCCAACAGGCGTTCTCTGCGCAAGGGTAGTTCTTGGGCCGCGAACAGGGCTTGTTCTTCGTTGTTTTCAGAAAGCCGAAGGACGCACCGAATCAAACTTCAAACCAAGGACAGCGAAAAATTCCCCCTCGCCTGGGGGCGAGGGACGGGGTGAGGGCGAGCTTTAATCACCCTCATTTCAAAAATACTTCGGAAAAAAATTATGGTTCGCGACGAACCGGTTCGGAATTGCGCCCTCAGCCTAACCTAACGGCTTCCCAAGCCCGCCACGAGTCAGTTTCCCGACAAGCGACGAGCGCTCCGCGCTTTGTGGTCCCCCTGGAGAAGGAATGGCTTTCGTCGATCTCTCTGTTTTGAGAATCCAACAGGCGTTCTCTGCGCAAGGTAGTTCTTTGGCCGCGAACAGAGGTTGTTCTTCGTTGTTTTCAGAAAGCCGAAGGACGCACCGAATCAAACTTCAAACCAAGGACAGCGAAAAATTCCCCCTCGCCTGGGGGCGAGGGCCGGGGTGAGGGCGAGCTTTAATCACCCTCATTTCAAAAATACTTCGGAAAAAATTAGGGTTCGCGACGAACCGGTTCGGAAAGAAGGAACAGGATGCTGTCATCCATTGCTGTCGGTCACCCAACCGTTTTACTCTGACCAAGGTTTGGCGTCGGACAGTGAAGATTCAACTCCAAAGCGAGGCCTGGCGGAAAAGAAAAACCCCATCCTTGCCGTTGCGGGCTGCTCGTCGAACCTCGTTGAACAGTTGGGACCAGCGGGTGGCTTCCGACTTCCTGAAAAGGCATGTCGTCCAGCACCGGCGCTTAAGGTCCCCGTGTCGCCGATTTACGGTCCGGGATCTCAGCCTGTCGTCACGAACAGGACAGGGTTTTAAAATTGTTTTCCGCGTGGCAAAGAGCTGCTTCCTTACACACCATTATTTGTGCCAGCAGCTCCGAAAATCTTTGCGCCACAAATAATTTTTGGGCTTAAAAAGAGAAGGGGAATACTGGAGCGCCCGAAAAAGATTGTCCCCAAGGTAGAACGCAAGCACGCCTGCAAAATGGGAAATTCGGGCCAGCGCGAAAGGAAGCGACGAGCGAGACGCATCAAAGTCGCATCCATAAACTGCACAATGCCAGCGACATTCGTGCAGGATGCAAGCGCGATTCGGTTGGCTGTGTTTGGCGATGGCGAACCGAATCAAACATCTCGCCTTGTGCCGTGGAGTCGTGGGGGAATGCGGTTGTAGGGGAGAGCCAAAAGTTCAGTTGGTTACCTCAGCAACGGACCTTGGCAGCCGGCGAATCCGCTGACGCAACCCCGAGATAGTATCCTTTGTGATATACCCTCCCGCCAGCGGTGTCTAAACATGAGCCAACGCAGCCAGGAAAAAAGCAATCCCGGAGGGATTGAAGCATCCAGCCCAAGGTTGCGAGCGCGCGAGCTACCTTGGGTCACGGGCAAAGAGGTTTTCTACCCTGCAAGGGTTGGATCGAATATCGGTGGTTCACCGGACGAACCACGGCGATATGGGTTTCGTGAAAATTTGATTCAACCCTTGCAGGGTTGAGAGGTTTTTTTTCGTCCACCCAAGGTAGCTCGCGCGCTCGCAACCTTGGGCTGGATGATAAAACCCCGTTGGGGTTTTTGAAGGGTCTTGGAATCTTGAAAGATGCGAGCGAGTTTCGCCTTCATCTGGTTCAGAGCTATCGACTGCGGACGCGCCACCGAGTTTTGCCGGCGTTGGGGGCGCCCCGTTATGGCATGTGTCGCAATATGAGATTTCCCTGCTCATCGGCAATTCCCCGGTCCTTTAAGTCAGCGAAGGCGCCTGCAAACTCCTTGGTTAAAATAAGCCTCAGATGCTTCACCGCCGTTTCAATACTTGGAAAATTCATGGGCTCACCGTCGATGGCGGTATCTATATCGATGACGTGCAAATATTTGAAATGTTGCATGGCCATCAGCAGCGCTCCCAACTGCACCGCCAGACTCAGGGACGTTCGCCCGGCGCCCGTTTCGAAATCAATGGCTCGTTCATACTCCAATCCCCAATTGGAAAGGTTCTTTAGGTATTTCGATAGACGTATGTAAACTCGAACACTTTCATCCGGATTCGAACCAGCCGACTCGAACCAACATTCATGCATCGTCTCGCTCTGGTGATCGTCGTGAAAGTATTGAGATTCTGAAAGGCTCCAGGTTCCGAACAAACGCTGTACCTCGCAGAGAAAGCCTTTGTATGCTTCGGCCGAAATTGGTTCGGCTGTAAAATAATGAATGGCGAAACTCATCAGCAGGGATTTGCGAGCGCTGGCGACCCGGTCACCTATGTCACGGTTTCACCGGCGCGCGAGGGCTGTCGGCGGATGCTGCGCCAATATTCCTCGCGGACGTCGGCATCGATTTCGATGGGGATGTTGCCGCCGTACAAGGCGTCGCCGCCGCGGCGTTTCGGACCGGAGATCCAATAATTCTCGCCGGTTTCCACGCAAAAATAATTGGATTTGAATCCGGCGCCCTTGAGGCTCTGGAATGTCTCGCCGCCGTAATAGAGGGTGCGCCCGGTTTTGGAAAACGTGACGCGGCCAATGCGCGCGGCCCCGGTCAGCGCGCCGGCTTTGCATTCGATGTACATGATGCGTCCCGCGAGCGCGGTGGCTTTCTGGGTCGGCCGGGAAGCCAGCCCGCTGCGCCGCGATCCGACTTCAATCGCGATTTCCAGGTCGGCTGTCTTTCTGCTGGGTGATTTTGGCATAGGGAATCAGGTGTTAAATGCTTTCGCTCCGAACTCAGAGTATCATTTCCTTTTGATCGCTCAACTCGAAATTGGGCTTTGGGAGAATGCTGCCAAATGTGGTGGCGACGTTTCGCTACGGATTCCCCAGAGCGAGATGAGGCTTGGCGATCCCCGATAAACGCGCATAATTGCGCTGTGGAGCAGCAGCGGCGCACACTGTTTAACAACTTTATGACGACGACTTTCGCCCGTTTTTGCCGGTCCCTTTCGACGTTTGGTTTCGTTTGCCTGCTGATCGCTACGCCCAAGATGGCAGAGGCAGCGAAGTTTTTCCGGGTTGTGGGTCCGACGGCGGTAAAGATCACCGCCTTGACGCCGGATGGCTACATCACTTGCAACAACGCGCAGATTGGAACCAACTACACCGTCCAAACGGCTCAGAGCGTTGGCGCTGGGGCGAACCGTTGCTAAATTTCTCGTCTGAAATCCGGTGTAGAGGGGTTGGACAGCATTTGTCCAACCCTCTGGTATAGGATCGCGGGGTCGGTAGATTTGTTCTTTGACAATAGCGGATTAGGCGTGGGTTGGTAGGGTGGTCTGTCCGAGGGCGCCGTCGGAAGCGCAGGTCGGGGCTAGAGGGCCACCTTGGTTGGCCATTGGTGCGGGGTAGGTTTCGTTGGGTAGGGGTTGGAGAGGGCATGGTTCGGCCAAGTCGCGGAGTGTTACGGCATGTAGCGCTGTGCCGGGCGCCGTTGCGCGGCGTGGTTTTTGGGAGCGAGGCGGGAGGGGACAATTTGCAGAAATGTAAATTTTACCAAACGAACCCAAATCAGCCCAAGGCGAACCCAAGCTGGACCGATTCGAGCTCAGGAATCGGATGGGAGACGCACCGACGGGGGAATGGAAGTATAATGGGGCATTCGGGACTTGAAGGTGTTTCGCCCGGTTCAAACCCTTCGGGGCGGTTCGCGCCACATTGTGTCGCACGGCGGTTTCTCTGTCTGTGTTTTGGGCTTCGCGCCGGGGTGGTGGTCTGGTAGGCTTTGGGGACATGCGTACGGCGATTTATCCGGGCAGTTTTGATCCGTTTACCAACGGGCATCTGGACGTCCTTCAACGGGCGGCCAAGTTGTTCGATCGGGTGATCGTGGCGGTGGCGCGGAGCGAGAGCAAACGGCCGCTGTTTTCCATTGCGGAACGGCTGGAGATGGTGTCCCAGGCGGTGAAGCATCTCGGCAATGTGGAGGCGGATTCCTTTGATAGTTTGCTGGTGGAATATGTCAAAAGCCGTTCGGCCGTGGCGGTGGTGCGTGGGTTGCGGGCCGTGTCGGATTTCGAATTTGAATTTCAGATGGCGCTGATGAATCGTAAACTGGATGAGAGTATCGAAACGATTTTCATGATGCCGAAGGATACCTACACGTTTCTCAGTTCCCGGATCGTGAAGGAAATGGCGCATTTGGGCGGAGATGTAAGTCCGTTCGTGCCGGTGCATGTGCGGGCGGCGTTGTTCGAGAAGTTCGGTCCGGCGCACGTTTCAAAAGTCGATTGAGGCGGGGGCGAGGGAAGTAGGCTATATTTGGGCGGAATGAAGGTGATTAACAGGAATTCGCACCGGTTAACATCTGTTTGCGGTTAAATTTTTTTGGTTATGCCATTACTTGTAAATCTGCGCCATCTTGACACACAAAACGTTCATCTGAAGGGTGAGATGCCGGTGGCGGAATTGGATGTGGACCCCCATGATGAGGTCATCAAGGTGGGCAAACCGTTGTTGTACGACCTTGAGGTGCAGAAGCTTGACGACAGCATTTTGGCGCAGGGCGATCTGCATCTGACGCTGGATTGCGAGTGCGTACGCTGCCTGAAGCCGATCGAGTATCATGTGGATTTGCCCAATTGGGCGGTGCACCTGCCAATGGAGGGGGAGGAAGCAGTGTCCGTGGTTAACGACTGCGTGGACTTGACGCCGTATATGCGAGAGGATATTCTCCTCGACTTTCCGCGGCATCCTTTGTGTAATGCTGATTGCCGCGGTTTGTCGGGGAAGGCCCCTGACAAGGCTAAGAAAGCCAGTGGCCCGGCGAAGAACCCGGATGGTTCGTTGACGTGGGCCGAGTTGAATAAATTGAAGTTTTAACGATTTAGATTTTATGGGTGTCCCTAAAAGAAAACCGTCTCGAAGCCGTCAGCGGATGCGCCGCGCCTACAACAGCGTGATGAAGGTCCCGCAAATCAGTTCCTGCCCCCAGTGCGCTGCTCCTTATGTTCCCCACCGGGTGTGCCCGGCTTGTGGTTACTACCGGGGCCGCCAGGTTTTGACGGTTACCGCGGGAGCCTAAGCAGTTCCGGGGCGTAGCGCGGGTGCTTCGCGCACGGTCCTTTTATGCGAATTGCAGTGGATGTCATGGGTGGCGACCACGGTTGTGGTGTCGTCATCGAAGGCGCCAATCGGGCTCTCAAGAGCGACCCCAGAATCAAGACGCTGTATCTCGTTGGCAATCGCAGCGAGATCCATGCTTCCTTGCCGTCGGGAGGGTTCCGCGATCATCGCGTCCGCGTGGTCCACGCCAGCGAAGTGGTGACGATGGACGACAAGCCGACGGCGGCCTTGCGGAAGAAAAAAGATTCGTCGGTCGCCCGCGCGGTGCAGCTCGTGCATGAAGGCGAGGCGGATGCGATTGTTTCCCTGGGCAACACCGGCGGTTTTTTTGCCGCCGCCACGCTGAAGCTCGGCCGGATTCCCGGCGTGGAGCGGGGCGCCATTGCCACGATCATCCCCACGCCGCATCATCATTTCGTTTTGCTGGACGCGGGCGCGAACATCGAGTGCAAACCGATGCACCTCGCGCAATACGCGGTGATGGGCAGCATATACGCCCGGCAGGTGCTGGGGGTGAAGAATCCGCGCGTGGGCATTGTCAGCGTCGGCACCGAGGCGAGCAAAGGCAACGAGCTGACGCTGGAGGCATACCGCCTTTGCAAGCAGCTCGATCTAAATTTCATCGGCAACGTCGAGGGACATGATTTCTTTAAGAACCATGTGGACGTCGCCGTCTGCGATGGTTTTGTCGGCAACGTCATTTTGAAGACCTGCGAAAGTCTGGCGCTGGCGATGTTTTCATTTCTCAAACGCGAACTGACCGCCAACCCGCAACGACAGCTCGGCGCGTTGCTGGCGAAGAATGCGTTTCAGGCCATCAAGAAGCGCATGGACCCCGAAGGCTTTGGCGGCGCGCCGCTGCTCGGTTTCAACGGAGTGGTGATGAAGGCTCACGGCTCCGCTCGCGAACGGGCGATCGCCAACGCCATCCGCGTCACCGCCGACAACATTCAAAATCAAGTCATCCAACTGATCGCCCAGGATATTGCGAAAGCGAATAAACGCCTGGCTGATGACGCAGCTTCGTCTTCCGCCGGGCAATCATGAGCCAATCAAACGCCTCCAAATTCAAGAATCCCCGCGCCAAGTACGATTTCAAGGGCCGGTCGTGTTCCATCTCCGGCGTGGGATCGTATGTTCCCGCCAAAGTGCTTTCCAATGCCGATCTGGAGAAGCTCGTCGAGACTTCCGACGAGTGGATCACCAGCCGGACCGGCATCAAGGAGCGGCGCATCGCCGCGACGGACGAATTTACCTCCGACCTCGCCGTGCATGCCGCCAGGAAGGCGATGGAGCAGGCCGGGGTGACGGGCGAACAAATCGATCTCATCATCGTGGCGACGATCACGCCCGACATGCCGTTTCCCTCCACGGCCTGTCTGGTGCAGCACAAGATCGGCGCGCGACGCGCGGCCGCGTTTGATCTCGAGGCGGCGTGTTCCGGATTTATTTACGGCCTGGAAATCGCGCAGCAGTTCATCATGTCGCGCACTTACGACACGGTGCTGGTGATCGGCGCGGAGAAGCTTTCGTCCATTGTGGATTGGAAGGACCGCAACACCTGCGTGCTGTTCGGCGACGGCGCTGGCGCGGCGATTTTGCAAAATCGTCCCAATGCCCACGGCCTCCTCACGGCAGTGATGGGCGCGGATGGCAGCAAGGCGGATCTGTTGTTCATGGCGGGCGGCGGCAGCCGTTGTCCGGCGTCGCCGGAATCCATCGCGTCTGGCATGCATTACCTGCGCATGGAAGGGAAAGAGACTTTCAAAAATGCCGTGCAGGCGATGCAGAACGCCGCGCAGGAGGCGTTGCGCCGCTGCGAACTCGATATCACGAAGATCAAGTGCATCATCCCACATCAGGCAAACCGCCGCATCATCGACGCCGTCGGTGAACGCCTCGGGGCAAGCCCGGACCAGTTTTTCGTCAATCTCCACAAATACGGAAACACCTCCGCGGCGTCGGTATCCATCGCGCTCGATGAGGCGGTCTCCTCGGGCCGCGTGCAACGCGGGGATTTGATCTTGATGATAGTTTTCGGCGCCGGTCTCACTTGGGGCGCGGCGGTGATCGAATGGTAACTTCGCCGCTTCACGCGGCGGAAAACAGTCGGGCAGCCGGGCATGATATGAAATCTCATTGCTTGTCAGAAATGGGCCGTCGCACGGAGGCGCCGCCGATTTCGTGGTTGATGGCCACGTCGCTGTCCCGGCCCAAGCTGATCTCCCTGGCCGCCGGTTTCACCGATAACGAATCGCTGCCCGTCGGCGATGTGCGGGATTTGCTGGATGATATTCTGGGTTCGGACAAAACTGGCCAGCCCGCGTTGCAATACGGCACGACAGCCGGCGATCCGACCTTGCGGCAATTGACCGCGCGTCATCTGCAAAAGATCGATGGCCAGCCCGGCAAGCCGAAGGCGTATTCCCCGGACCGCATGGTGATCACCAACGGCTCGCAGCAAATGCTCTACATGGTGAGCGAGGCCGTGTGCGATCCTGGTGATATCGTGCTGGTGGAGGACCCGAGCTACTTTGTTTACATCGGCATCCTGCAAAGCCACGGCGTGCAGGCGCGCGGCATTCGCATGGAGAAGGACGGCATCGAGTTGAACCATCTCGAAGCCGTGCTGGAACAGCTCAAGCGCAGCGGCGATTTGCGGCGCGTCAAACTGCTGTATCTGGTCAGCTACTATCAAAATCCGACGGGCCGCACGACGAGCTACGAAAAGAAGGCCGGCGCGCTGAAGTTGTTGCGCAAATACGAGAAGGCGGCGGGGCATCCGCTGTATCTGCTCGAGGACGCGGCGTATCGTGAGTTGCGTTTTCACGGTGAACCGGTGAAATCCGCGTTGACGGTGCGGGGCCATGAGGATCGCGTGATTTACGCGGGCACCTACAGCAAGCCGTTCGCAACCGGCACGCGCGTGGGCTTCGGTTTGATGCCGGAACCGATTTTGACGGCGGTGCTGCGCATCAAGGGTAATCACGATTTCGGCTCGTCCAATCTCCTGCAGCAGCTCGTGTCGCGTTCACTTGCGACGGGACGCTATGACAAACACCTCGCCGAACTCCGCCGGCGTTACGCGCACAAGGCGCAGGTGATGTTGAAGGCGCTCAAGGAACATTTCCCCGCCGACGTGGAATGGTGGGAGCCGGAAGGCGGCCTCTATTTCTGGGCGCGGCTGCCGTATAATTTGAAGTCGGGCGCGAAGTCGAAACTCTTTGCGGCCGCATTGAAAAACAACGTGATGTACGTTCCGGGCGAATTGTGTTACGCCGAGGATCCGACGCGGACGAAACCCAATTTCGAAATGCGGATCAGTTTTGGCGGCGCATCCGAGGCGAGTATTCCCACGGGCATCGCGCGGCTCGGGGAAGTGTTGCACCGGTTTCTCGACCGGGAACGCTGACGGGAAGCGCCTAGCCGGGCGGCCAACCCAGGGGGCGCCCGCCGAGGATGTGGCAATGCAAGTGCGGCACCGCTTCGCCGGCATCGGGGCCGTTGTTAAAAACGAGGCGGTATCCGGATTTGGCGAGCCCCAGTTGCGCGGCAATTTCACCGGCCTTCAGCATCAAATGCCCAAGCACCTGGTGATCCTCGGGTTTCGTTTCGCCGATGCGGACGATCGGCTTTTTGGGAATTAACAGCACGTGCACCGGCGCCTGCGGTTTGATGTCGTGGAAAGCGAAGACGAGGGCATCCTCGTAAACCACCGAGGCGGGAATTTCGCGGGCAATGATTTTTTCGAACAAGGTTTTGCTCATGGGCGGGTCACTCCACCACAAGCGCGAGGTCGCTGGAGCCACCTTCCGCACTCAGACATTCCCGGAGATAGGCTACGATCTGGCTCTCCATCGTCTGGCAGCGTTCGCTCCAGCGGCGGGCGCCGACAAGTAGTTTGACGCAACGGCGCAGGCCGCGAAAGCGCAGGACGTTGGGTGTCTGCTGCAATTGATCGCGCAAATCGGCGCGCAGGCGGGGAAAGAAAACCAGTTCGCGCGCCTCACCCGATTCCCGCGCGAGCTCGCACAGGTCATATTCCAGGATCCGTCGCACGGAGGCTTCGCCGGTCGAAACGCGGGCGGTGACGGCAAAACCGTGCAGCACCTTTTCAAGTGCGCCGGCAAATTCCCCAATCGAAACCTTTTGGAGGCCAAGTTCATGTTTGAAATAGTGGAACACCGCATCCGCCGCGTGACGGACAAAATCCTCCTCGAACATCTGCACCGCGTCGCCGGAGAGCTCCACCGAGAGCATCTCGGAGGAGTAAGGGATGGCTTCACCATCGCTGGTGGTGACCAGCAGGCAATCTGACGACAGCGCAATCATGGCTTCGTTCCCAATTTTTTCACTTCCTGCACGAAATCCGTCGCTTCCTGAAAACGGCGATACACGCTCGCGAACCGCACATAGGCAACTTCATCGATTTCCCGCAAACCTTCCATCACGAGTTTGCCAATGACATCGCCGGGCACTTCGCGTTCGTATTGGTCGGTGATGCGATTGACGATGCCTTCGACCAAATCCTCGATGGCCTTGGGGCTGATGGGACGCTTCTGGCAGGCCTTCTTGATGCCGGACATCAGCTTGTCTTTCGAGAACTCCTCGCGCCGTCCGTCGCGCTTCAAAATCACCAGACCACCATGCTCCACTTCTTCGTAAGTGGTGAAACGATAACTACATTGGATGCATTCCCGGCGTCGGCGAATGGTCGCGCCCTCTCGAGAAGCTCGAGAATCAATGACTTTATCGTCCTGACAACCGCATTTGGGGCAACGCATACAACCACCACACCTAATTGTGGTTACCAAATTAGTACCACACCAAATGTTGGGGCGTCAAGTGCCGCTTGAGGCTGACATCCGGGTTGAATCCGGGGCAAACACCCTTTATTGTTCGCGGCGCTCTTTATGGCTAAGACTAAAACTGTAAATGATTCGAACGCCGCCTTGCCGGCTGACCTCGGCTTTTCCATGCCGGCGGAGTGGGATAAACACGAAGCCACGTGGCTCGGCTGGCCCCATAATGCCACCGACTGGCCCGACAAGGTGGATACCATCCGCTGGGTTTATGGCGAAATGGTGCGGAAGATGGCCGCTGGCGAGATCGTTAGAATTCTGATCAACAACAAAGCCGAGGAGAAGCTGGCGCGCCGCTACCTGAGCCGCGCGGGAGCGAATCTTAAGAACGTCGAGTTCGTGTTGCATCCCACCAATCGCGGCTGGACGCGCGACAGCGGTCCGATTTTCGTGACGCGGCCGAAAGGCAAAGGCTCGGCGACGGAAAAGGCGATCGTTCATTTCCATTTCAACGCGTGGGCCAAATACAATGACTGGCAAAAAGACCGTCGCGTACCCGAAACCGCCGCGAAGCTGCTCGGCAAGCGGTTGTTCAATGCCGAGCACAACGGCAGGGACTTCGTGCTGGAAGGCGGCGGCATCGAGGTCAACGGTCGCGGCACGGTTCTGACCACGGAGGAATGCTATCTCGATCCCAAGGTGCAGGTTCGCAATCCCGGCTTGGGCCGCAAGGAAATCGACGAGACGCTCAAGAAGTATCTCGGCGTGACGAATGTGCTCTGGCTCGCTGCCGGGCCGGTGGGCGACGACACCCACGGCCATATCGACGACATCTGCCGTTTTGTGAACCCGAAAACGCTGGTGTTGATCAAGGAGAAAAACAAGAAAGACATCAATTATCATCCGCTGGAGGAAAACTGGGATCGCGTGGGCGATTTGCGGTTGGAAGATGGCTCGAAGCCTGAAGTGATTCCGCTGCCGATGCCGTCGCCTCTCTATTTTGAGGACTTCCGACTCCCGGCGAGCTACGCGAACTTCTACATCTCAAACGCCGCCGTGATTGTGCCGACGTTCAACGATCCGAATGATCGCGTTGCCTTGGGCATCCTGGGCGAGCTATTCAAAGACCGGCCCGTCGTCGGCATTCATGCCGTTGACCTGGTGCTCGGCTTTGGTTCGCTGCACTGCCTGACGCAGCAGCAGCCGGCTTAAAGCAGTTTGATCTGCGCCTTCTCGCGGGCCACGCCGTCGGCGAGCCCCGGGAAGCGGCCGTTGCGCCGTTCGATGATGTGTTTGTCCATGGTGGGATCAAACGGCACCGGATAGTTCCCGTCGTAACAAGCCATGCAAAAGCCGCTGGCCGGGAGGCCGGTGGCTTTGACGAGGCCTTCCTGGGACAGATAATGGAGCGAATCGGCGTTAAGGTAATCCCGGATTTGATCCAGGGAATAATTTGCCGCCATCAGCTTGCTGCGGTCCGGAAAATCAATGCCGTAGACGCAGGGATTCTTATGCGGTGGACAACTAACGAGGACGTGAACTTCGGTGGCGCCCGCCTCCTTGAGGTTGTTCACGCGCGTCTTGCAGGTGGTGCCGCGCACGATGGAGTCGTCCACCACGATGACGCGTTTACCCTTCACCAATTCCCCAATCAAGTTGAGCTTCACCCGCACATCGAAGTCACGGATGAGCTGCGACGGCTGGAGAAAACTCCGGCCGACATAGTGATTGCGGACGAACGCCATCTCGTACGGGATGCCCGATTCGAGTGAGTAACCGAGCGCGGCGCAGTTGCCGCTGTCGGGAACAGGGATGACGACGTCGGCCTGAATGGGAAACTCACGCGCGAGCTGGCGGCCCATTTCGACTCGCACCTTGTAAACGTTGCGGTTCGCGATGGTGCTGTCGGGCCGGGCAAAATAGACGTATTCGAAAATGCAAAAGGCGCGGCGGTCATGGTTCGGAAAGGCTTGCAGGCTGGTCAAGCCGTTCTCGTTGATGACGACAATTTCGCCGGGTTCGACGTCCCGCACATACTTGGCGTGGATCAGGTCCAGGGCGCAGGTTTCGCTGGCGAGCACGTAGGCGTCGTCGATACGTCCGATGCAGAGCGGGCGAAAGCCGTAGGGGTCGCGCACGCCGATAAGCTCTTTCTCGGTCATGATGACGAGCGAGTAGGCGCCCTCGATGCGGCGCATGCTTTGCACGAGATTGTTGCCGCTGATCGTCGGCTGCGCCATCAGGTGCAGAATGATCTCGCTGTCGACCGTCGTTTGAAAAATGGAACCGCGCGCTTCCAGTTCCTCGCGGAGCTGCGCCGCATTTGTGAGATTGCCGTTATGCGCGATGGCGATTTGTCCGCAGGCGCAGTCCACGGTCAGCGGTTGAGCGTTGCGGAGATGCGAGGAGCCGGTGGTCGAATACCGCGTATGCCCGATGGCCATCGTGCCGGTCAGGTGCTGCAGGGTGTCGCCTTTGAAAATTTGCGAAACCAGCCCCATGCCTTTGTGGGTGTGGAATTTGGCGCCGTCGGATGTCACGATGCCCGCGCTTTCCTGTCCCCGATGCTGCAGCGCGTACAGGCCGTAGTACGTCAGCTCGGCCGCGTTGGGATGCCCGTAAACGCCAAAAACGCCGCAATAATGTTTCGGATAGTGCTGCATGGGGATGTGACTATTTACGCCATCGCGCGGGCGATGGTATTCCACCAAAGGTCATGGAGTTCGCGCAAATCAAGCGTTAACGTGCTCCCGGTCGTCTTGATTTGCAACGTCTCTTCGCGAACCGTGCCGATTTGGGTGGCGGCGACACCCAGAATTTTCGCCTGGGCCAGCACTTTGCCGGCGTTCAGCGGCGAAACGGAAATCACGACGCGCCCCTGGGTTTCACCGAAGAGCAGGGCATCCAGCCGCGTTTTCGCCGCATCAGCGGGCAGCGTGGAAAGATCGATTTCCGCGCCGATGAGGCGGGGCGTTTCGCGGGCGATTTGCTGGCTGATGCAGCTTTCCGCCAGCGCGACCGCCAAGCCGCCTTCGCTGCAATCGTGCGCGCTTTTCACGACGCCCGAATGGATCAGCGCGCGCAACGCGAGGTGCAGTTCTTTTTCCCGGTCGAGGTCGCAACGCGGGGGTGTGCCGGTCTTCAGTCCGTGAACCCGTTGCAAATACGCGGAGCCGCCGAGCCCGAGCATCGGGTCCTGGGCATCCACGATCTCGCCGAGCAAAATGATGACGTCGCCGCTGTCTTTGAACCATTGCGTCGTGACGTGTTCCGGCTTTTCGACGAGCCCGACCATCGCGACCGTCGGCGTCGGATCGATCGGGCCGGCGGGATGTTGATTGTAGAGCGAACAATTGCCGCCCGTGACCGGCGCATTGAACGCGCGGCAGGCATCGGCGAGTCCGCGCACGCTCTCCTTGAGCTGCCAGAACAATTCGGGATTGTGCGGGTTGGCGTAATTGAGATTGTCCGTCGCACCCAGCGGCACCGCGCCGGTGCAGGCGAGGTTGCGGGCCGCTTCCGCCACCGTGATTTTGCCGCCTTCGTAGGGATCGAGATATACGTAGGCGCCGTTGCCGTCCACGGAAATGGCGACGTACTTCTCCGCCATCGTGCCGGGTTGGGCGGCGTCGTATTGCGGAATCGAATCGGCCTTGATGCGGAGCACGGCCGCGTCCGAGCCGGGATTGACGATGGTATTGTCGCGCACCATGTGGTCGTACTGGCGATAAACCCAGTTCTTCGAGGCGATGGTCGGCCAGGAAAGCAGCGCTTTGAGATTCGCCGCGGCATCGGTGGTCTCCGGCACGCTGGCGAGCGTGAAGCTGCGCACCGCTTTCAAATATTCCGGCTCCTTTGCTTCACGGTGATAAACCGGCGATTCGTCCGCAATTTTTCGCGCGGGAATGTCCGCCACGATTTTGCCGCGATGTTTCACCACCATGTTGCCGGTGTCGGTGACGAAACCAATTTCCGACCACGGCAAATCCCATTTATCGAAAATGCGCTTCACCTCTTCCTCGCGTCCCTTGTGAACGATGATCAACATCCGCTCCTGCGATTCGCTGAGCATGATCTCGTAGCTGCTCATGTTCGGCGCGCGTTGGGGGACCTTGTCGAGTTCGATCTCGATGCCGGTGCCGGCCCGCGCGGCGGTTTCGCAGGTGGAACACGTGAGACCGGCGGCGCCCATGTCCTGGATGCCGGCCACCGCGCCGGTGGCGAGCAATTCCAGGCACGCTTCGCACACCAGCTTTTCCATGAAGGGATCGCCGACCTGCACCGCGCCGCGCTGTTGCTGCGCGGATTCCTCGGTCAAATCCTGCGAGGCAAACGCCGCGCCCGCGAGGCCATCACGCCCCGTGGCCGGGCCTACATAAAACACGGGATTGCCGATGCCGGTGGCGCGTCCGCGCACGATCTGATCATGGCGCAGCACACCAAGGCAGAATGCGTTGACGAGCGGATTGCCCTCGTACGATTTGTCGAAATAGACTTCGCCCGCCACCGTGGGAATGCCGAAACAATTTCCGTAGTGCGCAATGCCGGAGACGACGCCGCTGAACAGGCGCTTGTTGTTGGCCAGAGCCTGGGCGTCACCATTCACCGGCGCCTGGCCGTTGTCGGCGGTGATGGGACCGAAGCGCAGGGAATTGACCGAACAGACGGGCCGCGCGCCCATGGTGAAAATGTCGCGAATGATGCCGCCAACACCGGTGGCCGCGCCCTGGAACGGCTCCACCGCGCTCGGATGATTGTGCGATTCGATTTTGAACGCGATCGCGATTCCGTCGCCGATGTCGATGATGCCGGCGTTTTCCTCGCCGGCGCCCACGAGAATTTTGGGTGATTTGGTGGGAAACGTTTTCAGCAGCGGCCGGGTGTTTTTGTAGGAGCAATGCTCGCTCCACATCACCGAGAAGATGCCGAGCTCGGTGTAGGAAGGCTCGCGGCCGAGCGTGGCGACGGCCTTTTCGTATTCCTCGGGTGTGAGGTTGTGCTTCCGCACCAATTCAGGAGTTATGGCTGGCTCGGTCATCAGAGTAATTCGTGGTCGTCCGCTCAGGCCGCCTTGGCGGTCTGTCCGGCCCGGCTCGTTTCCAACGCTTGGATCAGGCTTTCAAAAATCAACCGGCCATCGGCGCAGCCCAGCAGGGGTTCGCTGGCGCGTTCCGGATGCGGCATGAGTCCGGCAACGTTGCGGCGCTCATTGCAAATGCCGGCGATGTTTTCCAGCGACCCGTTGGGATTCGACAGCTCCGTCGCCTCGCCGGTGCTGGTGACGTAACGCCACAGCACCTGTTTGTTGGCGTTCAGGCGCGCGAGCGTTTCGGCGTCCGCAAAATAACAACCCTCGCCGTGCGCGATCGGCAGACGGAGATATTTGTCCGCCGGGATGCGGCTCGTGAACGGCGACTCCGCCGTCATGCATTTCACGTAAACGTGTTCGCAACGAAACTGGAGCGAGCGATTGCGAATCAGCGCGCCCGGCAGCAATCCGGCTTCGCAGAGAATTTGAAAGCCGTTGCAAATACCGAGCACGTGCCCGCCATTCTCCGCGAACGTTTTCACCGCAGCCATGACCGGGCTGAAGCGGGCGATGGCGCCCGTGCGCAAATAATCGCCGTAGCTGAATCCGCCGGGCACCACCACGGCGTCCACGGCTCCCAGCGAGGCTTCCTTGTGCCAGACCAGGCGGGCGGAATGGCCCAGAACATCCTTGAGGACGTGCACTGCATCCTGGTCGCAATTGGACGCGGGGAATTGAAGGACGGCGAAATTCATTTGCGGTCGAAAGTCTTACTCGATTTCGAAACGATAGTCTTCAATCACCGGATTGCTCAGGATGCGGTGACAGGCTTCGTCGATTTGTTTGCGGGCGGTCTCGCGGTCGGTGCCGGCGAGTTCGATTTCGAGATATTTTCCAACCCGGACGTCGCCCATGCCGTCATAGCCGATGTGGGCCAGCGCGCTTTGCACGGTCTTTCCCTGTGGATCAAGGACCGCCTTTTTGGGCGTAATAATGATTTTTGCTTTCATGTTGTTCCGGATTTTCCCGCCGAATGCCTGCTGACTACATGTTTGCGTGAGCGACGCATCGGAGACCAGAAATTTTTTGTTAAAACTGGTGAAGCAGAGTCGATTTTATTTTTTCTAATCGAAATCGTTAATCCGTTTGCCCGCGTCGGCGCGTGAGTCCCGATTTGCCGCGCTGCGCTCGCGCGGACGCAAGCTGCTGCCGAGAAGTCTCTTGCGTCGGCAAAAGAGGCGCGGTTTGGTTTGCCGGGACGCACATTAGCATTGGAAAGCGCGGTGCTTTACATTAGTTCTACGACATGCGTGACCGATTTTATTCGATCTATTCGCACGGAATGATACGCGCGGCGGTGTGCATACCGACCCTGCGCGTGGCGGACCCCGCATTTAATGTCGAGCGCACGCTCGCGCTCGCGAAACAGGCTTCGAAAGCCAGCGTGGCGGTGGCGCTGTTTCCGGAATTGGGTATTTCGGCCTACACCAACGACGATTTATTTCATCAGGATGCGTTGCTCGACGCGGTCAGGGACGGCATCGCCCGCCTGGTGAAAGCCAGCGAAACGTTGTCGCCGGTGCTGGTCGTGGGCGCGCCGTTGCGGTTCGAGGAGAAGCTTTTCAACTGCGCGGTGGTGATCTATCGCGGACGCATTCTGGGCCTCGTGCCGAAGACGTATCTGCCGAACTACCGCGAATATTACGAGAAACGCCAGTTTGTTTCGTTCCGGCATGCGCTCAGCCGCGAAGTGAGTTTTCTCGGCGAAGCAGTTCCGTTTGGCAATGACCTCATTTTCGAGGCGAGCAACTTCGAAGGCTTCAAGCTGCACGCGGAAATCTGCGAGGACGTCTGGACGCCGATTCCGCCGAGCACCTACGCGGCGCTCGCGGGTGCGACGGTGCTGGTGAATCTCTCGGCGAGCAATATCACCATCGGCAAGGCGGAATTTCGCCGGACGCTGTGCGCGGCGCAATCGGGCAAGTGCATTGCCGCTTATCTTTATTCGTGCGCCGGTCCTGGCGAATCGACCACCGATGTGGCGTGGGACGGCCATGCGCTGATCTACGAAAATGCGGATCTATTGTCGGATTCGGAGCGATTCTGCGATCGCGAGCAGATGATCACCGCCGATATCGACCTTGAACGACTCATTCAGGACCGGATGCGGATCAACAGTTTCAGCGACTCGGGCGCGGATTGCCGCGAACGCCTGCAATCGATGCGCCGCGTGCCGTTTGAATTTCGCATTCCCACCGGAAAAGTTTTGCTGAAGCGCGATATCGCGCGGTTTCCTTATGTGCCGAGCGACGCCCGCGAGCGCGATCAACGCTGCTTCGAGGCCTACAACATCCAGGTGCACGGCCTGTTGAAGCGGCTTGCCAGCACGGGAACCAAACGGCTCGTCATTGGGGTCTCGGGTGGTCTCGATTCGACGCACGCGCTCATCGTCGCCGCCCGCACGATGGATCGCATGGGATTGCCGCGCAAAAATATTCTCGCCTACACGATGCCCGCGTTTGCGACCAGCAAACTCACCCTGCAAAACGCGCACAAGCTCATGAAGGCTTTGGGCGTCACGGCCAGCGAGATCGATATCCGTCCCTCGTGCAATCAGATGTTCAAGGACATCGGCCATCCCTACGCAGACGGCAAGCCGGTGTATGACGTGACCTTTGAAAATGTGCAAGCGGGCGAACGCACGTCGCATTTGTTCCGGCTCGCGAACCAGCATAACGCGCTCGTGCTGGGCACCGGCGACTTGAGCGAGTTGGCGCTCGGGTGGATGACGTACGGCGTCGGCGACCACATGTCGCACTACAACGTGAATTGCTCGGTCAGCAAAACGCTCATCCAACATTTGATTCGCTGGGTGGTTTCGTCGGGTCAGTTTGATAAAGCCACGGACGCGACGCTGGAGGCGATTCTCGCCACCGAGATTTCGCCGGAGCTGGTGCCGCACGCCGAAGGTGATTCGGACAAGCCGGCGCAACGCACGGCTGACAAGGTCGGCCCGTATGAATTGCAGGACTTCAACCTCTACTTCATCACGCGGCACGGTTTTCGTCCCAGCAAGGTCGCCTTCCTCGCTTGGAGCGCGTGGGGTGACAAGGACAGTGGTTCATGGCCCGAATTGTTGCCGGATGAAAAGCGCAACGAATACGACCTCAAGACCATCAAGAAGTGGCTGGAAGTTTTCTGCTATCGTTTCTTCAAGATCAGCCAGTTCAAACGCTCGGCCATCCCAGCGATTCCGAAGCCGAAGTGTGGCTCAAGGAACTTAAGCATAACGTTCCGGGCTGAACGTCAGATATCCGCAGTGGGCCGTTCCTTCGCGAGGGCACGTGATTTCCACAAAAAGAAGATAGCGGGATAAACCGCGAGTTCCATGATGGTGGAGGTCACCACGCCGCCGACCATGGGCGTGGCAATGCGCTTCATGACGTCGGCGCCGGTGCCGTGACTCCACAGTATCGGCAGCAAACCGCCGATGATCACGCAGGCCGTCATCGCTTTCGGCCGCACCCGTTTTACGGCTCCGTGGTAAATCGCATCCCGCAAATCCGTGACATCGCGCATGCGGCCCTTTTTCGACCATTCGTTATAGGCGAGATCCAGATATAACAACATGACGACGCCGGTTTCCGCGTCCAGTCCCGCCAGCGCGATGATGCCGATCCAAACGGCGACGCTGAGATTGTAATGCAACAACGCCAGAATGCTGATGGCACCGATCAACGAAAACGGAACCGCGAGCATCACAATGGCGGTCTTTACCCATGACCGGGTGTTGAGATAAATAATCAGGATGATGAGCAGCAAGGTAAGCGGCACCACAATCATCAGGCGCTCCCGGGCGCGCAGCATATATTCGTATTCGCCGCTCCAAAAGATATTGTAGCCGGGCGGCAGTTTGATTTCCCCGCGGGCGACCGCATCGTTCACCATGTGCATGGCGGTTTTGACATACGAGCCGACGTCCACACCCTTGACATCGACATAAATCCAGGCATTCGGCACAGCCCCTTCGCTTTTGATTCCCATGGGCGCGCGAACGGTTTCGATCCTCGCAAGCTGGCCGAGTGGGATCTGCGCGCCGGCGGGCGTGGGCACCACGATTTCGCGCAGGGCTTCGAGGTTCTCGCGAAAATCCCGGCTGTAACGCAGCGTGATCGCGTAGCGTTCGAGGCCTTCGACGGTCGTCGTTAACGGCATCCCGCCCAAGGCGACCTGCAGCACCTCCTGAACATCGCCCATGGTCAGGCCGAAACGTGAGATGGCATCGCGGTCGATGTTGAACTCCACATAGTTGCCGCCCATAGTGCGCTCGGCGAACGCACTCGCGGTGCCTGGCACCGTTTTCACCACCGCCTCCACCGCCGCCGCCACACGCTCGAGTTCGGCGAGATCCGGCCCGGCGATTTTGATGCCGACAGGAGTCTTTATACCGGTGGCGAGCATGTCGATGCGCGTTTTGATGGGCATCGTCCACGCATTGTTGAGGCCCGGTATCTGGACGGCCGCGTTCATGGCATCCGTAAGTTCATCCACGGTGCGCGGTCGATGCGCCGTGACTTTTCCGTCACCGTCTAAAATATCCACGCTGGGCCAGTGCTCTTCGGGTTTGAGCCGGATGGTTGTTTCGATCATGTCGAACGGCGCAGGATCGGTGGCGGTCTCGGCACGACCGATTTTTCCGAACACGCTTTCCACCTCGGGAAACTGACGGATCAGCTTGTCCGTGGTTTGCAAAACCTGCCGGGCCTTCGTCGGCGAAATGCCTGGAAAAGTCGTGGGCATGTAGAGCAGGTCGCCTTCGTTCAAAGGCGGCATAAATTCCGAGCCGAGGTTCTGCCAGGGGAAAAACCGGCCCGCCTTCAGCGCCATTTCCTTCATCGAGCCATCGGGCAGGGTGTGAGCCACGAGGCGGTTCCACGGGAAGAAAACCCAGATCACCAGCAACGCGGCGACGAGGATGACGGCGCGACGCCACTTGATGACGAAATCAATCACCGGATGATACAGCCAGATGAGCAGGCGGTTCAGCGGGTTTTTTTCCTCCGCCGGGATGCGGCCACGAATGAAAAAGCCCATCAGGACGGGCGCGAGCGTTATCGAGAGCAACGCCGCCGCCGCCATGGAATAGGTTTTGGTGAAAGCCAGTGGTTTGAACAAGCGACCTTCCTGCGCCTGCAAGGTGAATACCGGCAGAAACGACACGGTGATGACAAGCAGCGAATAGAACAGCGTGGGACCGACTTCCACGGCGGCGTCGCGGATGATTTCCCAATGCGGCTTTTTACCCTGGTCGTGCTCCAGGTGTTTGTGGGCGTTCTCAACCATGATGATGACCGCATCCACCATCGCGCCGATGGCAATGGCGATGCCTCCGAGCGACATGATGTTGGAACTGATGCCCTGCCCAAACATGACCAGGAACGAAATCAACACCGCCACGGGCAGCACGACGATGGCGACCATGGCGCTGCGCAAGTGCATGAGAAAGGCCAGGCAGACCAGCGCCACCACGATGCTTTCCTCGATCAGTTTGACCTCGAGCGTCTTGACCGCGCGATCGATCAACGCGGTGCGATCATAGGCGATGCTGTATTGCACGTCGGCCGGCAGGGCTTTCATCGCCAGATCGAGTTTCTTTTTCACGTCGAGAATGACCTGGCGGGCGTTCGCGCCCTGGCGCACGACGACAATGCCGCCCACGGTTTCACCCTCGCCATTAAGTTCGGCAATTCCACGGCGCATATCGGGCCCGAACTCGACGTCCGCCACCAGGCCGAGCAATACCGGCACGCCTTTGTCGCCAACCCCCACCGCAATCTTGCGCACGTCCTCGAGCGATTGCACGTAGCCGCGCACCCGCAGGATAAATTCCTTCTCAGCGAGTTCGATTGAACGGCCGCCGACCTCTCCGTTGCTGCGCTTCACGGCATTCGCGACTTCCGAAATCGAAAGGTTGTAGGCCCGCAGCCGGGCGGGATCCACGGTGATCTGGTATTGCTTCACGAAGCCTCCGACGGACGCGACCTCCGCCACGCCTTCCACGGAGGCGAGCTGATAGCGGAGATACCAGTCTTGCAGCGAACGGAGCTGGGCCAGATCGCGATTCGTTGAATTCAGCGAATACATGAACGCCCAGCCCACACCGGTCGCGTCCGGTCCAAGGCTCGGGGTCACCCCGGCAGGCAACTGGCCGCTCAGGCCGCTCAGGTATTCCAGCACGCGGCTGCGCGCCCAGTAAGGATCGGTGCCGTCCGAAAAAATGATGTACACAAACGAGAAGCCGTAAAACGAATAGCCGCGCACGACTTTCGCCCTGGGCACTGACAGCATTTTCGTCGTGAGCGGATACGTCAGTTGGTCCTGAACAATTTGCGGCGCCTGTCCCGGCCACTCCGTATACACGATCACCTGCACGTCGGACAAATCGGGGATGGCGTCGAGCGGGATGTTTTTAACGGCGAATATTCCGCCGAGCACGAGCGCCAGCGTGCTTAACAGAACCAGAAATTTGTTCCGGAGCGAAAAATCTATGATGCGCTGCAGCATATCGTTCCCGGGGGCTGATCAATGCTGATGAGCGGGGGCGTCGGTGCGCCACCAATTCTCTTCCGCTGTGGCGCCATGGTTGACCCTGGCGGTTTCGACCAATTCCATGTCACATTTGGGGCACTTGCCCGGCTTGTCCGAAACCACGTCGGGGTGTTCGGCCATCGGACAGGTATAGAGTTTGGCGGGTAGGGCAGTCGTGGTGTTGGTGCCGCCGGGGGCATTCATGGTCGCGGGTCGCATCATCACGGGAATAAGCGTCATCCCGCAGCGCGGGCATTTGCCGGGCTTGTCCTGATGCACGTCACTGTGCTCGGGCATCGGACACGTGTAATACTCCACGTGCCCGCCCGGCTGGATGCGCGAAAGCATTTCCCGCCCGACCGGTACGAGCGCCATGCCGCACAATGGACATTTGCCGGGATGATCGTATTCGAGCGACACATGCTCCGGCATCGGGCAGATATAAACAATCGGCCCCGCGGCCATGGACAAAATATTAGTGTTGGTCGTCAGGCTGGCGTCCATCACGCCAGGAACGGGCTTGTCCATTTTTTGAATCGCTTCGCGCAACTGACTTTCCGAATCCAACATGAACTGACCGGAGGTCACCACGCGTTCGCCTTCCTGGAGGCCGCTGAGCACCTCGTAGAAGCCACCTTTGGCTCGCGCGCCGATGGTCACCGGCCGTGGTTCAAAGTGGCCTTGGTCGAGCGCGACAAAGACGGTGTTCTTTTCGCCACTGCGCAGCACTGCGGAGTCGGGTACCAGCAGGGCGGAGGGCGACAACTCGGCCGTGAGTTCCACGGTGGCGTACATACCGGGTTTTAGGAAATATCCCGGGTTATGAAATTCGAGACGCACGCGGGCGGTGCGGGTCTTTTCGTCCACGGTGGGGTAGATGTAAGTGACGCGTCCGCGAAACTTCGGCTCGGGCTGGGAAGCCAGGCTGACGATGGCCTCCTGTCCCAATTTGATGAAGGGCAGATCTTGTTCATAGACCTGCGCCTGAATCCAGACCGTGGCCAGGTTGGCTAGACGATACAGTTTCATCCCGGCTTCAACCATTTGTCCCTCTACGATGTTTTTCTCGATGACCACTCCATCGCGCGGCGCATTCATGCGCAACGTCTTCGTCGGAGCATGGGCGCGTTCAAGTTCCGCGATTTGATCCTCGGAGATGTCCCAGTAACGAAGCTTGGTCACCGCCGCATTTTTGCGGAGGGACGTGGCGGCGCCGTCGTGATTCGTCGGCGAATCCAGCGTCAGGAGATATTCGGTCTGCGCGAGGTAAAGCTCGGGCGAATAGATTTCGAACAGCGGGTCGCCGCGATGCATCTGTTTGCCGGTGGCGTCCACATAAAGCTTTTCGATCCAGCCCTTGAATTTCGTGCTGACCTCGGTGATCGCGGTTTCATCAAAATCGATGACCCCCACGGTGCGAACCGATCGTGCCACGGGGCCGCGAGTAACCACGCCCGTGCGCAGGTCCATTGTCTGGGTGGTGGCAGGATCGATCGCGATGACGGCGGAATTCGTGGAGGACGACATGCCGTTGGTGGTCGCACCTGGCGTTTGCTGGCGAACGGGTGTCAGCTTCATCCCGCAAATCGGGCAATTGCCGGGATGGTCCTGAATGACCTGCGGATGCATGCCGCAGGTGTAAAGTTGTCCGGCTTTCGGGCCGCGGGCGGAGTCGGATTTGGCGTCGCATCCCGCAAGGAGGCAGGCCACTCCAATGGCGATCAGGCCGGTGACAAAGACAACCGATTTAATCTTCATTTCATTCCTCCCTTGGCCGGAGTTGGTGCGGCGGTATTGCCGGGAAGCATCGCGCCACCGCCGGAACCCATCGTGGCGCGAGTTGCGTTCATGCCCGGCGAGGCCACCGGCGTGCCGCCGCCGGTGGAAAGCCCTTCGATCATGAACGACAGATCCACTAGGGCCAGCTCCCGTTGCGCCCGCGCCTCGACTTCAGCCAGACCGAACCGTAACAGCGTTTGCTCGGCGTCCGTTAGATTAAAGAAATCAATTTGCCCCGCGAGATACCCGGAGCGGGCGACTTCGAGCGACTGCCTTTGCTTGGGCAACAATTCCGATTGGAGCAATTTCAAATTGCGGCTCGCTTCGCGGTATAGAAATGATTTCCCGGCGAAGTCCACCGCGAGGTCAATCTGCTCCGCGGAGAGCCGGGCGTTTGCGGCGCGTTTTCCCGCCTGCGCCTGGGCGACTTGCGCGACCAGTTTGTCCCGCCAGAGCGGGAGCGAGACGGTGCCCCATGGCCGGTAAAGTGTGGGAATCATTTTGACGTCCGCCATGAAGCCCACGGTCACGTCCGGCATCCGCGACTTGTACGCCTGGACGATGAGCGCATCGGCGGCCCGCAAGTCTGCTTCCATGCCCTGGAGACGAGTGTTCCGGTTGAGCGCGGTTTCAAAAAGCTGGTCGGAGGTCAAATCCAGCGAGGTGGCTGCCACCTGGTGCGGCACCGGGGGAGGCGGTTCGTTCGGCCCCATGCCGAGGGCGGCTTTGAATTGCGCCAGCAACGCGGATCGCGAATCTTCCAGATTGGCAATCGTATTGTTCAACTGGTCGCGCTCGATTTGCGCACGGAGCACATCCTGCAATGTCACTTTGCCCACGTCGTTTTGCGCGCGCGCCAGTTTTTCCAGTTCGCCCAACAACTCCGCCGTCTCTCGGTTCACCTGAATTTTCTCTTCCAGAAAATACAACTGATAGTAGGCACGCTTGACGTCGTAGGCGCTTTGCAGGGACGCGGACTCGAACGCAAAATATTTCACGCGGCTTTCCGCGGCGGCGAGTTCACCGGCAGCGCGAAGCTTCCCGGCGCCGGGAAACGTCATCATCAAACCGGGCATCAACGAAGTGACGATCTGCTGGATATCCATTTGAAAGGTAATCTGCGGATCGGGTAGCGAGCGTTCGACGGTTACGCGCTCAATGGACGCCAGCCAGTCGTAATATGCGGCTTCCACCCTGGGTTGGTTCAGCAACGCGTAGGTTAAGAAATCAGCGAGCGTGGAATTGGTTGTCAGCAAGGGCAGGGGAGGCTTCCGGCCGTCGGGACGATAGCGGCTCGCAACGGTCTTCGCCTGTTGGCGCGCCGCTTTTTCGCTTTTGAGTGGGGATGCCTTGCAGCCGGCCAGCACCAAGCCCGCGGCCAGCAGCCATAAGAACACCCGAACCGTCCGCCGTTTTTGGCGAGTAAAAGCGCCTTCCACAACCGGTATACGCCGCCGATCGGGAAATCACTCGGATTTTATTGTTTGAGGGGTTTCGCTGTGGCCGGCGTATCAAAGTCAGAACAGAGACGCGGCCCACGCCGCTCAAAATAAAAAGAAAAAAATCATGAAAATTCAAAATGGACTCCTCCTCGCCGCCGTGACCGCCACGGCCGCCTTTTTTATCAACACCGCCAGCGCCCAATATCAGGCGGTCGGCAGTGACGGCATCGCCGCCTCGCCGAAAGTCCGGCAGCAGATCAACGATCAGAATCGGATGAAGGCCGCCGCCGCGACAACTCCGAAGTCGCAATCTTGCTGCGAAACAGTTAGCTTGCCTCAAAGCTGCAAAAGCGGCTGCTGCGCAAAATGAACCAGGAAATTCCAGGTCCGGACGATGACACCCTGAACCGGGTGTTGTGGGAGTGGAAGGTGGAAACTTCGCTCCCGCCCCGCTTTCACGAACAGGTGTGGCGTCGCATCGAGCATGGCGAGGAACGCGAGTCGATGGGTGCGCTGCTGTGGCGCCGGGTGAGTTCGGCGTTCGCCCGTCCCAGGCTGGCCGTCAGTTATGTAACGGTGCTGCTGGCGGCCGGATTGGCGGCTGGTTACTGGCAGGCCCGCGTCACGCATGCCCGCACGGAGGTAAGCATGGGTACGCGTTATGTGCAGATGATGGATCCGTATCAACGTTCACGCCGCTAAACCATGAAACGCCCGCTTCTCATCTTGGTCGGCGGATTAATGCTGGCCATCGCCGGATATTGCGGCGTCTATTATGCGGGGACTGCCAGGGATTGCTGCACCCCGCCCGGGCAGGCTCCGGAGCTTGCCTGGTTAAAACAGGAGTATCATCTGAGCGATGCCGAGTTCACGCGCATCACCGGGATGCACGAAAAGTATCTGGAAGGCTGCGCGGAACGGTGTCGTCAGATCGACCTGAAAAACCAGGAACTGGCCCGCATGCTGGCGGCCACGAATGCCATTTCCCCCGACATTGAAAAGACGCTGGCGGAGTCGGCCTTGCTGCGGGCCGATTGCCAGAAGAAGATGCTCCAACATTTTTACGACGTGAGCCGCACCATGCCGCCGGAGCAGGGTAAACGTTATCTCGCGTGGGTGCAGAGCAAGACCGTGCTCTCCGATACTCACAGTGAGATGCACCATCACGAGTGAACAGCGTTTCGTCATCATGACTCCGACCGGCAGCGACGAGCGGGATCGGGAAGATATGGCGCGCCTTGCGGCCGGGCACGATGCAGCCTTGAACGAATTGATGGAACGCCACGGAGCGCGGCTCTTTCACTATCTTCTCCGTCAGCTAAGGAATGAAACCGACGCGGCAGACCTAGCGCAGGAAGCTTTCGTGCGCGTTTATCAAAACCGAGCCCAGTTCGATGCCGCGCATAAGTTTTCCACCTGGCTTTACACGATTGCGACGAATCTCATGCGCGACCGTTTCCGGTGGCATCAGCGGCATCCGGAAGTATCGATGGAAGCGGAACGCGGAGAGGCGGGATCCATCCTCGACGCGCTGCCGGACGGCGAAGCTTCGCCGAGTGAACGCATCGCCACGGCCGAACGCGCCGCCGAGGTGCAAAAAGCGGTGAGCGCACTGCCCGCAGATTTGCGAACCGCGCTCATCCTTTCCGAATACGAAGGCCTGACCCACGCAGACATCGGCACGGTTGAGAACTGCACCGCCAAGGCCGTGGAAAACCGCCTGTACCGCGCGCGGAACCTGTTGCGCAAAAGTCTTTCCGGAATTCTACAGCCGGAGTGAAAATGAAAAAGTCCGCCGGCTTTGCCCGGCGGACTTTGCTTTCGAAATGAACGGACTAATCAGGCCGGTTTGTCCTTTTTATCCTTCTTTTGTTTCGCGGCTTCCTCGTCGATTTTTTTGAGATATTTCGCGGGGTCTTTTTTGAAATCCTTCAGGCAGCCCTTGCAACAAAATTTGATCTCACGGCCTTCGTATTCGTAAACGTAGGGATCGCCCATGCCACCGAGCTTGTCGCCGGAGATGATGCAGGTCTTGAGCGGGTAGGGTTTGAGCTTAGGTTTGGCGTCATCGGCGAACCCGCCGAGCGGGGCGGCGCAAAACGCGGCGAGCAGGACTCCAACAATAAGAGGTTTGAGCTTTTTCATAAAATGATTCAATGCCATGGTTATTATACGCCGGGTCGAAAAAAATCACTCAAGAAAAATTTCCCACTCAATCTCTGGGTTAAAAGGTTGGGATGACGCGGGCTGATTAGGCCCTGCGGTGATGCCAGAAACTGTTGAGAATACTGTGTTTGGCGGCCTTGTTGCTCTGCGCAATCGCCTGGGTGATGTATTCCTTGGCGGCACGAACGGCGTGAGGGAGGGAATGGCCCAACGCGAGATAGCCGGCGATGGCCGCGGAGTAAGTGCAGCCGGTGCCATGCGTGCTGACGCCACGCACAAAGGGGGCGCTGAGGAGCAATTCCTCTTTGCCGTCAAAAAAGATATCCACGGCGACGCCGAGCCCCCGAAGGTGACCGCCCTTCACCAGTGCGGCGCAACCATATTGCTTCTGGAGTTCGCGCGCGGCGGACCGGAGATTCTCGATGGAGGTCAACCTTCTGCCGACCAAAATTTCTGCCTCATCCAGGTTGGGTGTGACGAGTGCCGCCAGGGGCAATAGTTTCTGCTTAACGGCTTCGATGGCTGAAGGCTTGAGTAATCGCACTCCGCTCGTTGAAACCATGACCGGATCCACCACGAGTGGGGGGTGGTTGCCGAGTTTGAAGAACGTGACGACCGCGTGAATGATGTCCGTGGAGTATAACATTCCGGTCTTGACCGCCTTGGGCGGTAATTCGGCGAAGACCGCTTCAATTTGCTGCCGCACGATTTGTACGCTGCAATCGCGGATGCCCAGCACCCTGCGCGGATTCTGCGCGGTAAGGCAGGTGATCGCGCTCGTGCCGTGAACCCCTAGCGAGGTGAACGTTTTCAAATCCGCCTGGATGCCCGCGCCACCGCCACTGTCGGAACCGGCGATCGTCAGGGCGATGGGCAGTTTGGTGCGTTTGAGCATGCCTGGAATTTACCTGGAAATGCTGCAAGGCGATAGCCCGCAAAAGGTCGTTTTGGACGGCGATTATATTACCCTCTTTCGGGGTGAGACTTGGTTCGCGCGGCTCCGTGGCCAGCAACCGCCCGATGACAGCACAATGCAAAACCTCGGCCGTTGTGGACGTTTAAAACAATATGTGCGCATTTCGTGTTTCCCGATGCCCGATTTCCCCACTAAGCTTGGCTCATGCGAATTTTATCAGGCATCCAGCCGTCGGGCGCGCTCCATTTGGGCAATTATTTTGGGATGATGCAGCCGTCCATCGAGTTGCAGGACAAGGGCGAGGCGTATTATTTCATCGCGGATTATCACTCGATGACCACGCTGACCGACGCGGAGCAGCGGCGCAAAAACACCTGCGATGTCGCGCTGGATTTCTTGGCCTGCGGTTTGGATCCGAAAAAAGCGGTCTTTTTTCGGCAATCGGATGTGCCGGAAGTGACGGAGCTCACCTGGATAATCGGTACGCTCACCCCGATGGGCCTGCTGGAACGCTGCACCTCCTATAAGGATAAAGTGTCCAAAGGCATATCGGCGGACTTTGGCCTGTTCGCTTATCCCGTGCTGATGGCGGCGGACATCTTGATTTACGATTCCAATGTGGTGCCGGTGGGGCAGGACCAAAAGCAGCATGTCGAAGTGACGCGTGATATCGCGGCCAAATTCAACGAGAAATACGGCCAGACCTTTGTCATTCCCGAACCGCAGATTCGTTCCGACGTGGCGAAGGTTCCCGGCACGGACGGCGAAAAGATGAGCAAGAGCTATGGCAACACACTGGAAATTTTTGGTGATGAAAAAGCCCTTCGCAAAAAGGCCATGGGCATCAAAATGGACAGCCGCACGCCGCAGGATCCGAAGCCCGATGCTGATCAAAACCTGGCCATCCAAATTTTGAAACTCGTCGCGCCCGCAGGCTTGGCCAAGGACTATGAGGAGAAATTACGTGCCGGCGGCTTTGGCTACGGCGATTTGAAAAAAGCGCTGTTCGAGAATTACTGGAACTATTTCGCCGAGGCCCGCAAAAAGCGCGAGGAACTCGTGAAGAACCCGGACTATGTCAATCAGGTGCTGGCCGATGGCGCGGCGAAAGCGCGCGGCATTGCGGAGGCGGTTTTGAAACGGGCGAAGACGGCGTGCGGCCTGATTTAGGCGCTACGTCAATTTCAGCTTCGGCAAATCCTGCGAGTCCACCAGACCCACGGGTTCTTTCTTTGCGTTCACGACGATCAAATCGTCGATCGTGCGTTCGTTGAAAATGCGCATTGCTTCGACCGCGAGGGCGTCGTCGCGGACGCAAATCGGATTGCGCGTCATGACCTTTTTGAGCGGCTGGGAGAGCAGATCCTTGTCCGACGCCATATGACGGCGGAAATCGCCGTCGGTGAAAACGCCGACGAGTTTGCCATGTCGGTTGACGACGCTCAGGCTGCCCGATTTGGCACGCGTCATCAGCATCAACGCCTCTTTCACTTCTACATGCTCGTCGGCGATGGCATTGCGCGTCCCTGCGCGCATGATATCGGCGACTTTGGAAAGCATCGCACGGCCAATCGCGCCGGACGGATGGAATTTTGCGAAATCCTGTTGTTTGAAGCCGCGCGCCTCCAGCACGGACATTGCGAGCGCATCTCCCATCACCAGCATGGCGGTCGTGCTCGCGGTCGGTGCGAGATTGAAAGGGCAGGCTTCCTTGGGTACGCGCACGTTCAGCACGACGTCGCTGTAACGCCCGAGCGATGATTTTGGTGCGCCGGTGAGCGCAATCACCTTGACCACAAATCGTCGCAGAGCCGGAAAGAAATTCAGCAACTCATCCGATTCGCCGGAGTAGCTGAGCGCGAGGACCACGTCGCCGTCATTCACAATGCCGAGGTCGCCGTGCAGGGCGTCCACGATGCTCATCACCACGCTCGTGGATCCGGTGCTGGTAAGGGTTGCGGCAATCTTTTGTCCGACGTGACCCGATTTGCCGATGCCGACCACAATGATTTTGCCGCGCTGGCGCAATGTTTCGACAATCAAATCGACCGCTTGTATGAACGCATCATCGAGTTGCGCCCGTACCGCCTTGAGGCCCGCCAACTCGATATCGAACACTTTCCGTGCCTGGGACAAATGACTCACGGCGTCAGCATGCGCGCAAGGACCGGGGATTTCAATCTGGAAGCGGAAGGCCCGAACGACCACGGAGAAACGGTCTGCGTGTTCTCGGGGGAGTGCGGTAAGAGAAGGAACCGGAGCAATCGCCCGCGCCGACCTCTCCCTGCGAATCAGCCTTCTCACTCCGCCGATTCGTCCGTAACATGTCGCTCACGTGGCCCTGACGCTTTATGATTTGATTCCCCGGGACGGCCGTCCCGGCAACGACGTTTTACTCGGGCAATTTCTCGATTACGTGCAGGGCAGAGGCCTGCAACTGTACCCGGCGCAAGAGGAAGCCATTCTCGAGTTGTATGAGGAGAAAAATGTCATTCTTAACACGCCCACCGGGTCCGGCAAATCAATGGTCGCTGCCGCGCTGCATTTCAAGGCGCTCGTGCAGGGGAAACGCTCCGTGTACACCTGCCCGATCAAGGCGCTGGTGAATGAGAAGTGGATGGCACTCTGCCGCGAGTTCGGTCCGGACAACGTCGGGCTCAGTACGGGTGACGCCACGGTCAATCGCGATGCGCCTATTCTTTGCTGCACGGCGGAGATTCTCTCCAACATGGCATTGCGCGACGGCGCGGCGGCCAACGTCCAGGAAGTCATCATGGACGAGTTTCACTATTATGCGGATCGCGAGCGCGGTGTGGCGTGGCAGGTGCCGTTACTGACGCTGCCGCAGGCGCGTTTTCTCCTGATGTCGGCCACGCTCGGCGACACCACTTTTTTTGAAGGAGAATTGACCCGCCTCACCGGTCGTCCGACGGTCACAGTATCGTCCACGGAACGCCCCGTCCCCCTCGAGTACGCGTATTCCGAATTGCCGCTGGCCACGACACTCGAAAGCCTGATCGCCCAGGGTCGCGCGCCAGTGTATGTGGTTCACTTCACGCAACTGGAGGCGGCGCAAAGCGCGCAGGATTTCACGAGCATTAACGTCTGCACGCGCGAGGAGAAAAGCGCGCTCGGCGCGGCGGTGGAGGGATTCAAGTTTTCCAGTCCCTACGGCCCGGAGATACGGAAGTGGATCAAGCATGGCATTGGACTGCATCACGCCGGACTGCTTCCGAAATACCGCGTGCTGGTGGAACAACTGGCGCAAAAGGGCCTCCTCAAAATCATTTGCGGCACCGACACGCTGGGCGTGGGCATTAATGTTCCCATTCGCACCGTTTTGTTTTCGCGCCTCTGCAAATATGACGGCGAAAAGACTGGCATTCTTAGCGCACGGGATTTTCATCAGATCGGCGGCCGCGCGGGACGGAAAGGTTTTGATGATCGTGGTTGGGTGGTGGTGCAGGCGCCGGAGCACGCCGTCGAAAATCTGAAACTTGAGGAGAAGGCCGCGCGCGGCGGCAAGAAGGCTGTGAAACGGAAGCAGCCCGAGAAGAATTTTGTAAACTGGGATAAAAATACTTTCACGCGGTTGATGTCCGCGCAACCGGAACGGCTGACCTCGCGCTTTCAGGTGACGCACGCCATGCTGCTCGATGTCCTGAGCCGCCAGGGCGATGGCTGCGGTGCGATGCAACGCTTGATTGCCGATAGCCACGAATCGCCAAAGGCGAAGAAAAGCCATATCAAACGGGGGTGGCAGTTATTTCGCTCGCTGGTGGAGCGCAAAATCATCGAGTTCATTCCCAAAACGGCGGAGGGAACATACCTGCGCGTCAATATCGAGTTGCAGGATGATTTCTCGATGAACCAGGCCCTGTCGCTTTATCTGTTGGAAACAATTCCGCTGCTGGATCCGGCCGCGCCGGACTATGCGCTGGTAATGCTGACGCTCGTCGAGTCGATTCTCGAAAATCCGGACATCATCCTGCGCAAACAGTTGGACAAGGTCAAAGATCAGAAAATGGCCGAGATGAAGATGGCGGGCGTGGAATACGACGAACGCCTGGACGAACTGGAAAAACTCGAATACCCGAAGCCAAACCGCGAGTTCGTCTACTCGACGTTCAACGCGTTCGCCGACAAGCATCCCTGGGTGGGACAGGAAAACATCCGGCCCAAATCGGTCGCACGCGAGATGTTTGAAAATTTCCGTTCGTTCTCGGATTACATTCGCGATTACGAATTGCAGCGGGCGGAGGGTGTCCTGCTGCGTCATCTCAATAGTGTGTTCAAAGTGATCACGCAGACGGTGCCGCCTGCCGCCAAGAACGATGCGGTTCGCGAGATGGAATTGTATTTGGGCACCATGATTCGCCAGATCGATTCCAGCCTGCTCGACGAGTGGGAGAAGATGCGCGATCCGAATTATCAGCGTTCGGAAAGCAAGGAAGTGCGTCCGCCCGGCGCGGAGGAAGCCGACAAGGATATTACTCGCGACACCAAGAATTTTACGGCGGCGATTCGCAATCGCATCTTCAGTTTTTTGCGCGGCATGGTCATCGGCGATTTTGAACAGGCCCTGACATATCTCGCTTCACCCAACGACCCGGAAGGACAGCCCTGGACTACGGTGCGGTTGCAGCAGGCGTTAACCGCCTACGAGGCGGGCCATCAACGCCTTTGTCTCGACCCCAATGCGCGAAATGTGCGCCATACGTACGCGGTGCCGTCTGAAGACAAACGTTCCTGGCGCGTTCAGCAAATGCTCGTGGATCCCGAAGAGCACAACGACTGGGTGGTGGAGTTCGAGGTGGACCTGGCCCAGTCGCGGGAAACACGTAAAGCGTCTGATCTGCGGACACCTTTGTTTGCAAAACGCTTTCCTTTGACCTTTCCGCTGTTTCAGCTATGATAGCGCCGTGAGTTTGAACGGTCAGCAATTTGGCAGCAGCTTTGCCGCTTGGTATTACTTTACCGGCGCGGCGGACTGTTGCTTGCGATCGCTCTAAACCGCAAGAAACCAACAACTCCGCCGCAGGTCTCCCCTGCGGTTTCTTTTTTTGCGGGTGGGACTTCCGGCCAAATCAAAGGCCCATCCATATGATCATTGTTCTGAAACCCGGCGTGGCTCGAAAGCTCGAGCAGACGATCCTGCGTGAAATCCGAAAGCGCGGCTACAAACCACACATCATGCGCGGCGTTGCCCGTACCGTCATCGGCGCCATCGGCGACGAGTTGACGCATCAATCGCTCGAAACGTTGGCGACGATTTTTCCCGACATCGTCGAGAGCGTCATGCCGGTGCAGAAACGCTTCAAGCTGGTGAGCCGCGAGGCGCATCGGGAGAACTCCACGATCAAGGTGCGCGAGCATGTGGTCGGCGGCAAGAAAGTTCACATCATGGCGGGGCCGTGCTCCGTGGAGAGCGAGAAGCAATTACTGTCCACCGCCGACGCCGTGAAGGCGGCGGGCGCCACCGTGCTCCGGGGAGGCGCATTCAAGCCACGCACTTCTCCGTATGAATTTCAAGGGCTCGGTGAGAAGGGCTTGAAGCTGTTGGCGAAAGCGCGCAAGGAAACCGGTCTGGCTGTCATCACGGAACTGCTTTCGGAAAATCACGCGGAGCTGGTGGCCGAATACACGGACATCATTCAGATCGGCGCGCGCAACGCACAGAACTTTCAGTTGTTGATCGCCGCCGCCCGCACGGGCAAGCCGGTTCTGCTCAAGCGCGGCCTTTCAATGAAAATGGAGGAGTGGCTGCTCGCCGGCGAATACGTGCTGGCGAACGAAAACGCGAACCTCATGTTCTGCGAACGGGGCATCCGCACGTTCGAAACCTACACGCGCAACACGCTCGATCTCTCGGCGATTCCGATCATCAAGCAGGAATCGCACTGTCCGGTCGTGATTGATCCGAGCCAGGGCGCGGGACGCGCGGATTTGGTGAAGGCGATGTGCAAGGGCGCCGTTGCCATGGGCGCCGACGCCTTGCTCATCGAAGTGCATCCCAATCCCGCGGAGGCGTGGAGCGATGGCGCGCAGCAGTTGTCGCTTCAAAGTTTTGGACAATTGATGTCCGAACTCCGGCCCATCCTGGCGGCCGTGGGACGCGAATGAAATTCAGCGCGCACGGACGGGTTTCAGTGTGGTGGCTTCGCGCAACGCAAATTCGCCCCAACGTCCGGGCGGATGGATGGCCTGTGGATTCCAGGATTTGAATCGTTTGTCGCCGCGTGCCGGTATGGGCGCGGCGGCAATCCATTTGAGTTCATTCGTGAGTTTTTGCCGCACGGTCCGGCGGCGGCTGAACGAGCTAATACTGGAGCTCAACAGGATGAAGAAAAGAACGCCGTCCGCGCCCCGGCCGCGGACGAATCCCGCCACTCCGGCAAAAATCATGGAACACCAAAACATCATGGTCGCGGCATTGTTGACTGCGCGCACGGCTGCGTATCCCGGACGCCCGGTCCAGGCGCTAATCCACATCGCCAGGTTCGCCATTTCCAGATACGAAGCGAACCAATAAAACATCAGCCCTCCCCACACACCCACATAAACAACCGCGCTCCACAAAGTGCCATTCAGTAATTGCAGGCTGCTCACGCACAAAACTACATCCAGAGCATAGACCACCAGCAACACCGTTCGGAATTGAAAGAGCAGCGCCCGAAATTGTCCCTCGACGATGTCACGGCTGGTGACGGGCGTCGTCAGCATGATTTCAAAACCGCCGCTCAACCGATCTTCGGCGAGCTGCCGTCCGGCGGTGTGTGCGATGATCCAGCCGATTCCGCCGTGCAGGATCACCGAGGAAAATACGGCCACAGTGGGATTCAACCAGCGGGTGCCCCACACGGCACATCCGCCCGCCCACAAGGCGCAGGCGAGCCCAACGAAGGCGACGGCATATTGGACCGGCCTACCGTTGCGGGTCGCGAGCCAGCAAAACGGGCGCTCCGCCAGCAGCCGCGCCCGGGCGAACTTCACTCTGGCTGAAACGTGGGTGAGCTTTCGGCGGCGGGAAATGGCTGAAGCGGCGTTCTCCGGTTCATCCCGCCAGGTTCGCTGCAAGATGGTGGCGGCCAGTAACAGCGCGCTCAGTGAATAAACCAGCGTGAAACCCGAGCTCATCCAAAATAGCTTTGGGGATGTGCCGGTGAATCCGCCAAATAGAAGTGCCGGCGCGAGGGCGGGGCTGAGCGTCAGCCATTCTTCTTTCGGAATCGTCGCTTTTGGCATCTCACGGTATATGCGGAACAAAAGTGGCGCGACCCCGCATAGCATAGCCGTGATCGCCACCGCCGTGACCTGCGCCTGGCCACCGTCACGATGCAACACCGAGGCGAGCACGCCCATCGCCACGCAAAAGAGGAGGCCGTTGCCAATGAAGACCAGCGCGGCAACAAACTGCGCGATTGAAACACCGCCTGCGAGAAAAGGCAAGGCGAAAAAGGGCAGGGACGCGAGGAGGCCATAGGCGGCGATCAACACCGCGCCCATCAGCTTGTTCAGAAAAATCTCCAGCGGTGTCATGCCGGTGAGCACCAGCAAACCGAGGGTGCCGCTGCGCCGTTCCTCGCTGAAAAGATCCGACGTCAGGGTGAAGCCATGATACACCACACTCGCGCAGGCGAGCGCGAACAACCAGCGAAACAGTATTCTTCCCGGCATATGCGCCGGACCGAAATCGAAGACCAGCAGAAACAGCACGCAGAATCCCGCCGCGATCCAGGCGGGCAGCAGCCATTGGCTCCGGATGTTGCGACGCCGCAAGGCGACCCGGAGTTCGCGCTCCACAATGGGTGGCAGCATGGCGCGAGTCTAGAAGCTCCGCGCCCGGGCGCAACCCCGGAACGTTGCCCAAAAGCAACGGTCCCCCGTCAGGGATGCTGTTGGTCGGGCGACACGCGGAATCTCGCACCGACTACGCACACCCCGGCGGGGGACGTTGGCATGGTATCCCGGCGCCACGACACAATATCGGGAGCCGGACCATTTTGTTCTCCTGCGTGGAGAACAATTCAGACTCCCTCCAAGCATCCGCGATGCCACTCAATGAATCGGGTTTTTGGGCAATGAATCAAACGGTGAACCCGGGCGAATGTCCTGTTTTGCGCCCCGTTTGTTCGGGGCCGGGACAACCCGCTACCGGGCGGGATGCAGGAATTTTACCGTCGCTCAGGCGCTGAAAAACTTTTGGATTTCGCCCAGCACTTCGACAAAGCGATCGATTTCCGCCGTCGTATTGTAGAAATAGAAACTGGCCCGCGCGGTGGATTCGACGCCGAGCTTGCGCATCAACGGCTGGTTGCAATGATGCCCGCCGCGCAACGCCACACCGCGCTGATCCGCGACTGTCACCACGTCGTGCGCGTGAACCTCGGGCAGGAGAAAGCTGACGAGGCCGGCCCGCCCAATGTGTGGGCCAAACAACCGGATCTTGCCGCCCAGTTTGGTCAGCGCTTCGTACGCGTAAGCGCCGAGTTCCTGATCATGCTGCGCGATTTTGTCGCGGCCGATTTTATCCAGGTAATCCATCGCCGCATGCAGTCCGGCCGCGCCGGAGATATCGGGTGTGCCCGCTTCGAATTTGTGCGGCGCGTGCTTCCACGTGCTCTTTTGAAAATCGACGTTCAGAATCATTTCGCCGCCACCCTGGTAGGGCGGCATGCTCTCGAGCACCTCGTGACGACCGTACAAAACGCCGATGCCCGTCGGCCCGCACATCTTGTGTCCGGAAAACACGAGGAAATCGCAACCAAATTCCTGAACGTCAACCGGCCGATGGCCGGCACTCTGCGCGGCGTCCACGAGCGTGGTGATGCCATGCTTGCGCGCGCGCGCGCAAAGATCGGCGATGGGATTGATGGTCCCAAGCGAATTCGAGATATGCGTCACCGCCAGCAGTTTGACCTCTTTCGTCAGCACCTGATCCACCTGGTTCAAGTCGAGCAACCCGATATCGCCGGTGACCGGCAGGAAGGCAAGCTTCGCGCCGGTGCGTTCCGCCAGCAACTGCCAAGGCACGATGTTGCTGTGATGCTCCATTTCCGTCAGCACGATCGTGTCGCCGGCTTTGACGTTTTTGGAACCCCACGACTGCGCCACCAGGTTGATGCCTTCCGTGGTGCCGCGAGTAAAAATAATTTCGTCCGCGCTCTTCGCGTTGATGAATTTGGCTGCCCGGGTGCGGGCCGCTTCGAATGCCGCCGTCGCGCGATTGCTCAACTCATGAATGCCGCGATGGACGTTGGCGTTGTCGTGTTCGTAGTAATAACGCAACGCATCGAGCACCGCGCGGGGCTTCTGCGTGGTGGCCGCGTTGTCGAGATAGATCAGGGGCTGTCCGTGGACCTGCTGGTCCAGGATGGGAAACTCCGCGCGAATACTTCGCCAGTCCGCTCCATTTTGACTCATGGTCTTGGCTCCGCTCACATCAACCCCAACTGAAGTTTCGCCGCCTCGGTCATCATGCCCTGGTTCCACGGCGGATCCCAAACGAGTTCCACCGCCACGTCCTCGACGCCCTCGAGATTGAGCACCTTGTTCTGCACGTCCTGCGCGAGCACCGGGCCCATGCCGCAACCCGGCGCGGTGAGGGTCATTTTGACATCCACTTTGTACCTGTTCGGTTTGAGGTCCGTAAGGTTGCAGTCGTAGATGAGCCCGAGGTCCACGATGTTCACCGGGATTTCCGGGTCGTAGCACGAGCGCAACTGGTTCCAAATTTCCTTTTCCAGTTCGTCCTTCGATACCGGCGCGCCGGTGCTCGCCGGCTTGGCGGCGACCTGCAAACCGAGCGCATCGGCATCCGAGCCTTCGATGCGGAACATGTTGCCGTTCACGATCACGGTGTAACTGCCCCCCAGCGATTGCGTGACGTGGGCCTCTTCGCCCTTCTGCAAAGTGACACGGGTGCCGACCGGGATGACCGCCGCTTCGACGTCCCGACTTAAAGTGATGGGTTCGCTGTTATTCATAGCAACAATTCAAAACCTAACCGATGTTCGTCCCGTTGTCGCGTCCGATGCGGCGTGCCCCCGCGCCGCTCAGTTCTTCTCCGATTCCGTGCTGACCGTGGCTTCGCCCTGCAACGCCGCGAGCACCGCGTGCCATGACAGAATCGCGCATTTCACCCGCGCGGGAAATTTATAGACGCCCGCAAACACCGCCAGTTTGCCGACGTCGCCTTTGATTTCGCCGGTCATCACCATGTTATGCACCTGGTCGAACATCGCCTGTACCTCGGCCTTGTTTTTGCCTTTGACCGCGTCGGTCAGCAGCGAGGCGGAGGCCTTCGAAATGCAACAGCCCGAGCCGACGAAACTGATGTCCTTGATGACCTCGCCGTCCATCGCGAGGAACATTTTCAACTGATCGCCGCACAGCGGATTGTGTCCCTGCGCCAGCCGGTTCGCGCCGGGCATTTCATGGAAATTGCGCGGCCTCTTGCAGTGGTCGAGAATCGTCTGCTGATACAGATCGCTGAGCTCGTCGAACATGATCAAACTCCAAAGCTGAACGTGTCCGCGTTCATGGCTTGTCCGCGATGCTCGGGTTGGCTTCGAGGCGATCCCAGACCAGCGCGTCCAATTCCTGCCGCGTCTCCGAGTGGCGGACGCGGTCGATGATTTCGCCGGCGAACGCATGAATCAACATCCGGCGGGCGCGTTCGGCGCCGATGCCGCGCGCGCGCAGATAAAAGATCGATTCGTCGTTCAACTGCCCGATGGTCGCGCCGTGCGTGCACTTCACGTCGTCGGCGTAAATTTCCAATTGCGGCTTCGTGTCCACCGTCGCGTCGTCCGACAACAGCAAATTCTTGTTGGTCTGCTTCGCGTCGGTTTTCTGCGCCGCCTGCCGGACGAGAATGCGTCCGTGAAAAACGCCCTTCGATTTGCCGTCGAGAATGCCGTTGTAATACTCGTGGCTGTTGCAATGCGGCTGCGCGTGATCCACCACCATGTGATGATCCGCCAGTTGCTCGTCGCGCGTGAGGTAAAGGCCGTTCAGCACGCATTCCACACCTTCGCCGCCGAGCGTCGTGCGGATGTTATTGCGCGAAAGCTGCGCTCCGGTCGCAATCGAGTGCGAAATTAAATTGCAATTGCGGCTCAGGTTCGCGCGCACCGCGGCGATGTGAAACGCATTGAGTCCCTCGTCCTGAAACTTCGCGTGCTCAATCGTCGCGCCTTCGTCCAAAACAAGATCCGTCACCGCGTTGGTGAAATACGGCGCGCTGCCCGTGCACACATAGCTTTCCAGCACCGTGGCTTTGGCGTTTTTGCCGGCGATAATCAGGTTGCGCGGATTCGACGTCGCGCCCGCTTCCTTCGCCGTCGAAATGAACAGCAAATGAATGGGATGCTCCACCGTCTCACCGGCCGGGACGTGAATGAACGCGCCGTCCTGGAAAAAAGCCGTGTTGAGCGCGGTAAAAGCGCCTTGATCGGCAACCGCATTTCGGGTCAGCGATTCCTCGATCAGCTTCGATTCCGTGGTCGTCGCGGACGCAAGATTCTGGACGGTCACGCCCTTCGGCATCGGCGCGATGTGCGAGAGCTTCGCCGCGTAGTGGCCGTTGATGAAAACGAGCCGCGAACCTTTCTGCTTCCCGAACGTGAAATTCGCGATGGCTTCCGCCGTGATATCCGATTCGGCGCCCTGAAAAACCGGCTTGAACGGCAGTTGGGCGATCGCGGAGACGTTGGTGAAGCGCCAGTCCTCGTCATTCAGCGTGGGGAAGCCCACTTCCGCAAAGCGCGAAATGCCCGCTTTGCGCAACGGCGCGATCCACGCCGGCTGCTTCGTTTCCTTCGCAAAACGCTCAAACTGTTCCAAATGCGGTTCGGTCTCTTTCATGTCCTGCAAATCCATCGCTTTCACCATATCCCAAGTTCCAAAAACGGTTCGGTTAAGATGGATAGTCTTTCACGCCTTGGCGGGTTGCGCAAGTCTGCGTCGGGCTGGAAGGGACACAGCCAAGGCGCCTGCTTCGAAGATCGCCTCTTTTTCGCGTAACTCCGTATGCAATTTCTGGTTCCATCGGCCTTGTCAAAAGTTGGGTTCGTTTTCGGAACGTCACCGCGCAAAAATAGCTCCATCCTGCTGCCAGCACGTTGTTTCCGCAATTTGCGCGGTGGGTTCGTTTGGTAAAATTTACATTTCCAAGAGTTTCCGCTTCGCTCCCACAAAAAGTGCGGCCTGCGCAACCGCGCGCAATACAGCGTCACGGGCCGCAACACGCCGCGACCTGAGCGTGTTAACTTGACTGAAAAATCCCACAGGGTGTTAACGGCGTCCCGCCGCCGACCTTTTTTCATAACCCATTGATCAATTGCGATCCACAATCGTGTCACCACCCGTACATCCAGTTGCCGACCCCGTACAAGTGGCAAGTGATGGACGTTCTTCCCGGAGCGATCCCCCGGCGAAAAAAACTTCCGCCCGCGACTCAACCCGACAAAACCATCCAGGCCGTATCCCTCCATGAGCCAGCTCCAGAAACCCACCGGTAACCCCATCGCAATCCCATGCCGTACATCGGCCGAGTCCGCCTCGCGCCGTGCTTGAATCCGCACCGCGACTGAAGGATGCGTGACCCGCCGCCCAACCTCACCCGCGCGAAGCTCCGCCTCGCCGGAGGAGACGCGCAAACACGCGACTGCTCCGGCGGCGCAAAAATCAGTCTGTTCAATCATAACTCTCCCTGGACGTGCGAAAGGGTCCAACGGCAGGACACCGACACCGAAGTCTAGCCTGGGCTTGAAAGCTTTGCAACAACTTTCTAGAAAATTAGTAAAACATCGCCGACCGCGAAAACAGGCAGAAAATCCAGCGGTCAGGGGGCCAAAGATAATGGCCGTCACGGCAGAGACATCCTACCGAGCTGGGCAGGGCAAAGCTGCCGCTTTGCCCTGATCTCCCCACCACCACGCCACATCCAAAAACTCCGGGCAGGCCATTCCCAAAAAAAGCAGGGGACGAGGTAACGAGACTCAAAATTCCCAAGTGAGCATCACGGGTTTTCTTGTCGATCAGTTGCCTGTTAAATAAGGCTCTAAATGTTCATCGTGTTAGCTCAGGACTCCTGCGGGATGAATGAGGATGGTAATAATACAAACCCACGTTGGCGCACAGGATCAAAAAGAAAATCAGGGTAAGGAAGCTTGGAACCACGACCAAACCTTTGCCCTCTGAAAAGCGGCGCATGCGGGCAATCCATCCGGCAGGCAGTCCCATTCGACGTGAAAGGCGGCATCGAAGTCCACAAATTTCAGAAACAATCTCTTGCAACACAACCTTGCGATCAACAGCCCGCCACCAGCCAAAAACTCGATCGCGGTTCTGACTAGGTCAGTTCGGAACGCGATCGATGCTTCCTTCATGGCCAATGTGGTTGTTGCTGGCTGGCTGGCACGACTGCCTAATTGAATTTCGCACGTCTAATTTTCGAATCCGCAATCCAAGTACCGTTGACTAGGCCTTTGGTCTCGCGAACCAAGTCCTCTTACCGCGAAAATTTGCCACCCTTCTCGCGGGCGCGGCCCGGCGTCACCAGCGTTTCGAGGATTTCGGTCACTTCGGCGGGCTTGGCGCGTTTGAATTGCGTGGCCAGTTCGGTCGCGCTCGCGGTGCCGATGCGGTGCAACACCGCCTCGACGGCCTGAACCCGCTCCGCCATCTTTTTCGGCCAGTCGGTCTTCGCGGCGACAGCGGGTTTGCCCCCCCCCGCCTTTGCAGCAGGACCACTTCTTTTTACCCTTCGGCCGATATTCCAACAGCGTTTATTAACTATCTGACATTTCGAGTAGGTGGTGCGAAGCCCACCATAACGTGATTAGGGCACGCAAGATCGAGTGTCGGTTGATTTTGTGGGAACTAGCTCTCGAATTACATCGTCTACTGCTTCTTTAATCCTGTTGGTGGCAAAATCCTGACAGTCCCGATAAATGCTAGCGATTCTTGTTGCCAGAATTATCCTCGCCCGCGCATTCAAATCGAGATAAGGCCGGTAGCTGACGCGGAATGCCTTAATCCTAGCCAGCGAGGCCTCAAGGTTCCGAACGCGGTCGTCGTATTGAGGCCAGACGGCGCTCCAATACCCGCACGAATTACATCCAGCAACACAGTTCATTGAATTGTGCGATAAAAATGACTCCCATCCGCTGTCAGCGAGGGTGAGATTCGGCCGGGCATCATCCCGCCGTTTTTCGCGGTTACATCGCGAGCAAGCTATGATCACGTTTCCAGGAATGTGAAGACCAACACGGAAACGGTTCATTCCTTCCAGGTGCTCAACGGCCGCCCGGTCTTGTTCGAGGGGTCTACCGCAGTAGCAGCAATTTGTCCCGAAGGATTTCGCCACCGCATCGGCGTATCGGGCGTCACTCACGGTCAATTCCAATTCGCTGCAAAGCTTCCTACTTACCTCATGCAGGAACATGCCGACCAACTTGTTGGCTACATCAGACTTTGCCCGGCCTGTCGCTCGGCGTAGGTAGGCGAAGGTATCAAAACTCATGGCTTGGGCTTCCGTCCACCGACACTTCTCCCTTCCTTGGCATTCGCAACGCGATCGGTTCCGAGCAGCCAATTTACGTCCACACCCAAAGCCGCCGCCAACCCCTTGACTTCGAAGTCAAAAGCGCATCGAAGGCCTGTTTCAACTTTGGCAATCGCGACCCGATCTAATTGCACTCCGCGAGCAGCAAGCTTACCGGACAATTCATCTTGAGTTAAGAAGGGACGATGCAGCTTGCGCGCCTCCTTGACCCGTTTTCCGATAATGTTGCGACTTTGTCGCTTTTTGGAGTTCGCTGCCATCAACCTGTGAATACCCGAAATTCATAAGATTGGTGTTCTTTAAACGAACATCTGTAAAACCTTGACCTGATGACAGACTATGGTCTGTGGACGGCGGCGACCGGTGTGGCAGAGTGTCTTTGAAAGATCTTAAATCCGAATAACGACCGATTACATTATGCATAAATTACGATCAGATCCCGACAATGAACTTGATATTGTGGCTTCCCATTTAAAAGCCTTGGATCCTTTTGGAATACGAACCGCAGCAGCTCTCGAGAGGGTCATTAACGCCTACGGAACCGAAGCGAGTCGGCGAAACTTTTTGGCTCATTTCTGCAATCGAGAATCGATGCGGTTTAGCGCACTAGTGAAAATATTCCTCCAGCGGGAATTGAATTTTGAAGACGGAGATGACCTCGATTATAAGATCGGCCGTGTTGAAGTTGGCTGTGTGTTTTCGTCAAGACTCGACCATTGGTCTATTCCACAAGAATGCTGGGGAAATATTTGTCTTCTCGTGTGGGCTGGCGGCGAGTGCTCAGAATGGAGTTTGGGGCTCGTGCGTGCAGTCGCTTTTCACCTAAGCGGCAGAGGCGTAACCAAAAAGAGCGTAATCCTGAAGCCTTGCGGAATCGAAATGATAACTTGGCTTTTTGAACGAACGGCGCTTCCTAAAAGTAAAACTCCGCCTGGACGTGGGGGTGAGGTGTCTGCCTTGACTAGCGGCCCTGGTATCACCGTTAAAACTGCAGAATGGAATGATCAACCAAGGACAAAAGGAACCCCGCTGCCGCCTGACCCTGAAAACCTAAATGACAAACGCGCGGCTTGGGCTCAATGTGCCATCACCGAGTTCCAGCTTCATACTGGAACGGACACCCAAGATGCAGTTGCTGACTTGTTATGCAATCTGATGCATTGGTGCGATCGCCACATCGCGGACTTCAATTGTGAATTGCAGCGAGCAAAATACCACTATGAGGCCGAGACGAACCCCCAGTCCGCTGACTGATTTTACGCCTCTTTCGGTTTACGGCTGTTGCTGCTAGTTCCGTCGGGATGCTGTTCCACGACATTGAACCCGAAGAAGTAGCCGTTGGCCGGGTGCGGGTCCGGGCGCGGCACCTCCAGCAAATCGCAAAGATCCACGAGGAAAGGCTGGGAGTTGGCGCGTTCGGACGCGCTGGCCGCCGACCAATGAGAGATGAAATCCTTAGCTTCCCGCTTCGGCATGGGGCGAACGATAGCAAACCCAAGTCGAAGCCGGAAAGGGGAAAGGATGCGGTTGCCCCCTCACGTAAGTCGTGACGAAGCCCCTCAAATAAACGTTTCTGTCCACGCTCCCATTACAGCCAGTCCGAAATCCTGTCGTGACGCATCCATGTCAGGAATGTTCCGCCTGAAAATGACCGGTCAACAGCGAGGCCTTGTTGCGCAACGCAGCCTTCCAACCACTTTACTTTTTCAGATAAACCGGGCTGTCATCATTCCGATTTCGACCTGGGAATCTTTGTTGGGCTATGACGGGTGTGAGCATGCCATTCGATGATCAGGGGGCTGAAGATATTGGGCGTCGCGGCAGCAACGCCCTACCGAGCCAGGTAGGGCAAAGCTGCCGCTTTGCCCTGATCTCCCAACCACCGCGCAACGCCCGAAAAAGCCCCGGCACGCCACTCCCAAAAAACGCGGGGGACGAGGTAACGAGACTCAAAAAAGCATTTTGACCGGCTAAGCTGTGAGGTTTTCGAGTAAAGTGCGCGGCGCGCCACTCAAACCGCGCCATCCATGAAACGCCGGCATCTCGCTTAAATCTCTGGCGCGGATTGCGCCTTGACATTTCCCAGCCCTGCTGCCGGAATAAGGGAAGGTGAGTCCGTACCCGCGTGGAATACGCGGCATAACCAAACCACCACACCCAATACTTATGAAAAAAACCGCACAAACCTACGTGGCGCTTGCCGCCCTCTCGGCAACGTTCCTGACCGGCTGTTGCAGTGAGCAAATCATCGCCCGCACCGACCCCAACCGCCCGAGCATCGTCCAGGTCAGCGAAGGCTATGACACCTTCGGCCGCAAATGGGCCGAGCCGCAGATGATCACCCGCAAGGAAGCCATGCTCGTGACCTACACGGGCACGATTATCGCCATCGATTACACGAACCGGGAGGTCACGTTGCGGGATTCCCAGGGTCGCATCGAAACCCTGCACGTCACGAAAAAGGTGCTGCGATTCAACGAGGCGAAGGTGGGTGACAAGGTGACGGTGGATTATTATATCAGCTTCGACGCTGAAGTCCGGCCTCCGACCGCCGAGGAGAAGCAAACCCCGCTCGTCGAATTGAAGACGGTTGACCGTTCGGCAGCCGGTAAAAATCCCGCCGGTGATGTCGTGCGGCAGGTTCGCGCCGTGGCTACGATTGAAGCGATCGACCGCCAGGCCAAAACCGTCACCATCAAAGGCCCGCTCGGAAAAGTTTACGTCGCGCGCGTGCTCGACGCGTCCCGGCTGGATAAAGTTGAGGTCGGAGATACCGTCGTGGTGACCTTCACGGAAGCCGCCGCCGTCTCGTTACAGCCGGCCAAGAACTAGTCGTCAAATTACGCGTTACGCGGACCGGTGTCGCTGTCCGGCAGCACCGGTCCGTTTGCTTTTCCGTGCTGCCGGATGGATCACGGCGTCCGGCCTTCGCGCCGGGATCGCTTCCGTTGAATATGCTGTTCCTGCTTTTTTCCTGAAACTTTTTCCTTGTGTCCGGCGCGGCGCCGCCTCAATCGCACTTGACTCACCTTGTCAGTTTGCCATGGACGGGGCGCGGGGGAGAGACAATCTTGGGGCGGACATTGAAACCGTATGCCAGTTGCCACCACTGCACCGAACGCCGTCGTTCCTGATTTCGCCCGCGATGCGGCGACGAAGGACAGCGCCGACGTGCTGCGCCTGCTTGAAACTTCTCCCACCGGTTTGACCGGGGAGGAAGTCCTGCGGCGCCTGGAGAAGTACGGCCCGAACGAAGTTGGCCGCGAAAAGCACGAAGGCTGGGTGCAGCGGCTTTATGCGGCGGCCATGAATCCGCTGGTGATCCTGCTCACCATCCTCGCGCTGGTTTCGTTCCTCGCGCCGCAGGGGGACGCACGCGCCGGCATTGTGATGCTCTTGATGGTCGTATTGGGCATGACATTGCGATTCGTCCAGGAAACGCGTGCCGATACCGCCGCGGCCAAACTGAAGGCGATGATTAACGTCACCGCCACGGTGATCCGGGACGGTCAGCCCTCGGAAGTTCCGCTGCGACAACTGGTGCCCGGAGACATCGTGAAATTGTCGGCGGGCGACATGATCCCCGGCGACGTCCGTTTGCTCGCGGCGAAGGATTTGTTCGTGATCCAGGCCACGCTCACGGGGGAATCGATGCCGGTGGAAAAGACCGACACCCCGGATGCGCGCGAAAATGTTTCGGCCATTGAACGCACGAACACGTGCTTCCTCGGCACCAGCGTGGAGAGCGGCTCGGCGACGGCAGTGATAGTCACCACCGGGGTCCACACCTATTTCGGCAAGGTGGCGCGCAGCCTCGCCGGACGGCAGCCGCCGAGCGCGTTTGATCGGGGTGTGAACCGGTTCACGTGGCTGATGATCCGATTCATGCTCGTCATGGTGCCGCTGGTGTTCGTCATCAACGGCCTTACGAAGCACAACTGGCACCAGGCTTTTTTCTTCTCGCTCGCGGTGGCGGTGGGGCTCACGCCGGAAATGCTGCCCATGATCGTTTCAGTGTGTCTCTCCAAGGGCGCGCTGGCGATGTCGAAGAAGAAGGTGATCGTCAAACGCCTCAACTCGATCCAGAACTTCGGGGCGATGAACGTCCTGTGCACCGACAAGACGGGCACGCTCACGCGGGACACGGTCATTCTCGAAATTTATTGCGACGTCTTCAAAAACGAAAATGAGGAGGTGCTGCGCGACGCGTATCTCATCAGCCATTTTCAGACCGGCCTGAAAAACGTCCTCGACCGGGCGGTGTTGCAGCACCAGGAATTGCATCGCGAACTGTCGCTCGAAAAATACTCCAAGGTGGACGAAATCCCGTTCGACTTCTCCCGGCGCATGATGTCGGTCGTGGTGGAGGGACCCGATGGGCAGCGGCAATTATTATGCAAAGGCGCGCCCGAGGCGGTCTTCACGCGCTGCACGCATTTCGAAAGCGATGGCGAAGTTTTTCCGATGGAGCCGATCCTGGTCGGCAATCTCATCGAACAGGTCAATGACCTGAGCGAAAACGGTTTTCGCGTGCTCGCTGTCGCCACCAAAATTGTGGATCGCCGGTCCGCTTATTCCAAGGCGGACGAGAATGGCCTCGTGCTGACGGGTTACCTCGCGTTCCTCGACCCGCCGAAAGAGTCGTCCATCAAAGCCATCAGCGCCCTCTGCCAGCACGGCATCACCGTCAAGGTGTTGACCGGGGACAACGACCTCGTCACCCGCAAGGTGTGCACCGACGTCGGCATCAACGCGAAGAAGATCATTCTCGGCAGCCAGGTCGAGGCGATGAACGACGTCCAGCTCGACGAGGCGGTCGGGAGCACGGATGTTTTCGCCCGGCTTTCCCCCGCCCACAAACAGCGCATCGTGCAGGCGCTCCAGCGCAAGGGCAACGTGGTCGGCTTCATGGGCGACGGCATCAACGACGCGCCGGCCTTGCGCGCCGCGGACGTCGGCATCTCGGTGGATAACGCGGTGGACATCGCCAAGGAATCCGCCGACGTAATCCTGTTGGAGAAGAACCTGATGGTGCTGGAAGAGGGCGTCCTCGAAGGCCGCAAGGTCTTCGTGAACATCCTGAAATACATTCGCATGGGCGCGAGTTCGAATTTCGGGAACATGTTCAGCGTGATCGGCGCCAGCGCGTGGCTGCCGTTCATCCCGATGGCGCCGATTCAGATTCTCACCAATACGCTGCTGTACGATTTTTCGCAGGTCCCGATTCCGACCGACAACGTCGGCCCGCAGCAAATCACCAAGCCGCGGCCGTGGAACATGGGCGAAATCGCCAAGTTCATCGTCTTCATCGGCCCGATCAGTTCGATCTTTGATTACACCACCTACGCGGTGATGTGGTTTTACTTCAAATGCCACAATGTGATCGTCACGCCGGAACTCGTCGCTCGCTACGGGGACGACGCCGTGAATCACACCTACGCGGCGCAGCTTTTTCATACGGGCTGGTTTGTGGAGTCGCTCATGACCCAGACGTTGATCATTCACATCATCCGGACCAACCTGCTGCCGTTCGTGCAATCGCGCGCGAGCTGGCAACTGACGTGGATGACGCTGGCCGTGATGCTCGTCGGCGCGTGGCTGCCTTTTTCGCCGCTGGCGAGCACGCTCGGATTCGTGCCGTTGCCGTGGCAATATTGGCCGATCCTTGCGGTGACGCTGCTGTGCTACGTCGGCCTCACGCAGTTGGTGAAGATGTGGCTGATCCGCAAGTCGTGGGTGTAAATCCACGGAGACCTGGCGCTTACTTTGATCCGTCGTCGGCGAGAAACGCCTGAAGCTGTCCCGGATTCTTCCGCCAGAAATTCACCAGCTTGGAAAACACGCGCAACGTCTCCGGCCGGAGATGATGCTCGATGACTTCAACTTCCTTCTCGACCGTCGCCGCGCTCAAGCCGAGCAAGCCAAACAGTTCGGAAAGAATTTCGTGGCGCACCTTGATATGGGTGGCGACCGCGCGGCCCTTGGCGGTCAACGTAAAGCCGCGATACTTCTCGTAATTGACGAATCCGCGCGCCGCCAGGCGCCGCACCATGTTGGAAACCGCGGAGCGGCTGAGCTTCAGCGACGCCGCGATATCCACCACCCGGGCATAGCCCTTTTGGTCCACCAATTCCTGGATGCGTTCCAGGTGGTCCTCCGTGGATTCAGAACGGTTCGTCCCCGCCTTCTTTTGTTTGCGACGTGTCGTTGTCACCAGCCGCGTTTTTATCAGAAGCCCCGCCTGGTGGCGAGTGTTTCCAGAGTGATCCGCCGATTGAACCGGGCTCACGAGAGCCCCGCAAATCCCGGTGGGGCGGTGCTGCCGCGCCGCCCAATACCCCCCAACCCCCATGACGACGGATGTGCCAGGGGCATCCCAAATTGCCCCTTCGCTGCCGGCGGAAAAGTCGGGCCCGCGACGGGTCCAGGAGTTTCGCGTGGTCTGGATTCGGCTGGCTTCACCGCGGGTGGGATCGGCTTGGGGGCAAAAGGATTTGGGCCGGGCGGCAGCCCGGCCCCGCCATGGAATCACCGGCGCGGTGGCGGTCCCCGCATTTAGTCTGATAACCGGCTCGTGGATAAATGTTTTATGTATAAAACATTTATTTTGACAAAATACATGAAACATGGTTTTCTTGTCGCCGTGGTGAAATATGAATAGCGGACCAACGCCGTCCGGGGAGCCCGAAGTCGTGCCCGGCCCCGGCGTGGGTGAATCGCCCGGCAACGCCGGCGCCTGGCGTCGCACCGGCGGCCAGCCGTCCCTGACCGAATCGTTTCGCACCGTAAAGGTGCCGCTGGCCAATGCCAGTTTCTGGCGGAAGTTCCTCGCGTTTTCCGGGCCGGGCTACCTGGTGGCGGTCGGCTATATGGACCCCGGCAACTGGGCAACCAGTCTCGCGGGCGGCTCGGCGTTCGGCTACACGCTGCTGACGGTCATCATGCTCTCGAATCTGATGGCGATCCTGCTTCAGATGCTTTCATTGAAGCTGGGCATCGTGGCGGAACGCGACCTCGCGCAGGCCTGTCGCGATCACTTCTCCAAACCGGTGGCGATTCTGCTGTGGATCGCCTGCGAAATTGCCATTGCCGCATGCGATCTGGCCGAAGTGATCGGCTCGGCGATCGCGTTGAACCTCCTCTTCCACATTCCGCTCGTGGTGGGTGTTTGCATCACTGCGCTGGACGTGCTGGCGGTGATGTTTCTGCAGAACAAAGGCTTTCGGCTGATCGAGGCGTTCGTCATCGTGCTGATTTCGACGATCGCACTTTGTTTCCTGCTGGAAATGGTTTTCTCACAGCCGTCGATGATGGGAATCCTCGGCGGCTTTGTGCCGAAGTCGGAGATTCTAACCAACCCGAAGATGTTGTTCGTCGCCATCGGCATCCTCGGCGCGACCGTCATGCCGCATAATCTTTATTTACACTCGGCCATCGTGCAGACGCGCAATTACGAGCGCACCCCGGCGGGAAAGCGTGAGGCGATCAAGTTTGCGACGCTGGATTCGACCCTCGCATTGATGGGCGCGCTGTTCATCAACGGCGCCATCCTGATCGTGGCGGCAGCGGTGTTTCACAAGGGGGGCCATACCGAGGTGGCCGAGATTCAGGACGCTTACAAGCTGCTCTCGCCGATGCTGGGCGTGGGCCTCGCCAGCACGCTCTTCGCGGTGGCACTGCTCGCCTCCGGTCAAAACTCGACGCTGACCGGCACGCTGGCGGGTCAGATCGTCATGGAAGGTTTTCTCAACATCCGTCTGCGGCCGTGGCTGCGGCGGCTGCTCACGCGGTTGATTGCCATCATCCCGGCCGTGATCGTTACCATCATTTACGGGGAAAGCGGCACGGCCCAACTGCTAATCTGGAGCCAGGTGATCCTCAGCCTCCAACTGTCCTTCGCCGTCATTCCGCTGGTGATGTTCACCGGCAGCAAGGCCAAGATGGGTGAGTTCGTCAATTCCCGCTGGGTGAGCGTGCTGGCGTGGACGACGGCCCTCATTATTGTGACGTTGAATTTGAAGATGCTCGGGGATTTTTTCGGTATCACGCATTGGCTCAGCAAGTCCTGAGACGGGTAAGGGAATATGTATAAAAAAATTCTTGTCGCCTTGGAAAACTCGCAGGCGGACGAAAGCCTGGTGCCGCACATCGAGAAGCTGGCGTCGTTGCTGAAATCCGAACTCCTGCTGGTGCATGTCGCCGATGGCTGGGCCGCCCGCAATTTCAACCAGTTCAAGCTCGCCGAATCCGAGGAGATGAAAACCGATCTCCGATACCTGGAAAAAGTCGCCGAACGCCTTCAGGCCGCCGGCCTGGGGGTGACCTACCACCTGGCGCTCGGCGATCCCGCGACCGAGATCCTGAAAACCGCCCAGGCCAAGCATTGCGATCTCATCGCCATGACGACTCATGGGCATCGCCTGATCGGCGATATCATTCACGGCAGCACCATCGAGAATGTCCGCCACAAGTCGGCGGTGCCGTTGCTCGTGGTGCGCGCGTCCAAGCGCGGCAAGTATTGACCTTCGTAGCCGTTCGACCCGCCGTGGCGGGGCTCAGTTCTTCACCGGCATCGCAGCCTTCCAGCCCGCGCGCAGTTTCGCGGTCAAATCCTTCACGAGCGCGGCGTTTTCAGGTTTCCCGGCGATGTTGTCGTTTTCCTGCGGGTCGGTCTGGTGATCGTAAAGTTCCAGCGCATTCACCTTGGAATGATCGTTGCGATTGACCCACAAAGTGAACCGGTAACGATCGGTGCGCATGCTGTAGCCCATCAACCTTTCGGCGCCGACCGGACGCGGGTATTGGCTGAACGCCGCGGTTTTCCAGCTTCGCTTCGTATCGTCGAGCACCGGACGAAAGCTCACGCCTTCAAGCTGCGCGGGCAACGGCAATCCCGCGAGCTGCGCGAGCGTCGGATACACGTCCACAAATTCCACCAGCGCGTCCGTGCGTTGTCCGGCGGTTTTCATGTGCGGCACGGAGACAATCAGCGGCGCGCAGGTGTCGTTTTCCACGTTGCTGTGCTTGCACCACGCATCGTGCTCGCCGAGTTTCCAGCCGTGATCGCCCCATAGGACGATGATGGTGTTGTCGCGCAGGCCGAGGCGATCGAGTTCGTTGATGACCTTGCCCACCTGGGCGTCCATGTAGCTGACTGCGGCGTAGTAACCGTGCTTCATCTGGCGCGCGAGGTCGTCGGGGATGTGCTCTTTGGGAACGCTGTCGTAGCTGCGCAGTTCCCCGCCGAAAAGCACGGCATATTCCGGCGAATTGGTCGCGCGGAACGGGTTGGGCGCGAGTTGGATTTTGGCTGGATCGTAGAGGTCCCAATACTTTTTCGGCGCGACGAACGGCAAATGCGGGCGGATGAACCCCACCGCCAGGAAAAACGGCTGGTTGGTTTTCTTCTTCAAATCCTTCAACGCCTCGACCGCCAGGTCGGCCACGAGGCCGTCCTGAAACGTGTTGTCCGGCACATCCGCGCCTTCGAAGGCGGGGCCGCGTCCGTTCGGTCGTGGCTCGTCCTCATTCCTGCCTTCCGCGACCGCCTGCTGCCGTTTCTTGCGGACCATGGCGAGGTTTTCCGGCGAGCCATAGCCCTGGGACCTCGGAACCTCAAACGGCACCGACCATGAGGCTTCGTCATCGTAACCGGGGTGATAAATTTTGCCCATGCCCCTGGCGAAATAGCCGTTGTTCTTGAACAACTGCGGCAGCGTGACCACCTCGGGCAGCGCCGTGCGGAAATGCGTTTTCAAATCCCACACTTTCGTGCTGTCCGGCCGCATGCCGGTGAGCAGGCTTGAACGTGAGGGCGAACAGACCGCCTGCTGGCAATAGGCGCGATTGAACACCACGCCCGTACGCGCAAGGCCGTCAATGTTGGGACTCTTTATGATCGGATTGCCGTAGCAACCCAGTTCGGGACGCAAATCATCCACGGCGATAAACAGAATATTCGGACGCGACGCATCCGCCGCCGCAGCGATGACGGTGAGGGGGAGTAACAGGATTAATTGACGCAGGAATTGACGCATAGACGTGATGGGCGATAAACACCGCCTTGCGAACTTAATAGTCAGACAAGCAGGTGTTGGCAACGCATCGTTTCACCGCGCTCCGCTGACGGCGACCCGGCTGACGTCCTCAAGGTGCCACGCCGTCATAAATGCGAACGGACTCGACCAGCCCGCGGAATGCCGGGAGCTTTTTGTCCGACACGACTTTCGTGTCGAGATCGTCGCCGATCTGCAAACCTTCGGTCGGGTTTTTATTAAGGGCGGCGCTGAGTTTCACGCGCACGGGCGGCGCCCCAGCCAAGGTCAGTGTCACATCCGACTTTGTGATGACCGCGCGAACCGTGGCCCACTTGCCGATGACGCTTTCGTTCACGACCACGTGAGTGGCGGTGCGTCTTCCGACCACGGTAAAAGCCGGATGGCCATCCTCAATGGCGAGGCAATAGCCATAGCTGCCGCCGCCGTGGGCCAGGACGATGCCGTCGGGCGTGTCTGACTTGAACACCGCTTCGACGGTCCAATTCTTGCCGGCGGGATTGAGGCTTGGCGATTTTGGAACTTCGAGGTGGCCGTCGCCGCCAAACTTGCGCGCTTTCGCGCCGTCCCGACTCTTCGTCAAGGGAGCGTTGTCGGCCCGTCCGCGATTGCTTTTTCCCGAAGCGTCCGCGACCGAGTCACCTTTATCCTCGTTGAATTTGTAATCGAGTACCCACGCATTCTGCGCGGCCACCGCGCCAATTTCATCCGGATCGGCATCGAAGATCGGCAACACAAATGCGCTGGCCGCTTTCTGACGGTCATACTCGGTGGCAAGTCTGGCCAAGAGGTTGGTGGCGGCGGGGGTGTTCCGCAGGTTGTTTATCTCGTAAGGGTCTTGCGCCAGATCGAACAACTGGGTCCAATCGTCGTGACCCGGATATTTGACGAGCTTGGCCGAACCGGCGCGGACCGCAAAGACAGTGGGGACCGCGAAATTGCGCTCGAAGAAATATTCGTAGAAAAACGACGTGCGCCAATCCGCGGGCGGGAGGTCGTTTTTTCGTTCCAGGAGCGGGCGCCAGCTTTTTCCCTGCATGACTTCGGGCGCGCGCAGCCCGGCGTAGTCTATAAACGTGGAGGCGAGATCGATGTTGAGCACGGGCTCATCAACGAGCCCGCCTTTGACGCCGAGGCGCGGATACCGAAGCAGCAGCGGAATGCGCATGCTTTCCTCGTAGGCGGAACGTTTGTCGCCGAGTTGATGATCGCCAAGGTAGTAGCCGTTGTCGCTTGCGTAAACGACCATGGTGTTATCCGCGATGCCGAGTTTGTCGAGTTCGTTCAGAATGCGGCCGAGATTTTCGTCCGCCGCGGCGATGCAGCGAAAATAATTCAGCCGGCTCTCCGACTTGTCCTGCGCCTCGCCGACGCCCGGCTTGCCCTTGGCGGCAAGAAACGGCGGCGGCGCGTCCTTGTTCGCGGCGGGCCGGCATACTTCGCCGGCGAAGGCGTTCTTCCAGCGCTCCGGCGGCGTGCGCGGGTCGTGCGGCGATTTGAAGCCCACCACCAGGAGGAACGGCCCCGCTTGATTGGTGCGGATGAAATCGATGGCGATGTCGGTGGTGACATCATCCACCCAACCTTTGGTTGCCTTGGACACGCCGTTAAACTCAAACGGGCAGTCGTCGTATCGGCCGTGGGCGATGTAGCTGGCGGAGAAATCGAAGCCGGGGCGCTGGCCGCTTTGCGTTCCCATGTGCCATTTGCCGATGTAAGCGGTCTTGTATCCGGCGGCGCGCAACACCGTGGCGTGCGTCACGCTGTTGGTGGGGAACGGCGTGCGATTGTTCACCACCCCATTGAGATGATTGTAGCGACCGGTCAAAAAAGTCGCCCGGCTGGGCGAACACAAGGAACTGGTGACAAAGGCGTTGCGAAACCGAATGCCTTCGGCCGCCAGTCGATCCATGTTGGGCGTCTTGAACCACGGAAAGCGCCCGCGCTCACCTTGCTCCCGTTGGACGACCCCCATCGCGTCGTAGCGCTGGTCGTCGGTGTAAATGAAAATGAAATTGGGCGACGGCGCGGCGGCGGATGACGAATCGTTGCCGAGAAGGACGGCGCAAAGGGTGGCCAGCAGGAGTCGCTTCATGGCGCAGATTGAATTGTTCGCGGGCGCGAGGTCAAGCGGAACGAAGGAAGGCGACATTGCAGGTTGGCAAGCGGCGCAAGGCACGCTACAAAGTCCGGGATGACCGCCGATACCCAACGAGAGTGGCTTGAATGAATCTGCCCAACAAGCTGACGATCTCGCGCTTCGTGTTCACGTTCGCGTTTCTAATCGCGATGTTTTCACAATTCAAGTTTCATGAGACCGTGGCGCTCTTCATGTTTGCGGCGGGCGGTATTTCCGATTTCCTGGACGGCCAGATCGCGCGGCGGCGCAAGTTGATCACGAACTTCGGCATCCTGATGGATCCGCTCGCGGACAAGATCATGGTTTGCTCGGCCTTCATCGCGTTCGTCGGGCTGAATTGGATTGCGGCGTGGATGGTAATCATCATTGTCGCGCGGGAACTGGCGATTACCGGTTTGCGATTGCTGGCCGCTTCAAAAAATGTGGTGCTGGCGGCGGAGGGTTACGGCAAACACAAAACGATATCCCAAATCGTGGCGATCCTCGCCCTGTTGATTGTGCATAGCTATCAGGAATGGGGGCCCTTGGGGAAAATATTCGCCGTTGTGGTGTACGACGGCCGCGCCTGGTCGAATATCTTCGCGGTGCTGGCCGTCTGGGTGGCCGTAATACTGACCTTTATTTCCGGGTGGCTGTACCTATGGCGGAATCGGGCAATCTACCTTCAGGACCTGTGAAGCTCTGGATCGCCCAGGGTTTCGGCGTCGGGCGCATACCTGTTGCGCCGGGCACTTTCGGCTCCGTGGTCGGTATCGGGTGGTTTGCGCTTCTGCTGCTGCCAAGAAATCCCTGGGTCTTCGCACTGGGAACCGTTCTCGGAATCGCCCTCTCGGTCTGGCTATGCGGCGCAGCCGAAAAAATTCTGGGACAGGAAGACCCCGGCTCCGTTGTGCTCGACGAAATCATCGCGATTCCCGTTTGCTTCGCCGGCTGGGTTGCTTTCGTCATTTACAAAACGGGAACCATGCCCGGCTGCGAATACTTCTTCGCCTCGTGGAACTGGCTGGCGGTCGCGGGGGTTTATGTGGCGTTCCGATTTTTCGACATCGCCAAGCCGTCACCGGTGCGGGAGAGTCAGTCATTACCCGGTGGCTGGGGCGTCACCGTGGATGACGTGCTGGCAGCGGGGTACGTGAATCTGGTCGTGCTGGCTGCTTTTGGAGTGAAACTTCTGCTGAAAGCTTAGCGCCTCGGCGCCGGTGTGGGCAGCGGAAGCGTATCGCCGCTGCCATCCTTGCCCGATTGATACATGCCCGGCTTGAGTCCCTTCAACGGATCGGTGCTCCGTGAGCTGCGCCATGCGGACCAGCTTGCGAAAATAATTACCAGCACCAGCGCCAGGCCGAGACCGATCAATCCTTTCTTCCAGTCGATCTGGGAAAGGTGGAGCATGAGAAAATCAACGACGCCGCGCGGTTGATCGGTAAGCGGTGGCGGTTCCGCGAATTTCTGTGTGGCGCCCAGCTCCACATCGAGCTCGGCCATGACCTTTTGTACATCAAGCTTCAGCAGCGTGGAGTAAGTGCGCACGAAGCCGCGGATGTAAACCGGCGCGGAAAAGACATTGAAGTCGCCGTCCTCCAGCGCACGCAGATGGTCGGTGCGCATTTTCGTGATATCCGCCACTTGATGCACGGTGAGGTTTCGGGCCTCCCGCGCCTGGCGGAGTTGTTCGGAAACTGACGGCATTTCCCCGCTTTGTATCAGTTTTTTGCGCGCATTGGCAACCTTCGATTAACTCCCGACCGTGGGAATTAATCCCGATTTCTCTCCAAAAAATGGCGGCCGTGAATCGCGCGAATGATCGCTATGCAGTCGCGGTCGGCGGACGCCCGTCAGCGCCCTCGCCATCGAGATCAATCAGGATCTCGCGGGGTTCGGCGCCATTGCTGGGCCCGACGATGCCGCGATTCTCCAGTTCATCCATGATGCGGGCGGCGCGGCCATAGCCGAGGCGCAAGCGGCGTTGCAGCAACGAGACGCTGGCCTTTTGCTCGCTGCGGATCACTTCGATGCATTGTTGGATGATTTCCTCATCCTCGTCGATGCCGCTTTCATCCGCAAAGCTGCTGACCGGTTTGGAGAGTTGCTTGTGGATTTCCAGCTCGTAACTCGGCTTCGCCTGCTTGGCGATGAACTCGACGATATTCTGGATTTCCTGGTCCGTGATGAGCGCGCCCTGTGCTCGCAACAATTTCGCCGAGCCCGGAGGCAGATATAGCATGTCGCCCTTGCCGAGCAATTTGTCCGCGCCCATCGCGTCGAGAATTGTGCGCGAATCCACCTTGGCCGCCACCTGGAACGCGATGCGCGCCGGGATGTTCGCTTTGATGACGCCGGTGATGACGTCCACGCTCGGGCGTTGCGTGGCCACGATGCAATGGATGCCCGCGGCGCGCGCCATCTGGGTGATGCGGGCGATCGCCATTTCGACGTCCGCCGGCGCCACGAGCATGAGGTCCGCCAGCTCGTCGATGATTACGACAATGTAACTCAGCTTCTCCGGGATGACGATGTCGTCCTCGCGCGGCACGACGATCTGCTCGTCCACTTCGACGGCAAAACCATCCGCGCCCGGCTCCACTTTTTCCTTCTTTGCCGTGAGCGGCAATTCCGGTTCCGCCACGGGCAGGGGTTTGTCCTTGGGCCGGCTGTTGAACGAGCCAATGTTGCGCACGCCGACCTTTGCGAAAATCTGGTAGCGCTTTTCCATCTCGTTAATGACCCAGCGCAACGCCAGAATGACTTTCTTGGGATCATTGACGACCGGCACGACGAGGTGCGGCAGGATATTGTATTGCTGAAGTTCGACGACCTTGGGGTCGATCATCACGAACCGTAGCTGGTCCGGTGAAAACCGGTAGAGCAGGGAGGTGATGATGGAATTAATGCACACCGACTTGCCGGAGCCGGTGCTGCCGGCGATGAGGATGTGCGGCATCTCCGCCAGGTCGGAAATGATCGGATGCCCGTAAACATCCTTGCCGAGCGCGAGCGGAATCTTTGCTTTGGTGTTCCGCCATTCGTCGGACTCCAGCAGGTCGCGCAGAATCACCTTGGTCTTGACCGCGTTTGGGACCTCGATGCCCACCGAGCTTTTGCCGGGCACCGGCGCAAGGATGTTGATGCGCTCGGCTTTCAACGCCGCCGCGAGATTGTTATTGAGCCCGGTGATTTTTTCCAACTTGACGCCCGGCGCGGGATGCAACTCGTAGCGCGTGATGGTCGGGCCCTTGGTGATGTCGCCCAGTTCCACCTGGATCTCGAATTGCGCCAGCGTCTGTTGCATGAGCCGCGCGTTGGCCAGGAGCTCTTCCTTCGATTCGGTTGGCTTGAGTGAGAGATCGGGCTGCTGGAGGAAATCCAGCGATGGAAGTTGGTAATTGCCGATCATGGGCGTGGAAGCCACGGTAATGGGCTTCGGCCGGCGCTGGCCCAGGGAGATTTTGGGTTTCGGGAACGCCGACGCCGATGCCGGGGCGATGGTCACCTCTGGTTCATCTTTTCCGTTATCTTTCTTCTCACTCGGCTTGGCGGTATCGTCGTTCAGGCCCAGCACGTCAGCCGTGGTGGCCGCGGCCAGTTCCTTCGCGGAAATGACCACCTCTTCCTCCGCGGGCTCCGGTTCGATCACCGGTTCAACGGGCTTTTTCGAGCGAGGCGTCTTGCTTGCCTGCGAAATGCTCAAATCACGCACGGTGGGCACCGGCACCGGTTTCATGTCGGCGCCCAGGCCGGAGCGTTCGACTTCCTCCTGCAATTTTTTCGTCTCTTTCTGCAAGGTTCGCGCGCGCTTTTCCAGCGCCTGTTCCTCCGGCGGAAGTTCAGCGCCCGCGGTGGCCCGTTTGCCCCACATGGTACGCAGCCATTCGCCGAGCTGGAAGTTGGTCAGGAACAGCAGGCTGATGAAATACAGCATCAGGAAAATGATCGTGGCCCCCATCGTGCCGAAATACCCGAACAACTGCTGGTTCAGGTTGAGGCCGATGATGCCGCCGGCGGTGGCGTTGATCGCTCGCTGCACACTGCCGAGATGGTCCTTATATAAATCCAGAAGTCCCATGCAGCAAAGAAACAAAAGAATTTCCCAACCCCAGCGACGGCGCAGGTAGGAAAAATGTTCAAAGAAGCAGCCCAGTCCCAGCAAAAACAACAGCACCGGAAATACATAAGCCGCCGCGCCGCACCAGCGGAAGCACTGGCAGGCGAGCCAGGCGCCGAACGGCCCGATCCAGTTATGGATGGAGGTGTTGGGCGGTAGCGCGTTATCGGAGATGTCTTTCGGGTGGTAGGAAAAGAGCGAGACCAGCAGCAGCAGGGCAAAAGCCATCAATACGACACCTATGATGTCGTTGAATCCCTTGTGGGATTCGTTGCTTTCCGATGCTTTTTGCGCCATGCGGCTAAACTAGCAGTTGCGCCGCACGTGACAAGTTCTGCGTGGGGCGATGTCGTTCAACTAATTTGAGGTCGCCGCTGCCGGGCCGCTTTTCTTTTGCTTGCCCTTCGCGTTCGGTTCCTTCGCCTTGTAATTCGGATTTGGCGTCGGCAATTCCGCCTGGCTTTCCCTCAAGAATTGATCCAAGAGCGCGCTCAATTCCTTCACTTTGCCCGGATTGGCCGCCGCGAGATTGTGGGCCTCGCTCACGTCATCCTGGAGGTTGTACAATTCCAGCGTGTTATCCGCGAAAAAGCGAATCAGCTTCCAATCGCCGGCGCGAACCGCGCAGCCCGGCTGGCCTCCTTGGTTTCCATAATGCGGGTAATGCCAGAAAATCGCGTCGCGGGCTGGAGCGGTTCCCGTTTTCAACAGCGGAACGATGCTGACGCCGTCGCGGTGCTGTTGCGGACGTGGCGGCAGTCCTGCCATGTCGAGAAAGGTGGGATAAAAATCCGTGCTGATGACAGGCACGGAGGAGGTGCTGCCGGCCTTCACGACCTTGGGCCATTTGATGATCAGCGGCTCCCGAATGCCGCCTTCGTACATCCAGCCTTTGCCCGCGCGCAAGGGCACATTCGACGTCGGACTTCCTTCAGAGGTGGATAACCCGCCGTTGTCCGAAAAGAAGATCACAATCGTGTTATCAGCAATGCCCAGTTCGTCGAGCTTGGTCAGAATGCGCCCGACACTTTCGTCAAGGCTTTGCACCATCGCGGCATATACGGGATGATCCTGAATCTGCCGCGCCTCGCGCTCGCCTTCAGGTATGAACTTCGGCCCTTTTACTCGGGGCAGTCCTGCTGCCTTGGCTTTGTATTTCGCCACCAGTTTCTCTTTTGCCTGCAACGGTGTATGGACCGCATAATGCGCGAGATATAGAAAAAAGGGCCGCGAAGCATTTGTCTCAATAAATGAAATCGCTTCCGTCGTAAGTCGATCGGTCAAATATTCGCCCTTGGGTCCGTCGCTGAGCTTTGGATTGTTGTAGGGGCTGAAATAGCTTGAGGGCGAGCCGGCGCCGGTGGCACCGATGTTCACGTCGAAACCCTGCGCCTCGGGCAGGAATTCTCCCTTGCCAAGATGCCATTTGCCGGCGATGGCGGTGACATATCCGCCTTCCTTCAATGCCTCCGCGATGGTCACTTCCTCCAGCGGCAAATGATCGACGAAGCTCGCGGGCAGGAGTTTCTGCCCCGGTTTCGCTTCGCGCGGATTGTGAATGAAATCCGTCACGTGCAGTCGCGCCGGATATTTTCCCGTGAGAATGCTCGCCCGTGTCGGCGAACAAACGGGACAGGCCGCGTATCCATCGGTGAAACGTTTTCCCTGGTTCGCAAGACGATCGATGTTCGGCGTTTCGTAAAACGTCCCTGGATTGTTCGCGCCAATATCCATGTAACCAAAATCGTCCGCGAGAATGAACACGATGTTTGGCGGACCCGGACGCGAATGTGCCGGTTCAGCCGCCACAACTTCCGGGAAATAAGATGAAAGCAGGAACCAGCCAAATGCGAGACGCCAGGCGCATTTTCGGAACCGGAAAAATGTGGCCATCCTTTGAACCCGGGCCGTGAACCCGGAAGTTTCAAGAGGTCGACCCTGCACAATCGCGGGGAAGCTCATCATGCGCAAGGTTTTCGGGATTTGTGCCAAATCGCAACCCGCAAAGCGGCATTTTGTTGCAAATTCGTTCATTTGCTTGCATCTTATGACTGCCTCTGCTATGAATTAGCGGGTCGTTGCCAGTCTGTCTGGCAGACTTTCAGTGGCATTTCTTAGTTTGGGCCAACGTAGCTCAGTCGGCAGAGCAGCGCTTTCGTAAAGCGCGGGTCGTCAGTTCGATTCTGACCGTTGGCTCCATTTTTCCTCCCCTGCAGATCGTAATCAAGGCGACGTCCAAGCCTTGACCCGTCTTAGAACAAGTTTATGACCTGGGCTTGACGCCGAACCACGGTTTCTCGTATCACCATTCGAACTCCAAGCGCCATGGCCCACGACGTCTTCATTAGTTACGCCCACGAAAACAAAGTGATGGCGGATGCGTTGTGCGCCACTCTCGAGCGCAACGGGCTGCGGTGCTGGATCGCGCCGCGCGACGTGCCGCCGGGGAATTGGGGCGGAGCGATCGTCGAGGCTATCGAGGCGAGCCGGGTGTTCGTGCTCGTATTTTCCTCGGAGTCCAACAAATCGCAGCAGGTGTTGCGCGAGGTGGAGCGGGCGGTGAGCGTGGGGCTGACGGTTGTGCCCGTGCGGTTGCAGGATGTGACGCCTTCCAAGGACATCGCCTATTTTATAGGTTCGGTTCATTGGCTCGATGCCATGACCCCTCCAGTCGAACGGCAGATGGAGGAGGTCGCGCATAAACTGAAAATCATGCTCGGCGCGGCGACCACACCCCGTCCCCGGACAACCGCAGCTCCTCAACGAAAGTTCTCACCGGCGATGATCGCGGGCGTCGCGATCGTTCTATGTATTCTCGCGGGCGTGCTCGTCTGGAAATTTCGTCAGCCACCCAAGCATTCCGAGCCATCGGTCGCATCCGAGCCGTTGCCGGCGCCGGCTCCGGTCGTGAATGGCAACAGTGTGAATGCTTTAACCGTAAAGCTCTCGGGCGCGGAAGCGGAGCAGGGTGGGAATGCGCAATTACAGGCCGACGTGAAAGGACGCGCCCCGATTACTTTCATCTGGCAGGGCGAGGATTCGAGTGGCACCTGGTCGACTTTGAAAACCACGGCTGAACCCATTCTGAAGTTCAATACTCTGGGGCTCGGCGACGACAGGCATTATCGTGTGATTGCGACCAATGCCGCAGGTGCGGCGACGAGCGCGCCCGCGCGGCTGGCGGTGACCGCGCTGGAGCCACCCGTCATTTCGCGACCGCCGGAAAACGTGTTGTGCAAAGTCGGCCAGCCGGCGGAATTTCGCGCCGAGGTTCGGGGTGGCGGGATCATGACTTACCAATGGCAATCCCAAAAAGCTTCCCCGGAATGGAAGTTTATCGCGGGCGCTACGGAGACAACGCTGTCGTTCCCGAAGGTTTTGCTGGATGACGGCGGTTACTATCGCCTCGTCGTCGTTAACCTGGCAGGTGCGGCCACGAGTGCGCCTGGCCGGCTGATGGTCACGGCGGTGCGCGGCGCGAAGTTCAACCGGCACCCGTCGAGCATAACCGTTTCACCAGGCGACCGCGCGGTGCTGGAGGCCTCGGTTGAAGGAGATGATGTGACCGGGCCGACGTGGGAATTTCAGCCCAAGGGGGATTCCACCTGGCGGCCGGTACCCGGTGTCTCCGGTTTCACGCTTACCCTGTTATCGGTGACTCCGGAAGCGGAAGGGGCTTATCGCTGCACTGTCAAAAGTCCCAACGGCCCGGTATCCAGCCAGAGTGCGAACGTCACGCTGGTGGCGGTCAAGCCGGCGCTCGATATTTTCTGTCAGAATAGCGCTCAACCCAATCTCACGTTCGTTGGTGATCAGATTCTTTCGGCGGTTACGAACAGCATCGCGTCAGGCGGCATGTTTCGCCTAAAAAACCCGCCGCAGAAATTCACCGGTCGGCCCCGTTCCGCCGCCGATTTCCTGTGCACGCTCAAGTTCAAGGTCAACACCGACTGTAAACGCGGGATGGATCGGACCGGAGCACGCGCGCAACTTTACTATACGCCGACGGTGACGATTGACGTGCTCTGGCAGATTGATCGGGCCGACGGCGAACGCGTGGCCGGGGACCATATTGTGATCAACCGCGCGGGCGACCGGTTCACGACCGCGCAGAATGAAAGCGCACGCGCCATCGCCGAGGCGAAAGGTCTTTATCCCAGCCGGGAGGCGATGGACGAAGCAAAGAGCAAGCTGCTTGATCAGATGGCGGCGGTGAAAGTGACGCCGTAATTGACCGGGTCGGTCAAAGCATCCATTCGGTTTCGAGCATGAGGCGCAGCCACTCGCGGTGTTCGTTTTCGAAAAACAATTCCACCTCCGCCACGTAGGCTGTCCACGCCTGTGGTTCATTCTTCAAATGATCCATGCGCTTGCGAAGGTCTTCCACCGTCCGATGTTTGCAGGCGTAAAGATTCGCGCTCCGGTGGGGTTCGAACGCTCCGAGCCAAACCCTGGCGCCCAGGCCTGCGATGGGAATGATGATGCCCAGGGTCAGTGACCAGACGCCTACAATATCCCAGCGCACCCAGGGGGCCGAATTGGAATGTTGCAGCCCTTCAGCGAGGAAATGTATGAGGACGCACGCGGTGGAGATGACAAAAATGGGCAGGCTCAGATGCCGCAAGTGATGCGCTTCCGCGTGCAAACGGTGCGCGCGGTCCTTGAAGTAGCGCTCCTGAAATTCCAGGCGTTTGATTCCGTAATAGGTTCTCACGGCCGCCGGCAGCGAAGCATCCTTGGTTGCCGCGCCACAGGCGACGGACTTGGCCGCGGAAAACTCGACCTCGCTCCATTCGCGCAGATCCTTCTCTGAAATGGGAGCGGCCAACCCGGCCACTTCACGCTCCAGCCGTTGCTTCCAACTGGTCAGATCCTCGCAAAAGAGTTCGTCCCATCCCAGCGCGCTGAATTTCAGGAGGCGCAGTCGTTGCGCACGATTACGTTCGCCCAGCCACTTGCGGTCTCGCTTGGTGCGCAAGCCGATCAATACGGCGATTGTCCCTGCCACCACGGCAAAGCCTTCCAGGACGACCGCGAGTTTTCCGAGCAGGGACTCCTCGTTAGTCTCCAGTTTGGCGCTCTCATTTTTCCCTAAGCCGGCGGTAGGTTCGCCCGCCGTCAGTTCGGGGGGTGACCCGGACGTGGCGGCGTGGGGCGGGGCCACCTCGTGGGCTGGAGGTGACGTTTTGTGCGTGTCTTGTTCCTTAACGGAACGGGTCAGGGCCATCTGAAAAACGGCGAGGATGATTGCGAGCGTGCCGGTTATGATAACGATCCGGGCCAGCAGGCGATGAGTGCGCTGGAAGAGAATCGCGTTGGCATCTATCTTCTTCCAGACCGGGAACAGATTTGTCTGCAGATATTGCAGCGCTTCATTCAGGCGGGGAAAGCCGGCGATCCGTGCCAGCTCCGCTTCATCATCCATGTCGAAATCGCCCTCGCGCGGTCCGCCGGGCCGGGCGAGTTCCAATTGAGTGTCCAGGTGCTGCTTCCATGCGGACAAGGCATCTTCCCTGACTTCCATGATGGGCCTTTCTGCGCTACGGTTTCTTTTCGATCTCGAATCCAAGTTTCAGAATCGCTTTGAGCGTTTCCGCGGAGACGCGCCGGTCGTAGTCCTTTTCCGATTCGGGCAGTTCGGCATACGGAATGAGACACGGATGTTTCTTTGCGGCGTCGTCCCGGTTTGGCCCCAACGTCCAGCCGTCCTTTAAACGCTGTGAAGCCCAAATCTCGTGGGTGTTTTCAGCCAGACGTTCCATCAACGGTCGCAGTTCGGGAGGCAACTCCACGCCGGAAGTGTCCAGCGGATTGGGACGGTAATTCATGGCGGGCCCCAGCATAGTTTTAAGACCCGATGATGAAAAGCCTTTTGGGGCCCGCTGGAATTGCGGTTGGACGGAGGTGGTTTGACACCTCAAAACATCCGGCCTTGAACGCCTGCCTTTCTCGGTTAGCTTGACGGCGGAATCGAACGGATTCCATCGTTTTAAATGCGCACATTGATCAAACACGTTTTGACGGCGGCGGAACCGAAGGAAGGCATGATCGTCAAAGGCTGGGTTCGCACCCGCCGCGACGCCAAGGGCTTTTCGTTTTTGGAGCTCAACGACGGCTCCTGCCTCGCGAATCTCCAGATCGTGGTGGACGCCGGTGTTCCTGGCGCGGAGCACCTGGCGGACTTTTCCACCGGCGCCTCCGCCATCGTGACGGGGAACCTGATCAAGTCGCCGGCCGCCGGGCAATCCTGGGAGATGCGCGCGACCGCGGTGGAACTGGTCGGCAAAGCGGACGCGACTTATCCCCTGCAAAAGAAGGGGCACACCCAGGAGTTTTTGCGCACCATCGCCCATTTGCGTCCCCGCTCGAATCTTTACGGCGCGATGTTTCGCTTCCGCAGCCGTCTGGCATTTGCGGTGCACGAGTTTTTTCAGCGGCGGGACTTCGTTTACGTGCACACGCCGATCATTACCGGCAGCGATTGCGAAGGGGCGGGGGAAATGTTTCGCGTGACGACGCTGAAAGGCGGCGCCGACGAAAAGCCGCAGGCTGATTTCTTTGGCAAGCCGACGTATCTCACCGTGAGCGGCCAGCTCGAAGGCGAGGCGTTCGCGTGCGCGCTGTCGAACATCTACACGTTCGGCCCGACGTTTCGCGCCGAGAACTCCAACACCGCGCGCCATGCCGCCGAGTTCTGGATGATCGAACCCGAAATGGCGTTTTGCGATTTGGCGGGCGACATGGCCCTGGGTGAGGAATTCATCAAGGAGATGGCGCGTTACGCCCTTGAACACTGTGCCGACGACCTCGCGTTGTTCGCAAAGTTCGTGGACAAAACGCTGAACGAGCGCCTCAAATTTGTCGTCGAGAAACCGTTCCGGCGGGTGCCCTACACCGAGGCGGTGGAGATCCTGACGAAGTGCGGCAAGAAGTTCGAGTTCCCCGTGCAGTATGGCCTCAATCTGCAATCAGAACACGAACGCTACCTCACCGAGGACCATTTCAAATCGCCGGTGACGGTTTACAACTACCCGCGCGAGATCAAGCCGTTCTACATGCGTCTGAATGACGATGCGAAGACCGTTACCGCGATGGACGTGCTGGTGCCCGGCATCGGCGAAGTGATCGGCGGCGCGCAGCGCGAGGAGCGTCTCGATCAACTGATTGCCAACATGCGCTTCCACAAGCTGAACCCCGACGACTACGGCTGGTATGTGGACCTCCGTCGCTACGGCTCGGTGCCGCACGCGGGTTTCGGGTTGGGATTCGAACGACTCCTCATGTTCCTGACCGGGGTCGCGAACATTCGCGATGTCATTCCTTTCGCGCGGACGCCGGGTAATGCGGAGTTTTGATGGCGGACACGGCGGCGGCCGGCCGCGTTACTCCACGATCTTGGGAACCATGAAAAGGCCGTTCGCCTGCGAAGGGGCGTTTTGCAAGGCCTCCTCCTGGCTCAACGACGGACGCACCTCATCGGCGCGGGTGACATTCTTCAGCGGGAAGGCGTGGGCGGTCGGCTCGACGTTGGTGACATCCACTTCCTTCAATTTCTCGATGTAGGTCAGGATGTTTTCGAGCTGCGCGCCGATTTTCTTTTCCTCCTCGGGCGTGAGCGAAAGCCGCGCGAGGTGCGCGACATATTTGACATCGATTTCAGCGTGGGCCATGGGAAATTCAATCCTCGTCGAACTTGCGTTTGATGAGCGTTTCGATTTCGACCAGCGCGGCGGAGGCGTCCTGGCCTTCGGCATGGACCTTCAATTTGCTGCCGGGTCCGGCGGCCAGCATCATCAAACCCATGATGCTCTTGCCGTTCACTTTTTCGCCGTCTTTTTCGACAAAGATATCGCAGCTAAACCGGTTGGCGGTTTTGACAAACATGGCGGCCGGCCGGGCATGGATTCCCAGCTTGTTCAAGACCACAAAGTCTTTTGTCATTATCGAAGTATCATCGGTTAGCTTTTTGGCACTCATTCGGCGACCCGCCTATACAGGTAACCGGGAAAAGGCGATTTGGCCAGCTAATTCCGCCCTCATAGCTTTGCCGCCGCCGCCATGCGGGAAATCAGGCGGTCGTTCAGCTCCTTGGCGGGGTTGTAGCCGGCGGATTTGAGTTTGGTCTGGAACGCCGCCACTTCGATCAGGCGCGCCAGGTCGCGGCCCGGTCGGACGGGCAAAGTGATGTGCGGTATGTCGATATCGAGGATTTTGACAAATTCCTGTTCGAGGCCAAGGCGGTCCACGTCGGGCACGTCGTTCCACGACTTGAGCGTGATCACCAGATCCACGCGCTTCTCATACCGGATGCTTTTTACGCCGAACATCGCGGCGACATTGATGATGCCAATGCCGCGGACCTCCATGTGGTCGCGCGTGACTTCAGCGCTGGTGCCGACCACCTCGCGGCCGTCCACCAGCGTGACCTTCGTGATATCATCCGCCACGAGGCTGTAGCCGCGTTCGATGAGCGCCAGCACGCTTTCGCTTTTTCCAATGCCGCTTTCGCCGCGAACGATCACGCCCACGCCCAGGATGTCGACCATGCTGCCCATCTCGGTGCCGCGGGGCGCGAACATCATTTCCAGCGCCAGCGTCGCGAGGTTGATGAACTTCATCGTCACCATCGGGCAACGAAAAATCGGCACGCGCGCCTCTTCCGCCGCCTTCAGGAATGCCTTGTCCGGCTGCAATTGGCGCGAAAACACGACGCACGGCACCTTGTGGCCGAAAAACATCGCGTAGCGCTCGCCCCGTTGCTCCGGTGAAAGCGACTTCAGAAAGTAAGCCTCGGCGTTGCCCATCACCTGAACGCGCTTGTTCGCGAAGTAACGGGTGAAACCCGTCAACGCGAGCCCGGGGCGGTTGACGGTGGGTTCGCGAATGATGCGCTTGAGGCCGCTGGCGCCCGCCACGAGGTTGAGTTCGAGGGCGGCGGAGTGCTCGGTGTAAAAGCGCTCGACTGTGACGGCGTCGCGTGGCGTGCTCATGAGAGGTGTGCGTCGTGGCTGTTAAGGGCGATCACAAGTTGAACTCCGGTCCGAGGTAAATCTCCCGGGCCTTCGGGTCATTCGCCAGAAACTCGGCCGAACCCTCGACCAGCACCTGGCCTTTGTAAATGATATAGCCGCGATCGATCAGCTTCAGCATTTCGCGGACGCTATGGTCGGTCACGAGAATGCCCAGGCCGCGCGCCTTCAACCGGCGCACGATCTTTTGCACCTCGTAAACGGCGATCGGATCGATGCCGGCGAAGGGCTCGTCGAGCAACAGCAGTTTGGGGCTGGTGACAAGGGCCCGCGTGATTTCCAGCCGCCGCTTTTCGCCGCCGCTCAGCGTGTAGGCCTTGCTTTTGGAGAGGCGCGTGAGATCCAGTTCCTCCAGGAGATATTTGAGACGGATGGCGCGTTCCTGCCGGCTTAGTTTGCACGTCTCCAGGATGGCGAGGATGTTTTGCTCGACCGTCAGCTTGCGGAAAATCGACGGCTCCTGCGTGAGATACCCCAGCCCCAGTCGCGCGCGTTTGTGCATCGGCAGGTTGGTGATGTCGCGATCCTGAAACCGCACCTTGCCCTCGTCCGGTTTCACCACGCCGACGACCATGTTGAACGTGGTCGTCTTGCCCGCGCCATTCGGGCCGAGCAAGCCCACGATTTCCCCGGGCCGAACGTGGATCGACACCCCATTCACCACGCGGCGGCTGCGGTATTCCTTCACGAGCTGATTCGTTACCAGAAACTCGCCGGCGGCTTCAGCTTGAGACTGGGTTTCAGGATGGGTGGCTGGCTGCATGCGGCGGTGGTGACTCAGCGGTTAAGCATATCCGTGGGGGAGGATATCCCATTGGTTCCCTTGTCGGAAGTGATTGTGCCCGCAATAGTGTAGCTGCCGGGCGCCCGCACCGTATGTTTGGTGAGGTCCAGCAGAATGATTTTGTTACGGCCAACCATGTTGGTGGAGGCGGTGACCACCGCCGGAGCACCGGTCAATTCCATCCATTCGTTGGTCGCCGTGGGCGTGGCGGTGTAAGTATAGACCGCCCGATCGCCGATGCCGTGGAGCGTGCGGTTGCGATCATCCACCATGTCGAAGGCGACCGAACGGTCCGCGACAATGCGTGGGATCTTGCCCCCGCTTGCGGGCATGGTGGCGGTGATCATGTCGGAGGCCCATTTCATTTGCGGATGCTCGATGCGCACATTGCGGCGGAACTCGCCCACTTCCGGGCCCACGACATATTCGTCGCAGAAAATCACCGCGAATTGGTTCGTCCTGCTCACCGTCGGTGGCTTTCGCCCGCCGGGCATGCTGAGCTGCATGGTCTTGCCCAGTTCGTCCGCGGGCAACCGCATGATGGCGTTGGTCTGCACCGTCATTTCGCTGCGGGGCAGGTTCACAAAAATCAGGTCGCCTTTGCCGTCCCGCAAGCCCGCTTTCCACGCCGGATTTTCCGTAAGCGTCAGCAGGCCGTTCGTGCCGGTATAAACCGCGCGGCCCGATGTGAAACGATTGGTGTCGGACTCGATGATCACCTTCCGGTCCGCCACCAGTTGCCGCAATTCATTCGTGCCGGCAAACGTCGCGGTCAACAGCTCGCAGCTCATTTTGCCCTGCACCACGTCGTCGCGCTTGTCCGTCACGCGGACATGCTCGCTGAACTCGGCCGCGTTGGTGCGAATCACGTAACGGTCCGAGAAAATTTCCACCCACTGATTCGTGCCGGGCCCGGCCGCAGCGCCATTGGTCTTCGTCAAGGCATGCGGCAGGAAACCGCCGCCGCCGGACCCCTGGCTCGGCATTTTCAACCACGCGTTCCCGGCGGATTCGAAGATGCCGTTCTTGCGGTCGAGCAGCAGCTCATCGCCGCGCCCCTCGCGCAAATCCGCGCGCCAGGTCGGCTGGCCGTTCACGTGCAGCACGTCCTTCTCCGCGTCGTAGCTGACGCGCTGGCCCCTGGCCTGCGTCTTGATGGCGCCCACGATGTAATCCACCACCACATTCTCCGTCGCGATCAGGCGCTCCAGATGACGATTGGTCGCGGGCACATCGACCGTCAGGGTGCCGCCCACCAGGGCGAGATTCGTGCCCGTCACGCGCACGTTCCCCTTGTAAACACCTTGCCCGGCATCCAGCGCGTAATCGAAGCGATCGGAAAAAATGTCAATCGTCTCGGGCGTCGCCGCCGTGGCGTTGGTCGCGGCGGCGCTGGCAGCCGCGTTCGTTTTGATGCCCGGCCCGCTCATGAGCGAGGCGCGCACCACGGTGTGAACCTGGTTCGAAACAAACAGCGTCGAATTGGTCTGCCGCCAGAGAAAGCCCACGCCCTCCAGAAAGAACTGGCCGTCCGCCGTCCGCAAACGGAATGGGCCGCTGGAGTTGATGGCGCGTTCCGTGGCGTCGTAAACACATTCCGGCGCTTCGACCGTCATCTCGCCCTCACCATTTTTACGGAATGTCTGCACCTTGGCGTCCGTGATGACAAAGAGCCGGTTGCCCGGCTGCGGCACCGCGCGCGCGCCTTCCAGCAGGGTTTTGATTTTCGTGTCGTCCGGCGCGTCAAAATAGTTGGCGAACTTGAATCCCTTGCCCTCCACCACCCGCTGTCCATGCACCGCCGAGACCAGCGCGACCACGCCGAGCGTCACGCCGATCAGCGCCAGCCGGAAATTCGAGTGGCCGTGGGGTTTTCCAGGGTTCGGTTCCATGGAGTTTGTGAATGCGTCAATGCACCGCCGCCCAAACCTTCAATAAATCCTTCAACAATTTCGGCATGTCCGCCAGCGGAATCATGTTCGGCCCATCGCTCAACGCACGGTCGGGATTTGGATGTGTCTCGATGAACAATCCGTTCGCGCCCGCCGCCAGCGCGCAGCGCGCGAGCAACGGCGCATACTGGCGCTGACCGCTCGTGTGATCCCCGCCGCCGCCGGGCTGCTGCACCGAATGCGTCGCGTCGAAAATCACCGGCGCGCCGAACCCCAGCAATACCGGGATCGACCGCATGTCCGCCACCAGATTGTTGTAGCCGAACGTCGTGCCGCGCTCCGTCACAAGCAGGCGTTTTCCGCCCGCGCTCTTCGCCTTCGCCACCACCTGGCCCATTTCGGGCGGTGAAAGAAATTGTCCCTTCTTCAGATTCACGATGCGACCCGTGCCCACCGCCGCGGCGATCAGGTCCGTCTGCCGGCAAAGAAAAGCCGGGATCTGCAAAATATCCGCGACCGACGCCGCGTTGATGGCCTGCGCCTCCGTGTGAACATCCGTCAACACCGGCAACTCCAGCTTCGTCCGGACTTTCGCCAGGACCGCCAGCCCGTGCTCGATGCCCTGGCCGCGATACGATTTGGCCGACGTCCGGTTCGCCTTGTCGAAGCTCGCCTTGAAAACGTAGGTGATCCCGAGCTTGCGACAGATGGCCCGCAGCGACGTGGCGACCCGCAGGCAAAGCTCCTCGCTCTCGATCACGCACGGCCCGGCGATCAGAATCAACCGGTTGGGCGCGTTCAGGGACTTCCAAATGGCAGATCCGTTCAGCACGCGATGGTTTTAGCAGTGGAGTGGTCAAATGTAAATGTCACGCCTCGGTGGGCGACCCCGCCGAAAGCGCGGTGCGGGCATCGGCCGGGCCAGAGGAAAAATTGTCCGATGCGATCGTTTTTTGTGAGCTTAATACGCTGAATCTTCGCTCTCGAAATTGGGTTCGTTTTTCGTTCTCTCAGGGAAGAAATGTGTTGTATCTAATTATAAATAAGCACGTTACGTATTTTGCGAATTGGGTTCGTTTGGTAAAATTTACATTTCACGAGCCTCATGCCATGCAACATTCGGCATTCGAAAATCGCCATTCGACATTCCAACGGTGCTATAAGGTGCGATTTGCTGCGAATCACCTTAAATCCTCAGGCTGCATCGCACCGCTTTTCGCGCGGGGAGACGCCACGCTCCCAAACGAACCAAGGGTGTTGAAGGGTATCGAAGGTTCCCGACGCGGCCTTTTAGCCGCTTCGATTCGTCATGGCCCGGCCTGACATTTTCCCCGTTTACCCGCCCACGCCGGTAACGACCGGTTTCTTGCCTTAATCAACCGGCGGGTAATCGACGTCCGTTCGGCAGCGCCGTCGCTCGTCCAAATTCAAATGTCAAAGATCATCGTCCCGCCGCGGACCTCTGCTCAGGCCCCAAGGCGGGACGCTCTCCACCCCGACTGTATCCCGTGCTTTCGAGAATTACAAGCAATTTCTAGAAACATTTTAAGAACGTTGGAAATCCTGGTGGCGCCGGAACGCAGCTTGAAGGTAGGGCGGCCTCTCTCCCGCATGCGGGACCGAAAGAAAAATTGATAACTCGACGGATTCGCAGAGTCCGGTCTGGCATTCTTTTTGGCTAACGATGAGAAGAAATGTTTGGGCGGTCGCGGAGACCGCCGAGGAACCCTTTTTCTTTTTCGGCGCTCTCGGAGATAGCGCCCTACCTCGCGCAGTGGTGGCCGGGCGGTATTTCTGAAATGGCACTAAGCCGGCCCGCGCCCTTCCTCCAGATCGATAAACTCGAACATCGTTTGCACGGTGCCGGGCGCCAGGCCGATTTCGGCCAGGCGCGCCTGGAGACGCGGCGTGGCCGAATCGCGCCAGCCGCGCTTGGTCATGTACTCATTCCAAACCCCGATTTCCTCCGGGGATGGCTGATGGCCGTGCTGGCACGCCCAGTCCAGCAGTTGTTCGTCGCTCCGACCGCCCTTGAGCGTTTCCGCCTCCAACGCCGCGTAATGGATCTGGAGAAATTTGCAACAGAGCGAATCAAAGCTGATCGGCGATTTCGCTCCCCGCGACGCCTCCCAATCCGGCGGTAGTTTGCCAGTCGCCGCCAGCCGAATTTTGTCCAGCATCCGCCCAAAATGAACGATGCCTTTGACTTGCTCGCCCGGGCTGCGCAGCCCGGGAATAATTGTCGGATAGGAATTCGCCATGGCTGAATAGAGCATCACCGGCCCGCCCGCGCAAGCGACAGCCACCGGCGGATTTCTTGCAACGGGAACCGCCGCCTGAGATCCGACCGGCGGCACAGCGAACTGGAGGCTCGCCGCTCTGCGCCGCCTCATTTTACCCGGCAAACCACCTTGATCTCCAATTTGCTGAACTTGACGCACACAACGTGATTTCCGTGAATTCCGTGGTAAACCTCCCGGTTGTTTTGATGACGGGTGGTGGCGCGCGGGGCGGGGAAAAGTCAGGGCGTCGCGGCAGTCCCGCATGCGGGACCTTACCGTTATAGAATTTCGGGGGTAAGGCGCGGAGAGGAGGTACTTGGCTCGATCACAGTCAGCCAATCAGCCTGGCACGCCAATACCCGAACCCGCGATTTTGCTCTCAAATATCATCGCTTTCCCCAAAACAGTATCAGTTCCAAAAAAATGAGATGCGCCCCGTCAATTGGTCTCCGCAAAAAATCATTTGCAAATCCAAGGCACTGAGATCATCTTTCTCGTAACAAGGGGAAAATCTCCGTTGGCATTATGAACATCCATAGACACAGGACAGCCCAAGCTACGAAAGTTTTGGCTGAATCATACTGCCACCCGGTGGCAACCCCCTGTCAACCCCGGTGGCTGCTCGAAACGATCTGGCTTTGAGCCGCGCCCCATGAAACCATCCAACCCTCAGCAAGCATAGTCATTGAAAACCACTCATTCATCACGTTCGGCCCTCAGAGCCTCCTGGTTGGTCGCGCAAGCATAGTCATTGAAAACCACTCATTCATCACGTTCGGCCCTCAGAGCCTCCTGGTTGGTCGCAGGGCTGCTCCTCGGCCTGGCCATCACCCCCCCCCCGCGCGCAAGCGCAGTCTGACTCCGTTGTGGCTGTCGTTGCCAGCGCGCAAGGTCTGCTTTCCGTGGCCCCGGACGAACGGCCCTCGTTTGGCACCTATTGGGACGTGCGCAACTCCCTTCCCTCTCTCGGCGTGCCTCTGCCATTCCCGCCCGATGATACGAATCTGGCTGTCTATGCCATCGGCGACGGCCATTTTCTGGTGGATGACATGGCGGGACCGCTGGTCGGTCCGCTCCCTCCGGCCTACGCGAACCGGTCTTTGGGCACAGAGGACTATGCCGCGATCCTCCAGGCGCAAGTGGACGAGTTGACCGATTTCGTTACCCGGCTTCAGGCGTGGCTGCAAGACGCTCCGTTGAATCGGGGAAGCACCCTGGACACGGATCCGCCCCCGTCGCCGGGCGGCGGTGGAGACGGGTTCACCGACCCCGGCGTCGGCATGTCATTCTCCGGCATCAGCCATGGGACCAACCAGCTATGGATTGAGCTGTTGGCCCCGTTCGCCACGAACAGCACGGCGACCCTGGTCATCCACCCGCCGTGGGACTGGGATCCCCTTACGGGCACCTACGATCTCCTGACTTGCACCAACCTCACCCCACCCGTCGCATGGCAATGGGTGATGCGCACCGACCCGGGGCAGACGAACCTCACGGTTTCCGTCACCGATCCCCAGCGCTTTTACCGGTTGAGTCTGCCCAATGATCTCCTTGTCACCAGTTCCTTGGGCACCAACTTCTGGATTGCGTTTTATGCGGTTGATAATCTTATTGGTGGAACCAATCTGTCCGTTTACATCTCAAGTTCAGTGGGCGCCACCGGGGTGGTGACTGTTCCCGGATTGGGCCTTACTAATACCTTCACGGTTGGCCCGGGCGCGATGACGAATATTGCCCTCACCTCCAGCGTCATGATGGTGGAATATGATGTGATTGAAACCAATGGCGCTCACGTCATAGCCAGTCAACCCGTCTCTGTATATGGGGTTGACTTTTCGGTAAACAGGTCTTCGTCCTTTACCGGGTATCCGACAGCGCTGCTGGGAACCAATTATTGTCTCATGTCCCGTGCCGCCCCGGACAACGATGGTAACGATCCGCCTTCCTATTCCCAGTTTGCCATCGTGGCCACGGCGAACAACACCACGGTCCATATCGTGCCGTCGCCCACCGCTGACTTATACGGACATACAAATGACTATTATGTGACCAACCTGCAACAGGGCCAGACTTACCAAATCCGCAGCACTGGCCAAACCGGGGACGTGACCGGAACCTGGATCGCTTCGGACAAGCCGGTGGGCATCTTCGCCGGCGCGAATATCGCCTATGTGCCCGATATCGAGAACGCTGCGGGAAACCCGTTGGTGCAGGAGCAACTGCCGGTGGAGACGTGGGGCAGGCAGGCATTGGCGCTCTCATTTGGCGAGCGGATCGGGGGAGACACTTATCGCATTCTTGCCGCCTTCAATGATACGGAAGTGAGCACTAATGATGTGGTGGCAGGAACCATTCAGGCCGGACAATTCCTTGACCTGCTGAAAATTGAGGGTCCGGTGGAATTTAAGGCCAGCCAGCCGATTCAGGTTGCGCACTTTTTTAACGGATTTACCGTCGATTGGGTAACTGGAGATCCCTGCGAGATCCTATTGCCGCCAGCCGGCCACTACTTACGAACCAACGTCGTCTTCTCGCTTCCTTACTACGATCTGGTCACGGGAGGTTTTGATCACAACTACTTGAACGTCATCGTGCCGCAGTCAGCGATAGTCAACACCCGGGTGGACGGCTTTACGCTGGACGCCACTAACTTCGTCGCCATCGGGACAAGCGGCTACTACGGAGCGCGGATCGCTGTGACCAATGCCGTGGATACGAACAATGTGGAGCAAGCAACCAGCCATACCGTCATCAGTTCTCAGCCGGTGGGTGTGGAATTTTACGGATTCAAGTCTTGGGACGCCTACGGGGGTTTTGGAGGTGTGGTCAAATGATAAATTCGGTACGATAAACAAAAGTTATTTATATGAGAAAGACAATCATTAGCGGCATTGTTGCTTCCATGTTTGGACTGCTGACTCCAAACTTGATGCAAGCGCAGGGAACGATGTATCTCTCCAACCTGGAGCAGGCATCAATCGGTAGTCTCGCCGTGGGAAGCAACTCATGGGTCGCCGGGTTGTTCGTTACGGGCCAAAATCCCGGTGGGTATGTGCTTAACTCCGTTGAATTGGCGATGGCAAATGCCTCAGGCAATCCGAGCGGAATGGAGGTCATGATCTACGCGGCCGGTGGAGGCGGCTATTCTCCACCCGTAATCTATGTTGGCACTCTGGAGGGTTCTTTGGACCCGGTGAGCGCCGGCATATACACTTTCACCCCGGCTGCGCCCATCACGCTTGTGAGAGGCAGCGGTTATGCGATAGTGCTTGCTTCTGAAACAGCCGTGGCGGATGGCGCTTATGAGTGGAGCTATGGGGCTGCCAACTCTTATAATCCAAGCGGTGGTTGGTTCACCCTGCTTGGCAGCGTAGCTGGCGCCTGGACTTACAAAGACGGTTCTTGGGCCATAAATGGAAACGCCTTCCCGCAATTTTCCATTGAGGCCACCGCCGTGCCCGAGCCGGGTGTTTTAAGCCTGCTCGCCCTCGGCGGCTTGCACCTTGTCTGGCACCGTCGAAAAACAAAAGCGATTTGAGGGAGGGAAATTAGCAGTTCCAAAAAGCGAGATGCGCCCAACTTCCCCCCCCCCGACGAATCCGGGCTTCTTGCGCACGCATGGCTTTGGTTTAATATACAAACAGGATGTTGTATTTTAATCGTTAGAATGCTCCGCACACTGACAGCGTGGTGCGTTTTTCTGGGCGGCTTCGGAGTCGAAGTCGGCATTGATCGGTTTCTGCGGATGCGGGACGGAGACGTGACGACCGGGGGCATTCCCGAGACGATGTGGTTAGCCATTCCCGTTTTGCTGGCGGTTGCGGCTGCGGTTCTGGCGTGGCAAGGCACGCGGCCGATGCATGCGGTTTGGAAGCGGCTGGCGGTTGTTACCGTTCAGTTGGTCGTCGGTTTCGTGATCTACGGCGGCGGTTGTTTGTGGTATGTAGTCGGCGGCGGAATTGACTCATTGTGACATGAGTTGCCAGAAAACGCATTCCAACCAGATCACGGCACACCACGCTGGATGGCGCCCTCAGTCCCGCTTCGCGCGCAACGTCACGAGCCCCCGTGGCTCAGTTGGGCGTTAGGCCGCTTCACGCGATGGGCGAGCTTTCACCAGGTTATCGGACCGTGCGCGGCAGTGACCTTCAGCGCGACGGGATGTATTTGGAGTTGATTGAGGAGAGCACTGGCGCTGAGGTTGCCGAAGTGCTTTACTCGGATGCGACGCACGAGATGACGGTTTCGGTTTTTAAGCCGGAGTTGCCATTACGAGTCGTCGAGATGCTTATTGAAAAGGCGAAGTATGATTTACCACCGACACATTCCGCCTCACGCTACATCTAATCCGGCGGGGGCGTCGCGGTCTGGTCCGCCGTAGCCTTGGCGAAGGTGGATGCGCCGGGTCTCTCGCGATTGCGGGATTGGCGCGTTAGGCGGCACTACGCGCATGAAAACTTGGGACTGGATGTTGCTGTTCAAGAGAGCCTGTATGTTGTTTTGTGGGCTTTTTTTGTTGGCGCTGGGAGTTGTTTGGATGCTTGCCGCCTCCTACGCCTGTGTTCGATATGTGCTCGGCCCACTGGTTGCGTTGCTGGCCTTCTACTATATTTGGCAGGGATGTTTTGGCAGTAAGAGGAATGTGGAAGATCTTTAGTTTGATATGAGAATGTCGCCGCCTTCTGAGTAGCTGGAAATCGACATGTTGATATGCAAAGAGTTATGCATCGCCAGCAGTTTTCGTCATCGCTCCGTCTCGGAGACGGTTGGTTCGCCAATCATACGTTGCAGCGAATGGCTTGGTCGCGTCGCCGTTCGCAGGCCGCCGCGCCCGGCGCGCCGTCGTTGAGCTTTTTGCGTTAGTTAAAAATGGCGTCTCCCATCCATCACTTGACGGCGATTCGCTGGATGGATAACTACTGTTTTCCAATAGTGGAGATCAACCCGGTGGAGAGCGGTGAGGCCGGGCAGGAACCGTGTCTGGGCTGAGATGAACTGGACGAAAATATTCCGGCATGTGTTGGGCCGCACCCGGAAACATTGTTCATTTTGTGGAAAGCATCACAGCGCGGTCGCGAAGCTCGTTGCCGGGGACGGCGTTTCCATCTGTAACGAATGCGTTCTGGTTTGCTCGGGTGTGTTGATAAAAGAGTGCGCGGAATATCGCTGCCACCTGCTGGATGCGATGCAGGATTTTCCCGAAGTCGCCGCCCAGCGCCCGCCAAACGCTGCGCCGAATGGCGGTCGGGCCGCGCCGCCTGCCGATTCGGATGTCGCGCAAGGGCCGCCACCGGCGGGCTGATCGTTAAGCCGTTTCCTGCCTTATGACCAAACTTCCTGTCGTTCTCCTCAGCCTCGTGGGCTTGATCGCCTCGATGTTGATGGGAGTTCTCGGCTCGGCGGGGCTGTGTGCCCGCCTTTGGGGTTCTTCAATCCTGGATACCGCCTTGGGCGACCCGCCTGAGATCAGCCACCCGGCGTTCATCACGTTCATGCTCGTCATGATTCCGGGTACGTTGCTGGGAGCGGTGGGGGCCATAGCCGGCATCATCCTGCCGCTGTATGCGCGCTTTGGCATTCGCTGCACCGGCACTTTTGGCGTCGCCAATTTCATGCGCAATCACGTGCGGAGAATTTTGAAAGTGACGGGGGATTTGTGAGGTGAATCACCAGGCCCCTCAAGAAACCGCCAAACAATCGGGCGGCACTCGACGCCGACACGAGCGAGTTGCATTTCCGCCTGCTCCATGAACTCAGACGCGCAAGAGCATTCAGCGAAGTTGGGCCGGAAGGAATTGTGCGCGAGCTCTGTAATTACTGACGAGTCGATGCCATCGCGCGTGAAGCCCCTGGCGGTCGGGGCCAAAATCTTCGCAACGATCGAGGCTCTCGGCGTGGCCTGGTTTTTCATTGGCTCGTGTTACCTCGACATGACCGCCGCCACTCCTCCCCGGGATGCTCCCCCTGATTGGGGAACTCCGGGATACTACCACCGGATGTGCCTGCATATCATCGTGGTGGCGTTTGCAGCTCTTTTAGTCGCCATCCCCAATCGCTGGATCGTTTCTTCAAAAATATTTTTTGGCTTGGTGCTGCTTATCGCGGTTTCGCCTCTGCTCCTTTGCGTGCTTTTGGTCGTTTCAGCGCCTGCTTCAGGGAGCGACTTCATGACTGCTTACTTCATCTGCCTCATGCTGCTGGCGATTGGCCTGTGGCCGCTCTCAATTTGCCTGAGTTTTTGGCGGCATCGAAAAGGAGAGACCTTTTTGTATGCCTGAAGAGCCGGCCGTCATAAATGGCCGAATGGTGGACACCATTGTAGTTGCGATTGTTACCCAGGGTGGCCCGTCAAGTTTTCGGGGCGACCCTGGGCTGGGTTCTTCAGCCCTTTCGGGGTGCGGCGGGGGGCATGCGAATCGTTGCCAATAATTGCTCATCGGACGCGGCCGAATTTGGCGGCTTCGGGGGGCCGGAATAGAATTGCAAAGCGGGCGCAAGCGGTTGACTCTGGTGCGCGTTGGGTTGGCGGGTTTCTTTTTTATCCCTGCCTGGTGGCAGGGTTTAAGTGTCAACCCGGGTTTCTTTGTTCTCAAATTCTGCGGCGTGGCAGTGTTATGATTATCAAAGTCGAACGAGACAAAAAGGCTGTTTGCAAATTGATGCTCAGAAGCCAGCACCCCGGGTATTACGAGATTGCTTATCTCAAGACGCTCCCGGCGTTTCGCGGTCAAGGGCTGGCGCGTCAGGCATTGGAACGCGTGGAAGCGCTGGCCGACCGCCGGGGATGGAAACTAATCGGGGTGGCGGATCCCGCCAAAGATGGAGCCCTGGAGGCGAAGCGATTCAGCGCCTGGTTGAAGCGGCGCGGGTATGTCGCCTCGTGGTTTCAATTTAGGAAGGCGAAAGACCTCAAACCTAAACGAGTCTGGATTCGGCATCCAAAAAGGTGACGCCCGGCGGAACGCATAAACCACTTCATTTGCGTCACAAACGCACTCTGAACCCCGCCCACGATCATGGACCGAGCCGCACTCGGTAGTAGCGGGCCGCTGAGTTGGTGAGCGCGCCGGCGTCGAGAAAATTGGTCGTCAGGTCGGAGGCGCCGGGCATGACCAGGGCCGGGCTGATGTTGGTATAGTTTCCCCCAAGGTTGTTTGCGGCCTGCACAATATTCGTAATGCCCCCGTGCGTCTTCCAGGTGAGCCGGACGTCGTCGCCTTCGCGAGTGGCGCTCACGACGCGGAACACGGAGGCGCTGTTGTTGGGATCGGTGTGGGCGAGGAACTCGGCGTGATTGTTTTGTCCATCACCATCCGGATCCGCGTCGGCGGTGGCGAGCGGATTTCCATTCGGACAACCGAAATGTTGGGTCTGCCAGGAGTTGAAGGTGATTGAATTCGTCTGGTTCACCTGATCCTGCGCCGCCTCGTAAGCCTCCTGGGTCAGGCCGGAAATCCAGACGTTGGTGGCGTCATAAAAGATGGTCGCGGGGGCGTCCACGATATTCGTCACCGTGGCGTGGACCGGTTTGATGGCGAGCTGGCCGTGGATGAGATAGACCTCCTGCGTGGTGGAACAGGGATCGCGGCGGCTGACAAATTCCGTGCCGCGCACGCCGATGGCGCCATAGACTGTATTCATCTGGACGTCTGGATTCGGCCGGCTGCTGATCAGCCCGGAGGTATATTTGAAGAGACCTTCCAAAATCGAAAACGACGACTTGTTATTCGCCGCGTCCGCGGGGTTGAAAACGTAATCGTCGAGGCGCACTTTGGCGTTTTCGCCGAGGGTCAGAGCGGTTTCGTCTTCGAAATCAATGTGGGCATGGCCGCCGGCGCCGGTGTTCACCTCATCGCCGAAATGGATCGGGTCGCCGGGTCGGAGCGGTTGCGGCTGGCCGCCGGGACGCTGGACGGTGGGGTTGCCTTGGATGTCCCGCACATGGCCCAACTCGACCTCGCACGTGGAATTGGGATCGATGGAAAATTCGTTCGTCACGAAGCGCGTGCCGTCGTGCGCGATGATCTTGAACGTGCCGCTGATGCCCTCGGGAATCGTGATGGGAATGACAAACCGGCCATCCACATCCGCCTGGCCCTGGGTGCCGTCCACGTACACAATGCTGTTGCGGGCGAAGTCGTAGCCGGTGACGATGACCTTGGTGCCATTGGCCCCGCAGGCGCGATTGAGGTAGGCCCGGGCATCGCGCACGGTAAAGTAGTTTGAGACCACCACGTTCACGCCGTTGACCGTCGCGCTGGCTTCCACCCAATGCTTGCCGCCGTAATAACCCATGTTCGCCTCAAACGTGCAGGGCCGGCCGGAATTGCAGGATCCTATGAAACCGCCGCCGCCCACCGAGACGTAGGCCGGACCATTTGTGCCGATGAAACCCTCGACCGTCACCGTCATATGTGTGAGCGCGTTGCCTTCCGCCGGGGAAAAAGTGATGCTATCCGCCCATGCCGCGGGCGCGGAATAACCCACGAGTCCGGCGAACAACAAAAAACGCACACCGCGCCAAATCGTGCAAACTGCTGAGATCATGGTGCTTGACTATGCTTTGCCTCGCCGGGAGGCGAAAGCAAATTTCGTGAAGCGGGTGAAATTCGATGTGCGGCGGGCGCCGATGACTGACGAAATCACGGGCCCGTGCGGAGGATCACGATATTGTGGCGAAGGGAGAGATGCGGTTGCCGATGCGGGTGGCGAGGGTTAGGTTCAGGCGTTGATAAAATTCGCCAGTTTAAAACGGCAGTGGCACACCTTTCGCAGCGGAAAGCCGGGAAGCCGGTTTGAGGATCGCTTCGAGCGAAACCGAAAGGCGCGCGCTTCGCAGTCGTGGCTTCAAAGGCTGGTTCAACCCGTGATCGGAATTCTCCTGATCGGCGTGGGTGTGGTCCTGACCTTTCTTCCCGGTCCGGGAGTGATATTTTACTTTTTCGGGGCCGGCCTGCTGGCGGGGGAATCGCGCTACCTGGCGCGCGCCTTGGATTGGACCGAGGTCAGGTTGCGCAAGCTCGTGCGTTGGATGAAGCGTTGGTGGAAGCAGGCCTCGGTGGTGGGCAAGCTGGCGGTGATTCTTGTGGCCGCCTGCGGGGCGGCTGGCGCCGGGTACCTCGCTTATCGCTTCTTCTTTGGCAAATAGCGCGAAGCGCATTGCCGGTGAACGGTCCGAACGACGATCAAGTTTTTTGGGGCGGGCCTGGGCTACGCCTGGGCTCCATTAAATTACCGTCCCATGCGGGATGATTCCATTCTTCGGAATGATCACGATGCCGTCGCGGATGTAGTAATTCGGATGGTCCACGTTTTCCGGTTTGCCGGCGGGCGAGATGGAGACGTTGTTCCCGATGCGCGCGTTTTTGTCCACGATCGTGTTTTCGATGCGGCAGTTCGCTCCCACGCCGATGCGGGGATGTCCCTTCTTCTCGTGTTCGACGATGGATTCCAGCGATTCGTAATAGTCGCTGCCGAGCAGAATGACGCGATTCAACACGGTGCCGACGCCGACGATGCTGCGCAGTCCCACGATGCTGTGGCTGATGATGGGACGATTGAGAATGCAGCCGTCGGAAATCACCGCGTGATCGATCTGCGCGCCGTTGATCTTGGATCCGGGGAGGAAGCGCGGACGGCTGAAGATCGGCGCGGCCATGTCGAAGAAATTGAAGCGGGGCAGTTCGTTGGTGACGTCCAGGTTCGCCTCGAAAAAGGCGCGGATGGTTCCGATGTCCTCCCAATAACCTTGAAACACATACGAGCAGACGCGCGATTTCTCGATGGCGTTGGGGATGATGTGTTTGCCGAAATCAGTCATGGTGTTTTCCAGCATGCCGGTAATGACCTGCCGGTTGAACACGTAGATGCCCATGGATGCCAGGAAGAGTTCGTTGTCGTTCTTGATGTTGAGCTTGGGATACCACTCACGCGGCAGCCGCAACGAATCGAGCACGGCGGGGTCCTTGGGCTTCTCCTCGAAACGGGTGATGCGCCGGTCGGCGTCCATCTGCATGATGCCGAGGGAGCCCGCCTCGGCTCGCGTCACGGGAATGGTGGCGACGGTGATGTCCGCGTTGGAATCGGCGTGGGCATCGACGATCTCGCTGAAATTCATGCGATACAACTGATCCCCGCTCAGAATGAGGAGGTAATCCCATTCATGATTGAGGAAGTGCATCATGTTTTTGCGCACGGCGTCGGCGGTGCCCTGATACCACGAGGTGTCGGCAAAGGTCTGTTCGGCCGCGAGCAGTTCGACGAAGCCGCCGGAGAAATGGTCGAACTTGTAGGACTGCGAAATGTGGCGGTGCAGCGAGGCGGAGTTGAATTGCGTCAGCAAATAAATGCGGCGCAGCCCGGAATTGATGCAGTTGGAAATGGGGATGTCCACGAGCCGATATTTGCCTGCGAGCGGCACGGCCGGCTTGGCGCGCTCCTTGGTGAGCGGAAACAATCGGGTGCCCTGGCCGCCGCCCATGATGACTGATAACACGGTGCTGGTATTGGCTGACTGGCGGCTGGTGTATGACATATTTCGGATCCTGTTTTTGCTTCTTATGAAGCCCTTTCCTTTATAAGCAGTTGCTGTTCAAAGGGCAAGCAGCATCGGAATTTTGCATGAGAAACCGGGATGACGGGGGGGGATTTTTTTAAAGGACCACAGAACAAACGGCTGGCGCTTCGGAAAGTTCGTGGCGTTGGGGTTTGAGCTGGGGTTTGAGTTTGACATTCCCGGTGCAACGCGATTTCCTGCGTGGAATCGTGAAAATTCCCCTCATGGCAGTCCTGGCCGTCAGCTTCTTGATGCTGGCGGGATGTTCCTCCACGCAAACCAAAGTGGATCGTGGCCCGATTCATGCCCGGACGTTTTCCTTTCTGAAGCCCGGCCCCAAAGCGGTGGGCGCGTATGATACCAAGCCCGTGACGGCGGCTCACGCGGCGGTCCAGGAGGCAATCACCAGGAATCTCGCGGCTCGCGGGGTGACCAAGGTGCCGAACGACGGCGACGTGACGGTGGCTTACTTGCTGATTATCGGGAACAACGCCTCAACGACGTCCATCAATGATTATTTCGGTTATGGCGATGATGCCGCGAAACTGCACGACAAGGCGCAGGAAGCCTACGCCGGCGCCGACAGCCGGGGATATTTCTCCGCCGGCACGCTGGTCATCGATATCATTGATCCCAATGGCTACCTGCTAAAGCGGGGTTACGCAACACGAGGCCTGCTCGATAATCCCACCCCGGAAGCGCAGGCGAAGCACATTCAAGAGGCGGTGGACGAGATTTTGCGGGACGCCCGCATCGAGAATTGAAATCACCGGTGGCGGCAGCGTTGATGGGTACAAAGGAAACGGCCGGCCTGGAATTCCGGGCCGATCGGCATAATTTCGTCGCTGAAGCGAAAACACGTCTAAGCCTCCAACCATGAAAACAAAGTCATCCGCGCTTGTCATCGCCGCTCTGGCCCTCCTGCTTTGCTCCTGCGCCACCAACACGGTGGAGAAAACCTGGAAATTACCCGGCTATTCCCAGGGGCCGGTCAAGAAGCTGGCAGTGCTCGCGGTTTCCGATCATTGGCTGGTCCGTCCTGGCCTGGAGAACCGCTTCGCCCAGGACATCGCCAAGCGGGGACAGCCCGTAATCACCACCCTCGAACTGTTGCGACTGGAGGAAATCAAGGCAAACAAGGACGCCGCCGTGGCGCTGTTGCGTGAGAAAGGGGCGGACTCCATCCTGATCGTGCGGTTGGTGGACAAGGCCACCTACGCGAGCGAAGTGCGCGCCACGCCGAATGCCTTCGTGCCGGTAGCCACGGGTTACACCAGCTATGGCTGGGGCGGTTATTACGATGTCGCCTTTACGGATCTGAGCGTGACGGAAAACAACACGCGCGACGTGCTGGTGCTCGACAGCAGCCTCTTCGACCTCAACACCGGCGAGCGCCTCTGGTCGATGGTGACGAAGTCGAAGCTGACCTATAACACGGATAAACTCGTGGTCGCCGACGATCTGGCAGATAAAGTATCGGCCGCGTTGCTCAAGGACGGATTAATCCGCTGAATTGCCGGTTGCGAAAATGAAATCGCGCGAGGCGTGCGGTTGGCGGGTGAACGCGGGCCGGGCACTCCGGCCGGATTGAATCGACTGTAGGCAGTTCCCAAGCCCGGCCACGCCAAACGCGTGCTCGAACCCTATGAGCATCGCGGAAGTTCCCGCGAGCCATGCGCGTCTCCAACCTCGTCGCCATTGTAATGCTGTTCCTCGCGGAATACCGTTCCGGGCACGGCCTCGCAATGGTCGGCACGTTTCCGTTCATCCGCACGTACACTTCCTTATCGGTCGATTTTTGTATCACTTGACCGTTTTCAATTAGTAACGGGCGGGGAATGGCGCCGCATTTCAGGAGGCAGGGCTGCCGTGTGTATGGGCTTCGCTTCGGATCCCGCCGCGGGCTGGGATTTGTCGCGGATCGCGCTCATGGACCCTGTCGCAAACGGCGTCACTTTCCAGTTGACCGGGGCGGGGCTCAGGCGGATGTTTTTGGAGGAAAGTATTCATTCCCGTGGAAACCTTGATCGCCAGGCTTCAGGCGGTAAGCCGGCTCGGAAAAGGAACCAAAAAGGTCGCGGCGGTTGCGGCTTATGAGGATTCCCACACCGACGCACGGGTCCATGACTTCTGCCACAACCTCGAACGGTACCTCGGGGAAAACTGCGTGCTCAGCAAGCAAATGTGGCTCATCAACGAATTGCGCATGCCGCAACTCTGCGCCATCGCCGCCAACGAAGCCGCCGCCGCCGATCTGATTATCGTGGCCATTCACCACGCGCAAAGCCTGCCGGCGGAAGTGAAGTCATGGGTGGATCTTTGGGCGGCCCAAAAGCGTCGTCGCCCCGGTGTGCTGCTGGCACTGCTCGATCCGTCGTATCGGGGCGATTCAGGGTGTCTTAAGTCTTACCTGATGGCGGCGTCCAGCAAGGGACACCTGCAGTTCCTCGCGCACTCCGATGAGATGGTGGACGAGGAATGACCCCGACGATTTTGATCGGGGGAGCTTTTACCGGTGGGGCGGACTTACCGGTTGATCTCGACCCGGGCGAACGGAGCGTTGTTGAAATTGCCCTGCTTCTCGCCTTCCCGGGCGGGTTCGTTCCGGGGCGCCTTATCGGCGGCGGCCTGATTGGGGTGCGGAGATTGCTCGTGATGGGCAGGCCCGGAATCCGGGGCTTCATCACCGGTCTGGTTTGGCGCCTTCGCCCGCTTGTTGCGCGGCAGGGGCGTGATCATGACGTTGATGCCGCGCCCGATTAGTTTCGGCTCGAAGTCCTGGTGGCCGTAGGGGGCGATCTCGGTGAGAAATTTCCGGACGACCTGAAAGCCAAATTCCGTGTGGGCCATTTCGCGGCCGCGGAACTTGAGGGTCACCTTGACCTTCATGTCCTCGCACAAAAAACCGACGGCGTGCTCGATTTTGACTCCCAGATCATGCGGATCGATCTTGGGGCTGAGCTGCACTTCCTTGACCTTGGTGGCGTGCTGGTGCTTCTTGGACTCCTTGTCGCGCTTGGCTTGTTCGTAGCGGTATTTGCCGAAGTCCACGAGCCGGCAGACGGGCGGAACCGCGGTGGCCGCGATTTCGACCAGATCCACGCCGTTGGTGCGCGCCATCGTTAGCGCTTCACCGAGGGGGAGGACTCCAAGCTGCTTGCCGTCAACACCGATCACTCTCACTTCGCGCGCACGGATTTTCCCGTTTACCCTGACGAACGAAGCCGAAGGAGAAGAGTTACGTGAAGGAAAAGGGCGACTCAAGACACCCTCGTCGGTTGGCACTTATTCATGCAATCAGTATCTGAACCATAAATAAAAGTTACTTTTTGTTAGTAACCTTTAAATGCCTTCTTCGCAAGCAGAAAAATTGCGAAATGATGGTTTTTCACCGGTCCCGAAAATCAGGCCTTGGCGGCCGGAGCGGCCGCCTCCACCGCGGCGGCGCGTTTGGACATGATGGCCTCCACGATTTTCTGCGCCACGTCCGGCTTTTCGGCGAGCGCCTTTTGCGCCGCTTCCTTGCCCTGGCCGATCAGCTCGCCCTGAAATTGCAGCCACGCGCCTTTCTTCTCCACCACGCCCTGCTCGATGCCGACGTCGAGGATGCTGCCTTCCTTGTTGATGCCGTGATTATAAATGATGTCGAACTCCGCCTCGGCGAACGGCGGCGCAACCTTGTTTTTCACGACCTTCACTTTGACGTGATTGCCCGTGGCGTTGCCGGCCGCGTCTTTCAAAGTTTCCTTGCGGCGGATGTCGATGCGGACACTGGCGTAGAACTTCAACGCCTTGCCGCCGGGGGTGGTTTCGGGACTGCCGAACATGACGCCGACTTTTTCGCGCATCTGGTTGGTGAAGACGCAAGTGGTCTTGGCCTTGGCCAGAATGGCGGTGAGCTTGCGCAACGCCTGGCTCATCAGGCGGGCCTGCATGCCCATGGTGGCCATGCCCATCTCGCCTTCAAGTTCGGCCTTGGGCACGAGCGCCGCCACGGAGTCCACCACGATCACGTCGAGCGCGTTCGACCGTGCAAGCGTTTCGCAAATCGACAGCGCCTCTTCGCCGCTGTCCGGCTGCGACACCAGCAGATCGTCGAGGTTCACGCCGAGCTTCTTCGCGTACGCGGGATCCAGCGCGTGTTCGGCGTCGATGAACGCCGCGAGCCCGCCCTGCTTTTGGGCATTGGCGATCACGTGCAGCATGAGGGTGGTTTTGCCGGAGGATTCCGGCCCGAAAATTTCCACCACGCGGCCGCGCGGCACGCCGCCGACGCCGAGCGCGAGGTCCACCGCGAGCGCGCCGGTGGGGATGACTTCGATCTTGCGCGCCGCTCCCGCCGCGCCGAGGCGCATGATGCTGCCGTCGCCGTACGCCTTGGTGATGGATGAAATCGCGGCTTCCAGATCCCGCTCGCGGGCGGCCGCCGCTTTGCTGTCCTCGGCGGCTTTGTTGTCAACGGCAGCCGATTTATCGGCATTTTTTTCGGCGGCTTTGGGCGGCATAATATTTCGTAAATTGGTGTAATTAAAACCTTCGGGTCAATCGACCAGTCATGTTGATTGATTCTTTTGGGTTAGTCAAATGCCTGCTGGATTTGGGCGATGAAATATTTTCCCGGCGAACCTTTAAGGGAAAACCACTCGATTTATTGGCAAATTCATGTTAAGATGCGCTCATGGTTTAGGTGCTATATTTTTGATGTAGTATTTTTAATAATTCTGTAAACCGATCGAACCATGAATCCGTTTAGAGATTCGCCCTCCCGGCGCATCACCGCGGAACCAGTGCCTCCGGAGCGCTGGGTCCGGGGGCCTTATTCGGAAATCACCTGTTTGAAATGGTCGGCTGCGGAATTGGAAATACGCATGGGTGTGCGATTTTGGGAAGGAGTTAAGGATGGATGGGGCGCCTATCGGGCAGCGGGCTTTCAGATGCCGAACGGACGTCGCTTCGGCTTGACGCAGTACCTTACAAATCGTCCTGGTCCGGTGGTCGAAGTCACCTGCCTCCTCGACGAACACTTTTCGACCGACTTCGACGATGTGTTGGAATCCCTGGACATGGATCTGGCCGATATCGTGTCCGTTGATTCCGGGCCGGCGATCGATGAAAGGGTGAAACTCGTTCCGCACTCCGTATGGCGACAGGACGACAACGGCTCGCGCATCCTCGTGCAGACGTTCCCCTGTCGCGCGGCGGCCACCAAATGTATGCGGAACCTTGAGGATTTCGCCCACAAGCAAACCTATTGGATCGAAGCCACATCGGAAACGCCAGTTGCGAGGTAGCGCCTCAGTTCGTTTGCGTTTCCTCCCTTCATTTCTGTAATCAGCCGGAAAGGCCTCAGCAATCCCGTGATGGTTTGTTGTCGGACCGAACAAAATGTTTTGTTTGGGCCGAAACAAACCATGAGCCAACCGACCGAATCCGAGGTGGTCGAAATCATCCTCCGCTATCTGGAAGGGCTGTTCCCGCGCCACTGTTCGAAGTGCCAGCGTCGCTTCACCACGCTGCGCGAATATCTTCTGACGACCGAACAGCTCGGGTCGGCGGTGTCCTACGATTTGGAAATTGGCGATTGGGCGCCCGCCAATCCGCTGGGCACGCTGACCTTTGCCAACTGCCCCTGCGGCAACACCCTCGCTCTCAGTTCCGAGAATATGCGCCTCTCGGTATTATTGGACCTGTATGGCTGGGCGCGGGTCGAAACCCAAAAACGCAACCAGACGCCCCATCAATTGCTTAACTATCTGCGGGAACAAGTCTGGAAACGCGCGCTGTCATCGTCGAAGTATTGAATCGATTATAACTTTCATTCCTCTCCGCACCGCGGTGAGAGTGGGCGCGTCTCAATTTCTGTCGGGGGCACCATGGCTTTCGGGTTCACCTGTTTCATCCTATCTTCCCCGGTCCGGCGTTTGCCGGTTCGATCTTAACCAGGACCGAATCCTGCGTCAAACGGGCTGCAAAGCATTCCGTAATCATGCCGATGGACGAATTGTTTGTACTGTGGTAAAAACTCGGAAACTGGAGAGTAATAGACTATGAAAAACACCCGCGCGACGTGTGGCAGCTTTGGCCGCCTACTAAGCCAATTCCTGTCACTTCTAGCTCTGGCCAGCGTCTTTTGTGCTGTGCCGGCCTCGCCCGCCGGCACGCTTTATGTCAACTTGGCCGGCCTTACCCCCGCGCAGCCGTATACCAACTGGATGATTGCCGCCACCAATATCCAGGACGCGGTCGATGCGGCGGTGGCTGGCGATGAAATCGTGGTAACCAATGGCGTGTACGACACTGGTGAGCGCGCAATGGACGGAATGAGAACCCGGGTCGTGGTGAACAAAGCCGTGACCGTCCGGAGCGTGAACGGAACGTCGGTGACGACAATCGTCGGGGAAAACACCGTGCCAGGTATTCGCTGCGTGTATCTGGCTGACGGTGCGCAGCTTTCGGGTTTTACGTTGACCAACGGATTCCCCGGTAAGGCAAGTGATCCCTGGGCCATCGGGTCTGGGGGCGGAGTTTGTTGTGCATCGTCAAATACGATTGTCTCGAATTGTGTTCTGGTGGGCAACTCAGCCCTATCAGGCGGCGGGGCCTACCGGGGCACACTGGTGAACTGCGCATTAAATGGAAATGTCGCGCGATATGGAGCTGGCGCTTATGACTGTAACCTCACCAACTGCATGGTGGAGGGGAACTTCACCACGATTTATTATGGCGCAGGGGGTGGCGTCGAATACGGAACGCTTGACAATTGTACGCTTAAAAACAATTACGCCAAATACGGAGGCGGGGCAAATTCCGCGACGCTCAACAATTGCCTGTTGGTCGGCAATTCGGCGGCGTACTTCGGCGGCGGGGCCTATTTTTGCGCTCTGAATAACTGTACTCTGGCGGGCAATGCGGTGACTGAGGACGACCGCAACGGCGGCGGCGCGTCGGCTTGCACCCTTCGCAACTGTATCTCGTATTACAACAGCAGCGTGGGTCCAGGAAACGAGAACTACGACTCCGACTGCACGTTGAGCTTCACTTGCGCCTTTCCGCTTGCAGCCGGCCCCGGCAACCGAACCGAGGCGCCGCTTTTCGTCGACACCAACAGTTGGAACGACCTCCGCCTGCAAGCCGCTTCTCCTTGCATCAATGCCGGTACCAACGCGGGCATCCCTCCAGGCAACGACCTGGGAGGCAATCCGCGGGTTTTCGGTGGAACCGTGGATATGGGCGCATACGAGTACCAAGGCACTGTCCTGAGCGATTTCGCCAGGTGGCTCGCTGGATTCGGCCTGCGGACCGACGGGTCATGTGACTATTTGGATAGTGACCAGGACGGTATGAACAACTGGCAGGAATGGATCGCTGGAACTAATCCCACCAACTCCACCTCAGTCCTTTCGATGTTATCAGTCGCAATCACGAACTCCGGATTTGTGGTGACTTGGTCGAGCGAAACCAACCGGTCGTATATACTGGAGCACTCCGCCGGCTCGTCTACGGCTGGAGCTTTTATCGCGTTAGCGAGCAACATTGCTGGCCTCGCTGCCGCCACCAGTTGGACGGACACCGACACCACCAATGCCGGCCCACGCTTTTATCGGGTCCAGGTCCAACGTTGAGCTTTTGGCAGCTGGAAGGTCTTGCGGCCTGAGTCGAAGCAGGTTGGCTGCACTTGGTGAGAATTTCGGTTCAAACCCCGCATTGACGCCCCGGGATTTGCGGGTATGATTTCCAATTCGCCGTGAGGGATTAAGCGAGGCTTCGGCTTCCCCGGAAACACCGGTCTTCTCTGCGGGCGGCAGTGTGCCGCCGGCGAATCATTTTTTCATGCTCACAATTCGTGATCTTAAGGTGTCGGTGGGCGGACGGACTCTGTTCGAGGACGCCCGCTTTCAGGTGAATTACGGCGACCGCCTCGCGCTGGTCGGCCCGAACGGCGCGGGCAAAACCACGCTGTTCTCCATCATCCTCAAACAACGCGAGCCGGATGCCGGCGTCATTGAGCGCGATGAATGGACCATGGTCGGCCATTTGCCGCAGGAGGGCGAAGCGCTTGGCGACGAAACCGTTCTGGACGTGGCGACGGGACGCGTGGAGGAGTTGCCGCTGCTGGAAAAGCGGTTGCACGAACTGGAGCAGGCCGGCGATGTTGCGGGCGCGGAGTACATGGAGGCGCACGCCAAGCATGACAAGCTGAACGATCCCGAGGTGGAAACGAAGGCGAAGAAGATGTTGCGCGGCCTCGGCTATCGTGACAGCGATTTCGAACGCAAGGCGAAGGAGATGAGCGGCGGCTGGATCATGCGCGCCCGTCTCGCGCGGTTGCTCGTGATGGAACCGGACCTCCTGCTGCTGGACGAGCCGACGAACCATCTCGATTTGCTCTCGCTGCTTTGGCTGCAGAATTATCTGAAGAATTATTCCGGCGCGTTGCTGTTGATTTCGCACGATCGCCAGTTCATGGACGAAGTCGTCACGCAGGTGCACGAAATCTCCGAGAAAAAGCTGATTGAGTATGCCGGCAATTATTCCGATTACCTCGTGGAACGCCAGGCGCGCTACGACCAGCAGTTGTCGGCCTACAACAACCAGCAGAAGGAGATTTCCGCGCTGCAACAATTCGCGGATCGTTTTCGCGCCATTCCCTCCAAGGCCTCGCAGGCGATGAGCAAGCTCAAGCAGATCGAGCGCATGGAGAAGATCGAGAAGCCGCTCGCGCCGCGGAAGCCGTTCCGTTTTCAGATTCCCCAGCCGCCCCGCGGCGGTCAGCGCGCGGTCAATTTGAAGGGCATTCACATGTCGTACGGCGCGACCAAGGTGTACTCGGGCATGGACCTCGCCATCGAGCGCGGGGATCGCACCGTGCTGGTCGGGCCGAACGGCGCGGGCAAGTCCACGTTGCTGAAAATTCTCGCGGGCGTGGTGGAATTTCAAAAAGGCGAGCGCGACCTGGGTCACAACGCGAAGGTTGGCTACTTCAGCCAGCATCGTGCGGCCACACTCGATCCCGAGCGCACCGTGCTCGAGGAAGTTGCCGCCAGCGCGCCGCTCATGCGCGAAGAGGACCTGCGCGCCGTGCTGGGCTCATTCATGTTCCGCAAGGACGATATTTTCAAACCGACCAAAGTGCTCAGCGGCGGCGAAAAGACCCGCCTGAACCTGATCAAGTTCCTCGTCGATCCGCCGAATCTGCTGCTGATGGACGAACCGACCACGCATCTGGATATCCAGACCGTTGAATCGCTCACTCTCGCGCTGGAACGATACGAAGGCACGCTGGTGTTCATTTCCCACGATGTGCATTTCATTCGTCACCTCGCGACCAAGGTGTTGCACGTGAACGCGGGCCAAATCTCCACTTACGCCGGCGGCTACGATTATTTCCTCGAGAAAACCGGCACCATGGAAGACGGCCGCGCCGCGCTGACGGCGGCGTAATAGTTCTTGGTCACGCCGCGTGCCCAACTTCCTGCCTTCCTCAGGATTTCTTTTCCCGTTAGTTTTTTAACGGCGGGGGGTTTCGTTGCGAAGCTTCCAGCAGGCTGGGGGAATCCAGAGCCGCCCCACGGCGGAAGGAGCCGTCGGCATTGCGGTGGATGTCGTCGTCGGTCCACAGTTTGCGATCGGGACCGGCGGAGCGCAGTTCGTAGCGGCCGCCACCGAGCGCGTGAAAGAAGAGCGGGTCCCCCCAGCGATCCACGAGGCGCCCTTGCGCGTCGAGCGCGACGTGGCCATCCAGTAGAAAACGTTCGTGAGCGGCGTTCTGTCCGCGCAGTAAGGCAGCCCAGTCTTCGTTGGCGCTCAAGGGACGATTGCCGGCGGATTTCAGAATCAGGAGCGAATTTTCCATGAGCCGATACATCAGCGTGAGATCGTTTTCCGGCGGGAGATTAGTGCGACCGTAGTCGCGCAAGATCGTTTCGCCCATCAACGGTGTGGCGCGGGGCGCAGCGGCTGCCCGCTCCACAGCCGTGACAACGACATTGGTCGCTACGATGTCGGGCGGATTTTTGCCGGCGTCCAATTGCGACGAGCCGCGCCGGACGAACCAGACCGCGAGCCCGAGCGCGAGCAGTCCGAGAACGATGACAGCGCCGCGCCTCACGGCAGCATGAATCCGAGCGGAGCGGTGGCGGAGGCGGGATTCCAAAAATTCGCGATGTTGGGCAGCACGTAACTCATGTTGCCCGACGAGACGCCAAACCAGCGCAGCAGTTCGGCGAAGTATAAATCCGCCGACGTCCCCGGCAACAGACGCCCGCCGCGGCCGACGTCGTTCGGTCCATCCAGCGTGAGGTCGGGATAGGTGCCGAAGATTTTTCCGCCATCCACCTTGCCGCCGAAGACCATGCTGTTCGCGCCCCACGCGTGATCGGTACCCCGGCCGTTGGAACGCAGCGTGCGGCTGAAGTCGGACGCGGTGAAGGTGACCACGTCGTTTTGCAGGCCGAGCATTTCAAGCGCCTGTTGATAGGCCCCGATGGCGCTGTCGAGCACCGACAACATGCCCGCCTGCGTTTGCAGCAATTCGCCGTGATGATCCCAGCCGCCGTACTGCACGAAGAAAGTCTGGCGTCGCAAGCCGAGCTGGCTGCGAATTTTGATCGTCTTCACCACCGCCTTGAGCGTGGTGGCGAGATAATTGGCCGGCGGAAACAATGCGTCCACCGAACCGCCGAGCTGTGCGTTGGCGGAATCGAACTGGTTTTGAAACAGCAGTTGCGCGTCGTCGCTTTGTCGCGTGAGCCGCGAAAAACTTTCCGTGAGCAGATTGGTATAGGTCTGGTCGAGGGTGTTGCGCAACGCGGCGTTTTTGATCTGCAACGGATTCGGGTCCGCGCCGCCGGTATTGCCTTCGAACGAAAGCGCGCCGGACGGCGTGACGACGAATTGTTCCGTCGAGTTGCCGACCTGGAAGACGTTGTTGCCTCCCAGCGAAATGCTCATCGAATTGTTGCCGGTGTTGTAATAGCTCTTGAGGATGTCCGCGCAACGGCCCGCCCAGCCGCTGAGTTGCGCCATGCCCTGCGGCACTGCCGTCTGCCATTGCTCGATCTGGTCGCTGTGCGAGAACAACGCCTTGGGGACGGGCAGGGCGGCGTTCTGTCCATTTTCCCACGCGTTGAATTGCGCCTTCGTAATGGGCTGCACGAGCGTGCCGACGTTCGAGATGAACGAGAGACGGCGCTTGCCGGCAAACGCGCCGGTGCCGTTGGCCATCGCCTGCAAATTCGCGCACGAAGGATGCAACCCGTAATTCGCCGAGGGCGCAGCGAGCTGCCGCAAGGCATTGCGATCGAGCGCGAGACCGCCGTCGCTGCCGAACGGACCGCGCGTGACGGAGTAGGTGTTGTACGCCGATTGCTCCCACGGAACGAGGACGTTGAACGAATCCATGCCGCCGCTTAGGAACAGGCAGACGACCGCCTTGTTGTCCAGCGGGCCCTGCTGGCCGGCGACACTGTTCGCCAGCTTGAGATTGAGCAGCGTGTTAAGGATCGCGGACGAGCCGATGGCGGCGCAATTCAATTGCCGCAGAAAGCCGCGCCGGGAAATGGGTTTGCTCATAGGATTAACGTTGCACCGCTCCTTCGGGACAGGTGGCCGCCAGATACACCGCGAGACGAATGCGCAGCAGACGGTCGTAAGACGCTACCTGGTTGACGGCGTTGACGATGTTGTCGTGCGTCGCGGCGGACATGGAGCCGCCACAGAACAGCAGGTTCACCTGGTCCACCAGCGCGGCGCCATCGCCGGAGACCGGCAACAGATCTACATAGTCCGGGGTGAAATGATAAGTATCGTAAAGACTTAGCCCTTCCTCAGTGATTTCCCAAAGCTTGTTCGGGAAGGAAATGCTGGAGTAGCTGTCGGTGATTTGAAACGCGGGGCCGACGAGTCCGTATTGCGTCAGCAAACCCGGCGGCTGGTAGCTCGGGCGGAAGAAATTAAACACGCTCGGCGAATAGCCGGGTTCCTGGAACGCGGCGGCGCTGAACTCGCCCCACGTCCACCAGAGCAGGTTCGGGTAATTATCCAGCCGGCCGGCGCGGGCGATGGCCATGGCGCGATGCACCGGTTCCTTCAAGCGGCCAAATTCCGGCGCGCCGGCAAACCAGCGAGGATTGCGCGCTTCATCGTCGAGCAGAATCGCCTTCACGACCGCTGCCAGATCGCCGCGGCGGCCGGAGCCGTTGTTCATGAATTTGGCGGCGACGCGCGCGACGTAGTTCGTCGAGGGATTGCTGGTGACGAGAAATTGAATCAACTGTTTGCTGACGAACGGCGGCGCATTGGAATGGCCGAACAGATTGTGCAGCGCATCCTCGACATCGTGCAGGCCGTTCGCGACTGTCGGCGCGCGCGCGGGAATGGTGAAGCCCTTCAGCAACGTCTTCGCGCCGAAGTCATGCTTCTCCGCCCACATCTGCATCGGCACGGAACTGTCGTCATCGCTCCAGCCGCCGTTGCCCCACGCCTGGCCGCCGAACCACAGGCCGGTGAACACGCGGGCGAACTCGGTGATCTGCGCGTTGCCGTAAGTGGGAATCGGCTGCCCGAGCCCGTCGAACCGGCGGGTGCCGTCGTTGTTCAATTCCCACAGGCCGATGGTGAAAAGCTGCTGCACTTCGCGCGCGTAATTTTCGTCCGGATACTGGTTGATCTCGGGCCGCGCCTTTTGATTGCCGACGTGGCTGAGATAGCGCCCCATCACCGGATGAAACGTCACTTCGCGGATCAGGTCGTAGTAATTGCCGAAGGCGTTGCGGACGAAGATGTCGTAGAAATCGGTCATCGCCAGCGGTTTGTTTTCAAGATTCGGATCGCGGCGGGAGGCCACGCAAATCTGGCTCAACGCAAACGCAACGCGCTGGCGCAACTGGTCGGGCCCGCTGATGGCGGCGCGGGCGAACGGCGTGGTGGCGTTGTTGCCGTTGATGAACTGATCCATGTCGTTGAACGAGTAGGTCAGGTCGGTGCGCGCGCCGTCGAAATCCGCGTACACGTGCTCGATATATTTGCGGTGCAGCGTGGCGGGCTGATTGGTGATTTGATCGTCGATCCAGGCGGCGAAGCCGAGCGTCTGCACGCGGTCGAGATCGCGCATGGTCGGGCCGAAGGTCGCCTGTTGCAGCAAACGCGCGGCCTGCGCACGTGTGACGGCGCCGGTGGCGGCACGGAGTTGTTCCACGAACGCGGCGTAGTCGCCCGACACGGAGCCGGTCACCGCGCCCGCGCCGTTGATAATGGGCATCGCCTTGTGAACGCTGTTCGCGCGCAAGGGATCGCTGCCGATGACATTTTCCGCCCAGTCGGATACTCCGTCGCCGTCGGTATCCTTGTCGTCGGTGCTCACGCGATAGAACTCGCGGCTCGCCGAGGCGAAGCGATTCGTCAGTTGCGCCTGCGAGAAGCCGCCGCTCAACCATTGAATGCCGCCGTATTGGGTCCAGTTGGTCAGCGAGGCGCCGGAAAACATTTTTTGCGACTTGGCCGCCTGATTGGGCCAGCTCACGAGCGCGTCGTTGCCGAGGCGGGCGAGGCTGACGAACATTTTGGAATTGGGATCGAACGGATCGGTGCCGTCCTTCGCCTCCTGCGCGTTCGAGACACCATCGCCGTCGGCGTCGCCATTGGGCGGCAGGTTGTAGGCGCGATAGCGAATTTCCCACGCATCCGGCAGGCCGTTGCCGTCGAGGTCCTGTCCCGAGGGCCACGTGGTGCCGGCAAATTCCGGCTTGCTCGACAACAGCAGCGGGTTGGAGGCGTTGGTATATTCGACGCCGTCGGGGACGCCGTCGCCGTCCGTGTCGGCGACGCGCGGATTGGTGCCCGCCAGATATTCATCGCGATTGTTCAGGCCGTCATTGTCGGCGTCGAGCGTGGCGTCGGCGGCGGAGAATTTATTGAACGAGTTGGCGTCCTCCCACACGTCGGGCATGCCGTCCTTGTCGGAGTCCTTGGCACTCGCGAAGGCCGGAAGATTTTCGAGCGCGTTGGAAGTGATGAACAGCTTGATGCCCTGATGGACATTCATGCTGCACAGATTGGTCACGCCGTTGTAATCGGTCCACGCGGCGGTGCCGTTGTCCAGTTGCGCAGTGCCGGCGGTGCAGTTGGTGAAGGAGCGCGACATCACCAGCGTGTTGCTCGTCTGGTTGGTGATCGAAAACGTCACGAC
>JBGALR010000017.1:0-127500 GCA_044223735.1 Limisphaerales bacterium | reverse complement strand
TCCTCGCGCTTGTCGAGCGGCCGGGGCGGACCGTAGAGCGCGTAATACGGCAGTCGCAAATGCCGCGGGTTGTCGAGGTAATGACACGTCATCGCCTAGTCGCACTCGTTCCAGTCCGGCAGGAATGATTCGATGCCGAAGTAGATTTTGACGCAGTCATGAATTCGGTGAATGTGCGTCTCGGGATTCGTGTAAATGAGAAACTCCGGCTGATCCACGATCTCCAACTCGAAGCGGGTTTTCAGCAGGTTGTAGAAAAAATTATTGGTCTTCGGATACCCCGCGCCGAAATTGCAGAAGTCAATGCGGACGGGCTTGCGAGCGGCCGTCATGAGGTGCGCGCAATGGCGCGGGGTTGGGTTTTCATCAAGAAATAATCCAGCCATTGCATAGCACGCGCCATCGCGGCTCTCAAACAAAAACCGTGCGCTTCCGCCTCCGCGTGCGTTTGACGTTGCTTCGCTTCACTGCTAAAACTGCAGGGTGAACCGCATCCATCCCGCAAACCGTCCCGCCGCGCAGCGCCCGTCGCGGCGGTAAGCCCCGGCCCGCCGGATCGATCCCGTCGCGCGCAATGACGCTCCGCATTTTCTCCGATCCGGCCTGGTTCAGCCGCGAACGCCAGCTTTGCCCGCTGCTGACGCCCTGGGGCGCGGAGTTTGCCGGCAAACACGATTTCCGTTTTTTTGAAGATCCTTACGCGACGTCCGGGCGGGATTATTTTCACCGCACCTCGCCGATCGATTGCGACCTTATCGTCTGCCCGTTCACCTGGCAAAATGAAGGCCACACCGCGCCCGTGCAACAGCTCGCCGCCGAGGCGAAAAAGTGGAACAAACCCCTGGTGGTTTTTTGCGAAGCCGACACCGAGGCGCCGTTTCCCATCCCCGGCGTGCGGGCGTTTCGCGGGAGCCTGCGGCGTTCCGCGCAATTGTCCACGGAGTTCCCCGCGCCGGCATTCATTCTCGACCACATCGGCATCCCCTTTCCGCTGGAAACCGTCGGTCCGCTGCCGAAGGCGGATGCGCCCATCGCCGGCTTTTGCGGCAACATCGACACCGAGGCCAACTCCCGCGTGCCCTTCAAACGCACACTGAATCGCGCTTTATACTGGGGCCTGCTCTCGCGCCCGGGCGTCGATCGTTTTCTGCGCCGGTGCGGCATTCGCATCACCCGCCACGAAGGCAAGCGCACCCGTTATCAGGCGCTGGGCGTGGTCGCGCGCTGCGCGGAAATTCGCAAGAACTATCAAATCCGGGAACAGTTTCTCAACGGCACGCTGCTGGTGCCGGAAAAGGAACAGCGCGAGCACTGGCGTCGCTCGTTCGGCGAATTTCGCGAGAACGTGCTCGGCAGCCACTACACGCTTTGTCCCCGCGGCGGCGGCAACTGGTCGTATCGCTTTTACGAGACGCTGTGCCTCGGCCGCACGCATCAACACCGACTGCGCTCATGAATCCCTGCCTATTGCGTCTGGGTGGAAGGGAACCGAGCACACCGCCGGTTTCATCAACACCGACTGCGCCCTGCCCTATGAATCCCTGATCCCGTGGCGCGACTATTGCGTCTGGGTGGAAGGGAACGAAATCGAGCACACCGCCGCCGCCCTTCTCAAACATTACCGCGGTCACACCGCCGAAAGCCTCGCCGATCTGCAAAATCGCTGCCGCAAACTTTGGATCGAGTTCTTGAGCCTGGACGGTTTTTTCCGCAATTTTCACCGTCATGCAGGACTATCAGCCCGGAAATGAATCCGCCCGAAGAACTTAAACCGCTGCTCGCCGAGTGCCGCCCGCACCTCGAAACGCCGAACTACGAGGAATGCCTGCTGCTGCTCGAATCGTTCGGCTTCGCGCGCACCGGCTTCTTCATCGAAGTCGGCGCGAATGATCCGCGCCAGAACTCGCTCACCTATATCCTCGAACGCATGGGCTGGCGCGGCATGCTCATCGATCCGTTGACGAAGTGTTACGAGAAGCTGCTCGTCGAACGCCCCGGTTCGCAAAGCTTTCATTGCGCCTGCGTCCGGCCCGACCAGGTCGGCACCATCACGCTGCACGCGCCGGATCCGTCGAGCGTCGTCGCCACCGTCGAGAAAAACGTGGATGATTTCGACATCGAATATTCGTTTTCCGAAACGTGCGACGCCGTCACGCTCGACAGTCTCGTGGAGAAGGTGAAGCCCGCGCGCATCGATTTTCTGTCGATGGACACCGAAGGCACGGAACTCGACATCCTGTTCGGCTTCGACCTCGCCCGGCATCGTCCCCGCCTCATTTTGATCGAGGACAAACTGTATAACCTCGCCAAGCATCATTATCTGACGCAACGCGGCTATCGCCTGGCGAAGCGCACGATGTTGAACAACTGGTACGTCCCGGCCGGCGACCACAGCTTGCAGATTCACAATTCCGCGTCAGAAAAAATCAGCCTGCTGCGAAAAATCAATCCGCTCAGCGCCTACTTCCGCCGGAAGCGCCGCGACAAACGGATGCGCGAAGCGGCGGCGAAATAACCCCGGCGACCCTTAAAGCCCTCGCCTGCCATTGGTGGCCATCAACTGCTCGTAAAACGCGGATACCTTTTTCGCGACCGCCGGCAGAGAGTGGCCCGTAGCGACACGTTGATGCAACGCCGCGCGTTCCGGTTCGCTCAAGCGGGGCTGCGCCGCCTGTTCCCGCAAGGCCTCGGCCAGCGCGGAGATATCCTCAGGCGGAACCAGTTTGCCTTTGCCGCCAATCGCAAATCCCTCCGGAATGCCGTCGAGCGCGGACGCAATCACCGCCCGGCCACACGCGAAAGCCTCCAGCACCACGCCCGGAAATGCCTCCGTGCCGACCTGCGGATGCACCAAACAATCCGCGGCATTCATCGCTCCCGGCATGTCCTGGCAATATGGGGTGAGCCACGCCTTGCCTTTGAGTCCAAGCTGTTCGATATCGCTCCGCAACGTGGCTTCGAGATTGCCGCGTCCCACGATAAGAAATCGCGCGTCGGGCGCCTGCTGATGAATGCGAGCCGCCGCCTGGAGAAATTCGCGCTGACCTTTGCCGCGCGGCAGATTGTAGCCACCCACGACCGCGAACGCGAAATGCTCCGGCGCCAGTCCCCATTCCGCGCGTTGTTTGGCCGCGTCCTGTGGCTGAAATCGGGTCGTGTCGATGCCGCCGTGGATGACCTGAATTTTTGAGTGATCGCCCAGCAACGGCGGACGCGAACGCCGTTCCGGCTCCGGCGAATCCGGCTCATAAACACCTTCGCTCAAAACCTTCGCCACAAAATGCGAGACTGCAATCATTGCATCGCACTGGCCCAGCAGAAATCGGCGGCTGAACCACGAACTCGGACTCTTCGCCATGTGCCGTGTCAACACCACAAGCGGCCGCCGTCCCGACAATCGGGCTGCCAGGATCGTCGGCCACAAATCGCGTCCATGATGCCCGTGCACAATGGGAATGTTTTCCCGCCGGATCAAATCAGCGACGCTCCTGATGAAGCGATGACTTTCGAAAACTCACGTCCGTCCGGTCCCGCCACCCACACCTGATGGCCCAGATCGCGCAGCCCTGCCGCCAGTTTCACGCTCTGGTCGTCCGTGCCGCCGCCGCTCAACATCGAATTGAGATGAACCACTTTCATCGGGGCAATCCCATATCCGCCGGGCAACCGCGCAGGTGCCAGCGCCACAAGGTTGACGTAAGTTCCCAGCGATGACGCCAGCGCGGTGATTTCCCGGCGGTCAGCGCCGACATGATTCCGGCCGAAATCCAATCGAAGAAAAGCCGCACCCACAGGCCGGCCCGCAGCAGTGCGTTGGTGAGCGCGCCAAAATGTTTGCGAAAGTAAAGGTACCGCGAGCGCCAGTATTCAACGCGCACCGGCACGGGAGTCTGCCGCGCGCTCTGGCCCTGTCCGTGCCACGTCTCCGCCTGGGGCAGATGAAAAATCTTCCAGCCGCGCTCGCGGGCCGCGCGGCAGAAATCCGTTTCCTCGAGGAAGAAAAAATAGCTTTCATCGAAGCCGCCCAATTCCTTCCACAGCTCTTCGCGAATCAGCATGAACGCGCCGATGACCGATTCCACTTCGATCGGTTCACTAAACGTTTGTTCCTTGCCGGGAAAACGCGCCGGGAAAAGCCGGCGCAGCAGCGATTTGTTCAACAGCTCCGTCGCCAGCGTTGGGAGATTGGCGATGGAGTTCTGGCGCGTGCCGTCGGGATTCAATAATTGCACGCCGGCGATGCCGCACCTGGGATTCTGCCGCATCCAATGAACGGTTTTCGCCAGCGTGTCGGGCTTCAACCGCGCGTCCGAGTTCAACAGCAGAAGAAACTCGCCGCCCATGTTTTTCGCGCCGAGATTGTTGCCGCCGGCAAATCCAAGGTTGGTCTTCGAACCGATGAATTTCACCTGCGGAAAATCGCGGGCCACGGCGGCGGCGGTGTCGTCGGTCGAACCATTGTCCACGACCACGACCTCTTTGCGAAACCCGTCGTCACTGTCGAAAATCGATTGCAGCGCGGCGCACGTCAGCGCGCAGGTGTTGCGGCTGACGAGCACGACGGTGACGACCACTGCTTCGCTCGCTGGCATGTTCACTCATTTTTCCCCGCAGCCGCCTCCGACTGCAAGTCCGCCTCCCGCACCTTGGCGTAGCGCGTCGCGGTGTGAAACGCGGTCATCCACGCGATGTAATATCCCTGCCAGCCGTCGAGAAAGCCGAGCCGGAACAAATAGCAGCGCACGAAGCGCCAGAACGGCCGCACCACGAGATCGGGCCAGCTCGCGTTGCGCTGGCTCGCCTGCATGTGACGCACAAAGTCGCTGCTGAAGCTCGTGATCTTGGCGACCTGCTTGTCGATGTTCTCGGCGTTGTAGTGCAGCAAATTGTTGTCGAGTTTTTGAATTTCACCCTGCACGAGCAACTTCGCGTGCGGATCGATGCCACCCCACTCCGCGCGGTCCTTGCGCCAGAGCCGCGTCGTGCGGTCGGGATACCAGTCACCGTGACGGATCCAGCGCCCGCAAAACATGGTAAGCCGGGGAACGCTGAACGCGGCGGCGGCATCCACTTTATTTTTGTCGGCAAAGAGACGTTCGATTTCCCGTCGCAATTCCGGCGAGACAACCTCATCCGCATCCAAGCCCAGCACCCACGGCTGGCTGGCTTTGTTCGATGCGGAGGCCTTTTGTCCCACGTAGCCCTTCCACGGTTCCGGAAAGACTTTCGCGCCAAACTTGCGCGCGATTTCCGCCGTGCCGTCGCGGACTTCCTCGTTGAGCACCACCACGATTTCGCTGGTCCATTCTGCCACGCTCGCCAGGGAACGCGCGATTCGCGACGCCTCCGCCCCGGAAATCATGGACACCGTAATGGGCAGTTTCGTCATCGCGTGTTGGAGTCCGGACCGGGTGCAAACATCGGGTTATGCCCGCGCAAACTAGACCCAAGCCGCCCGCGACGAAAGCCAATTTTGTATTCCCGCCCGCGCCGGGATTGTTTCGCGAAGGAAAGCCGGATAGCATGGCGCGCAACCGAATGAATCAGGACGAGCAACGACGAGTGGCCGAGGCGACCTTGTGCGCGGACGCGGATTACATCCCCAAGGTGCCGGGCGCCGGACGTGTGAGCGTGAATGCCGAGGGCAATCGCGTTCAACTCATGCACAACGGCATCCACGTGCTCGCGGACGGTTACTACGGCGACTTCATGACGCAAATCATCGAGCGCATGAAAGGGCATCACGAAGCGCAGGAGGAAAAGGTTTTTCACGAAGTTCTCAAAGTGATTCCGCCCAACTCCACCATGATCGAGCTGGGCTCCTATTGGGCCTACTATTCGATGTGGTTTCAAAAGGCGATACCCGGCGCGCGCAACTTCATGATCGAGCCGGCGAAATCCAGCATTCAATGCGGAATGAAAAATTTCGCGCTGAACGGCCTGAAGGGCGATTTCACGCAGGCATTCATCGGGTGCACCTCCAGCGCGGACTGGCAGCAGCCGGAGCTGCGCGCGAAAATGGAGGACGTCCGGCAACTCTGCATCAGGGACTTTGTCGCGGCGCGCGGGCTCGATCAAATCGCGATTTTGCATTCCGATATCCAGGGTTTCGAATACGACATGCTGTCCGGTTGCGGCGATCTGCTGGATAAAAAGAAAATCAGCTTCTTCTTCATTTCCACCCACAGCCTGAAGGTTCATTTTCAGTGCCGCGCCCATTTGGAACGCAAGGGCTACAGCATCATCGCCGAACACACTCCGAAGGAGAGCTATTCGGAGGACGGCCTGGTGGTCGCCTCCGCGTCTGCCTCAGTCATCGCGCCGGTGGAAATCTCGAAGCGTCCGGTGTCCGCGCGCCAAAAGCTCAAGGCGGCCGCCTTCAAGATGATGACCTGAACCTCGCGCCTGTGACTTCACCGAACGCGCAATCAGGCCAGTCCGGATTTTACGCGCAGACCCGCGACGCAAAGAAAATTCTTGTCGTGGATCTCGGTTTCCTCGGTGACTCCCTGCATCTGGTGCCGGCGATTTGGGAAATCAAACGGCATTATCCCCAGGCGGAAGTCCATGTGCTGGCGGCGACGGTGGGAGCGGAGGTGCTCGGCCTCGCGCCTTGCGTGGATCGGGCGTGGGGCGTCGAGCTGATGCCGGAGAAACGCACGCTCGGCCAGCAATGGCAGGTCTTGCGCGCATTGCGGCGCGAGCGATTCGACGTCGCCTTCAATTTCAGCGGCGCAGACCGTTCCATTTTTGTCACCGCGCTGAGCGGCGCCCGTTGGAAGCTCGCGCACGAGGCCGCCCGCACGCATTTTTGGAATCCCTGGCTGATTTCCAACTGGGTTTCGCGCCGCGCCACCGACGTTCCCGTGTACGAACAGCGCCGCGCCATTCTGGAGGCGTGCGGCTTTCATCTCAGTCCGCCACGCTTTGATTTGCGCGTGCCCGACGCAGCAAGGACTTGGGCGGCGGACAAAGTGACATCGGGTGCCATTCACCTTTCTCCGAGCGCCAGCGGCTGGTTCAAGGAATGGCCGCTGCCAAACTGGATTGAGCTCGCCCGCCTGCTGTTGAAGGAACAGCCGCAGACGCAACTCATCGCCACCGGCAGCACGAATCCCCGCGAGCAATCCCGCCTCAACGAGTTGGCGTCCGCGATCAACAGTCCGCGCTTGAAAATCTTCACCGGCACGAGCGTCGCGCAACTGGCCGCGCTGCTCAACCGCTGCTTGGCCCATATCGGCGCGGACTCCGGCGTGCTGCATCTTGCCGCTGCGCTGGGTATTCCGACCGTGTCCATTTTCCGCGAGTATCCCGGATTAAAAGAATGGCTTCCGCGCGGCGCAAAAGACCGTCACCTGACCGCGCCGTGCCCGTGTGCTCTCGCGATGCGCGAAAACTGTTCGGGCCCGCAAATCGCCCAATGCCTCGCCGGCATACCGCCCGCCTCCGTCGCCGCGCTGCTGCCCCGGTGACCGCGCATTCCACGTCGCGCCAGACAGACAATCTGCTCGCCTCAAATTGCCGCCTCGCCATAATCAGGCGCGAACATGATGTCATTTGTGCGCCATACCCGCTGAACGCAGGCCATGCTTTTCAGCTCGTATATTTTTCTGTTCGCCTTCCTGCCAATCACGCTGGGCGGGTTTTGTTTGCTGGCGCATTTCCTCGGACCCAAGCCCGCGAAAATCTGGCTCACGCTCGCCTCCCTGTTTTTCTATGGCTGGTGGAATCCCGTTTACGTCGTGCTCATCATGGCGTCGATGCTCTGCAATTTCTGGCTGGGCCGGCAAATCTCCCTGCGCGCGCGGACGAAAGGCCCGGGCGGCGCCCTGCTCTTTTGGAGTGTCACCGCCAACCTCCTGCTCCTCGCCTATTATAAATACGCGAATTTTTTCGTCACGAACGTGGATGTCCTGTTCGGCACGCATTGGGAGATTGGGAAAATCATTCTGCCGCTCGGCATTTCCTTTTTCACCTTCACCCAGATCGCCTATCTCGTGGACGCCAGCCGCGGCGTCGCCTGCGAATACAGCCTCGCCGATTTCCTGCTGTTCATCACTTTTTTCCCGCACCTGATTGCGGGCCCCATCATCCATCACTCGGATATGATGCCGCAGTTCGCGGAGCCGAAAACGTATCGCTTCGACTGGAACAATCTCGCGATCGGACTGGGCATGTTCGCGATGGGCCTTTTCAAAAAGACCGTGATTGCCGACGCGCTCAGCAGCCACGCCGCCACCGTCTTCGACGCCGCCGCGGCCGGTCCCGTGAGCACCGCCGACGCCTGGGCGGGCGTGCTGTCCTATACGTTTCAGATCTATTTCGATTTCTCCGGTTATTCCGACATGGCCATCGCGCTCGCGCGCATGTTTGGCATCATCCTGCCGTTGAACTTCAACTCGCCCTACAAGGCGGTGAACATCATCGAATTTTGGCGGCGCTGGCACATCACGCTTTCACGGTTTCTCCGCGACTACCTTTACATCCCGCTCGGTGGCAACCGTCATGGCAAGGGCCGGCGCTACCTGAACCTGCTGTTGACGATGGGCATCGGCGGTTTGTGGCACGGTGCGGCCTGGACGTATGTGGTCTGGGGTATTTTTCACGGCGTGTGCCTCGGCGTGAATCATCTCTGGCAGGAATTTTGGAGCACGCGGCGCTGGCCCGTTCACGGGGCCGTCACGCGCTGGGCCGGATGTGTGCTGACCTTTTTCCTGGTCGTCATCGGCTGGGTATTTTTTCGCGCCGCGAGCATGAAGGCGGCGGGCGGATTGCTCGAAGCCATGTTTGGCTTGGGCATCGCTCCGGCCGCAGGCTCGCCGCTGCTGATCAAATCCAAGGAATGGATCTGGCTCGCCGGCCTGCTTGCATTCGTCTGGTTCCTGCCCAACGTGGCGCAACTGGCGAAGGAATATCAGCCCTACTCCATCATCCTGAAGGAAGGCTGGACGCCAAAACACTCTTGGCAGCGCTGGCGCATGACCACCGGCTGGGCTTGCTTCACCGCCGTGTTGCTCGCCGCAGCGATTCTCTCGCTGTCCCGCGCGGGTGAATTTCTCTACTATAATTTCTAGTGAGCCTGATCATCACCCAACAGAAACGCGCGCGCCCGCCTCGCTGATCACCGCATGGACACCAGCGCCCGACGATTCTCCCTGATCAGCCTCGGCATCGCCGCCGCGGTGGTCGGCACAATCGCGCTGTTCAACTACATCGTCGATCCCTACGACCTTTACGGCAACAATCGCCTCGGCGTTTACATCACGGCGGAACGCGAGTTCAAATCCTCGGAAGTCCGGCGCTACCCGCACAATGCGATGCTCGTCGGCAACAGCCGCATGGCGATGATTCCGGTGAAGGACTTGAACGGTTTTCAATTCTTCAACGGCGGCTTCGGCGGCGGCACGGCCGAGGAGGCTTATTATTTTCTCGAGCATTACGCCAGGGACATCGACCTCGTCATCATCGGCGTGGAATTGGGACAGGGCGATCCGCCGTCACCCCAGGGCGACATCTTCGCGCCGCTCACGTGGACCGGCGTCCTGAACAATTTGCTCAGCACCAAGACCGTCGAATATTCCGTCCGCACGATTTACGACCATTATTCCGGCGAGCCGATTTCCCTCCGCAAAGACGGCTCCTTCGACGCGACCCGCTGGTTCGAGCTCTGGGACAAGCCCGACCCGGAACATCTCGCGTTCGTGCTGCAAAAACTCGGCCAGGGTTACTGGAACTACAAAGGCGGCTCCAAACAGCAAATGACCTTTTACCATCGCATCGCCGACCTGCTGCGGGAACGCAGGATTCTCTGCGTCGCCGTCATCCCGCCGCTGCATGAAGGCGTGGCGGAACGGCTGCGAACCTCCGCGGCGAACACGCTCTACGAAGGCTGGCGCAACAAACTCAAAGGAATTTTTCCCGTCGTGGTGGATCTCTCCGTGAGTCCGTATTGCGCCGCGACCAATTACTTCGCCAGCGATCCGGTTCATTTCAAACCCGACACCGGAGTGGAACTGCTTAATAAAGAAGTGATCCCGGCCGCCTTGCAGGAACTCGCCAAAACCGGCCGCGCGACTAATTCTGTTTCGCTGAAACCGGCGAAATAATTTCGTCAGGCTTTGGCGGAAGCTTTGCGGTAATACTCCTGATTCACGAACAGCGCATCGCCCCAGCTTGCGAGGTTGTTCTGATGCCGTAGCTCATAAATTGAAACCAGCGAAAACCCGCGTTCCGTAAGATGCCGGAACATGTCGTCGAATCGCGGCAGGCCTTTGTACATGTCCGAAAAAATGAACTCGAAATAGAGCAGCCCGATGCCGTTGCGCCGGATGGTCTGCTCGGCGCCTTTGAAGACTTCAAATTCGTAGCCCTGCGTGTCCGACTTCAAGATATCCACGAACGGAATTTTCTGGTCCGCGACAAATTTATCCAGCGTCCAAACCTCCACGCTCGGTCGCTCCTCGATCTTGCCCCAGCCGTTGTCGCTGAGTTCGAGAAAGGAGCTCATGTCCGAATGCGTGTTCTCCAAAAACGTCTCCTTGCCGACTTTTCCGCCGAGCGCGACGTTCCATGCGGTGACATCCTTGCGCTCCGCAACGTTCGCCTTGAGCTTGGAAAAAATGCGCTGGCTTGGCTCAAAGGAGTGGATGATCGATGTCGGAAACACGCGCCGAAAACGCTTCACGGTCTGGCCCGTATTCGCGCCGACATCGAGAATCAGCGGACGCCGGCCGGGCGGCACGAAACGTTTCATGTCCGCCAGCGCGGATTCGCCGACCGGCGGCGGCGGACGGCGCAGGACCTTGGCGCTGAAATCATCGCCAATCCGGCGCAGGGATTCCTTGAGTCGGCTCATGCGGCGGATGTCCCGCCACGCCAGGGTGCGGAGCGTAAATTATTATGGCCGGAGCCGTCGTTCATGTCCGCGCAGGATAGGCGTCCACGGGGCGATTTCAAGCAAACGCGTTTCCATTGGCGCGCGACGGCAGCGCTCCGTTCATCCCCGCGCCTGCCTGGGAACGGCGCAGGTCACCAGCGTGCCGCGCACGCCCGCGCCCTTGATCTCAAAACTGCCTCCGACCAGCCCGGCGCGATAATTCATGATGCGCAATCCCATTCCGCGCGGGGCGGATTTCAGTTTCGGAAAGGGACGCCCGTTATTGCGAACGGTGAGGATGATTTTGTCCGAGCCGTTGGACAGTTTAATGGAAACCTGTTTCGCCTTGGCATGCCGTATGGCATTGGTCACGGCCTCCTGCGCAATTTTATAAAGCTGCATCACTACGTTGGGCGCAAGCTGGGGGATTTCTCCCTCCACTTGAAAACGGCAGGAAATTTTAAATAAACCAGTGGCGTGCAGAGCGAGACCTTCAAGCGCCGCCGGCAGGCTTTGCTCCTTCAAATCCAAGGCGGCCAGATCCTTCGCCAGCTCACGCGCATGCGTCATCGCCTCCTGCACCAGATGGTGAATCTTGCCCGCCTCCTTCACCTCGCTGGCGTGGCGCGTGCCGAGTTTGAGTTCCAGGCCCTTCGTCATCAACGCGAGGCCGGAAAGCTTTTGCCCCAGATCATCGTGCAAATCGAGGCCGATGCGCCGCCGCTCCTTGTCGGCGATATCGAGCAGCTCGTGTTCGAGACGTTTGCGCTCCGTGATGGCGCCGTGCAATTCGGCGTTCGCCTTCTTGAGATCCGCCGTACGCTGCTCCACCCGCACTTCCAGATCGTCATACATCGCCCGCAACTCCTCCTCCGCCTCGCGTCGGCGGATGAACTGCCCGATTTCGCTGCTGATCGCCGTCATCATGTTCAGCAAGGGCACGTCGAGTTCCCTGCGGCGGGCGGTGAGCAATTCCAGCACGCCGAAAAATTCCCCGGCGCTCTGCACTGGAAATGCCGCCGCGCTGCGCAAGCCTGCTTTGACCGCACTCGCCGCCTGCAACATTGCATCTTCATCGGCGAGGTCAGTTACCCACATGGCCCGCGGTTTCTCCCAGACGCGACCCGGCAGGCCGGCGCCGCGGGCAAAGGCTTTCCGGTTGCACTCCTCCCAAAACGATTTCATGCCATGAGCGGATTCCCGCAGCAGAACCACGGAGGGGCGCAAGGCTTTCTGCCGCGCGTCCACCAGCCATAACGCTGCCAGTTCGACCTCCAGACTTTCGAGCAGCACCTGCAAAATGGATGGCGCCGCGTCCTCCAACGACGCGGCCTTGGCCAGAATCACAGTGATCGCATGCTCGGCGGCAAGGCGGGATTCCGCGCGTTTTCGTTGCGTGATGTCCGACGTGGAACTCACCCAGCCTTTCACGTTGCCAAACGTATCTTTCAGCGGGGTGATTTGAACGAGCACATCGATTCGTTCCTCATCGGGGCGAAGAAAACGCAGTTCGAAGCCGCCGGGCGGCGATTTGCCTTCGGCAACTTTCGCCATGGCCCCGGCGATCGTTTCGATTTCCTCGGGCGGCCAGTAAACAAACGGGGGCCGCGCTCCCACCAGCGCGGCCTCAGACCGCCCAACCATTTCGCAGAAGGCGGGATTGACGTAGGTTTGCTTGCCCTCCAGATCGACGACCGCGACGCCGGCAGGAACGGAGTTCTCGATCGCCGCGCGAAACGCCCGTTCCGATTCCAATTGCGCCTCCGAAAGACGCTGGTCGCGCTGCACCTCGACCTCCCGCAATGCGCGCTCCACGGCGGGTCCGAGCCGCGCGAGCTTGTCCTTCATCACATAATCATTCGCGCCGGCCTTCATCGCGGCGACAGCGGCATCCTCAGTGATAAGCCCGGAAACGATGATAAATGGCACGTTGAGCCGGCGCTCCTTAACCAGGTCCAACGCTTCGATTCCGGAAAAGCCAGGCAGGCGGGAGTCGGCGATGATGAGATCCCAGGTCTGCCGTTCGAGCGCCGCGCTCATGGAGCCCGCCACGGCCACCCGGTGGCAACGAGGTTCATATCCGGCCCGCCGCAGTTCGATGCCGAGCAAAGCGGCGTCGTCCTCGGAATCTTCAACGATCAATACGTGCAGCGTCCGTTTCACCATGCAATGTCCCCCGGCCGGGCAACGTAAAATAAAACGTCGCGCCGCCATTTACAACCCCGGACGCCCAGACGCGGCCGCCGTGACGCTTGACGATCCGCTGCACCGTCGCCAGGCCCACACCCGTCCCGGAAAATTCCTTCACCGAATGCAATCGCTGAAACACCCCGAACAGTTTGTCCGCGTACGCCATGTCGAAACCGGCGCCGTTGTCGCGCACGAAAAACGCCCGCTCGGGAATGGTCGTAAACCCAAATTCCATTTTTGCGTCCGCGCGTTTCCCGGTGAATTTCCACGCATTGCGCAATAAATTTTCAATCACCACGGCGAGCAGGCGCTCGTCGCCCTCCGTCCGCAGATCCGCCTCGATGACGATGGTGACCTTTCGCTCCGGCTCAACCATGCGCAGATCGGCCACGATGGCTTCCGCGATCACACTCAGGTCCACCGGCTGGCGGGAAAGATCGCTCAGGCTCGCGCGTGAGAGTTTCAGCAAATCTTCAATCAAACGATCCATCTGGCCGCTGGCATCGCAGATCCGCTTGAGAAAATCCCGCCCTTGCGCGTCAAATTGCGGTCCGTAGCGTTCCAGCAACGTGTCGCTGAAACCGCGAATGCCCCGCAAGGGCGCGCGCAGATCGTGCGATACCGAATACGCGAACGCCTCCAGTTCCTGGTTAATGGCCTCCAACTCGGCCGTCCGCTCGCGCACGCGTTGTTCGAGTTGCGAATTAAGATCGTTCACCATGCCCTCGACCTCTTTGCGGGCCGTGATGTCGATGGCCACGCCCGCGAGTCGCAGTGGCTTGCCGACCGCATCGTAATGGGCGCGGCCCCGGCCGAGCATCCAGCCGGACGGGCGATCCCGGGGTTGAAATCGAAATTCCACTTCGTAATCCGCCTTGCTCTCGACCGAACGCGCAAACGCCTGCCGCACCGCCGCGCGGTCCTCGGGATGGATGAATTCGAAAAATGCCGCTTCCGTGCTGGTTGCTTCACCTTCGGGCACGCCAAAAATCGCCTCGAGTTCCGGGGACAACGTCACATGCCGGCTTCCCAGGTCATTCGTCCATGTGCCCATTTTTCCAGCGAGCAACGCCAGGCGCAACCGTTCGTTGGCTTCCTGCAACGCCGCCTCCGCCCACACTCGTTCCAGCGCGCCGCTGCAATGATCTGCCAACGCCTGGAGATTCGCCAGGTCCTGCTCGTCGTAAGCTTTCGGCGTGTAACTTTGAATCGACAAAACTCCGACGACCTTTTTCTCGTTCTTCACCGGCACGTACATCAGCGAAGCGGAGGGACGACTCTTGTCGCCAAACGCGACCGTGGTTGAAGGCAAGGTTTTGACCGTATCCCGCAGAATCAGTTGCGCGCCTTGCTGGATGACTCGTTGCGCCATCGGACTGACGTTGGGAGAAATGGTTTCAGGAACAATTTCCTTGCGGCGACCGTCAATCGTATCGAGGCACAAAACGGTCGTTACGGCCACCTCGCCCGGAGAACAGAGATCCGGCACACAGGCATCCCAACCGCAGAGAGTGTCCGCGGCGTCCACCACGATTTGGGCCGCTTCCTTTGCCGTTCGCACCGCGCTCAAACGCCGCCCGAGAGTGGAAAAAGTCGTCACGCGCTCTTCCTGCCCTCTGCGGCGCGACGGAGTGATCGCCCCCGCCATCATGAAGCAGCCGAGGCCCGCAGTTAATTCAAGCGGCAGGGGGCGATGCGCCACTGAAACAATGAGTCCCGCCGCACAGCAAAGAAACGCGATACTCGCGAAGAATCCGAGGCTGGCGATTGAAAGTTTCATTGGACCCTGTCGGAATAAACTCACGGGAGACGAGAGACACACCAATCCACCATCGCACCCGCCCTGGCCAATCCCTCACTGGCGGAACGCTTTTAGGACATCACCCTCGACGCCACCAGTATCGACCCGCACCGCCAGTTTTACATGGGGTAATGACCCCATGCAAGGAACTCTCGCGGTGAATTCGAACGCCCAAATCGTCGGTCGCGGCAGAATATTACCCTCGCCGGCTATCGCGCCGATTCTACTCCGTCCGGGACGGGCGGCGACGTTGACTCTTTAATCGCCGAAAAGTTTCTTCAGTGCATCACGCGCCTTGTCTTCGCGGGAGGCACCCTGGGCCGGCGACGTGAACTCGCGACGGACAAAATCAAAGTATTCGCAGTAGTTGGAAAGATGTTTATCCGCAACCAAATCGGCACGACGATCCCGGCATTGCTCGGCCACCCGGGGATCGTAGCTCACGCAATTCCGGCAAACCTTCATGTCCGTGCCGCATTTGAGACAGGTTTCGAGCCGGCCGGGGCTGCCGGAAAGTTTATATTCCGTGCCGCACTTCCAACAATGTCGCGTCATCGCCATGGCGCAAATTTAGAATCATTCGATGGCTTTGTCAGCGGCGAACCGGGTTGCCCCGGCCGAACCGCTCCTCCGACCAGCAACCGGTAAAACTCCTTTTGATTTCAATATCGCGCGAGTTCGCGTTAGTTTGGCGCCGTGCAAATAACTGTCCGCGAACTCCTGCCCTTGCTGAGGCAGTACTTCGGCTTTGGCTCGTTCCGGCCATTGCAGGAGGAAATCATTCGCGACGCGCTGGCGGGAAAGGATGTGTTCGCGCTGTTGCCGACCGGCGGCGGGAAATCGCTCTGTTTTCAATTGCCCGCGATGGTACGGCCCGGGCTTACCGTGGTTGTCTCGCCCTTGATCGCGTTGATGAAAGACCAGGTGGATGCCCTGACCGCGAGCGGCATTCCGGCGACGTTTCTCAACTCGTCGCTGGCCACGGGCGAAGGGCGCGAGCGGTTGCGCAAGTTGCATCAGGGTCAGTATCGCCTGTTGTATGTCGCGCCGGAGCGCCTCATGCTTTCGGGATTTCTCGAGGATTTGCAGCGGTGGAACGTGAACCTCCTCGCCGTGGACGAGGCGCATTGCATCAGCGAATGGGGCCATGACTTCCGCCCGGAATATCGCCAGCTCGCCACTCTCCGCCAGCGTTTCCCCGATGTGCCGGTGATGGCATTGACCGCCACCGCCACCGAGCGTGTCCGGCAGGACATCGTCTCGCTGCTGAAACTGCGCGAGCCGAGTTGCTACGTCGCAAGTTTCAATCGCCCCAACCTCACCTACCGGGTTGTGGCACGAAACAAGGCTTACAATCAGTTGCACCATTTCATTCGCGCGCGCCGGAAGGATAGCGGCATCGTTTACTGTCAGTCCCGCAAATCGGCGGAAAGCCTGGCGGAAAAACTGACCGGGGACGGCATCGCTGCGCGGCCGTATCACGCGGGGCTGACACCCGGGGAGCGATCAACAAACCAGGAATTATTTTTACGCGACGAAGTGCGCGTGGTCTGCGCCACCATCGCGTTCGGCATGGGTATCAACAAGCCGAATGTGCGGTTTGTCGTGCACTACGATCTCCCGAAAAACATCGAAGGCTATTACCAGGAAACGGGACGCGCGGGACGCGACGGCCTGCCGAGCGAGTGCGTGCTGCTCTTCAGCGCGGGCGACGTGGTGAAGCAAACGGCGTTTATTGAAGAGAAATCCGAACCGGAGCAAAAAATTGCGCGGGAACAACTGCAACAAATGGTGCACTACGCTGAATGCTCGACGTGTCGACGCCAGCAGCTGCTCGCCTACTTTGGCGAGACGTTCCCGGTGGCGGAGTGCGAAGGCTGTGATAATTGCCTTTCGCCGCGCCAGACCTTCGACGGCACAATCGCCGCGCAAAAATTCCTTTCGTGCGTCTATCGCATTCGGCAGAGCACGCAATTTGGCGTCGGCTTGAATCACGTCGTCGAAGTGCTCACTGGCGCGGAAACCGACAAAATCCGCCGCTGGGGCCACGAGCGTCTTTCCACTTACGGCATCGGCACCGAGCACGATCGTTCCGAGTGGGCCTCCATCGGGCGCGAGTTGGTCAGACTGGGGCATTTGCGGCAAACGACGGAAAAGTTCAGCGTGCTCGAATTGACCGCCGAAGGCATGGCCGTGCTGAAGGAACGCCGTCCGGTCACTCTCACCCGGCCGGTGACGGCACCGCAAACGAAGGCGCATCGCGCCGGCGAAATCGCCTGTGATGAATTCCTCTTTGACCGCTTGCGAAGGCTGCGCAAACAACTGGCCGACGAGCGGGATGTGCCCGCGTATATTGTGTTTTCCGACGTCGCCCTGCGCCAGATGGCCCGGGAATATCCGGCCAACGAAAGCGACTTCGCCCGCATGAGCGGCGTGGGTGAAAAGAAACTGCGCGAGTTCGGCGCGGTATTTCTGGCGGAGATCGCCGCCTATCTCACCACGAACGCGCGGCAGATCTTCGCGAACGATTCCTTCACGGTTCGCTGATGGTTTCGGTCGCGGCCGGCCAAAAAAACACCCGCCGGATTATTCCGGCGGGTGAAACCCAACCAACTAACCACTGAACCAAATTACCAAACCTGCGGATTGCTTTCGGCCCGGGCTTATTCCTCGGGAATACGCATGCCGTAGAACGAGCGATAGACAAAGACGCAGGCCACGATGAAGAAAAACGCTCCGATGGCGGTTTTGACGTTCTGGTCCTTCATCGTCACGGCGATTTCCACCGCGAGCAAGCCGAACAGCGTGGTGAACTTGATCACCGGATTCATCGCCACGGACGAGGTGTCCTTAAAGGGATCGCCAACCGTATCGCCGACGACGGTCGCAGCGTGAAGTTCGGTGCCTTTTTGCCGCAAATCGACTTCGACAATTTTCTTCGCGTTATCCCAGGCGCCGCCCGCGTTTGCCATGAAGATGGCCTGGTAAAGTCCGAAGAACGCTATGCCGATCAGGTACCCGATGAAGAAATAGGGGTTGAAAAACGGCAGGCCGAGCGCGAAGCAGAAGATCACAATGAAGATGTTCCACATGCCCTTTTGCGCATATTCGGTGCAGATGCGTACGACCTCCTTGCTGTCTTTATCCGACGCCGTCGTGGCGTCGAGCTTCATGTTTTCCTTGATGTAAACGACCGCCCGGTAGGCGCCCGTCACGACCGCCTGACAGGATGCGCCGGTGAACCAGTAAATCACCGCGCCGCCCATGAGCAGACCGAGCAGCAGGTGTGGTTGCAATGCGCTGAGCGACTTCATGACGAAGGTCACGCCGTCCGCCAACTGCGCCGCCGTTGCTTCGTGCCCCGCCGGGAGACTGAAATGCTCGCCGGTCCAGTTCTTGATCAACATCATGATGATGCCGAACACCATGGTGGTGGCCCCGACCACCGCGGTGCCGATAAGCACGGGCTTGGCCGTGGCTTTGAAGGTATTGCCGGCGCCGTCGCCCTTTTCGAGCTGATACTTGGCATTTTCAAAATCCGGCTCAAAGCCGAACTCCGACTTAATCTTCTGCTTGATGTCCTTAACGGCTTCAATCTGGCTTAGTTCATAAACCGATTGGGCGTTGTCGGTGACCGGACCGTAGCTATCCACCGCGATCGTCACCGGGCCCATGCCCAGGAAGCCAAACGCGACGAGGCCAAACGCAAAGATCGGCGCAGCGAACCGGAATGTTTCCGGCATCATCGCCAGCACCGGCGAACCGTTGTAACTAGCAAACAGGTAGCTCACAAACATGAGCACCAGGATCACGAGCCCCATCCAGAAGGCCGACATATTGCCCGCCACGAAGCCCGAAAGGATGTTGAGCGAAGCACCGCCGTGCTTCGAGCAGTTGGTAACTTCCTTCACATGCCGCGAGTTGGTGCTCGTAAACACCTTGGTGAACTCGGGAATCAACGCGCCCGCTATGGTGCCGCAGGAGATGATTGACGACAGCACCCACCAAAGGGACTTCTGGGGCACACCGTCCGCATCCTTGAAATCACCCAGCAGAAACCAGCTCGCTCCGAACGTTACCACAATGCACACCGCCGAGGTAATCCAAACGAGATGCGTCAATGGGGCTTCGAAATCGAAATCCTTTTTCCCGCCGAACTTTGCCTTGCTGATGAATTCATTGAGGAAATAAGAGAACAGGGACGTGACAATCATCAAGGCCCGCATGACGAAGAGCCACACTATCAGCGTTGCGCAAATCGTCGGGCTGGCCGCGAGGGCGAGGGCGAGGAACGCAATGAGCGCGACGCCGGTTACACCGTAGGTTTCGAAACCGTCCGCCGTGGGTCCCACCGAGTCGCCGGCGTTGTCACCAGTACAATCCGCGATGACGCCGGGATTCTTCGGATCATCTTCGGGAAGCTTGAAGACAATCTTCATCAAATCCGAGCCGATGTCGGCGATCTTCGTGAAAATGCCGCCGCAAATGCGGAGCACGCTCGCCCCCAGGGATTCGCCGATGGCGAAGCCGATAAAACACGCGCCCGCGAGGTCCTTCAAAAACATCAGGATGCAAATCATGAAGAACAATTCGACGGCGACGAGCAGCAGGCCCACGCTCATGCCCGAGCGCAACGGGATGCCAAGCGTGGCGAGCGGATTGCCTTTCAAGGCGGAAAACGCCGTGCGGGAATTAGACGTGGTGTTAATCCTAATACCAAACCAAGCCACACCATAAGATCCTAGAATGCCAAGGACCGAGCAAAGCAGGATGATAATGACTTTGCCGATGCCTTCATGCTGCAAAAACATGAAGTAATAGCCCATGCAAGCCGCGATCAGCAGCCATAGGATCGCGAGGAATCTGCCCTGCGTGAACAAATACGTTTTACACGTTTCCCAAATCGTATTTGAGACCGCCGCCATGCTGGCATGAACCGGGAGCGCTTTCGTTTGCTTGTATTGAACCAGCCCGAAAACTCCCCCGATGAGGCAAATAATAAGACCGAGGTACATAAGCGTTGCCCCGCTCATGCCTCCGAGCCCGCCAAAGCGGACAGAGTCCAAAGGCGGGATGACGATATTCCCCTCGTTGGCATACATGGCTGAGGAGGTGAAACACGCGATAAGAACTAGAATTACCCGGAACCAAGTTTTATTGTTTCGCATAGGTTTAGCACACAAACTATTGCATTTAACCGCGGAACTACGCTAATACTATTTTGCCTTAAGAAGGCCTGTTTTTGCTTCCGAACAAAAGCCGCAGCATAAGAAAAATAAAGTCAAATTAAGGCTCCGACTCCCGGGGCGGACACGCACATTTTCATTCCTCGCCTGCGATTCATCGCCTCCCGGCGACACCCGCACCCGCCACTGATAATTAATTTGACACATCTGCCGCATTTACCGATTGGTCGGCCGCAGTCGTCGATTGAGCCAGGCGGTTGCGCGTCTTTTCCGGGCCCCTCTTCCGGAATCCGCTTGCACCGCCGCACCCTTTCCGCATTCTGTCGTTGATGGCCGACCATTCAATTTCAGAGGCGCTGGCGAAACCCGATGTCGCGTTGGAGATGACATTGCGGCCGTCGTTGTTTTCTGATTTCACCGGCCAGGCCCGGGTCAAGGAACGCCTCGAAATCACGGTAGCCGCCGCGCGCAAACGCCACGAGGCGATCGATCACGTGCTGCTGAGCGGGCCGCCCGGTCTCGGCAAAACGACCATCGCGCACATCCTCGCGAAGTCGATGAACGCAAACCTCAAAAGCACCAGCGGGCCGACCATCGAAAAAGCCGCTGATCTTGCCGGGTTGCTGACCAATCTTGAGGAAGGTGATGTGCTGTTCATCGATGAAATTCACCGCCTTCAAAAGACCATCGAGGAATATCTCTATCCCGCGATGGAGGATTTTAAACTGGATATCATCATTGATACCGGCCCGAACGCGCGCAGCGTGAGGCTCAACCTTCCCCGTTTCACGCTGATCGGCGCGACCACCCGGAGCGGTTTGCTCTCCGCGCCGATGCTCACGCGCTTTCCCATCCGCGAACGCCTCGATTACTACCAGGCCGACCAACTGCAACACATCGTCGTCCGTTCCGCGCGTTTGCTCGGCGTGGAAATGGAGGAACAAGGCGCGGCCGAAATCGCCCGCCGCAGCCGCGGCACCCCGCGCATCGCCAACAATCTGCTCCGCCGCGTGCGCGACTATGCCGAGGTCAAACATGAAGGCCGCGTCAGCGCCGAAGTCGCCGACAAGGCGCTCGCCATGCTGGAGATCGACGAAAACGGCCTCGACGAAATGGACAAGCGCATCCTGGAAACGGTAATCGTAAAATTCAACGGCGGCCCCGTCGGCATCAGTTCCATCGCCGTCGCCGTGGGCGAGGAACCCGACACGCTCGAAGAAGTTTACGAGCCCTACCTGATCATGGAAGGCTACCTCAAGCGCACCCCGCAAGGTCGCGTCGCGACGGAATTGAGCTACAAAAAGCTGGGTTTGAAGATGGGCCAAAGTGATCAGCAACGGCTGCTTTAGAGCAACTTTTCCGAAGCCCCTTACTGCACATTTATCTCCGCGGGACATTGCCCCGGGTGGCTTTTGAATAGGGACACGATTGGTGCGCGCAAAGCAGCTTTTCATATAATGCCTTTTTCCATTTTCCACGCACGCACGCACGCAAAAGGTTTGCATCCAAGTAATCGTTGTTTTAGTTCCCCGAGATGGGTTTCACCCAAAAGCCTATAATCGATCAAACTCTACATATATGGGGGATATGCCCCATACAGCTCAGGCCCCAGGCGTCGATTTCGAATTGCTTTAACGCAACTGGGACTTACGCTTTGAGCATCTGCATGGCAACTGAGGGCAAGATTCGTTGGACCCACTTCAAGCTGCGAGCAGCAGTCCGGGACAGCGAGGCGCGGGCCATGGCCGGGCCGGTCATCGAGGTTTCCGCACCGCAGACCATCGAAGGAAAATGGATATATGCCTGATACCAATCCACCAAACGAAGAGGACAGTTTCCGCACGCAATTCTGGGTCAAGCGCTGGGAACGCGAAAAGCAACCGTGGGACCTCGGCCACATTCCACCGAATCTGGCGTCGTTCTTGACGCGCTCCAGTTTTGCCCCGGCCCGGGTGCTCATTCCCGGGTGCGGGTCCGGTTATGAAGTCCAGGCTTTCCATCAAGCGGGCTACGATGTGGAAGCGATTGATTTTTCCGGTCCGGCGGTGACCCACGCCCGAAGTGTGCTCGGGCCGCTCGGGGATCGGGTCATTCAGGGAAATTTTTTCAAACACGACTTTGGCGAAAAGCGCTACAGCCTGATTTATGAGCGAGGTTTTCTTTGCTCCTTTGCGCCATCGCACTGGGACGAGTATGTGGCGAGAATGTCCGGCTTGCTGTTGCCCGGTGGGCGATTGGCTGGTCTGTTTCTTTACGGCAACGAACCGGAACCGCCACCGTTTCCTTTGACTGACGAAAAAGCGGCGGCACTGCTAGGCCGTTCATTTCGACTCATCAACACCGAGGCGGCAGCAGCGGATTCAGTGCCGGTGTATCAAGGACTGGAACGCTGGCAGGAGTGGGAAAAGATTGGGTAACGTTGGAAACGGCTAAATCCCATCCCCACTGGCCGTGTAGATTTCGTCGTGAAATTCCGTGAAACCCGGATCCTCCACGGAATATTGACCCATCTTCACCAGCGGCGGTGAGTAAACATGCAGCGTGACCAGGTCCTTTCCGGGGGATTGCTCGTTCGCGAGGCGGTGAATGTCGAGGTCCTGAGTGGCGCAGGTGAAGCCCTCGGCCAGTTTGGTGGTTTTCAAGGCAACGGCGCGTCCCTCCTCGGTCACTTCGTAAACGGTCTCCGTGGCTTCGCCCCGGAGCACTCGCACCGCGCACGCCGAGCCACGATGGTCATGAATTGGACTTGCCTGCCCGCTCCGCCAGCAAAGCAGCAGCGCGTGATACGCCGGTCCGGCATGAATTAAATTGCGACGATATTTCTCCGGCGCAAATACGAGGTGTTCCCGCACGGATTCAAGGTCCACTCGAAGGCGCTGAATGTCTCTCGTCAACACCTCAAGCGGGATGGGGTCAGTGTACTGATCCAGCTCGACGAACCATTGTGTGAGTGTCAGTTCCATAGCTGAAAACAGGGTCCAATATATACCAGACTACGAATCGGCAGCAAGATTCCGCCCGCGCTGACATCGGCAAAATTCGTGACACGGGCACTGGCTGAGTTCCGGCATGTCCTTGGGGATGCGAGCCGAGGCACGTCCGCTGCCACCGGAAGGTTCGTTCCATCTTGCGCGGGTTAGAGCGCCTAGTAATCTGCCCGCGCACGTGACTCGCATGAAAAATGTTTTTGCCATCCTGGTCCTCACCTTCTCTGTCGCCAACGCTGAAGACGCGGCCACTCCGATAGTCTTCACGCCGGCGAAGGTGGCGATGGCGTTGGGCGACGGCATCAAGTTGAAGCCAGGCGGCTCGCTAAAGGGTACCACGAATGCTTCCTGGACCAGCTCGGACCCGGCGGTGGTCGAAGTTCTTAAGAACGGCTGGATCATCGCGCTCAAAACGGGTTCGGCGACGGTGCGCGTGAGCGACGGCGCAGGAAGTCAGGAGTGTCCCATCCTCGTCACCAATGCGGCCGTGAAAGTCCGCGAACCAAAATCCATCAAGGAGTTCCCCGATGAACGAAGTTTCGAACTGGACGGACGGCTTTGTTATGGCAGCGAACTGTGCGGCCACGTGCTGGGTGTTCCGCGCAAGGGTTACCTGAACAGCAATCGCGTCATCAATCCCACGCCGTTGAACGCAAAAAGGAATATATTATGGGAAGTTGCGCCGGGCGCGGAGGTGCTGGACGGCGCAGGCAAGCTGCTGGGCACGGTAGCTCCCATCGTTTACAAGGATGGCAAGAAAGTCCCCGCGTCCGCGTTCAACTTCGGCATGTCAAAAGTCATGAATGGCCGGCTTTATCTTTACGGCTTTACCACACCGGTCCTAGCGTCTGAGGGGCTGCGCAAGGAAGTGGAGGCCGATGAACTGCGCGACGGCGTCATTCACATCTCGGCCTGGGTACCGCTTGATTCGATCATTGATAAAGAAACACTCGTGGACCGTTTCGGTGTGGGACGAGGCAAACTGCCCGCGCTGCCGCTGGAAGCGCAGCGCTATCGCGTCACGGGTGGCGATCCAAAAAGTTATGTGATCCCCGAAGGCGAACTCGCCATCGTGAAAACCGCCAACGGCCCTGTGCCCTCGCATTACCTGCGCCGCCCGTGCGCCACGATCAACCTGCTTTACTCCGTCCCCGGTTTCGGCCTCGGCGGCCAGGGGCTCGATTCGTTTCTGCTGAGCGATAATCTCACATTTCGACCGGCGCGCGGTGTCCGTACGTTCGTGCAGCCCACCTATTATCCCTTGAAACATGCCAAGGCAAAGGAAGTCGCCCCCAAAACGATGACCTTCCTGTATGGCGCGGTCGAAGCCCCCGGTTGCGAACCATTGTTTTGCTGGGTGGCGAAGGAATCGCTAGAGCCGATGAAGTAGCGATGCCGGCGGAGAATTTGATCAAAATAATGCATACAGGGGCACTTTGCAGGGGTTCATAAACCGATTGAGCCATACGGAGTCGCCAGTGTATCCGGTTGGAACTCCCACGTCGGCGGCTCGTTCCGGGGCCGGTTTGAAGGTGGTTCCGATGCGCAGCGGCATGGCAATCATCCACTCACGCAACGCGGGCGATATATATGCCACGCTTCCTGCAGCACGGCAGAACGAAGACAGCCAATCCCCGCAAATCCATACCGCCGTGCCTTGGCTTCCGTCCGGGGGCGGACTCACGCAATTCGTAAAATTGCGCCGTATTCCCGCGCACGTAGGCCGCGAGGAGCGAGCCATCTTGATATGCATGATAAAACCCCGCGGCTGCCGAGGCAGCGTGCGGAGTTGCGGTCAGAATTAATTCAAGAGCTGCAACGCATGCGCCCTAAACGCGCGCGGTCTCTTCCTTCTTCGGAGGCGTGGATTCGCCGGTGGAGGAAATGTCTTCAGCCCCGGCATCCTGGAAGATTTGCTTGGCCATCTTCGCCTCATCCGAGCTTTCGGTGTGCACGGAAATCAAAACGTTGCCACTTTTGATTTTTCCTTCATAGCGTTTGGCTTCGTATTCCGGGATGCCCAGGCCAACCAAAGCTCCGGTGATGCCTCCCAAGGCTCCACCCACGGCAGCGCCGCCCAATGCGGCCATAATGGGTCCCGCCGCGATAAAGGGTCCTACTCCCGGAATCGCCAGCGCGCCAATGCCGACCAGCCAGCCCAAAGCGCCGCCAAGGACGCCCCCGGTTACACCCCCCGTGGTGGCACCTTCGGGCGCCTTGGTATGTTGTTCATGGGCGAAGTCCTTGGTGCCGCTTTTGTCCGGCAGCAAGACGGAAATATCGTTGCTGGAGAAGTTCGCGCTTTTCAGCCGGTCAACGATGCTGATGGCTTGAGACTCGGATTTTGCGATGCAGATGACGGAGGTTTTTGACATAATAATTCTCGGTTTATTGTTTGCGCCAGATCGATGGAAACGCCCGCGGCGTCTGGTAAACGTTGATCTGTGCAGTCTGTCTGAGAGGGAATAGCAATTGCCGTGCTTTCGCGAAAAGCGGTTATTGTTGGCGTTTCAGAACGCCAGCGCACTCCAAAGCCGTGCACCTCGCACAAATGATTTTATAATCGTGCAATGCGCCCGAATAGACGCCCTGGCTGCCAATGCCGCAGGGGAACCCAGCCAAACGAACGACCACCCCCGAAAAGCCGAATTATCAGGGCAGGACTGCGCGGAAGAATTTTGCTTTTTCCAGCGGCGTGTTGGTGATCACCAGCAAGTCTGAGAGCGCCCGGTTGGTGGAAAAGGGAACCCACACATTTGCGCCAAAGACAATGTTCGTCGTGCTCTGGATTACGTAGAGAGTGTTGGAGACAGTTCCACCAAGACAGCAGAGAAAAGTGTCGTTCGTTAGTAACTGAGCCGCCATATGGTTTGGCGAGGGCGGAATGAGCAGCACCGTTTGCACCTGGGAAGTCGCCGCCAGGTATCCATCGAAAGCCTGGGCGGAAATTTGATGAAGCCCCAATGGCAGAATGGTGGAGATTGAAAATGAACTCGCGGCGTTGGTGGATGATCCAATGAACGCCGCGCCGTCAAAATAGCTGACGGACTTAACCGGCCCGGTCCCCGGAATGGCCGTCGCGCTGAAACCAAAACTTTTGGGAACACAAACCTCCTGAATCACCGCGCCTGAACTTTTTACCGCAACCGTGGGAGCTTGGGGAACAGGCGCAATCGCAGTGACGCTGTCGGAGGAAATAAGCCCGCTGATGGCGCCCGCAAAGGATTCGGTGACGGTTTGGCTGCCATCGGTAATCCAACGATACAAGCCCGGCGCGCCGTTGGTCCGATAGGAGACGTAAAACGCATCCAGGCTGCGATGGTACGTAAGGACGGTGAGGTCGGAGTTCTTGAAAAACCGCAATGGCAGAATCCCGGAATTGCCCAGCGATATCTTCGCAAACATGTTGGAACTGCCTGAGACCGTCGAATTTCCGCTATCCAGCATATAAGACAAATCGCGGCGCGAATCATAAGCCAGCAAATCGTTGTCCTGATTATTATTCACCAAAAAAGAAACAGCACCGTTGGTGGAGAGTCGGAGGATTTGATCGCTTGCAAGCTGGTGAGCGCCGCTTCGGTGGGAAACGATGAGGTCCGCGAGCGACTCCACGTAAGTCATTCCTTCATAGAGGTCACCCGCCTCCGAACTATAATTAAACACTCCCAAATGGGCATTGGTTTTCATCTCCCAGGAAACAGGATCGATGCGGACCAAGTACGTATCGAGCAGCGGCAATTGCACGCGGGTCTGGAAGGCATAAAAAACCGCATCCCGCGGGCACCACGTCAGCTCTTGAATCGACCAGCCAGCGGGAAAGCCGGTGATCGTGTTGGTATTGAGCACCTGCGCGTTGGTGGCATTGATCGTCCAGACTTGAGCGTTGGTCAAAACAACGTAAAGCTGCGGCGGAGCCGGCGGTTGGGCCAGGAGCGAAAGCGTTCCTCCACTGGACAGTGCCAGCCCAAAAAGCCTGACCAACACCGACGACAATAGTTTTTTCATTTCCTGCTTATGTCCGGCACCCCGAACGTGAACGCCCGCTCCCGGCGCAGAACATAGCAAGCGGTGCCTCGGTTGCAAGCGTCCGCACGGGGCTGGCCGAGTCTGTTAAACGCCCATGCGAATGATAATTTTCCCGAAATGCGCACCGCTTTGCATATGCGCCAGGGCGGCGGGGGCTTCGCCGAAGTCAAAGGTGCGGTCGATCACCGGCTTGAGTTTTGCAAGGGAGATGGCGCTGTTTAGTTCCTCGAACATCTGCCGTGAGCCAACAAATATTCCCTGCACCCGCAGCGTTTTCATCAGCACCAGCAGCGGGTCCAATCCATCACCTTGCGACAGCACTCCGATCACGGAAATGAGGCCTCCAAGTCGCGCGGCTTTCACCGAGCGCGGCTGCGTGCCCGCGCCGCCGACTTCCACCACATGATCCACGCCAACCCCATTCGTGAGGCGCAGGACTTCCTGATCCCAGTCGGGAGTGGCTTTGTAATTAATGGTTTCGTCCGCGCCAAGCATGCGCGCGCGCGCCAGCTTTTCGTCGCTGCTGGAGGTGGCAATCACGCGGGCGCCATGGAGTTTGGCAAGTTGCAGGGCAAAGACGGAAACCCCGCCGGTTCCGAGCGTCAGAATCGTATCCCCGGCCTGGATGCCGCCGACGTGGACAAGCGCATTCCACGCGGTGACGCCCGCGCACGGCAGCGCCGCCGCTTCGTCGTAAGAAAGATAATCGGGGATACGCACCAACCCGGCTTCGTGAAACGAGCCATACTCGCGCAGCACGCCGTCCAGATCTCCACCACCGAGGGCGGTATGTTGCCGGTCTGGAGTCAGCGGTCCTTCGAACCAGCCCTGCATAAAAATCGGGCAGACGCGATCGCCGATTTTCCAGCGGTTAACCCCGGCGCCAAGCGCGACGACTTCGCCCGCGCCATCCGAACAGGGCACAGCGGGCAAGTTCGGCTGGGGATTATAAAGTCCCCACGCGAACAGAAGTTCACGATAATTCAGAGACGCGGCGTGGAATTTCACCAACACCTCGCCGGCGGCCGGCTGGGGGACATCCCGCTCGACGAGCGTGAGATTTTCAAGGCCGAGTTTGGGATATTGCCATGCTTTCATCAAAAAATGTGGGTGAAATAAATGTGCGGATTATTTGCCTTCAATTTCCTCCCGTCTCCGACAGCCAGGGACTATCACGAATCGCGGGACTTCAATGCCAGACATTAAAACTGCGCCCATGGAAAAGACACGCGGAAATTTGGGAAATTTGTTGAGAGGAGACGAGCCATGATACTGCCGAATGCACCGACTTTTTTTATTTGGGCCTTTACAAGGTGTCAAATCGGTTTAAGCTTGGGCTAAGAACTGAATTTTATGCGCAAGACATTGCCCTTCCTCGCAGCTCTCGTCGTTGTTGTTCTCTCCAGCGGATGCGCCAACGTTGAGCAGAAGTTTTCCCGTGGTGTCAGCAATATGACCGAATTTGCCCGTCTCGGGGAAATCCGCCGTTCGATGGAGCAAACCGCCTTGTTTGACGAGCCGGGCCATCATTATACCCTCGGTTTTGTTCGCGGCTTTAACAAGTCGCTCGTGCGCACCGGCGTGGGCGCCTACGAAGTCGTGACCGCCCCGATCCCGCCTTACGATCCTGTCCTGACGGATTACATCACGCCCAGCCCCGTATACCCCGACAACTACACGCCGGGCATCATCGCCGGTTCGACGTTTGAAACGGACACGCACATGGGCTTCAGCGGTGGCGACGTTGCGCCGTTCATCCCGGGCAGCCGTTTCAAGGTGTTCGACATGCACTAAGGCTTTCGCCGGTTAACTTTCCAACCAGCGCCGACATTTCGATGTTGGCGCTTTTTTGTTGGTTGGGTATCGCTTTGGGCTGACATGGCTGTTGAGAAACAATCCCCCTGCAAGGTCAATCTGCTGCTGAACATCCTCGGCAAGCGGCCGGACGGCTTTCATGAACTCGAAACGGTCATGCATCCGGTCCGCGTTTTCGACCGGCTGAGGTTTGAGCGGAGCGATTTGGGCATCCAACTGACCTGTAGCAATCCAGAACTGCCCACCGATTCGCGAAACCTCGTTTACCGGGCAACGCAATCATTCATCGAGGCGGCGAAAATCAGCGAGGGCGTGCGCATTCATTTGGACAAGCATATCCCCCTCGCGGCCGGCCTCGGCGGCGGGAGCGGCAACGCGGCGACCACCCTCATCGGCCTCAACGAGCTTTTTGGCCAGCCGCTGGCGCCGGACCAGCTTCATCCGCTGGCGGCCAGCCTCGGGTCGGACATTCCGTATTTCCTGCAAGAGTACCCCGCCCTGGCCACCGGCCGTGGAGAGATCATCAACTCGCTGCCGCCTTTTCCGGCGATGAAAGGCGCGTTTTTCTTCCTCGTGCATCCCGGATTTGGGATCTCGACGGGGTGGGCCTATCAAACGCTGGCGCAATATCCCGCCGCGTTAAACGGCGAACCGGGCCGGGCGCAAAAACTCGTTTCGCTCCTGGCAACCAGCGATCTCCGCACGGCGGGCGCGGCTTTTTACAATTCACTCGAAGCCCCGGCGCTGCCGAAATATCCGTTGCTAGTGATGTTCCAGGAATTTCTCCGGGAAAACGGCGCGGACGCGACACTCATGTCCGGCAGCGGCTCAACGACCTTTGCGCTGATTCAAGGCAAGGCGGCAGCGGAAAACGTGGCGGAAAAGTTCAAAGGAAAATTCGGCGCCAGTCACTGGACGGCCATCGTCGAAGCCTGATCGGGACGTTCAGCGTTTATCGTTCGTGCCGGAGCCCCCCGTGCCGCTGTCGTAGAGCGTCTTCTTCGCCTTGGCGCGGCGATCCTCCCAATCCTTCCAACTCCCTGACCACGCAACGCCCACGAGGTTCGTGCTCGCGGCCGCCCAAATGGCATCGAGCGCCTTGGAACTCCTTTGCGCCTCCGCAAGTTCGCTCCACATGATGAACGCCTCGATGAGGTTCAGTTGATTCTCCGGGTATTGCGGCACCAGTTCGACCGCGCGTTGCAGATGCTGTCGCGCATCCTTGCGACTCCCGATGCTCAGCACCGGCGGCGCCTCACGATAGAGCAGGCCAAGGTTTCGGTCCGGGCCGGCATAATCAAACTTTGCATCGAGGTCACGCGCCGCGAGAAATTCCTTTTCCATGCGCTTCACGATCTTCAACGCACCCACGCTCTTGGTCCGCGCGAGCTGGCCGAGGTCCATTCCCAGGTAGTAATGCGCCGCGGCAAGTTTCGGCTCGTGGCTCACCGCCACCTCGCACGCCGCGATCCCCTCCTCCGCCAGTTGCGCCCGCTCGACGCTGTTTGTCGCGTAATCCGCCCGGTCGAAAATCGCCCGCCCCAATTGCCACGCCGCCTCCGCATTATTTGGCTCCCGCCGATATCGCGCCTCGGCCGCCAGGAAATTAGTTGTTACGTAATTGATGTACTCCTGCACCAACACGGGTTGCGACGATTGCGCCGACGGTGCCGCGTGGGCCGAAGGCGTGCCGCCGCTCAAAGCCAGCGCCACGCCCGCCGCCATCGCGGGTGCCAGGGGCCATATACCGCGCCAGAGGCGCGAGGCAGTTTGTCCTTCGTTTCGGAGCATCTCGTGTCCCAACCTCAGCCGATCCATGGAAATCCGCAACTCCGCCCATCTTTTTGCCATCCTTTGGCAGTTAGCCACGGTTTTTGGCTGCGCCTTGTCTTGGGTGTCGGGTAACAGTGGGCTGGGCTGTTCCCGATGAAAAGGCTTTTGTGAGTCAAACGATGAATATTTCCTCGCAGACCAAAATTTTCTCGCAATCCGCCTGCCGGTCCAAACCGACGAAATTTCCCGTCATTTCGCGCCCAATCAGCACCTTTTGTCCCCAGATAACACCCGAATTAGTGGTTGCTTAGGCAAAGAAGGGCTTTATATTTGGGATTCAATGAGTTCTAACTGCAGAGTGTCGCTGCTCTTAAGGTGCGCCAACATGTCGTTGGACGCGCAAATTCGGGCATTAGTGCAGTCACAATCGTTGTTTTCAAACTGACACCTTAGCCATGCGTTTTCCACTCGCGTTGACCGTCAAAATCGCCCGCCACATCGTTAAGCACAAAATCCGGCGGACGCCCAAATTTGCCCTCGTCCTGCAGCTTGAGCCGTTGCACACCTGCAATCTCACCTGCACTGGCTGCGGCCGTATTCGCGAGTATTCCACCTCCCTCAAGGACATGATGAGCCTTGAGGATTGCCTGGGTTCCGCCACGGAATGCGATGCCCCCATGGTCTCCATTTGCGGCGGGGAACCGCTCATTTATCCCAAGATCGAGGAACTCGTCGCCGGTCTTCACGAACAAGGCCGGATTATCTACATCTGCACGAACGGCATGTTCATGCGGAAAAAAATGCGCGATTATCTCGCCTCCATTTATTCGCCGGCGCTGGAGACCACGCTTTCGACCCTGCTCGCGGAAAAGCTCGTAACCGAGAAAGACGTCGAAACCATCCGCAAAGGCAAGTCCGACAATCGCCCCGTCATCAAGCCTTCCCAATGGATGTATTGGAACGTTCATATCGACGGTTTGGAATACACGCACGATTTGATTGTCGAACGCGAAGGCGTCTTCAAGGAATGCGTCGAAGCCATCAAGATGGCGAAGATTCTCGGCTATCAGGTTGCCACCAACACGACCGTCTATAAAGAGACCGACGTGAAGGAGATCGAAAACATGTTCGAGTTCTTCTCCTCGCTCGAAGTGGACGGCCACACCATTTCGCCCGGTTACGATTACGACGCCGCCAAGAAGGACATGGTCAAGCGCCTCGGCAAACAGCCGGAGGATTTCTTCCTGACCCGCGCCATGACGCGCCAGAAATTCGCCAAGATCCAGGAATGGGGCGAACGTTTCACGATTTTCGGCACGCCGGTTTACCAGGAGTTTCTCGCCGGCAAACGCGAACTCACCTGCACCGCCTGGGCGATTCCCACCCGCAATATCAAAGGCTGGAAGGCCCCCTGCTATCTGATGACCGACGGCCATTACGCCGGCTATCAGGAGATGCTCAACAAAGTGGCGTGGGACAAATACGGCGTCGTCGATGGCGTGGCCCGCGACTCGCGTTGCGAGAACTGCATGGTGCATTGCGGCTACGACCCCAGTGGCGCGCTCGGCACCAACTACAAGAGCGGCGACAACTGGAAGAACTTCAAATACAATTTCGGCGCCCGCCCCGCCCCGTTTCGCGAAGGCAGCAAAGTGGCGGCGTTCAACGGAGTCTCCATCGGCAAGGGGCATCTCGCCGAAGCCAAGGCCGCGATCAATCCCCGCTTCGGCACGGTCGTTTCGGCGCCCGCAGCCAACGGCGGCGGCTCGTGCGGCTCCGGTGATACCTCGGAGCGCGATGACCTGCTCGCGAAGGTTCGTGAAGCGAAAAAAGTTTGAGTCCGCGGTGGCTTTTGGTTTCTTTTCGGGCAACCTGACACGTTCAATTGATGAAGACCCTTTTTCTTTCCCCTCCGAGTTTTGACGGCTTTGACGGCGGCGCCGGTTCGCGGTACCAGGCGCGCCGCGAGGTGACCAGCTATTGGTATCCGACGTGGCTGGCGCAACCCGCCGCGCTCGTCCCCGGCGCGAAGTTGATGGATTGCCCGCCGCATAACATCGACATCAAGCAGTGCCTCGAACAGGCGAAGGGTTACGATCACGTCATCATCCACACCTCCACGCCGTCGTTGAAAAACGACAGCAAAGTTGCCGAGGCCATCAAGAAAAACCGTCCGGAAACCAAAATCGGTTTCGTTGGCGCGCATGCCGCGGTATTGCCGACCGAGACGCTGAAAGCCTCGTGGGCCATCGACTGGGTCGGCCGCAAGGAATTTGATTTCACCTGCAAGGAGGTCGCCGAGGACCGTCCGCTCGACACCATTTCCGGACTCTCTTATCGCGATAAGGAAGGCAAGATCAAGCACAACCCCGAGCGCGAGATGATCCAGAACATGGACTCGCTGCCGTGGGTGGCCGACGTTTACAAGCGTGATCTGGAGATCGAAAAATATTTCATCGGTTACCTGCTCCATCCGTATGTGAGCCTCTACACCGGCCGCGGCTGCCCGGCGCAATGCACCTTCTGCCTCTGGCCGCAGACCATCGGCGGGCACAAGTATCGCGTCCGCTCGCCGCAAAATGTCGCCGACGAAATGGCTTACATGAAGAAAAGCTTCCCGCAGGTCCGGGAATTTTTCTTCGATGATGATACGTTCACCGCCAATCTGCCCCGCGCGCGCGAAATCGCGAAGAAGCTCGGGCCGCTCGGCGTGCATTGGAGTTGCAACAGCCGCGCCAATCTTGATTACGACACCATCAAATCCTTCAAGGACAACGGCCTTCGCCTGTTCCTCGTCGGTTACGAAAGCGGCAACGACGACATCCTCACGCGCATCAAGAAGGGCGTGACCATGGACGAAATGCGCCGCTTCACGAAGTCCTGCCATCAGGCTGGCGTCGTGATTCACGGCACGTTCATCCTCGGCCTGCCCGTCGAGACGCCGCAGACCATCGAGAACACCATCCGTTTCGCGCAGGAACTCGATGTGTTCAGCATGCAGGTTTCGCTCGCCGCGCCGTATCCCGGCACCGAGCTGTTTGAAATGGCGCGCCAGAACGGCTGGTTCACCAAAAAGGACAAGACCGATCTCGTCGAAGGCGACGGCTTCCAGCAGAGTGCTCTCGAATATCCCGGTCTCAGCAAGGACGAGATCTTCGAAGCCGTGGATCGCTTTTACCGCACCTACTATCTGCGCCCTAAGCCGATTTTGCGCATCATCAAGACGATGCTCGAAGACAAGGACATCTTCGTGCGCCGCTGCCGCGAAGGGTTCGAGTTCTTCAAAAGCCTCCGCCAACGGAAGGACGACCTCGCCGCCTCGCAAGCCGTCACCCGTGCCGGCGCCGCAGCGGCCGCCGCGACATAAGCGCGACCCAATAAAATTCCGAGGCGCACGCCTCAACAGCCCGCAAACGAAAATTTGCGGGTTTTTTGTTTTGTAGGTGGAAGCGGTCGCGGATTAACCACAGAGACACGGAGGCACGGAGAAAACGAAGCAGAGGAGAAGATTACCACGGATTTCATAAATATCACCGACGCCAAAAACCTCCCTTCCACCAACGCCGACGGCGTTGCGCCCTCCAGCCTCATGGTTGCCGCCGCGGCAACCCGGGGTAACCGAAGCCGCGCTCCCCAACCTCAACGAGGTTGCGCCTCGGTTCCCAAACGAGCCGCAGCCCACAAACCCATTCCCTCACTTTTCTTGGTTCTTTTCCGAGTGCCCCCTCAAGTCGGATGAGTAGGAAATCACCAAGGGCACGCTAAGGAGCATGGGAACAATGGAAGCCGGGCCCTCAATGCCGGCAAATCCCGCCAAGGCCCAGGCGAAACACCAACTGCAAATTAACACACGACTTGTGAGCGACAAACGTGCACTGCCCCCGCGCCTGAAGCGACACGACTTGAATCGCGGCGCAAAAAGGAATACGGACATCGCCACGCCGCCACACAGGATAAAAAAGCCGACAGCGATGTCTTCGGATTTCATGATGTTGCCACGCAGACGCGAATGACCAACATTCGAAATCAGGCCAGGCCACAACCGGGCCACCTGATTCCGATGCTTGTTCAATCAGGAATTTCCGCTTCCACCAACTTGGCGAGCAGGATGAGCGATTCCTGCCAGCCGAGGTAGCACGCCTCGGCCGGGATCATTCCGGGTATGCCTTCTTGTGTGACGTCCATCTCAGTGCCGCAGGATACCTGCCTTAGCAACACGGTCACTTGCATCACTCCCGGCAGGTTGGGGTCATCGAATTTGTCCGTGTAGCGGATGCGTTGGTGCGGAACCAGTTCCAAAAATTCGCCTCCGAAGGAAATGCCTTTGCCGGAGGTAAAGTTGGTGAACGACATCTTGAAGCTGCCGCCCACTTTGGCGTCCACGTGATGAATCCGGCCGGTGAATCCGTTTGGCGGGAGCCATTTGCACATGGCGTCCGCGTCCAGAAAAGCCCGGTATACCCGTTCCGGCGTGGAGCGCAGAACCCGATGAAGTTTGATGGTATGTGTGGTCATGATCAATTGTGTTTCCGTTTCCGCCGGCCGCCACCCTGCGCGATTCGCAATGAACCTGCCGCGTCACGAACGACGTTAACGGCGGTCCAATATTCCAGGAACCTCATCGCGCGCGCTTCGGGTCCGATAGCCGGACAGAAATATACGACATCCTTCCGAAATACTAAAATAAAGTCCGCCAGGCGCAACCCGAGACGTCTTGTGGAGATTTGCTCCATTCATATTTCGTGACATTAATTTTAAACGCAAAGACGCAAAGAGAAAACAAATGGGAATCTAAAGTCGGACCCATCGGAGCCGCCTTGTCCGCTCCTTTAACTGATTCACAATCCGTTGACTACAGATATATGCCGTTTTTCACGAAGCGCTCTCCAAAGTTGATCACCATTCCAAGCTTCAAGCCGGTGAGACGCAAGTAGGTTAGCATCTGGGCTTCGAATACGGGATGCCATTCAACAATTGCCTTGTTATCGACCAACACAATGCTGCCCACTTTTAGGTCCAATCGCATGGGTGTTTTCAAAATGCTGCCTTTATAGTAGGTCAATCGGACAGGAAGTTGACGCTCAACCAACATACCTCGCAACCGCAGTTCCTGGTCCATGGCTTCCTCGTAAACACTTTCCAAAAGTCCGGGGCCACCCAATTCCCGGTGTACTTCAATCGCCGCCTCAACGATCACCTTGCTAATCTCGTTTTCGGTCAAGCTATTCATCCTTTATTTCTTCTCCAGATTTTCAAACCGATTTTGAGGCAAAGCGCTGGCGGCGAAAAGTAAAGAAGTCAACCAATGCAACGCTCCGCGTCCCGCATCTACTTTCCGGTATTTCCTCGCGTCTTTGCGCCTTTGCGTTTAATTCACAACGGCATTCACCAAGATCAAACGTTTGGACCTCGCCCAAACGCCGCTACTCATGCCCCCAGCAGAAGTGTCCGAATTTTTTTGTTTTTTGGAAGTTCCTCCGCCATGCCGATGGCGCTCAACGGGCCGTTTCGGACTTCCCAATTTTCGCCCACCTCCACGTTTCGGATCGTCACGGTTTCTTTCGCCGGGTCCGCACCGGCGGCGATCAGGAGTCGGGCGACTTCATCGTCGTCCTGATGCACTGCGAGCATCAGGACGGTCCAGGCGGCTTTGTCGGTTCGTTGCACGTTCACATCGGCGCCGGACGCAATTAACTGTTGGATGATGGCGATGCGGTCCGCCGCCCTCGTTTTGAAGTCCAGGCTGGCAGTGGAAAATATTTCAACCGAATTGCGAGCGACCGCCGCTAACAACGGCGTGTCTCCCTGGTTGGGCAAATCGGTGCAAGTCGGCCAGTCAAATCGCTTGTTAACGTCCGGCTTGCGCGCCATCAGCAACTGGAACAATTCCAGATTGCGCTGGACGATCGGAGGGTGAAGATCGCGGCCATCCACCGGACAGCCGGCATCCAGAAGGAATTGCACCATGCCCATGTCCGGCTTGTGGCGATCAACGCACAGTGACAACGCCGACCGGCCGCGCCGGGTGGTCGCGTCGATGCGCGCGCCGTGCCGCAACAACAGTTCCAGGATCGCGCGGTTCCCGGCCCCGGCCACTTCCATGAGGGCGGTTTCGCCGGGGTCGCCCTCATCACTGTTCACGCATTTGGTGTCCGCCTTCGCGCCATGTTGCAACAGCAATTCCACCATTTCGGCATCGCCCTCTTCGCATGCAGCCATCAGCGGGGCGGTCTCACCGGGCATGCGGCCATTCACCTCAGCACCGAGTTCCAGCAACTGCCGGGCAAGCGCCATCTGTCCATGGCTCGCCGCGATATGAAGGGGGTAATCGCCACCGGGTGACAAAGCCATGACGAGCGGCCGGTTTGGATCCCACTCCCCTTTGGCCACACGTTCCTGGAAGCCCGCCCAGTTCTCCTCCCGCAAGAAGCGCCACATCTCGCGATTGGCTTCATCCGCTTCTCCCGGATGCCGTTGCTTTTTCATGGTCAAGCCACTTTTACCAAAACGATCCGGCTGCCGCAAGCGACGGCGGGCGGGGTGGAATCGAACGAACCGCAGGATGGGCAGCGTCACAAGACATAGAAAGCAGCTTTCCGGCGAGACTGCCGCAACCAAGCCGGTCGGTGAAAATGGTTTGCAAAAACCGCCAATCGAGGGGAAATTCCGGCACGGAAAATAAACAGTTCTGTAGTGCCATGAACCGAAAGTTAGGCGGTCAATTCCCACTAAAAGCGGAAGCCGGGTCCCGTCATCAATGCCTCATCTACGATGGCGCGCCGTCCCGACAGCTTCCCGCACTCGCAGCCACGATCAAACAGCAGCTCGCGGAAGGCCGACGCTGCCTCTATCTCAACAGCCGTCCCATGGTCGCCGGCATCCGGTCCTGCCTTGCGGCCATGAACATCGACGTCGAGCGGGAACTGACCACAGGCGGTCTGGTTTTATCCTCGGAACCGGTCGGCTCGGCTGAGGGCGGGTTTGACGTGGAGGTGCTGTTGCGGCAACTCGAAGACGCCCTTGATCAAGCGACCAACGACGGTTACAAGGGGCTCTGGGCCACCGGCGACATGACGTGGGAGTTCGGCGCCGAGAAAAATTTCGCCCGGCTCGTGGAATATGAACGCGGGCTGGAAGATCTATTCCAGAAGCGACCCGAGCTGTGCGGCATCTGCCAGTATCATCAGGACACACTGCCGCGCGAGGTCGCCCGCCAGGCATTGCTCACGCATCGAACCATTTTCATCAACGAAACGCTGGCGCGCCTCAACCCGCACTATGCGTTACCAGGGTCAGATAAACCGATGGCAGCCGAAACCGAATTGGATGAAAGCATCGCCGCGCTGGGGCAGTTGCGAAACACGAAAGCTTCGTATGGATAATCCGAATCAACGGACCCGGTAGTCCGTCACGGTCGCCCCCATCCGACGTTCGGAGTTCAGCGTGACAGTGGACTCATGATAACCGCTTCCGTGCCAGTAGATGATTTTCATCTCGGTCGCCGGCTCCATATCCCGCGCCAGAAAATATTGCGCTATGTTCTCCACCCGCAGACCTCTCACCGCGACGACAACGTCGCCATCCTTGATAAAAAGCTTTTTTAAGGGCTCGCTCAGACCCGAGAGGCGCACCCCGTTGGTGGGCGTGCCGGAAAAACTGCCCAGGCTCACTTTCTGCCGTTGATTGGCCCACGTTTGCAGACGGCCGCGAATGCGACTATCGAGATCTGTATCGCCGGTGGGTGCCGTATGGCGTGTGCAAAAAAACAATAAATCATCGGGCCAGTCGTAACGTTCCTCGATCTTGCGGTACCATTCGAAAGCTCCCGCCAGATCGCCGGTTTGTTCCAGGTAGAAACCCTTGGCTTTCAGCCCGAGTTGCGAATAAACCTCCCCCGCGAAATCCGCGACTTCCTTCGCTTTTTCCTTTTGTCCCGTGGCCAGATAATAACGGACGCGCCGCTCCGCAATATTTGCCATCGTGACCGCATCGGTATCAACTTCGTCCCGCAGCTCGTAATTCTTCATGGCCTCATTCGTCTGGCCAATTCGCCATTGATAATCCGCCAGCGTGCCGTAAAGGAAGGGATTCCATCGCGCCCCCAGTTTCATTGTCTTCTCGTACTGCTCGGGATCGCCGGCCTGGGCATTCGCAATCCAGGTGGCCGCCACCGACGAATAGGGAAGCATGGGCCCGAAGATTTCATTGGCGACCTTGGAGTTCCAGTTGGTGCCATACCACTGGGCTATGTACTCGCTGATGCCAAGATCATAGGGCGCCCGCTCGTGCGCCTTTAAAATCTTGCTGATATCTCCCCGGTCAGGCACCAGACTTGGAAAGTTCACCCGTGCGCTCACGTCATACGCCGTTCCCGGCAGAGGATTGTGCGATGTCCACTCGTTGCAATGCGGATTGGGAATCGGATTGTATTGTTTGGCAAAGGAAGGCCGGCTGCACAAATACACCATCCAGGATGAGGGCGTTAGATGCGGGTATTTCACCGTAAAAGCCCACCCGGCATCCGTGGCTTGATGATACGACTCCGTGTTGGTGCAATCCAGCCGGCGCACAAAATCGTAAAACCGCAGCTTGCCGTACCTGCCGCCGGCCTCCTCGGCGAATTGCGCCGACTCCTCCCTCAGCCCCAGCTTGCCGTGCAGGGAACGATAGTCGGTACTGACCGCCAGGCACAAATGATGTTGCATCTGCAGCGCCCAGAGGCCCCAGCCGATCACGCGCACGCCCACGGCATCCCCGGACGCCGGGATAAAGCCACGATCCGGTTCGGCATTCAACGCAGGCACGAGATCCTCCTTCCGCAGTTCCCGCTCGTGCATCACCTTGTAAACATCCTTGATTTCCTGAAGTTCGAGCGGCTGCCAGATTTGTAACATGACATTACCCATGCCCACGTCATAACCCATGCTGGCAACGATGCGGCAAAAGTCCGGCTTTTCCTGCACCGCCTTGCCTACCGTGTTCCACGCGACTGCCCGATTATTTGCCGCGGAATACGTGGCAAACCAGGCGAGTTGTTCGATGCCCGGCGAGTTGGTTGCCGCCATCAACGGCCGGAAGTCGAGCGTGGCGCCCGCCCGCAGCACCCGCGCCCAGGTCGCCACCGGCGCTGGTTTCGTGTCCAGATGCTCAAGTTGCTTCAACACATCCGCCTGATTATTCATCCCCAATAACAACATGTCTTCCGCAACCTGCCCCACCGGCCCGGGAGGATTTTTTCCCGCCAGAAAACGGGCCAATGCGAGGTGGGCCGTCATCCGATTGAGCGGCAGGCGAATGTCGTAGAACGCACCGGAACATTCCCGAAAAATAAACGCTCCGAGCAACGCCGCGGCCTGTTCGTGCAAGGTGGGATTGTTGAAGTCCGTCTCCATCTTCGCGGATAGTTCCAAATCCGCCCGCGCAATCGTAGTGGCCAGGCCGTCCGTCAGTTCCTCCAGCAGGGACACGTCCGGGCGAGGCGCGGCCGCAGGCGACCGCAGCTTGAGCGCCTTAGCCAGCTCGGTGGTCAGGTCCGCGTAAACCGCGGGCGACCAGATCGGACCGGCGACCTTGAGCTGACTTTTGATCGGCGGCGCATTGTCGAACTGCACCGACACCTCGAACGTCGGCGTCTCCGCACTACCCGCCGCCTCCTTCGCCCTCACCACCACATTCTTCGCGGTCGGCACATCGTGATTTTTCGCAAAGTACAACATCTCCGCGATATCGGTGACGATGCTTTCCACGACGAATTCCGATTCCGTTTGAAAGGTCGTCTCGAAATAACCTGGACCGGCAGGCTGGAGAGGTTGGGTCGAGGAAGTGTCCGCGTTTTCCGAGCGTTTGCAGCCTGCGAAAAGACTCAGCAAAGTCAGTGCAAGAATGCACAACCACGCCCCTGATGATACCTTGGTCCGTTCCTTCATTTGGATGCCGCAAGAGTAGCTTGTCAAGCCAGACCGGTCAAGTTTCCCAGCGCTCCGGGGTGGTCCGGAGGCATCTCATCGCGCACATAATCTAAAACCTTCCGAACTTATCTCGCGGCTTAACGGCATCCCGATGGCGGGAATATATATTAGGCTTTCCCTCTCCTGACGGAGCCGTCGCAGCGGCGCGAAACAGCCACCTTTGAGGTGGTTCATGCCAGCCTGGCTTGGAAGACTAATCGTCCTCGTCCGCGCCCTTCTTTCCTTTTTTTTGGCCGCGTTGTTGGGCGGTTGGCTTTTGTTCGCCCGGATAGGGGACGCCTAAGTTTTGGGTTTGCTGCTTGGGGCCGCCGGGGAGCCAGGATTTGATGTCGCCGGTGGTGACGCTGGCGGTCCAGGAATCGCCGTATTTTTTCATCATCTCCGCGAGGCGCGTGTCGGCTTTCTGCACGGCGTTGGTGTCGGCGGTGACGAGGTTGTTCGTCTGCCATGGGTCTTTCGCCAGATTATACATCAGCCAGGGGCGGTCGGAAATGCGCGCGTACATCGTGTCTTTGGTGCGATACGCGCGCCAGCCGGGCCAGGGCACGTAGGCGTAAGCCATCTCCATATAAACGTAGTCGCGCGGCGGGGTCTGGGTTTGGTTGCGGAAGAGCGCTGAGAAATCCATGCCGTCGAGATTTTGCGGCGCGGTGACGCCCGCCAGGCCAGCGAGGGTCGGATAGATGTCCGGGCTGCCGAATGGATCGACGATGATGCGTCCAGCCGGAATTTTTTTGGGATAACGGACCAGAAACGGCACCCTGGCGGATTCCTCATACGGCCAGCGTTTAGCCTTGTAGCCCTGCGAGCCGATCATATCGCCGTGGTCGGACGTGAAAACAACGATGGTGTCGTCGGCGACGCCGGCGTCGTCGAGCGCCCTGAGCAGGCGGGCGAATTCGCGATCCACGCCTTCAATCATTCCGTAGTAGCCGGGCAGCGCGCGCTCGGCGTATTTCCGCGGCTGGCCGGGCGGGACGTTGGGCGGAAGCTTCACGGTGGGAAAATCGGCGAGCAATTCCTCCGGCGGATTGTAGGGCGAGTGCGGCCAGATCCACGAGACGAAGAGCATCCACGGCGCTTTGCCCGCGCTCTTTTCCTTGATGAATTTCAGCGCGAGGTCGGTGGTGGGCGCGGGGCTGCGCTTGAAGGTGTACACGCCGTATTCGGTTTGCGGCGGGGGAAAGCCCCAGGTGGGGTCCGTCTTTTCGCTGGCGCGGCCGAGATGCCATTTTCCGAGGTAACCCATTTCATAGCCCGCGTCGCGAAAGGTTTCGCCAAGGCATTTGACGGTCGGCGTGAATAGTGAGCCGTTGCTCATCATGCCGTTGTGATGGGCATACTGGCCGCTCATGAGGGAGGCGCGATAGGGGCAGCAGACGGGCGTGGTGGAGATGCAGGCATCCGCGCGCAAGCCCTGGCGGGCAAGTTTGTCGAACGTGGGCGTTTTGGCGTTTTGATCGCCGTAGCAGCCCATGGAAAACGCGCGCTGCATATCGGCGACGACGTACAGGACATTGGGCCGCCGGACGGCCGGGGTGTCAGCGGCGAAACCGGGCGGAACGGCGAGAAGCGCCAGGAGCGAAGCGATCAGGATTCGAGGAAGCATGGCCCACCATACAAAAGAAGGCGCGGGTCCGCCAAGCGTTCTGTGAATGGGGAGTGCCGGCATCTGATTGCGGTGGTTAAAACGAGTGGAATGAAAGCCCGCCCTCAACCCGGCCCTCGCGCCCGGGCGAGTTCCATAAAAAATCGCTCACCTCACCCGGCATCCAAGAACGATTTCAAGCGTTCAGGTTCGGGCATTAGTGACGAGCCGGCGCACTTCCTCCGGGACACGATCCGGCGGCCAATCCCGATGCTGGCTGCGCACGCCCGCCGTTTTCAGCTTGCGGGCTGACCAGTAAAGTTGCTCTGCCCACCGCAGCCGGCGCGTGCCACTCATCGCACGAAACGCGGCAATCTGTTCGTGGCCGGTTTGTGAGCTTGTCCCCGAAATTCGGACCACTGGTTAAGTAAGACTTTTTGGTGTCTGTTGGACGAACGCCCTGGTGGGCGGTAGAAAGAACAGACAACCAAATGAAAGCAAAGCGACAAAGACATCAACCGGCTTTCAAGGCCAAGGTGGGGCTGGAAGCCTTAGCGGGAGTCAAGACGGTGGCAGAGATTGCCCGGGAGTATCAGGTGCATCCGGCGCAGGTCAGCCAGTGGAAGCGCGCGATTGTGGAGCGGCTTCCCGAAGTGTTTGAGCACGGAGCCACGGCGCAAGCCGAAGCCTCCGACCGGGAAGTGGCCCGCCTGGAGCAGAAGGTGGGGCAGTTGACGATGGAACTGGACTGGCTTAAAAAAAAGTCCAGACAACTGGGGCTGTAAAAGGTCAGCGCCTGGCGCTGGTGTCGCCGACTGCCGGTTTGAGTGTGCGGCGGCAATGTGCGCTCCTGGGCGTCAGCCGGGGCAACTACTACTACGAGCCATGTGTGGAGAGTGCCGAGAACCTGCGCTTGATGCGTCGGCTGGACGAGTTGCATTTGCAACATCCAGTCTATGGCCGCCCGCGCTTGACGGCGGTGTTGCGTCGGGAGGGCTGGGCGGTGAACGCCAAACGGGTGGGCCGACTGATGCGAGTCATGGACTTGGAGGCAATCTATCCCAAGCCCGGCACCAGCCAGCCGCAACCCGGACACCAGATCTACCCGTATTTATTGAGGCGCAAGGCGATTACGGGTCCCGATCAGGTGTGGTGTGCGGACATCACCTACCTGCCGATGCGTCACGGGTTCATGTATCTGATGGCGGTGATGGACTGGTGGAGCCGGTTTGTGCTGGCCTGGGAGTTGAGCAATACGCTCGAAGCGGCCTTTTGCGTGCAGGCCTGGCAGCTGGCCTTGGCGCGAGGCCGTCAGGCGCCCCTGATTTCCAATACCGATCAGGGAGCGCAGTTCACCTCCGCCGACTATGTCGGAGCGGTGGAGGCCGCCGGGGTGCGGGTGAGCATGGATGGTCGCGGGCGGTGGATGGACAACCGGTTTGTGGAACGGTTGTGGCGCAGCCTGAAGTATGAAGACATCTACCTGCGCGGTTATGAACACGGCTTGGAATTGCGGCGAGGCGTGGGCGCCTGGTTCGGCAATTACAACGAGCACCGGCCGCACCAGGCCCTGGGCTATGCCACGCCCGCCGAGGTGTATCACGCACCCGAATCACACGGCGCCCAGCCTGCAGGTTGGGCTTGAAGTCAGACCGCCGTTGGCGGTAAAAAAGAATCACCCAAGAAAAACGGGAGGGAGAAAGTGGCGCCCCGGCGTCCTTTCTCCTTTCCAAAACTCTCGGGGAGCAGCGCAATGACGGTCAACCAAACCGTCCAGCCGACCCAAAAAGTCACCGCTTATTTTCGGCGGTCAGTGGTTTGAAATTGGGGACAAGTTCATTGCTCGGGCAACGCCACGGCAAAATCATCGTTGAGTAGAACTTGAATTGAAAAGCGAATTCCCGTCCAGACTTTGGTCGAAGCCCGCCAACGCTACGACGGATACTTTTCAAATTTCGCCAGCGCGGGATTCATTGGGTTCCACGGATGCGCGTCGGAGGTCCACACGTCCGATTGCGGCTTGAACCACCCCGGATCGTCCAGGCTCGCGGCCCTGATCGCGACAATTTGCGGGAGCGCATCGGGCTTGCCCATGATCGGGGAGCCGCATTCCGGGCAGAAGCCCCGCCGGGTATCGCCTCCCATCTCGCTGGGCGAGGCGTGGAAGCGGAGCGAGCCTTTGAGGAGTTTGAACGCATCCGCCGGCACGACAACGAATGAGGAGAACGGTCCGCCGCTGGATCGCTGGCAATCCCGACAGTGACAATTCAGCATCATGATCGGTTCGGCGTTGGATTCGTAGCGCACCGCGCCGCAAGCGCATCCGCCGGTGAAGGGAGTGGTGATTTTGCTCATATATTATTTGTAAATTGTTCGAGGGTTTTTCTGTTGTTCAACGTGCTGTCGAGTGGGTGGGCCAGTCGGATGGGAATGATTATTGTCGGGCGATTCTCCGCAGAGCAAGACTTCGCAGGCGCCTGACGAGGATAAAAATCAACGACGCAACGCAAACCGCCATCAACACAGCCCGCAGATGCGTGGCGGTGGGCAAAGAGATCCCGATGCCGGTGGCCAGGGCCACATAAGCGGCCACGCATACGGGACACTTGGGCAACAACGCCAGCGTCGCAGTGGGAATAACCCAACCGGCGAGCCCGGCCACACGGTGCAGCCGCGACGCGGGCCGCCGAGCCTGGTCGCCGGCGCGCCGGACCTCACAGCAGTGCAACGTGTTCACGCGTGCGAGTTCGCCGAGCCACAGCCGCAAGCCGGCGAAACCAGGGATCCGGTATCCGGCCAATAGGGTTTGTCGGCATCAGCAAACTCATCCGTGCCGTAACGATCATGGTGCCGGACCCATTCCATGCCGAAATTGAGGCGGTCTTCGTCCCGACCCTTGGGCACCAGGTCCAGAATCGTGTAGGCGCCGATGAGCGGCTCGACGCCGCGTCCGTACGTCGAGTAGGTGTGGAATATGTCACCGGCAGCGTCTTTGTAAAAAACGCTGAGGCCGGGCGCTTCCGAGCTGGGAAACTCCTGCATTGTATAATTGTAGTTCACCCTGCCCCTGGCCATCTCCGCCTCGGTGAATGACACATGGAAGTCGGCATTGAAATCGCCGCCGCGGGACGAAACCCATTCGAACTGCCAGCCCATGCGTTTTTTGAATTTTTTTATCTTCGCCAGCGGAGCCCGGGAAACCGCCGCCAACGCGACATCGCGCGCGGCCAGGTGCGGGAGCGCTCCGTCGAAATGATCGGAAACAAAGGAGCAGCTCGGACAGCCCTCCTGCCAATCCGGTCCGAACATAAAGTGATAGATCACCAATTGGCTGCGCCCCGCGAACAGAGCCGCCAGCGTCACCCTGCCATCGGGTCCATCGAAAACGTAATTCCCTTCGATCTTCACCCAGGGCAAATTGCGCCGCGCCACGCTCAGTTGGTCACGCAGGCGGGTGGCTTCTTTCTCCTTTTTCAGGAGCTGCTTGCGGGCCGCAATCCATTCGGTTCGCGATACGATTTTGTGCTCGCGCCGCGGACTTCGCGGTTCGGACATTTTTATCTTTGCGTTCATAAATACCTTTCGTCCATCAAACTTCGAAACCGGTCGCGTCATTTTTTCTCCACGAACTCCGCGAGGCTTTCCAGCGCGCGGCTCCAACCCCGGGCGTGACTGTCGCGGCTCTCCACCGAGGCAAAACGGGTGTGGGTCATCACGAACTCCGTGCCCCTGCCGTGTTTCAGAAACTCCACCGTGATCAGCGAAGTCCTGCCTTCCACCTCGCCAAACTCCGTGCCGCTGCCGTCCTTCTCCCAGTCCCAGGTGTAAACCAGCCGCTCCGGCGCCTTCACCTCGCGGAACTCCCCCACCGCCGTGAAAAATTCTCCATCCGGATTTTTCATCTGGATGCGAAACTTGCCGCCCACCCGCAAATCCATCCGCGTGGACGGCACCTGCATTCCCGGTTCCGGTTTCATCCATTGCTGGATATGTTCCGGCGTGGTCCACGCACGGAACGCCAGCTCCGGCGGCGCGTTCAACACCCGCTTCAGGATCAAGGTCGCGTCATCCGGCTTTTGCACTTCGCTATTCATCTTCATGTTGTTTGGTTTCCTGCGTTTGTAGTTTGTCCAAATATTTTTCGAACTGATCCAGATTCCCCTCCCAGAACTTTCGATAGCGGTCGATCCATTCCCGCGCCTCCTGCATGGGTTTCGCCTCCAACGTCAACGAATGCACGCGCCCCTGGCGCCGGCGCCTCACCAACCCGGCCTTCTCCAAAACGATCAAATGCTTCGACACCGCCGCCAGCGACATCGCGTGCCGCCGCGCCAGATCCGTCACACGCTCCTCGCCCTTGGCCAGTTGCGCGATCAGCCGCCGCCGGGTCGGATCCGCCAGCGCGCCAAAAGTCCGGTCCAACAACCTGGAACTATATTCAACCATATGGTTGAATATAGGATGAACAAAAATCGAATGCAAATGATTTTTAATTATTCGCAAATTAACCGCCCGGCGCCCCTCCTTCCCGGCGTTCAAGCCGCACCTTGCCATCGTCAGTCATTTGAAACAACATCAGTCGAGAGCGCAGTGAGCTTATGAGGCGGCCCGTGATTTTGAAATTGTTCGGAAGAGGATCGGCGGCAATTCTCGCCTGGACTTTCCTGCTGCATGCCGCACACGCGGTCACATTTGAAATCGCGGACCCGGCTGAGTTCAGCCGTATCATCAATACCAACTCGCTCCTCACCACCAACGCCACGATCAATTCATGGATCGAAGGCCCGGTGTGGGTCCCCTCCGGGGGTTATCTCGTTTTCAGCGATATCGGCAACAACCTGCTCAAGAAACTGGCGCCGCCCTACGCGGTGACGGATTTTCGCACTCCCCCGGCGAACACGAAATGCAACGGCAACCTGCTCGATTGGAATGAGCGGCTGATCTCCTGCGAGGCCGGCAGCGCGGGCCTGCGTTTGGTGCTTTTCACGAACGGCGTCGCCACTCCGCTGGTCACGAACCATCACGGCAAGAAATTTTATTCACCAAACGATCTGGCGGTGAAATCCGACGGTTCCATCTGGTTCACGGATCCCGGGTACGACAGTGGACTGCCGCTGCCGCCGCCGATCGGCGGGTCCGTTCCCGCCGGGTTTCAACCAGGACTGTATGTTTATTACTTCTACGAGACCAACGGCGACGCCACCTGTGCGGCCGTCATCACCAACGGCCTCCGGCGGCCGAACGGCATTTGTCTCTCACCGGATGAAACCAAACTCTTTGTGGCCGACTCAGACGGTTCCCGAAATCGAATTCACGTATATGCCATTTCCCCGAGCAACACGCTTTCGGGCGGCGCAGTCTTCGCGAATATCTCCAACGGCGCGCCCGATGGCATTCGTTGCGATGTGGACGGGCGCGTTTGGTCGAGCGCGGGCAACGGCGTGCACATCTTCGCGCCCGATGGCCACTTGATTGGAAAAATCCTGTTTATGCGGACGGCGAATCTTTGCTTTGGCGGGCCGCAATACAAGACCCTCTACATGACCGGCCAACCGCTGCTCACTTCCATCCCGGTGTTGGTCGCCGGAATACCCTCGTTGAAAAAGCTGCGTGCCACCTCCGGGAATGGCCAACTGAATCTCTCGTGGCCCGCGCCGTCCACGGGCTTTGCGTTGCAGGAAACCGACGAAGCAACGTCCCCGGCTTCGTGGACAAATTCTCCGCTGGCGGTGAGCACCTCCAACAATCAACGGCTGGTGAACGTGGACACGACCAACACTTCAAAGTTCTTTCGCTTGCGGCTCAATTGACGCTGACACCAATCGCTGAAAGCCAGCATCAGTATTTCCGCAACCGGGCGGAACTATCAAACCACGCGCAACGCGATTCATGTTTTCCGATTTAACCTTCCGAAAAATCCATCAAGGCCCCGTCACGAGCACCACGCGAAAGCCCAGGTTCCAATCGGTCAGCGCCGGGTGGTTGCCGAAACCGAAGCGGCTGGCTGAACGGCAGAAGGAACCGCCGAAATCGAAGGCGCCCCCGCGCGCAACTTTGTCGCCGATTACATTGGAGGGCACCCCCTGCGGATCCGCCACCGATCCGCCGGGCAGCGGTCCGAGCCAATCCTGACACCATTCCATAACGTTGCCATACATGTCGTACAGGCCCCAGGGATTCGGCAGCTTTAGGCCGACTGGATGGGTGGTCAGGCCGTCGCTGACGGATTGCCACGCGTAATTCGGCAGGCCGGAATAGTCAAGGTCATCGCCATAGCTGAACCGCGTGGCCGTGCCGGCGCGCGCGGCGCATTCCCACTCCGCCTCGGTGGGGAGGCGATACTGGCTGCCGGGGGAAATCCGTCCGGCCGCAAGTTCCCGCTGGGTGAGCTGCCAGCAATAGTTGGTGGCGGCGGGCCAACTGACGCTTTCCACCGGACGGTCCAGGTCGCCGGGGAAGCTGCTCGGGTTCGTGCCCGTCACCTCCAGAAACTCCCGTTGTGTGACTTCATGGATTCCCATCCAGAAACCGCGGGTCAGAGTCACCGTGGTTTGCGGACTTTCATCAGACCGATGATGCAATTCGTTGGTCGGGCTGCCCATGACAAACGTGTTCGGCGCGATGAACACCATGTTCGCGGGCGGGACCTGGAGCACGGCGCGATAAAATTTTCTCGGCGGCGGGTTGGTGTCGGCGTCGCGGAAGTTGACCCCGCCCAACGGGTTGGCCGCCGTATTCACCACGCTCCAGTTCACGAGGTTGGAGGAAGCGAGCACCGTATAAACTCCCGGCGGTCCGGTGATGCCGAATTTGAAGGCGCCAGCAAACATTGCGGGCCGGACCAACCGGGTCTCCAGCGGATGAGTAAAAACCGGGATGCCTTGATTTTGTAAAGCATCCACCACGCTGGCCATGCCGGTGGCCGCCAGCGGTTCGGACAGCACGAATGACGTCAGCGCGTTGCTCCCCAGGAAAAGCCCGACCAATCCCTGCATGTCGGGGGGCAGGGTGATATTCGTAAGCTGGTTGGCGGTGAGGTTGAGAAACGTCAGCGCCGTCAGGCCGGAAGGCAGCGTGAGTTTGGTGAGCTGGTTGCCGCCGACGCGAAGCTGCGTCAGATGATGGAGGTCCGACGGCAGGGCCAGGTTGGTCAGTTGATTGCCATCCAGAAACAGGCCGGTCAGGTTGGTGAGGCCCGCCGGCAAGGTAAAACTCGTCAGTTGATTGTTGTCCAGGCGCAGGAAGCCCAGGTTCCTCATGCCCGCGGGCACCGCGAAACTTGTGAGTTGATTCCCTCCGGCGATCAGCGCGCCCAGGTTGGTCATGCCGCCGGGAAAGCTCAGACGGGCGAGGTGGTTGCCATCGAAATTAACAAACATCAAATTTGCCAGTCGCGGCGGCAAGGTCACGTTCGTGAGCAAATTCTGGAAGACGCTGAGAAGGCTCAGGTTCGTCATGTCCGCGGGCAAAACCAGGCTCGTGAGGCGGTTGAAGCCCATGCTCAGGTTGGTCAGGCGGGTAAGGCCCGCCGCCGGAAACGTGACTTGGGCCAGTTGATCTTTATCCACGCGCAGGCTGGTCAGATTTGTCAAAGTGCCGGGTAACGTGAGATTGGTGATGAGATTTTCGCTCAGGTCCAGAACACTGAGGCTCGTCAGATTCGTCAGCACGTCCGGGAAGAATCGATCCGTGATGTGATTGTCATCGAGGACGAGCGTGTTCAGATTCCGCGCGGCTTCCAGGCCTTGCAGGTTGGTGATGTTTCGGGAGATTGCGGTCAGGTTGGTGAGGGCGAGCAGGTCCGATTGCAGCAGCGGTCCGGTGGGTTTTGGCAGCGTCTCGCGGATGACGGTGTTCAAGGCGGGATCGGGAATGGATACTTCCTGTGCCACCGATGGAACCGCAACCCGGGCCGCGAGCAAAAAAGTCAAAGCCAGCGGCCGAATGACGTGATGGATGATTTTCATCTTGTGGGGCTAATCAAACAGCCAGGGTGCGACCGACTTCCCGCAAAAACTCCTCGGCGGTGAACGGCTTCTGAAGAAAACGATCCGGTCGTGTGCCGGAAAATTGCACGTCGTCCTCCCCGAACCCGCTCGCCATCAGAATGCGGACCGCGGGATGCAGCAGGCGGCAGCGTTGCAAAAAATCGTCCACCGGCATTGAGTCGCCGAGATAATCCATGATCAAAAGGTCCGGACCGTGCTCGTCCTCCGCCATGGCCGCGAGCGCTTCCGCACGCTGATTAAAAGCCCGCACGCTATAGCCTGTTCCCTTGAGAAAGTGGACGTATAAATCAGTCAGTCCGTCTTCGCTATCCACCGCGTAGATGGAGACCGCGGCGGCTTCTCGCGGCGTGGAAACATCACTGCCCCGGCGGTGGACCTCACCAGTACGAGACGAAACTTGCGGAGCGCCGAAGGCGCGCGACCAGGCCAGCACCCCGGTCATATACGTCGTGACACCCGTCGCCGGCGTGACCAGGCTCGTGTGAGTATTTCCCGTGCGCAGCCTATCCCCGGGTAACCGCTTGAACGTTTTCATCATATTGCCTTCCATTGAGTCAACGGCGCGGTCAAACGCGACCGTGCACACAGGTATGACTGATGATGCCCTGAGAAGTTCCCGAAGGTCTCTAGAACTAAAGACCCATATGGGAATGCTTGCCCGGCCGCCGTGCGGGAGGGCGGCGCACCCGCGTCGTTTCGGTTAGCGGTCCATGACCGCAGTGATGGCGCGCGCCAGCGCTGTTTCGGGCGGGCCGGCGGTGGAAATTTGCGAAGCGCTCGCGATCGCATTCGGCCAGCCGTGAGCCATGGCGACCGAGCAACCCGCCCATTTAAACATGGGGATATCGTTGTCCGCATCGCCGAAAACCACCGCCTCGGCCGGCGAAATTCCCAGATGAGTGGCGATACTTTGCAAGCCGGTGGCTTTGCTGACGTCTTTCGACATGAACTCGACGATGCGCCGATGCGTCTGCACTCTTTCAAATGCCGCGCTCGGCGGCGCCTCGGTCATCACCGAACCGATTGGTTCGGGCGCGCCCACCCAAATCACTTTGTAAGCCGGCATTCCGGCCAGGCTCTCACGCGAAACCTGAACCGGCGTCAGGCCCGAGAGGTATTTATAGAACGCCAGGTCGTCGTTCCAGGACTGCTCCGTGAAGACTCCGTCGGTGCCGTAAACGATCGGCGTGAGGCCTCGCTCGCTCCCGTGATGCACCGCCAGTTTCGCATGCGCGGCGTCCATGAAGGTGCGGGCAAGAATCAAATCCCGTTCGCGGCTGGAAACTTCGCCGCCCTGAATTGATACGATCCATTGAACCTCAGGCATCGCCGCCAAAAACTGTTTGATGCTCAGGTAGTGGCGTCCGGAGGCAATCACGATTTGGACGCCGCGCTCATGGAGCGCGCGGACCGCCTGGAAATTTTCCGGACTGATCGTCAGGTCCGGCCCGAGCAGCGTTCCATCCAGATCGACGGCCGCGAGCTTGAAGCGCGGATGTGCGGTGGTATTGGTCATCAGTGGTGGGCAAGGTAAACCATCCGGGCGCGGGTTTCACTCTCGGATCAACCGACCGATTTACCGCCCGCCACGCCCTCGGCCATACGCGGCCGGGTTCACCAGTGCCCGCGACCTATTTTACCGGGAAAGCCGTTCCATCAAATACCGTCGCCCTCACCGGAATGTCTTTGATGGCGAGCGGTTCAACGGCGTAAGGATCCTGGCCCAGCACCGCAAAATCCGCCCGCTTGCCCGCCTTGATGCTGCCGATTTCATCTTCCAATTTCAGCAGGTACGCGCCGCCCAGCGTCACGGCGTGCAGCGCGTCTTGAACGCTGATCTTTTGCGACTCCCCGGCGGTGTCCAGCACCCGGCCGCTGGCGGTCACGCGGTTGACCGCGCACCACATGGCGGTGAGCGGCTGCATCGGCGTCACCGGCGCGTCGGAATGCAGCGAGAAGGGAACGCCGGCCGCCTTTGCCATCGCGGGCGAGTCCATCTGGCTGGCCCGTTCCGGGCCCAGCGTGATGTGGCAATGCTGGTCGCCATAATAGTAGAGATGGTTGCAAAACAGGTTCACCGTCGCCCCCAGCCGCGCCATCCGCGCGAACTGATTCGTCCGGCTTACCTGGTTGTGTTGCAGGCTGAAGCGGTGATCCAATTGCGGATATTGCAGTTCCAATTCCTCCAGCACATCCAGCATCTGCTCGCTCGCTTCGTCGCCGTTCACATGCACGGCGATCTGAATTCCCGCCTGCCAGAACGGCTTGCACAGATTGAATAACGGCAGGCCGGGTTCCACGTTCCAGATGCCATTGGCGTCGTCGGGAAATAAAAATCCCGGCGGTTGCAACTGGGCCGTGTAACCCTGGATCGAACCGTCCGTGATGATCTTCACCGGGCCGGTGCGAAGTTTGTTTTTATCGGCGGCGCGCATTTTCCGCATATGTTCCACGGCGTTGGTGCCCCAGTTGTTGTTCAACTGGTCCACAAAGTAACCGAGCACCACGCGCACCGGGAAGTCCTCGCGGGCGCAAGCGAGAACGTATAGCCCCCGGGCCAGCGCCTCCGTGGGCCTGGGTTCCCCGCCGAATGCGAGATCGGTCGCCGTGGTGATACCCGCCCGCTTCGCCAATTGTCCGGCGTCGAGCAACGCCTGATAGCCGCGGCTGGGGAAGAATGTCGGATCCTTCTTCTGGAACGCGGCAAAGGCCATCGCCGTCGCCGCGATCTCGTCGAACTCTCCCGTCGGCTCGCCCAGCGCGTCCTTCACGACCCCCGAAGTCTCCTTGAGCTTCGCCCACTCCGGCTGCTGTTTGACGAGCGCCAGCATCGCCGAGTTGCACGCCACCACATGTCCGCTCAACAACGGCAGAAAAATCGGTGTCTCCTTCGACACTTCATCCAGCATCGCGGCGGTCAAATGTTTGGTGGGAATTTCGGTCGGATAAAAAATCGGATCCGCTCCGAACGCCAGCACCGGCAATTTCGTATTACGCTTGAGCAACACTTGCTGCTGCACCGCCTGCTTCAATCGCGCGACCAGCGCCGCGTACGTTTTCACGCCCGTCAGCACCCCACCCTCCGGCGTTGGCCGGTCAAAGTAACCGAGGTAAGGCACCCGCGAATACAGGCCGTATCCCTGGAAGTGGCTGTGCCCCTCCACGAAATCGGGCACCATCACCTCGCAGGCGAAGGTGTAATCCATCACGAACTGCCGGCCCGTCATCGCCGCCACCACCTCCATCGGCGTGCCGACCGCGATGATCCGCCCGTCCGCCACGCCCACCGCCGTCGCTTCGGGCCGCGCCGGATCCATGGTGATGATTTTCTTCGCCACGAAAACCCGGGCCAGGCCCAGGCGCGGGGCGGGATTCACATACGGATCCAGATTGGGATAATCGAACTTGCTGACTTCGGCCACCGCCAGGACATCCAGCGCGCTGAGGCGATACCGTTTGCCGGGTTGCTGCACTTTGAACAGGGCGGAGTCGGGCTGCTCCGTAAGCTGGTTTCCATCCGAGAAAATCGTGTAGCCGGCGAACGGACGCGGACAGGTCACCACCGGATAGTAAGCCGAAGCGGTGTTGGACGCGGCCAGTCCCAGCGCATGTCCCAATTCGTGAAGGACCGTCGAGAGCAGGTCGAGCCTGCCCACCGCTTGATTCACCGGGTTCGTCCAGACGCGCCCGATATTCAATTCCATGTCCTGGTAAGTCAGCGAAGCGTTCGTGTACGAGCGATACTCGGCATCGCCCAGCGGAGTCAGGTCCGCGAAAAACGGTGTCGTCCCTTTGTTGTTGAACAATATCTTGCAGCGCAGAATGCGATGCGGCGTTCCACCCTGATCGCCGGGAGCCATGGAAAATTGCGCCGGCTGCCCCAGCGCATTCCAGCCGTAATCCACGTGAACCGTCCATTTATCGGTCGGGCTCTTGAACGCATTTTGCCACGTCAGCGCGGCGACCTTGAAAATTTGCTGTAAACTGCCCCGGCCAACCATGTTGGTCGGGGGCGTCCCCCCGACGAACCGGCCGTCGATCACCAGATCGGCCCGTGCCGCCCTCGGACTCAAAATGCCCAGGCCCAACAGCACGACGCCGACCCGGCCCCATGCCCGAAACAGAACCTCGCACCCGGCCATCAATCCTTTTGCTGATTTCCTCATGGAATCCCTCGAATGTTGAGAAGGGTCAGGCAAGTGTTTGTCTTCCCTAAAGCCCCGCAAACATGCAGACAATTTTTCAGCGGCCTGATTGCAACACTGCAACCGCCCAAGGCCGTTGTTAAGGACACAGCATGCACATAAGCCGGAGATTTCGCAGCAAAACAAGTGGGGTCCGACAGCCAGGGGCGAGCTTTAATTTCCCCGTCAAACATGTTGCGACTGTATGAACTATGAAGCTCGCCCGCACAGCGGTTTTGGCGATTTCTGGAACGCCAGCGTCACCACCGGCGATATCAACTACTGGCCCCGCTGCAGACGCCCTCCCAAAAATCCGCCCGAAAGAAGGGCAAGAAGTACGCCGATGACTAGAGAATGGTTTCGGCAATTGAATCCGCGAAAGTTCGTCAAAAGCGAAGCAATCCTTGCTATGAGCCGCTACGACGACTGCCGTTCTTCAACGGCTGCTGATTGATTCCGGTTAGTATCATTTGTTTGCGTGGCAAAATAATATCATTGCCGGAAAAGTTGCTCGTTCGCTTTGGGCGACCAGATGGACAAACCACCTCGAAATCTGCGGTCTGACACAACTTCCAGATAACGTCGTTAACCATCGGTGAAGTCGCCATGATTTTGTTACTTGTATTGTCAATGAAATCTTTAAATTTGATGCCACTTTTGTGGCGGTCTGCTATCAGTCGTGCAAAATCGTGCGTTAGAGCAGCTTCGCACCGCTTATGAGATTCGTCATCGAAGGACATGCCCGCTATGAACTGAGTTTGATCAAGCGATGGCTTAAACGATAGCATTTCATAACCCGAGTAACCATAATGCTTGGAGCGATTTGCTTTTTTCCAGTGAATTTCGGTCATCGCCGAACGAGCACGCGAACTTTGTGCCAAATGCAATAGCCAATAACCGCGATGATTGCCCTGTGGCTCAATGTAAAATGGCGAAAAATATGCAATGCCCGTAGCCTCACGAAAAGCTTCCCCAATGTGCGACTCAACTGCATGTTGCCAATTTCCGCCCAAATCCATCCGCAGTTTCATCATCGCGGGAATATTCACAAATCCGCTCAACCCCAATTCGTTCAGTGATTTTTCGATCGCGCCTCGTGTTTTTTCCGAAAGGAAATCGCTGAGCCACGAAATCGCGAAATTGATGATGAATTCCGGACGGCCATGAAGCTCTCGAGCCAGAGATCGAATAGTCCCCGCAGAGATTTTGGTCCAGCCGCATTGATCTAAAAAAAAGATCGTGCGATTGCCTCCTCGTTTATGTCGATTGTTAATGTCAGCTATGATTTCGGGTGCACAGGCGGTAAAATCAGCTCTCCGCAAATGGATGGTGTGCCCGAGGCGGGATCCATAACCTTGACCTTTCAATGTGGCCTCAAGGCATTCGAAAGCGTGTGGATCTCGTTCAATGAAATAACAAACAGGAACGATCCGCATTTGCTTTTCTCTCTCTTGATTAATGAGAAATTCGGCCTCCTCTACGGCTCTCAAAATTGTGGTTGGCGAGCCGAATTTGTTTCCTTGGTAGATATCTCCACCGGCAAAGCCGTCGATTAGCGTTATCTCTTGAACCTCCTTCCCAGACGTGTTCTTGAGAACTATTTGTAAATAAAGCACGAGATAATCGCGCAATAAATCTAATTTTTTCTCGCTGTGCTCTTCCAGCTTTGGCAAGTGGCCCAACTTCCAATTTTCCCAATAGAATCCTTTGCGATCAGACTTCTTACTCATTTAACCATGGGGTAATTGGATTCAATGCAATGAGAATTATAACAAAGATTGTCATCGCCGACAACAGTCGATTTCCCCCCCCCCAATGATATCGACCGTCAGAAACCGAAGCCTAACTGTGGATCCGAACCACGCACGGCCTTGTCCCAAAACTCTTGACCCAAAGGGTGGCCCGACGCATAAAGCAGCAAATAGAGTGGTAGTACAGGCAAAGGACACCGGCATCCCATACCTCGATACGCTCAATTTCCTGGCCGCTTCCATCCGATACGACCAAGCGGTCTAGGCATGTTTTAGCATTCAGCTGTCTGAATAATACTTCGGCTTGTTGATCACGAATCACCCAAGGCGGCTCGCTTGGCGCCGTCCAACGGTCAAAATCCGAAGCTATCCACAGTCCGTGAACCTTCTTCATGTCAATCGGTTTGGGAAAGTTGCGGCCGGCTGCTACGATAGTCAACAGGTCGCCTTCGCAGGCAATTCGTCCACTTTTGTCAAAGTCAATCCCTAGCCCAGCGAAATCAATGGCTTGACACCACGCGGAGAAAAGCGCCGCATTTTGACAGCGTTCCATAGAAACCCACCGTGCATTTGATGAACCCAGCACTGAAGCGATCGCCGAGAATATAGGCAGCCGAAGCATCCTTATGGTGTCGAAGGCCTCGCCATTGCGTCGGTGCAGCTCCTCCATCGACGGGAAAACTCCTCCATCGTGAAGCATTGTAATCGTTGTAATTAAATCAAACGATTTGCCTTTAAAGGTTTTTGAGATGTCCTCACCTGCTCCAACTAAAAACGTTACATTTTTTAGATTGAGCTTTAAAGCCAGTTCTCGAGCGAGATCTATTGCTGGCCCGCAAAGATCCAACCCAACAACCTGCGCATTAGGCCAGCGCAAAGCGAGCAAACAAGTAAGGAATCCGTTTTCACAACCGATATCCAAAATATTGGAAACGGGATCAGAAATGCTTTCGAGCGATGAAAAAGCCTTGTTGTGGAGTTCCGTGCGCTCGAATGCAGTAACGAGAAGGCTGAATTCCAGGTTTTGATTTTTTAGCTCGTAGAAGTTGTCGTCCAAGTCACCTTCGGCGCGTTGTCTTACGATATCTTGGAACGTCCTCCACTCCTCCGGGAATTCTCGGTTCAATCGCCGTATGAATTTTCTTTCGTCGCTTTGACGAGGAAGGCCTAAGACATCTGTGTAACGACAAAATTTAGCTTCGGAGGAGAGCTTATGCCACTCATCGGTTAAAAGTGTCACCTCGGCTCCCATAATCTGCCTCAGGCCAGCACTAAGTCTGCACACATTGATTTTGGCGGTAAATAAGCGTCGAGCAACTGCGTTTGTGTGGAGTTAAGATGTGTTTTCCAGAATCGTTGCGTATCGGGCCACGGAATGAAACGCTTATTTTTCTTAAGGCCGACGGATAAAACTCGCCATGTAAACTCCGCCCAAGATTCCGCTGAATAATTAGTCATTCGCTCAGCTTCGACCGGAAACTTTGCCACCAAAGCTTCTCTCATCATGGCAATATTATCGCCTTTAGGATTTAATACTTCGCAGAACACTTCGCGTGGATACAGCGGATTTATCGCCGATAACACCTCTTCCATAACAGTCTCATCGTGAAACGGCATAAATGGAGCAACACAAACATACACCTCAAGACCATGGCTAAAAGCTTTCTCGAGCATTTTCAATCGTCGCCTCGGCGCGGCCGCTCGTGGTTCTAAGAAACGAGCTAATCCGTCATCTAGATAGGGCAATGAAGTTCCCACAAGAACTTGTTGCTTGTGCGCGATCAGCAAATCAAAATCACGTTCAATCAAAGCTGAACGCGTCTGCAAGCGGACTTTGTGGCCCGCTTCCAACAGCAACTGCAAACATTGCCGCGTCAATTTGAACTTTGCTTCGCTGGGCGTGTAACAATCGGTTAGAAAGGACATCAGCACCCAACCGTCTCCCCACTCCGTTCTCCGCGCTTTGTCGGGCGTGAACGTGCGCAGTTGAATGCGCAACGCCTCAACAATGCCGTGCTTTGGTAGCAAATATTTACCCCAGTCGCGCTGTTTGTGGCCATCGTTGTTAAATTTGACCCCCGGCATGGCCGGACAGTAACAATGATAACACCCGTGCTCGCACCCGACATAGGGATTAATCACCCAGTCGCCTAACCTTTTTTTCCAAAGACCGGAGGGGTTTATAGGGGTCATAAATTGAGGAGTAGTTGGTTATTGAGTTTAAGAAAATTCATTGGTGCCAAACACGTCTGCGCACTTCGTAAGCAGGGTATATCCATTCGAAATCGCTCTCACGGAGTTCGACGGGCGGATACACAGCCGAATTGTAGCTGCTCAGCCTGAATCGCCGAGAGGCAGGCAGGACCGTCAATATTTTAAACACTGCCCCCTGGTCTCTAATCTTTGCTCCGACTAGCTGATTTGAATGCGGCTGCCTCAACGGCATCAATACCACGACGTCTCCTGGCGAGTATTTGGGTTCCATTGAATCGCCCTCAAGAATCAATCCGAAAGCCTTATCGTCTGGACAATCAGAGGGGATCACTTCCCGCGAATCGAATGGCATTTCTTCATATGAAGAGGCGGCACCAGCACGGGCCCATGAAATTATTGGCACTCCTCGACCTGCGGAAGGTAGCTTGGACTGAACGTTGTGGTTCCGTCCTGCATCGAACCCCTCTTTCAGAGAAGCAAGCTTCTGAATCAGAGTTTCCGACGGCCGCCGACGCTCATTCTCAATTTCAGATAGGTACGGGCGAGTGATGCCCAACCGATCAGCCATCGACTGTTGACCTAACCCCAAAAGGTTTCGTACTTGCCGAAATATTGAGTCAGTTGACATTTGCCGAGTCGAATTCGTTATAAATGTCATCTTTTTGGGCATTTGTCAACATTTAAATGTTTACTTGTCTACTTTTATGTCGACTATTTACCCGAATGGTCGGTCGTTTAATGTTTGCCCCTGTCAGACTCGACTCGGTCATCCGTTTCACTCTCCACAAGTTCTTCCGTTTGCGAGCCAGTTTATTTTTCTTTCCACCCGAAACCTACGGTTTCAAGGTACGCTAAAACGCGCCTAGGCCCTCTTTGACGTAGGAGACGATACCGCCCTGCGGGAGAGACACTAACTGAGCCGAGTTGTGGAATATGCTTTCGATGGCTCAATCGCTGCGAACCGGGGCGCCAAACCGCCGCCGATGTCTTGAGCGGATGGTGAATAGTCAGAGACTCATCACCTCGTCTCTTACGAATTTGGAAATTCGGTCATACCCTCCGATCTTCAAGAGGCTGCAAAGACTCTCCGAATTGACGGCCAGTCCGATTTTGAGATGGAGAAGGTGGGACGGAAGCCGGACCCTGCTCAGCATTGGGAAATCTTCACGGTGGTTTAATCATTGGCAAAGGTTGGTTTCATCCTCCCGTTGAAAGGTCGCAGCTTTTGAAAAGCGGCAGCTTTAATTGAAGTCATTCGCGCAACCCGGCACCTCATTGACCCCAGGATTCCCCTAGTGGAACGATGATCCCATTTGAACGACTAACAATGGCTCACGCGGGGAGAAAGCCTCGTATACAAAGCGATTTTCGGCATGACCCAAAAATCGCTTTGAGCAGATTTCAGATTATGACTTCCAACGCATGGACATTGATGGATGGCGCCGGCAAACGCCTGGCGTTAATTGCCGCAGAGGACCTCACCGCGGCGAGGCGCGTGCTTTCCAAAAGCCCTGCCAACTCAGCCCACCTGTTTTTGAGGCCGGCGAGCCGCCAGGAAATGCTTAAGCTCGCGGCTTTCGTAATTCAAAAGTGGAATAATCGGGCGGCCGATCAGGTGTATTGGCTGGAAAAGCGGGACCAGGGCGAAGGGCGGCAACCGCGCGCCATCCCACGCCGCCAGGCAGCCGCATCCTGAAATTCTCCGACGCCTAAAGAGCCCAACGAACGGCCGGTCATCCACGCCCGTTTTTGCGTGGCGTTTTTTTGGATGCTTTACCGGGTCCATGCTTTTTTTCGATATCCGGCTGCGGGAGCGCCTTCAGGGGGCGGCCGATCGTCGCCGCCGGAACTCCTCATGCAAAACGCGGCTTTCCTTGCAAATAGCCTCGCGCGCGCCGGCCAACTCCTGGCCCGGAAGCGGGGGACTCTGAGTCTTGCATTTTCAAATCCCCCTGAATTGCGAGGCTTTAACGAAACTTTTGGATAAACCGGGGTTCATTGCCGAGGCAGTCGCGGCGGGGAATCTTTCCTGCTTAAGGAAGACAGCACACGTGAGTCCCGGGAAATCCCCGCGGACGCACATCCATTAAATCGTACTGCCCGAGCAATACAGAAAGTTATCAATATGAAAACCGATCAATCCAAACCGGCAGGCGGCAAGGCCGCCGATGAGAACCAGGACATGGACATGGACCTGCATGAATTGTTCCTCGACGAACTCGCGGACCTGCTGAATGCCGAACAACAACTGACCAAGGCCCTGCCCAAGATGGCGGAGGCGGCCGAATCCGACGAATTGCGCGAGGCGTTCGAATCGCACCTCGAAGAAACCAGGGAACACGTCTCCCGCCTGGAAAAGGTTTTCCAGACGCTGGAGGAACCGGTCAAAAACAAAACGTGCAAGGCCATGAAAGGCCTGCTCGAAGAAGGCGAAGAGCTCATGGAAGAGCTGGCCGACAGCTCCGCGCTCGACGACGGACTCATTGCCGCCGCGCAAAAAGTGGAGCACTACGAGATCGCATCCTACGGCACCGTCTGCGCGTGGGCGGAACAAATGGGCCACACCGATGCGCTGGAGTTGCTCCAGGATACGCTCGCTGAGGAAAAGGCCGCCGACGAAACGTTGACCGAAATCGCGCTCGCCGCCGCCAATGACGACGCGGGAGATGCCGACGACGACGACGAAGCGCCGGATTCTGAAAAGCAGGCCTGAGTTTTGGTCAGGTCAGGACAAGCCCCGGCTTCGGCCGGGGCTTTTTGCGTACGTGAGTGCCAGGAGCAAACCAGCCGAGCGGCCGGCACGAACTGAAAATGGGTCTCAACGCTTGCTGGAACTGTGCGCCGCAGGACTCCGATTACGCCGCCGCCCCGGTGGGATTTAAACGGGCGACGATGGCGGACAGATCGCCTTCGGCGGTGACTTCCTCGGCGAGCGTGAGTTCCAGAAGCGCGGCGACGTCGTCTTCCTCCAGGGTTTTCGCCCAGGATAGCAGTAACTGGTAGGTGCTGATTTCGCTTCGCTCGACGATCCGGCAGGAATCCGCGAGCGCGCCATCGCCGGCCTCGGCGAGCAGGGCGTTCACGCCTTCGTTCAACACGGACTGCATGCCCAGCGAGCGGAGGGGCTGGGGATGCTCCTTCAAAAGTCCAAAGATGAGTTCGAGCCGGCAGATATGCGTACCGGTGGCCTTCAGGTGATCCAGCAAGGCGGCTTTCAAGTCGGCGTCGTCGGTGGCGCGGATCATGATCGGGAGGGCGATGATGGTTTCATGTTCCGCCGCGTGGACGTCGTTGAGGATATCGATAAACTTCTGACGAAGCCTTGGAAGGGACAACGTGGGCGAGCGCATGGCTTATATCCAGCCGGTCATATGCCAGCGCTTCCCTCGCATTAAAGGCCTAAAACGGATGCTCGCATCATGCGAAGCGCCCTCCCGCACGGCAATACGCATGAATGAATGAGGCCGGAGGGCCGGCTTCGTGCCTTTTGCCTTTTGGGTTGGTCCGCGGAGTTCCCAAGAGGGCGGAAAATTCCGAGGCATTCTTGATGGCGAAGGTGTCCCGGTCATTATTGAAGTAGGCCCAAACGCGGCGGCAGCCACTTTGCTTCACGCGCCGCGCCCACTCCGTGAGTTCCGCCGTGGTGTAATCGTGCCGGTACCATTTCTTGCGGCCATGGAAACGGAGGTAAATGTCATCGGCGGTTTTTATCAACTCATCGGGCAGTCCGGGCGCGCTGCTGGAACAAAAGATGGCGCCCGACTTTTCGAACGCCCGCCAAACGCGGTCTTGCCACCAACTCTTATGCCGAAACTCCACCACATTGCGCCGGGCGGGATCGAGCTGACCGAGAATCGCCGCCAGTCGCGCGGGCGTGTAGGAAAAACCGGGCGGCAACTGAAATAGAAAACAACCCATACGGCTGCCCAGGAGGTCGGCGATAAATCCAAAATCCCGGACGAGTGTTTTCGTGCCACGGAAGCGTTTGATGTGAGTGATCATTTCGCAGACTTTCACCGTGTAAACGAAGTCTCGGTCGCCGGCCTGAGTCAGCCAGCTTTGGACCGTGCTTAACGTGGGCCACGAATAAAAGGGGGCGTTCAATTCCACGGTGGAAAACGTTTTGGCGTAGTGGGGAAACCAGCTCTTCGGCGCGCTGTTGGCCGGATAAAAGCGATCCCGCCAGTGCCAGTAAAACCAACCGGAACAGCCGACATTGACCGACGGGGGCTGAACGATGGCCTGAGTGTCGAACCCGGTCGCCGCCATCCGGGCGACGTGCATCTTTTCCGCGCGGCCGGCGTTGAGGCGTCGCTGGTTTTCGCGCCGCTCCATTCTCCGCGCCCGGCGGGCGGCGCGGGCGGCACCGTCGAGTGTTGGCGGAGGAGTGCGCACGCCACCCGTTTTAGCTCGTTACATGCCACGGATTCCACGGGGGACCGGGCAAAAAGGCGGTGCGGATGGGTGCGATTTGCCCTGTCGGCACGGCATTATGCACGGTGTGAGCCGGTGCCATGGCGCGGGGATTTAGGATGTTCAACTTCCACGCCCGGGGAGTCGGCCAGGGTCCGGTCCAATCAACGCAAAGACGCCAGGGTGCAAAGCCGAAAAGCGGGAGAAGAATTTTTGCAAAGGAGCGCTATTTCCAAGTTGTTGTCATCCGTGATATCCGCGTCCACCCGTGGTTGAATTTCTCAACGGAATTTTGGTGTGGGACCATTGGACAGCTTTTGTCCCACCCCCTGGTTTAAGATCGCGGGGTTGGATATTTGTTCTTTGAAAATAGCGGTGGAGTGGTGGCAGGGCGGCCTCTCCGAGGGCGCCGCCGGGAACGTCGGACGAAATATTGGGGCGGTCCCCAGGACCGCCAAGGAATCAATTTTTTCTCCGGCACTTTCGGAGGTCCGAGCCGGGCGGGCCTTCGCGCCCGGCCCTGAAGCTGGCATGGACGAAGGGGTGTTACGCCCGTTTCGAACCCCTTCGCGCCGGCCTTTCTGCGGAGGAGAGGAGGCGTGGTTCGGGGGAGTCGCGGAGTGATACGGCATGGTACGGCATGTTCCCCAATCGAGGCCAGACTGGACCAATGCCGATAACGATGGCGCCGGTTCCTGTGGCTGCTTTCAGCGAGGGAGGATTGCGTTTGGCGGAACCCGGTTGGGGGACCCGGTTCGCGAAATTCACGCCGCCCATCTTTTACCGATGGGCGGCGCAGCTTTATGAAACGGTGGAGATCGAAGCGTAGCCGGCTTACTTGTTGAGGAGGTTGTCCACGCCGCCGGCCGCTTTGGAGGCCAGCGCTTTTTGGATTTGTTCCTTCAAGCTATTCACGAGTTTGGTTTGTTCGTCGGTGAGCTTGAAGTTGGCCAGCTGTTGGAGAATGTTCGAAGCCTCGGCGAATTTATTCTCGGCGACGAGCGATTTGGCTTTCTCGATCAGGCCTTCGGCGGAGGTGTCGGTGGTGCCGGCTTTCACGGCATCAACCGCTTTGGCGGCACCTTCCTTTACCGCATCAGCGGTTTTTTCGGCGGCCTTCGCGGTGGCGTCGGCAGCGGAGTCCGCGGCTTTCTTAATGTCGTCGGTGGTGGTGGCGCCGGAATCATTTTTGCCGCAACCGGCCAATCCGAGCGCGAGCACCGCCGCCAATGTGAGGGAGAGATAATGCATTTTCATGGTATTTGTTCTTTCAGTTAAAAGCCGGCAGACCCCGCGACCCGCCAGCATTCGTTACGATGGTTTAGCAGACCTGTATGCCTTCTTCCGCCGCGCCCGGTCACGGAAGGTCGTCCGGCGCTCAGATGAAGGTCAAGCGAGCATTGCCCACTTTTGCCTCCTTGGCAAGATTGCTGTAGTCGAAACCCTCGCTCCAGGCAGGGGCGACACAGCGCCCGCAGGCAAATTCCATTTGAGGCAATCAGCTCACGGTGCCAGCGGCCGGTGCATTCAAATCCATTTTCTGCTTGTCACCACCGGATTCTTGCGAACGATGGCGGGCGATGAAGCTCTCTTTTCTCGTCATTCGCAGCGCGTGCTTTTTCCTGTTGCTCCACGCCGCACCCATATGGGCGGCGAGTGACGTCTCGCCCGATACCAACGCGGTCTGGCTGGCCGAACATTACACGAAGTATGAGCATCTCGTTCCCATGCGGGACGGCATCCGGCTCTTCACGCGCGTTTATGTGCCAAAGGATGATTCGCAACCGTGGCCAATCATGCTCACGCGCACGCCTTACGCCGTGAAGCCTTACGGTCCCGACAATTACAACGACCCCGCCGGCACCTTCGGCATGCTGGCACGCGACAAATTCATTCTCGTGCTCCAGGACGTGCGCGGCCGTTATGCCTCGGAGGGAGTATTTGTGCATGTGCGTCCCTACAATCCCCAGAAGGGCCCCAAGGACATCGATGAAAGTTCCGATGCGTGGGATACGATTGACTGGCTCGTGAAAAACGTGCCCAACAACAGCGGAAAGGTCGGCATGTTCGGCATTTCCTATCCCGGCTTTTATACGTCCATGGCGATGATCGATTCACATCCGGCGCTTAAGGCCGCGTCGCCCCAGGCACCCATTGCCGACTGGTTCATGGGAGACGATTTAAACCACAACGGCGCGTTCTTCCTCGCCCAAAATTTTGGGTTCATGTATTCGTTTGAGCAGAAATCGGACGACCCGTTGCACGACGGCGGCAAACACTTCGTGTTTCACAATCCCGACGGCTACGACTTTTTCCTGCGCATGGGCTCGCTCGCGGACGGCGACCGCACGCTCTTCAAGGGGGCCGCCCCGGCCTGGACGGAATTTCTGTCGCATCCCACCTACGACAGCTACTGGCAGGCGCGCAACATACGTCCCAATTTGAAGAACATCCATTGCGCGGTGATGGTCGTGGGCGGCTGGTACGACGCCGAGGATCTTTTCGGCGCGCTCGAAACGTATCGCTGGACGCAAAAATTCAATCCCGGCACCAGCAACCTGCTGGTCATGGGCCCATGGCCCCACGGCGAGTGGGGACGCAAAGACGGCGACAAACTTGGCAACGTTTCCTTTCGCGCAAAGACCGGAGAGTACTATCGCAAGAACATCGAGCTGCCGTTCTTCCGCCGCTATTTGAAAGGCGACACAAACACGCCGCTGCCCGGTGCGTATGTGTTCGAGACCGGACTCAACGTCTGGCGTAAATTCCCGACCTGGCCGCCGCCCGGCGTGCGCGAGCAAAAGCTCTACTTTCAACCGGGTGGTGCGCTGACCTTTACGCCGCCGGCAGCCGGCGGCAGCGCTTTCGACGAATACGTCAGTGACCCCGCCAAGCCGGTGCCGTACACGATGGAAGTAGCCAACAGTTATCCGCGTTCGTATCCCCTGCACGACCAGCGCTTCGCCGCGTCACGGACCGACGTTCTCACCTATGTCACGGAACCGCTGGAGGAAGACCTCACCTTTGCCGGTCCGATAAAAACCGCGCTGAACGTCTCCACCACCGGTACCGATGCCGACTGGATCGTGAAGTTGATCGATGTGTATGACGGCGACTACCCGAACCCGGATCCGAATCCCGCAAACATCGTCATGGGCGGCTATCAGCAACTGGTTCGCGGCGACGTTATGCCGGCCCGATTTCGCAATGGCTTTGAAAAGCCGGAGGCCAGCGTGCCCGGGCAGGTGGCAAAGATCGATTTCACGATGCCGGATATTTTTCACACCTTCCGGCGCGGACATCGCGTGATGGTGCAGGTGCAAAGTTCGTGGTTTCCGCTCGTGGCCCGCAACCCGCAAACGTTCGTCAATATCGCCACTGCCAAACCGGAGGATTATCAAAAGGCAACCCAGCGCGTCTATCACACCGGCGATCCGCCGTCGTCATTGACCGTTGAAGTGCTTCCCGCGAAAGCTCCATGACGGCCTAATCACCGCGACTTCTCGACGTAACCTTCGCCCGTCTTTTCCTCAATGATTGCGGCCACGGCCTTCGCCGCCGCCTGGTCGTCGGCGAAAGTCTTCGTCTTGGATTGGCCCGCCGAACCGATGCGGCCCCAGCGCGTGGTCATGGTGTTGCCGGCCCGGGACACTTCCCAGAACTTGCTGGAATTGCCTTCCACGAACTCGAAGTAGCGCGCCTTGCCGTCGGGTGACGGACCGCTGGCGATGGCCACCGGCGTGGAGGCCATGGACTTTCTCGCAATCACCGCGCCCTGCTCTTTCACCGCCACGTCGTGACGAATCCCCACCCAGCTTGGGAACCGCGGCACGCCGGCCTCGGAAAGTTCCTGGTAACGAAACGTCACCGTCGCGCCGACGGCCGGCGGGTATTCACGCTCGCGATCGCTGAAGCCCGTGCCGATGGCAAAGTCGGTGCCGTCCGGCAACCGCACGAGGAGCGCGCCCAGCCGGCCCTTGTGACGGCCCGCACCCGCTTGATGCCCCACCACGATTGCGTCGGCGTCGTGGAACGATTTCACCTTCAACAAAGTAGTCGAGCGTCCGGCGACATACTTGGATCCCGGCTGGCGGAGCATCAGGCCTTCGCCGCCCAACGCCTCGATGCGCGCGAGTTCGGCGCGCAAGGCATCCAGACTTTTGCACCGCTCCTGCGCATGCTGCCGCGCGAATCTCGCCGCCCCCTGGTCCAGTGCGTCCTTGAGAAAAGCCAGCCGCTCTTCGAAACCGCCCGTTGCCGACGGCGCGTCGAAAACGAGAAATCGCACTTCGTTCCAGAGATCGTTCCTGTCCTGTCGCCGGACGATGCTGACGGTGCGTTGAAATTTCTTTCGATCAATCCAGAGTTCGCCATCCAGCGGGACCGAGGGCAGGCCGTCCACGAACCAATCCGGCGCGTGATACAGATTCCCCTGGCGCGAGAGGAATTGTTTGCCGTCCCAATACGCGCGCACGCCGTCGAGCTTCTCGCTCATCCACCAGTCCGACAAGTCAGCGGCATTGTCCCAACTCTCCGCCAGCAGCAAGGGCGGGCCGGATCCTTCGTCACCCCCGCCGTCAGCGCCGGATTTTGCCGGCCGTTGCGGCAGCGCACCGCCGACGCGCGCGGCTTCGGCGGCATCGCCGCGCAGTTTGCGCAGGTGTTTGCACGTGCGTTGCTCGATGGCGATGGATTGATTGCGCCACGCCGGGCAACTGCACGAGTAAACACCGCCGGTATTTTTGAGAACGTATGGCTTCGCACCGGAGCCCTGCATTTCCGTTGTCTCGCCGTCCTGGAGGTCTGGCATCGTGATTCCTTTGGATAATTCCCGCTTTCGTTTTTACAGTCTCACCCCGGTGAGGACGAGGATAAAAACCGGCTTCCTTCCCTGCCCTGGCATCAGACATTCGCATCGACTCGCGCGCCCAACTTGGGGAAAATGGAGTCAATGATTGCACGGGGCTCCGCACTGGGTTTGCATATCGACGCGCTGACATCGCGCCCTCGCGTTCCATGCCTTTCACGTTCGACTTCATGAGGGGCAAAAAAGCGCTTCGGCTCATCGGCTTGGCTTTACTCTGGGGCCTCCTCGGTCTGGCAACGCTTTGGGCGATGGCGGCGCTGCGATTAGATGTGAGGATCGCCTGGTTGAAGCTCCCGCTCGCCGTGCTCTACGGACTCGGCATGGTCGCGATATGGATCTGGCTGCGGCGGCCGTGGAAAATAGTCGCCACGGCGGCCGGATTTTTGGTGGTGCTGGTTTGGTGGCTTGCTTTGCAGCCCTCCAATAATCGCGATTGGGCGCCGGGCGCGGCGGTGTTGCCGTATGCGGAAATCGACCGCAATCACGTCCTCATTCATAACATTCGCAATTGCGACTACCGCACCGAGACCGATTTTGACGTTCATTACTACGACAAAAGCTTCGACCTCGCACAACTGCGCTCGGTCGATTTATCGCTGATCACCTGGGGCTCACCGCACATCGCGCACACCATGGTGAGCTTCGGTTTCACCACGGGCGATTACGTCTGCTTTTCCATCGAGACGCGCAATGAGAAAGGCGAAGGTTACTCGGCAGTGAAAGGTTTGTTCCGGCAGTTTGAATTGATGTACGTCATCGCCGATGAACGCGACGTGGTGCGGTTGCGAACGAATTACCGGCACGGCGAAGAGGTCTGCCTCTATCGGCTGCAAGTGACGCCGCAACAAGGACGGAAATTATTTCTCGATTACCTGCGCCGGGCAAACGAACTCCACGAACACGCCGAATGGTATAATGCGCTCACCGACAACTGCACCACGGCCATCCGCACCCAGCGCGCCGTGGAAGATCGCGCGCCGTGGGATTGGCGCATGCTGGTCAACGGCCATCTCGACGAACTGCTTTATGAGCACGGAACGCTCGTGACCAACCTGCCCTTCGCCGACTTGAAGAAATTATCTCAGATCAATCCCGTCGCCCGCACGGCCGACGCGGCCGTTGACTTTTCCGACCGGATTCGCAACGGTTTGCCCGGCGGCAGCGACGCGCCGGCCTCTCCCGCACCTTAGCCATGACCACAAAAAAATATGCCCTCCTCGGCTGTCTCGCGACAGCGCTGCTCCTGTTAACCGGCTGCCTGACCCCGGTCGGCGCGGACAAAGTTTCGGCGCGACAGGCCTATGACCAATTAAACGAGAACGCGCTCAACAGCAGTCATTGCAGCGCGGCGACGATGCGGGTCTTGAACCGTTACGATCTCATCAAGGCTTACGACAAAAATCCCGACGCCATACTCTCGAAGTTGCAATCGCTCGCCTGCACCGATGGACGACGGGACTTGCTCTACGCGCTGGCCGAATTGAATTATCAAAACGCCGACCGCCAGCGCCGGAGCGTCAAGCCGGGTGTCTCCCGTTTTGCGCGCGACAGCTATTTCGCCTCGTCCATATATGCGTACCTCTATTTGTTCGGCGATGCGGACGAAAAGCCACCCAGCCCCTTCGATGATCGTGTGCGCGTGGCTGGCGATCTATATAATTGGGGTTTGTCTCAGGGTTTGATTGTCGATGCGGACGCGCGGGTGGAACTCGCAAGCGGCCCGCGCGACACGCCGCCCGGTGTCGTAGCCGTTGAATTCACGCAACCGGGCTTTGCGTGGCAGCTGGACACCATCAAAAAGTATTACGCGGCGGACGACTATCTCGTGCGCGGCCTTTCAACGCGCAACCGGGACTCGGGATTGGGCGCGCCCTTGATCGCGGTCACCGACAAAATTGGGCGGTTCAAGGAAGTACGCCGCGCACCGGGCACGGCGTTTCTGCGCGTGTCCGGCAACGTGCGGGACTGGAGCGCGGGCAAACTGAGCGCCACGCTGGAACTCTACGCGACCTTTGACACCCGGGACGTCCAGGTGAACGGCATGAAGGTGCCTTTGCAAACCGACACCACCGTGCCACTCGCATTAGGGTTGAACAACAGCCCCATCTGGCAGCTCGGCCTCTCCCAATTCTTCTCGCAGTCCGACGCCTTTAAAACCGGCCTGCGCCTGATGCAGCCTTATTCACCGGGAAAAATTCCCGTCGTGTTCGTGCACGGCACCGCCAGCAGCCCGGTGTGGTGGGCGGAAATGTGGAATACGTTACGCGCGGACCCGGCGCTGCGTGAGCGCTACCAGTATTGGATGTTCAACTACGCAACCGGCAATCCCATCACCTACTCCGCCGGGGCGTTGCGCGACAGCCTCCTCGCTCAAATCCGGATCCACGACCCCGAAGGCAAGGACCCCGCGCTGCAGCACATGGTTGTCATCGGCCACAGCCAGGGCGGTCTGCTCGCAAAACTCACCGTGACCGACACCGGCGACAAGCTTTGGAATTTGCAATTTCAAACCAACATCGACTCGTTGAACATCGACATCCCCACCCGCGAACTGTTGCGCAGCAATTTCTTCTTCAAACCGCTGCCCTGCGTCTCGCGGGTCGTGTTCGTGGCCACCCCGCACCGTGGCAGCTACGTCAACAGCACCTTCGTGCAGCGCTTCCTCAATCGCTTCATGAAATTTCCGAAAGACCTCATGTCGGCCTCCGTCAATTTGCTCAAAGCCGATCAAAAGTTGAAACTGCCGCCGACCGTCCGCCACGGCATCCCCTCCAGCTTGAACGGCATGGCGATGAATAATCCCTTCATGCTCACGCTCGCGGACATTCCCGTGGCGCCCAATGTGAAAGCCAACTCCATCATCGCCATCAAGGGCGACGACCAGCCGCCGCAAGGCGCGGACGGCGTGGTGCAATACACCAGCGCCCATGTGGACTACGCGGAATCCGAGTTCATCGTCCGCAGCGGACATTCCTGCCAGGGCAATCCATTGACCATCGAAGAAGTGCGCCGCATCCTCCTCGAAAATCTCGGCACGCCCGAACCGCCGAATCAGACCCCGGCAGCGACGAAATAATCGCACAGACTGTAGCCTCCAGACTGCCGGCATTTCGGAGACCAAGCGGAATCCGCGAACAGCGACTGGGTCAAACGCACCGCTTCGGACAGCCGTTCGCCGCGCCCGGCGGGTTTCACTGCCATCGCGGCGAGCCATCGCCACGCGGCGCTCGCCTGACAGATGGCCGAACTCGGCGCCATTGAGAAAGGCCAGTAGCCCGGTGGTCGAACCACCCATCTTCCAACACCCGCGGGCAACATTGATTTTTGGCGGGGAAGCCCAAATCCCTTCCAGGAACGGCCGTTTTTGCGGATTGACACTTATATATGTCAAAATATGCTGTTCGGCCGACCAAATCGGAGCGCTGGCCATGAAGGCCGGTTGCGTCCCCAAAGGTCACCGGAGAGGAAGTGAGAGAGTTTGACAGAAATTAAGTTGAGAAAAGGCGAGCCGGTTGACAAGGCGTTGCGGCGATTGAAAAAGAAAATCGACCGCGAAGGCACGCTGCAGACGGTGCGCAGTCACCGCCATTTTGAGAAGCCGAGCGAACGCCGCCGGCGCAAAGAAAAAGTAGCGCGGTTTTCCGCGATGCTGAGCGCCCGCTACGCGGACGTTTAATCATTGGATTCCAGGCCGGGCGCGGCGGGTAGTCGCGTCCGGTCCTTCGGTAAATGGAGAATTAAATTGCGAATCGCCAGGGTGCGGGGAACACTGCGGCCATTCGACAATGCAAAGCCTGTCCTGATTCGATTTCCGCCGCCTTATGTATTCGCTCTCCTCGTGCTGGAACTCTCATCGTCACACGGATGGCCGCGCGATGTTGCAGGAGATTCGCGACCTCGGATTCGAGTACGCGGAACTGAGTCACGGCACGCGCATCAGCCTGATGCCGGGCATCCTCGAAGCGGTCGATGCCGGGGAGATCAAGATTTCCAGCCTTCACAATTTTTGCCCGCTGCCGATGGGGGTGAATCATTCGGCGCCGAACCTGTATCAGTTTTCGTCGGACCGCCAGCGCGAGCGGGAGATGGCGGAACGGTATACGTTGAAGACGCTGGAGTTCGCCAGCCGCGTGAAGGCGCCGGCGGTGGTGCTGCATTTGGGCAGCATCGAAATGAAGGATTACACGGACAAGCTGCTGGAGATGGTCGGGCGCGGCGAGCAGGAGTCGCCGAAGTATCAAAAGCTGTGTGCGGAGCTGGACGAAAAGCGCGAGGCCAAGAAGGGGCCGTTCGTCGAGCGGGTGAACGAGATGTTGAAGAAGCTGGCGATCGTTGCCGAGGAACGCGGCATCAAGCTGGGCGCGGAGAACCGGCAGGCGCTGGAGGAATTGCCGATCGAGAGCGACTATCAATTTTTATTTCGCGAAGTGACCAGCCCGAGCCTGGTTTACTGGCATGACACCGGGCATGCGCAGATCAAGGAGAACCTAGGGTTCATCGGTCACGCGATGCATCTGGAATCGCAAAGCGAGCGGCTGTATGGCATGCACATTCACGATGTGCAACCGCCGGGACGGGACCATTGCGCGCCGGGAACGGGTTCGGTGAATTTCAAGGCGCTGTCGCGGTGGATTAAACCGGAACATGTCAAAGTGTTCGAGTTCAGCCCGTCGCTGACAGTGGAACAGGTGAAGAGCGGCGTGCAGCATGTGAAAAATCTTTGGGGACCGGAGTGAGCGCCAAAATTGCAGACGCCGAATCGCTGCCGGGCCGGGCCACGGCGATTGTGCGCCGTCTGCAAGCGGCCGGGTTCAGGGCGTTTTGGGTGGGAGGTTGTGTGCGGGACAAATTGCTCGGCCGCGAGCCGGGCGATTATGACATCAGCACATCCGCTCTGCCGGAGGAAACCGAAAAGCTTTTCCCGCGCACGGTGGCCGTCGGCCGGAAATTTGGCGTGATCGTGGTGGTGGAGGGCGGGCATCAATTTCAGGTCGCCACCTTTCGCGCGGAAGCGGATTACCGGGATGGGCGGCGTCCCGAGACAATCAAGTTTGGCGATGCGATGGCGGATGCGTTGCGCCGGGATTTCACGGTGAACGGTTTGTTCTACGATCCGGTGCGGGATGAACTCCACGATTGGGTCGAGGGCAAGGCGGATCTGGAGGCGAAAGTCATCCGCACCATCGGCGTGGCGGACGAACGCTTCGCCGAGGACCATTTGCGGATGTTGCGAGCGGTGCGATTGGCGGCGCAACTGGGCTTTCGCATCGAGGCGAAAACGCTCGCGGCACTCAAGGCCTCCGCGCCGAAGATCAAGGAAATCAGCGCGGAACGAATCCGCGATGAACTCATCAAACTCTTTCGGCCGCCCTATGCGGCGCGCGGGCTCGATTTGTTGCGGCGCAGCGGTTTGCTGGAACAAGTGCTGCCGGAAATCGCGGCGACCGAGACGTGCGAGCAATCGCCCGAGCATCATCCCGAAGGTTCGGTATTCAATCACCTACAGTTGATGTTCAAGAAAATGCCGGCCGATGCCGCGCCGTCGCTGCCGTGGGCCGTGTTGTTGCACGACGTGGCGAAGCCGGTGACGGCGTCGAAGGATGAGCAGACCGGGAGCATCCATTTTTACGGCCACGAGAAAGTCGGCGCGGACATGGCGGAGGAAATTCTCGGCCGCCTGAAGTTCCCAAGGAAGCAGATTGACGAAATCGTCTCGACCGTGCGGCATCACATGCAATTCAAGGACGTGCCGCACATGCGCAAAGCGACCTTGCGCCGGCTGCTGCTGCGCCCGACCATTGACCTGGAACTGGCGCTGCACCGGTTGGATTGCCTGGGGTCCAACGGCAACCTGAGTTCTTATGAGCAGATGTTGGCGGCATCCGCGGAGTTGGAGGAGCGGCCCGAGGTCAAACCGCCGTTGCTGAAAGGTGCGGATTTAATCTCGCTGGGCGTACGGCCCGGCCCTGAAATGGGCGCTTTACTGGAGGAAATTCGGGAGAAACAGCTTCAGGACGAACTCAAGACCCGCGCGGAAGCGTTGAAATGGGTCAGGAATCATTTGCGGCAAGGCGGGTGAACATATATTTCCGCATTGCGTCCAAGTATGGTATCATAAATAGCTAAGAAGTCATGACTGTACGTTTTCGCGCGAAAGCAGGGCTGCTCATCCTGAGCGCCTGCCTCATCCACACTCTGTATCTCGTTCCGCTGATGGCGCGCGATTCCGCAGCGTCGTCCGTCAGCGTCACCGCGACCAATGCGACGCACCAAATCACGCCCGGGCCGATGGATGGGAAAGTGGCCTACCTGACGGCGTCGATGCTGGAGCGGAGCCACTATTCGCGGAAGGAATTTAACGAGAAGGTTTCGAGCCAGTTTCTGGATCTCTACCTCGACTCGCTGGACCCGCAACACATCCATTTCACGCAGGCAGACATCGCGGAATTTGAGCCGTATCGCACCAATCTGAATCATTTGATTCTGACGGAGAACGGCGTGGGCGACGCAAATGCGGGATGCGTCATTTTTAATCGCTTCCTCCAGCGGCTGACGGAGCGCACGGCTTACGCCGAGTCGTTGTTGAAAACGGACAAGTTCGATTTCAACTCGGACGAGCGGATCACGATCAATCGCAAGGGACTGGCGGCGCCCAAGGACGTGACGGAGGCGAAGCAACTCTGGCGGGAACGATTGCGATTTGAATATTTGCAGGAACTCCTCGGCAAACGCGGCAACGTCAAGAAAACCGCGTCCACCTCCGGCAAAAAATCTTCCATCGTGAAGAGTCCTCAGAGTGCGGCAGTGAAATCTGCGGTCACGCCCGTTCCAGCCGTGGCCGCGAACGCATCGGCAACGAAGAGCACTCATCGCTCCGCGTTGCAAACGCCAAAAGGCGAGGAGCAAAGTTCTTCTCTTCATTCTCTGGCCGGGGAAGCGTCGACGACGACCCACACAGCGACCGCGCCGACACCCGGAATCACGACCACCACGACCAATCTCACCGTGGTGGCGGCGCCGAAGAAAAGCGAGCGGCAGGAGATCGTGGACACGCTCTCGCATCGATATCACCGCAACCTGCGCTATTTCGATGACTGGAACAGCGAGGATGTTTTGCAACAGTTCCTGACTGCGCTGGCGCACGTGTACGATCCGCATTCGGACTATTTCGGTCACGCGCAACTGGAACAGTTCGCGATGAGCATGAACCTCGGCTTCTTCGGCATCGGCGCGGAATTGAAAATGTCCGATGACGGATATTGCACGATCTCCCGCCTGCTGCCCGGGGGCCCGGCGATCAAAAGCAAACAGATCAAGGACAACGATCGCATCGTGGCGGTGGCCCAGGGGGCGGGCGCGCCAGTGGACGTGGTGGATTTGAGCCTGCAAAAGGCGGTGCAACTGATTCGCGGTCCCAAGGGAACGGAAGTGCGATTGACCATCATCCCGGCCGGTGCGGAAAGTTCCACGCGCACGGTCGTGTCAATCATTCGCGACGAAATCCCGCTGGAAGATTCGGCGGCGAAAGCCAAAATCATCGATCTGCCAGACAGTCATGGCGGCACCACGCGCCTGGGAGTCATCGATCTGCCGTCCTTCTACGCGACCTTCGATGTCTCCAACGCGAAGGACAAGCCGGAGCCGAAGAGCACGACGACCGATGTCGCGCGCCTGCTCAAAAAGCTGGAGCAGGAAAAAGTCAGCGGCGTGATTCTGGATTTGCGGCGCAACGGCGGCGGTTCGCTCGATGAAGCAATTAAGCTGACCGGGTTGTTCATCAAGACCGGCCCGGTGGTGCAGGTCCAACGCGAAGACAAGGCGGTGGAAAAACTCGTCGATACCGATCCTTCGGTTCTTTATGAGGGACCGCTCGTGGTGATGACCAGTCGTGGCAGCGCTTCGGCTTCGGAAATCGTCGCAGGCGCCTTGCAGGATTATAATCGCGCGTTGATTGTCGGTGATATTTCCACGCACGGCAAAGGCACGGTGCAGAGTGTCAATTCACTCGCGCCGCTCATGGGGCTGACCAAGCCCACAGCCACCAACGATCCCGGCGCGTTGAAGTTGACGATTAAAACCTTCTTCCGCCCCGGCGGCCAATCCACGCAATTGAAGGGCGTGGAGCCCGACGTCGTGCTGCCTTCGGTGGCGAATGCGCTTCATGACGTGGGCGAACGGGCATTGGACAATGCGCTGCCCGAGGCGAAAATCGCGAGCGCGGAATTTGAGGCGTTGAATCTGGTGCAGCCTTATGTGGCGGAATTGAACAGGCGTTCCGGCGAGCGCGTGGCCACGAATCAGGAGTTCCTGTATGTGAAGGAAGACGTGGCGCGCTATGAAAAACAGTATGCGGACAAAACGGTTTCGTTGAACGAAGCGTTTCGCTTGAAGGAAAACGAAGAGACGGCCGAACGTGACAAGGCGCGCAATAAGGAGCGCCTCAGCCGCCACGCGCCGTCACCGAAGGTTTATGAAATCACTTTGAAACAGGTTGATTTGCCCGGCCTGCCGCCGCCGGTGGGCAGCACCAACACCGCGACTTCGACCGTTACCGGCACGCCGGACGGCTCGGCGAAACCTGTGGAGATCACCAAGACCGCCACGGCCGATGGCGAAGCCGATGAGGTTGCGGAACCGAAGCCGCCGGCGATTGACGCGACGCTGGAAGAAACCGAGCGTATCCTGCTCGATTATCTTTCACTGTTGCCCAAGGGAAATCTGGTTACGGTGGGACACTGATATTTGTCAGCGGGCTGAGCATGCAAATAATATTATGTAAACCTTATCCGTAATTGCGGCGGTGACCGGCCTGTTTGCTCTCGGCGCTTTCGGCCAATCCGCGCAAGTCATCATTAAACAGCGCGCGCAGGAAATTCGCGATCAAAACAACGTCCGGCAGGGGGTGACACCGCCCAGTCGTCCGGCACCGAACGCTCAACAGCCGGCGGCGACACCGGTAAACACTGCCGCCGCGTCGGCGGTGCAGACCGCGCAGGCGAAGTTGCGCGCGGACCTCTCGGCCATCAAAGCCGGTTCGACGGTAACACCGGAGCAAAAGCAGACGATTGCGCGGGATCTCATTGCGGTGGCACAGGGAACGAAGCCGTCGCAACAAAACGCCGCCATCCTCGCGGAAGATCTCACCGCCGCCTATGCGCGCAAGCCGCTTTCCGACAAGGACCGCGATCGTCTATTGAGTGATCTCGCGGCGATCCTGAATCCGGGCAACATTCAGAAGGCGCAGATGGACGCGATCTATCGCGATGTGCAGGCGATCTTCCAGGTGAACGATGATACGCGGAAGGACGCGACAAAGATTTCCGATGACGTCAAGGCGGTTGGCGCCGACGTCAAAAAGTAAGCGGCGCCCGGCGCGTTACATCTGCTCGAGCGTTTCGATGCCGAGCACGTTCAATCCCTGGCGCAAGACCCGCGCCGTCAGATCACACAACGCCAGCCGGCTGGCGCGTTCCGCGGGTTCGGATTTCAACACGGGGCAGTTCTCGTAGAAGCTCGTAAAGAACCCGGCCAGTTCGTAAAGGTAGTTGCAAAGGAAATTCGGCCGGCACTCGTCCGCCATCGCATCGAGAACCAAACCAAAATTCAGCAGATGCCGGCCGAGCGCGATTTCCTGGGGTGCAATCAATTGAATCGTCACCGCCTCGGTCGGAGCGCCGCCCTTGCGAAAAATGCTGCGGATGCGCGCGTACGCGTAGAGCAGATAAGGCGCAGTGTTGCCGTTCAGCGCCAGCATTTTGTCCCAGCTAAAAACATAATCGCTCTGGCGATTGGGCAGGAGGTCGGCGTATTTCACCGCTCCCAGACTGACGACGCGCGCGATTTCGGTTAACTGTGATTCCGATAGCCGCTCCGCTTCAGGCCGTTCCTGATTTTTTTGCGCCACGATCTTGAGCGCTCGTTCGGCCGCTTCGTCGAGCAAGTCCGCGAGCTTCACGGTCTCGCCGGAGCGCGTCTTGAAAGGCTTGCCGTCCTCGCCGAGGATCGAGCCAAACCAGACGTGTGTGAGCTTCACCTTTTCCTCGGGGCGCCAGCGACGAAACGCGGCGAAAAATTGCTGGAAGTGCAATTGCTGCCGTCCGTCCGTGACGTAAATGATCTCGTTCGGATTCCACGTCGCGATGCGGTACTCGATGGTGGCGAGGTCGGTGGTGGCGTAGTTGAACGCGCCGTCACTCTTCTGAATCAATGCCGGGCTGCTCTTGAGCTGCGGATGGTCATCAAAGAAAACCGCCACGGCGCCTTCGCTATCGCGGGCGATGCCCTGGTCGCGTAGTTCATTGACCAGCGGTTGCAGACGGGCGTTGTAAAAACTTTCGCCCAGCATGTGATCGAACTTCACGCCGAGCCGGCTGTAAACGGAGTCGAACTGCTTTTGCGAGAGCGCCAGCATGTCCTTCCAAATCTGGAGATTCGTTTCGTCGCCGCGTTGCAGCTTCACCAGCTCCTGCCGCGCGAGGTCGCGGGTCGCGGGATTTTCGCCGCACTCGGCCTGGATTTTTTTGTAGATACGCTCCATTTCGGACAGAGCGTCGGTTTCCAACGCCGCGCGGTCGAGGTCGCGCTTCCAGCCGACTATCAACATGCCGAATTGCGTGCCCCAATCGCCGATATGATTATCCGTGACGACGTGGTGGCCCAGCAGGCGGAGATTGCGGGTGAGCGTATCGCCGAGGATGGTGGAGCGGATATGGCCCACGTGCATCGGCTTCGCGACGTTGGGCGAACTGAAGTCCACCACAACCGTGCGCGGTTGCGCGGCTTTTTCAAAAAACAAATGTTCCCCGCGCGCGGCCGATTCCAGCGTGGCGGCGAGCGTGGTGTTCTTGAGGCGGAAATTCAGAAAACCCGCGCCGGCGACCTCCACTTTCTCGCAGCACTCGGCGAGGTCCAGTTTGGCGACGACGTCGGTGGCCAGTTGTCGCGGGTTGAGCTTTCGCGACTTGGCGAGCGACATCAACGCGTTCGTCTGGTAATCGCCAAATTTCGGATCGGGACAAGGTCGCACGAGGACGGAACTCGTATCGGCATCCGGCAGAACGGCCCGCACGGCATCGCCCAGGCGTTTTTCGATGAGTTGATGAGGTAACACGATTTGAAGAAAGGTGGGGGCCGGCACACGTCCCTCGGCCGTCATGCGACGGACGGGATGATTACTTTTGTCCCTGGCTGCGGATGATTTGAAGCATCGTTTCGGCGTCGGGCGCCGTCAACAGAGCCTGGCGCAGTTCACTTTTGTGGAGCAGCTTGGCGATGTTGGCGAGAGTGTGGAGATGCTTTTGGAACTGGCCTTGCGGAACGAGGAACAGCATGACCAGATTGACCGGCTGATTGTCGAGGGCGTCGAAGTTCGCGCCTTTGACGGAGCGGCCGAGGGAGCCGACGACTTCGTAAATGAGATCCGTGGAGGCGTGGGGGATGCCGATGCCAAAGCCGATCCCGGTGCTCATGGAGGATTCGCGCTTCTTGACGACCGTGGCGACGGCTTCGCGGCTTTCCGGCGTGATTTTGCCGGTTTGAACCAGGTTATCAATCAACTCATCAATGGCTTCCCAGCGGTTGGCGGCCCGCATATCCGTGATGATTTGCTCTTTACTGAGAATGTCGCCTAAATCCATAGCGTCGAAATCAGTCTGTCCCGGCATTTGGCCTGAAGTGCGCGGCCATTTCAAGCCAGAAAGTTTTTTTGCACGCGAGATTTCGCTCGCTTTTGGACGAAAGGAGGAATGATTTCGTCCTACACCAGCGCCGCGAGCCGATGCACCACCTCGCGGGTGGAATCGAACCACCAGCCAAATGCGGTGAAGACGTTCACCCGCGCCACCAGCAGTGGAATCCCAATGAGCAGCACGGTCACATTGCCGAGGAACACCACCACGGCGGAAAACAAATAGCCCTGGCTGGTGATATCGGTCTGGCTGCTCTGGAGCACATACCATGTGAGGGTGACGTGAAACGCATACGCCGCGCCGAGCAACAGGTGAAACCAGACGACGTAGTGATGCACATCCCAGATCGAGCGGGCGATGAAGTAAACCAGCATCACGATCACCGCATATAGCGGAAAGAAATACGGCGCGAGTGCGATGAGGAAGTTGCTCTTCGTTACCACCACATGGCCGCCTTTGGAGGTGACCTTGAATTTTTTGACGCCGCCGCCGAGCATCCACGTCCAGATGGCGTGGGTTAGTTCATGGCCGAACACGTAAACCCACATCGGCTTGGGCAGGATGAGATAAATCACCACCCAGCAGCCGGCTCCGGCGAGAAACGCCACCCAGATGGTGTCCGCGTCCGCCATCAGTCGCAGAATCCGCCAAAGCGTCGCGCCGCCGCCCGCGCAAACAGGCAGCAACAACACGGCAATGATGACTTTGCACCACTTCGGCACGCGCGAAAGTATCCCGGAGAGCCCAACGCCTCGCCAGCGAATTTGGAATAAACACTTCGGAACACCGCCGAGCTGCTGCGTTTTCTTGTCATGCGGGTCGGTGCCTTTTAGTTTGGGCGTATGACCGAAAACGACGTTCTTCAAATTTTCCGGAATAGCGGCGCCTTGCTGGAAGGGCACTTTGTGCTGCGTAGCGGGCTGCATAGCCGCCGGTTTTTTCAGTGTGCGCTCGCGCTGCAACAAATGCCGGAAGTGGAAAAACTCGGCACGGAGCTGGCGCGCAAGATGCGGCCGCTCGGAGCGGTCACCGTCATTTCGCCCGCGATGGGCGGCCTGGTGCTGGGGCAGGAAGTGGCGCGGCAATTGGGGTTGCGATTTATCTTTGTGGAAAAAGAAGATGGCAAACTCGTACTGCGGCGCGGGTTCAAGATTTCGGCGGGCGAAAAAATACTGATCGTGGAAGACGTCGTGACGCGGGGTGGCCGCGTGCAGGAAACGCTCGATATCGTGCGTGCGCATCACGGCGATGTTTTGGGCGTGGGCATGCTGGTGGATCGCTCGGGTGGAACCGTGGACCTCGGCGTGCCGATGTTCAGCTTGATTGCGTTGCAAGTGGAGACGTTCGAGGCGGATAAGTTGCCAGCGGATTTGGCGGCGGTCCCGGCGGTGAAGCCGGGGAGCAAGTGAATCGAAAATATAAGGCCTCGTCTTGTATTACGATTTATGATGAAATATATTAACATCGGTTCTGGCGGATAAGGCGTCAGTGCGGAGTTATCTTCAACTTCGTGTCTTTGCGAAGTCCCCCGTGACTTCGTTCCCCCCAGTCGCCTGCCGCCGGGACCACTGAATGCGGGTGGCGGAAATTGGCCCCCATGTTCACATTCGGTCAGGTCTTGACGTCGTTTTCCCAATAAAAACAGCGTTTTTGGGCGAATAACCGTACGGCAAGCGGATTGCTTAGGGCGTGCTGAAGCGTCCACGATGACGACGGTGCCCGAGCGGCCGTGCACACTGTGGAGGCTGAATATAATGAAGACTGGCTATTTGATTGATATGGATGGGGTGATCTACCGGGAGAACCATCTGATTCCCGGGGCCATCGACTTTGTCGAGGCCTTGATCGCCAGCGGAGCGCCGTTTGTGTTTTTGACCAATAATTCGGCGCCGACGCCGGAGGACTTATCGGTGCGTCTCGGCCACCTCGGCATTCCCGGACTGTCTTATCGTCACTTTTATACGTCCGCGTTGAACACGGCGGATTTTCTCAGTGAAACACACCCGGCGTGCACGGTGTTCGTCATCGGCGAAGGCGGTTTGCTGACGGCGCTGCACGAAAAGAAAATTGCCAACGACGCCATCAATCCCAGTTACGTCGTGGTGGGCGAGGGCGCGGCTTCCTCGGAGCGGCTGGCCAAGGCGCACTCGTGCATCGAAATGGGCGCGCGACTGCTCGCGACGAATCCAGACAACTGGTGTCCCGTGTCGAGCGACGGCACGCGGCCGGGCGCGGGCGCGATGGCGGCTTTTCTCGAAGCGAGTACCGGACGGCGTGCCTATTATCTCGGCAAGCCGAACGGCTATATGTTTCACCGGGCCAAACATAAACTCGCGGAGATGGCGCGCGGCGGAGCCCTGGATCAGATCGTGGTGATTGGCGACACCATGGAGACGGATATTCGCGGCGCGGTGGAGGCCGGCCTGCAGGCGTATCTCGTGTTGAGTGGCTCCACACAGGCCGACAATCTGGCGGATTATGTGTATCAACCGACGCGCGTGCTGGGCAGTGTGGCGGACTTGATCGAGGAACTTAAATCCGGAACGCCTTCGAGCCGGCTCGACAGCCCGGTCTTCACGCATCCTTCGCCGAGAGGGGAAAACCGCCTGGGCACGCGGCATCAAACTGATTTCAAACGGATGCACAAACCGCGTCCGCGCGCGCCGATGACGAGGTAGCCGACTTGGCGCTGCAACAACCGCGCTGCGTGATCTCCGCGCGATGCCTCATCCTTTAGCGCCACCCAAACAGATTTGCGTTCGTTGGAAAAGTGGCTTTACTGGCGGCGTATGTGTAAAAAGCAAATTCTTTTCCTTGCCCTGTGTTTCGCCACGGCAAATCTGGCGCTGACTTTTACCGCGCGCGCGGAAAATAAAATTCCCGCGGAGTATCAGACCGGCGGTTTTTTCATCGGCTGCCAGGCTTATACGTTCAATCGCTTCACCGTGTTCGAGGCGATTGAAAAAACCGCCGAGGTCGGCGGCAAGGTCATCGAGTTTTATCCAGGGCAGAAATTGAGCAAGGACGAGCCCAAGGTGGTTTGGAACCACGACGCCTCGCCGGAGACGATTCAGAAGGTGAAGGACAAGCTCGCCGAATACAAAATCAAGGCGGTGAACTACGGCGTGGTGGGCGTGCCGAAGGATGAGGCGCAGGCTCGCAAGATTTTTGAGTTTGCGAAGGCAATGGGGCTGCGGGCGATCACGACGGAATCGGTGGACGCGATCGATACCATTGAAAAGCTGGTGAAGGAATACGACATCATGGTCGCGTTTCACGATCATCCCCGCCGATCAGACAAGCCTGACTATAAAATGTGGGACCCGAATTACATTCTCTCGGTGGTGAAAGATCGCGACCCCCGCATCGGCGCCTGCGCGGATACCGGGCACTGGGTGCGGTCCGATTTGAAGCCGGTGGAATGCCTGCGCATCCTGAAGGGCCATATCATCAGCAGCCACCTGAAGGACCTCAACGAAATGGGCCTCAAGGCGCATGATGTGCCGTATGGCACCGGCGTTTCCGATATTCCTGCCATCCTCGACGAACTAAAGTCACAAGGTTTCGACGGAAATATTTCCGTCGAATACGAATACCATTGGGAAAATTCCACGCCTGAAGTCGGACAGTGCATCGGCTTCGTGCGCGGTTACGGCAACGCCAAGAAATATTGATGCGGGGGTCGCCGCTTCAGGGTTTAACGGCTGGTTTCGATTTGATGGCGTACAGCCGATTCATCGTGGCGACGTAAAGCACGCCGTTGGCGGCGGTGGCGGTGGCGCCGATGGGTTGCTTCAGTTCCACGCTGCTGAGCAAATTCTTTTCCTTGCCGGCGGCAAAAACGTAGAACGTGCCGGCGCGCGTGCCGAGATAGACCTTGCCGTCGGCGACGAGCGGGGAGGCCCAGGCATCGCCGTTTATGTCGTGCGTCCAATACGGTTTGCCGGTTTGCGCATCCACGCAGTGCATCTTGCGGCCGCAGTCGGCGAGGAATATCAGGCCGTTATGAATCGCCGGCGTGCCGAGGACGTGCTTCTCCAGCGGATACGACCAGACAAGGCCGTTCGTGGTGATGTCGCCGGTTTTCGTGGGGTCAATGCACTTGAGCCACGCTTCGTTTTTGCCCCACCACAAATCGCCGCCGCCGGCCATGTAGAGGCGATTTTGGTAAAAGACCGGCATGCCGTAAAAATCGCTCGGGCTCTCCCGACGGTTGGTGAGGTATTTGTGAATATTGGTTTTCGGCGCGGTCGGGTCGAAATCAAATTTCCAAACGACTTTTAACGAGGCGACGTTCGTGCCCGACGTGGACGCGGCGTTGGTGGGAGCCAGCGGTTCAAAGGCATAAACGATACCATTGCCGCCGCCGAAAAAGATGAGCGGCTGGCCGTTCACTGTCGCCATGGAAGGCGAGCACCAGGTGTTGTGGAAAATATCCGGCGCGATGTGCTCGTAGTCCCTCGCCAGGAGGCGGCCGGTGTTTTTATCGAGGACGACCAGGCTGGGGGCGTCAGGCGTGCGAACCTTGCGGTGAGTGTTGTCCACGCCGGTGGCGGTGTTCAAATACAACTGGTCGCCGCGGATGAGAATCGAACTGTGGGCGGCGTCATGCGACCAGATGCCGGCGCCGGTGGTGAGATTGAAGGACCACAGAATGTCAGCGTCGAGCGGGCCGGGGGAATATTTGTTCGTATCGCCGAGTGGCGTCATGTGCGCGCCCTCGTCCTGAAACGGCCCATCGTTGCCGTTGGCCAGGCCGCGGGCGTCGAGACACATCACTTCACCGCGATTGCTGACGATATAAACGCGGTCACCCTCGACCGTGGCCGGTGAAGAAATGCCGCTGTTCGGCCAGTCGAAATAAATATCCTCCTCGCGCTTCGGCACGACAAGTTGCCAGAGCAGTTTTCCGGTCTGCTCGTCGAAACACATCAGCACCCCACGGTCGCCCTTGTGCCGGGGATCGCGAGGATGATTGTTGTTCGTGCCGATGTAAACGCGTCCCCCCGCGACGATGGGCGTGGAGTAAGTCTCGGTGCCGAGTTCGGCCGACCATTTGATGTTTCGATCCGTGGCGGGATCGAACGAGTCCGCCAGATTGGTTTCGGCGGAAACCATGTTGCGGGTCCACGCCTGCCCCCATTGCGGCTGGTCGGCCGCCCCGGCGCGGAGGCAGAAAGCGCCGAGGCCCAGCCAGACAGAAAGCCATAAGATCCGCATCAAGAAGGAGTGTCACCAAGCCGCGCGAGGAAAACCACCGGAAAATTTTGGGCTACGTTCCGGAATTGTCTTCCGCCCCGCCAGCGAGAAAGGGCCGTCCGCGCTGCCGCAATCTTTGTTCAAGGCGTTTGGTGCAGTCGCAGTTCGAGCAGGCCCACGGTTCGGTGCCGTTCGAGTCGCGGCAATGTTTTCGATGGTGTGCGTCTTTTACGCTCAGGAGGTCGAAGTATTTTTCCCAGTACGGGCGTTCCTCCTGGAGCGGCGTGGCGCAGTAACACGTTTCTACCCAGTGCAGCGTGCCGTCCCCGGCGACGCGGGCCTGCTGCATGTCGTACACATATTCGTCACCCGCGACGGAACCCTGGCCGAGCGTGCCGTCCGCGATGGCGGCTCGCAACGCCGGCTCGCGGCCGGGTTTCACACGCGCTTTGACGAGGTAACGCATGCCGCCGGCGGACTCAGCGCGAGACGTCCGACTGTTTGTAAGTCTTGAACTGATGGCGCCGCAGGGATTGCTCGGCGAGATCGTTGTCTTCCATGCTCAACGCGAGCAGGGATTTGCCTTCGGGGTGCGGAATGAAGGAATAAAGATAATTGATGTTCAGCTCCGCTTCGAGAAGGGCGGACATGAGGCGATTGAGTTCGCTCGGGTTGACTTCCACCACGACCAGCTTGCTCTCGGTGAACGCGAAGGACTCGCGCTGCAACAATTCGCGGGCTTTCGCGGGGTCATCGGAGACAAACCGGATGATGGAACTGTCGGTCGTATCGAGCACCATGAGACCGAGCATGTGGACGTCCTGGGTGCCGAGCAGGTTGACCAGTTCACTGAGGCGCCCGAGGCGGTTGGGCGTGAACACGGAAAATTGCAGGACGGCATCGGGACTGCCGGCCTTGGCGGTGAATGTGGTTTCGGTGGCTGCGTTCATTTTTCCAATAATAGCACAGAGAGAGTGACTTGCTGGCAAGGAAATGAATGTGAAAAATATAAAAAGCGATCGCGGCAGTTTCTATTGCGCGTTTTGCCGGGGAACGATTTTATCCGCTTTCTTCTCCCAAAAGCCGGTCAAACCTTTGAAGGCGGGATTGTAGCCGTGATTGGTCATTTCCTGCCACGCGAGCGCTTTTTCCATGCCTTGGGACAGGCGGTAGCAGCCAATGACGAGGCCCGTGCGGTCCTTGCCATGGAGGCAATGCACATAGGTGCCCGGAGTGATGCGCGAGACGGCGTTGCTGACCGCGAGCGCGTCGGGGCCGGTGACTTGTTGTTGCTGGCTGTTGATGGGCGTGAACCACACGACCATGCCGAGATTGCTCGCGGCTTGATCGGAGCCTTCGCCCAGCGTATCGAGCTTCACGACGTTGGAGACGCCGAGGCTTTGGAGATATTTCCATCCTTCCGTGGTCGGCTGGCCGCCGCGCCAGACGCCCGGCTCGACTTGCGCAAAATTCGGCACGGCGTTCGTCGAGGGCGGTGCCGGCAGCGGGGCAGGATCGCCCGCGCGCGAAATCGCCGGAGCACACAACCAAAGTGCGACCGAAAGAAAAGCTTTCATGGTTCAATTTGGCCCGACGTGGGAACCGTGGCAAGGGCGGCGTGGCGCTTCGAACGGCAGGGTCATCGCGAGTGGCGCTACCAAAAAAAGCGTGGCCTGTTTTTATCACAGGCCACGCTTTGTCATTTCATCACTTCGCGCGACGGACGCCGGCGTCGCGGGCGATTTCGGCCGCCAGCGCTTCGGGCACTCGCTCGAAGTGCGACGGCGTCATACTATAGGTCGCGCGGCCGCGGCTCAGGCCGCGGATCGCGTTTGCGTAACCCCATAGTTCGCCAAGCGGCACGCTCGCCTTCAACACCACGTGACCCGCCACAGCCCGAGGCCGGAATTATGGCGAAACGAGCCGGTAGAAGCGGGTTGGGAAACCCACGACATTTGATTCGGTGTAGGTGATGGGTTCGTCGCCAAAATTGCCGGAGAGGACAGGAGTCCAGGCGGCGGGATTGGCAACGTTGGTGGTGGCCATGACTTTGTAGGGCTGGCCGAGCGGCCCGCTGAAGGTGAATTGGAAAGCGCCGTTCGCTTGCAGGCTGCCGCCGGACACAACCGGCGCGGTGTAGGCTTCGACGCGGCCGAGGAAGCGGCGGACGAAGGCGGCATCCGCGCTGGCGGTGACGGTGACGTCGTAGAAGCCATTATTGGTTTCGCTGCCGACGTTCACGACGTTCGTGGTATGCGCCGGCAGGTTGTAGCTGACGGCGCTGTTGAGGAAGTAGCCGTTGGTGACGACGAATGTGACGGAGGACGCGGAGGGGTTGGCCAGGGCGATCTTGAGGCCGGCGTTGGCCGGATTCAAAATGGAGGTGGCTTCGATCTTTTGCGCGTCGGCGGTCAGGTTGCCGGCGAAGCGGCGTTGAAATCCGTTGGGGCCGTAGCAACTGAAATCATAATTGCCCGCGGTGGTGGCGGTGCTGAAAGACATCCCGGCGGAGTTGGTGAAAGGGACATCAAACTGCCACGCGCCGTCCGTGCGGAAGGCGTTGGGATAAATGGCGAAATGCACCGAAGCCGCGCCGGTGTTGGTCATGTTGATGGTGAACGTGCTCGCGCCGGTATTCAACGTGCAGGAGGCGTTCGGCTGATAGGGCAGAGGCATCGGCGTCAGCGTGCCATTTTCCTGGATGGGATAGATCTGCGGCGAAGGCACGGGCGGCGTGGTGCCGCTGGGGCAATAGACTTCCGGGACGCCGGGGATGACGGGATAATCGAGATCGGGATGCGCGAAATCGAAACCGCTGGTGAGGTCGCCGCAAACCTGGCGGCGCCAGTCGCTGATGTTCGTGTCGATGACACCGGTCCAGGTTTCGAGAAACCGGATCACGGAGGTGTGGTCGAACACCTGCGAGCAAACGCGGCCGCCGCGGGACCACGGAGAAATCAGCAGCGCGGGCACACGGATGCCAAGGCCGATCGGGAGGCTGCCGACAAATTCATCGGGCGTGCCGGGCGGCGGGAGAATGGGCATGGCGTGATCGAAGAAGCCATCGTTCTCATCATAGTTAAAGATGACGACGGTGGATTTATAGACGTTGGGGTTGGACGCGAGCGCATCGAGCAACAGCTTGAGCTGCACCTGGCCGTTCGCGGGCGAGTTGGGCGGATGTTCGCTGTGGTCACCGGTGCCGACGATCCACGAAACGGACGGCAGGGTGTTGTTGGACACGGCGGCCTTGAAACCGTTGATCATGGCGGTGAGGCTGGAGTAACCGACCCGGGCGCGGTCGTAGAGCGGGTTGCCCGGCGTGGCCTGCTTGTAGGCGGCGAAACGGGTGAGCACATTTTCCGAGCTGTCGCCGTTCACCATGAACACTTTCCAGGAGATGCCGGCGTCTTGCAGAAATTCCGGGTAGGTCTTCCAGGTATAGCCGCCGGGAATGGAACTGTTGTCAATCTCCGGGCCGCCGCCGGTGCCGTGCGGATCCACCATGCCGGTCATGAACGTGAAACGATTCGGATCGGTGGAGGACAATACGGAGCAATGGTATTCGTCGCAGATGGTGAATGACTCCGCCAGCGAGTAATAAAACGGCAGGTCGGTGCGGTCATAATAACACATCGTTTCCGCGCCCTTGCTGGGCACCCACGTGTCGTTTTTGCCATTGTTGACGGCGGTGTGCGTGACCGACCAGGAATGGTTCACATCCGTGAGGCACTGCACGCTGGTGTGAAAGGGCAGCTCGTAGCCGGTGCCGGTGGGCTGATAAAAGATATTCGTGCCGGGCGCGAGTTGCAGCGCGTTTCGGTCGTTGAAGCCGCGCACGCCCTTCAAGGTGCCGAAGTAATGGTCCAGCGAGCGGTTCTCATCCATCAGGATGACGACATGCCGCACATCGGCAATGGTGCCGGTGACACCGGCGGCGGTGACGACGAGTTGCAGTTGCGTCGGCGAATCCACGAGGGCGGCGGTGAAACCGTTCGCCTGCAAGCCCGGCGGGAGAATCAACTTGAAGGAACCGGGTCCGCTCAGCGCGCCGTGATTCAGGATGGCATACGTCCCGGCCGTGGTGAGGGAGACGCCGCCGACATTGACCTGAACGGTGCCGTTCAAAGTCACGGGACCGGTATGCAGCGGCGCGTTGGCGGTCAATTTCAACGAGCTTTGGTCGGCCAGGATCACTCCGCCGTTGACGAAGCCCGAGCCGCCCAGGCGGCCGTTGCTTTTTACTGTCACCGCACCTGAGCCGGCGGAACTGGCGACGATGAGCGTCCCGTTACTGACAGTCAGCCCGCCGCTGAAGGAGTTGGCTCCGGCGAGAGTCAACGTGCCGCCGCCGTCGAGGAGCAGCGACAACGAGCCGGTGGTGTTTTTCAACGGCCCGGAAAAAGTGGTGGGAGCGGTTTGAAAAATTCGCAACGCAGGCGCGCCGCCGGCAGTGACATTATCCAAGACACCGCCGCCCGCAAGGTTGTTCAGCGTGCAGCTCCACGCCGCCACATCCAGCGTTCCGTTTACCACGGTGTCGCCGAACCCGGCGCCCGACGGTATGCAGGCGTTGCCATTCAACGCCAGGGTTCCCTGCGTGATGAAGGTGTCGCCGGTGTAAGTGTTGGTTTCCGAGAGGGTAAGCTTGCCCGTGCCTCGCTTCGTCAGACCGCCCGTGCCGGCGATGCGGCCGTTGCCGCCGATGACATAATTGTTCGCGACGTTGGAAACCGTCACTTGGAACGGCGCGACCGAGGTCGTGAGATTGACGGAGAAACTGGCGGCCGTGTCGTCGAGAATTACATTGCAGGCATCGGCGTAATTGGTGAGCGCGTTATTGGCCGCGTTGCGCCAGGCCTGATTCGCGGTGAGATCCCAGTTGGTGATGGCGCCGCCGTTCCAGCGCAAGGAAGTGGCGCCGGGCGTCGGGCCGGGAATGTAAACGAAGGACGCAACCGCGTTGGCGGCATCCAGATTTTGCAGGATCGGGGTGAAGCCTGCGGTGATGTCGCGCGTTTGGATGTCCCAGCCGTCACCGCTGATCTGGTAGCTGATGAGGTTGTCGCCGTTGATGCTGCCGCCCGCTTCCGGCGAAACGAGCAGGACGCCGTTGGCGGGGTTGATGCCGGGAATGGTGAGGTGATAGGTGCCATTGCCTGAGTTGACGACCTGGAACGGCTGGCTCTGCACCGCGATGCTGCCGTCTCCCATGAACCGGCCGGAAACGACCGTATGATTGGTGAGCGGAATGCAAACGAAGCCGACGTAGTCCTGCTCGGTGCCGCCATTGTCATCATGACACGTAATGGTCCAGGTGCCGTCGCTGTTGGTGGCGGAGAGGGCGAAGTTCGCCTCGTTCTTCCCGCCGACGGCGAGCAGGACGGCGTTGGTTCTGCAATCGAGGCCAAACGGACGCAGGTCCACTTTGGTTTTTCCGCCGCCCTGGTCCACCACGTGAGTGCCGAGCACGAGGCTGGGGTTGCCGATGAAATGATTGTTCGCGCCGCCGTTGACGCCGGTGGCGTTGTTGAGCCAGCCGCCATACCAGCCGTCGCTGTAGGGGAACCACGCGGCCGCGACGTTGAAATTGTATTCGGCATTGCCGGGCGCTTGAAACAGCGCGAGCCAGTATTCGCCGCTCGAACCGGGCGAGCCGCTGGCGTTGCTGTCGATCGAGACCGTGCCGTAGTTCATGCCGGGGAAGGCGGTTTCGCCATTGTCGCGACCGTTCTGATCGATGCAGCCGATGAGAATGCCGCCCGCGACGTCGTCGGTGGACGCGGCGCCGATCTGAATGTTGTAGTCGCCGCGATTCGAGCCGGTGCGAATGCGAAAATCATTGATCACCAGCGGCGTGCTGAGGGTGACGGACGCGGTCGTGTTATTGGTGTCGTTCTGGACCACAACAATATTCGCGGCGGCGATATTGTGAGAAACTTGCGCCAAAGAAATCAGCGGGCCAGCAAGGGTGAGGAACGAACCGACGACGAGGAGGGTAAAGCTCGAAGTTTTCAATAAGCCAGTTTCCGATACGGATAAATCTTTGCAAGTCGTTTAAGTACGGAGAGATGGGACGGTGGCGGCCGACAACGAGCGCGAGATCGCGGTCTGGAAACGCGTCACCTTCGCTGACCGGGCCGACACGCCAAATAATTAGCCGTGCAAATAAGTGATTAACAATGAGATGCGGAATCTTATTATATCTTGACAGAACGTTGGGCAAGCCTTCGCTGTTTTGTGTGTGGGCTGCCGTGCGTTATTGCGTGAATAAATATTTTTGGGGTTTTTGCCGACGGCACCTTCCAACGGCAAATTTTCTCGATTGTGGGATACCCCTCTCGCCGCGACATGAAAGGGGGTAATCACCACCGGATGACAAAGCCATGATGAGAGGCCGGTTTGGATCCCACTCGCCTTTGGCCACGCGTTCCTGAAAGCCCGCCCAGTTCTCCTCCCGCAAGAAGCGCCACATCTCGCGATTGGCTTCATCCGCTTCCCCCGGATGCCGTTGCTTTTTCATGGTCAAGACACTTCTAACAAAACACTTTCAGAGCCGCAAGCGCCGGCGGAATCAACCCGCCGGTCGCACTGGCATCGGGAATCACCCAGGATGTCCTGAAAACACTTTCTCCCCGCGTCGCGGGAGAGAGCACGGAGAGAGGGGACTTTAAACTTCAAACGCCAGTGGCTACCGACCACGAAACTTTTATCGAACGGGTCGTGATCGTAGTGCTGGATTCAATACCTGCACTCCGTCGGCTTGTTGCGCGCCAGCTTCCGGCCTCCTGAACAAATTTGCGCCGTGCGCTCGCTCTTGCGCCATCGAGCCAACCTCATCCGTTATGCGGGCAGCCATGTGCAACACCTCCAAAAAGCCCTCACCCAAATGAATCTCCAAATCCACAACGGCATCAGCGACCTGACTGGCGTCACCGACCTGGCCATCCTCCAAGCCAATTACCGCCATGGCCCACAAATTGGCCAGGTCATCTGGCACCTAATCAAGCATCGCTCTCCTTACGATCCTTCCGTCTGGGCCAAAGCCGAAGAAAAACACAAACCCAAGAAAATCAAACGCCTCCAACCAAATGCCACCGCCCTTGGCTTTACACTGCTCACCACCTCATGACCTCGACGCTAGTTTCTTAAGAGGCCGTGACTCTCGTATATTCATCATAAAAAACTCCTGAACCAAAAAATGGCAAACAAACGAGGTAACTGACTGGAAGTGTGAGAAAAGCAAAAACGATGCACCAGAAAATCCTCGCGGCGAGCCTGCTGCCAACAAGACGCTCAAACCAATCGGGTGCGTGTCGGACGATCAATAGGAAAATGAGCAGCGGAGTCCAAGGCAGTAAATAATCAAGGAGTCCAAGGTCGGCTGGTAGCTGAAGGTAGCAATGGAGAAACGCCCCGCCGACAAAGAACGCCACCGACAAGGCAAACGCTAAACAAGTGCGTAGCCCCGCTCGCGTCACTCTGTCTGTGCTCTGCAGCGCATGGTTAGCGAGCCAACGGTCTCTGAGACGGACCAATGACGAAAATACCTGGCGATGCATAACTCTTTGCCTATCAACATGTCGATTTCGAGCTACTCAGCAGGTGTCATTTCGTTTCGCATGTTCCCGTAACAATACTCCAGCGATGTCCTCAAGCGATCCATTAAATAGCTCTGAATCCCCAAACTCATACTCACGCCGGAGCGCTTCGACTTTCTTCTCGGGCGCAAGATAATCCCCGCGAACTGCAATGCTCAAGACTCGTCCTGAATGTGGAAGTCGCGCCACGGTAAAAGCAGTGCTGGGAAAGCTGAAAGGCTTGGGAAGCCCATTCAAGAACTGTTCCTCCGGATCGTCGTTTTGCCGGGGCGCTCCATAAGTGCTGGAATCTCGCAGCCACTGCCCCTGCAGAAACAGAATCTTCCCCTCTCCAATCTCAAAGGCAAGAATCGGCTCGTTGTCGCTAATCAGGAAAATCTCAACAACTCGCGATTGTGAGACAGCAATCTCCTGCACTAACTGCTCATCAACATCCTTGCGTCCGCGCAACTGCTGTCGCCGGGCGTAAGGGATGAAGGCCGCAAGTGCCAAAACAAGAATGCCAACCCCAACCGCCCATCCAATCCAGCGCCCATAAACAACCGACTGGTCGGAAGCGAAGCCGCCTATCCATGCTCCGAGCTTTCCGAGCAGGAAGAAGGGAACGATTCCGAAAATAATCGTCAGACAGCCAAACGAAGCAACGTCAGGCCGCTTCTGCGCTTGAAGCACGCGCTGTTCTTCCTGATTTGGGGGACGTGTCGTGACTGTGTGCATCTGACACCCTTAGCCTCTGCTTGGTATGTCCAACTTCTTAATCTCATCATCTATCTGGTTGGCGAGCTTCTTGGACGCGTAAAGGTAAATATCTGGAGCGTCCACGTCATCCATAAATACGCGGATGCGCAGCGGAGAAGCAGTTCCGTCGGAAACAACCAGGAACGTGAAGTAGCAACTCTGGTCCGGTTTCAATTTCTTCGCTTTCTTCATGAGCCCATCTATTTCGGACGGCCCAAATCCCGAATCAACAAGAGCGGCAATCCGTTTCAGGAATGGCTGCACCTCCTCCAAATCGAAATTGGTGGAAGTCTCCCTGCTCTCTGTCAGACGATAATGCCAGTGGGTGCGTTTGCCGCGAAGCGGCTGCACTGAAAAACTGAAGTCATCCAAATGTGTGATCTTGTCAATCTCCAGCCCCTTCGGGACCGGTAAGTTTTCGGTGGCGGATGTGTAACGCCACTGAATTGTGTCCCCATTCAAATTCCAAGTTCCTTTGGCACTGCCAAAAACATTTCCGTCCTCCTCGAAGATGGCTCCTTCAAACCTTCCATCATCAAAAAGCTCCTGCTCAACGCGAGCGCCCAGCTCCCATGAAACCCACCGTCCAATGAATTGTTTGTGTTGGGGCATATGGTTAAAGGAGGCTAACTAATTTAATATACGAACACCTTGTTCGGATATTAACACGGGCTCCTTGTTACGCAACGAGCGTTCGTTAACCCACCGTAAGCACCTTGCGTTTCGACAAAGCTAACCGCAACCGGAATAAAATTCATTATTCACACACTGCGGCCCGTAATCGCCAACACTTCGCGGCCTCCGTGATCAGCGCCGCTCTGGACAACCAAAGCTGACGCTCTCCCAGCCTGTCGCTGGGCGCTTCCCGATTGCTCCGCTTGCGCGGTTTTTTCCAAGGTAGGGCAGCCCTCTGAATGTGCTCACCACATAGGTAACAAACGTGCTCACCACATGGGTTACACTTTTGCTGGCAGGGCCTCATGCAGGCGAGCGGAGCGAGCCGGAATGAGGCCCTGCCAGCCGCTGCGCGCGCCGGGTTCGGTGGGGCCGAATCCAGCCGACTACCGCTTCGAACTTAACTCCGGGGGCATTTCATAGACTCTCGTGGGCACGGCTTGCAGCGGAAAATTCCTGGGACTGAAAAACTGCGTGTGCCCGAAGCTTTGTCCCCATCGGTTTACGGCCATTTTGAGTTTTGTCATCAGGTTGGTGTTCACATAAATGGTCGAACGCGAAAGGTTGCCGTTTTGATCGTACACCAAGGCATCGCCCAAACCCGGTGAGAGCGACCACGGCTCCGACTGGAAGGCAAGCGGACGCGGCACCGGCAGAGCACCGGGATAAAAACGCAGGATCCCTCCCACCCACCAGGTACCATCCCGCTTGTGAGCGAAAAAGGTCCTCCCGCCAGTGCGCACTTCATTCCAATCGCAGTCACCGCCGAGGCGGACCAGCACATTCGTCGGCCCGGGAATATAAGTTGAGGCCAGCACGTGTGCGTTTCTCCCGGCGGCCCACAACGTGCCATCAGCGCGCAGCGCGAGGACACAAAAATCGGCGGCGGAAATGGCAACGACATCGCCACGGGTATCGATCGGAGCGGGAGTGGGGACGACCTTCGTGCCGGTCAAATTTCCCCACGCCCACAGGGTACCGTCCGTTTTCAAGCCGAAGCTGGATACTCCTCCGGCCGCGATGGAACGCCAGTTGAGATCGCGGCCCACCTGCGTGGGCGTCAGTTGATCGTTGGTGGTGCCATTACCCAACAGCCCGTATTCGTTTCTGCCCCACGCCCACAATGAACCATCGCCCTTGAGCGCCAGGCAATGTTCCATGCTGGCGGCGACCTGGACCCAGTCCTTGTCTTTGCCAAAGCGCGTCGGGACCAGAATCCGTCTCAGGTTCCACGGCCTGGCGTCACCCTCAAAGCCGTTCCATCCCCAATACCAAAGGGTGCCGTTCGTTTTCAATCCGGCAGCCATGAAATGGCGCGCGGCCACGCTGAGCCAATCGCTATCGCGCCCGATGCGCTGCAAACCCTCGGCCGGTTCCTCGACCAGGAGGGTTTTGTAAACGGTGCCGCCCCAGCACCACAACGAGCCCTCGGAAGAAACCAGCAGGCCCACGTCGCTTTCCACGGCGACCACCTGCGGTGCGACCTGGCTGCCTCGCGGGGGTTTCCGACGCGAATCGTCCCGCCACGTGGGCATCAGCATGAGCATGGCGAAGCCAAGGAGCAGCATGACCATGCAGCGAAACAGTGGCTGGTTGATGACGTAGAATTTTCTCTCGCGCCGGGGTCGCCAGGCCTCCAATTCCATACCTCCCAAACACTGACCCCGGGAGAAAGTTGTTCCCGGACGTCGAGGCAAAACCGCCCGCGAGAAGCAGCCGCTGCAATTCCTCCAAACTCGCCTCAAAAAGGCATAGGCGTATGCTTTCGGCTAACGGTCAACTCACCGCCGGGGGCGTCCTCGCAGCTTCTGAATTGGCACCCGGCTTTGCGGGGTCGCCAGGCGGTGCAGCTTTTGGTTCGGGCTGGCCGGCCTCTTTCACTTCAAGGCAACTCCGCTGAAAATAATCGGCCAATCAACCCTGCGGGAAAAATAACAACGGCCGGATTATACCGCAATGAAATGCCGGGCGGAGACCCCTTTCCGTCGAATTCCCCGCCGCCGGCATATCCATAATTCTTACGATTTTTCTAGAATTTACTTGTAATTCTTGAGAGCGTGGGATAAGGTCGGGTTGTGGAGTGTCCCGCCATGGGGGCCTGAGTGCAGGGCCGGGCGGGGCAATGATCTTTGACATTTGAATTTTGATGGGAATTAACCGCGGGGAGTCGCCGAGGGAAATGGAATGCAGGAGATATTTACCGAAGGTAACAAAGGGAACGAAGTGTGATTTGAGTTGGTTCAATGGCGGGGACGGAGCTTCGTTTTCTTTGCGGTCTTCGGTTAAATTTTCCGACGGTGTTGCCGGAGGTGCGAGCCGGACTGGCCAGTACTTGCCTACCCTCGAAAGGACTGCCCAGGGTCTCCCGTTTGTACCGGGTAACGATCACTTGGGGTCGGATTGGGAACGCGATGGCACCGGGCTCGGGCAGGGATGGACAAGGCATGGTTCGGCGTGGTCATGGAGCCGTACGGCCTGTTGCGTTGTGTGTCACTCTGTGAGGCAACGTTGCGCAGCGTGGGTTTTGGGGAGCGCGGTGTAAGTTCACGAAAATGTAAATTTTACGAAACGAACCCAACTGGGAAAATTTACAAATGATTTGGGGAAAGACGGTTATGAATATTCTGAACTGTTTCGATTAATAAAACGAACCCAAATATCCGGCAGGAGACGCCTCGCTCAGGGGCAAAACGGCACAGCGGGGAGTTTTAGCATGTTGATGTGGGACTCGCGAATGGGAACACTCGATCGCGAAAGCAGGAAGAGGCAAGTCGCAGGGAATCAACGCTCCTAAAGGCTAATCAAGGCTGGGAAAGCCTGATCAAGGTGAAGCAAGGCGCACCCCTTGTGCAATGCCCGCGATTTCCCCTTGTCACCCTTCGACCCCGTACCTAAAGTCGGCTGGTGGCCTACCCGAGCCGAACACGTCATGATTGAATTGTTTCAATTCCCCTGGAGCCCATTTTGTATCGTGCAGCGCCGGATCCTGGAGTATGCCGGGGTTCGCTTCAAAATCGTCAATGTTCCCAATACGGAACGGTCGCTGGTGTGGAAACTGACCAAACAACGCTACTATGGCGTGCCCATCATTCGGGACGGCCGGTCGGTGCTGTTCGAGGTGAGCGAGGATTCGCAGGTGATCGCGAAGTATCTCGACGAGAAGTTGGAGTTGGGGCTGTTTCCGTGGGAACTCGAGGGCGTGCAATCGCTCATCTGGCGCAACATCGAAAACGACATCGAAGGTTGCTGCTTCAAGTTGAACGACATTTTCTGGAAGAAACAGGTGCCGAAGGCAGAACAGCTTGCATTCATTCGCCACAAGGAACGCAAGTTTGGGCGCGGCTGTCTCGACCAGTGGCGCGCGCAGCAAAAGCAGTTGCTCGCATTGCTGGAAGAACGCCTCGTGCCGTACGAGGAAATGTTGATTCACAAGCCGTTTCTCCTGGATAACCATCCGCGTTTCGTTGATTTCGATTTGTTTGGCATGCTTGCCAATTTCCTTTATTCCGGGCGATATCGTTTGCCCGTCGCTCATACCCGCATTAAGAAGTGGTATCAGCGCATGTCTCGCCTCCAAGCCACAGAATTCTCACGTGAAAAAGAATTACATTCTTGATACCAATGTCCTGCTCCACGATCCCAACTCCCTGCTCAGCTTCGAGGAAAACGACGTCCTCCTCCCGATCGAAGTCATTGAGGAAATAGACCGTTTCAAACGCGAATCCACCGAGCTGGGCCAGAATGCCCGCGCGGTCTCGCGCATGCTCGATGGCTTTCGCGCGACCGGCAGCCTGAGCGACGGCGTGAATCTCCCGAACGGCGGCCGGCTGCGGATCGTTTTTCCCAAGGCCACGCCCGCGAAAAACGGCCACGCGGTTTTTGGGACGCATTCGGTGGATAACCGCATCCTGGCGCAGGCGATCCAAATTCAAAAATCGCAGCCCAAATCGGAAACGGTGCTGGTGACAAAGGACATCAACCTGCGCATCAAGGGCGACGCCTTGGGCCTCCAGGCCGAGGATTACGAGAACGACCGGATTCTAATCAAGGATCTCTACACGGGCATGATCGAGATGACCGTTTCCGCCGAACGGCTCGCGTCCTTCCGGGCGAACGGGGAACTTGAAATCAACGGCGGCAAAAAATATTTCCCCAACGAATACTGCACGCTGTTCGAGGAAAATAATCCGAAGCGCACGGCGCTCACCAAGGTGGATGCCACCGGCACGAAGTTGATTCCCATCATCGATAACCGCGAAGGAGTCTGGGGCATCAAACCGCGCAATCGCGAACAGCATTTTGCGTTCGACGCGCTGCTCGATGAACGGGTCAAGCTGGTCACGCTCATGGGCAAGGCGGGTACGGGCAAAACGTTGATGGCGATGGCCGCGGGACTCAAGCGCACGGTGCTCGACCGAGAATTCCGCCGACTGGTGGTCGCGCGGCCCACAATTTCGATGGGCAAGGAACTCGGTTTTTTGCCGGGCTCGCTCGAAGAGAAGCTCGCGCCGTGGATGCAGCCCATTCATGACGCGCTGGAAATGCTGGGGGACCTGAACATGGGCCACGAGCATCGCCGCAGCGGCGATCTGATGCGCTCCGGCAGCATCGTGGTGGAGGCGCTCAGCTATATCCGCGGACGCAGCATCGCCAATCAGTTTATGATCATCGATGAGGCGCAGAACCTGACGCCGCTGGAAGCCAAGACGATCATCACACGCGTCGGCGACGGAACCAAGGTGGTGTTCACCGGCGATCCCTATCAGATCGACAATCCTTACGTGGATTCCTCGTCGAACGGCTTCAACTATATCGTCAGCCGTTTTCGCGCGGAACCGGTGGCCGCCCACATTGAATTGCAAAAAGGCGAGCGCTCCGAACTGGCGGAGTTGGCGGCAAACATTCTCTAAAGCGGTGGATTCGATACTGGCCGCTTGGCTTTCGTCGCGGGTCTCCTGTAGGCTCCGTTCGTGATTGGGTTCCTGAGATTTGTGGCCTTGGTAAACGCTGCCATTTGGTTTGGCGGCGCCATCTTTTTCACGTTTGGGATCGGGCAGGCCTCATTTTCCCCGGAAATGAAGGCGTTACTTGGCCCGAATAATTATCCCTATTTCTCGGGTGCCATCGCGCAAATTTTCGTATCGCGTTACTTCGCACTTCAAGCCATTTGCAGCGTGGTCGCGTGCGCGCATCTGCTGGCCGAATGGCTCTATCTCGGCAAGCAACCTGAGCGCTTTCGCCTCTTCCTCCTGGTGGGCATGTGCAGCGCGGCATTGCTGGGCGGCTTCTGGCTCCAGCCGAAAATGAAAGCCCTGCACACCATCAAATACTCCACCACCAGCAAACCCGGTGAGCGGGAAGTGGCCGCTCGTTACTTTGGCCGCTGGCACGGTGTATCCATGAGCGTTAATTTGCTCCTCGTTATCGGCGTCGGCGTCTATCTCTGGCGCCTGGCCAATGCCCCCGATCCCACGCGATTCGTCTCCTCGATAAAATTCCACAGTTGACAATCTCTGATTGTGGCTGAGGTTGTTTTTAGAGATTTAGACAAGGGTGCCACAGGTGCCTTAACTGGGAAATTGCGTATGATTTCAAATGACCGCCCATCGTACGGCGGCCGTCCTCAGGGCGACCGTCCTTATAATTCCGCGAAGCCGCCCGTTAACGAAGACACCCTTAAATCAGTGAAAATCCAGATCGAGCGGAAGACATTCGTCCTCTCGTTGAAGGAAAATCCCCGGGGGCGGTTTTTACGTATTACCGAGGACGTTGGAGGACGGCGTGATACGATTATCATTCCCGCGCCAGGACTGGAAGAATTTCGGAAGGTGCTGGATGAAATGGTCCAGATTTCCAACGACACTCCGCCAAAAGCCGAGTAGTTTCATTTGCGGAGACTGTGCCAGGGCTCCAAATAAACCTCTAAACCGTCTTTTTTTTGGTCACAGCTTTGGCGGGGCGCCTGGCCTTTTTCTTGCCCGAGACGCGGGGCGCGTCACCCCACAGCGTTTCCAAGTCATACCGTTCACGCACATCGGCGCGCATGACGTGGACGATGACATCAAAATAATCCATCACCACCCAGGCGGTTTGCAGCGTGCCGTCGATGGCGCGGGGCCGGACGTCATGGTCGCGCAACTCGTCGGAAATCTCGTCCATGATGGCGCGAAGATGCGGCTCGCTAGTGCCGGAAGCGATGACGAAATAGTCCGTCACGGACGACAAATCGCGCACATCCAGTATGGTGATGTCGGCCGCCTTTTTGTTGTCCGCGAGTTCGCCGCAGAGCAAAGCCAGTTTTCTTGAATCCATCTCTGGCAATGATGCCGGGGAAAGCCTTAAAGATAAAGCCGATTATTGCGGATCGCCTCCGCCACCGTATCGGGCACCAAATGGCGGATCGACACGCCTGCCTTCACGCGCGCACGAATTTGCGTGGACGAAATCGCAGTGGGAAAACCCGCCAGGCGGCGCCCGCGAAACGGCGCAGAAAATGGCGTCTCAACCTCGCCGGGACGCGGGATCACGACAAACTCCGCCAACCGGGCCAGTTCCTCAGCTTCGCGCCATTTCGCCAGTTGCGGCACATTGTCCGCGCCAATTAGGTAAAACAGTTCGGCTCCCGCATGCCGCCGCTTGTATTCGCGAAGCGTATCAATCGTATAAGACACGCCACCCCGTTGAACCTCCTGTTGGTCAATGCCGCACCACGTCACGCCGGCAAGAGCCAGACGCAGCAGACACACCCGCGCAGCCGCCGGAGTGACTGCGCCGTCCGGCTTGAAAGGTGACTGCGCCGTCGGAATAAAGAACAGCCGGTCCAGTTCCAACTCCTCACGCGCCGCCTGCGCCACGAGCAGATGCCCGAGGTGAATCGGATCAAACGAACCACCAAATAATCCGAGGCGTTGCATCTTGATGAAAAATGATTCCGCAGGCTGCTAGCAACACTGCTTGATGCCTTTGAATTTCTTTTCCGCCACGTCCAGATAGATATCCTTGTCTGAACGCACCGTCGCCACACTCTGCTCGACCACCGCACCTTCCGCCGGCATATGTTCGCACGCACAATGGGCGGCTACCACGTGCGCCCGTTCCATTTCCGCTTCGCCGGAAAGTTCCTTGGCCAGCGCGAATGCCACCGCAATCAGGCTCGCGACGTGAAGCGGCCGCGACTCGGCCACCGCATAATCCGGCAGCCAGACCGGCTTGGTCTCGTGCAATACCGCCAGCTTGCGCCGGGCGAGCAATAAAATCCACTCGCGCACGCTCAATAAAACGATGGCCGCAATCAACGCGAGGAAAGCCCCCGCCACAACCGCATCGAGCAGGTTGTTGAAATGCAGCACGCGATTGGCGTGCAGCGCTTTCTCGGCGGCCTGGAGGACAGCAGCGTCACCAGCGGTCCTGGCCGCCGTCAGCGCCTGCTCGAGCGCCGGCAACTTCTCGTTCAGCGCCTTTGCCTGCGCGAGGAATCCGATGCGCGGATCGGAGTGCCAGATTTTTTGTACGCCGGCCGTGATCGTGACCGCGAGCAACCACACCAACGGAATCAAGGTCAGCAGCGCCAGCGCGGGTTTGGCCGGCTGCGCGCCATCACTGCGCGGTTGCAGGGTCATTTTCAAGATGATCGTCGTACCGAGACACAGCCCAATGCCCGCGAGCATTTGATTGGCGATGCCAAATAACGGCCAGAGCGAATTAATGCCGCCCAGCGGATCACGCACACCTTGAATTAAGAAATATCCCCAACCGCCCACCAGCAAAACGCTGGCGACCAGATTCGCTCCCAAATTCTTGGTGTCGGCCATTGGTTTCCAGACACCACCTATTAAATCCTGCAGCAGATAACGTCCCACCCGCGTCCCGGCGTCAATGGTCGTCAGGATGAATAACGCCTCAAACATGATTGCGAAGTGATACCATAAATCCAGACCCCGCCCGTGCGTGACCTTGGAAAAGATGTTCGCCATGCCCGCCGCCAGCGTCGCCGCGCCACCGGTGCGGCTGAACAGCGTTTTTTCGTTCACCTCGGCCGCCAGTTGATCCATGGCGCTCGCGCTCACGGTCAAATCGGAACCCGCCGCGCTTAATTTCGCCGTCACGGCGGCCGCGCGCACCTCGCTGTTTGCTCCGGCGCTGGGGACGTTCATTCCGTAATAGATTCCCGGATCCAGCGTGCACGCCGCAATCAACGCCATGATCGCGACCAGTGATTCCAGGCACATCGCGCCATAACCCACCGGCCGGGCGTAGGATTCGCGCGTTAACATTTTGGGCGTCGTTCCGCTCGATATTAGCGTGTGAAATCCGGAGATCGCTCCACAGGCGATGGTGATGAAGCAGAACGGAAACACCTTGCCCGCAATGATGAGTCCGGAGCCATCGACGAACTTGCTGATGGCCGGCATCTTTAAATCGGGCAGCACGAGAAATATCCCCACCGCCAGCGCGACAATGGTTCCCAGCTTCATGAACGTGCTGAGATACCCGCGCGGCGCCAGCAACAGCCAGACCGGCAGCGTGCTGGCCGCAAGACCGTAAATGATGATGCCCCACGCCAGCGTCATGTCGTGCATCCCAAATAATTTGGCCATCGCCGGACTCTCGTGGATCAATTTGCCACCCCACACTGCGCCCAGCAGCCCCACGATACCGATGGCCGTGGCTTCCCGCACTTTTCCCACGCGGCCATACCGCAGATAACACCCCATGAACAAGGCGATGGGAATGGTCGCGCTCACGGTGAACAGGCCCCACGGACTTTCCGCGAGCGTCTTCACGACGACGAGCGCGAGGACCGCCAGCAGAATCACGATGATGGCCAGGATGCCCACCAACGCGATGAAGCCCGCCGTGCTATTCAACTCTTCCTTCACCATTTGTCCCAGCGATTTGCCATCGCGTCGCAAAGAGCAAAATAACACCACAAAGTCCTGGACCGCGCCGCCCAGCACCACGCCAATCAAAATCCAAAGTGTCCCCGGCAGATAACCGAACTGCGCCGCCAGCACAGGTCCCACCAGCGGACCGGGCCCGGAAATCGCCGCGAAATGCTGGCCGAAGACGATCCACTTGTCGGTTTTAACGAAGTCCTTGCCGTCGTCATGCACTTCGCATGGCGTCGCGCGGCGGTCGTCGAGCATCAGCACTTTCGCCGCAATCCACTTGGAATAAAACCGGTAGCCGATCGCATAGCTGCAGAGCGCCGCGATGAGGATGTAGATGGAACTGATCTGCTCGCCGCGATGCAACGCGAGCGTGAAGTACGCCCAGGCTCCCAATACCGAGAGCAAAATCCAGCCGAGGGTCGCGAGTGCTTTCTTCATCGTTCGTGCGTTTGAATTTATTAACCGCTTTCGGGGCGGTCGGAAAGGCCAGAATCAGGGTCCGCTAATGCATGGCCAGCAAAACGAGCATCCCCGCGATGGTCGTCAGGATGGTCACCGGCAAGCCATAGCGCACGTATTCCCAAAATCCCATTTCCACATGCTTGCGCGCGGATTCCATCACGATGATGTTGGCGACCGATCCGAGGATGGTGAGATTGCCGGCAAATGTCGTCGCCAGCGCCATGACCTTCCACATCAACTCCGGCTGCGCGAAATAATTGATCCACTTTCCGGCCACCAACACGAACGGCACATTCGAAAATACGTTCGAACCGAGCACAGAGAACCATGAGAAATTCCAAGCCTGGCTCGTAACGGAACCACCGAACAGCGGCGCCATTTTCTGAAACGCCTGATCAGGCAGGCCCGTTCCGTTCAGTCCTTCAACAACGATGAATAAGCCGGCGAAGAAAACCAGGAGATGCCAGTCGACAATCTTGAGCACCCCGTGCGTGTCCCGCCGTGCCAGGACCATCAACAGAACTCCACCGGCCAGCGAAGTCCACGAAAGGTCGTATCCCGCCAAAAAGCCCGTAAACACCAAGGTCAGCACCCCGACTGTCAGAGCGAACAAACTGCGTTCGACTTTTCGAGGGCCTTTGTCCGGCCGATGTATTCTTGTCTCACCAAGCACTTTTCGAAAGCCGAACCACAGGACGGCATATTCGATGGCCACTCCGATTACGGCCACCGGCAGCAGCGAAACCGAAAATTTGAAGAAGGGTATTTTCGACATGTGGCCGATGATCATGTTCTGCGGATTACCCACGAGCGTCGCCACGCTGCCGAGGTTGGCGCTCATCGCCAGTGCGAGCAGATACGGCGGCAATGGTAGTTTGCCGCGCACCATTACCGCGACCACCAGCGGTGTCAGCATCAGACAAATCGTGTCGTTCACGAGCAGCGCTGACAATCCGCCCGACACAATGATTAAAGAAAGCAAAAGCGATTGCGGACTTTTGGCATGGCGTAAAATCGCGTCGGCCGCCCAATCGAAAAATCCAGCGAGGAAAAGGTAGGAAGATATGATCATCATCCCGAGCAGCAGCACGAGGGTGTCGTAATCCACCGAACGATAAGCCTGTTCCGGCGTCATGATCCCGCAGGCCACCATCAGCACGCTGCCGAGGAGCGTCGCCGCCGGACGGTTTAGAGGGAGAATTTTCCAGCGCCGGCCGCAAATTAAAACGTAGGTCAGTGAAAAAATCGCGAGCGCGAGCAGTTCCTTTCCGTGCGCGCTCATCAATTTCTTTTGGTGGTCACACCGGCCGGACCGGAATGCCCCTGCCGGCCAGAAACTCCTTCACCTCGCCCACGGTAAATTCACCAAAATGGAAGATGCTCGCGGCCAGCACCGCGTCGGCTTTGCCTTCCTGCAAGACCTCCGCCATGTGTTCTCGCGTTCCCGCGCCACCACTCGCCACCACCGGCACGCCCACGGATTCGCTGATGCGCCGCGTGATCACCAGATCAAAACCCTTTTTGGTGCCGTCGGCATCGATGCTGTTCAGCACCACTTCGCCCGCGCCGAGCGCCACCGCGCGCTTCGCCCACTCCACCGCTTCCAATCCCGTGGCCTTGCGGCCGCCGTGCGAAAAAACCTCCCAACGATCCGGCGCGACTTTCTTCGCATCGATGGAAACCACGATGCACTGGCTGCCGAATTTTTCCGCCCCGGCGCGGATCAACTCTGGTGTGGCCAGCGCGGAGGAATTGATGCTGATCTTGTCCGCGCCCGCCCGCAGCATCGTATACATGTCATCCACCGTGCGCAGCCCCCCGCCCACCGTGAGCGGCATGAAGCACTGGTCGGCGGCGCGTTCCACCACATCCACCATCGTGGACCGGCCGTGAGCCGTGGCGGTGATGTCGAAGAAAACCATTTCGTCCGCGCCCTGCTCATTGTAACGCAACGCCAGTTCCACCGGATCGCCGACATTGCGCAGTCCGCCCTTTTCCGCGATGCCAAACTGGACGCCGCGAGTTACCTGGCCGTCGTGCACATCGAGGCACGGTATGACACGTTTTGCGATCACAACCACAGATTGAACCGTTTCGGTCTCATGGAATCAACCTTCGACTGGCGATACTCCCATTGCGGTTAAGATTCCGGCCAAACTACGCCTTCTCCGCGCAGCCTTTGGCCAGTTTTTCCGGGAAGAGTCGCTCGGCTTCACGCGCGGCGGCCAGCCCGCAAGCCGGGTTCGCGAGGAACATGCCCAGTGAAAATATATCCGTAAGTTCGTCATGATGCCCGACGCCGTACTCCCATGATTCATAATTCATGAGATATACCGGCCTGGGAATTTTGGTGGCATCCGCGCTTACTTCGAGATTCGACACGTTGAAGGAGCCCGCATCGATATCGGCTGATATGGCAGCGGGTTGAGTTCTTGTTCCACCATTTCCATTTCACTTTCGGGCATTTGGCGCCCTCGAATTGAAACGTAATCCCCGCCCCGCGTCAAAGGTCAATGAGCCTTCGCCGCGTCGTCACCGGCCGCTTCTTCCACCGCTTCGCGAATCGTCAGCTTGAATTTCTCGATGCCCTCATCGAACGCCGCCGCTATGGGCAGCACCGAAGTCTTTTTGACGCGGCGTTTGAACTTCTTCAAATTCTCCTCGGCCGCCGGCTCGTCCATCTTGTTGGCCACCACCAGGCGCGGTTTTTCCAACAAGGCGGAATCGTACATCTCCAGTTCGTGCAGCAGCTTTGTGTAATCGTCCCAAGGATTGCGGCCGTCCGCGCCGGCCATGTCGAGCAGGATGACCAGCACCTTGCACCGCTCGATATGGCGGAGAAATTCGTGTCCGAGGCCGACATTCAAATGCGCGCCTTCGATCAAACCGGGAACGTCGCACACGGTCAGCCGGAAGAAATCAGCATATTCCACAATGCCGATTTGCGGCGTGAGCGTCGTGAATTGATACGCCGCCACTTTCGGACGCGCGTGCGAAATCGCGGTGAGCAGCGTGGATTTGCCCGCGTTGGGATAACCCACCAAACCCACCTCGGCGATGATGCGGAGTTCGAATAGATATTCCCCCTCACCCGAACCCGGCTCGCCGGGTTGGGCAAAACGCGGCGTCTGACGGGTGGCGGTGGCGAAGTTGCGATTTCCGAGGCCGCCGCGACCGCCTTTGCAAAGCGTGAACCGCTGGCCGTGCTGGGTCAGGTCGGCCACCAACTCACTTTCGGGTGTGGGACCGTGCGCGTGGCTTGGCTCATCGTCATCCTCATTCGCCAGATCGATTTCCATCGCCTTGCCAGCCGCCGAGGAACGAATCAACGGACGGCTGCCGGAACTGATGCGCAGACCAGATGACATGGGTGGGGCTTCGTCATCCTCGTCCTCATCTTCATCCGCCTCCTCATTCTCCACGGGCGCGGTGGAGGGAAGTTTCCATACGAGGGTGCCGCAGGGGACGTGAATGATCAGATCCTTGCCCGCCTTGCCATCCATGCCGTTGCCCATGCCGAACTGACCGTCCTGGGCGAGCAGCCGGGGCTGGTAATACTGGCCGATCAAATTGTTAAGATCGTGATCGGCTTCGAGAATGACATCGCCGCCACGGCCGCCATTGCCGCCGGCGGGACCGCCCTTGGCCCGGAATTTTTCGCGCTGGAACGCGACGCAGCCTTTGCCGCCGTGCCCCGGGCGGGCGTAGATTTTTATTTCGTCGATGAACACGGCAACAAAAAAGGCGAGGCTCGGGCCTCGCCTTGGAAATTTCCCGGCGCAGTTAGCTGGCGGCGGTCGCGGCTTCGGCCTGGACGTTCACGCGGCGGCTGCCCTTGTCGAACATCACCTTGCCGTCCACCAGCGCAAACAGCGTCCAGTCACGGCCCGTGCCGACGTTCAATCCGGCCACGAACTTGGAACCGCGCTGGCGCACCAAAATGCTGCCGGCGGTCACCGTCTCGCTGCCGTAACGCTTCACTCCGAGACGCTTGCTGATGCTGTCGCGTCCGTTACGAACGCTGCCTTGACCCTTCTTATGTGCCATAAATTTTTGGTGTTCGATTTCCGCGATTTGCGGAAGTCAGGTTACAGTTTGATCTCTTTGATTTTGATGACGGTCAGTTCCGCGCGGCTGACCACATCCGCCACGACGCTGGCGCCGCTCACCGCGGGATTGCCAAACGTAAACTTGTCGCCTTCGCCGCTGACCATGAGCACGCGCTCAAACGTGAACGGCTTGCCCGCCTCGGCAGACTCCAGACGATCCACTTCAAGGGTGTCGCCCGCTTTGACGCGATACTGCTTGCTACCCGTTTCAATAATGCAATAAGACATAAAACGAAAATGAGCCTCTACAATTACCAGAAAACCCGGCTCATGCAAATGAAAAATGGACAAAATATTGAGGCCCTGAAATTCCTCCCTCCACACTGCTTTTTCGGCCGCTTCCGCCAAAATTGCGCCCGATTCCCCAGCTTATTCCAAATCCCGCCAAAAACCGGGCTTCCGCTGGCTTGCGCCACGCCGACACCCCATTCATTCCGATATATATCCCTGCATGGCTCAAGCGTATGCCCTTTGGCGAAAAAATAAATCCAAATGACAGGTTCACATCATACGAACACTAAAACGCTCTAACCAAATTCTATTAGTCGATTCCGTTTCTTTTTTTCCTGCATTCCTCAGAGTTGCTTCCATTTCTGCATTTGAGCTTGCCCCCCTCTCCTTCGACCGCGCTATCCTGTGCGCGGCCCATGGGCCGGTAATTACCATTTATGAAAGCGATTGCTAAGGCACTATTTTGCGGTGTGATGCTGGCCGGATTTTGCGCAGTGGCGCAGGAGGCGAAAGGTCCGGCGACCCTCGTCGAGTTGCAGCAGCAACTGAGCAACGTAGTGTCGCAGGCCAAGTATAACGCGGCGCTCTGGGGTGTGAAGGTGGTGTCGCTCGACTCCGGTAAAACGCTTTTCGAGCATGACGCGCAGAAACTTTTCAGCCCGGCTTCCAACAGCAAACTCTACACAACGGCACTCGCGCTCGACCGGCTCGGCGCGGATTACCGCATCAAGACCTCCCTCTACGCGGCCGAAACGCCGGATAAATCCGGCACGCTCAAGGGCGACCTCGTCGTTTACGGCCGCGGCGATCCCACCATCAATGCCCGCCTGAACAGCAACGACCTTTTCAAGGCGCTTGCTCCGCTCGTGGCGGCGCTCACCAACGCCGGCGTCAAAACCGTGACCGGCGACCTTGTCGGCGACGACAGTTATTTTCGCGGGCCGCCCTACGGCGCGGGTTGGGTGTGGGAGGATTTGGAAAATTATTACGGAGCGGAAATTTCCGCGCTGACGCTCAATGACAATTGCCTGCAAGCCACCGTCAAGCCCGGCGACCGCGCGGGCGCGCCGTGCAAGCTTTCGCTCATGCCGCCCACAACCTGGGTCACGCTCAGCAACCTGACGCAGACCGTGGAAAAGGGCGCGCGGCGGATTCATTTCTACCGTCCCCTCGGCGAGAACGTGGTGTATGTCTCCGGCCAGATGCCGACGAACGACGCGGCCTTCACCGACGACGTCACGATCAACAATCCGGCTGGATATTTTGTCACCTGCTTCGCCGACGCGTTGAAACGCGCGGGTGTCACGGTGAAAGGCAAAACCCGCAGCGTGAACTGGCTCAACTCGCAGGCGCATCCCCTGAATGTCAGCAAGCTGGTAGAGCTCGGATTCGTCGAATCGCTGCCGATGCGCGACCTGGTGCGCGAAGTGAACAAACCGTCGCAGAATCTTTACACCGATTTGCTCCTGGCCAACGTCGGCGAACGCACGCGCACCGCCGAGACCCGTTCCAGCGAGACATCGGAGGACTTGGGCATTCGCGAACTCGGCAAGTTTCTCGGTGAAGTTGGCATCAAGCGGGGCGACACCATTTTCGAGGAAGGCTCCGGTCTCGGCCGCGATAATCTCACGACCCCCAACGCAACGGTCACGCTGCTGCAATTCATGAAACGTCACAAGGACGCGACCGCTTATTACGATTCCCTGCCCATCGCGGGCGTGGACGGCACGATCCGCAACCGGATGAAGGGCACCCCCGCCGCCGGCAACATTCACGCGAAGACCGGCACCTTGCGCTGGGCCATTTCACTCTCTGGATACGTCACCACCGCCGCCGGTGAGCATCTCGTCTTCTCCGTGATGCTCAACCGTTTTCATAACACCGACCCGAAAGTCTCCGGCCGCACGGACCTCGATGCGATTGGCGCAATGCTGGCGAGCTTTGCCGGGCGTTCCACGGAATAGCGGCGAAGGCGCTTCCCACTGGAGCTGGCGAGCGGCACCGGCCTGATACTTGGTATCCTGCTAGCGCCTCGCCCCGTGCTCGATGAGTTCCCGAAATGTGGCCCCTTCGAAACCGTCACCGAGTTCGTCCAGCTCGAAACCGAGTGCGCGCTCAAACACGGTCACAAACGAAATGGTTTCCACACCACTAACCGTTGCCCAACGAAATATCTCGGCCAGCGTGGTTTCTGGACGCAGGGCGGCAACATGATCCGGGAGCTGGTGAGCTAAAGCGCGTGCCACTTGAACCGCCCGCGCCTCCTCCTGCGGATCACGAAAGAAGATGTGAATCTTCTTTGCGGCATCCTCGAATATATCAGAATCCATGCTTCAGGGCCGCCGTTATCCAGGCGGCAACACAGTTCAACCGCATCCGCAGTTTGGTTCCAATCATTTCCCTCCCGTCCCCTCAGAGCTTGTGATGGGTCACATGCCACACGAGCGTGAAGCCGTGGATGGCCGCGAGGACCAGCAAGCCCGCGCCGGAAAAGTGTTCCATCTTCAGCAGCGTTTTCTCGGTGATTTTTCCGTGCCCAAGCGACACCCCCCAGCTTAGCCCAAAAAACCATAGCCCGGTGCCCAATCCTACGCCGGCGACACAGGCCAGACGGCTCGACCAATCCGGGGTAACCCAATCGCGAGCCAGGAAATAATTCGCCAGAAAAATCCAGAAGACGAGCACGCCGACGTTTCCCGCCACGCGCACGAGGCCCGTCATGAACGCCGAATGCGGGTGGAGCTTTTCCTGAAACTTGGTTTCAAAGCGGTCGGCGGTCGCGCCCAGGCGGATGGGCCGCGCCCCCGCGGATTTGGCGAGCAGAAACTTGATGCCCAGATACAGCAGGAAAACGAGCGTGAAAATCTCCATGATCGTCTTAATGATGCGGGTCTGGAAAATGGCGGCGAACCCGGTGAAGGCAATGAAGCAATAGATGATCTCCATCAAAGTCGCACCCGCGCCAATCAACGCCGCCCATTTGAAACCTCGCCGCGCACCTTCGTTCAGGATCGTAAGGTTGATCGGGCCGACGGGGATGGACAATAACATGCCGCTGATAAAGCCCGTCACAACGGCGAGAACGATGGGTGGCAACTCGGGCATGCTCGCTTATTCCGGCGTCACCGAATCGTAATCCTCTTCCTCCTCGATTTCATGACGAATCCGCCGGGAGATGCGCGGCCGGATGAAGCCGTAAATCAGGTAGGCGGTGAAAAACACCGGCAGGATGAACACGAGGATCTTCTCCTGAAAAACGACGATGCTGCCCACAAAAATCACCGCGATCAGGGTCTTGGTGAAGGTGCGCGTGGCCCGCAAATCCAGCGTCTTGAAACTCGGATATTTCACGCTGCTCACCATCATCCACGAGAGGAACAGCAGCAGCACCGGCAGAATCCAGCGGAGGGTGCCGGTCGGAAAATTTTTATCGTCCCACCAGATCATCAACAACGTGAGCGACGCCACCAGGCCGGCCGCCGACGGTATCGGAAAGCCCAGAAAATCCTTGGAGGGCGTGCCCGGCATGGTTGCGAGGCAATTAAAGCGGGCGAGGCGGAACGCGCCACACAGGAGATAAATGGAGGCGATGAACCAGCCGATTTCCGGCCGCACATCGAACACATCCCGCAGCACCACGCGATGCACCAGGAATGCGGGCGCGACGCCGAACGAAATCAGGTCCGCCAGCGAATCAAACTCGCGGCCGAACGGACTTTCCACGCCGCCCATCCGCGCGACCCGGCCGTCGAACAAATCAAAAATGCACGCCGCCAGAATGAACAGCAGCGCGAGCCGGATCTGGCGAAAGTCTCCCGTGGAGATGTCCGCCTCGACAATTTTCGTCAGGGCCACGAAGCCGCAGAAGAGATTGCCCGCCGTCAGGAGGTTCGGCAGAAAATAGATTTTCAGCTTTGGCTCCCCCGAACCTTCCGGGCCTGGATTGGCGGCAGGTGTTGACATGACTCAGTCTCGCGCCCAATTCGCCATCAATCAAATGCGGCCATCACCGTTTCGCCGCCGACAACGTGGTCGCCGAGCTTCACTTTGATTTTTGCGGCCCGCGGCAGATACACGTCCGCCCGCGAGCCGAATTGAATCAGGCTGATGCGCTGGCCGCGCACGACTTCCTCGCCCTGCGTGATGAACGGCACGATGCGGCGCGCGATCAGACCCGCGAGGAGACGGATCCCGATTTTTTGCCCGGCCGGGTCGGTGGCCGCAAACCCAAGCAGCAGATTTTCATTATGCACCGCCGACTCGGCCTTCAACGCGCTGAGAAATTGTCCCTTCGAATATTTCGCGAACGCCAGTTTGCCGCTGACGGGCGCGTTCTGAACGTGAATATCAATGACGGACAGAAAAATGGAGATACGCTGGCATTCGCCGCCCATGAATTCCGGCTCATGGGTGGTCCCGATGGCGTCCACTTTACCGTGGCCTGGAGCGAGCACGAGATTCGGACCAGCCGGCACGCGCGCCTCGGGATCCCGGAAAAAATAAAGCGTGAAGAGCGTGAACAATACCCAGAGCCCGCCAAAGAAGGCGCAAAATGCCGTGCGCGCGACGTTCGCCGGCAGAAGGGCGCAGCCGATGGCCTCGATGACCACCACCAGCACGACCGCGATCAAAATCAATTTGAAGGCGGCCTTTAACGCTTTCCCCGAGTATTTCATGTCCCGCGAAGGTAAAGTCAAAGCGCCGCAGGGGCAAAGATTAAAGTTGCGCGACGTCCGCTCACGAAATGATGACGCCTAATTTTTTTCGCTGCACGGAAAATATCGCGGGCAGGTGGCCGAGCAATTCGCCATCTGCCTCCACCGGTGTCCGCGACGCGCCCGTGAGCGTGATGCTTTGCGCCTGAAACGTGTGCGCCATGGAGGCCGGCAACCGGCCGCGCAACAGCAAACCGGGACCGCAACGCGCGAGCACCCACCAGTTCACGCGCGGCAACACGCACACATCGATGAGCCCGTCCCGCAAATCGGCGTCGGGAAACACCTTGTAGTAACCGCCATACAATCGGCCATTGCCGATGAGGACGAGTTCGCCGGTGACCGGTTCCGGACCGCCGGTGACGGTGATTTTCGATTGCGCGCCCGCGAGGGCCTTCAGTCCCGCCATTATATAGGCGAGCGGCCCAATCTTTTTCTTGAGACTCCAGCTCACGAGTTCGATGGCGCGCGCGTCCAGGCCCGCACCGGCGAGCTGGGCGAAGCAAAGTTTTTTTTGCCCGTCCTTCGCCTGGTATTCCACAGCGGGCAAATCTATCGTCGTGACCTTCGCCTCGCAGATCGTCCGCCACGCAAGATTCAGTTTCAATGGGATGCCGAGTTCGCGGGCGAAGACATTCACGGTCCCCAACGGGAGCACGCCCAACCGCGCGCGCTCCAGGCCATCGGGCGCGTCGGCGATGCCGTTCAGCACTTCGTTCAACGTGCCGTCGCCGCCCGCCGCCACGACGATTTCGAAACCCTCGGCGACCGCCTCGGTGGCGAGCCGCCGGGCATCGTTGGGTCCGGCGGTCATCTTGAGCATGCAGGTTGAGCCAAACGCGTTCAGGTGCTGGCGAAACCGCGCCGCCTTTTCGCCGCGGGCCACCGGATTGAAAATCACGCACGTACGCACGCGCCCATTGATGGAGAGCAGGCCGTGGGGAGTCGAGTAGAATTGCGGGCGCGACCGCCTTGAGCCTTGAAGTCGCGCGCTTCATCCTCTACACCATCACACAATGAGTGATGTGCGCGAACCGAATTTGCCCCGCTGGCCGTTTTACCTGGGAGATGTCCTCCTGCTTGGTCTCGCGTACCTCATTTATCAAAAGCATGCGACGGCGCTGGGACATTGGGAGCTCGCGCTTGCGGTGCTGTGCGTGATCGTCGGCGGCGTTTTTGCCGTCACCCCCTTCGTCCTGGAATACCGCGCCGCGCTCAAACGGACGGAGGCGCGCGACCTGACCTCCGTGGTCGCGCAATTGCAAAATCTCGAAGGGCTCACCGCGCAAATCACGCATGCCACCGGCCACTGGCAGGACGCCCACAAGCACGCCGACAAAACCGCCGGCGCCGCGCGCGAAATCGCCGAGCGCATGGCGGGCGAATTGCGCACGTTCAGCGAATTCATGCAACGGGCGAACGAAGGCGAAAAAGGAACGTTACGGCTCGAAGTGGAAAAGCTGCGCCGTGCCGAAGGTGACTGGCTCCAGATCGTGGTGCGGATTTTGGATCACACGTTCGCCCTGCATCGCGGCGCGGTGCGCTCCGGCCGGGAAACAGTGATCGCGCAAGTGACGAATTTTCAAAGTGTTTGCCTCGATGCCGCGCGGCGCGTGGGCCTGACGATGCTCGGTGCGAACACGGGCGAACCGTTCGACCCGCAGAAACACCAGTCCATCGAGGACGGCGTGAAACCGCCGCCGGATGCGACCATTACCGAGACGGTGGCGCCCGGTTACAGCTTCCAGGGAAAATTGATCCGGCCCGTGCTCGTGCGCCATGCGGGGATGCCGCAGACTTTCACGCCGGAGGAACCGGCGGACCAAAGTCAGTTGCCGCTTGAGCAAACCGACGCGCCGCAATAGCGCCGCGCTCAGCCTGGCTTCACCGCGACGGGCGTTCGCGCGTCGAGAAAGTAGAGCCAGCATTGCGTCACCGGCCGGCGATAAATCTGCGCGAGCGCCTGCGCGTAAAGTCTCAACTGCGGTTCGTAAACCCCCACTTTTTCCGACAGGCTCGCCGCGTTCACACGATCGGTCTTGAAATCGACCAGCCAGATTTCCTCCGGTAAAATTGCCACCAGGTCCGCGGCGCCCTGCACCACCACGAACTCGCCCGCCAGACCCGCCGCCGTCTCCGGGCTCGTGATTTTGGCAATCTCCGACGCGGGGAAACGTGTGGTGAACGCCAGTTCGCGCCGCACGAGCGGGGACTGCTGCCGCATCTTGCGGCCGATGTTCGACTCCCAGAACGCCGCCACGCCTTCAATATCCAGCAATGCGCTTTCGCCCGGCGTCAGCAGGCCTTCCTGCTCCAATCGCGCGGCTTCCTGCTTGAGCGACTTCGCGCTTTCCGCCTGTTCGAGGTCGAGCCATTGCAAAAATGTATGGTGCGCTTTGCCCACATCAGCGGCCGAGGCGCCGCGATTTAACGCCGGGGCGCGGCTGCGCACGGGTGGTTTTGGCGTCAGCGCTTCCCCCTCCGGCTCCAGCAAATCAAAAATCACCGAGGTCTCATCATCCTTCTGATCCGCCGCGAGGCGACGCAGGACGGTGACCGACGTTTTGGCAGGCTGCACGGTGGCTGCCGGATAAGGATACGACCACGCGAGGCATTGCTGGATTTTTTGCCATATCTGCGGCCCGGCTTCCAAAGAGTCGGGCGCGGCGTTGGCGTCAGCGGCTCCGGCATCGCTACCCGTCAGGAGATCGTCGTCCACGTGTGTTTTCCAGCGGATGAGTTCCGCCTGCCCTTCGCTCGCACCGGCGTCGTGGACTGCGTTTTGGCCAAACCACGCGCTCAGCCAGTCGCCGCCGCCACGGATGGAGGGCATCGCCGTTTCGCGCGCCTCCGCGTCCGCCGACCAGTCGCGCTCGAATTTTTTCGCGGACACGCTGCCGCTCAGGATCAACAAATCCCGCGCGCGCGTCATCGCGACGTACAGCAGCCGCAATTCTTCCCCGAGCATTTCACGGCGCTGACGCTGGCGCGCCAGCCAATACGGGAGGCTGGGATAACGCGTGCCGCTTTGGGGAGGTTTGACTTGCGGACACAAGCCGTACACCTCATCAAGAATCAGATCGGCGCGCAGGTCGGTTTCGTTGAACGCCTTGCCCAAATCGGCGACCACGACGACGGGAAATTCAAGACCCTTGCTTTGATGAATGCTCATCAGCCGCACGGCGTTTTCCTCGGCGACAGGCGCAACGTCCGGTTCGGTATCGGCGGTTTGTTGCGCCTCGATGAAGCGCAGAAAACGAAACAATCCCTGGCGTTGAAATTCGTCGAACTGCCGCACGAGGGCGAGGAGGCGCCGTACGTTGGCGTGTCGTTGCTGTCCGCGATCCTGCGTGAGCAACCATTCGGCGTAATGCGTTTCAGCGAGCACGGTTTCCAGACAGCGCGACAGCGAGGCCTGCCGCGCGAGCCGGCGCCAGGGCGAGTAGCGTTCCAGAAACCCGGCGACTTTATGAAAGGTCTCGACCGGCACCGCTTCGATGTTTTCCGCGCCGAGTTCGTTGCACCTCACGAGCGCGGTCCAGAACGGTCCCGGGGCCACGAGCCGGACGAACGCCAGCTCATCCACGCGCAGGCCCACGAGCGGCGAGCGCAAGACGGCCAGCAGCGGCAGGTCCTGCAACGGATTATCGAGCACCTGCAAGAGGCTCAACAGGTCGGAGATTTCCAGGCTGTCGTAAAAACCGCCGCGCGCCACCTGCAACGGCACGCCCAGGCGAGAAAATTCCTTGGCGTAACTCTCCGCCTTGTTCGAAGGCGAGCGCAGCAGCACCGCCATGTCCCTCCACGCCACCGGACGGAGGCGCTCCAACTTCGCATCCCAGACGGGATGTTTCGCGACCATCAGTTCCTTCAGGCGCAGCGCCACCATGCGGGCCTCCTTGTTGGTTTCGTCGAGGTCGGCAACTTGCGCCAGCGAATCGGCATCGCCCGCCTCTGGCGGGGCGGTTTCGCCATCCTTGATCCGGAGATGCAACTCCACACTCGCGCCATTTGCAGCGGCGGCGCTCATCGGCTGGCGTTGTTCAGGTGCGCCGAATTGCAAACGCGATTCGTCATCGTATTCCACTCCCCCGATATCGCGATGCATGTGGAGGACGAACAACGAATTGACGAAATCCAATATTCCCTCGCGGCTGCGAAAGTTTTCGACGAGCGGAATGGTCCGGCCCCGGTCCTGCCGCCAGGCCTCCGCGTAGCCGCGAAAAATACCCGGCTCCGCGAGGCGAAAGCGGTAGATGCTCTGCTTCACGTCGCCGACGAGGAAGCGGTTGCTCTGCGCGCCGTCACGGCTCAATCCCTCGATGATTCGATCCTGCGCGGCGTTGATGTCCTGGTATTCGTCCACGAACACGAACTTCAACCGCGCGCGCCATTCGCGGCCGATTGCGGTCGGTTCGCCGGACGGGCTCCACAGCAACCGCAACGCGTATTGTTCCAGGTCGTGAAAATCGACCGCCCCGAGTTCCCGTTTCGCCTCCGTGTAGGCGTCGGTGAATTCCCTGGCGAGCAACAGCAGCGTGAGCATCTGCTCGCGCACCCAGTTCCAATCCTCCTTCAACGGATCGTGCTTTGCGTCGAAAGCCGCGAGCGACAGCAGAAAATCCGCGTCGTCGAACAGCGCCTTCAACGGCTTGAGCCAGGCGCCCTTCCTACCGCGCGGACAGGCATCCTTCGCGGCCAGAATTTTTGACAGCGCCGCCGAGGCCTGCGCGCGCCAGCCCGCCTCATCGGTCATCCCGGCCACCAAATGCCGCGTCTCGCCAGCACACTTCGCCGCGACTTCGTTTTCCGCGCCGAAATTTTCCAACGCCACCGCCCAGCGAGCGGCCCAATCGCTGATGCCACCGCGCAACCAGAGTTTCCATTGCTCAGGTTCCGGGTTCGCGAACATCGCGCGCTGCGATTCAAACCAGCCGGCCGCGTCCGGCCGCGTTTGCATATAATGATACAGCTTGAGCGTCAGCGACCGAATTGGCGCATCCGCGCCGCCGCCCTGCGTCTCGATCAATTGCCGCACCCGGCCGGCCTCAGGCGAGCGCCCGGCGTAATGTCCCCGCATGACTTCATCGAGCGTTTCAATCGCCAGCAACCGAGCCTCCTCCTCCGCCAGGACGGCGAGTTGCGGGTCGAGTTCGAGTTCATAGAAGTGCTGCTTTACCAGTTGAAAACAAAAGCTGTGCAGCGTGCCGATGTGCGCCGTTTCGAATAGCGCCAGTTGCTCCTCCAGATGCCGGACCATCGACGCATCACCCGCCGCCCGTCGTGTCTGCAATTCCGTTTCAAGGCGCTCGCGGATGCGCTGGCGCATTTCCGCCGCCGCCGCCTCGGTGAAGGTCACCATCAGGATTTCATCGAGGGAGACGCGTGGCTGCTCGTTCAGCAGGCAATCCAGACAGCGCTCCACGAGCGTGGTGGTCTTGCCCGTCCCGGCGCCCGCGACAACGAGAACGTTGCCACGCGCCGCGATCGCCTGTTTTTGGGCCGCAGTGAAACTCATGCCAAGCCCCGCTAGGTTGGGTGAGCGCAAACTTGAGTGCAACTGCTAAGCGGCCCGGGGCCCGCCAACCGCCTGCATACCCATGCCCGCCCGTTAAATTCCGCTTTCCGCCCAATATCGTTTGCCGATTTGACCAAGACAGGGCACGTTGCAGTGAGTCACCAGCGTGTCCGGGGTGGATCGGACGGCGGGGCGGACGACGGATTAGAACCAGAAAGCAATCGTATGGCCCAGGCGATCATGGATCCCGAGCAGGTGAGGCGTTTCGCGGAAGAGCTGAAACGCTTCAACTCCGACCTGCAGGACAAAATAACCTCCCTCCAGTCCCGCTTCACCGGGCTGGCCGATACCTGGCAGGACCAGGAGCACGCCAAGTTTGCCGAGGAGTTCAAGCAGACGATGAAGGCGTTGAAGAAATTTGTCGAAGTCTCCAACCAGCATACGCCCTACCTGCTCCGCAAAGCCCAGCGGATCGAGGAATATCTCAACCAAAAATAGTTCATGCCCGAGAAAGCACATGTCAGTTCGCTGGAGGCGCTCGAAGCGTTCCGGACGACGCTGATTTTGTATCTCAGCAAGGCGCGCCCCACTCTCGACGAAGTCAGCGGCGACGTGATGCGCACGCGGCTCTGGCTCGAGGAGGAGCAGCGGACGCATTGGGAAAACGAGGTGCAACGCCGCCGCCGCGAGCTGCAGGAGGCACAGCAGGCCCTTTTCAGCGCGAAGCTTTCCTCCTTTCGCACGGAATCCGCCGGTGAGCAGATGGCCGTGCACCGCACCAAGCGGGCGTACGAGGATGCCGAGGATAAACTAAAGCTGGTTAAAAAATGGGATCGCGATTTCGACGGCCGGGTGGAACCGCTCGTCAAGCAAATGGAGAAACTGCACACCGTGCTCGCCAACGACATGGTGCAGGCGCTGGCGTTTCTTACCCGCGCCATCCAGGCGATCACCGCCTATGCTGAAATCCGCCCGACCAATCTGGATCCGGCCGCGCACGCGCACAGCGACGTTCACCCCGAGGTAAATCCCGCCACCAAAAAATGAAAGCAAGCGCCAGCAGACTCGGAGGCCTCACCCGCGAATTGTGGGCGCAATGGCAACAGACCAAGGATACGTGGCGCGACGCCAAGGCGCGGGAATTTGAGAGTAAATACATGGAGGAGTTGATCGCCACCGTGGATCGCACGGTGACCACCATCGAACAACTCGATAAACTGGTAACGAAAGTCAAACGGGACTGTGAGTAACATTCTGGGAGTCAAAGAGGCGCTGGAACTGCTGAACCGCCTTAAGGCGACGGTGCGGGAATTGTCCGCGCGCGGCGACAAGCTCAATCAGGAATTTCAAGTGCGCACGGCGCACGAATTACGCCAGCGCCACGGCGTGCTGCAGCAGCAGGCGGGAGAGGTTACCGCGGCCCTCCAAAAATCGGAGGAGGATTTCGCGCTCGCCCAATCGGCCGCCGCTGAAAAATTCGAGCGGCGCAAGGCACTGATCGGCAGGGCGTTTCAGTCCAGCAAGGAAAAAGCCCTCGCGAACGTCGAGACGCAGATGGGCGCGCGGAAGTACGACTTGCAGAAAAAAATGCTGCAGTCCGACCGCGACCGCACCAACGGGCTGGCCGCCGCCGCCGCGGCATTCGAGGATTTCAAAAGCAATCTCGCCGCGGAACAGGTGGCTCTGGCCGTCGTCGAAGACAAAGCGCGCCGCTCCTTCAAAGGCTATGGCCGTTTCGGGGCGCTGCTCACCGCCGCGCCGGAGAAATCCAACGCCGCCCTCGCCAGTGACGAACATCAGTTGCTCGCCGAATTGCGCGATCTGCTGGCCAAAATCCAGGGTGATCTCGATCGCTATCGAAAATTCATTTTTTTGCTGCTGCTCAAGCCGTGGCCGCTGTGGGTGTTCCTTGCCCTTTGCGAAGTCCCGCTCATGCTCTACTTGATGGGTGTCAGCCAGGATTCCGGCTGGAAAGCCGGGGGCGCCGCGGCGGGCACTCTCGTGGTGGTTTTTGTGCTGCGCCAGCTGTTGAGCCGCAACGCCGCGCCGCTTGCGGAGTCCATCGCCGCCGGCATCGCGCGCGCGCATCGCGTCCACGACGCGGCGTTCACCCAGGCCGGTGTGCATCATCAGGAAACGCTGCAGCGCATCCAGGACGACTTCGTCAGGAACACCCACGATGTCGACCACCAGTTGAAACAAACCATCGCCCAGGCGGGCGAGCAGCGCGTGGCCTGCCGCATGGCCAGCGACGGCAAGGCCTTTCGCATTCTGGAAACCAACGAACGCCTGCATCGCGAACGCACCGCCCGGCTCGAACGACAACACGGCGAATCGGTGGCGCAACTCAAGCGCACCGTGGCGGTTCGCGAGCAAGCCGAAACGGAAGCGAGCGAAGGCCGCGTCACGAAGCTGACGGCCGAATACCAGGCGCAATGGCGGGAAATCGAGGCGCAATGGAACGACACGCTAAAACCCATTTACGACTCGATCCAGGCCACCAACGACACGTTGACCAAACTCTTTCCGACGTGGTCGCCCGCGCTGCTCGATACGTGGCGTCCGGCGGGAGAGTTTGCCGCCGTGGCAAAATTTGGCCGGCTCGACGTGGATGTCCAACAGCTTTGCGACGTTCCCAAACTGGAACCGCGTCTGGCCCTGCCCGGCCCCATGCGCTTTCCACTTCATCTCGGCCTGCTGTATCCGACCGAGGGATCGATTCTTTTTGAGACGAAAAACAAAGGACGCGAGGACGCCATCGGCGCGCTAAATAATATCATTCTCCGTCTGCTCGCCAATTCGCCGCCGGGCCGCCTGAAGTTTACCATCCTCGATCCCGTCGGCTTGGGCCAGAATTTCGCCGGCGTCATGCATCTCGCCGACTACGAGGAGCAACTCATCAATAACCGCATCTGGACGCAGCCCGGCCAGATTGAAGAGAAGCTGGCTGACCTGAATGAGCACATGGAGAAGGTCATTCAGATGTATTTGCGCAACGAATATAAGTCCATTGCCGAATACAACGAGCAGGCCGGCGTCATTGCCGAGAAATATCATTTCCTCGTCGTGGCCGATTTCCCCGCCGGGTTCACCGAGGTCGCGGCGAAACGGCTGCTGAGCATCGCCGCCAGCGGTGCGCGTTGCGGGGTTTACATGTTGATCCATTGGGATCGACGCCAGCCGCAACCCGCTGATTTCATTCCCGACGATTTGCGGAACAACTGCGTTTGCGTCGTGGACCGCGACAGCCGGCTCGCAATCGCGCAATCGCCGGTCGTGGGCGCCGAACTCGTGCTCGATCCGCCGCCGACGCCGGAATACGCCACGGAGTTCGTGCATCGCATCGGCAAGGCGAGCCGCGATTCCACGCGCGTGGAGGTGCCGTTCGCGCACGTCGCGCCGACCGACGACAAACTCTGGACCGAGGAGACTGCCAACGAACTGACCGTGCCCATCGGCCGCACGGGCGCCACCAAGTTCCAATATCTCGCCATCGGCAAGGGCACGCGCCAGCACGGTCTCGTCGCCGGCAAGACCGGTTCCGGCAAATCGACGCTGTTCCACGTCATCATCACGAACCTTTCGTTGTGGTGCAGTCCCGAGCAGGTGGAATTTTATCTCGTCGATTTCAAGAAAGGCGTCGAGTTCAAGTGCTACGCCGCCAACCGACTGCCGCACGCGCGCGTCGTCGCGATCGAGAGCGACCGGGAATTTGGCCTGAGCGTGCTTCAGCGTCTCGACGAGGAACTCAAGCGTCGCGGGGATCTTTACCGCAAGCTCGGCGTACAGGACGTGGCCGGTTACAAGCGCGCGGGCGGCACCGAACCGATGCCGCGCTGTCTGCTGCTGATTGACGAGTTTCAGGAGTTTTTTACCGAGGACGACAAAACCGCGCAGGGTGCCTCGTTGCTGCTCGATCGCATCGTCCGCCAGGGCCGCGCCTTCGGCATCCATGTGCTGCTCGGTTCACAAACGCTGGGCGGCGCCTACACGGTCGCCCGCACCACGCTCGGCCAGATGGTCATCCGGGTCGCGCTCCAATGCAACGAAGCCGATGCCTATCTCATCATGGATGAAAACAATCCCGCGCCGCGGTTGCTCTCGCGTCCCGGCGAAGGCATCTACAACGACATGGCCGGCATGCTCGAAGGCAACAGCCCCTTCCAGGTCGTCTGGCTGCCGGATGAAGTCCGCGATCTCTATTTGAAAAAGGTCCGCACGCACGCGGACCAAAGCGCCACCGCCTACCCGGGCCCCATCGTGTTCGAAGGCAACGCGCCGTCCGACATTCACGAGAATCTCCTGCTTCAGAATTTGCTCGAAGCCCCCGCGCCGAAACCGGCCGCAGCCGGCCGCATCTGGCTCGGCGCTCCGAACTCCATCAAGGGACCGACCGAAGTCGTCTTCAATCGTCAAAGCGGAAACAATCTCCTGCTCGTGGGACAGCGCGATGAAGCAACGCTGGCAATCTTTACCATCGGCCTCGTCGCGCTGGCGGCGCAATATCCGGCCGGCGGCGCGCGTTTCATTTTCTGCGACAGCACACCGCCGGGCTCGCCGCAACGCGAGTATATCGAACGCATCGTTCACGCCATACCGCACCCAGTCACGCTGGCCAGGCCGGGAGACGTCGCCGACATCTTGAAAGAGCTCGATGTCGAAATGAAAAAGCGCGCCGAGGATGCGGATCCCGACGCCGCGCCGCCGGTGTTTCTGTTCATTCACGGCCTTCAGCGCTTCCCCAAGTTGCGTTACGAGGAGGATTTTAGTTTCTCCAGCAGCGACAGTGACGCGCCGGCGAATCCGTCGGTCGTCTTGAACAATCTCATCACCGAAGGCGCGCGCCTCGGCTTCCATGTCATCACGAGCACCGACACCTACAACAGCGCGACCCGATTCCTCAGCCGCAAAGCCCTCAGCGAATTTGAAATGCGTGTCCTCTTCCAGATGAGCGCGACCGATTCCGCGAGTTTGATCGAAAGTCCCAAGGCGAGTGTCCTCGGCCTGCACCGCGCCGTGTATTACAATCAGCAGGAAGGCTACCTCGAAACCTTCCGCCCCTACGCCCTACCCTCGACTGAGTGGGTTGATCAGGCCGCCGCAAACCTCGCGCGCCTCCTCGAATCCGCCACGCCCGAGGGGACGGTTCGGTAGGAAATTTTTCTCGCCAGAACATCGACGAAAAGATCGACGGACTTTTAAAAATTAAGGCGCCTAACATCCTAACACCAGGACATTTGCGACTAATTTTAGATCAGCGAAAAACCCACGAAAATTTTCGCTGATTCTTGATACTTTGACCCTCTTTAAAGCTCTCCGGCACGTCAAACTGAGACAGGTGTAACTCCCTGCCTCCGCCGTTCTTGCGTCTGCGAATTTCCGCCTTTGGCCCGCCGTTTGCTGATGCATTCCGCGCGTTCACTGCAAACTGGTGGCAGGATGGGTCGTTGCCCGCCATGGTTGCGCGCGATCAGAAAGACAAAATGAAAATATATAGCATTATCGGCGGGGCATTACTTTCCATGGCGGCACTTTTGCCGGCCACCAACCTTCACGCGGCGCCTTATGTGTCGCCGTACGTCTGGGCAGCCAGTGTCACAAATCCGGCCATCGCGCCTGACTTCGACGTCATGCCCCGGATTTATTCCAACTATACGAATTGGTCCACAACGCCCTATTCCGAGTGGAATGACTACGACATCGTCTATGTTCACATCGGCGCGTGGGGCCCGGACTTCATTCATTTTCCCGCGCCGACGAATGTGCTCACGACCGGCCTGAGCTGGCAGCAGCTCCGAGTGGCCGCCTCGGCCAATGTCCTGCGCGGACAGTATCCCTACGCGCACCATCACATGCAGGTGTGGAATCCGCCGAACAGTTCACCGTGGACCAATGCCGGCGTGACGCCTGGCTTCGGCATCGATTGCTCCGACTTCACGCACTGGAATTACAACTACGGCCTCGGCGTGCAATTCACCACCGCCGTCGCCGCGCAGGGCGAAATCTATTTTGCCACCCTCACACCCGAAACCGGCGACCCCGTCAATCTCAAGGTGCAGCGCCTGTTCGACGTGCACGCGGGCTATGAAAAGAATTTCACCAATCTTGTATCCCAATTGCAGCCGGGCGACCTGCTGTTCATCCGCGCGAATCCCGCGCTCACGAACGATGTCAGCCATGTCATCACCTGGCTCGGCGATCTCGCCAGCGATAGCAACGGCCAGGACCAATATCTCGTCACGGACAGCCATGGCGACGTGGTGATCGATTCCAACGGCGTGGAAATCCCCTCCGGCCCGCAGATTCGCCCGTTCCGTCTCGGTGAATATTACTATGGCTCGTTCGACCACGTCATTCGTGTGCTGCCGTTGACGCCGCTGCCGGTGCCGATCGCGGCCACGGTCACCGCTTCGCCGACCAACAGCACGCATCTCGCGGTCAGCGTGACCGGCACGACGGGCAACGGCTACATTCTGCAAAGCAGCTCCGCTTTGGGCAGCACCAACTGGGTCAGCATCAGCACGAATTTTGCGCCCTATTCGGCGACGCAGCCAATCTCCGGCGGCTCGCAATTTTACCGCGCGGTGTCGATTCCGTGATATACTTGGCGGAATCGCCGGGATATTAACAACTGATGAACAAAACGGCATTGCTCCTGACGGCGCTGGTTCTATCCACCGGCGCCGGTGTTTCGGCGCGCGCGCAATCGGCCGCCCCGCCGCTTGAGTTGGGCGCCGCTTGTAATCCCGCCACGCTCACCGCCGATTTCGCCGAACGCGACAAACGCCCCGAGTCTACGCTCCCCCGCCGCGAATGGTATGATCGCGATTGGAACCGCGGCTGGGGTCCGTTTGCCGCGACGTATCCCGAGGTGCGCGTCCCGGCCGGCTGCGACCCGGCGACATGGAAACGCGACCGCATCGTCGCCGTCGCGCGCAAATACATCGGCCTTTCGTATCGGCACCATCATATTCCGGACTGGGACCCGTCCGAGAAAATTACCAGCAAGGCGAACGCGGAAAAGGGTCTCGACTGCTCCAATTTCACCTCGTGGGTTTATAATTACGGCCTCGGGAAAAAGTTCACCAGCGACATCACGGACCAAGCCGAGGGCAAGGACGCCCCCGGTCGCAAACTGGCGCCGAACGAACCGCTCAAGCCCGGCGACCTGATGTACATCCTGCTGGAAGATCGTTCCAAGGTTTCGCACGTAGTTATCTACGTGGACGAAAATCACATCATCGACAGCCACGGCAAAAACGGCGGCGTCAAGGAACACGCGCCCGTCGGCTGGTACAAAACGCACTTCGCTTTTGCCCGCCGCATCATCGAGTAAATACCGTTGCAAATGCTATGGTTCACGCTCGGAAAATCGCGGGAATTATTGTGAACATGATTCTATTGCGAGCCTTCCTGAAAAGGTGGTAACTTCAAAGTGTGAGTAGTGAATCTTTCGACGAAAGCCCATTTCATTTGGAACCCGATAAACCCGGGTTTGAATCGCTTTGCCATAGCAATGGTTTTCGCTTTTGGTGGGCATCGGAGCTGGCAGCCACTTTGGGATATGAAAGCCTAAACGGATTTCGCAAGGCGGTGGAGCGCGCTATGATCGCGCTCACCAGCCTCGATATTGCAGTATTCGATAATATTGTGCAGGAGCAACGAGAGGTGGGAGGGAAGGTAATTAGCGATTATAGATTGTCCCGATTCGCCTGTTACCTTGCTGCCATGAACGGCGATCCGAAGAAACCCCAAGTCGCTCAGGCACAGGCTTATTTCGTCGCTTGGGCGGATGCATGCCGTTTATACTTGGAACAATCAGACGGGGTGGAGCGTGTTGCAATACGCGGCGAGATTTCGGAACACGAGCGAACACTTTCCGGGACGGCAAAGAGGGCGGGTGTGGTGGATTATGCTTTGTTCCAGAATTCTGGTTATCGTGGCCTCTATAACATGAATTTGGGAGAACTTCGGCGACACAAAGGTGTGCCAGAAAAACGCTCTCCTTTAGATTTCATGGGTAAAACAGAACTAGCTGCTAACTTGTTTCGCGTAACCCAGACCGAAGAAAAAATCCGAGCAGAAGGCATCAAAGGACAGAGTGCCTTGGAGCGCGCGGCGGAAAACGTCGGCAGAAAAGTGCGAAGCACCATGATCGAAATCAGCGGGAAACGCCCGGAAAGCTTGCCACCTGCGGAGGATATTAAGCAAGTCCACAAAAAGCTGAAATCGTCCCATCGCCAAATCAAGAAGCTCGATAAGTCTGAAGAGTGATCAAAAATATTAATGGCACAATTATTCAGATGTGGGTATTGCCATTTTGCAAGTGCGGGCCGTCATGAAACGCGCTCTTTTCATCGCCCTTGCCCTGCTCACCTGCTTTTCGCTGCACGCTGGTAACGCCGCCACGAACTCCTCGCCTGTGGTTGAGACGCTCGCCGCGCAACTTGCGCCGCGTCTGGCAAGAGCACGCTACATGGAGGAAAATCCGAAGCCAGTTGTCGTGCCGGGTTGGGAAGGTTTTCCCACCGTGCAATGCGTTTACACCGTGCAGGACAAGGCCCTGCACACGAACAAAACCGCCGCCGTTATCCTGCTTGATCCCGACGCCGCTCGTCTCGCGCGGTGGATGGTCAACGCCTGTCAGTTCGCCAAAGGCGGCGTCACGACCAATAATCTCAAGAAACTCGCGGACCACATCATGGGCCAGTCCGGCGGACAATATCCCGTGCGCGGCATCGTGTATGAAGACATCCTCCCTGAAAACGACATCCACGAAATCTACTGTTTCCGCGATGGCGTCACCGTCAAAATCAACGGCGTCGAGCATCGCAGCGAAAAACAACCTTCCCCGGCGGAGATTGAGAAATCCCTGACCGCACCGCTCGCCGACGTCAGTTGGGTTGGCAAATACGCACGCATCCAAAGTACCACACGCGAAAACTACCAGGCCGCCGGCGGCTCGGAGAAAGTCGATGGCACAAACTGGCTGGAAATCTCCCGCAAGCTCTACCAAAAAGCGTGGAACTCCGACACCAACGAACTGATGATGGCGTGGGTAAAGGCGAATTTGTAAGTCCCAGGAATATAATTCCCTCGTGAGCAAACCGGGACAGCTCGGTCTATCTGGTCAGCCATTGCATGGTGGATTTGCATGTTTGACCCTCCAGCCGAGCCGCGGGTGATCGAAATTGACGGGTTCAGCAAGCGTTACGGCGAATTTTCCGCCGTGCGCGACCTGAGCTTTGGTGTGCGTCCGGGCGAAATCCTCGGGCTCGTGGGGGCGAATGGCGCGGGCAAGACGACCACGTTGCGCGCCATCACGGGCATTCTGCGGCCGACCACGGGCACGATTCGCATCGCGGGCCATGACATCGCGCAATCGCCCGTCGCGGCCAAACAGCAATTTGCCTACATCCCCGACACGATTCATCCCTACGATTTGCTCACCGTCACCGAGCATCTGCATTTTGTCGCGCTGACGTATCGCATTCCGAACGCGGAGGCGAAATACACAGCGCTCTTGGAGGAACTCGAACTCGCCGACACACGCCACGAGATCGCGTCGCGGCTGTCGCGCGGCATGTTGCAAAAGCTTTCGCTCGCCTGCGCCTTTCTGCGGGAGCCGCGCGCCATCATCCTGGATGAACCGCTCACCGGCCTCGACCCGCGCGGGATTCGCAACATCAAGGAATCGATCCGCCGCCGCGCCGCGGCCGGCACCGCGTTTCTGCTGTCATCGCATCTGCTCGTCCTCGTCGAGGCGCTGTGCGACCAGGTGTTGATTCTCAACCGGGGACAAAAGATCGCGTTCGGTTCGCTGGAGGAAATCCGTGCGCGGGCGACGCTGCACGAGGAGGCGTCGCTGGAGGACGTCTTTTTCGCAGTGACGGAAAACCACTCCGACAACATCGCGGGCGCCGCATGAATCGCGCGCTTTTCTACCTCTGGTTCACCCAGATAAAACGGCGCCTGCTTCGTTTCGCCACCGGCCTGCGCCGGCCGTCGATGTTTCTCGGGTTCGCC
>JBGALR010000016.1:0-127987 GCA_044223735.1 Limisphaerales bacterium | reverse complement strand
TCTAAACTCTTAATCAGCGACGTGAGCTCGACGGCCGCGTTTGGGATTGCCCCCCGTCCAAGGGATTCTAAACTGTTTCGCCGTAGGTGTCCCGGAGGTGAGCAGTTTGGGATTGCCCCCCGTCCAAGGGATTCTAAACTTCTTGGGGCAGATTGCTTACGGCCGGTCGTGGTTTGGGATTGCCCCCCGTCCAAGGGATTCTAAACTGATTCTCGCCGAACACCTTGTTCGACTCTGGTTTGGGATTGCCCCCCGTCCAAGGGATTCTAAACTCGATGTTCGTTCCGTGCGCGATGCCAGCCAGGGTGTTTGGGATTGCCCCCCGTCCAAGGGATTCTAAACTCCTCACTTTGGTGGGGCCGAATACTACGTTGTTTGATAATGCGTTCTTTGTCCAAGGGATTCTAAATTTCAATATCCTATGACGTAGTTTTCTTATATTTGGGATTGCCCCCGTCCAAGGGATTCTAAACTTGGGGGAATACTTGTCGCGGATGCGCGAGGGTTTGGGATTGCCCCCCGTCCAAGGGATTCTAAACTTACCAGGCACTTACGACCTTACTGGCTTTGGTTTGGGATTGCCCCCCGTCCAAGGGATTCTAAACTCTACTAATGGAAAGGTGTCATCTGATACTAGTTTGGGATTGCCCCCCGTCCAAGGGATTCTAAACTGGGCTTGTAACCCCGTGCGACGTTGCAACCGTTTGGGATTGCCCCCCGTCCAAGGGATTCTAAACTAAACTGAACAACAGTGTCTCGAATCCCACAAAAACTCTTGTGGATTCGCGCGTTTGGGATTGCCCCCCGTCCAAGGGATTCTAAACTATGAGGCGAATCGTATGCGCTCCGTCATCCGTTTGGGATTGCCCCCGTCCAAAGGGATTCTAAACTAAAGGTCTAGACGTATGGACGAGACATGCCGTAGTTGATTTGGGATTGCCCCCGTCCAAGGGATTCTAAAACTCACGGCAGATTGTTGCGGATGATCAGTTTGGGATTGCCCCCCGTCCAAGGGATTCTAAACTCATACAATTTCGCGAACGCCGATGTCATCACCGGTTTGGGATTGCCCCCCGTCCAAGGGATTCTAAACTGCGCAGCCGCGACCCCCCGTAAGGGAATGCGGACGCGGTGCAGGACAAGCTTGACTTGGGATTGCCCCCGTCCAAGGGATTCTAAACTCCAAACACCTTTTTCAAGGGCCTTCCTTAATGGTTTGGGATTGCCCCCCGTCCAAGGGATTCTAAACTATTGCGGGCTGGGCTGGAGACGAAAGGCGCCAGGGATTTGGGATTGCCCCCCGTCCAAGGGATTCTAAAATAAAATTTCAACGATTTTCGTTTGGTGGTCCAAGACTGCCGCCGACATTGCGTCGGGGGATTGCCCCCCGTCCAAGGGATTCTAAACTCCAATCAACAGCCTGAAAGATCGCCCAAACGTTTGGGATTGCCCCCCGTCCAAGGGATTCTAAACTGGCTGCCGTTGAGTGTGGAGTTTCAGTTGCGTTTGGGATTGCCCCCCGTCCAAGGGATTCTAAACTGTCTTGGTAATTGACTTGAAACACCCAACGGTTTGGGATTGCCCCCCGTCCAAGGGATTCTAAACTTTGGCCGCGCGTGTGATGCGGTGGGCTTCGGTTTGGGATTGCCCCCCGTCCAAGGGATTCTAAACTAGTGCGGTCGATTTTCAACGCGGCGGCATCGTTTGGGATTGCCCCCCGTCCAAGGGATTCTAAACTAGGTTGACGGCAGAAAACGGTTGAAGTATAAGAATGACGAGATGTTTGCGATCCTTTGGACGGGGGGCACCATCTCAAATATGTTGACCAACGCTGGGCTTGGGGAAACTCAAGCTGAAATTAGCACTGTCCCGTAAGGGATACCCTAGCGGCCACAGGTAACTGTGGTTTAACGAGGTCATAATCCGGCGTTCACGAAAGTGAACGCCGGAATTTCTTAAAAGAATTGCATCTGAGCCGGCATTTTCTCTGCTTCGGCTCTTCGCTGGCTTCGCATAATAATCATGCGTCCCCATTGTGCGTCCGAAATCATCAACCCCCGCACCTCTCCGCTACTCGGAATTTTCGCTTTCAGTCGGCGCACTTGGGTTTCCACCCGGTCGGCGGTGCCGCAGGGACGGGCGTAAACGCTGAATTGCACCATCATGTAGCCATCTTGAATTAGGTCTTTGCGAAAATTAGTGGCGGCCTTGCGTTCTTCTGGTGTTCCGACAGGAAGATCAAAAAAGACAAGCACCCAGGCCATACGATATTTGCTGCATATGGGATCGCGCCCTTGTCGGCCACGAGAACGGCGGCGAGCCGGGAGATCGGCAGCGGTTAAGGGTTGAAGTTGGAATGGATTGTTTTTAAGGAGCGTGAACTTTTCCCAGCTTACGCCCGCGATGTCAGACTTTTCGTCCCGTGCCCGTCTTGGTCGCTCATCCGGCAATAAATCCTCGGCCTCGGGCGGATCGCGGGTTTGGTCACTCACGGCAGGGGGGGAATTTTCAACGGCAGTTGCATGCGAGTCATGGCGGCATCGGCGAAGCTTCGAACGTACACATCAATCGCGTTGAGCAGCCGCATTTTATTTCCGTTGAGCGCGACCTCGAGTTGCAGGACCGAGACTGCCTGCCTCATCCATTCCTGCATCGGCCTTTTACCGCCTTGCACGAATTGGCGCAGCTCACGATCAATCCACGGCCGCAACGGCTCCATCACGTCATCCGCCAAAGCAAAGCTTCCTGCCTTGGGCGAGTGGGCGATGCCAATGGCCGCGATGAATCCATGGGCCGCAAGCGAACGCAAGACCGCCGTGCGCAAGATGGCGTAGCCGTAGTCGAGCATTCCATTCACTCCCTCGCGTGTGCCGGGAACGCGGCGTGTTTCGCTGGTCTCCTGCCATTCACTCAAGCGTGGCAGTAGATGTTTCCAGTAATGCCGCGCCGCGCGGGATTCACAGGCGTTGGGAGAATCCAATAGGAACGCGGCTCGTTTGGATGCGGTGATGTTTGCCAGGGAAATTTTGGGAGAAGCCGCCCCACGCTCCAGTGAAACTGGGCTGTCGGTCGATTCCGACAGCGGTGCATCTCCGGATGAGGGCGGGGCCACAGAATTCCCTTTGTCGCATCGCTTCGCGATGCTGGTTAAAATCGTGTGCGCGCGCTTCAAGTGCGCAAGATTGGCCGCTTGGTTGCGGACTTTGGCGGTGATGATTTGCCGCCACATGGCGATCTTCCATTCTGGCGTCCATTCGATCTGGCGACGAAGCAATTCCGTGTTGGTGGGACGATAGTAAGGGAGGGTGACAGCGCACGGTTCAAATTTCTCGTTGCAAATCAACAGGAGGACATTCAATTCCGCCATGCGGCGGAGGGAACTTGCCGAAAACTCTGTGTCTCGCGCTGCGCAGACGATGACAGCGACATCCGCGAGGGGCACGGATTTGTCCGTGCCACTCTCCAGATCCGTGATATGAAGTTGGTCAAGCTTGATCCGGACTTTCAGACTGTGGCTTAACAAATGGAGGATGTGATAACTCATAACCCGCTGCTTTGAAAAATGCAGGCCAACGGAGATTAACCCCATTTTCTAGATAGCCCGAAGCTCTCAACGCTTCTTTTGTGTCGGCAATATGGGGCGGCATTAGTTGGATTTGCTTTTGCATAGTTGAAATCACGCGATAGACTCCCGGCGGATTGTTTGGGCCATATCCATTTTCTAGTTTTATGAGGTCTCCGATGCGAATCACTTGGACAGGCTCCGAAGTTTGGTAAGGCTGGTCGTGAATCAGGCGATCCTTTTTCCAGTACGGAACAAAGACCGGAATCCAGCCCTTTCCGTCCAGAGTGCGATGTATTCGAACCTCGCGAAATCCACCGCGAGCAACGTAGCCATGGGTGCCGGGACTTGCAAGGGACACGGCCTTGTCATCGTGAACTCCGATGTATTTAACGCTGCGAATGGGTATTTTGGGTTGCTGAGGCCAATCAAAAGAACCGCTCCTTTCGTGGCGCCAGTTCTGGAAATGTGAAAAACATAACTTTTGGATAAAGACAACTGGCAGCTTTTCCTTCGAATCTCTAAGCAGGTCCTTTAGGTTAGCCGTTTCGTCTTTGAAGCGATCCCAGGCGGCAGATATATATATTCCAAGGATTTGAGGATAGATATTTGAAAAGTCTCTCTCTTTTAAATCTACAAGTTTTTCCCTCGCAACATAAATGTTCTGCGCCTTCTTTCCATAAATTGTAGTGTCGTATCCTCGTTTATGGTTGCTCCGAGAAACATGATGGTGAACCATGACCTTCTGAAGCTGATTCTTCACCGCCTCATGCATTTGCCCTTCGTCGGGAAAGAGAGGATTGGCGGCTTTGCTGCGTTTCTTTTCATCCTGCGTCCACCAGCCGTGTCGTCCCGATTCATCCTTTACGCCGTGGGTACGGTGGGCTAGCCAGGGAAGCGTGCAGGCGATCACCATGGCGTCGAGCGCATGGTGTCGCAAGTCGCCCCGATTTTTTTCCGTGAATCGATTTTGTTCTTCGTCTGATAATTCATCCCACCGTTTACCGGCGGGTAACGGATGTAAGATTTGATTGAGCCCCCAGGCTTTGCGGAGGCGGCTGGTAAGTTGGCCATTAGTAACCTGGAAGGCAACCGATGGTTTGTTCCCCTTGTCAATGGTGGGATCACGCCCTTCGTCATTTACCCAGCCAAGTTGGATCAAGGCGATATGTCGAATGACGCGGGCGATGTAAGCGGTGTGCTGAAGGTCGGATTTTTGCTCGATCAATTCTTCAGCGTTTGGACTCAGAAATATTTCTAATTTACGTCCGCTAAAACAATTCTCAGCGTTGGCCTTAATGTCCTTCCATTGCGGAGTGTCACCAAAGGCGGCAAATGGTGTACGGTCTCCTTTTAACTCGCGATTACATTTCAGATGGGCGACGGTCAGATTGTAAAACTCGTTACAGTCCACAACGGAGCGCGGGACCAGATGCTCGATATCCGCGCCATGGCCCAAATCTGTTCGCTCTATTATTTGCTGGCAAAACGGGCAACGACTTTTTGCCTCCTGCCAGAGCCTGTAACGTTGAATCGCTTTTCGGGAAATTGATTCGTTGTTGGAGGAAAGATCCTCGCGGGCAAGTTCTCGTTCTTTGCGGAATTTCTCGTTTCGTTTGTTCAATTCATTCTTTGCTTTTTGGCCGAGCGCAAGACTTCTGACGGCTTCAAGGACGATGATTTCCGGCGGGCCGTGTTGCGCAATCAATTGTGACAAGAGTCGTCGGAACAAAACGAGGCGATGCCGCACCAGCGGGTGTTTGATATCGGTGAGATATCGGTTCAGAGCCTGTTCCGGGCTTTCTCCCTTGCGTCGCAAAATTGGCTGTGGCGGATCAACTCTGCGCCCTTCACCGATTTCTTTGCGAATTAAAGCTAACGTGGGTGATGAATACCGAGCGCGCCCGGCGCCGGTTTCGGGCGCCAATTGCTGTTGGTGCTCGATCAGCAAAAACTTGCCGTTGAAAGGCTCGGCGAGCTTTTTAAGTCGTGCCACTGTAACTTTGCCCTTTTTGTTCCATTCATTTCGGAGGTTCTCGATGAAAATCGGAAAAGCATTTCGGGGGTCGCACTTCTGTCGCGTTTTGGCATCCAGAACCCGAAAGTTCATTAACGCAAGCTCCCATTGCGCTTTGGCAAATGCGTCTTTGTTTTTACGGACGACATGGAGCGGACGGCCCTGGTGATCCACGGGTTGCAGAGAGTCCAACGCCGGGCCGCGATTGTCGAAGCGTGGCCAGCGGAGGCCTAGCACACCCGGATTGCGAGCCTCGCTGGCCTTGAAGAACACATGATAAGTTTCTTCGCCTTTCTGTTTCAGTTGTGAATCCCCATAAAGCAGCCAATTGGCTTTCTCAGCTAGCTTCGGAAAGTTTTTCTTTTGAGCTTCAACGATGGCGAGGAATTCGTCCCGTAAAGCTTCTCGCGGCCAATAAATTTTGCGCGCCCATTCCTTTGTGGGACTATTACCCGACTGGGTTCGCCGCGCCGCAAGTAATTGGCTGGGATGCCTGCCTGCCAGTTCGTGTGTAATGTCCTTTACCTTTTCTTTGATTACTCCCTCGTCATCGTCATCTCGCGGCTTGGCGCTTTCCTTGAGAACTTTCTCCGTATTCGCCCACGGCACTTTGCTGTAGCCGCGCCGTTTGAAAAGGTGCGTCAGGGCGGCATGAAGCTCTTCCGGCTTCAACCCTTCACCGTTGAGGGCGCGTAGCCGGAGGGTAATTGGATCTTTTGGCGGGCTCGCGGGTTTGATCAGGCCGAGTTTCACCAACTCTTCTGCAAGCCATTTACGTCGGAACTTTCTACTTCGGAGCGTGCGGCGTTGGCGGCGAAGATCTCGGCGCTTGCTCAAGTCGCTGCCCTTACTGTCGCATATCAGAACGCCAACATGTTCAAATTGGGTTCCGCGGCGCACGGCGTAGCCGATGGAGCCGGTGCCAACATCGAAGCCAAATACTAGGCCGGCAAGAAAGGAAGATGGGGTAAGATTAGCTTGGTGATGAGTTCCCATATAAGTGCCCTTACAACCTAATTAATAATCCGGCTGCTTGGCAATACTGTAACTTGTTCTTGTGTTTTTTATCCTTTCTCTGATTTTTATAAGGCAGCGCCAAAAGGAATTCTCAAAAGCCACCTTATAGCAGGTGCGCAAGTGGGTGCCTGACGGGTGTAGTCGCACACAGCAGCGTATGCTATCACGTCGGAGGCTTGCTACCCTTTCGGGGGGAGGATTGGTTACAACGGGCGGCCTTTTAGTGGTGGGCCGCGGTGGCGTAAAAGTTTTCTCAAATCGTCACACAGGGTCGCGGAAACCGGCCCATTACATGCCCTGCGCCACTTTCGCTTGCAAATTTGCGGTGACGTGAAATGATTCTCGAAATTCCCCTGGCGAACCGTGGCGCATCGAAAGGTCATTTATGAATCTCATCACATTAATCAAACGCTGCGGCGGAAAAGGTGTCTGGGCGGTGCTCGGCGTGGCTTTTCCGGGTTTGTTGTCGGCGGCTACGATCACGGTTACGACCACGAGTGACAGCGGCGCGGGCTCGTTGCGGGACGCCATCACGACGGCGAACGGCACGGTGAATGTCGCGGATACGATCAATTTTAATATCGCCGGGACGGGGCCGCATACGATCACGCCGCTGACTGACTTGCCGGCGTTGACGGACCGGGTGGTGATTGATGGCTATTCGCAGTCGGGCTCGAGTTCGAATACCGTGACGGCCGGGGACAATGCGGTCATCAAGGTGGCGGTGCTCGGGATTCTGATAATCGACACTACCAACAGCATCATCCGTGGGCTGGCCATCCAGCAAATCAAGATCGGGGCGGCTCCGGGGCTGAAAGGCAGCAATGTGGTGGAGGGTTGCTTTGTGGGCGTGGACACGACGGGAACGAACTCGCTCGCATCGATGGGTTCCGGGGTGTTTATCCAGACGCCCAACAATCGCGTGGGCGGCGTCAATCCCGGCGCTCGGAACATCATCTCGGGCAAAGGCGCCACCGGGTTGGAGGTCTTCGAGAGCTTTGCGACGAACAATGTCGTTCAGGGCAATTTCATCGGCACGGATCGGACCGGGACGCGCGCGATTCCCAATACGGACCGTGCCATCGTGATCAACATGAACGCCTCCCGCACGACCGTCGGAGGTACGGTGGCCGGGGCGGGCAATCTGATTTCCGGCAATCTGGATCGCGGCATCACCATGGATGGTTCGAGCAATGTGGTGCAGGGAAATTTCATCGGCACGGACGTGACTGGCGCTTTGCCGCTGGGCAACGCGCGCACGGGCGTCGAGGCGGGCGGGCAGGGCAATCAGATCGGCGGCACGAATGCCGGGGCCGGGAACATTATTGCTTTCAACGGTACTGCCGGCGGGGACGGCAGCGTCACCACCAACGGCGTGGATTTGAAAGCCGGTTCGACGGGCTCCACCGTCCTCGGCAATTCCATCTTTGACAATCTCGGGCTCGGCATCGACGTGAACGCCGACAAGCTGGTGACCGCCGGCTATCCGGTGCTGACGCTCGTTACCAACACGGGCGGCGTCACCCAGATTCGGGGGACGTTTACGCCCAGCGTTACCTTCCGGCTTGAACTGTTCGTGAATCCGACCGCCGATCCGTCCGGTTTTGGCGAAGGGAAGACCCTGCTCATTTCCACCAACATAGTCACGGATGCCGGCGGTGTGTTCGGCGTGAACTGGCCCGTGCCGTTGTCGCCCGGTCTGTTTGTCACCGCCACGGCGAACGGCATCACCGAATTTTCCCAGGCTCGCATCGTCCCGGTCCCCACGGGGCCAAACAGTTGGACCACCAACACGAGCGGCAAGTGGGAGGTCGGGGCCAACTGGTCGCTCGCGGTGGCGCCGTCGGCCAGCCAATCGGTCATCTCGATCACCAACGCCGGCACGAAGACGGTCACGAATGACGCCGTCACGGCGAGTGGATTTCCCGGCTCCCTGACCATCAGCAACCTGGTCATCGGCGCACCGGCCGGTGCGACGAATACATTGCTGCTCGCGCATGGCGGCGTCAGCACTCCTTTGCGCATCCTCAAAGAGCTGTCCGTCAACAGCGGCGGCGCGATGGTGATCAGCAACTCCGCCGTGAAGCTCGACGGGCCGTCGGGTAATCCCAGTCACATTAATGGTGCGGTGACGATTGCGGATGGATCCTTCCTCACGACAAACAGCAGCCAGTTGTATATCGGCAGCACCAATGCCGGATCGCTGACCGTCTCGGGGGGCGTCTTCCAGGCGTATTATCCGATTATTGGGATCAATCCCGGCGGCAACGGCCTATGGCACATCGCGGGCGGCACAAATATTGTCACCACCGTGCTCGACCTTGGGGACAGCCTGACCGCGACCGGGACTGTCCGAATGGCCGGCGGCCAGCTCAGCACGCCGGCCATCTATGTCGGGCTGTTCGGCAACGGCACTTTGATCGTTTCCAACGGCACGTTCGCGTGCGCGGGACAGGGACTCTTCGGTTCGCAGCCCGGGTCCGTCGGTAATTTCACCGCCGCGGGCGGGTCGAGCACGTTTGACAGCATTGTTCTCGGCGAAAACTCCAGCGCCACCGGTGCGGTCTTGGTGACCGGCACCGCTTTGGTCCGAGTCAACGGCGTATTGGAGGAGCGCAACAACGCCACCATCACGGTGACCGGCGGCGCGCTGATTGCGACCAATGACAACACGTCCCTGACCCGCATGGTCATCAGCAACGGAACCTACCTGGCGCGAGACATCTTTCTGGGAAACGGCGGCGGCAAGGTGGGTAACTTCAGTATGGCGGGCGCGAGCGGGATCTTTGCGTTGCCCGGATCGTTCAACGGCTTCAATGTCGGGGCCAATGGCGGCACCGGCATTGTGTCACAAGTGGGCGGCCAGATTCTGCTCACCAACACCGACCTCAACATCGGCGGACTTTTCAGCCCGGCCACGGGACAAATGACCATTTCCAACGGCCTGACTGTTGCTCGCAACGCGTACGTGGGCGGACAAGGCGGCGGCAACGGCACGTTGCGGCTGGAAGGCGGCACGTTGATCGCCACCAACCTGGAGGTGAACGTCACCAGCCAGTTTATTTTTAATCGCGGCACGTTGCAGACGCGCACCGCCAGTACCCTGGTAACGAATTCGCCGTTCGTGGTGGGCGACGGCGCGAACCCCGCGACGTATCAGCTTCTGGGCGGCGCCAACGTGTTTCCCAAGGGATTGCGCATCGCCAGCAACGCGGTGTTGACCGGCATCGGCACCATCAACGGCAACGTCACCAATCTGGCGGGCAGCACGCTGTCGCCCGGAGCGTCGATTGGCACGTTGACCATCAGCAGCAACCTGACGCTGGCGGGCACGACCTACATGGAACTCAACAAACAAGGCGGCACCAACGACCGCGTGCAGGGAATGACCAGCGTGAATTATGGCGGAACTTTGGCGGTGACCAATATCGCGGGCACGCTGATTCCTGGCGATGCATTCACGCTGTTCAGCGCCACCGCCCGTTTCGGGAATTTCAGTAACATCGTCAATCAGACGGGCAACAGCGGCATCGCGTTCACGTTCAATCCCACGAACGGAGTTTTGAGCGTGATCACCGGCCTGGCAAATAATCGGACGAACCTCACACTCATTCGGACCGGCGGCACGCTGGCGCTGTCCTGGCCGGCGACTCACCTTGGCTGGATTCTTCAATCGCAAACCAATTCATTGAACGCGGGCCTGCAAGTGAACTCGAACGCGTGGTTCGACTGGCCCGCATCGAGCGGCGTCACTTCAACGAACATCCCCATCGTCCAATCCAACCCGAGCGTCTTCTTTCGCTTGCGACATCCCTGAGCGAATGCCCGGCTGGCAGTAACCGGATCAGGGACCGCCCGTATTTGAACGGGCGCGGTGCAAGCGGTGAGGGATTGAATGGAAGCCGTTTCGAACCACTCAGTCGTAAGCGGCGCTCTTTAATTAAAAGCAAACGTCGCTTACGGACTGACAATCCTGGGCCGAACAGAGTCGCCGGCCATGCTTTGAAAATGGCGCACGTTGATCGTGTAAATCTTTTCTGCCTCACACTTTATCGCGGCCGCCAGAAGCAATGCGTCGTAGGCTTTCCCACCTTCTACGCCATCGGTGGAGGCTTTTTCCAGCGTATCCGAATATTCCCTGGCCGAAAGCGCCACAACAGAAAACCCTTTTATCACGTTTTCAGAGAGGAGTTGCCAGGCCACGGTTGGCGCCACGCGCGCGCCCTCGGGAAGCCGGGTAAGCACCGCGTAAGTTTCAGCGAGGCTGTGCGCCGCCACAAATCCGGTATCTTTGCCCGCCTTGACGCGCTCCAGGATGGGGCGGGCCTGTTCGTGGTGCGGATGGCTTTGCAGGAAGGCAGCCACCAGCACATTGGTGTCACAAAACACTTTCATCGCGAGCGTTTGGTCGCCCGCGTCAGCTCGCCGATCCGATCTTCGCGCGAATCGCCGGTCAAATCCCGTCCCTCCGGGAGCGGAATGTCTCCAGTCAGCACGAGCACGCCGTTTACCCGCTCCAGACGGACTGAGGAATGCGTCGGGCGAAGCTCAATTGCATCTCCCGTCACTTGGACAGCAAGCTTGTCGCCGCTTTTGATGCCCAAAGTGTCTCGAAATCGCTTGGGCAGGACCACCCTTCCCGCCGGATCAATCTGAATGGTCTCTTTCATACCATTCATAATACCATTACCCAATGTAAAATGCCATTTAATTCGTCAATGTTGCCGGCACGGTCGCCCTGGGACGACGCGGAAATGTCCTTCGGCGGCAACCCCATTACTGACCGCCCGTTTTTAGATAGGCGCGGTAAAGGCGATTGGTGGATTGAATGGGAGTCGGATCGAAATATTCAGTCGTCGGCAGGGGGTTGGTGACGATCATCAGATCTGACCAGTTTTGCAGGTTGTCAGAGATTTGAATCTGGTAAGGGCGGTCAATCAACCCTTCGAGCGAAAGCGCGGTGCCCGGCGGACTGCGCCATAGCGAGAGTTTGGCGATGCCGAAATCCCCGGAGCGGTAAATCAACCAATACTCGGAGACGACGAGCCGTGAATTCCCATAGGCAATCATCCCGGGCGCTTCAAACCATGCCCCGACGGCATACACCTGCCAGTTCAGACCATTGGTTGAGATGGCCATCGTGCCTTCCTCGTTGGCGGTGAAAAAAGTTCCATTGCCAAAAGTGATTTTTGAGATCCCGTACGGGCCGATGAACATGTTTTGGAAATCGACGCCGTTGGTGGAACGGGTGATCGCGCCGGCGCCGGCGGCCACAAACGCGTGATTGCCAAATGTCACGCTGCGAAAACTGGTCGGCGAGGCGTTGCGTTTGGTCCACGTAAATCCGTTGGTCGAGCTGTAGATGTCGTAAACCAAACCCTCGCCGCCCGGGCCCATGATTCCGAGGAAGGTGCCTTCGCCATACGCTATTTCGGAAAGGAATGGCTGGTTGTTGGTATAGGCCACCCAGTCCGTCGCGTTTGAAGAAACCACGGTCGCGCCGGGGTAGGCATTGGAGACCACGCCGGAGGCAACGTAATTGCCGGCGCCGTAACTCACCGAATAAAGTGCGATATTCGTCGGACCGATGATTTCCTGCCAGTCGGTTCCGTTGGTGGAAGTCATGATCAGGCTGCTGCGAAAAGACTTGTATCCGACGGCAACGAAGGTGCCATTCGCAAACGTCACGCCGCGGGGGACGCCAGTTGTCGGCGTCAGCGTCCAGTTCAGTCCATTGGTGGAAGTGAGCAGCCCTGCCGAAGTGGCCGCCACAAATTTATCGTTTCCGAACGTCGCGGAATAAACTACGCCGCCGGGAGTCGGGCCGCCGTCCCAATGAGTCACCGCCGGCGGCGCTGCCGCCTGTGAGGTGGTGGGCATGACCAGGCTGATCGCCGCGACGGCCGGGAGAAAGTATTTCCTCGCTTTCATAAGTCGGGATGGGGATTGCCCAACTCTGCATCGCTCTGCGTTGAGCGTCAACCATCTTTCGCGAGCCTCAATCCTGGGCTTTCGCCGGCACAGTCGCCCTGGCGCGCGGCAGTTGTTCCGGCGGGACGACTTCGCAGCGTTTGGCCCAGGCATCGTAGAGGGCGGTGAGTTCGCGAACTTTCTCCGAGTTGCTCACCGCGAGGTTGCGGGATTCGGTGCGGTCGGCGGCGACGTCGTAAAGTTCCCATTCGCCGCGGTGGCGGGCGACAAGTTTCCAATTGCCCTGGCGCACGGCGCGGTTGCCTTCGTGTTCCCAAAATATCGGCGCGGCGTGGGCGCGTTGCTGACCCTGAAAAATGGGCAGCAAACTCGTGCCCTCGAGCGGTGGGACCTTGCCGCCAGCGAAGGTTTTGGGGCGCTCCGCCCCGGCCAGTTCCACGCAGGTTGCCATGATGTCGGTGACGTGGCCGATCTGTGAATTGAGAGTGCCCTTCGCTTTGATCACGTCCGGCCACGAGACAATGCAGGGACTCGCGATGCCGCCTTCGTGCGCGAAATGTTTGTAGAGCACGAACGGCGTGTCGCTCACATTCGCCCAGGGAACACCGTAGCTTTGCCAGACGGTTTCCGGCCCGGCGAGGACGGTGTGGTCGGCGTTGCCCGCTTTAATTGGCCGTCCGTCGCGGGTGCGGCTCGGGATGTCATACCAATGCGGCTCGACGACTTCCGCGCACGCGCCGTTGTCGGAGAAGAAAATTACCAACGTGTTCCGGTCCACACCTTTGACCTTCAACGATTCCAAAATGCGCCCGACGCCGCGGTCCAGGTGTTCCACCATGGCGGCGTAGGTCGCCATGCGGTTGGCTTCCCATTCCTTGTCGCGCACGTTGCTCCAGTCGCCCACGCGCGGATCGCGAGGCGAGAGCGGCCAGTCTTTTTTAACGAGGCCCAGCTCCTGTTGGCGGCGGTAGCGATTGGTGCGAATGACGTCCCAGCCCGCGAGGTAAGTGGGACGATATTTGGCGATGTCCGCCTCGGGCGCCTGCAGCGGCCAGTGCGGCGCGGTGTAGGAGACGAAGAGAAAAAACGGGCGGTTCGTCCCGGCGTTTTGCCGAATATAGGAAACCGCCTGGTCGGTGAGAGCGTCGGTGTAGTAAAAATCCTTCGACTCCGGCTTGATCACGCGGTTGCCGCGCACGAGCGAGAACGGGTCGTAATAACTGTTCACGCCGTGGATGGTCCCGAAAAATTCGTCGAACCCGCGCTGCAGCGGCCAGCCGGTTTTGTCCTCCCAAAACGGTTCGTCGTTTTCGTAATTGAGCTGCGCCTTGCCGTTGAAATGGATGTGATTCAGGTGCCATTTGCCGGCCATGAGCGTGCGATATCCCGCCGTGCGCAACACCTCGGCGATGGTGGGACAGTTTTTGTTCAGCTCGCCGCGATAGCCGGGCAGACCGCGATCCTCCATCATCGCGCCGATGCCCGCCTGTTGGGGATAAAGTCCCGTGAGCAGCGCCGCGCGCGACGGGCAGCAGCGTGGCGTGGTATAGAACTGCGTCAGACGCAGTCCATCGCTGGCAAGGTGATCGAGATTGGGCGTGGCGATCTCGGAGCCGTAGCAGCCGAGGTCGGAGTAACCGAGGTCGTCAGCGAGAATCAAAATGATGTTGGGCCGGAGCGCATTCGTCGTGGCGGCCGCAGCCTGGCCTGCCAAGGCGAACAGCAGGAGAACCAGCGCCCACGATGATGGGCGAAGAAATTTTGGCGAAGCGGATGCGCTCATAAGTCGCCTTCAAGATAGTTTCCGGAGCGCCGCCCGACAATCATCAGGTTCGCGTGAAAATCGTCGCCGGAATTTTCCGGTGCAATTCACCTGTCCTCTGTTAGATTGACGGCAACATGGCGCTGACCCAGCAAGAGCTTACGAATCTGGTGGAGGTAAAGGAACGCGAACCGCATCGGGTGCTCGGGCTGCATCTTCTGCCCCACGGCGGCGGCGTGGTCGGCCGCGCCTTCATTCCCGACGCCGCGAAAGTCGAATTTCATCCGCTCAATGACAAGGCCAAACCCATCATCAAGCTGACGCGCCTGCACAAGGCGGGTATTTTCGAGGGCATGGCCGCCGATGTGAAGGCGGTTTTTCCCTACGAACTGGTTATCACCAACCAGGAGGGCCGCGTGCGGCGCGAGCGCGATGCGTATTCCTTTCTGCCGACGCTCGGGGATTCCGAGCTGTATCTTTTAGGCAAGGGGGACGAACGGCGGCTCTACGACAAGCTCGGCGCGCAGTTGCGGACGATCGACGGTGTGGCCGGCGCGAGTTTCGCGGTCTGGGCTCCCAACGCGCAACGCATCAGCGTGGTTGGCGATTTCAATCAGTGGGATGGACGACGTCACATGATGCGTCCGCTCGGGTCGTCGGGCGTGTGGGAAATTTTTATTCCGGGCATCGCCGAAGGCGCGCATTACAAATTCGAGGTGCGCGATCACAATGCGAAGATCCGCATGAAAACGGATCCGTGCGGTTTCTTCTTCGAGACGCCGCCCAACAACGCCGCGATTGTTTGGAACAATCAAAAATTCAAGTGGACCGATGACGCGTGGCTGAGCCGGCGCAAGCAGAACAATCCGTTGCGGTCGCCGGTGAGCATTTACGAATTGCATCTCGGGTCCTGGCGGAAAAAATCCAAGGCGGAATCCCTCGGTTACCGCGAGCTGGCCGAGCCGTTGATTCAGTATCTGAAGGAAATGGGCTTCACGCACGTGGAGTTCATGCCGGTGGCCGAGCATGCGTATTATCCCTCGTGGGGCTATCAGGTGACGGGCTTTTTCGCGCCGACGAGCCGTTACGGGACGCCGGAGGATTTGCAGTATCTCATCAACGCGCTGCACGAGGCCGGTTTGGGCGTGCTGGTGGATTGGGTGCCGGCGCATTTCCCGCGCGACGATTGGGCGCTGGCGCGCTTCGACGGCACGGCGTTGTATGAACACGAGGACCCGCGCAAGGGCGCGCACCAGGATTGGGGCACGCTGATCTTCAATTACGGCCGGCATGAGGTTGTGAATTTCCTCCTCGCAAACGCGCTCTTCTGGTGCGAGCGCTATCACATCGACGGCCTGCGCGTGGATGCGGTGGCTTCGATGTTGTATCTCGATTACTCGCGCAAGGCGGGCGAATGGATTCCAAACCAATATGGCGGCCGCGAAAATATCGAGGCCATCGAATTTCTGCGAAAGTTCAACCATGTCGTGCACACGGAATTTCCCGGCGTGATGACCGTCGCCGAGGAATCCACCGCGTGGCCGCAGGTGACGCGTCCGCCGTATCTCGGCGGGCTGGGATTTTCCTTCAAGTGGAACATGGGCTGGATGCACGACACGCTCACGTATTTCGGCCGCCAGCCGGTGCATCGCAAGTATCATCAGAACGATCTCACGTTCGCGATGCTGTATCATCACCACGAAAATTTCGTGCTGCCGCTCTCGCATGACGAAGTGGTGCACGGCAAAGGTTCGCTGCTTGCGCGCATGCCAGGCGATGACTGGCAGCGGTTCGCGAACCTGCGGCTGCTGCTCGGATATCAATGGCTTTTTCCCGGCAAGAAATTGCTCTTCATGGGCTGCGAATTTGGCCAGAGCGGCGAGTGGAACGCCAACGCCGAACTGGATTGGTGGCTGTTGAAAGCCGGGCCGTATCACGCAGGCGTGCAGCGATTGGTCGGCGACCTCAACCGGTTGTATCAGGCCGAGCCCGGTTTGTGGAAAGCCGATTACGAGGCGGAAGGCTTTCAGTGGATCGACGCCTCGGACCAGGCGAACAGCATTCTGTCGTTCGTGCGACGCGACCTCGACGCATTTAGCGAAGTGGTGGTGATCGCCAATCTTACGCCAGTGCCGCGGCCGCGGTATCGCATCGGCCTGCCGCGCGCGGGCAAATGGCTGGAAGTGTTGAACTCGGACGCGGCGGTTTATGGCGGCAGCAACATGGGCAACCTCGGAAGCGTGACGGCGGACGAACGGCGTCTGCACAATCAACCGGCGTCGGCGGAGTTTACACTGCCGCCGATGAGCATCATGGCGTTCCGCGCGGAGAAGCCGAAGACCGTCGCCCCGCCCGCGCCGGAAGCGAAGGCGGTGGAAGTTTCCGCTGCGCCGGTGGCGCAACCCGTGACGACGCCTGTGAAAAAACCGGCAGGGCCGGGCGAAAAGAAAACGAGCTGATCCGGTATGGCGGAGATTTATCACGCGCTGGGGCTGCACTTTCATCAGCCGCTCGGCAATTTACTCGAGCTGCACAATTCTTCCGAGGCGTGGGAGGCCCGGCAAATTCTCTGGTGCTACGATCGTCCCACGCGAATGATTGAGGGTTACGAGGACGTCGCGCGCCTGCACCTCAGCTTCTCCGGCACGCTCTTGAAGCAGCTGGAAGACCCCGGCGTGCGCGAGACGTTCCGTGACGTCGTGGACATCGAGGCGTTTCTCGAACGCTTTCGCCGGTCGAACATCGAAGTGGTGGGAAGCGGCTTGTATCATCCGGTGTATCCGTTGATTCCCCCGGCGGAATGGGACGTGCAGACGGACTGGTGGAAGGGGCTCGGCTCGCATCTGCTCGGCCGGCAGCATTTCAACGGCTTCTGGCCGCCCGAAATGGGCTTCTGCATGGACATGATCCCCATGCTGCAACGCAACGGTTACAAGTACGTGCTCGTCGATGCGATTTACATCAAGCCGAAGCGGCGGATGCGCTGGGAGGAGTTGCGTTATCGTCCCTACATCGCGCGGCATCAGGGCGCGGAGATCATCGTCATCCCGCGCGACCGCGAACTTTCCAACGCGCAACTGTCCGGGCTCGATCCCGGATGGTTTCAGCACGAAGTGCGGGAGCGGACGAAGCATTGCGATTTTCCCGCGCTGGTGACGACCTGGACCGACGGGGAAAACGGCGGTTGGTTTCGCGGCACGCAGGTGGAGAGCAGCTTCTGGGGATTTTTTTACCGCCAATTATTGGATCGTTACCGCGCCGGGACGCTGGGCTTCGCGCCGGTTCACATCAGCCAGTATCTGGAGTGGCATCCGCCGACGGAAGAAGTCGACGTGCATCCCGGGGCGTGGAACACGGAGCATCATTGGGGTGGCGATTTCAAGCAGTGGACCGGCTCGCTCCTGCAGCGGCGCGGTTGGGAGGAAGTGCGGAAGGTGAGCGACTATTACTGGCAGGTGAAACGCGCCTTTGACGAACAGGCCGCGGCGCTCATGCATCCGGAGGAAATTCGCCAGCTCATTTTGCAGGCGTTCGATTATTTGCTGGTGGCGGAGACGAGTTGCAACTTTTATTGGGGCAGCCGGTGGGTTTACCGGTCATTCGACGGATTGGAGCAGGCGTATCACCTGCTGGACCGCGCGATGGAAGCACTGCGTCAAAACTAAAAGCCCGCATGTACGTCGTCATGATCGCATCCGAGTGCGCGCCCGTCGCCAAGGTGGGCGGGCTGGGTGACGTCGTTTACGGGCTGAGCCGCGAACTGGAGATTCGCGGCAACTCGGTTGAGATCATCCTGCCGAAGTACGACTGCCTGCGGTACGATCAGATTTACAATCTTCAGATCGCCTACAAGGATCTCTGGGTGCCGTGGTACGGGCAGGGCGTGCATTGCACGGTTTACTTTGGCTTCGTGCACGGGCGCAAATGCTTCTTCATCGAGCCGCATCTCGCCCACAATTTTTTCAACCGGCGCGCGTTCTACGGCCAGCCGGACGACGACCAGCGGTTCGCCTTCTTTTGCCGCGCGGCTTTGGAGTTCATGTACAAGAGCGGCAAGAATCCCGACGTTATTCATTGCCACGACTGGCAGACCGCGCTCGTGCCGGTGCTGCTCTATGAGATTTATCAGAGCCTGGGCATGACGCATCCCCGCGTCTGCTTCACGCTGCACAACCTGCAGCACCAGGGCATTACGCGGGAACACATCCTGCGCGGGACCGGCCTGAACCGGCACGCACATTTCTATCATCAGGACCGGTTGCAGGATAATTTCAATCCCGCCGCGCTGAACCTGATGAAGGGCGGCATTGTTTATTCGAATTTCGTCACCACGGTGTCACCGCGTTACGCGTGGGAGGTGATGCACACCTCGCAGAATTACGGGCTGGGGCATACGCTGCACGTGCATCGGAACAAATTTGGCGGCGTGCTCAACGGCGTGGATTACGAAGTTTGGAACCCGGAACTCGACGGCCATATCCCGCGGCAATACGACGTCAATTCCATCCAGGACAAGTACGAGAACAAGCGCGCGCTGAGAAACCGGTTTTGGCTGCGCGACGACTACAAGCCGGTGATGGCGTATGTCGGCCGGCTGGACCATCAAAAGGGCGTGCCGCTCATCACGCATGCGATTCATTATTGCCTGCAGCACGGGACGCAGTTCGTCTTGCTCGGCACGAGTCCGGACAATGGCATCGGCCATCACTTCTGGCGTCTCAAGCAGCAATACAACGACAACCCGGACTGCCACATTGAACTGAGCTTCAACGAGGAATTGTCGCACCTCATCTACGCGGGCGCGGACATGATTCTGGTGCCGAGCCTCTTCGAGCCGTGCGGCCTCACGCAGATGATCGGCCTCAAATATGGCACCGTGCCGATCGTGCGCGCGACGGGCGGGCTGGCGGATACTATTTTCGACGCCGACCATTCCGGCCGTCCTTATCACGAGCGGAATGGCTACACGTTCAACGATTTCAACGCGCCCGGCGTCGAGTCCGCGCTGCACCGCGCCATCGGCATGTGGTATTCGTATCCTGATTATTTCCAGGAACTCGTCGGCAACGCGATGCGCTCCGATTATTCGTGGAACCATCCGGGGCAGGATTATCTCAACATCTACGAACTGATCCGGGACAAGTGACGTCGCGACCGCGTCGTTTCGTCCGCGTCAGGTTCGCCAGAAGATTTTCAGTTTCGTGCAAACACTCGTGCTCAACGCCAGCAACAGCGTGATGATCGCGGCGTGGACGAATCCCAGCCACGGTGAATTATCCAGCGGCGCCAGATACACGCTGGCGGTGGTGATGCCGAGCAGCGGGATGATGAGATTATTGATGCCGGCGTAGGCGATCATCGGGTTCTGGCCGTTTTCGATGAGCAATTGCACCCAGCGTTTGCGCCGGAAAACGTCGATCATAATCGTGAAGGCGATGAAGACGCAAATCGCGAGGCCCGACGTCACAAAATAGTAACTCATCGTCGCTTTATCCTTTTTGATGCCGCCTTCGTACGGTTCGAAAAACAGTCCGAGCACGAGCCAGTAAATCGCCCACTTGAATAGTTCGCGGAACAACTGTTCCGTGTCATTCAGCGGCCTGGAAAACAATCGCCATCCCAGCGCGCACAGCGCGAACGTAGCCAACGTGGTGCCGACGAGCCAGCGCGCCTTCAGCCCGGCCACCAGCAGCACGACGAAGCCGATCATCAGCAGTGCGATGGCGAGGTAACGCTGCGCTGACCACGCGCGTGGCGCTGCGGGCATTTCGTTTTTGAAGGCGGAGGTTCCGCGCATCCACGCCAGCATCAGGTCGCCGGCGATGGTTCCCGGCACGACGATGAAAAGATATTGCAGATAGTAGAGACGATACAGCCACGGCACCGGCGACCATTGCCAGATATCGCCGACCCAGCCGTCGAGGCGATGGGGCATGTTGGAGAGCCGGATGGCGACGAGGATTCCCAGCGCGCCGAGGCGGAGCAGGAGTTGGTTGCGTGTGAGCCACCAGAGGAACGAGCCGAACACCGCCATGTTCGTCAGCACGATGATGATGATGTCGCTGCGGTCGAGGGCGAATTTTTTGTCACCCGGATAACGCAGGAAAGCGAGCAATAGAATGGCGCCAATCCAGCCCGCGGCGCGAATGCCCGCGCGCAACGCCACCGGCCATTTCTCCGGCAATCGCGTGTAAATCGGAAACAGCAGCGCGAACCCGAGCAACGCCAGAAGCCAGGTCACGGTCGTGGGATGTTCGCTGATGATATACGGTCGAATCGCTTCCACGTAGAGCGCGAAAAACCCGAGCAGCAATCCACGTTCGAGAATGAAGCAGGTCGTTTTGCGAACGGCGTCCGGCTGGCTGAGACGCCGCGTCAGCGCCAGCGGAATGGAGGCGCCGAGGGAGAAAAGGAAAAATGGAAATACGAGGTCCACCCACGTGATGCCCGCGAGCGTCCCGATCCATCGGTGATCTGGCGGCGGCACCTGCGCGTGATACATCCAGGAGGGAAGGGCGTGATTACCAAAGGGAAGCTGGCCCGACAGAATCATCCCGAGGATGGCGAGTCCCCGCATGGCATCCAGGCCGTAAGCCCTGCGCGGAGCCGTGGAAGAATCGCCGGTGTTCATGGCCGGAAAATAAGTTCCGGCCTTCGAAATGCACGCAGAATTTACTGCCCGGCCGCCGGCGGGCTGGTTTCGTCGATGATTGAAGGATTATGGGTTAAACCGGCGGGGGATTGCGCTCGGCGAAACCGCGTTGATGGAAGTAGGGATAGGCCAGCGGCACTTCGCTGGCGGCGTCCAGGCTGGCGATTTGTTCGGCGTTCAGATTCCAGCCGATGGCGCCGAGATTTTGCCGGAGTTGCTCCTCGTTGCGCGCGCCGATGACGAGCGTGGAGACGGTGGGACGGTGCAGCAGCCAGTTGAGCGCAATCTGCGGTACGCTCTTGCCGGTCTCTGCGGCAATTTTGTCAATGGCGTCCACGACGCGATAAAGATATTCCTCCTCAACCTGCGGGCCCACGTCGAGCGCGGTCTTCGACTGAAGGCGGCTCGTCGCGGGCATGGGATGACCGCGGCGAATTTTCCCCGTCAATCGTGCCCAACCCAGCGGGCTCCAAACCACGGCGCCGACTTTTTGATCGAGACCGAGCGGCATCAATTCCCATTCGTAGCTGCGTCCCACCAATGAATAATACGCCTGATGGGCGACGTAGCGCGGGTAACCATATTTTTCCGACACCGCGAGCGACTTCATCAGGTGCCAGCCTGAGAAATTAGAACAGCCGACGTAGCGAATCTTTCCGGCGCGCACGAGATCGTCGAGCGTGCTGAGCGTTTCCTCCGGCGGCGTCGTGGCGTCGAAACCGTGCAGTTGAAAAAGGTCGATGTAGTCCGTGCCCAACCGCTTGAGCGCGGCATCGACGGATCGCAATAAATGAAATCGCGAGGAGCCGACGTCGTTGGGGCCTTCACCGAGGCGAAAGGTGGCTTTGGTCGAGATGAGCACCTTGTCGCGGCGTCCGGCAATGGCCTTGCCGAGGATGGTTTCGGCATTGCCGGCGGAGTAAACGTCCGCGCTGTCGAACATGGTGAGTCCGGCCTCGAGGCAGATATCCACCAGTCGCGTGGCTTCGGCGACATCGCTCGTGCCGAACGCCGTAAACAAATCGCCGCGCCCGCCGAACGTGCCGGTGCCGAGTGTAAGCACGGGCACCTTGAATCCTGAGCCGCCAAGTTGTCGGTATTCCATAAACAAATATAGTAGAAGTCGGAAGTTTAGCGACCCGCCGTTGCGAGCGACTGCTGCAGGGTCGGATAGTCGGTGTAGCCTTTGGCACCAGGCGCGTAAAAGGTCGAGGGATCCGGCGTGTTGAACAGAGCGCCCTGACGGAACCGTTCCGGCAAATCCGGATTTGAGAGGAAGAGCACGCCGAAACCCACGGCGTCGGCTTCACCGGCGGCGAGAACCTGATTGGCGGTTTCCTGGGTGAATTTTTCGTTGGCGATATATTTTCCGCCGAACGTCGCTTTCAATTGCGGTCCGATGCGGTTTTCGCCGAGGTGTTCACGGGCGCAAAGGAATGCGATGCCCCGCTTGCCGAGTTCGTGCGCGATGTATCCGAAAGTAACCAACGGATTTGAATCGCCCATGCCATGCGCATCGCCGCGCGGCGAGATGTGCATGCCGACTCGGTTTGCGCCCCAGACGCCGACGACGGCGTCGGTGACCTCCAGCATGAGGCGTGCGCGATTTTCGATGCGGCCGCCGTAATGATCCTGGCGCTGGTTGGAGGAGTCCTGGAGAAATTGATCGAGCAGGTAGCCGTTCGCGCCGTGAATTTCCACGCCGTCAAAGCCGGCGAGTTTGGCATTTTCAGCGCCCTTGCGATAGGCTTCAATGATGCCGGGAATTTCGCCCAGTTCCAGCGCGCGGGGAGTGACGAACGGCTTTTGCGGCCGCACGAGGCTCACGTGGCCGGACGGAGCGATGGCGCTCGGGGCGACGGGCAGGGCGCCGTTGAGAAAGAGCGGATCGGAAACCCGGCCGACGTGCCAGAGCTGGAGCAGCATGCGGCCGCCGGCCTTGTGCACGGTGTCGGTGACCAGCTTCCAGCCTTCGACCTGTTGCGGCGACCAGATGCCGGGAGTGTCGGCATAGCCGACGCCCATGGGCGTCACGGACGTGGCTTCGCTGATGATAAGGCCGGCCCCGGAACGCTGGCGGTAGTATTCCGCCATGAGCGCGTTGGGAATGCGTTCCGCCCCGGCGCGCGCGCGGGTGAGGGGCGCCATGATGATGCGGCTGGGCAGATCCAGGGCGCCGATTTTAACGGGATCGAATAAATTGGGCATAATGATTCTTCTTTTATTGTTCGATATGGGTCGAACTTAACCCGGGTCAAAAAATTGTCAAAATATAATTCGATGATTGTCGAACCATTCAATCGCTGCCATATTGAAGCACCGTGAAAACTTATTCACATCCGGCGGTTCGCGAGGTGCCCCTCCACGTGGTGATGCAGGCGCTGTCCGATCCGTGCCGCATCGCCATCGTGCGCCAGTTGTTGCAGGCAAAGGGGCGCGCGCTCGCCTGCAACGAGGTGAAGTTGAAAATTTCGAAGGCCACGCGCTCGCATCACTTCGAAGTGCTGCGCGAGGCGGGCATCATCGCCACCAAGGTAGAAGGCACCAAGTGCATGACGTCGCTGCGCGACAGGGATTTTAACAAGGCCTTCCCCGGGCTGCTCAAGATTGTGCTGGCGCGCAAATAAGGGTTTTTCTTTTTTGGGGGGTGGGACAGCCAATGTCCAACCCTCCCCCTTAGTCTGCCGGCATGAAATTAAACCTGTTTTCGCGATTCAAGAAGCAACGTGAAGTGGTGGTCGTTTTCGGCCGGGCACAGCTCATTCGTCATCCCGACGGCAAGATGGAACTGCGCGGCGGCACGAGGGAGGACCGCCTGCATGTGCAGGAATGGATTTCCATTTTTATGCACGAAGCGGTGATCCGGAATTGACGCCGGGCTGGGCGCGTGTTTTGAGTTTCGCGGCCGGACGCGGTTTGGTACTGTCGTCTCCCATGAAAACAATCGCCGCCCTTATTTTGTCACTCTTCGTCGCCGGATTCGTCACGCACGCCGCGGCCGCGGAAAAGCTGGAGCATGTGGTTTGCGTGAAGTTCAAGGAGACGGCCACGCCCTCGGACATCAAGATGGTGGAGGAGGCTTTTCAAAAGCTGAAGGCGCAGATCCCGCAGATTTCCGGCCTCGAATGGGGCACGAACATCAGCAAGGAGAATCGCGACAAGGGCTTCACGCATTGCTTCATCATCAGCTTCAAAAGCGAGGCGGATCGCGATATCTATCTGGAACACGCGGCGCACAAGGCGTTCGTCAAGACAGCGGGGCCGTTTCTTGGGGATGTTTTCGTGATCGATTTCTGGGTGAAGAAATAAGGCGCGTTTTCGATAGAGGCTCTGTTCCGATTTCTCACGCTTCCGCGGCATGAGCAGCGATATTCAAATCGTCCCGTTGTCCCGCAATTCGGGCGACGTGACGCGCTTCCTGAAATTCAGCTATAAAATTTACGGCAAAGATCCGCTCTGGGTCGCGCCGTTGCTGATGGATTTGAAGAAGGTGTTCACGGATGCCAATCCGTTGTTCGAACACGCCGAGATGCAGCTCTGGATGGCGCGCCGCAACGGCGAGGACGTGGGCCGCATTGCCGGCATCGTGGACCATAATCACAATCGCGCCGCCAGCGAACAAACGGCGTTCTTCGGTTTCTACGAATGCATCGACGACCGCGCGGTGAGCGCGAAATTATTCGAGACGGTCACCCAATGGACGCGGCAAAAGGGGCTGAAGAAATTAATGGGACCGATGAATCCCACCTCCAACGACGAGTGCGGGCTGCTCGTGGATGGCTTTGATTCGTCGCCGGTCATCATGATGACCTACAATCCGCGTTACTATGTGCCGCTCGTCGAGGCAGAGGGCTTTGGCAAAGCGAAGGACCTGCTGGCCTATTACATGGACCTGGCGAAAATCCCGATGGACCGCCTGGAGCGCATCGCCACCAAGATCAAGCAGCGCAATCCGAGCCTCGCATTCCGGCCGGTGCGGAAAAAAACGCTGGAGCGGGACTTGGGAAAGATAAAGGAAGTTTACAACGCCGCGTGGGAGCAGAACTGGGGCTTCGTGCCGATGACCGATGCCGAGGTGGATTTCATGGCGGCGCGCCTGAAGCCGTTGCTCATGGAAGGATTGATCTGGCTGGCGGAAGTCGGCGATGAGCCGGTGGGTTTTCTCCTGGCGCTGCCCGACTACAATATCGCGCTGCGACCGTTGAATGGATATTTGATGACGCCGAAGCTGTTCGGCTTTCTGCCGTACGTGCTCGGCTGGAAAAAATGGCTGCGCACGCGGGTGGTGACGCTCGGCATGAAAGAGCAATACCGCTCGAAGGGTTTGGAATCGGCGATGTTGATCGAAGGTTTGAGGGTGGGCATCGCCGCGGGCGTCACCGAATCCGAGGCGTCCTGGATTCTCGAAGACAACGTGCAGATGCGCCGGGTGCTCGAGGCGATTGGCGGCCGGGTTTACAAAACGTACCGGCTTTACGAAAAGCCGGTCGGCTGACGCAAAATCCTACCAGGCGCGCGTGCGCTTGAACGAGTGATGCACGCGAAACGCTTCGGCTGCTTTCACGCCTGCCTGGGCGCCGCGAAACTGGCATTGCTGACGCATCAAATCGACCAGCGGCGCGAAGTCCTTGTCATCACCGCGCGCGAGCTGGCTTTGATGGCAGTTCAGCATGCGTTCCTTCAGCGGCAAATACTCCGAGACATCGATGTAGAACCCCGGCGAAAATCCGGTCGCATTGATGGTATCCATGAACCACATCGCGGGCGCGCAGGCCGTGGGGCGAGACTTCGTTTTATAGCCCTGACTGGCGACATACCAGGACGCGGCATCCGCCAGCGCGGACACGGCGCGGTGATCCGGATGATAATCCTCCGGCGAATGCGCGATCACGAGCGTGGGCCGAAACTGCCGGAAAATTTCCGTCAGCTTGCGACGATTCGCCAGCACGTCAGCAAGCGAGCCGTCCGGCGCCCAGCCGGTGAACAAGCTCGCGTCGAGCAGGCGTGTGGCGGCAGCCAGTTCCCGGCGGCGGACTGCGGCCAGATTGGGAATCGGTTTGGCCGGCTGCCCTTTTTCACCGAGGCACAAGGCGGCGACGCCGACGGCTGCACCGTCCGCGCGCGCGCGTCCCAGCGTTCCCGCACACAACAATTCCGCGTCATCGGGATGCGCGACGACCGCAAGCACCCGTTCATTGGAAAAATCAATTTTCATTTCATGAATACCCGAGGCGATCTAGCGCAATTTAATCTCCGGCGGCGCACCGACATAATCGGCGACGGTGAGCGTAGCGTCCATGTGTTGCCGGATCAAGGAGGCGGGACAGGCGGCGGTGATGGGGCCGTGCAGGACCCGGCGGGCGACGGCACTTTGCCACGGGCGGTTGCAATACAGCCGTAGGCGGCGCGCGCCCAGAATTTCGTTCATGCCCACCGTCACGGCGCGGCGCGGAATCACTGCGATCTCGCCGCCCACGGTGACGGAATTGATGGTGCGCGTTTCGCGCGAGAGTGTGAGGACGCGGGTGGGCAGCGCAGAGAACGCCTCGACTGAAATTTCCTCACCCGGCTCCGGCGGCTCATTGAAAGCGATGTGGCCGGTGATGCCAATGCCGCCGTAGCAAACGTCCACGCCGCCGCGCGCCGCGATGAGGCGCGGAACCGACGCTAGTTTCTTCGGATCGGGAAAGATGCGCGACTCCGGTGGCGGCGCCAGCGTGGGATCGAGCAGGTCGTAAAACATGCGGTTGAGGTAACCGCGAAAACTGAGCGGATGCGTTTCCGGCACCCAGGCGTCATCGTCCGTCAGGTATTCATCCATGCCGATGAACATCACCTGCCGGCACGAAAGCCGTTCGTCATTGATGGCCTTGGCGAGAATCGGATAGTGATCGACCGGGCCGACAGGGACAATGAACGTCGCGCCGCGGCCCTGCTGGCGGGCGGCCACGATTTCGGCGCGCATGTCTTCGGCCAGATGCCGCGCGACCGTCGCCATGTCGCCGAGGATGCGCACGCGCACGGGTGTTCCCCGGCCGAGATCGGTGGCGGGAACGCGGAGGTAATCGGGAAAATTTGTCGGGGCGTTCACAATCGAATCGAGAGGTGTTTGGTTTCGAGATAGGCTTCCATGCCTTCGCTGCCGAGTTCGCGTCCCCAGCCGCTTTGCTTCAGGCCGCCAAACGGCGCATTGCTGGTGGTCGGCAGGCCGTCGTTGATGCCGATGGTGCCGGCCTCCAGTTTTTCGCCGAGGCGAAACATCCGCGCCAGATCGCGTGTGAACGCGTAGGCGCTGAGGCCGTGCGTGGTGCGGTTGGCCATTTGGATCGCCTCCTCCTCGGTGTCGAAAATCGACACCGGCGCGAGCGGCGCGAAAATTTCCTCCTGCAAACACGCGGCCTCGGCGGACACGTCCGCCAGCACGGTGGCCTCAAAGAAAAAACCTTTGCGGTCCATCCGCTTGCCGCCGCACAGCACGCGCGCCTTCCGTTTCGTGGCGTCCTCGACCAGCGCGAGGGCGTGCCGCACAGCGGCCTCATCAATCAACGGGCCGAGTTCAACGCCCGGTTCGGAAAACTCGCCGATCTTCAACGCCTTCACTTTCGCCACGAACGCCTCGAGGAAACGCTCGTAAATCGGTCGGTGCACGAGCAGGCGGTTGGCGGCGATGCAGGACTGGCCGGTGTTGCGCATCTTGGCGAGCAGCGCGCCGTCCACGGCCACATTCAAATCCGCGTCCTCGAACACGAGCAACGGTCCGTTGCCGCCGAGTTCGAGCGAGAGCGGCTTGATCGTTTCGGCGGCGTTGCGAATCAGGATGCGGCCGACCTCGGTCGAGCCGGTGAAGCTGACTTTGCGGCAGAGCGAGTTGCTGAGAAATTCCTCGCCGAAGGCGTCCGAGGGACCGCACACGACCTGCAACACGCCTTTGGGCAATTGCGCCGCGTGAGCGCACTCAGCGAAGGCGAGGCAACTCAGCGGGGTCACCACGCCGATGGGAGATTTGAAAACGAGGTTGCGCTTGCCCTCGGCCTGCGTGGGGATGACTCGTCCGTACGTGCGGCGGCCTTCCTCCGCGAACCATTGCAGATGGTCCACCGTCATCGCCACCTCGCCAAGGCTCTGCGCGAGCGGCTTGCCGTTCTCCTGGCTGATGAGCTGTGCGATTTGATCGCGACGCCGGTCAACCTCCGCCGCGATCCGGAGCAAAAATTCTCCGCGCGCCTTCGCGGTGACCTCGCGCCACGTTCCCAACGCGGTGTGCGCGTCCGCGATCACCTGTTTCAATTGCGTCCGGTCAATCGTCGAGATTCTGGCGAAGGCCTCACCGGTGGCGGGATTAATCACGTCGGACGAGGACTTGCCCTCGATAAACTCGCCGTTCAAATAAAGCGGATGCGTTTTCATGCCGGGATGCTTATTTGACCGCGATGCCGGCCCAATCCTTCAAGAATTGATCGAGCACCACGTCCGTGAGCGGATGGTGATAAAGCTGTTGCAAAATATCGAAGCTTGCGGTCATCACGTCGGCGCCGGCGAGCGCGGCTTGCAGGACATGCAATGGGTTTCTCGCGGCGGCGGCGAGAATCAACGTCTTGTATCCGTAATTGCCATAGATCGTTTTGATCTGGCGCACCACTTCCATGCCGTCGTGGCCCACCGCGTCGAGCCGGCCGACGAACGGGCTGATATAGGTCGCGCCCACTTTCGCCGCGAGCAACGCCTGCAATGGGGAGAACGTGACGGTGACATTTGTTTTGTAGCCGTCGTCCGCCAGAATCTTCACCGCCTTCAATCCCTCCTTGATGATCGGGACTTTGATGACAACGTTCTTGTGAATCTTCGCCAGCTTTTTGCCTTCCTTGACGATCCCGGCGGCTTCGAGCGAAACCGTTTCCAAACTCACGGGGCCGTCCACGAGGTCGCAAAGCTTCGCGGATTTGACCAACGTCGGCGGTATCGAGAAATAATTTCATGGGATTCAGGCGGGACAGGTGGCGGGTTTCCATTCGTGAACGGCGAGCGCGGCGGCGCCGAGCGCGCCGTTGAACTCACCCAGGGTCGAGTTCACCACCAGCGGCAAGCCCGGCGTCGGCACAAGGTTTTTGAAATTGTGTTCGAGGCGATCCAGGAAAATATCTTCAAAAATTGTCAGCGGTCCGGCGAGGATGATTTTTTCCGGGTCGAAAGCGCATTGCAACTGGCTGAGCACCACCGCGAGCGTCTCCGCCACGCCGTCCAGAATGGCCAGCACCCGGTTGTCCCCGGCGCGCGCCGCTTCCAGCAGCGCCTCGCGGGCGGCCGACGAACCGTCCTCGCCGGTCGATTCCAAGCCGGCGGCGAGTAAGCGGGGGAGGGCGCGTTGCAGGGATTTGACAGAGATTATTTCCTCCAATCTAACAAGTCGGGCGCCTTTTGCCGGGCGACGGGCGGCGTCGGTGGCCGGGGACGGCCAGTCGCCGATTTCCCCGGCGCGATTGTCAGCGCCGCGATAGATCCGGCCGTCCACGATGATCCCGGCGCTGATGCCGCTGCGCATGCCGACGCAAATGAGATGCCGCACGCCACGCCCCTGGCCAAACCACAGCTCCGCCAGCGCCATTGTGCGAATGTTATTTTCGAGAAACACCGGCACGCTGAACCGGCTCGCGAGACGCTGGACGAGCGGGACGTTTTCCCAGCCTTTGATATGGTTGTAATTCAGGGCGATGCCGCGTTCCGGATCGATGAAACCCGGCACGCCCACGCCGATGCCAAGCACCTTGCGATCGTCACCCTCATTGACCGACCGGATGGCATGCTCGATTTTTTTGAGGATGTCCTCGACCGATTCCCCGGCGGCGATGGTGTCGTGAAATCGTTTCAGCGGCCGTTGGGAAAAATCAACGGACACGGCCATGATGTTGCGCGCTTCAAAATCGACGCCGATAAAGCGGCCGCCTTCCGGATTGAGCGCGAGAATGGTGGGCGGACGACCGAAGTCCCGCTGGCGTGTCCGGCCTTCAAAAAGAAAGCCCTGTTCGACAAGGTGATCCACATAGATGCCGACGGTGGAAGGCGCAAGGTTGAGAATTCGCGCAAGGTCCACGCGCGACAAACCTTCGTGCGCGCGAATCTGCCGCAACAACTCCGCATGTTGGGCGGCGATCGTTTCGTGTTTGATTTTGAAACGACCGGGGCTTCCGCGAAGCGGGCGCCGGCGCATTTTGGTGTCGATTGACATCAGATAAACCTTCGCGAAAGGAGTAATTTCTTTTTCAGAATATGTCAATGGGCCCCGAGTTTGCGCGCGACTATTTTCGTTGGCCGCGCGCTGATTGCCAATAATCAAGGCCGGTCCTTATTCAAGGCGCGCGGGCGCCCGGCCGTTACCTTCGCAGGCTCGCCGCCGTGTGACACTTATGCCGATTTGCAAATAAGTCGGCCGGGCGAGGTGTGGCGGTAACGGGAGCAGAAAAGTATTTCAACTGCGGCGCAAACTGCTTTAGTGTCTGGTGAAATATGAAACACAGCATTCTTTTGCACGAACTCGTCGATGACGTGGGCGTGGCGGTTGAGGACCTGAAAAAGGGTTCCGTCGCCGGCGCGGTCACGCTGGAAGGTAAACGCGCGGGCAGCGTCAAGCTGCTGAACAATGTGCCGCTGGGCCACAAAGTCGCGATGCGCGCGCTGGCGAAGGACAAGCCCGTGATGAAATACGGCCGCCCGATCGGCAAGGCCGTCCAGGAAATCGCGCGCGGCGCCCATGTTCACACCCACAACGTCAAAACCCTGAGGTGGACCGTATGATTCAAGCCGAGAAACTCAAACTGACCGGATATCGCCGCGCGGATGGCCGCTTCGGCATTCGCAATCACGTCATCATTCTGCCGGTCGATGATATTTCCAATTCCGCGGCCGAGGGCGTCGCGTCGTTGATCAAGGGCACGATGGCACTGCCGCATGCCTATGGCCGGTTGCAATTTGGCGAGGATCTCGAACTGACGTTCCGCACGCTCGCTGGCATCGGGCGCAATCCAAACATCGCCGCCGCCATCATCATCGGCATCGAGCCGAAATGGACGGAACGCATCGTGAAGGAAATCGCGAAGACCGGCAAACCGGTGGCGGGTTTCAGCATCGAGCGGCACGGCGACCTGCGCACCATCGAGATGGCGTCGCGCAAGGCGAAGGAGTTCGTGCAGTATGCGACGGAGCTTCAGCGCGAGCCGTTCCCGGTGAAAAAACTTTGCATGAGCACCAAGTGCGGCGAGTCCGATACCACCACGGGCCTCACCTCGTGCCCGACGGTCGGTCGCGCGTTCGAGCGTCTTTCGAAGGCGGGGGCGACCTTGATCTTTGGCGAAACGACCGAGTTGACCGGCGGCGAAGACATCATCGAATCGCGTTGCGTGTCTCCGAAGGTGAAGGCGGATTTTCGCCGCGTGTTTGAAAATTACACCGGCCTGGTGAAGAGCCAGGGCGTGGATTTGCTCGGTTCGCAGCCGACCGAGGGCAACATTCGCGGCGGTCTGACGACCATCGAGGAAAAGGCGATGGGCAACATTCAGAAGCTCGGGCGCAACGTGGTTCGCTCGGTGCTGGATCCCGCGGTCGAGCCGAAAGGCCCGGGCGTGCATTTCATGGATTCATCCAGCGCCGCCGCCGAAATGGTGACGCTCTGCGCCGCCGCCGGTTCCGTGGTGCATTACTTCCCGACCGGGCAGGGCAACGTGATTGGCAACCCGGTCATTCCCGTCATCAAACTCACCGGCAATCCGCTCACCGTGGAAACCATGTCCGAGCATGTGGACGTGGACGTCACTGGCATGTTGCGACTGGAGATGAACCTCAACCAGGCGGCTGATGCCGCCCTTAAATGTCTCGAACGCACGATCAACGGACGCTTCACCGCCGCCGAGGCGCTGCGTCACGATGAATTCGTGCTGACCAAACTCTATCGAAGCGCCTGAGCGTTTCCTCTGTGGCCGCCCCGGATGCCTTGTGCGTTCGGGGCGGTTTTTTTGCTACGGCCTGGCGGCCGTTTTGCGGACCACAAATACGCCCTCATCCGAATGGGTTTGAAGGAACTGCGCCAGATCTTCCGCCATCACCTTGCGCTGCCCGTCCGCTTTTTCCGCTTTGGCTTTCTGCATGGCGAGATCGCGTTGGACGTAGTTGACGGTAAGGCCAAGGCGTTTTAAGGCGGCGGCGGTGGCCGGATTTTTCTCCCCGGCGCGCGCGGCATCGATTTTCTTTCCGAGGGCCTGGAACGATTCGATTCCGTTTTGATACTGCGCGGGAGATTTCATTTCCGTGTAAGGAAGGCTGCAGAGGTGACGCACGTTTTCCTCCAGCAGTTGATATGCCTCCAGCGCGAGCGCTTGCTGCGAGCCGAATCTTGCAGCCGCGAACTCGCGCATGATTTCGTCAACGTTCGCATCGGGATTCCAGGCGAGCGCGCCGAGCACATAATGATTGAGTTCATAAGCCGCCCAATCGCCCGGTTCGGAATAAGTCGAAATGCCTTTCACGCCGGCTGCGCGATAGAAGCGCAGGTCGTTCTGCATGTAATGCGGCAGAAGCGTGGGAAGCGAGCGCCAGGCGTATTTGCGATAGTAGGAGTAAACGCTGATGTCGCCGTGGAACGATTTCAGCCAGTCTTTCAATTGGGCGGCGTAGTCGGCGTTGCGGGTCGATGCGGGATCATTGATCTGCACTTCGAAGCATTGATTGATGGGACAGAAATCCACGAGCACGCGGGAATCGAGCGTGGCGTTGGTCGGCGGGGCGACGCAAGCGGCGTAAGCGATTGTTTCAAAGCGCAAATCCGGCCGCGTTTTGCGGGCCGCCGCAGACACCTCGGTGAGCAGCAATGCCTGCCGGTCGCTGGGCGAACCCAATGCCTTGCAGGCCGCGCACACGCACCACTTTGCGCCATCCGGCGGCCAAAAATCAAAAATCTGAATTTCCGGATGCGCATCGAGGTAGCGGATGACATTGGTCGCGAAATAATTTCTCGCGTCGGTATTGGAGGTGCAGAAGACGATGTGCGGCGCTTTCGCGCGCTTGCCCGCGTCATCGAGGCCGAACCATTCCGGGTGGCGCTCGAATAGCTGGCCGTTCTCCATGCCCGCGTTCAGATAATTCTCGTAGCCGTGTCCGCCGACTTCGAGTTGCAGGCTGCGACGCTGCAATTCCGGCGTAAGAGCGGTGCGCCAGTTATCCCACTTCACCTTTCCGCCGCCGGCGTAGTTAAGCGGAAAAACCATCGTGTTGAAGCGCCGCTTCGGCATCCAATCAATGAGCTGGCGCAAATTTTCAGTGGTGTGAGAACGGCCTTCCTCCACGTACAGTTTGCGATAAGTGAGCGCCGGCTTTTCGATGATGTCGTGGTCGAGGTTCAGCGTCACAGTTTCCTGCTTGGGAATGACTTCGTTCCTTCCGGCGTAATACGAAAATGCGGGCGCGAGCCAGCGACAACCCAGTCGCTCCAGCAAGTCATAGACGGCATAGAGCGTTCCGCGATCATCCGCCCCGATTACGAAGACGCGGCCGTCCTTTGCGGAAAGATAATAACCCTCGGCGGGCAGCGTGGCCACGGCGGCAGGTAGCGAAATATTGGTCGGCGCCGAGGCGCGATTGCACACGAGGATGAAGTTCGTCTTTGCCTGTGATCCCGAGGTGAAACGCGCGCCGCTGAGCGCGTCGAGATAACGCTGCAACTCATGGGCCGCGAAGTCCTCGGTTGGTGTGGGAGTGCCGGCAGTCAGTATGGAATACTTCGCCGTTCCACCTTTCGCCAACACTGCCGGACCATCAGCCAGCGCGACTGCCGTGGAGTATGCGGCGATTAGTCCGCTGACAAAACATGTGAAAACCCGATTCCAGTTCATGACGTAATCATTAGGCGCCCGCTATTCCGGCAACGGCTGGTCCTTGGTTTCCGGCATGAACAGAATGACCACGACGCCAAGCAAAAACAACGTGCCGAGCAAGGTCGCCGCGAAGCGCAGATCCATGTGGGGGAGTGATTTCAACCAGCCTGAAAGCACGAGCACGGACGCGGCAACGATACGGCCGCCATTGAAACAAAATCCGGTGCCGGTGGCGCGCAGGTGATTTGGGAACAGTTCGGGAAAATAAATTGCATAGCCGGAGTGCATGCCACCCGTCAAAAAACCGAATAGCGGCAACAGCAACAGGAGTTGCACGTAGGTGGAAGGCAAATAACAGGTGATCGGCACGATGACGAACGCGGCGATTTGCATGAAGGCAAATGCGCGGCGACGCCCAAGCCGTACGCACAACGGCCCCATCCCTTCGCGCAATAACATTTCACGGACCAAATCCTGCCCCGCAACGGTGACGCCCCAGAATGTTCCCAGACCGACTGCCGCCAGCAACATTCCCAGCACCGCCCGCGAGCGCCAGCGCCGGTCGCCGAATAGATCACGAAACCTTCCCAGTTTGGGGCCGGTGGCATTGGCCGCGCGCGCTCCCGCGGCCCGCCAGCTTTCGGGCTCTTTCACGCTGATCATCACCCAAAAAACCAGGAGCGCCGGGATGAGCGAAATGAGATAGGCGTAACGCCATTGCGCGCCCACGGCCCAACCGGTGAAGGCTGACGCCCAGACGCCCAGCACACTGGTGGCGTGAAAAATTCCCGACGCCTGCGCGCGCGCCTGTTTGGGAAAAACTTCGGCCACGAGACTGGCGGCCACCGCCCATTCACCGCCCACTCCCATCGCAACAAGAAAACGGGTGGCGCCGACTTCCCAAAGTGTATGTGCGAAAAATGTCAGCCCGGAGAAAAGGGAATACATCAGGATGGTCACCGCCATCACCGGTTTGCGCCCCCATCGGTCCGCGAGCGACCCGAAGAGCAGGCCGCCCAGCGTGCCGCCCGTCAGAAATACGGCGAGAAACACGTCGCCATAATTCTTGATCGCCGCATCCGTGGCTTTCTCGCCCAGGATGTCCGCGAGCAACTGATTGCGCGTGATGTTGAAAAGCTGTCCCTCAAAAGCATCGAAGATCCACCCCGCGGAGGCGATGACGAGAATCAGCCATTGATAAGAAGTGACCCCGGAATACCAATGCGTTTTGCCTGCGGTAACCGAAGCATCGTTTTGGGGTGGGCGGTTCGTCACGGGTTACCCTCTCACCGGTTCGTCTGCTCAGGGAATGGGAATGAGACATCCCTTTTCCACCGATTCCTGCGCTTTTAGACAAAGGGCGACAGACCAGCGGCCGTCCCCGGCATTGGCGCAGTGCAGCGGGCCGCCCCGCGCGGCGGCGGCGATATTGGCCACCTGATCCTCCAGTTCAAAAACTTCGCCGGTGATTTTGGTGATCGGAATTTCCTCCGTCTTTTCCCCGTCGAAATATTTCAGCGAATAGGTGGGATGCAGCGTTCGGTCCATCGCGCCGCTCCAGCTTGCCCACAGCGCGCCGGTGGTACCGGTGAGCTTTATCGTTTGATGATGCTCGTAAGCGGCGAGCGTTTGCGAAATCACCGCGTAGCCGCCGTTGGGAAAATGCAGGATGGAACTGAAGTTGTCCTGCAGTTCGGGATGATCGTCGCGTTTGTGGCTGGCGGCCGCAAAAATGGAAACGGGCTGGCCCGCTCTTTCAAAATACCAGCGGGCGAGATCGAAAAAGTGAATCGGCTCCTCCAAAATCCAGTTGCCGACCTGACCAATATTGTATCGCCAGCCGTCAGTGCCGGGACGATATGGCCGCCGCCAAAGTTCGATGAGACAATAGCGCGGATCGCCGATCGCGCCGGCATCGACCATTTCCTTCATTTTACCCCAGAGCGAGGAGAAACGAAGTTCGTGGCCGATGGCGAGGATGCGCTTTTTTTCGTGCGCCAGCGAAATGAGATCGTCGCAGTGGTCGAGTCGCAGGCACATCGGCTTTTCGAGGAGAACATGACAGTTGGCTTCGAGCGCGGCTTTGGCGGTCTCATAATGCAGATGCGGTGGCAGCACGATGTCCACCACCTCCGGCTGTTCGCGCGCCAGCATCTCGACGTAGCCATCGTAAAACTTTGCCGTGGGATAAGCCGTCCGGGCAGCGGTGCGATTTTCGAGGGAACGCGTGACGATGGCCGTCAATTCCGCCGTGGGCATGGCCGCAATTGCCCGGGCGTGCTGACTCCCCCACGCGCCATAGCCAATCAGTCCAAAATGAACGGGCTTGGCGGCAACGGTCGAATCGGTTGGACCGGCGGCGTGAGACATATTTCGATTTCAAAACACCATCCCGGTACGGTGGTGTCAACCGCAATCGACAATTGCGCGGCCGGGAAAGCTCGGTCTGTCATTGATTTTGAGGCGGGAGCGGTGAAATATCTTGGCAACGAATCGAAAGTGGACAATGAGTCGGAGCCGACGGGGCGGACGGAAACAAGCGCGCTCCAGACAAAGATGGAAAATCAGATTATGGACAATGGCAATCTGGCAGCCGGCGCAGCGGTCGCGAATGCTTATTCGCGGAAGAATCCTTTCCTGGCGCAATTGATCAGGAACGATCGACTCTCCAAGCCGGATTCGCTCAAGGACACGCGGCATTTCGCGCTGAGCCTGGCCGGGAGCGGCATTTCCTATATGCCGGGCGATTCGTTGGGAGTGCTGGCCCGAAATTCCCTGCACCTCGTGGATGAATTGATTGCCACACTGAAGTTCGATCCGGCGGCAACGGTCACCGATTCCAAGGGACAGCCGAATTCATTTCGGCAGGTTTTGATTCAGGACTACACCATCAATCGCGCGAACCGTAAAGTGCTGGCCGGACTTTCCGAACGCATTGCGCAAGGTGAGCAGCGCAACCGTTTGATGGAATTAATCGGCAATCCCGACGAACTCGCCGAATACATCGACACGCGTGACTACGTGGACATCCTCAAGGATTTTCGCGAGGCGAAGTTCGAATCGCCGCAGACCTTTCTCACCCAGCTGTCCCCGGTCGTTCCCCGGTTGTATTCCATAGCGTCCTCGCTGAAAGCGCATCCTGACGAGGTGCATTTGTGCGTGACCATTGTGCGCTATGAAACCCATGGCCGTCCGAAGACCGGCCTCGCTTCGGGATTTCTGGCGGACCATACCGAAATGTTCGTGAAGAACATTCCGGTTTACGTGCAGGAATCCCGCACCTTCCGGCTGCCGGCGGACGGCGGGACGGATATCATCATGTGCGGACCAGGTGTGGGGCTGGCGCCGTTCCGCGCGTTTCTCGAAGAACGCGCCCTCAGCGGGGCCAAGGGCAGGAACTGGCTCTTCTTCGGTGAGCAACGGCGCGACACGGATTTTCTGTACGAAAGCGAACTGCTGGATTATCAGCGCCGGGGCGTGCTCGGACGCCTGGACCTGGCATTTTCACGAGATCAATCCTACAAGATTTACGTGCAGAATCGCATGCAGGAAAACGGCAGGGAGATTTGGTCCTGGCTGCAAAACGGCGCCTATTTCTACGTTTGCGGGGACGCCCGGCGCATGGCGAAGGACGTGCATCAGGCGCTCATCGAGATCGCGCAGAAGCACGGGGGGCTTTCACCCGAGGCCGCCGCGGAATATGTCGGCGTTACTTTGATGAAAACGGAGAAGCGGTATCTGCGGGACGTTTACTGAATCCCTCATCGAGCCGCGCGACAAATTCCTGCGCGAGCAATTCGTAAGCGGCGGCGCCGGGACTGTATTTATCGTAGGCGATGATCGGTTTGCCGAAACTCGGCGCCTCGGCCAGCTTGGTGCTGCGGGGAATCATCGTTTCAAAAACGCGCTCGCCGAAGTGCTGCCGGACTTCCGTCACCACCTGTTGGGAAAGTTTCGTGCGGCTGTCGTACATGGTCATCACCACGCCGGCCAGTTCGAGGCGGGCGTTGATGCCGTTCTCTTGCAGTTGGGTCATGATGCGATGCAGCATGGAGATGCCTTCGAGCGCGAAGTATTCGCATTGCAACGGCACCAGCACGCCATCCGCGGCGGCAAATGCATTCAAAGTCAGAATTCCCAATGAGGGCGGGCAGTCGATCAATACGACGTCGAACCGTTGCGAATCCAGCACGGGCTGCAACGCGGTTTTGAGCCGGTTCAAATGATCGGGAGCGCGCGGGAGCTCGATGTCCGCGCCGCACATGTCCACTTCGCTGGGAATCATGTGCAGACGGTCGTAGGCGGTCTTCTGGATTTTTTCCAGCAAGGCGCCCTGGCCGAGCAACGGCTGATACGCGCTGGCGCCCTCGGTTTTTTCGAGGCCAAGACCGCTGGTTGCGTTCGCCTGCGGATCGAGGTCGAACAGCAAAACGCGCCGGTCGAGCGCGGCCACGCACGCCGCCAGATTTACGGCGGTGGTGGTCTTGCCGACGCCGCCTTTTTGATTGGCGACCGCGATGACTTTGGTTGGCACCCGGCAAGGTGTAGGGGAAATTGTCAATCGTATCAAGTTTGCACGCAGGATACTTTCGCTGGATTTTATCCCGCTCCGGCTCCATCATATTAGTATGAACTTGATCCTCTCGACACATAACGTGACCCTCACCAAAGCCATCAAGGATCACATTTTTGTCCGGGTGCAGAAACTGGAACACCTGGACCGGTATGCGACCACGACGCATGTGACGCTGGAGCATGACCAGACGAAAGCCCCGGAGCGCCAGTTTTCCTGTTCCATTCAGGTTTCGCTGCCCGGCCCGGATTTGTTCGCCGAGGATGTCGAGGAGGACTTGTACGCGGCCATTGATGTGGTCGCGAAAAAAATCGCGCAGCAGATTCGCAAGCGCCATAACAAATTCAAAGCGCTCAATCACAAGGTCGCGGCGCGCGGCAAACGTAAGCGGCAGGAAAAGGATAATTGAGGCGGGGCCTGGTGCGCGGCCGATAATCGCCGTCCCGCCTGGGCGAGCTGTTAAAATTGTGGCGGGTCCTCTTAAGCCGGGCCCGCAGGTGGCGGGCCCGGCAGGTTGCCTCGGGATTGCCGTCTTGTAATCGCCGCGGGAATTGCAGAAGTTCATCTGTGTCTCAAAACGCCCAACTGCTGCTGCGCGCGCGGATGGTGCTGCCGATTTCGCAGCCGCCGATTCCCAACGGAGCGGTGTTGATCGCCGGCAACCGCATTGTCGCGGTGGGCAAGTGGCGCGCGCTGGCCGCTTTGAAACCCCACGCCGTGGTGGACCTGGGCGAAATGCTGCTCATGCCGGGATTGATCAATGCCCACTGTCACCTCGATTACACCGACATGGCGGGTCAATTTCTGCCGCCCAAGATTTTTTCCGACTGGCTCAAAGTCATCACCGCGACGAAGGCTGGCTGGACGTTTTCCGACTATGCGCAGTCGTGGATTCGGGGCGCGGAGATGCTGGTGCGCACCGGAACGACCACGGTGGCCGACATCGAGGCGGTGCCCCAGTTGCTGCCGGAAGTGTGGGGCGCGACGCCGCTGCGGGTGATCTCGTTTCTGGAAATGATCGGCTTCCGGCCGGAGCGGGAACCAGCCGCCATTTTAAAGGATGCTTTGGAACGCATCGGAGCCCTGCGGGCCTCGCGCTGCCGCGCGTGGCTTTCGCCCCATGCGACCTACACAACGACGCCGGAATTGCTGCGTTTAAGCATGGAAACCTCCCGGCGCCACAAATGGCGGTTCGTGACCCACGTTGCCGAATCGGAAATGGAATACGACATGTTTGCGCGCGGCCGCGGGGGAATGTTCGAGTGGCTCAAGCGCAGCGGACGCGACATGTCCGACTGCGGCAAGGGTTCACCGGTCCGCCATCTGGAGCGCAGCGGAGCACTGCGGAGCAGCCTGCTGGCAGTGCATGTGAATTACCTGGGGCGCGACGACGCGGGATTGCTCGGACGGCGCGGTGTGCATGTGGTTCATTGCCCGCGCAGCCACGATTATTTCCGGCACGCGGCGTTTCCACTGCGCCGCCTGCTGCGGTCGGGGGTGAATATTTGTCTGGGCACTGACAGCCTCGCCAGTGTTTACAAGGGGCGGAAGCAGACCGTCGAGCTGAGCATGTTCGACGAGATGCGGATGTTGAAGAAAAATCAGCCGGCTCTTTCCGCAAAGAAAATCGTGCGGATGGCGACGATGAACGGCGCGGCGGCGCTCGGACTGGCGGGGCAGGCGGGCGAACTGGCGGCACACGCGTACGCGGATTTGATCGCCCTTCCGTTTTCCGGGCGAAATCGCGACGTGCATGACGCGGTGTTGCAACATACCGGCAACGTGGCCGCCAGCATGATTGGCGGCCGGTGGGCGATCACGCCCGCGCAGGGGTGAGTGTGAACGATTTTGACCGGGAACTACGCGGGCGTCTTGAAGCTCTGGGTCGCCAGGGATTATCGCGCCAGTTGACGCGCGTGGATTCGGCCCAGTCTCCGCACATCGAGATCGACGGCCGCCGGTTGCTGAATTTTTCCTCGAACGATTATCTGGGGCTCGCGAACGATCCGCTTTTGACTGAAGCCGCACAAAAGGCGGTGGCAAAATACGGCGCGGGAGCCGGCGCTTCTCGGTTGATTTGCGGCTCGCTCGCGCCGCACGCCGAACTGGACGAAATAATCGCCGTTTTCAAGGGCGCACCGGCGGCGTTGAGCTTTTCCACGGGTTACGCTGCGGGCATTGGCACGATCTGCGCGCTGTTGGACCGCCACGATGTCATCATCATCGACAAGCTGGTGCACGCGTGCATCGTGGACGCCGCGCGGCTATCCGGCGCCAAGCTGCGGGTGTTTGAACATAACGATCTCACGGATTTGGAGGAAAAATTGAAGTGGGCCGGGGAACGTGATGTAGCTGAAGTGGACGGTCGCAAAAGCCGGACGCTGGTGGTGACAGAGAGCGTTTTTTCGATGGACGGCGACCATGCGCCGTTGCGCGAGATCGCGGACTTGAAAGACAAATATGGCGCGTGGCTGATGGTGGATGAAGCGCACGCCACCGGCCTTTATGGAAAAAATCTCCGCGGCCTGGCGGAGGAGTTAAGTGTAAGCGAACGGATCGAGGTGCAGATGGGCACGCTGGGAAAGGCGCTCGGCGCCAGCGGCGGCTATATTTGCGGATCCCGACCGCTGGTGGATTATCTCGTTAATCGCGCCCGCAGTTTTATTTTTTCGACGGCACCGGTTCCCGCTGCCGCCGCTGCCGCCACGGCGGGGATACGATTTGTGCAATCGGCAGCCGGAAAAGAGCGGCGAGACACACTGTGGCGACGCATCTCGGAAATCGGCGACAAAGTTAAGAGCGCAATCATCCCCATTATGATTGGCGACGAAACGAAAGCGGTTGAGGCCGCCGCGACTTTGCGCCAACGGGGCGTTTTCATTCCGGCGATACGCTATCCGACCGTGGCGCGCGGCGAGGCGCGGTTGCGTTTGACGGTGACCGCCGCCCACACCAGCGGCGATATCGAGCGGTTGCGCGAGGAACTGGGAAATTTAAAGATCGGTTTTTGAAATCATGCCGACGCTTGCAACATTGGATCAACGCTATCTGTGGCATCCCTTCACGCAGATGCGCGATTGGTTGAAGTGTGAGCCGACTGTTATCGTTGCAGGAGAGGGTGCGGTATTGCGTGACGCGAAGGGAAGCGAATACCTCGATGCCAACTCCTCCATCTGGACCAATCTGCATGGGCATAATCATCCGCGCATCAACGCGGCGATCCGGCGGCAGCTTGGAAAAATTTCGCACAGCTCCGCGCTTGGCTTTGCCAACGAACCGGCGTCACTGTTGGGCAGGCGGCTCGTGGAGGCCGCCAATCCGCGCGGGGCACTTGCGCGTGACCAGCCAAAGTTACAAAAGGTGTTTTTCTCGGACGACGGTTCCACCGCGATGGAAGTCGCGCTGAAACTGGCTTATGAATTTGCGCGCCGCACGAAACGCAGCCGGAAGCCGGTGTTTCTATCGCTGAACGGCGCGTATCACGGCGATACGGTGGGCGCGGTGGCGCTCGGGCATATTGATTTGTTTCACAAGGCCTACGCGGGCCTGCTGTTCAAGTCGGACAAGGTGATGGCGCCTTATTGCTACCGGTGTCCGTTCAATCGCGCGAAACCGGAGCGCGCGGATGCCCGCGACTATCGCAAATGCAATTGGGAGTGCGTGGGCAAGGTGGAGCAAAAATTTGACGCGCAAAAGCGGCGCGGAAATCCGCACGCGGCGTTCGTGGTGGAACCGTTGATGCAGGGCGCGGCCGGGATGATCCCGCAACCGTCGGGCTGGTTGCGCCGCGTCGCCGAAATTACCCGTGGCCACGGTGCATTGCTGATTGCCGACGAGGTGATGACGGGATTTGGCCGCACCGGCACGGGCGATGCGGAGGCAGGGACGACATTGTTCGCGTCGCATCACGAAGGAGTTCAGCCGGATCTCATGGGGGTGGCCAAGGGATTGACTGGCGGTTATCTGCCGATGGCGGCAACCCTGACGACGCAGAAAATTTTTGAGGCGTTTCTCGGCGAATACGAGGAGTTCAAAACTTTTTTTCACGGTCACAGCTTCACGGGCAACCAGCTTGGCAGCGCCGCCGCGCTTGCCAGTTTCGATCTGCTGCAAACGCCGGCGTCGGTGCGAGCGCGCCGCCAGCTGGAACAAACCTTGCGCCGCGAATTACAAAGCCTGTGGCAACATCCCCAAGTCGGCGATATTCGCCAGGTTGGTCTGGTGGTTGGAATTGAGCTGGTGAAAGACTGGCGCCCGCGGGCGCCGTTTGATCTGCGGGAGCGTGTGGGCATCCGCGTTTGCGAGGCCATGGCGCGGCGCGGCGTGCTGACGCGTCCGATTGGCAGCGTGATTGTGTTGATGCCGCCTTACTGCACGACCGCGACGCAGGTGCGGAAAATGGTCGCGGCGCTGGGCGAGGCGATCGGGGAAGTCTGCGGCGGAAAACCGGACGCGGGTTAAAGCAGGAGTCGTTCGATTTCCGCGTACGTTTTCACGACGTGGGTGGCGTGTTGCAGTTCGTGCGCGGGATGCGTGTTCGTGATGGCAATCGCCTGCATGCCGGCGGCCAGGCCGGCGGCGACACCGGGCTTGGAATCCTCGATCACGCAACAATCAGCGGGCGCCACGTCCATCAATTCCGCGGTGCGAAGGAAAATATCCGGCGCCGGCTTGCCACGCTTCACCTCCGAACTGGTGACGACCGTGGGGAAAAAGCGGCGGATGTTTTTGATTTCCAACACGGCTTCCACCACCGCCCGCTCCGATCCCGAGGCGACGCCGAGAACGTAGCGGCCGTGAACTTTTTCAATCAATTCCGGCAAGCCGTGAAACAGCGGCTCCTCCTTGCGCAGTATCTCGATGACCCGCTGCCGTTTGCGAGCGAGCAATTCCTCCATCGTATGGGCGGGGCGATGCTGTTTGACGAAATCCACCCATAGCTCGGTGTCCGCGCGCCCGATGTAATCGGCAAAGCGCATGTTGAGGTTTTCGCGGTAGCCGATCTCGCCCACGATGTCCAAAAACGCGCGCTCGTGCCGTGGCTCACTGTCCACGATCACGCCGTCCATGTCGAAAATGACTGCTTTGCAAGGTTGCATCAGAAGCCGCGGAAAATACGCGAGTACGCCCGGGGAGGCACGCTTAAAGGTGCGAGGACCGAGGCAAGGCCCACTCTTGCACCAATTTGGGTAACTGGCAGTTATCGCAGAGCGCGTTGGAGTGGTCGCAGAAGTCGCGGACCATTTGCATCAAGCCTTGCTGGGCGGCGGCGTTCGGAAGCGCGCGGGCGGTGGCGCCGCGCAGCAAACGCTGGCGGGCGAGGCGGAGCACGGAGTTATCCTCGGCGGCGGGCCACGTGAAGTAACGTCCTTCGACGGCACGCTGTACGGCTGCATTTTTTCCCTCCATTGCCCGAATCCAAAGCCAGGGCAGGATCACGTTGATCGCGAGATCGGTGACGCGCGAGAGACCGAGAAGCGGTTGCGCTTTCTTCAAGCGGGCGGAACGGATGGTGTAATGCCACGACCAGAAATCGTCGTTCTCCACTTTGAGGGCTTCGAGCAGGGAGCCTTCCAATAAATTATCGGGAATTTTGCGCAGGCACCAGCGCTCCAATTTTGCCGCGAGGTCGCCGGCCTGCGACCAGCGGGAGGCCAACGCGAGTCTGCGCTGGGGATGGTTGGCGGGGCGCAATCCGTTGAAATGCCAGACTTCGCGCGGCAGGATGCAGTCGGAAAACTCGTCGCGCTCACGCCACCATTGGTCCCAAACCTGGCGGACGTAGGTGTCCGCGGATGCTTGCGAGCGGCTGAGTTCGACGGGCAGCAGCCCGCTGATGCCCAAAAGCCGCGCTTGCAAGGCGAGCGAGGTGGCGCGCGGCGTGTGCCAGCGGGCGCGCAATTCGCCGAGGTGCTGCATGGGCCACACATTTCTTTTATAACCCAATGCCCGGAACAAACCTTCCCACAGCGATTGCTCCCAGCCGACGTGCCGGGCACGTGCCTGAAAGTGCGCCGCTTTCCCCTGGAGCCGGACGTACGCAGCCTGATGGAGCAGCTCCATCAATTGTGGCGCGGACAATTCGCTGAGCGGCGCGGAGCAGCGACCGCGAAGTTGTTCCGGCATGGGGGCGGCCGCTTTGTCGCCGAGCCACAAACTTAATTCACCGAGCGGGGCATCGAGTACGGAGCGCAACAGCAGCGTGGGCGGGGTTCCGGCGGCGGGACGTTCACCGTCCCAGATCACGTGCAGGATGACGTTGCGAAAAGTGGGATTGCGATCATGGCCGTGTGCGCGCCAGCCGTGGGAACGAATGTCCACTTCCACGTCGCCACTCTGGGCCGGTGCGCTGCCGATCTGAATGACGGCTCCGCGAAAATCAGGGCCGCCTTCAAAACTTTGAAAACCCGGATGAAGAACCCGCACCGTCTGACCGTCTAAGGTATGGAGTTGGTCGCGCCGCAGCCGCTGGTTTTGCCAGATGGCTTGAAGCAGGCGTTCCGGCGGTGAATCCTGGTCCTCGTGCAGGACCGGTACGACGCCGCATCGCGCACGCCATTCGGCGTAAAAACTGGGCAGGATCAAGGGCACCCTGGCATTGCTTTAGCGGGGGGGCGGCGGCATTGTCAAGCTTTCGGGTGCGAAAGAAGATTGAACGCATCCCCGGCGGGATTTGACTGTTGTATACGTATGATTTTGAAGCGAAGCGAATGGTTAAAGGTTTTGGTGGTGCCGCTGTGCGTGGTGGGCGCGATGGCGCGTGGGTTTGGGGCAATTCCGGTAAATGATCCCCGGCGCGATGCGACGGTGGAGGCGGTGGAAAAAGTCATGCCGTCCGTGGTGAACATCGCGACCAAAACCATCGTGCGCGTGCGCGATCCGATGGAATCGCTTTTCCGGCAATTCTGGGATCCCTACTACAATCGCCAGGCGCCGAACTCCCAGTACAGCCTCGGCTCGGGGGTTATCATCGACGAAGCAGGCTATCTGCTGACGAACGACCACGTCGTGCGGCGCGCGGATACGATTCAGGTGAAATTTGCCAATGGCACGAATGTTTATGAAGCGACCGTGGTGGCGAGCGATCCCAACAGCGACGTAGCGCTGCTGAAACTCAAGGCTCGGCCCGACGAGAAATTTCAGGCGATCAAGTTCGCACACGAGGATGATTTGTTGCTCGGCGAGACGGTGCTGGCCCTTGGCAATCCGTTCGGACTGGGCGGCTCCGTCACGCGCGGGATTCTGAGTTCCAAAAGCCGCAACGAGCCGAAGGCGGGCGAGCGGTTGGACATTCCGAACTGGCTGCAAACCGACGCGCCGATCAATTTTGGCAACAGCGGCGGCCCGCTCGTTAATTTGAAAGGCGAACTTATCGGCATCAATGTGGCGGTGCTGCACGATTTTCAGGGACAACCGGCGGAAGGCATCGGATTCGCCATTCCGATTCGCGGAGTGCTGGAATCGTTGGGGGATATTTTTCCGACGGAGTTTGTGAAATCGTATTGGTTCGGCGCGCGCGTGAAGGTCGGTACCAGCCCGCTGGTGGTCACGAGCGTGCAATCGCAAAGTCCCGCCGGCACCGCGGGGCTGGCGCCGGGAGATTCGATCTTACAGGTCAATGGGCGTCGCCCCAAGAGCTTCATCGACTTCGCGGATCTCGTCGCAACGAACACCGAGACGGAAGTGAAACTCGCAATATTACGGAGCGGCGAGCGGATGGAAGTGAAGGTGAAGCTGATCGCCGAGAAGACCACATTTAACGGCGAGACGATCCGGCAAAAGCTCGGCCTGAAACTGGAATTGCTCACGCCGCAAACAGCGGTGCAATATGGCTTTGGCGGGACGACGGGATTTCTCGTGACGGGAGTGGAAACCAACAGCCCGGCGGCGCTGGCCGGTCTCGGGCGCGGAGTGTTGATCACGGCTATTGATGGCAGGGCGCACCCGGACATGGTGGCGGTGGCAAAGCATGTTTATTTCAAAAAGACCGGGGACCGGGTGCAGTTGGACGTGGCTGTCCAGCAACGCATGGGAAATTTCAATGTCCTGAGCCGCGGCGCGGTGGAGCTGGCGACCCGATAACCAAGAGATTTTGTTGGCTCATGGGATGGCTCCCGCACTAGACTGAGACTTACGCTTGACGCATGAGCGATCTGATGATTGAAGTTTCCGGGCTGACCAAACATTACGCGGGCCATACCGCGGTCTCGGATATTTCATTTACAGTCGCCCGCGGGGAAATTGTCGGTTTATTGGGCCAAAATGGCGCCGGCAAGAGCACGACCATGCGGATTCTTTCCTGTTTCCTCGCGGCCAGCTCGGGAACGGTGCGCGTGGCGGGGCTTGATGTTTTTCGCGATTCCGATGAAGTGCGCCGACGTATCGGCTATATGCCGGAGAATAATCCGCTGCCCGGCGATATGCGCGTGCGGGAATACTTAAAGTTTCGCGCGCGGCTCAAAGGATTGAGCCGCAAAAAGTCGCGGTCACGGGCAGATGATGTCATTGACCAATGCGGACTCGCGGGAGTGGAGCGCCGGATCATCGGGCATCTTTCCAAAGGCTATAAGCAGCGGGTGGGTCTTGCGGACGCGCTGGTGCATGAACCCGAGTTGATTATCCTGGATGAACCGACCATTGGCCTGGACCCGAACCAGATTCGGTCGGTGCGGCAACTCATCAAGGGTCTGGCAGCGTCGCACACGGTATTGATTTCCACGCACATTCTGCCCGAAGTGGAGATGACGTGCAGCCGCGTCATCATCATGTATGAAGGCAAAATTCTTGTGGCCGACACGCCGGAGAATCTCCAGCAGGTATTGAGCAGCAACAGCCAGGTGATTGCCGAGATCGCGGCGCCCCAGAACGTGTTGCAGGAATGCTGGGCGCAAATGGCGGAAGTGGAGCAGTTCGACGTTTCCGCGAGCGAGGGAGAATATTTTCGTTGCGCGCTGACACCCCGCGAAGGCGTTGATTTGCGTCCGCAGATTTTCAATCTGGCGCGCGACCGGGGGTGGAAGTTGCGGGAACTGACCCGCAGCCGGCATTCGCTGGAGGATATCTATGTGCGGGTGACGCGACCCGAGGAGGACGACGAAACCTGATGCGAGCCTACTGGACATTGATGCGTCGGGAGTTGTCCATGTACTTCCTGTCGCTGACCGGCTATATCATCATCGCCGCCGCAGTCATGTTGGTGGGGCTGAGTTTTGTCATCATGCTGCCGGCGTTTCAAGAGGCCGCCACGCCGATGCCGCTGACGGAGATGTTCTACATGACGTGGTTTTTCTGGATGATCCTTTTGCTGACCATGCCGGTGATCACCATGCGCCTCTTCGCGCTCGAAAAATCGTTGGGAACGTTTGAAACCCTGATGACCGCGCCGGTATCCGATGCGCAGGTGGTGATGTCAAAATTCACGGCGGCACTGCTGTTTTACGTGGTCATGTGGCTTCCCTTGTTAGGCTGCCTGTTTGTGGTCCAATACTTTGCGAATGATCGGAATGTCGTGGATCCAGCGGTATTGGGCAGCACCTATTTGGGGATATTTCTTTTGGGCGGTTTGTTTATTTCCATGGGCTGCTTTGCGTCATCGTTGACGCGCAGCCAGGCAATCGCGGCGGTCATCAGCCTGGCATTGGGCACGGGTGTTTTTCTGGTGGCCTACCTGGCGGATCAACTCCCGGCGCATACGACATGGCAGCAGCAGGCGCTAAGTGCGTTCGCGTTGTTCCAATACATGCATGATTTCACCCGTGGCATAATCGATACACGTCCGATTGTGCTGCTGGTGTCGTTGACTTTGTTCTTTTTATTCCTGACGTTGCGGATTGTGGAGAGCCGCCGCTGGAAATAACATGGCCACCGAGGACAAATCCCCGCCGAGCTTTTCGCCCGGCCGCAAATGGAGCATCGGCTTAAATGTCGTGTTGCTGACGTTTTTCGTATTCGCGGTGGTGGTGATGGCTAATTATCTCAGCCGCGACTACTTCTATCGCTTTCATCTCGATACCCGGGCGAAACTGAAGTTGTCGCCCTACACGCTGGGGCTGCTGAAATCCATCACTAACAAGGTTTCGGTCGTGCTCTACTACGACCAGGATAATTCGATCTACACCACGGTGGCCGATCTGCTGAACGAGTATCGGGCCACGAATCCCAAAATCACGATCCAAAAGGTTGATTATCTCAAAGATCCGGGATTGGCCCGGCAAATCCAGCTGGAATATAAGTTGCCGGTCAGCACGGACAAGAATCTGGTGGCCAAGAATCTGGTCATTTTCCGATCTGGTGATCACACGCGGGTGGTGCCGGGCGATATGCTCGTCCGCTATGTTCAGGAGCGTCTTCCCAATGAAAAGGAAGTGCACATGTTGCGCCGCCCGGTGGGATACAGTGGAGAAGCAGCTTTTAATTCCGCACTTCTTAGTGTGATCAGCCCGAAACGCCTCAAAGCCTATTTTCTAACCGGGCATCGCGAGGAAACGTTCAATACTGACGAGGCGGCGGGATTTCAAAAGTTTGCCGTCTTGCTGGCGCAGAACAATATCGATGTGGAAGGCCTTTCGTTATTGGGGACCAACACCGTTCCGCGCGACTGTGATCTTCTGGTAATCGCCGGTCCGCGAAGAGTCATACCGGATTTGGAAATTGAAAAGGTCGAACAATTCCTGAAGGAAGGCGGCCGCTTGTTTACCTTGTTCACGGTTTATTCGGCCGATCGGGAAATCGGCCTGGAAAAAATGTTCGCCCGCTGGGGGGTGGATGTCGGCATCAACTATGTCCGTGATCCGGAGAACTCTGTGGTCGGCGATAAAAGCGACATTGTGATCCGTGAATTCAACAAGAAACATCAGATCGTAAATCCATTTGTGGGAAATCGTTCCAGCCTGCAATTATTTTGGCCGCGGACGGTGGGCCAACTGAAATCACGAACCGCCTCGGCGGATTCGCCGACGGTGGAGGAGCTTTTGTATTCAGGATCGCACGGTCAGGTTTTTGTAAACAACAAGGAAAGTGGTGAGCCGGGCACCATGCCATTGGCGGTCGCAGTTGAAAAAGGTGCGATTCGCGGCGTGATGAATGAGCGAGGCACCACGCGCATGGTGATTGCCGGCGACTCGCTATTTCTGGCCAATGCGGCTTTGGACGCGGGGGATAACCGGGATTTTGCGGAGAACGTGATCAATTGGCTGCTCGAGCGTAGCGAACTGGTGCAAGGGGGCGAGAAGCCCATGCGGACTTACAGCGTATACATGACGAAAGCCCGGATGCGCAGCGTTGAATGGATTTTGCTCGGCGCGTTTCCGGGCGCGGTGCTGCTGCTCGGCGGGTTGGTCTGGTTGCGGCGGAGACGTTAAGGCGGGCGATGAATTCAAAAAACACCTGGCTCTGGATGGTGGTGGCGGTGGCCATGTTCGCCTTCATCTATTTCTTTCAGCGCCCGCACGACAAACAGACGGTCGTGCCCGTCATGGTACTGCCGGGCTTCAAGGCGGCGACCGTTACCAATCTTCAAGTGAGGCCCGGATCCCAGCCGGAAATTCAGGTCGTTCGCACCAACGGCACCTGGCATCTCGATCAGCCCGTTCAGTATCCGGCCCAAACCACCGCTGTTTCAAATCTGCTGGCGGCTTTGGAAAAAATGGTGCCGGGCACTTACATCACCGCCAAAGAATTGAAGGACCGGCCAAAAGTGGAGGAGGACTTCGGCCTCGCGACACCGCAGGCGACCATCACCTTGCAACAACCGGGTTATCAAGCCCTGCTCCAACTGGGCGCCCGTACGGCACCCGGCGATCAAGTCTTTGTACGAGTAGTGGGTGGCGAAGGCATCTACGTCGTGGACGCGGACATTTTGAAATTGATTCCACGCACGGCGGATGACTGGCGCGACCCGTCGCTGGTGGATCTAAATTCCTTCCCTTTCGATCGCGTTTCGGTGACAAATGGCGCGAAGATTTTTGAATTACGCCGCGACCCGACGAACAAGGTGTGGCGCATGGCATATCCCTTTTATCCGCTGCCCGCCCGTGCAAATAATAACAAGATTCATCAGTCCCTGGAGTTGTTGCATAGTCTCCGGGTGCAGCAATTTCTGCCGGAAAACCCCAAACCGGATTTGGAGGCGCTGGGATTACAACCGCCCGAATTGGAAGTGGCGATCGGCCAGGAGACAAACAATGTCGTCCGCTTGCAATTTGGAAAAAGCCCCACCAACGATGCCAACCTCGTGTATGCCCGTCGTCCTGGTCAGAATGCCGTCGGAACCGTGCCGGCCGAACTGGTCACGCCCTGGCGGGGCAAGATCAACGAGTTTCGCGATCCGCATTTGATCAACCTCACCGAGCCGATTGGGGCCGTGGAAGTGAATACGACCGATGAAAAATTCACCCTCCAACAGCAGACCAACGGCACGTGGGTGACGCTGCCCGGGAACACGACCGTGGACACCGATCTCGCGAACGAAGTGATCACCCACCTCGGCCGCATGCAGATCGCGGAATATGTGAATGACGTCGTGATCGAGGCCGACCTCCCGGGCTACGGCCTCACGCAGCCCAGCCGCGAATATATTTTGCGATCCGCCGCGAACGCAGCCGAGGGAACGAATCACGTCGTGGTCAAGGTCGATTTCGGCACGAACCAGGCGGAAAAAGTATTTGCGCGAAGGGCGGATGAGAGTTTCGTTTATACTGTGAACGTCGCCGATCTAAACCTGCTCCCCACCGCCAGTTGGCAACTGCACAAGCGCGGCATTTTTAGTTTCACGACCAACGATGTCGTCAACCTCACCATCCAGCAGGAAGGCCGCACGCGAAAAGTCATTCGCAACGGGCCGTTTAGCTGGTCGCTGGCGCCGGGATCGCAGGGCATCATCAACGATCTGGCGGTGGAGGAAACGGTGAGCGAACTGGGTCAACTGGCCGCTGGACGGTGGGTGGGGCGGGGCGCGGAGAATCGGGCGCGGTATGGGTTTGCTGACAATGGCCACCGGCTCACGCTTGAATTGAAAAACGGCGAAAAGCCCACCGTCGAACTGGGCGGTGAAGCGCCGTCGGGTTTTCGATACGCGGCCGTCACGCAGGACGGCACGTTTTGGATTTTTGAATTTCCCCCCGCATTGTATGAGTTGGTTTCGCGTTATCTGACCGTTCCCAACGGACTTTAAAGCAATCGCCGGAAGCGCAAACCTGAACGCCGCATGTCCAAAAAACGCAGGAGCTTTTTGCGGGTTTGCCGGATCTATTTTCGGCGGTTGCGCATCACGATTTGGATTCTGATCCTCGCCCTCCTCGGCGTGCTGGTTTATCTCAACCAGGTTGGCCTGCCTGGCTTCGCAAAGGAGCCGCTGCTCGATGAACTGCGTGCCCGGGGCCTGGACTTGCAATTTTCACGGTTGCGTCTGAGCTGGTTCCGCGGCTTGGTGGCGGACAACGCGCGATTGGGAAGTTCTGAGGAACCACTCAGCCCTCACCTTACGGTGAAGGAGGTGCAGCTTGGTTTCGATAATCACGCGCTGGCGCGGTTTCATTTGCAAATCAACGCGGTCATGTTGCGTCAGGGGCGTTTAATACTGCCAGTCGCGGTCACCAACGAAGCGCCGCGTGAACTGGTGATCGAGCAGATCGACACTTACCTGCGGTTTTTGCCCAACGACCAATGGGCGCTGGACCAGTTCTCCGCCCGGTTTGCCGGAGTCAAATTCGAGCTGACCGGGTTGCTCACCAACGCCTCGGCGGTGCCGGATTGGAAAGTTTTTCAAAAACGCGAGGCGAAGCCGGGCGGACAGCCGCGTGATAATTTGCGGAAACTGGCCGACGCGCTGGAGAACGTCCGTTTTTCCGGCTCGCCAGAGGTCCGCATTAATTTGCGCGGGGATGCCCGCAATCTGACCAGCTTCAGTGCCAGGGTGTACGTCAATGCGCCGGGCGCTGAGACGCCGTGGGGCGATTTGACGGGCGGGCGTTTCATCGCGCGGGTGCATCCCGGCGCGACGAACGGATTCTTTCTCGCGGACATGACGCTCGACGCCACCCAGGCCAGGACCCGTTGGGCTGAGACTTCCAATTTGCAGCTCACCGGCCATTTCGCGGCTTACGCGGCGGAGACAAATCTGGCGCAGGGGGACATCAACCTCTGCGCCGCGCGGGCGGAAGCGGAGTGGGGTAAAGCCACCAATCTGCAAGTCCGAATCCATTTCGACTCGATCACCGACCAGACCAATCTGGTCAACGCCGATCTCACCGCGCGAGTGCAACAGATTGCGACGCGGTGGGCGAGCGCCGATGAGGCGCAATTCACCGCGCGCTGGATTCATGCGCTCACGAATCCCATTCCGCTGGCCGGCGTCGGCCAGATGCAGTGCGACCGGGTATCAGGTCCCTGGGGCTCGGCACGGCAAATCAAATTCGACTCGAAGCTCGCGACTCCGCCGGGTGACGCAATTCCGGCGGCGGACCCGACGTGGGGCTGGTGGGCGGGGCTGGTGCCGTACGCGCTGGATTGGAGCTGCAAAATGAGCCAGCCGCAAATGACCAACGCGTTCGCGGACGAAATTGAGTGCGAAGGCCGCTGGCACGCGCCGGAACTCACCGTCAGCAACCTGACGGTGAAAGTCGGCAGTGCCGCCTTGCAGGTGCGGGCGGGGTTGGATGTGGCCACGCGCGTGCTGCATCTGGGCATCGCTTCAGGCATCGATCCGCACTGGCTGGCGCCATTGTTTCAGCCGGAGATGCAAACGTGGCTGGCGAAATGTTCCTGGGAACAACCACCGGCAGTGACGCTGGACGCCATCGTAACGCTCCCGCCCTGGGTCAATCCAGCGACCAACTGGCATGAGGAGGCGCTCACGTCAATGAAACTGGCCGGCGATTTCAATTTCGCGCACGGCGGGGCGTTTGAGGCGGTTTCATTTTCCAGCGCTTCATCGCACTTCTCCTGTTCGAATCTCTATTTGACGATGCCCGATCTGACGGTGACACGCCCCGAGGGCCGGATCAAGGTTGCGCTGTCGGCGGAGCACAGCTCGCAGGAATATTTTGTTCACTTGCAGAGCACCGTGGATCCAAATTTTTTGCGCCCGTTATTTCCGACGAACAAACAAACGGCCTTCAATCTGTTCGCATTCACGCAACCACCCGACCTCGACTTTGAAATCCATGGCCGGGGACAGGACCCGGATCGTCTCGGCGCAAAGGGGAGGGTGGCGCTGACCAATTTCACCTTTCGCGGCGAAACTGTCAGCTCGGTGCAGGCGGCGGTCGAATATACCAACCGTGTGCTCCTGGTTTCCCATCCGCACTTGCGGCGGACAGTCGGCGAACTTTCCGCGGACGCGGTGGCGATCAATTTTGCGCAAGACAGAATTTACATTACCAACGGCTACAGCACGACCGATCCCATGGTGGTCGCGCGCGCGATTGGCCCGCACATCGCGCACATCGTCGAGCCGTATCAATTCAGCAATCCGCCGGTGGCGCACGTTTACGGAGTCATTCCATTGCACGGCGAGGCGGATGCGGATGTGTTTTTCGACTTGGACGGCGGGCCGTTTCATTGGTGGCAGTTCAATATCGCGCACGTCAAGGGCCTGTTGCACTGGCAGGGGCAACGCCTCGATCTAAAGGATATGCGATTGAAATTTTACGGCGGCGATGCAAATGGCTTCGCGCGATTCGATTTTCATCCGGGACCGGACAACGATTATCAATTCGCGATGAACGTGACCAATGTCGTGCTCCGCTCGCTGATGCGCGATCTGGTGCCGCAGAGCAAGCTGGACGGCACCGTGAACGGCAGCCTCGTGATCGCCCGCGCCACCACCTCCACGATCCGAAGCTGGTACGGTTATGGGAACGTGGAGTTGAAGGACGGACTGATCTGGGACGTGCCGATTTTCGGTGTTTTTTCCAGTGTCCTTAACGGCCTCTCGCCGGGGCTGGGCAGCAGCCGGGCCAGCGCGGCCACGGGTAATTTTGTCATCACCAACGCTATGGTGCGCACCGACGATCTGGAAATCCGTTCGACCGGCATGCGGCTGCAATACAAAGGGACCGTGGATTTTGATGGGCGGGTCAACGCCCGGGTGGAGGCCGATCTGCTCCGCGACGTCTGGCTCGTCGGCCCCGTGGTGAGCACGGTATTTTGGCCGATGAAAAAATTGTTCGAGTATCGCGTTGGCGGCACCCTGGGTGAACCGAAAACCGAACCGGTGTTTCTGATTCCCAAGGTCTTGCTGATGCCGTTTCAGATGCCATTCCACCCAATCCGAACTTTAAAAGGCTTGTTACCCGATGATTCCAATTCGGGACATGGGAACGCTCCGCCGCTGAACGCGCCCAAGTCAAACTAGCCCTTGGCGGAAATCAAAGTTGAGTTCGCCCGGCATTCCGTTTATTTCTCTCCCATGCGCCGATGTCTCATGTGGGTGACATTGTTTGTTTGCCTGGCCGCCGGTTTTTCAGTCCAGGCGGCGACCGGCCGCGTGATCAAGGTTCTCCCGCAGCTCCTCGACTCGAAGGGGCGCAATTCCCTCGCGCCCAGCTTGTATGAACGCGATGCGTATCAGGCTTCGTTGCGAGCGCACACCAATCAGATTGCTTCGATGCAGTTCGTCGTCCAGTGGAAGACGAAGGGCACCGTCACCGGACCGTTAAAGCTTAAGGTGCAGATTCGGGGAACGGCGCACGGCAGTTTGCCGACGGAAATGTGGATTGAAAAAATCGTCGAACCCGGCGGCTGGTTCAGCCGTTGGACCACTCTCTATCTGGGACATGACGATTACAAGAGCCTCGTGGACGTCACGAGTTGGCGAGTGACGCTATGGGACGGAGACCGCCAGATTAGTGAACAGAAATCCTTCCTCTGGTAGCTGATTCGGATCGCTGGTTTCGACCGCCCGTCCGCGAATCCATCAGGCGTGCTGCCGATTTTCCTGCGTGTGCAATGCCTTTTCATAGCATTCCAACGCTTCGGTGAAACGTTCCAGCCGGTTGAAAAGCCCGCCCTTGTAGAGATAGGCGACCGTCATGGAACTGTCCGCCGCGATCGCGCGGTCGTAGCAAACAATGGCTTCCTCCAACTTCCGCAACCGCTCCAGCGCCGCTCCTTTTTTTACGAGTGCCTCAGGATGATTGGCATCCAGCGCCAGCACCTGATCGAAGCAGGCGAGCGCCTCCTCATTTTGGTCCAGGTTCAACAGGGATTGGCCCTTGCCCAACAGCAAGGTGATCTGCGCCGCATCCGGGCCGCTGGACGCTTCGGTCGAGCGGGTGGCTCCGGCGTGATGAGAACCATGATGGTCGGCGCCGGAGACTTCATGCAAATTCGGCCGGGCCGTATGCTCCAATTCCAGGATGCGCTTTTCCAGCCGGTCCAAAGCTCCGAGCAGACGCTGGCTCGATTGATCCGCGGCATCCACCGACACGCGTCCGGCATCACCATTCCCGAGCGCGGCGTAAGTCGGAGGCGCGGGCAGGGCATGCATCGAGGACGCGAGTTCGGTCAGGCGATTGACGGTGCGCCACTGGAAAAATACCGTCAGCAGCATGGCCACGCAGCCCAGGCCGCCGAATACGCTGGCGACGTTGATCATGATCTTGGTCGCATTCTGAATCGTCTCCAACTCCTTGCTGCGTTGGGCGGACATGCTTTGCTCGATGCTCCGCAAACGGCCATCCACTGCCTCCGCGCGCCGGATGGCGGCGGCATCGGCCTCCTCCTGGCTGCGTTCGATGGCAAGCTGGGTGGCGCTCAATTGTTCCTGCAATTTCAAAATGGATCGCAACGTGTCCTGCGAATTCGGGTCTTCCGGTTTCGGGGCGGTGGCCGTGGTGGCGTTGGAAGTGGGAGCGGTTTCCGCGCTGCGGGCGTCGCTGGCAAACAGGAGGCAAACCAGGCAAAGCTGAATTAACCGTCCGGCGCCACCCGCAAGGTTCATAAGTGAGGAATTTTTTCTGCTCATGGTGACCTGATTCCGAGACTGCGCCGAAATTTTCCGGGAGTCAAGCGGGGGTTGTGAATTTTGACGAGCCCCAAGCTTGACGCGGGTTGCCCCTTGTTCCTAGGCTGCGGCCACCAGGATTTCTTCTGACCAAATGAGCGCTGAAAGAGAGCCAATTCCCTTCGACGCGTTCATCAGCTATTCCTCAGGCAACAAGCTCGAGGCCGATGCTGTCTGCGCCAAACTGGAGGGAGCCGGCATCCGCTGCTGGATCGCGCCGCGGGATATATTGCCCGGCAGGGAATGGGGCGAAGCCATCATCGACGGGCTGGACCGCAGCCGGCTCATGATCCTGATCTTCAGCGAGCAGGCCAACGCTTCACCGCAAGTAAGACGCGAGGTGGAAAGGGCTGTTTCGAAGGAAATGCCGATCATTCCGTTCCGCATTCAGAACACCAAGCCGACCCGGGCGCTGGAATACAGCCTGAGCAACACGCACTGGTTTGATGCCTTCGATCCGCCGCTGGAAAGACATATCGCACGGCTGGAGGCCATCGTGCGTCAGTTTCTCTCAGCCAGCGGAGGAACGGGCCGGACGCCTTTGGAGAGTGTTGCGCCAGCGCCAGCCCCGGCGCCCACAACAGAAACGACGGCAGTTACGGGCTCTCGCGCCAGTGGTAATGCCGTTTGGATCATTGGCACTGTGATTCTGCTGGCCGTGGTGATTGCCGTGTCATGGCCGAGGCATAAAGCCGCTCAGTCATTGCCGGTCGGCGTTGGCGCAGTCTCAAAACCGGAGGTGGCTCCGCCCTTGGAACCCGGCGTTGCTGGCAGGGAGTTTGTCGGAACCTGGGGTTTTGTTCATGACGGAAAGCAATCCCGGACGAACACTGATGGCTCTGTCTCGGAATCAGCAGTCACCGAGGACTCGGTGACGTTCGGCTACACTGCGGCCAAAGGCCTCACGCTGACTTCATCGAGGCTGATTACCAAAACCGAAAAGGTGGGGGGCAACGAGTCCGGAACTCTCACAGACCGCGACGCCACCTATCCACCGGGCATTCAGAAGTCTTATCAGCGGACCTTTGCGGTGGGAAAGAACATGAAGGAGACCGCCAATCAAAGTTCGTTCTCCTATCAAACCCAATTTCTGCCCGAGCGAAATGTGCTTTTGGTGACGCGGGTGGGTGGCGAAGAAAGCCGCCCCAAAGGGCTGCCCAACTTGGTGGCCTATGCGGTGGATCGCACGAAAACCAAGCTGGTCAAAATCCGCATCCAATCTCGCCGGCTGAAACACCCGGCGGAGCCGCCCTTTGGCGTCATGGATGAAAAAGAGATTACGCCGGACCTGGTCGATCAATTCATTGAATTGAGCGGCAAAACTCATGGCAACAACCAGGGTTCCGCCAGGACGGATCTGGGCATTTACGCGGTCAGGGTGTCTCCGTGAGTTTCCACGTGAGGGCGGGGAGTGTGACGAGCGCCGTTTGACGCAGGTTGCCCTTGTTCCTACGCTCCCGCCACCAAGATTTCTCCTGGTCAAATGAGCGCGCTGAAAGAGAGCAAATCCCGTTCGATGCGTTCATCAGCTATTCCTCCGGGTAACAAGTTTGAGGCCGACGCCGTTTGCGCAAACTGAAGCGGCGGGGATCCGCTGCTGGATTGCGCCCCGAGACATCTTACCGGGGAAGGAATGGGGCGAAGCCATCATCGATGGGCTGGACCGCAGCCGGCTCATGGGTCCTGATTTTCAGCGAACAGGCCAATGCCTCACCCCAGGTCAGAAGGGAAGTCGAGCGGGCCGTTTCCAAGGAAATGCCGATCATTCCGTTCCGCATCCAGAACACCAAGCCGACCCGGGCGTTGGAATACAGCCTGAGCAACACGCACTGGTTCGATGCGTTCGATCCGCCGCTCGAAAGACATGTCGCCCGGCTGGAGGCCATCGTGCGGCAATTTCTGGCCTCGGACGGCGGGAAAGTTCCGGCTTCTTCGCCGCAAAACCAGGCGCGGCAGGTTGAGCAACCGGCTAACCGGAGGAACTTGGGGCCGTGGATTGTGATCGCAGCGGTACTACTGCTGGTTGCTGGGGTGAAGTTTCTTGGCTCGCGCCCTAAAGGTGGCGAAACATCACCGGCCGGTATCTCCGATGGCAAGAGCGGAACTGCCGCTGATGTTTCGGGGAAGGATTTTATCGGTCGCTGGACCTTTCTTCACGATGCAAATCGCGTGCAAACCAATTTTGGCAACGATTGGATGTCGGTTACCACCTACAGCGAGGACTGGATCACTATCGGCCGCTCGCCGACCAATGGGCTGATCGTGACCGGTACTAAAACGGCTTCCCAGACGGATACACTGACTGGCGTTGCCGCCGGCTCAGTCACCACCTATAATTCCGATTTTCCGCCCGGAAGTGTAAGTTCCTGCCGACATTTCCTTTCCAACGGGAGAACCACCATCGAAGAGTCTAATCACAACCCGTTTTTGCTTCAGTCGGCATTTTCGCCGGAGAAGAACTGGCTGGTTTTGACGCGCGAATCGCAGTTATCAGGTCAAGCCCAGTCACGGTTCACCAACACGATGATTTACGCGCTGGACAAGACGAAAACCAAGCTGGTTCAGGTTGTGTTTGGAGGACGCATCCGAACCAAGTACGGCTTGCCGGTCAAACTCCCCGCGCCGTTTGCCATTTCAAATGAAGTGCAGATCACCCCGGAATTGGTGGAACAGTTGGTGGAGTGGGACGGTCGACCTCACACCAATAGCAACCGGCCTGGCTCGCTGAACGCGAGCACCTATGCCGTCAGGGTTGCGCCTTGAATGCCGGCATGCTTTTCTGGAAGGCGGCGCGGCGCAGGCTCATAAACAATATTCTAACCTGGTTTTTCCGATTTAAATATGAATCCAATGCAAGTTCCCCCTGGTGGCGGCAAAGCAGTCAACGTTCTCGGCATCCCGATATTCATTCGGGTGCATGGACGCGATACGGGCGGGGCGGTAAGTGTGGTGGAATCGCACGACGTGCCGGGTGGCGGACCGCCGCCGCATATTCACCACCGCGAGGACGAGACGTTTCAAATTCTCGAAGGCGAATATGAATGGACCGTCGGCGACAAGACTTTCGTCGCCACAGCGGGCACGACGATTTTTGCGCCCTGGGGCGTCCCACATACGTACCGTTATGTCGGCACGGGTACGGGCAAGCTGATGTGCGTCATCACGCCCGCGGGTTTTGAGGGCTTCTTTGAGGAGATCGGCGCGCTCAGTCCGCAGCAACAGCAGGAGATCCCGCGCGTGCTCGAAATCGCGAAGAAATTCGGGCTCGAAATTCTGCCGCCGAAATAAACTAGGGCCCGGTGCTCGCGCGGAAGTAGAGTTGCGGGCTGTTGGTGGTGGACCCCACGTTCAGGCTGACGATGTTTCCTGTGATGGTTACGTTCGTGAACGTTATCCAGTCCACCAGGTTCGTCGAAGACTGCACATAATAGGTGGTGTCCGCATCTCCGCTGATCGCCAATTGCAGGGATTGATCCGGCATGACACTGTAGGAGGTGAACGTGGCCGGCGACGGTGTGATAATGGACAACAGCGCGTTGGTGCTGGTGACGATCCCGGCGATGTTCGACACCACCACCGAATAGCTTCCGGCGTTGGTGTATTGAACATTGGTGATCGTGAAGTTCGTACCGGTTGCGCCCGCGATGTTCGCGTCGTTGAATTTCCATTGGTAGGACGGCGAAGGCACCCCGGTGGCGGAGGCGGTGAAGGTAACGTTGCTCGCGACTTTGACGGCGAGGTCGGCGGGCTGCGTGAGGAACGACGGGCCGACGGCCGGCACTTCGACGCGCAGGTTGTCGATCAAGCCGAAGCTCAGGTTGGTGTTGTCAGAGAGCGACGTAAACGGATCCCAATAACCAACGGTGATATTGCTCGCGACGATGGTGGCCGCGCTGACGGTCGCGATGCGCAAACCGTCGATGTACCATTGCACTGTCCCGCCTGATTTGTTCACGACCACGTCGTGCCAGGCGAGGCCGAGCGTGCCAACGGCGAGCCCTCCCTCCTGTTTCGTATAGGCCGCAGTTTGAGACGCCGGGGGCGTGTAGCCGGTCGGAAACACATTTTCGTAATACGCACTCGTGTTGCCGCGCGCACTGGTGGCGGTGCCCGCTGCATAAACTCCGGTGCTGGCTGCCTGGGCGGCCGTGCCGATATAGGCGACGAAATCGCCCTGAGTCGTCGAGGTGTCGCCCACGCCGCCTTCGCCGTCCATGCTGAACCAAACGCCGTCGGCCGTCGAACCTGCGCCGGTCCACTGCACTTTACCGCCGGTGGTGCCGACGCCGGCGGTGATCTCCTCCGTCGAACCCGCGCCGCCACCGGGCAGGGGACCGTTGACGTTGATCCACATGTCGAAGTGCAGACGATAGTCGCCCACGAAACTTTTGCCGACGGGCGAGAGGCTCAGCGCCGAAACAACCGAGTTGCTCAGGTTTGCTTCCAACCGCAATCCCTTTTTCGTGCCACCCACGGAATTGGGCGCGGAAGGCACGCCAATGGAGGTGTAATCATAGGCAAAGGTGACGCGGGTATCGGTGGCCGATGATTTGGTGACCGTCCAGTTGGCCGATGAATTGGTGTCGAAATTATCCGAGAATACCGGGACGAACAACGGATTGACCGTGAGCGTCGCCACCGAACTGGTGACGGCGCCGTGAACGTTGGTCACAACGACGGTGTAACTGCCGGCGTTGTTGGTCTGGATGTTGGAAACGGTGTAGGGGTTGACGGTGGCGCCGGGGATGTTGGCGCCGTTCAGACGCCACTGATATTTTGGCGCGGGACCGATGACAGTGGCGGGAACGTTCACCCGGAACTTCACCGAGCCGCCGCGATCGCCAACGCGGTTTGAAGGCTGTGAAATAATGGACGGTGGCGAGGTGTTGGTGCCAATGACGTGAGCCGCGAGGCCGGCGGCCGTGCCGTTGAACACATCCAGGTCGGTGTCTCCGACATTTCCTGGCTGGGTGCCGGTGCCGGTGTATTGCCAGAACTTCCAGACTCCCGTACCCCATTTGTCACTACAACTGACGCAGGTGCTCCAGGGAGTGCCGGTTTGAGGATTCTGGCCGTTGTAGCAGGCGATCCACGGAGTGTACTGCGACACCGAGTTGTCATAATTGCACGCATGGCACGCGCTGACGTACAGGGGAAATTTAAGCGTAATCCCCGACGCGGCCGCATTGTTGGAAATGATGGTGCACCATTGGTGATACCAATCCGTATAGCTGGAGGCGCCAACTGTGGTGGTAAATACTTCGAAATCCAGCATCGGCATCATGTAAACCCCGCCACCCACGATGTAATTGCTCGCGACCCCCCAGAAATGCGCCGCTTCGCTGGCCGGGGTGTTGTTTTCCGGATGGGCAAAATGATACGCGCCAATCAATACGCCGTTGGCTTTCGCGCTCGCCATGTGACCCGCGAACGTGGATTCGTTCCCGGTCAACCCTTCGGTGGCCTTGGCCCAGGCGAAGGAGACACCGGAGGTCTTTACGCTGGTCCAGTTCAGGTTGGGCTGATAGTCGGAGACATCAATGCCCGTAGGCCGCTGGGCCTGCGCCTGCCGCAGCCCGAAGGCAGAAAACAAGGTGATGCCGAACAAAACCAGCGCCAAGGTCTGCGAGGGGGCGCTGCGAAACCGCGAACAACGTGAAGATATCATGCGTGTCAGTTGCCCGTATTATCGCTCATGGGGGCGAAAATTCAAGCCGGAAGGGTCAAGCAATGGCACCGTTCCCGAGCGCGGCGGGCAGGGTTGTCCGGATGGCTTTTGCAAGTTGCTGGGGCCGTGGAACCTCCGCCAGGGTGGGGCTTTTAAATTATTTCCAGCTTGGCAAAGCGCCATGCGCAGCGTAAAACTGTTTTGTTCTTTGAAACTGATGGACCCATTGTCCATCTCTGCCACAGCCAGGCGTCCGGGAACCCTGTGAAATTCAGGGACGGTTGCGCCACTGTAACGGATTACAAACTCCCATAAGCCACTGGTCTGGAAACAGCCGGGAAGGCGGGAGCGAGGTTTAGATCCGAAGTCAGGATATCGGTCTGGTTGTGCTCGTCGTGGTTCCGCTCTGCGGAACCGACTTCTCCGCCAAGAGAAGGATGAGGCCAGTCCGGTGCGTGAGTGCGCATCGGGACCGATGAATGCCTTCATTCTCCGTTTTGCCGGGGCCTGGAGGCTTTTTATTTCCAGGCCTTGCGCTGGTCTCTCAACCGTAACCGCTCCGTCTTTATCGACGGGGCATTGAAAGATCAGCACATGAAAAATCAACTGTTCGTAACGCTGGCATCCGCCAGCCTGTTCCTGTCACTGGCCAGCGCGCCTGCCGCCGTCATCAACCAAAACTTCGCGACCGACCCGTTGCTGAACGGCTGGAAAATTGCGGGCGCCACCAACCTGTTCCACTGGGATTCGACCAACCAGAATCTCGCGGTCACCTGGGATTCCGCGCAGCCCAACGGTTTTTTCTACTACGGCCTGGACGGCTATCTTACCCGCTACGACGATTTCACGTTCCAGTTCGATTTGCTCCTGCACGATATCGCCAGCAACACGGAACCGGGCAAGACCGGGCCGGTGCAAATCGGGATCGGGTTTCAAAATTATTCCGTGGCCACCAATTCCAGCTACCTGCGCGGGTTCGGTTTGGTGTCCGACATCGCGGAGTTTGATTATTATCCCTACGGTTTCTACGACTTCGGCGGAGGATTTATTTATGAGGCTCCGCCTTCCACCGTGCCGTCATTCGTCTCCGGGACGCCGACGTTTTCGCCCAACACGCTCAAGCCGGACTATGTGTTGCAATTTCCGACCGGAGTGGTGGTGCATGTCACCATGAAATACACCGCCGATAATCAAACCGCGTCGGTGCGGGCGACCACCAACGGGATTGCGATCGGCACGGTACCGGACCTGGTCTTGAACGGCACGAATAGCAACTTCACCGCGAGCGACAATTACAACGTCAACATGTTCTCCATCACCAGTTACACCAGCATCGGTGATGACTTCGACTCGCTGCTGGCGCACGGCACTGTGGCCAATTTGCAAATCGTCCTGCCGCCGCCCGCGCAGAATCTTGCGCTCGCGTTCACCAACGGCAACTGGCAGGTGAGCTTCAATGACAAAACCAACTGGCTCTATACGCTTGAACGCTCCACCAATTTCGCTTCGTGGAGCGGCGCTTCCGCTCAGGTGGCGGGGAACGGAACGACGCTCGCGTTGCAGGACACCAACGCGCCCGCGGCGAGCGCGTACTACCGGGTGCGCGCCAACCGGCCGTAATTGCGACGCCCATACATTTAAATGCGCTGCCAGGCGCCAACGAGAGGTCACAAGCAGGCGCACCGCGTCATAGCGGGATGCGCCGGGGGGGCGGACCGGCGGGAAGAGAAGTTCCCGCCGGCTCCGGCTTTCACGCTCATAGAATTGCTGGTGGTCATCGCGATCATTGCAATTCTCGCGGCGTTGTTGCTGCCCGCGCTGTCGCGGGGGAAAAGTTCCGCGTGGCGCGCCGATTGCGCGAGCAATGTGCGGCAGGTCGCGCTGGCCACGCAGATGTATTGGAGCGACAATCGCGAAAATTGTTTCCCGTGGTATTCGGGCGTCACCAACGGCGGCGAGCTTTACTGGTTCGGCTGGCTGGGCGGCGGCAGCGAGGGCCAGCGCCCCATTGATTTGTCCGCCGGCGTGCTATTTCCCTACGTGCTCAGCAGCAAGGCGCGACTGTGTCCGGCGCTGAATTACAAGTTGCCGCAATTCAAGCTCAAGGCGGTCTCCCCGGTGTGCAGTTACGGTTACAACGTGATGCTCTCGCCAAGTCCGGGAGATACACTGAGCATCACAAGAGTCACACGCCCCACGGAAACGCTCCTGTTTGCGGATGCCGCGCAGGTAAATGATTTTCAAGCGCCGGCGTCCCGCGTCAATCCCATGCTCGAAGAGTGGTACTACCTGGACAACCCCACCAACTCCGCGAGCCGCAATTACTATCCGCACGGACATTTTCGCCATAATCAGAAGGCGAACGTGGTTTTCTGCGACGGCCATGTCGGCCCGGAGAAAAATCTGCCTGACTCCATCGATCCCAAGATGCCGGATCAAATCGTGGCGCGGTTCCGTCCGGAAATTGTCACCCGACAATAGGTGGCCTCCCGCTTGGTCCGGCGGAATCAGGCCGCAATTATTTCGCCTTTGAAGGCACAACAGTCTTGACGCAGGGCGCAAACTTTTTTTGGATGATATGGATGTCAACCCGTACGGCCTGGATGCAAAACCTTTTTCGTTGCAACAGGATGCCCACGCCACGCCGCACGGAAATTGAAAACATCTATCATTGCTGCGTCCATAAGACCGCGAGCCAGTGGATCGCGCGGATTCTGGCCGCGCAGGAGACTTACCAGGGCTGCGGGTTGCGGGCCTACTCGTATCAACGCGACCTGCCGGGCGGTTCGGATACGCGCAAGATCACCGAACGCACTTTCGATCGTCCCTTTCCCGTCTTCAGCATCGTCACCCCGGTTTATATCGGGCGGGACAATTTTGACGCCCTCCCCAAACCCGATTCCTGGCGGGCCTTTACCGTCGTGCGCGATCCGCGGGACGTGCTGGTCTCGTGGTATTTTTCCTGGAAACATTCCCATCCGGTGATGGGCGATGTGGGGGAACACCGCGAAAAGCTGCGCGCCTTCAGCGAAGAGGCTGGACTGTGCTATGCCGTGCGACAGTTGCAGGAGCGCGGATTGTTCACGGCGCTGGCCTCGTGGACGCACCACCCACGGTCGCCGGATCGCGTTGCGGTATTTCGCTATGAAGATTTGGTAGCGGAGAAACAACTGGCAACCTTCGAAAAATTGTTTGCGCACTGCGACATCGAGATGCCCCGCGCGAAACTGGAGAAACTGCTCGCGGACAATTCCTTCACCGCGCTGACGCAGGGCCGGGCGCGCGGCATCGAGGACATCAATTCCCATCTCCGTAAAGGAACGCCCGGCGACTGGCGGAATTATTTTACTCCACGGGTGCGCGACACGTTTGATTCGATCACCGGTGATCTGGCCGTACGGTTGGGATACGAAGCCTAGCCGCGGATTTCCCACTTTTTACTGCAAGGCATCCAGCTTCCACTCGCCGTTGATGTTTCTGAACCGGAGCGGCTGCGGAGGAAACCCGGGAGCGATTTCGACTTTTGCCTCGATTGACCCGTCATTGAGGGTGCGCTCACCAACGATGGCCATGCCGATAAGTTCGCTGCTTCCCTTCATCATATTCTCCAACTGATTCCGGTCTTTTAGCTGTTCCGCCGCCTGCGGCGTGAAAGTCTGTGCGAATTGTTCGCCATTCTTATTTTGGAGCGCCCACAGAAACGATTGCAACGTGTTCTGCGGCGACCCGTAGCCGGTGAACTTCGCCTCGCTTTTGCGGATGTATCCTGTCGGCAGGGGAACGCCTCTCGTGGCATTGGTGCTTGGAGCCGCCAGTTGCGATTTAAGCTTCTCATTCTCGGCGGTGGCGGACCGGAGTTCGCGTTTTTGCGCCTCCAGCCGCGTTACTTCACTGCGCAGACGGAGCAATTCGGGTGTGGCCGCGAGGGTGGTCGAAACTGAATCGGAGGCGGCGGTCGGGGTTTGCGTGAATGCCGGCTCTTCGGCGGAAGCGCGGACCGACTGCAACTCTTTCAACTGACGTTGCTGGCCGCCGATGACCCACAACTCTGCGAGACAAGCAACGGCCAGCAACCCACCAAATAATATTCGTGAGTTCATGAATTGACTACTTGCCAGTCGGTTGAGCGGTTTGTTGGAAGTAAAGCTGGCCATTGCGCTCCACCAGGTATTCCGGATGCCGCTGGCCGACGAACCCTTGCACGCTGCCGTCCATCAGGCCCACGTGGCCATGAATGGGGCAGCGGAACTCCACTCGCATGGGGTCATCGTCGGATGTGGACGGCGCCAGATATTCATAGGAGCAATTCGCGCTCGTGTAAGATGAAAAGTTCTTCGCCGGCTCCCGGCCATGGTCCCCCGCGCACACCAGAATTTTTGGGGTGCCCATTTCGTTGGTCATGCTGAGGATATCAGGAGGGGACAATCTGCTGTTGTCGAGCGACCATACCTTGGAGGCAAGCCCCAGTTGTTTGAGGTTGTTGATGCACTGGATGGCCTCGGCCTTTTCCCGCGCCTGGTTCAGGGCGTCGAGTTCCTCTGCCGCAAAATATCCCGCCGCCGGTTTGGCCATTTGCTCGCGTAATTTCAAATTCTCCGATTGAAGACGCTGCAGGCTGGCGATCTCGGCTGAGAGCCGGGCGACGAGTTCCCGCAGCCGGGTGATTTCCTGTTCCACTGTTGGCTTCGAATCGGTGCCGGTGCCGTCATTGGCCGCCATCACCGTCGCAGGGGAGACCCGAGGGCTCGTGGAGCTCGTAGTGCTTGTGAGATTCTCTTTAAGGTCGCGGATTTCCGCCTGTTGAACGCCGATGCCGACTGCGCAGGCAAGCGACGCTGCACCGGGAATCAACGCCGGCCACCAGCGTCGCAGCCAGGCGCCGATTCCGGTTTCAACCGGGAGGGCTTGTGTGCGTCCGGTGACATCGTTCGCGAGCCGGGTGCTGCCGGACAAGGGCGGTATCTGCGAGATCAGCCGTCGTTTCAACGCCGCCGAGGGTTTGGGCGCCGGGGCCGACCGCAAGGTTTCTTCGATTTCGTTTTCGCTGATTTTCATAATGCTTTCGAATTGGCCGGCGGATTTCCTCCCGCCGTCTGCTGGTTCATTTTTTTGTGAAGCTCCGACAGCGCCTGCCGCAGTCGATACTTCACGGTGCTGGCCGCGATGCCCATGGCATCCGCCGTTTCCTGCAACGTCAGGCCCTGGTAGTAATGCAGGTGAACGCAATCTCTCAGCTCGACGTCGAGCGCGTTCACGAGTTGGTGAAGGTTCCGGGCAAAATCCGCCGAGGAGGCCGCTTCGTCCGGCATCAATTCCGCCGTTGGTCTGGCGTCCCACCATTCGCTGGGACGCGCTTCGAGGCGATGGGCGCCGCGCCGCCAGTCCACATACACATGGTAGGCGATGCCATGAATCCAGGAGCCGACCGACGACTTCCCTGCGAACGTCGGCAGCGACTGCCACACGCGCGTGAAGGTCCGTTGCGTAAGGTCCTCCGCGTCCGTGTCATTGGCCGACAGGCGTCGCAGAAACGCGTAGATGCGTTCATGGAAAATGTCGATCAACCCGGCCGCCGCCTCGGCATCGCCGGCGCGCGCTTGTGATAGGATCCGTTCCGTGGCCTCTTCTCCGGACGCTTTATCCGTCTCCGCCGCTGGTGATTTCATATCAGTTGCCATTCGTTGCCATCTGTTAAGTCGAAGCAAACCGCGCTGCTGGACAAATAAATCTTCGGAAATTTTGGTTCTCCTGCGCGGATGCCGGAGAAGGTTTGAGAGTTTGACCGGCGGGCGTCCAATCCCTCACGAGTGGCGGGCGGTGCTTCTAAAAATGGATGTTTGGGGGTCGCGGCGGCAACGCCCTGGCGAATCGAGGAATTGGAGCTATCGCTCCGTACGGCAACTCACGCCCCGACGTGCTTGCGGATGACCTCGGAGATCTGGCGGGACCACTTTTCGAGCACGGCGGCATCGCGGCCTTCGAGCAACAGGCGCGCCTTCGGTTCGGTGCCGGAGTAGCGCAGCAGCACGCGGCCGCCCTGGCTCTTTAATTCCTTGTCGGCGTCGGCCACGAGTTGTTCCACGTTGTCGAGTTGGGCGAACGGGCGTTTCTCGCGCACGATGACGTTGGTGACGAGTTGCGGGAAGCGTGTCCAGCACTGCGCGAGCTTCGAGAGCGGTTGCTGCCGGGCGCTCATGATGCGGAGAATCTGCAGTGCGGCCACGAGACCGTCGCCGGTGGTGCTGTATTCGCGAAAGATCAGATGGCCGCTTTGTTCGCCGCCCAGGTTGTAGCCCTCGCGCAGCATTTCATCGATCACGTTTTTGTCGCCGACACCGGTGGCCACCGTGCGGCCGCCGGCGGCGGTAATCGCGGCGTTCAAGCCGGCGTTGCTCATGACGGTGCAGACGAGGGTCTTCTCCGCGAGCGTGCCTTGCTGGAGCATGTCGAGGCCGGCGATGGCCATGATGTCATCGCCGTCGATGATCGTTCCTTTTTCATCGCAAAGGATGAGACGGTCGGCGTCGCCGTCGTGGGCGATGCCAAAATCGGCGCGATGTTCCTGAACCTTGCGACGCAACAGCGCGGGATGCATCGAGCCGCAATCCTTGTTGATGTTCTTGCCGTTGGGTTGATCGCCTTCGACGAACACTTCCGCGCCGAGCTCACGCAGGACGCAGGGCGTTGATTTGTAGGCCGCGCCGTGTCCGCAATCGGCCACGATGCGCATGCCTTCCAGCGTCAGGCCGCGGGGAAAGGAGGCCTTGGCAAATTCGATGTAACGGCCCAGCGCGTCGTCGATGCGCACCGCCTTGCCGATTTCGTCGGCGGTCGGGCGGATGTTTTCGATCTCGCCGCTAAAGACGAGGCCTTCGATTTCGTATTCGATCTTGTCATCGAGCTTGAAGCCGTCCGCGCGGAAAAATTTGATACCGTTGTCGTCGTAGGGATTGTGCGACGCCGTGATGACAATGCCCGCGTCCGCGCGCAAACTGCGCGTCACGTAGGCGACACCGGGAGTCGGCAGCGGTCCGATGAAAAAGACATCGACGCCCATCGAGAGAATGCCGGAGGAGAGCGCGTTCTCGAGCATGTAACCGGAGAGCCGCGTGTCCTTGCCCAGCACGATGCGATGCCGGCCGCGTCCGCGCGACTGGCTTTCAAGATTCTTGAAAACATGACCGGCGGCGCGGCCTAGTTTGAGGGCGGTTTCGGCGGTAACGGGTTCGACGTTGGCGGTGCCACGCACGCCGTCCGTGCCGAAGATTTTCTTGGGCGATGACATGAGACTCAGTTTTTGGGCGAGACGATGACCTGGACCTCCGTGGGCACGACCCGCACATAGTTGATGCCGGCGGGAATGGTGACCTGCACGTGGTTCGTGGAATTACGGGTCAGATCGACATTGGACAAATCCACGCTGGCGCGGATGTCATGGGTCGGAAGTTCCTGGATGAAGTGCGCCTCGCCTTGCAGGGTGATGTCCACTTCCGGCGGCACAAACTTGAGTTTGCGCACATCCACCGTCGAAGCGGAAGGTTGAACGGCGAGCCGCAGCACGAGCCGGGATTCCGGCGAGAGCGAAAGCGGGGAGGACGAAGGCTCGTTTTGCTGAATCGCGAAGGAGACCGTCAGCCAGAACAGCACGGCGAGCACGAACGAAAACAACTTCAACATGAAGTCGTCCAGAAACAGATGGCGGAAAAACTTGATCACTTGCCGCCTCCGCTGGGATGCGCGGCCGGACGGTGACTGGTTTTGGCGACCGGGGCCGCCGGAGCAACCGGGGCGGGCGCCTCTTTTGAGCGGACGCGCGAAAGCCAGGAGCGAAGCGCGCTGAGCCAGTTGCGCGAACGCGCGGGGTTGAGCAGGACGGAGGTCAGGAACGCGCGAAGTTCCTCACTCGTGATGCCCCGGATGAATTGCCCCTTGTAGGCGTAGGAAAGAGCGCCGCTTTCCTCGGAGACCACCACGACCACGGCATCAGTTTCCTCGCTCAAGCCAATTGCCGCGCGATGACGCGTGCCGACCGATTTGTTGAGGTCCTGGCGGCGGGTGAGGGGGAAAATACAAGCGGCGAAGGCGATGCGGTCGCCCTTGATGATCACGCCGCCGTCATGGATGGCATTGTTTGGAAAGAAAATCGTTTCCAACATTTCCGGCGTCGCCTCGCAATCCACCGGCAGGCCGGATTCCACCGCCTCCTGGAGCTGGATGGATTGTTCGATGGCGATCAACGCGCCGATGCGGACATCCGACAGGCGTTCGACCGTCTGGATGATGACCTCGATATTTTCGCGTTGTTCATGCGCGGTGGTGAAGAGCGGGAGATTGCCGAGTTCCGCCAGCATGCGGCGCAACTCGGGTTGAAAGATGACGAGCACGGCGAGTACGAACACCGCGGAGAAACCGCCGAGCAGGTATTGCAAGACGCGCAGTTTGAGGAGAAAGCTCGTGAGCACCAACGCCAGCAGCAGCACCAAAAATCCGGTCACCACCGGCGCGCCGCGGGTGCCGCGCACAAAGCGAAAAGCGTAGTAAATTCCCACCGCCAGGATGAGAATTTCCACCATGGGGCCGGGCCCCGCCACGCTTTTTACAATTTCCCACATTCGATTTTTTGATTCGCCAGGATGGCTTCGGTCATGCGGACCGCGCCCACCGTTTCCGCAACGTCATGGGCGCGAATGATTTGCGCGCCCGCCGCCACCGCTTGCGAGGCGCACGCCAGCGCCCCGGGTAAACGCGCTGCAAGTTCCGCGCCGAGCAGACGGCCAATAAAGGATTTCCGCGATACTCCGATCAGCAACGGCCGCTGCCACGCAGCAAACTCACGCAACGCGCCCAACAACCGTAAATTATGTTTCAACCCTTTGCCGAACCCGATGCCGGGATCCAATATAATTTGATCCCGCCCCAAGCCGCAATCATCCAATCGCAGCAGGCGCCCGGAAAAATACTCACCCACCTCGCGGACCACATCCTCATAGGCCGGATTGTCCTGCATGGTCTGCGGCGTGCCCTGGCGATGCATGCAGACGTACGCCGCGCCACTTTCCGCCACGAGCTTCCAAAGCGCCGGGTCGGTGCGGTCGGACGCCACGTCATTCACCATGCTCGCGCCCGCATCCAGCGCGGCCTGCGCCACGGCTACTTTGACGGTATCGATCGAAATGGGGACCTTCACCTGCCCGGCCAGCCGGGTTATGACCGGCACCACCCGCCGTAATTCCTCCGCCTCGCTGACCGGCACCGCGCCCGGCCGTGAGGATTCACCGCCCACATCGAGAATGCCCGCGCCTTGCTCGACCAACTTCAGGCCATGCGCCACGGCTGCGGCGGTGTCCAGAAACTGACCGCCGTCGGAAAAGGAATCCGGCGTGACGTTCACGATGCCCATGACCAGGGTCGGTCCGGGAAACGCAAACTCAAATTGCCGGGCGCGCAGGATCATCTCGAAATTGAAACTCGGAACACCGATTACTGAACACGAAAGCGGGCATTTGGTTGCTAAAATTCAACGGGCGAATGTCACGGCGGCGCGAAGCCGCGCGGTCACTGCTTTTTCAACTGCATCAACTCGATTTCGTAGCCTTCTGGCGCATCGACAAAGGCGATGCGGGTGCCCTCGCTGGTCGTGTGCGGCCCGTCGGAGAACTTGATGCCCAGTTTGGCCAGGTGACGTTCGAAGTCATCCAGGCTGTCCACTTCAAACGCAAGATGAGTGAGATCCGCCTGCACCTGGACGGGTCCGCTGGCGGGAAAACTGCAAAGTTCGATGAGTTGCTCGCTGCCGGGTGCCTTCATGAAAACCAATTCCGAACCGCGCGGCGATTTATGCCGGCGCACTTCTTCCAATCCGAGCACTTCCTGGTAGAAGCGGACCGTCCGTTCGAGGTCATCCACGCGATATCGCGTATGCAGGAGTTTCTTGACCTTGCTCATGGCGTAAGGATAGCCGGATATGCGGCGGACGCAATTGCCGGTTTTTGTTTAATGGCGTTTTGCGAACCTTCGCTGTTCTGGCAAGAGGCGAAGTTTCAGCTACCTGATCACTGATTACGCGCGTTCGTGGGCAGCGGCACCTTGGGTTCCTTGCCCAGATATCCGATGCGACACAGGAACGCGTCGGCTTCCGCGGTCGTCTTTTCCAGCCAGGGCGGTTTGTTGAAAAAGCCGTGGGGTTGATCTTCCGCGTACCAGGCTTCGACCGGTGCGCCGAGAGTTTTGCCTTTCCCGACGAATTCGCGGATCTGCGGATTGAGCCAGTCTTTGGTGCCGTCGATGATCAAGGTGGGCGGGGTCTCCTTGCGGAGATAATACGAGGGCGAAATCTTTTTCAACGTGGGAGCATCCACTCCGGCGAAAAAGTTCCCCCGAACGTCCCGGACGGCCACAAGGTCCAGGGCGGGATTGTATAGAATCATCGCGTTGGGTTTGGGTGAAACGGATTTGTCATCGCCGGGCACATCGAGATCCGCCGCGAAGAACGTGCAGGCGGCGAGGTGCCCGCCCGCTGACCCGCCTGCTGCCACGATGCGGTTCGGATCGATGCCGAGTTCAGCGGCGTGACTGCGCACCCAGCGCAAGGCGCTGATGGCATCCTCCACGCACTTGTCCGGAGTCACTTTGTCCCGGGCGCGAAGGCGGTAGTCGGCACGGACGCAAACGAGGCCGCGCCGGGCAAAATATTCCGCCTGCGGCTGGAACTGACGCGGCGTGCCGGAGGTCCAGCCACCGCCAAAAAAGAAAACCATGGCCGGGCGCTTGTCTGAGGGTTTCCAATCGGGCGGATAGTCGAAATCGAGTGTCAGCTTTCGGTCGCCGACGGTTTTATAAACCTGCTGGGCCGGCGCTTCCGCGCTGCGAGCTGTGAGGCCCGCCGTTGCCAAGGCAAGACAGCCGACAAACAACTGGATGACGGTGGTTTTCACGCGATGAAGAGCTGCGACTGGATTGACGATTGGTTCCCTTTCATGCGGTCACTTTATGGTTTCTGGCGGTTGTGGGTCAAGGGAAGCTGGCGAGTCGAACTCGTATCAGGGAAACGTGTTTGCGGTGGCGAACCGAGCGCCAGCCAACCTCCTTATGATTCGACTTTTATCCGGGACATTGGCGAAATCCCACAAAACGACAATTGAATGCGAGCACCCTGAATTACTTGCGACGATTAGCAATTGAGCTTGACTGAAATTGGCCGGCGATTCCGGCGGGCTTGACAGCAGGCGTTTGCCATCCAAGTTAGGTGTTATGAACACCAACCTAACCCCGCAGCAATTTCGCAAGGCCGCCGACATTCAGGAACGGATTGAAGAATTGCGGGCGCACCTCGCTGAACTTTTGGACGGAGGAGAAGTTTCCACAGGTTCGACGCGAGGCGGGAAGGGGAAGCGAAAGATGTCCGCCGCGGGCAGGGCCGCCATCGCCGCCGGAGCCAAAGCCAGGTGGGCAAAGGTGAAGGCCGGGAAGAGCAATGGTGCCCCGTCCCAATCAGGGAAGCGAAAAAACAAAATGAGCGCCGCCGGCCGGGCCGCCATCGCCGCCGCCGTCAAGGCGCGCTGGGCGAAAGCGAAGAAGGCGGGGAAATCGACGCTCTGAGGCAGCGGGAGCGATTTTCCCATTGTAGCCGCAGAGGCCCTTGTTCCTTGCTGTGGTCGGTATTTATCTATATTATTATGGTGCAGGTGTTTGCGTATAATAATATTATTAAACGGACTGTCGCTTCCCTCTTTTAGCTAAGTCCCCGTGAATCAAGGTTTCTAAAACCTAATCAAGGCTAATCAAACCTTTTAAAGGTTTGGAGCGATGGAGGAGCGAAGGGCGAGCCTACCGAGGGAATGATTCTTCTCTCGGTTCGCATGGGGATGAAAGGGCGATACCGGTTTTGAGTCGGAGTCCGAGCTGAATGTCATTTTTAGCCAGTCGTTTCCGCCGCTTGACACTTGCCTTGAGGCTGGTAGCCTATCGCGCTCCGTTGACGGAGCTGTTCCGGCTCCGGGTCCATCAGGACAGACTGACGGACCATATATAGTGAACTGATTTATGAAGCGACAATATCAACCGTCGAAGATTCGCCGGAAACGGCAGCACGGCTTTTTGAACCGTAACGCGAGCAAAAGCGGACGCGCCACCTTGCGCAACCGCCGCCGGGTGGGCCGGAAACGGTTGACTCCGGTCTAAGCCGACAAGCCGCACATCCAAGTGTCGCACGAGGGAGGGGTTGGCTGCCAATGGCCGACGAATCGCCACAGCGCCTGCGGTTTGGCCGCAAAGCGCGGATCAAGCAAGCCCGCGATTTCGCGCGCACGCGGGATAGGGGCGAGCGTTTGACGATGGGTTGCCTCATTGCCAACTGGCGGCGATTGCCGGCGGAGGCTTCGTCGCGGTTGGGCGTCATTACTTCCCGACGGGTGGGCGGCGCAGTGGTGCGCAATCGGGCGCGACGCTTGTTGCGCGAGGCGTTCCGGCTGCATCAACATTCGCTGGCGGCCGCCGTGGACCTGGTGCTGGTGGCGAGGCCTTCGATCGTGGGCAAGGATTTCGCGGGAGTGGAGCGGGATTATTTATCCACGCTGCGCAAGGCGAAATTGCTCAAGCCGGTGACGGAAGTGACTGCGTGAATCTGTTGCAATACATTTTGATGGCCGTGATCCGGTTTTATCGCTGGGTGATTTCACCGGCGAAAAACGTGGTGTTCGGCCCGATGGCGCAATGCCGGTTCACGCCGAGCTGTTCGGCTTACGCGCTGGAAGCGGTGCAGGCGCATGGCGCTTTTGCGGGAAGCTGGCTGGGCGTTAAACGCATCTGCCGCTGCCATCCCTGGGGCGGTTGCGGCGAAGATCCGGTGCCGTTGAAGCAAAATCAGGACGTAAAGAATTTGAATCATCAACCGTCGGAGCTTTGGAGTTCGCTGGACGTTTCGCGTGCCGGCTTGCGCGGCGCGGATCATCGCTGAAGTCACCCACCCCTCATGGATCGCAAATCAATTTTTGTAGTGGCCGGGTGTGTCATCGTGCTGCTCCTGTGGAACACGGTGGTGGTCAAAAAGCTCACCCCGAAAGCGTCGCCTTCGGCGATGACGAATGCGCCCGTGGCGACCGCGCCGGGTGTCAGTCCCTCCACCTCGGCGCCGCCGATGCTCGCGGAATCGCCGGTTACTGCCGCCGCCGCGGCTGCGCGTCTCGCAGTTACCACCAACGGCCCGGAAATGTTGCTGGAATTGACCAACAACAACGCGCACTACACGTTCACCTCGCACGGTGGCGGGCTGAAACTGATCGAGCTGTTGAAGTATCCGGAAAAGGTTGCGGCGCGCCGTGAGAAGGGCGCGCAGAATACCAATGTCGCCGCGTTGAACACCTTTACTCCCGCGCCGACGCTGGCAGTCATCGATGCCGGCACGCCGAGCGCGGAAGGGGATTATCAGTTGACCCGCACCGCCACGGGTGTTCGGGCGGAACAAATGCTGAGCAACGGCTTGAGCATCGTGAAGGAGTTCAACCTCAGCACGAATTATCTGATCTTCGCCACCGTGCGGCTGTTGAATCACTCCTCGAACGCGTTGTCCTTGCCGCCGCAAAACTGGATGGTCGGCACGGCGACACCCATGAACGACCAGGACGCCGGCGCCGTGGAAGGAATGATGTGGTCCACCGGCAGCAAGGCGCAGGACATCGTGGGGGCGAGTCATTTTTCCGCGCGCGGTTTCGCATGCATTCCGCGCACGCCGCCGACGCAGTATCAGGGCGGCGAGAGCAACGTCGCGTGGGCGGCGGTGCACAATCAGTTTTTCGCGCTGGCCGTGGTGCCCAGCCAGCCGGCGCAGCATGTGATGATGTGGAAGATCGAGCTGCCCAAGCCGACGGATGCGGAAGTGGCCGAGGATTCCCGGATCGTCAAGCAGCCGGTCGGCTATGAAGCGGCGCTGGTTTATCCCGGACTGACCCTGCAGCCGAACGGGAGTATGGAGCGCACGTTCACGATTTACGCGGGGCCGAAGGAATACAGCACGCTGGCGGGCATTTCGGCGACATTCAACAACGATCTGGAAGCCATCATGGGCTACGGCGGTTTCTTTGGATTCTTTTCCAAGGGCCTGTTGCTCGGGATGAATTGGGTGCATAACACGCTCTCCATCGGCTACGGCTGGGCGATCATCCTCATCACCGTGGCGTTGAAACTGGTGTTCTGGCCGCTGACCGCCGCCAGCACACGCTCGGCGAAACGCATGCAGGCATTGCAGCCGCAAATCAAGGCGATCCAGGAAAAATACAAGGAAGACCCCGCCAAGGTGCAGCGCAAGACGATGGAGTTTTGGAAGGAAAACAAGATCAACCCCATGAGCGGCTGTCTGCCGATGCTCATTCAGATGCCGGTGTTCTTCGGCTTCCTGGTGATGATCCGCAGCGCGATCGAATTGCGCGGCGCCAGTTTCCTGTGGGTGCACGACCTCGCGCGGCCCGACACGGTGGCGCTGATCCCGATTCCCGGTTTCAACTTCAATTTCCCGCTGAACGTTCTTCCGCTTATCATGGGCGTCACGATGTTGTGGCAGGCGCACCTGACGCCGCCGTCGCCGGGCATGGACCCGACTCAGGCCAAGATGATGCGCTACATGCCGCTCATCTTTATCACGTTCCTTTACAATTATTCCTCCGGCATGGCGCTCTACTGGACCGTGAACAACATCCTGAGCATCGTGCAGACGAAGTTGACCAAGACGGTGACGCCGCCGGCGGCCGTGGGGCCGAAAGGTCCGGTATTGACGCCTGCGTTGAAAAAGCGAAAATGAGTGTCCGGTGGCAATGCAGCGCGATAACGGTTACATGGCCGATGAACCAGCCAGTGGCTTGAGGGGCGGCATCTCACCGCCCGCGCGAGCCGGTTTGAATTTCAAACTCCCACAGCTTAACCCCAATCTGAATCATGCCCGCTGATCCCAAATCGACCCTGAGCAAACTGATGGAGACCCTTGGCTTCCCGGCGACGATCGAGGAGCACAAGCTGGACGACGGCATCATGCTCGATGTCAAAACCGACGACTCCGGCCGCCTCATCGGACGCCAGGGCCAGACGCTTTCGGACCTGCAATACATCACCAATCGCCTGTTGTTTCAGGAGGACCCCTCCGTGCCGAAAGTCATGGTGGACATCAGCGGTTACCGCGCGCAGGCGCGCGAGGCGCTGGTCAGGAAAGCCATGGACGCCGCGGAGAAGGTCAAACGCTGGGGTGACGTGGTGGAGTTGGAGCCGCTCAACGCCTTCGACCGCCGTATCATTCATCAGGCGCTCAAAGACGATCCGGCCATCGAAACGTACAGCGTCGAAGTCGAAGGCACGGAGAAGAAGGCGATTCTGCTGCGGCCGAAACGCTGATCCTCGGCGCGTTCGCGAAAGCTATTTCGCGAACGCATTTCAAATCCGGCCCCGCGCGCGCGGTCTGTGGGACGCGCTTAATCCTTTTTAAAGCGGACCTTTTGCTTCCCCGTGAATTTGCCCGAGACCGTGTCGTACGGCTCGTAAACAAAGCGCTTGTCGGAGATAAAAATGATGCGCTCCTTCACTTCCACACCCTCGGGCAACATGTTGGGATTGCTCGATTTGACATTGCGGACCGTGAGGATGCCATTTTTGATGGACCACTTGGTGGTGACGCGCGGATTCATCGCGGCGGCCTGTCCTTTTTGTTCCAACACTTTCACGCCCGTGCCATCGGCCTTGTAAGTCGAAGTGCCGGAAACAGTGGCCAACTCCGCCGGGTCGGTCGTCCAGGTGCCCACGATGCGGCCGGTGAGCTCATCATCGTCATTCGCGGCGATGGCGTGGCTGGCAAACATCGACCCGAGCAGGCAAAACAACAGGACCAATTTTTTCATATTCGGCATGCGGAGGAACATACAACGAGTCCCAAAAAAGTCAGGCTGGTAATGGATGGCTGGCGTCCCGCGAGAGCCCATCGGGAAAAGGGGAACAACGGTGGATCTTCGAACCCAAGTCACGAGGGTGTTGGTGGTCAGATTCGTTGCGGTGCCGCTGGAGGCGACAAATCGTCCGGTTGGATCAATCGATGCCGCCATTCGGCGCGTGCGGGAGGATATTGAGGCTGGTCGCTCCAAAACTCAGGAAGAAACCAGTGAATTGATCGAATCCTGGGCGTCAGCGTGGGCTTCAAAGTAATCTTCCCTTACGTTATCTTCGACCGTACATAGATCGTCAGGCCGTGCAGGACAGCATCCGTGCTTTATTTGGTGCTAACCTTTGATTGGATGGCCGAAATGCCATGCGGCGCGACTTCGATGGCCTTGCCGTTCACGGTGGCACCCGTTGGTTTGTCTTTGGCGTTGAATAGCAGCACTTCCGCTCCTCTGCGTGCGGTCCAGATGCCGTCCAATTCTCCGTCCACGCCTTTGGAACCGGAGATTTTGGGTGAAAGTTCCTTCAGCCATGAACGATCCTTTCCCAGTGCGGCGACGTGCTCGAGCGACGCGGCGCCGGTCCATGACTGGCCTTCGACATTTTTGATGGGATCATTCCCCACCTGAATGATGCGTCCGCCGTTGCGTTGGAAGGCCGCCAATTTTTCCAGGATCGGTTGATCGACGATGTCAGCCTGGAAAATGATCAACGTCTGGTAGCGGTTAGTGGTCAGCGCGCCGTCGGTGATGAGCAATTCGTCGAGCACGTCGAAATCGCAGAGATCGCGCAAGGGATAAGCGGCCTGGATGGACGGTTCAAGATTCCCGCCCAAGCGATAAAGTGTGGTCGGGCAGAAGACCGCAATTTTGGTTTCGCCCGGCTGGCCGGTGTAAAGGTGAACATATTTCTGGATGTCCGCAGCGTGAGCATCGAACTCATAGGTGAAAAGTTGCTTCGCGCCGGAGGTGGCGTCGGAGAACATTCTTTGAACGAAGCCCTTGCCGTCGAGATTGCCGGCCGGTTCCGTGCATTCCTTGACGCCGTAAAACTGATACGCTGTGCCCATCCATTTATCGCCAAACACCGCGCCCATGCAATCGGCGGGTTGGAGCACGATACGATACGGCTGCGCCATTTTCGCATACCCCGGGCAATAGGTGCCCCACGCAATCGGATTGACGCCGTGAGCGTTGCCGCCCGGCTTGAGCCGCACTTTTTCGGGCGGAAAATATTTCAAGACCGTGCGAACCGATTGCTCGGCGAAGTCGATGATCGCCTGATGATACCACGTGATGAAGTCGAGCCAGCGGCGTTTATCCTCCGCCTCGGGAAATGCCGCCGGTGTCGGCTTGAATTTGTCATCAGCCAGTAGTTTGGGCGGTTCGACGTCGTCGAACGACTTGTAACTTGCGCCCCAGGCATGATTAAGCTTCGAGATTTCCGCGTACTGTCGCTTCATCGCAATTTGAAATGCCTGAATCGCGTACGGGTCGCCGCACCAATAACCCTCGTGGCAATGACCCATCTTCACCCAGTCCGGCACCAGCAGCGGATAGTTGCCCTCCCCGTAAGGTCCGAGGATGCACGCATAGACGTCGTCGATCTTGTCGCCGAAATGTTCGTGCAGGTTTTTGTAAAAGTGATCGTACCATTCGATGGTGCGCGGATCGAAGATGGAGAGATAATTCGCCTCCTGGCCGTGTTCGAGGCAGCGCATCAGCGCGCGTTGATTCGTCTGGCTCTCGCGCAACCAAACGGGAGGAAAATGCACCCAGTCGTACACCACATATTTCAGGCCGGCCTGATGCAGCGTTTGTTCCATGGCATCGTGCTGACGCCAATCCCATTTGCCCGGCTCGCGCTCCACCGCGCCCCACGCGATGTAATCTTCGTTGGCCACCAAGCCGAGATTTTTCCAGCGGATTTGCGATTCAACCGACGGCGGTGCTTCGAGAAAATTCGTTCGTGGAAACGCGCCGATCGGTGACGCCTGAATGAAGGCCACCGAAAGGTTGCCGCTTGAAACATTCCAGGGCCGGCCATCGAATGGCGTATTGGTTTGCGAATGCGCGGTTGAGCTGGCAAGGGTCACGAGCACGCATGCCAGCACGCGCCATCCCAGTCTTCTGAATGCTGCGGCCATGCCGTGAAAGGGGCGGGGCGATGAATCGTGGGGAAACAGGAAGGCAGCGTTCATATCGACGTGTGGCCAAATTATAGGGGATCGGCAACGTGCTGGCGAACCCGCAGTTACGTCCTGATTATGACTTTCGTATCAAACACTTCGCGTGATTGAGTCAATGTCATTTGGCATTTAGCCCTGCGTTTCCGATTTGCGCTTTGCCCGGAAAGATGCCATTATCCCCATGCAACCGCCCCTGCCTTCGATTTGCGATGACCCGCTAACGGATGATGGTCCGGTAAATTTATTTAAATACATGAGCAGATTATTTTCCGAACTGGGTATTTCCGCCGAGGTGCTGAAGGCCATCGACAAGCTTGGCTTTGAGCAGGCGTCGCCGATTCAGGCCGAGGCGATTCCCATTTTGTTGACGGGCCGCGACGTCGTGGGCCAATCCCACACCGGCTCGGGCAAGACGGCGGCGTTCGGCATTCCGGCCATCGAAAAGGTGGACACGCAACTGCGCGCCGTCCAGGTGCTTATCCTGTGTCCCACGCGCGAACTCGCTGTGCAGGTCTCCGAGGAATTTCACAAGCTCGCGTTGTTCAAGCGCGGCATCCACGCGCTGCCCATTTACGGCGGCCAGTCCTACGAGCGGCAATTCGCCGGCTTGCGGGCGGGCGCGCAAATCGTCATCGGCACGCCGGGCCGCGTGATGGATCACATGCGGCGCGGCACGCTGCGTCTGGACAAGGTGAAGATGGCGGTCCTCGACGAGGCGGACGTGATGCTCGACATGGGTTTTCACGACGACATCGAATTTATTCTCCAGGCGGTGCCGAAGGAACGGCAGACCGTCTTTTTCTCCGCCACGCTGCCGCGGCCGATCCAGGAATTGATCCGGAAGTATTCCAACGACCCGCAAAGCGTGCGCATCGAGCAAAAGGAACTCACCGTTCCGACCGTCGAACAGGTTTATTACGAGGTGGACCGCCGCTTCAAAATCGATTTGCTGACCCGCCTGATCGACCTGCACGACCTCAAGCTCGGCATCATTTTCTGCAATACCAAACGCATGGTGGACGACCTCGTCGAACACCTGAACGCGCAGGGTTATTCCGCCGACCGCCTGCACGGCGATATGACGCAGCCGATGCGCGACCGCGTGATGAACAAGTTTCGCAAGTCGGGACTGGAGTTTCTCGTGGCCACCGATGTCGCCGCGCGCGGCATCGACGTGAATCACGTCCAGGTGGTTTTCAACTATGACCTGCCGTATGACGGCGAGGATTATTTGCATCGCATCGGCCGTACTGGCCGCGCGGGCCGCAGTGGCCGTGCGATCACGTTCGTCTCGGGCCGGGAGGTCTTCAAGATTTACCAGATCGAACGCTTCACGAAGGTGAAGATGCAGCGTGGCCGGCCGCCCTCCGCCAACGAGGTCGAGGAGGCGCGCGCCAACGTGTTTCTGGACAAGCTGCGCGCGACGCTCCGCAGCGGCGAATTTAAGGGTCAGGATTTTCTGATCGAACGATTGTTGGAGGAGGGTTTCACTTCCACCGACGTGGCCGCGGCGTTGTTGTATCATTTGCAAAAGGCCGAGAATCCGGCGCCGCAAGCGCCGCCACCCGAGGAAAGCCACCGGCGGGAACCGTCCGGTTATGGCGATGATCGCCGTCAACGGGATGATCGGCGTGGACGGGACCGTTTTTCCGACGACCGTCCGCCGCAACGCGAACGCAAGCCCTGGTCATCCGATCGTCCGGCGGCTCCACGTCCGCAATTTTCCGCCCCGCGCGAGATGAAGGTTCCGGTTGCGCCCGTTCGCGAACCAAAGGCCCCGGTATCAGCAGCCCCCGCTGCTCCGGCCGTAACCAAAGAGGCCGCACCCGTTGCACCGGCCGCGCCCAAGCCGCCGCGCGAAAAAGCGCCGGTGCCCGAGAAACGGCATTTCGGCAATGACCAGCCGTTTCGTTCACCGAAGCACAGCCGGCCCACGTCGGCGGGGCACGCCCGTCTCTATATCAATGTCGGCGCGGAGATGGGTGTGGCGCGGCAGGATATCGTCGAAGCGATCATGGGGCACACCGGCTTGCCGGCAAAAGTCGTGGGCCCGGTGGACGTGCGCGAACGCCATGTCTATGTGGACGTCGAAACCGAGCACGCCAACCGCATCGTTTCGCAGCTCAATCGCAGCCGCCTCAAGGATCACAAACTCAAGGTGAAGATCGCGCGGCGCAACGCGACGCGGGATTTGCAGAAGCCCGAGGATCCGGAAAAGTCGCCGGAATGATTTTCGGCCGCACTCTATTTAAATAGATGCGGCAGGAAAGTCGTGAGCGGCGGAAAGTACGTGATGAGCAGCACGCCGATGAGCAGCACAAACAGCATCGGCATCGTTGCCCGCGTGACTTCTGTCATCGGTTTGTTGAACCGATAGGACGACAGCAGGAGGTTTAATCCAACCGGCGGGAAGAGAAACCCGAGCTCCATGTTCGCGAGGAAAATGATGCCCAGGTGAATCGGGTCCAGCCCGAACGCGACGCCCAGCGGCACGAGCAGCGGCACAACCACCACGATGGCCGCATAAATTTCGATCAGGCCGCCGACCACCAGCAGCACGACATTCAGGCCGAGCAGGAAGAGCCACTTGGAACCGACTGCCGTCGTCGCCCATTCCACCATTTTGTCCGGCAGTTGCGCGTCCACGAGATAGTGAGTGAATCCGAGCGCCACGCCCAAAATCAGCAGCACGCCGCCGACCAGCAGGCCGCACTCCGTGATGACCCGTGGCAAATCCTCGATCGGCCGCAGGTCGCGATGAATGACCGTCGCCACGATGAGCGCGTACATTGCCGTCACCGCCGCCGCTTCGACGGTGGTTGGCACCGTGAACAACGAGCCGATCGCGACGACCGGAATCAACATTTCCCATTTCGCGTCCCAGATGGCGGCGCGCGCTTCGGACCATTGGAAGTGCGGGCGATCCGAGGCGTCCTTCGGGCCTTTGCGAATGCCCCACCAGGCGGTGATGGCGACGAGCAACGCGCCCGGCCCGAGGCCGCCGAGGAACATTTCCTTGATGGTGATGTCCGCGTGCGCGCTGTGGTTGGCCACGATGGCGTATAAGATCAGCGGCAGACAGGGCGGAAACAACATGCCGAGCGAACCCGCGCCCGTGAGCAGTCCGAGGGCGTTGCGTTCGGAATAACGCGCCGCCAGCAATACCGGCATCAACACTCCGCCGAGCGCGAGAATCGTCACGCCGGACGCGCCCGTGAAGGAAGTGAAAAAGGCGCAAACCAGCGCCGTGACGATGGCCGGGCCGCCGCGGAATTGTCCGACCAATGCCTGAAAGACGCGCACGAGCCGTTTGGAAGCGCCGCTCTCCGCGAGAAAATAACCGGCGAGAGTGAAGATCGGAATGCTCGGCAGCATGTCGTTCGTGGTCAGGCTGTAATGCTTGAGCGGCACGGCGGAGATCGGCATGTCGTTGCCCCAAAAGAGTATCATGGCTGCGCCGCCGAGAGCGGTGAACACCGGCGCACCCAGCAACGTGGCGATCACCAGGGCGATCAGCGCTGGCATCAATAGTCGTTCGGGCGAAATCGGGGCGTAACGCGCGAACGTGACCAGGGCGATGGCGAGGCCCAGCGCCAGTCCGCGTCCCGACCATTTTTCCGACGCATGCCAGAGAAGCCGCACCGCGATCAAACCAAAGCCAATCGGGAGCACCAGTTGCACCACCCAGACGGGGATTCCATACACCAGAATCTTTCCCAGCGGCCGGACGTCCTTCACAAAAATGAAGCTCGCGGCGCACAGGAAAAAGCTGATGACCGCCGCGAACGCGCTGCTGAAAATTCGGGCCGCGATTTTCCAGCGGCCCTTGAGCAGCGTCTGGATCGGGGATAGGGCGAGCAGGCGTCCGTCGCGGGCCGCGAGGGCGCCGCCCATCATGCCGACGATCAACGTGAGGTGTTGCACCATCGCCGAGGCGTTGGACAGGCCGGTGCTGAAGACCTTGCGCAGGATGATCTCCGTGACCGGCAGCAAGAGCATCAACGCCAGCGGAATCACCAGCAGGAGATTTTCCGCCTGGCGAAACCAGGGCCAGGACGCCGCCGCCTGCGGCGCGGGTCCATGGCCAAACTCGGGGCTCGCGCCCGGCTCGACGTTCATTTCGGTTTGGCTCCGCCGCTCGCGCGATAGTCCTTCAGAATTTTCTGCGCCTCGTCGAACATGTCCGCTGGAATCACCTTGCCCCGGATTTTATCCTGCACCTTGTCCACCGTGGCGATCCATTCCGCCTCGGCTTCCGGGGTCATTTTATCCACCTTGACCCCGCGCTTGACGAGAGCGGCGACGGCGGCATCGCTTTCCGCGCGGCCGGCGACCTTTACCTGCTCGCCGGTTTCTGCGGCAATTTTCAGCAAGGCTTCGCGCGTTGCGGGCGGGATGCGGTCCCAGGTTTTTTTGGTGACCACCGCCGCGCCGACGAGCGGCGCCCAGTTGATTTCCAGCATGTATTTAGCCTGCGTGTCGAGTTGCGCCGCGAGGGCGAAGATGGGGACCGTCGGCACCGAGCTGATGGTGCCCGACAACAATCCTTGCGGAATGCCAGTGGTTTCCAGCGCCACGGGATTGAAGCCGCTGGATTTCCAGATGTCATACTGGCTGGTGTTGCCTGCCGTGCTGAACACCTTCAACTTGCGCAGATCATCGGGCCGCAGCACCGGCGATTTGGAAAAGAAACGCACCCAGCCGGAGTCGCTCCAGAAAAGCGTGACGTAACCCTTGGCCAGCAGCTTGGCTTCAAGTTGCGGACGCAGTTTTTCGGTCACGTAATCGACTTCCTCAAGATTGCGGAAGCACATCGGCATGATCTGGACCGCGAGCGCGGCCGCATCAATTTCGGCGATGCCGTTGGCCGTGAGCAGGCCGGCGTCGAGATTGCCGGTTTGCATCAGCCCGACCATGTCCGCTTCGCCGCCCTGCGTGCCGCCGGGGTACACCATCAATTGCACGGCGCCGTCGGAGGCCTTTTTCCACTTCTCGCCCATGGCCTGCAGGGCCTTGTGATAGGACGTGCCGGCGGGCGCGAGCGTGCCGAGCTTGATTTTGACGGCCTTCTCGGCGGCGTGCAGATCCGTGGCGAGCGCCAGCAGGGCCAGCGCGAACAAACGACTTAGACAATTTCGAAGAGTCATGATGGTTAAAAGTTATTCGGATTTCTTGCTCCCGGCGGGAGTGGCATTGAGGAAAAATTGATCGCTGTGCGCCAGCAACCAGCGGGCGCGCTTCTGCATGATCAGATTGGCGAGACGCCATTCCTTTTTGTTGTCGGGATCGATTGCGAGCGCCTGATTCAGCAGCGCCTCAAATTGTTTCAAATCCTGTTTCTGCACACAGACCGCCTCCGCGTAGGAAACCAGGGGCCCGGCGAGTTGTCCGCCGGTGAGTTCCATCGCGCGATCGAAATGCTTTTTCGACCGTTCTGCGGCATCTCCCGTGCCGGCGGGCCGGCTCATTTCGTAAGTGATCAGGTAGGCGTGAATGGCTCCGAAATCGTAATCCTCCTGCAACTGCAAGGCGCGATCCATCATCGCCTCCACGATCGGGAGTTCGGCGATCAAATCGGGATTGTCCTTGGAGAGCGATATCGCGGCCGCCCACGAAAGCGCGGTCCAGTAGAGCAGGGGAACATCCTTCACCGTGGTTTCCTTGACCGCCTGCTTCGGATCCGCGCGCAACGCCTTTTCAAATCCCTTGTGCCGGACGTCCAGCCCGCGCAACCCGTAGTTCCGGGCGCGCAGATAGAGTTTCCGCGCGCGCACCTTCATCGTTTCGGAGGCGGTGAAGTCCTTGTCTTCCATCTCCTGCGCATCCTGCTGCACGAACGCGTAACCGTATTGGGTAAAACCGCGGCAGGTGGCCAGCAACAGCGCTTCGTGGCGCGGACTTTCCTCCAGCAAACTCTCCATGAGCTTGAGGCTGAATGGCACAGCCGCCTTGACCAGTTCCGGATCGTCATCGCTGGCAAACGACGTGCCGCTGCCCGCCAGGGCGTCGCCGACCTTGTTCACCGCCACATGCTTGATGGAACAGCCGGAGCCGAGCACCGCCAGGGCCGCCAGCGTGCACCAAAAATTTCTCGTTATCGCATTCACCGCTGATTGTCCGAATTTCAAACGGGAAATTCTGCCATTCAACCGCCCCGGTGCCAATGGCTAAAAATTAGCGGATTTGTGCAGAAAAACGCCGGCTGCGACGCCAAAGGGATCTTCTTCTCTCCGGAGCTAGCGTGGAATTTATTCTATTGTTTGGTCGCGCGATAGTATCGCCTGGCGTGGCCGATCTTTAGGAGAAGGCGGGTGCAGCCATCCATTTGGACCTTCGACGATTCGGGCCGGCGAAGATCAGAGGATATCGCTGATGGGCTAAGATCCAGCCATCGGGGTGGCCCATGCGGTGCGACGTTGGAAGACGGAAGATAGCGCCGACTTTAGTGGCCGGAGCCGTTTGACATTTAGGAGCACTGAGGTGCCGCGCCGCGCGAAGCGGTCCGTCGGAAGTTTGGCCTCCCAACACGCGAACGTTTCCTGAACGAAATAGCTTTGCCGGCCAATTTGCAATTCGACGCCCTCACCGGCGGCGCGCACCCAGGCGATGTCCGCGAGGCGCGTGCAAAGGAGCTGGCCGCCGGAATGAACGACAATCCATTCTTTCTTGTCGGCTTCGGCGACCTGTCCGTCGAGCAGCGCTTTCACCTGGCTGGGGGATGGAATGGGGGGCGAAGATGCCGGTGCCTTTGTTTCCGCCCATTCAAATCGTCTTCGATTTCCCATGCCGCCAATCTACCGAGGGCTGCCTTGCCAGCAACTCGTCTGAATACGGAGCATGCTTCCCGCAGGATTACGGACGCGGGAGCATTTGGCTTGGCCGCCACCGGGCGATGGTGGAGAGTGTGCGCGTGGCTTCATCCGACGGATACCGCATAGTCAAACTCGCCGGCGGCGCGCACAGCATTCACTCGCTGGCGCATCGCGAGACCTTTCATCCCGTGATCGGCCCTGCGGCCGAGGCGGAGGCGCTCTATGTGCGGCAGCTCAAGATGGCAGAGCGACTGCAACATCACGCCGGCGAGTTCGTGGTGTGGGATGTTGGCCTCGGCGGCGCGGCCAACACACTGACCTTCCTGCGCGGCACGCGGGAAATTCCTGCCACCATCCGATTAGTGAGCTTTGATCATACCCTGGAGCCTCTGGAATTTGCCCTGCACCACGGTGAAGCTCTGGGCTATCTGCAAGGCTACGAATCGCCCGTTGGCGAATTGCTGCGTAACCATCGCGTTGAATTCAAGAACGGCGCGCAGGACGTCACCTGGGAAGCGCATGTTGCGGATTTTCCCGGTTTGCTCGAACAACCCATCGCCGCGCAATTGCCCAAACCGCACGCCATCATGTTTGACGCCTTTTCCCCGGCGAAAAATCCGGCGATGTGGACGCTGCCGCTCTTCACCAAGGTTTTCGCTCTGCTCGACCCGGCACGGCCCTGCGCGCTGCCCACGTATTCGCGCAGCACGATTCTGCGCGTGACCCTGCTGCTCGCGGGTTTCTTTGTCGGCGCGGGCCATGCCACCGGCGAAAAAGAGGAAACAACCATCGCTGCCAACACGCTCAATTTGATTGAAGAGCCACTCGGCCGCAAATGGCTGGGTCGCGTGCGCCGTTCCACCAGCGCCGAACCGATGATCGAGCCTGTTTATCGACAGACGCCGCTCTCAGCGGAAAGCTGGGACAAACTGGAGCGGCATCCGCAATTTCGTTAGGCCTGGCGCGTCGGCCGCCAAATACGTTGTATCCGCCGCCATTTTTGCTAAGTTCAACCGGAATGCAGATTCCGGTTTTGTTTGCCCCGCCGATCCCGGCAGTTGAAGAAATTCGATTTCGGACGAATCTGCTGAGCGACTTATGAGTTGCCCGCTGGAGTTTACTTTGAATGGCCGCCGGATTCAGGCGGCGGATGTTTCGCCCAATACCACCCTGCTGGAATTCCTGCGCGGCAGCGGCCTGACCGGTTCCAAGGAAGGTTGCGCGGAGGGCGATTGCGGCGCGTGCTCCGTCGCCGTTATCGAACGCGACGCCAGCGGCAAACCTGCCTATCGCGCGGTGAATAGCTGCATCATGCCGGTTTGTTTGCTGGCGGGGCGCGAGGTGGTCAGCGTGGAGGGCGTGGGCGATTCCGCAAATATGCATCCGGTGCAGCGCACCATGGCGCAAGGCTACGGCTCGCAATGCGGCTACTGCACGCCCGGATTCATTTGCTCGATGTTTGAGGGCTACTATCGCCGTGACGTCCACACACACGACGACCTTGACGATCAACTTTGCGGTAATCTCTGCCGCTGCACGGGCTACCGGCCAATTCGTGATGCCGCCATCGAGGCGTTCGCGACCCGTTCGACGCAAACTGGCGGCGATGCTTTTGCCGGCCGCTTGAAGACCGCCGACGCGCAACTCGGCGCTGCGGAATATCAAAATGCCGGCGAAAAGTATTTCCGTCCGGCCTCGCTCGCGGAGCTGTTGCGTTTGAAAAAGGCGCATCCCGAGGCACGCCTGATTGCGGGGGCCACGGAACTCGGCCTCGACATCACCAAACGCTACAAAAGATTTCCCACGCTCATCTCTGTCGAGGCGGTGACGGAGCTGAAAGCGGTGATAAGCACCGACACCGAATGGCAGATCGGCGCGGCGGTGACGCTGACTGATGTCAAAGACCAGCTCGGGAGCGAATTTCCCGTGCTCGACGACATGTTGCGCGTGTTTGGATCGCGGCAGATTCGCAACCGTGCGACCATGGGCGGCAATATCGTGACGGCGTCGCCCATTGGCGATAGCGCGCCGGTGTTGCTCGCGCTCGAAGCGAAGGTCCTGCTGGTTTCGGAATCCGCGGAGCGCACGCTGCCGATCACGGAATTTTTTGTCGCCTACCGCAAGACTGCGCTGCAGCCCGGGGAAGTGCTCAAGAAGATCATCATTCCGCGGGGTGGAGCCGCGGCGGGACTGACGCGACGCGCGGGTTGGTACAAGGTTTCCAAACGGCGCGAAATGGACATCAGCACGGTGGCGGGATGTTTCGTCGTGGACCTTGACGCGCAACAAACGGTGCGGCACGTGCGGCTGGGCTACGGGGGCGTCGCCGCCTTGCCTTCACGTGCGAGAAAGACCGAGGACGCATTGCTCGGCAAAAAATGGAGCGCGGAAACGATCCAGAGCGTGCTGCCAATTCTGGGAACGGAGTTTACTCCGATTTCGGACGTGCGCGGTTCGGCGCAATATCGCACCGGTTTGATCACCGGCCTGCTCGAAAAATTCTTCGCGAAGGAAGCGACGAATGACATTCCCGATGCGCCCTTGCCGGCGCGCGCCGAAAGATCGATGGCGCTGCTGAAATCGCTGCCGCACGAAAGCGGGCACAAGCATGTGACCGGCGAGGCGATTTATACCGACGATATTGGCGCGCGTAAAAGCATGCTCGAAGTGTGGCCGGTTTGCGCTCCGCACGCGCGAGCCAAAATTCTCCGACGTGACGCCGCGGCGGCAAAGACCATGCCCGGCATTGCCGCCGTGTTGCTGGCGGAGGATGTGCCGGGCCTGAACGACGTCGGTGCGGTGCGCCATGACGAGGTTCTTCTCGCCGACAAGGAAGTCTTCTACCACGGACAAATCATCGCGCTGGTGGTGGGCGACACGCAGGAGGCTTGCCGCGCGGCCGCGGCGAAGGTCGTCGTCGATTACGAATCGCTGACGCCGGTTTTGAAAATCGAGGATGCGATCGCGCAGAACAGTTTCCACACCGAGCCGAATTTCATCCGCCGCGGGGATGCGCCCGCAGTTTTGAAAAGTGCCCCGCGCGTGCTCGAAGGCGATTTCCATATCAGTGGCCAGGAACATTTTTATCTGGAGATGCAGGCCGCCTGCGCCGAGGTGGGCGAGGGCGGTTCGATGTTGGTGATGTCGTCGAGCCAGCATCCCTCGGAGGTGCAGCACATCATCGCGCATTTGCTGCACCTGCCGGTGAACCAGGTGGTGATTCAAAGTCCCCGCATGGGTGGCGGCTTCGGTGGCAAGGAAACGCAGGCGGCGATCTTCGCGGCGCTGGCGGCGCTGGCGGCGGCGAAGACGCGCCGTCCCGTGCGCGTGCGTGTGAATCGCGATCTCGACATGATGCTCACCGGCAAGCGGCATCCCTTCCTCGCGCGCTTCCGGGTCGGTTACAATGACGACGGCGATTTGCTTGCGGCTAAAATCGAGTTGATTTCCAACGGTGGCTGGTCGCTCGACCTCTCCATGCCGGTGACCGACCGGGCGGTGTTTCATCTCGATAACTGCTATTATATTCCGCACGCGGAATTCAGCGGGCAGGTGGCGAAGACGAACATTTCGTCGAATACCGCCTTTCGTGGTTTCGGCGGGCCGCAGGGGATGCTGGTGATTGAGGAAATCATCGACCGGATCGCGCGGCGTCTCGGAAAATCGGCGGAGGAAATCCGCGAGCGCAATCTTTATCGCGGCAAGGGCGAGACCAACACGACCCATTACGGGCAGGAGATCGCGGACAACCGCATTCAGCGGGTCTGGAGTGAACTGAAGGAAAGCAGCGCGTTTGAGCAGCGCCGGCGCGATTTGAAAAAATGGAACGCCGCCCATCCCCACGCGAAACGCGGGCTGGCGATGACGCCGGTTAAATTCGGCATCTCCTTCACGCTGACACATCTCAACCAGGCCGGCGCGCTCGTCCTCATTTATCAGGACGGCACCACGCAAGTGAATCACGGCGCGACAGAAATGGGCCAGGGCGTGCACACCAATATCGCCATGGTGGCGGCGAAAGAGCTGGGCATTACCGCCGACAAGGTGCGCGTGATGCCCACCAGTACCGACAAGGTGCCGAACACCTCCGCCACGGCGGCGTCGTGCGGCACGGATCTCAACGGCATGGCGGTGAAGAATGCATGCGACATTTTACGCGCGCGGCTCGCGCCGGTGGCGGCCAGTCTCCTCTCGGCGAAAGCCGGCCGGCAGATTTCAGAGGCGCAGATTGTGTTCGCGGATAATTTCGCGATGACCGAAGGCGTCGAAACGAAACTTGAATTCTCCGAAGTCGTGCAGGCCGCGTACATTCGACGCGTCGGACTATCCTCGACCGGATTTTATCGCACGCCGGAAATTCACTACGACCGGGCGAAAGGCCGGGGGAGACCGTTTCTTTATTTCGCCGTCGGCGCGGCGGTCACCGAAGTCGAGGTGGACGGATTCACCGGCATGAGCCGCATTTTGCGGACGGATATTTTACACGACGCCGGCGACTCGATAAATCCCGGCATCAATCTCGGCCAGATCGAAGGCGGCTTCGTGCAAGGCGCGGGCTGGTTGACGTGCGAGGAACTGGTCTGGAATGACCAGGGCGTCTTGCTCACTCACTCTCCCGATACCTACAAGATTCCCGCGGTCGGCGATCGTCCGCGGGAGTTCAACGTGGAGTTTCTGAAAAACGCGACGCAGCCCAACACGATTCACGGCAGCAAAGCCGTCGGTGAGCCGCCGTTGATGCTGGCCATCTCCGTGCGCGAGGCGTTGCGCGATGCGGTTGCGGCGTTTGGCGCGCGGGCGGGTGAAGTTCGCCTGGCCAATCCATCAACCTGCGAAGCGGTCTGGACGGCGATTCAACGGGTTAAAGTTGCGCACGACCCGGCCCAGGCCGCGGCAAAGCCGGTGCTGGCGGAGTAAATCGCCGCCATGAAGCGCGGCAAAATCGACTTGCGCGGGCGGCGTTTGTATTGGAAACTCCGGCTACGACGCTCAAAGTGAAATCGTCACGGAGAGCATCAGATTCAGAAGCGCGCTTAGCTCAGCGGTAGAGCACTTCCTTCACACGGAAGGGGTCGCAGGTTCGAACCCTGCAGCGCGCACCATTTCGAGAGGCGGACTTCAATCGCGGGCAATCATTTGATCCATGACACAGAATCCTGTTTCCGGCAGCGGCGCCCAAACTTTAAACACCACGTGCTGTGTGGTGGGTGGCGGTCCGGCGGGCGTGATGCTCGGCTTCCTGCTCGCCCGCGCTGGCGTGGACGTGACGGTGCTGGAAAAACACATGGATTTCTTCCGCGATTTCCGCGGCGATACCATCCATCCCTCCACGCTTGAATTAATGCATGAACTCGGATTGCTTGAGGAGTTTCTGAAGCAACCGCACCAGGAAGTGCGCCAGGTGGTGGCGCACTTTGGCGACAAGGTGATTCATGTCGCAGACTTCTCGCATCTCCCGACGCACTGCCAGTTCGTTGCCTTCATGCCACAATGGGATTTCCTCAGCTTCATCTCCAGCCAGGGGAAAGTGTATCCCAATTTTCATTTGCGCATGGGTGCGGAAGCGACGGATTTGATTTTCGAAGGCAAGCGCGTTGTCGGCGTGAAGGCAGGCGGCCCGGACGGTGCGTTGGAAGTGCGCGCCGATTTGGTGGTCGGCGCGGATGGCCGCGGCTCCACGGTGCGCGAAAAGGCGGGACTGCATCTGACGGATGTGGGCGCGCCGATCGATGTGCTTTGGTTTCGCATGCGGAGGATGCCGGAGGATCCGCCGCAGGCATTCGGCTACATCAGCGCAGGCCAATTCATGGTGTTGCTCGACCGCGGCGAATACTGGCAATGCGCGTATGTGATTCGGAAAGGCTCGTTTGCGGAGCGCAAGGCGCGCGGGCTCGAAGCCTTTCGCGACGAAGTGGTCCGGTGCGGGTCATTTCTCGGCAACCGTGTGAATGAAATCAAGGATTGGGACGATGTGAAATTGCTCTCGGTGCAATTGAATCACCTCGATCAATGGTATCGCGAAGGATTGCTGTGCATCGGAGACTCCGCGCACGCGATGTCGCCGGTCGGCGGCGTGGGCATCAATCTGGCCATTCAAGACGCAGTGGCGACGGCCAATATGCTCGCGCCCAAACTACTCAAGGGCAGCGTGGACCTCGCCGATCTGAAAGCGGTGCAATCCCGGCGCGAGCCGCCCGCGCGCAAGACGCAGGCCTTCCAGGCGTTCATCCACAAACATTTCCTGGAGCACATTTTCGATTCCAAAGAGGCGGTGCAGCCCCCGCTGGTTTCGCGCCTGTTTGAAGGTTTCCCGCTCCTGCGCCGCATCCCCGCCAGAATGATCGGCCTGGGCTTTTTGCCCGAGCACGTCAAATAGCGGAGTGCATACTTTCCCGAGCCGTCAGAAATCGTTCAGCGGATTCTCCCACATCAGCCGGGCGGCGCGGGCGAAATGCTCCGTCCCGACCCGGATGGTATCGAGCATGGATTCCTCCCGCACAGCGTTGCCAGGTTTGTCGGGTGAGCCGGGCGGTGCGCTGGCGCTGTCCACGAGCCGCAACCGCAGCGGGGGCGCGGGCAAAGTCAGACGCAATGCGATGGCGGTGGCGCTCATGAAGCCTTTCCACAGGATTTATTCATAAACCAAATGGCCAGGCGCCACTGGCTTTCGCCCAGAACAACCAGCCTCCCGCCACGCTCAGCAGCCCGAGGACGAACAGCCACCACATCGCCCCCCTCGCCGGCGCCCCCGTTCTTATCACGCGGGTGCACTGCCTCCTTGACGGGCGGCCGCCGGCGAACCGCGATCCGGGATGCAAAATCATGGTTTTCACCGCAACGATACAGGATGTCCCGACGCAAGCGTTTCTGCTTTCCGGATTTTGGGAAAGGGTTCCTCTTTTTTGCAGCGTGCTTCGTGGACGACAAAAAAGGAGGCGTAATTCGCAACGAAGGTGTTGCGACGGAGACCCGGGGAGGGCGAAGGTCGGGATGTTATGAATGCAATCAAACCCAAGCAAAAACAAACCTTCTCCTGCAAGGCCCCGGCGGCCGTTCAGGTGCTACTCGCGGGAGATTTCACCCACTGGCTGCAACATCCCATCCCGTTGCACAAGCACGGCGATATCTGGTCCGCCACCGTATCGCTGATGCCCGGCGCGTATCAGTACCGATTCGTGGTCGATGGTGAATGGCGCGACGATCCCGAGTGCAAGCTGCGTGTTCCCAATTGCTATGGCTCGGAAAATGATCTGGTGCAGGTTGGCGAAGCCGCGCAACACGTTCCCGAGGGGAAACCGACAGGGACGTTGGCCAGGATGCAATCAACCCGGACCGAATAGGCGGGGCGCTTTGGCGGAGCCCGGCGTGAACTGGAAACGCCGGTGGGACGCGAAGGGAAGGTGGTCTGGCATTCACCGGGATTGGCGGCTCGCGCCCAAGAACCGGAAGGATCGTAACGCGGAGGAAAGGGAGGAATTCCGATTTGGAACCAAAGGCGCCAGGCGAAATGACCCTAGGGGCCCGCATGAACCCTGCGTAACCAATGAGGATGTTCAAAGCGGAAATCAAACCGCGATGTGCAGGACGGGGTGTTAGTCGAAAAAATGTGGAACCGCTGGGCGTGTCCATCCTGATCGATGGGGAGTCTTAATGTGCCACGGCTGGCTTCGTCCGCGACACGCACTCGACGAAGAAAATCAACTTGATGGACAGCGCGCATCCGCAGAACCACGGATTACGAAGTGAGTTCCTGTCCCGGTTGGCGCGACATTGAAGGCGGTCACGCCCAGGATGCCTTTGAGCCGTCCGGCGATCTCACGGGCAAGGCGGACTAATTCCCGCGCGGCGGCCGCATCCAGATGGGCGTGACAATTGAACTCCCACAATTGCAACCAGGTCTGGAAATGCGCGGCGTTCAGTCCGAGGCTCAAGTGTTTTGTCGGCATCCGTCCGGTATAAAGCGCCGGTCCCCCGGTCAGGCGCGCCCAGAACGATTCGATCAGTGACAGATGTGCCGGCCAGTCGCGGATGTGTTTCTCGAAGATCGGACCGATCAAGGCGTGCTGGCGGACATCCGCATAAAAATGGCGCAAGAGTCCGGCGAGCTTTTCGTGCCCGCCGATGCGTTCATAAAGAGTTTCCGTCATCATAATTCCAGTGCCCCGATCATAAGCGCGTTAAACATGCATATCAAATACAATTTTATTGCGTTGCGGACGGATTTGGCGATGCTGTGCGGGATGCGAGTCAGCAAATTTTCCGATTATGCGTTGCGAGTGCTGATGCAGGCGGCCCTGTGCGCGCCGGAACTCGCCACCATCGACGAGGTGGCGGGCACGTTTAACATTTCCCGCAATCACCTGATCAAGGTCGTGCATCAGCTCGGTCGCGCCGGGCTGCTGGCCACGCGGCGCGGCATCGGGGGAGGATTCACGCTGGCATTGCCGGCCCGTGACGTGCGTATCGGCATGGTCGTGCGGCTCACTGAAGCCGGCGAGAAGGTGATTGATTGCCAGCCGCGCACGGAAGGGCCGTGCCGATTGCTGCCCGCCTGCCGGTTGAAGGGCGTGTTGGGGGAAGCGGCGGCCGCGTTCTTCTCCGTGCTCGACCGTTACTCGCTGGAGGACCTCGTACGCAACCAGCGGAACATGCGCGAGCTGTTGGGCATTTCGTCCGATGACATTCCCTCGCGTTCTCGATAATGAGCCGACCAATCGCCCTCTTGCGCAGCCTGGCTCTGGTCACGGTTTTCTTCACCAGTTTTGCGTTGGCTTCCTCGCGCGGTAACGATTTTCAGGGCTCTTCGCAGCAACTGGAGTATGAACGGGAACCGCTGAAATACAGCGAGTGTAATCCTTCCAATTCCGTGTCGAGCCTGCAACGCGCGCTGGCCGGCGGAACCGTTTCGCTCAAATTCGACAAGCGGTTTGGCTATCTGTCCGCGCTGCTGGAGGCGTTGAAAATTCCCCGCAGTTCCCAGATGCTGGTCTTTTCCAAAACCTCCTCTCAACGAACCGCCATCAGCCCCGGCAACCCGCGCGCCATTTTCTTCAACGACAGCGCTTATGTTGGTTTCGTTCCGGGCGCGGCTGCGCTGGAGGTCGCCGTGGCGGATCCCAAAAATGGCGGCATATTTTATCGCCTGGAGAATCAGCCATCAGCCCAACCGCAGCTGGTGCGGGATGCGGATTGCCTGAACTGTCACGGCGGGCAGCGATCGCTGGGGGTGCCCGGATTTTTCGTGCGGTCGGTGTCCACCGACGCGACCGGCGAATTGGACGGTCAAAGTGAGGTGAACGGCATTGACCAATGCACTCCGCTCGCCGATCGCTGGGCGGGCTGGTTTGTCACCGGCCGGCATGACGCGCAACCGCATCGCGGCAACCTGGTGGGCACGGAGTTTTCGAAAACCAATCGCGTCGGAAATCTGGCGGAACTCAGCGCGCTTTTGGACGTGAAGAAATATCCGCTCCCGACCAGTGATATCACCGCGTTGATGGTGCTGGAACACCAGACCAAGATGCACAATTACATCACGCGGTTGAATTTCGAGACTCAACTCATGACCCGCATGTACGGTCACATCCGCTATCTCACCTCGCAGGAGGACGCGTTTCTTCGCTATCTCCTTTTCACCGAAGAGGCGCCACTCGCGGAACCCATAGCTGGAAATGAGGATTACGCCAGGTGGTTCACCGGCCAGGGGCCATTCGATACCCGAGGCCGTTCGTTGCGCGATTTCGATCTGAAAACGCGCCTCTTCAAATATCCGTGCAGCTTCCTCATTTACTCGGAGGATTTTGACGCGCTGCCAGCGGTGATGCGCGATCACCTGTTGCAACGGCTGCACGCCATTCTCACCGGCAAGGACAAGGATCCGCAGTTTGCCCGGCTGACTGCCGCGGACCGCCAGGCCATTCTTGAAATTCTTCGCGCCACCAAGCTCTCGCTGCCTGCGTATTGGCGCGAATAATGCAGACCCGTTCACTCATCCCGCCATAGAACGTTGGCGCGCGTCCATTCGGCCACGAGTTCGCAAAACGCCGCGGCTGGCGGCTCCAAGTCAATGTCGCGCCAGACCATGACCAGCGGGATGGTTTGCGGTGGGTTCAACCGCACCGCCTGCCAGCGCTTTGACGGATCAGTTTCCGTGAGGCATTCCGGTATGATGCCGACGCCCGCGCCGCTTTCGACGTAGCGCAGAATGGTGCCAATCAAACTGGGAGCATGGGCGATTTTCGGCGCAAAGCCATTGCGGCGACAGGTCGCGAGGATTTCGTCGTGCAGTCCGGCACTTTCGCGGCGCGCCAGAAGAATGAGCGGCTCGGAGCTCAGGCTTCGCCACGGCACGGATTTTCGCGCGGCCCAGGGATGATTGTGCGGCACGGCGGCGCAAAGTCGCTCCTGCCGCAGCGGCAACATTTGCATTCTTAACGTCGCATGCGCGAGCACCGGGCGGGTGAGCCCCACGTCCAGGCGTCCGCGCGCCACCATTTCCCAGACTCGTTCCGGCGTTCGTTCCTCCAGATGCACGGTCACCTCCGGGCAGCGCCTCGCGTATTCCGCGAGCAGTCGTCCAAGAAAACGTTGGGTCGGCGGTCCGATATAGCCCAGCCGCAATTCGCCGACCTGACCGGCGGCCGTTCGCCGTACCCGTCGCACGGTCTGGTCGAGTCGTTCGAAGAGCAGCGCGACATCCGCGAGCAACACTTTGCCAGCGGCGGTCAACTTGACCACCCGGCGGTTGCGGGCGAACAACGCCGCGCCCAATTCCGCTTCCAGTTCCTTGGTGGCACGGCTCAACGCGGGCTGCACCACGTTCAACCGCCGGGCTGCCCGGGAGAAGCTCAACTCTTCGGCGATCGCCTGAAAGTATCGAAGATGACGCAGGTCCATGAGTTTGTTTTCATTATAGCGTACCGCTATCAATGCCATAGCCAAATGTTATTTCTGCTACAAGTGAAAAGGAGGTTAAAGTTGGAGGTGAAACGCCGTTCCGCGATGCGTGCCGGCCGTTGACCGCCGAAAAACGTTCGAAATATTTTATGTCGCAAAATTACGATGTCATCCTCATTGGCGGCGGGCCTTCAGGCGCCTCCGCTGCCGCCGTTCTCGCGGAATACGGTCACCGCGTGGTGATCTTGGAGCGTGAAAAATTTCCCCGGTATCATATCGGTGAGTCGCTGATTCCGTTCACGTTTGGCCCCCTGGAGCGGCTCGGGATGGTTCCAAAAATGCGGAAGTCGGCCTTCGTGAAGAAATACAGCGTGACCTTCGTGCAGCCCGACGGGCGCCGCTCGCAGCCATTTTATTTTTTCAATCGTTACGACCGGAACACCGTTGCGCAAACGTGGCAGGTTCTGCGTTCCGAATTCGATCAAATGATGCTGGATAACGCGCGGGAGAAGGGCGCGGAAGTCCGCGAACAGACCACCGTGAATCGTCTGCTGATGGAGGGCGAACGCGTCGTCGGCGTCGAAGCGGCGGACGCCAGCGGCAAGACCTATGAATTACGCGCGCCCATCACTCTCGATTGTTCCGGCAAGGAAGCCTTTGCGTCCAACCGCCGGGGATGGCGCATGTCCGATCCTTATCTGAACAAGATTGCGGTTTGGACTTATTATCGCGGAGCAACGCGCGGCGCGGGCATTGACGAAGGCGATACCACCGTGGCCTACGTTCCGGAAAAGGGGTGGTTCTGGTTCATCCCGCAGCACAATAACATGACCAGCGTGGGCATTGTCGCTGAGGGAAAATATCTGACGCGCGGCGGCGTGAAGGACCCGGCGGCGATTTTCAACCGGGAGATCGAGCAGAATCTTTGGATCAAAGGACGCCTCTCGGCGGGTCAGGGAATTGGCCAGTATTGGATCACGAGCGAATACAGCCGCCATTCCCGCTACTGTGCGGGGCCGGGCTTGCTGTTGCTCGGCGATGCCTTCGCCTTTTTGGATCCCGTGTTCAGCAGCGGCGTGATGCTCGCGCTCAAGAGCGGCGTCCTCGGCGGCGATGCGGTTCACGCCGGACTGAAGACGGGCGACCTTTCACCGGCGACCTTTGCGAGTTACGGCCAGCACATGCGTGAAGGCGTCGAAAACATGCGCAAGCTGGTTTACGCGTTTTACGATCCGAAATTTTCGTTCCGCGAAGTCATCAAGCGTCATCCCGAGGCCGCAGGTCTGATCACCGATTGTCTTTCCGGGGATGTGAACAAGGACTTCGGCCAGCTTTGGGATTGGATTCGGGAATTGGTGCCGCTGCCTGATGATCTGCCGTATGGGGAACCATTCGCAACGGAACCGGTTGAACGCGAAACCGCTAAGGCATGAAACGAATCGGATTGATCGGCGGCTTGAGTCCCGAGTCCACCGTCCATTACTACCAGATTCTTTGCCGGGAATATAATCGCCAGGCGGGTGGGCTGAATTTTCCGGAAATCAGCCTCGACAGCCTCAACCTCCAGCGGCTTGTCACCTTGTTTGAAAAGAATGACTGGGACGGCGTGGCGGAAATTCTTCTGGCCGCGTTGCACCGGCTGAAACAGGCGGGCGCGGATTTCGCCGCTATCCTCGCTAACACTCCTCACAATGCCTACGACCGCCTGCGCGAGCGTTCGCCGCTGAAAATTCTTACGATCATGGACGCCACCGCGGCGGCATTGAAACGGGACCAGCGCAAACACGTCGCGCTGCTCGGCACGAAAGCGACGATGGAGTTTGGATTCTTCCAAAAACATTTTGCCGCCGGAGGCATCGAGACGCTGGCGCCGGAGCCGTCGCAACGCGCCGAACTGGATCGGATTGTCTGGGAGGAATTATCACACGGCACCATCCAACCGGCATCCCGTGCCGCGGCCAGACAAATGATCGCGGATTTGCAGGCGCGCAAAGTTGAAGCCGTCGTCCTCGCCTGCACGGAACTCAGCCTGCTCATTCAGGAAGCGGACACACCCCTGCCGCTCTACGACACCACCCGCATTCACGCTGACGCGATTTTGAATTACTCGCTCGGCCGGTAAGCGGAGCGGTTTCGAACTGCCTAAAACGCCAGTTGGATGCGGGTGAAGAGGACGTTTTCGTCTTCGCGCGTCACGGTGGCGGGGGCGAGGAGGCCGGGACCGCCGCCGCCGTTGAACCACGTGTGCGTGAAGTCGAGGTTCATGCTGACGTTCCGATTTAGAAACCAGGTGAGGCCAACCGACCAGCCGGTCGCACCTTGCGCGGAGGTGGCCGGATTGGAGAACAGCGGAAACGCCGCGGAGTCCACATCCAACTGCATGTAGCGGACGACGAATTGCACGGCGCCCCATTGGTTGAGCCGCGGATTAAAGGAATGTTTGGGGTTTACCACGGCGTCGTAGCCGGCCTTTTCACCCGTCACCAGCCACGACGCGGCGATTTGCCAGGAAGTGTTCAGCAACTGCGCGGTGGCGGGCGGGCCGACAACGGTGCGGCGCACGCTTTGATCGGACATCACATACTCGCCCAGCAAACCGAACGGCCCGAAATAGTAGTAGGCCTGTGGCGAAAACCGCCAGTGATCGCCTTGCGCGGCCACGATCGCGCCATCGGCGGGATTGTAGGCAAAGAACTGGAGCTGGCCGTCCGTATAGTAGCCGGGGAGCACGCCGCCGGTATTTGAAGGCATCCCGTTGAGGTTCGCGAGGGAGGTGCTTTCGTAACTGCCGCTCACGCCGAAGCCGACACCGCGCAGCGCGCTGTCCGACAAGCGAAACGGCGTGAAAAAGAGACGCCCCATGAACGCGATGTCATTGCCGAAATTGTTGTTGGGCGAATTGCCGCCGTCGGTCGTGCCATTGAAGACGCCGGCGTCGTACGTCATGCGATGCTCAAAGAGGTCGCCGTGCAGGTCGATGCCGATGTCGCGATTCGGCACGAGGTCGGTGGCCATGGACCGCTCGTTAAACATCAGGTTGCGATCGGCCACGAGCATTTCGAGCCCGATGGGCGCCTTGAATTTGCCGAACTTGACCTGGAGTTCGTCGCTATAACGGTAATTGATGAGCGCGTCGAAAATCGTGGGCGTGGGCGGCGCGAAATCGGGCACGAACATGAAGCTGAAATCGTGGTAGACCGTTCCCTGCATGATGGGCCGCGCGCGACGCAGCAGAAAGCCATCGTTGCCGGCGATGGCGGGGCTGTTCAGATACGTCCGCGAATCCACTTCCAGCAATCCCCGAAACTCGATGAGGAAATTTTTGTCCGCCGAACCGACCCACAAGCCGTCGGAGCCGATGGTGACCTTGGGAAAATCCTTGAACCACTGCGCATTCGTTCCGGCGGCGAGCGCCATCGCCGTGGCCATCGTGTCATTAGTGTCGATGGGCTGTCCGCTCAGCGTGGCGCCGGCCGGGATGCTGACGCGCGGTTCCGTGGGCGGCGCGGTGTTGGATTGGACGTGTTCCAGCGTCTGGACCTTGTGCTCGAGCTCCTCGATCCGCTTTTGAAGCTGGCGGATGAGTTCGACGGTATTGGTATCCTCGGCGCGTAAATGGGGAGCGGAAAAAAGGGCGAGACTCAACACCCCTGTCAGCATCCACCAGTACAGTCGCTTTGTAATAGGGCTCATGGAGAGCAAATCTGACCGCCATTAATCATGCCGCCGTGCAACGGGAATGATCACTCGCGGCGGAGCATACGGAAGCGGGATGCGACTGGCAATGGTTTCAGAGCGGAAGCCGCCAGGTGCCATGAGCGAAAGTTGGATTCGACGTCACGTAAGATTCGCCGCGATGATGCATCGACTGTCCACTTTTGAGCCGTTTTTCCCCCGAGTTTTCAGGAATTTCCTAGGTGCAAAAAGTGCAAACATGCAGGAGGTTGCAGCATACGGATCGCGAGTTGAACGCGCGGAACAGCGCGCGGTCTAATCATTGTTGTAACGTTGTATGTCTGAATTGGTCCAGTCCGAATTTCCGCTGCGCATTCCCGTCTGCGCCTGGTGCAAGCCCCGCGAGTCGGACACTGAAATTTTGTCCATTTCCCACGGCATCTGTCCCCGTCATTTTCAGCAAATCAAGTCGGAGAGCCAGAAAATGAACCGCAAACGTCTTCGCCGCAACGGGCCCGCCCTGGATTACGCCGGGAAGGCATAGGTATATTGGGCGTCGCTAGACGGGACGCCACCTACCGCAGCGCGAGCGGTTCCGCCCCTTCCACAAAGCGGGAATTCCTTCTTTCGGTGCCTCGTTGACGCTTTGGCTTTGATGCGAGAACATGCGGCCTGTGAAGCTGTTCAAAGCCATCGCCGCCATGTCCCGCAACCGCGTGATTGGCGCGGGCAACAAAATCCCCTGGCATCTGCCCGAGGATTTCAAATGGTTCAAGCAGACGACCACCGGCCACGTGATCGTGATGGGGCGCAAGACGTTTGAGTCCATCGGGCGCCCGCTGCCGAATCGCCTTACGCTCGTCCTCACGCGCTCGCCGCAGCCGATTCCCGGCGTGCAAACCATCCACGACCTCGCGCAGATCGACCGCACGCACGCGGACCTCGCGGGCAAGGAAATCTTCATTTGCGGCGGCGCGCAGGTTTACGAGCAGGCGTTGCCGTTGTGCTCGGATCTATACCTGACGCTCGTGGACCGCGAAGTCGAGGGCGACACTTTTTTCCCCCCGTTCGAGGATCGCTTTGAACTCGTCGCGGAAGTTTTGCAACGGCCGGAGTTCAAGGTGCTCCATTATCGGGCGAAAAGCGCGTGACCGTCGCGTAAGGAAATCGGGCGTCACACGGCATTTCGAGTTTCGGAAAAGGGAATTGCCCTCTACTCTTCGCGGCCGATGTCGCAAATGTTGAAATCGTCGGGGGCCATGGCCGCCGCCACGCTCACCAGCCGGCTGCTGGGGATGGTGCGCGAGATGGTCTATGCCGCGTTCATGGGGAATGGCCCCGTGGCGAGCGCGTTCATCCTGGCGTTCCAGGTGCCGAACCTCTTTCGACGCCTGCTCGGCGAAGGCGCGTTGACGGCGGCGTTCATCCCGATTTTCAAACACAAGGAGCAGACCCACGGCGAGGCGGAGATGTGGCGCTCGGCCAACGCGGTGATTTCCGGCCTCGTGATCGCAGCCGGCGCCATCACGGTACTGGCGGTCATTGGCATTTCGCTGGGGTTGAAATGGTTTCCCTTCAGCGAGGAGACCGACCTCATGCTGCGGCTGCTGCGGCTGATGTTTCCCTACATGCTGCTGGTGTGCCTGGCGGCCGTATTCATCGGCATGGCGAACGCGCGCGGACATTTCTTCGTGCCGGCGCTCGGCTCGGTGCTGCTGAACGTCATCATGATCGCCAGCGTGCTGCTGCTCGCGCCGCACATGGGTAAATCGTTGCGCGAACAAATTTTTGGCCTCGCGATCGGCGTGCTGGCGGCCGGCTTTGCCCAGGCATTTTTCCAATTGCCCACGCTCATGCGCGAAGGCTATCGCTACGAATGGGTATCACCGTGGCGCGATCCCACGGTGCGCGAGGTGGTGCTGAAAATGTTGCCCGGCTCCATCGGCGTGGCGGCGTTTCAGATCAACGTGCTGCTCACGCAATGCTTTTCGTTCTGGTTCGGCGCGTCCATCGTGGCGACGTTCAACTACGCGGTGCGCCTGATGGAATTGCCGCAGGGCATGTTCGGCATCTCGCTCGCCACCTACATGCTGCCCACGCTGTCGGGCCTGGCGGCGGCGAAGAAATATCCCGAGTTCCGGCAGACGCTGAGCCAGGGCATGAGCTATCTCGCGTTCGCCAACCTCATCGCCGCCGCGCTCTCCGTGGCGCTGGCGGTGCCGATCGTGCGGCTGATTTTCGAACACGGCAAATTCGGGCCGGACGCGACCATTCGCGTGGCCATGGCGCTGGCATGCCTCGCGCCCGGCTTGCTGATGTTTTCGATGAACAACATCGTGGCGCGCGCGTTTTACGCGTTGAAGGACATCAAGACCCCGATGAAAATCAGCGTGCTCTGCCTCGTGCTGAACCTGGTGTTCGCCTTCTGGCTGGTGCAACCGTATCGAGAAGCCGGCCTGGGCATCGCCAACACCCTGAGCGCCACATTGAATCTCGCGCTGCTGACCTACGCGCTACGACGCAAACTCTCGCGCCTCGGCTTCACGGAAGTGGTGAGAACACTGATGCTCCTAATCCCGAACGCCGCACTCGCCGGGGTCGTGGCCTGGGTGGCAAGTTCCTTCTGGGAATCACGCGTCGGCAGTGTCGGCGTGCTGCGACAGATCGGCGCCGTGTTCGTGCCGGGCGGCATCGCCGGTATCGTTTACTGGGTGGTGGCCCTCGCGCTGAAAGTCCCCGCCGCACACGACATCGCGCATATTTTTCTTAAGCTCTCCGGCCGTCAGAAGCCCGGTCCGCCGAAGGGGTAAGGTTTGTCGTTGGCCAAACACTTGGACATCTCCAAATAAAATCCAAAGGAGATTGTTAAAGAAGCTTTACGCCTGCTTTCTTCGCGGCGACTTTCAATGCCTCATCCCGGGTGGCGAGCGGGAGCGATTTACGCCCTTTTGCGACCGCCGATTTGAAATCCTCCCACGAAAGGTCCTTCCTTCCCTTGCTTGATTGGGCGATTTCAGCCTGCAACGCTTCGAGCCCTTCCGCCGCGCGGCGAATGTCAGCAAGGCTGCGCGCTCCCTCCGCGATCAATCGAGCCACCGGCTTTTCGTCGCGGGTGATCACAATCTCTTCGCCCTCCAGGACCCGGTCGAGAAGTTCCTCGAACTTGGCTTTAGCTTCGCATGCAGGAACAGTTGCCATGGAAAATCCTAAAATAATCGATCAGTTACTGGCTTAGCATCATTCACAATTGGCGCAAAACGATAATTTATGCTCAGTTCTGCAACCGGCCGAATTCGTCCTGGTGGGCCTCCATTCACGCTGTTGTATCGGGCGCGCCCAACGCTTCGCACCACCAATCCGCCAGAGCGTCGCAAGCGGTGCGGAGCGGCTGGATTTTATAAACGATCACCATCGGCGCCTGATACCAATCGGTCACCTTGCAAATCAGATTGGCAAATGACCCATGGTTGCCACCGGAAATGATTCTTCGAACCGCCATGCCGGCCGGAGCGGTCACTAACCAGAATATCAAGCAGCAGGGAAGCACCGCCATGAGGGCGACTTTCCTGGAGATCTCAGTCCTGGAATGTTGAGAGTTTGACCGCATCGATTTCGTCAATCGCGCCTCCGGCTTGTCGTTCCGGAAAGTTGAGATATTCGTCGGAGGGTTGCGAGATTTATTTCGGAGGATCAGGCTGGCGATAAGCGGGGGCTCTTGTATGAGGGATGCTTTTATTTATTTCCACGAAATGGCGTCAGCATTCGAGGCAGGCTGAGGCGCAACCTCGTTCGAGGTTGAGGATTTTGATTTTGGTTACCCCCGGGTTGGTCCGAAAGTTTGCGGACCAACCCGGGTCTGGAGGTCGAAACCGCGTTGCGGTTTTAGTGCTGAGGTTTGCAGGGTGAATTGGATGCTGCGTGGTTCAGCCGTCCCGTTGGGACTAAAGCATGTTTTGTGGATGGACGGTTCCCAGCGCTGAAGCGGCTGGGCTATTTTCGGGTGTCCCTCCGGGACATGGCGTCGGCCGGGGGATGGCGCGCCGGCTTTAAGTCAGTTTGAGTCCGATGATGCCAATGATGATCAGGCCGACGCACGCGAGTCGCATCGGCGGAATCGGGTCGATCCTAGAATGCGCACATTTTCCTCAAAGCTCTCCGGCCGTCAGAAGTTGAGTCCGCCGAAGGGTTGAGCCTGCTCCTCGTAAACCGCCGTGCAAAGACGGCGGCTTTCACGCCCGCCCGCTGACCCGCGAGCGCCGGCGCATCCAAAAAGCCGCGATCCCAAATCCCGTGAGCGTGACCGAGGAGGGCTCGGGCACGGGCGTGATGTTCGCCGAGGTTATCTGGATGTTGTCAAAGTCCAGCGCCTGGCCGTTGCCGCTCGCGCCGGAGAAGGTGTCGCGGAAGGCAAGGATATCGCCGTTCTGCAATTGCAGGGTGGGGAATGCGTAGGAGAGATTTTGCCAGGAGTTGCCGGCGACGGTGTTGGTCATAAAATTTGAAAACGCCCCCCCATTGAGTGAATAGGCCCAGGTCTGCGTGATCGGAGTGCCGGTATTGCTCCACTTGGTTTCGTAGGAGATCTGAATGCCGGTGAGAAACGTGCCGTTGGTCAGGCCTGAAATTGTGGAGGTCAACGTCAGGAGGGTGTTGTTCATGGAGGACGATTGATTGCCGCTGTAGGAAAATTCGAGCGCGGTTGTTTTGCCCGGATTTGAGACAAATGTCTCATTCAAATGACTCCCGCCCGCTGTCCAGCCCAGCACATCGCTGGTGGAATAGGCGGCGATATTGGCGGCCATCGGTTGTGCCGGGGCGGGGGACGTGGCGGCCGGAAAAGTCCACGCCGCATTGGTTATGGTTGCGTTTGCGCTGGAGATCGCCAACGCGCTTAGGACCCCGAACGCACAGAGCTTTACCATTGATATCATAGATTTGCGGGCTGAGTAGCAGCATAAATGCCAGCGCTGCTGATATTTCGGCGACGAAACGAGCGGGCCGGAACGGGATTTGAATCGAGTCTCGGCTTCGTTCGATGTGCAGCTTCCCCGCCTGCGTGAAGCTAGGGGCGAAGTCCGGCCACTTAAGAAGCTGTCGCGCCTGTGCAGGGAGGAAATGAATGAGGCAATCCCTCCGAAACATGAAAGACCCGTGAGGGAAAGCGTGAGCCTCGGGTCAGGTGAGCTTGAGCCCGACGATGCCGATAATAATCAGACCGACGCACGCGAGTCGCATCGGCGGAACCGGGTCGCCGAGGAAGGCCATGCCGCAGAGCACGGTACCCACGGCGCCGATGCCGGTCCAGACGGCGTAGGCGGTGCCGATGGGCAGCGACCGCGCGGCGACACCCAGCAATCCCACGCTGATGCACAGCGCGGCGAGGGTGCCGACCGTGGGCCAGAAGCGGGTGAAACCATCGGTGAATTTTAGACCAACCGCCCAGGCAATTTCGAAGATTCCCGCGGCCACCAGAACAATCCATGACATACGTATTAATCGTTTGCCAGGGTCGTCCCTGAGTTATCGTTGAACGCTGAGGTCGTCCTCCGCGCAGATGCCGTAACATCGCACTCCCTGCGCGGGAGTCAAGCAAGTGGCAGTCGGCAGGCACGGCCCCTTCGGCCCGCCACGCCAGGGGTCGGTTCTCAGTATTGTCATATTTTTGAAATTCCTTTTGGCAATCGATTTCTGCCTCGCTTGCCTGCCTTTGGTTTGTTATGCTTCCGCTCCAGTCTGGCTTTGCGCAATTTCCAGAGCCACAGCGCCATAAACGCCAGGGTCAGCAAGCATCCCACGGCGTACATTATTACGGCGATAATCGGAGTGTTACGAGTAAAGTGAGGGGCGGGCAACGGCGTCGCCAGAAACGCCGCTACGCATATTGACATTTCAAAACAATTCCCAGTCATCACTGCATTTCGCTCGAGGACAACCCAAGACCACAAATGCCTGCGACGGAAGAGCCGGACATAATCGTTTGCCAGGTTAATCCCTGAGTTATCGTGGCACGATGAGGTCGCCCACAGCGCACATACCGCAAAATCGCACTCTCGGCGTGGGAATCAACCGAGGGGCGCGCTTCGCCCCGATGCCAAGTCAATTCAACCGCCGATGGCGGTCGGCACGCACGGCGGCTTCGACGCGGGAGGACACGCCAAGCTTGCGCAATATATTCTCCACTTGTTTGTCCACCGTGCGCTTGCTCGTGGAGAGCGTGATCGAAATGAACTCGTTGGTTTTTCCCTGCGCGATCCAGTGCAACACTTCGGCTTCGCGACGGCTCAAGCCCAGGCTTTCCAATTCGCGCGGGGAAACGTCGGCCCGCTGCTCGGACAGCACCAGATGGCTTTCTCCATTTTGTCCGCAGACGCGGCGAATAGAAAGCACGCCGCGAGCGGTGACGATCTGTCGCGCGCTTTGCCCAAGCAATCGCAGCCACTCCTCCAGTTTCAGCGGCAGGTTGCCGTCGGAGATCCGGTTTTGTTCGTCCGGAAAATAAGCAGCGAGCCACTGCGCGGCGTGAGGAGAAACCCATTCCATCTTTAATGCCGGCGTGAGCCGGATGACGCCGATCTGCGCCACGCGAAGCGCCTGCTCCGAATCGTGACTCAGCGCATAGGTGCGCGTGAGGTCGGAAGCGTTTTTGTAGGCCTGCATCAAATGCGGCTGAAGCAACGTGAGCACCGCCTTGTCGCGGCTCGAAAAGTTGCGGCCCGCACGCTGCAAGCCGACGGCAGTCACGCCATACCGATGGTCCTCCACCACCATGCCCATTTGTTCCTCGATACCGAGCGGATGCAGGAACTCGCTGTAAATCCCGGTCTGCCGCAGCTCCCGGCGTGATATCACATTGGCCAGCGTTTCCGCGCCCTTCTGCCAGTGCGCCCGGATATGCACCATCAACGGATGCTGCTCGACGTGACGTTGCAACGCCGGCAGATAACGGTCGCCCTCCGGGCCGTGATCATGCACCACCTGCATCTCGCCGGTGCGAAAATCGAATGAATTATAAACCGCCGAATCCGCCGGGATAAGCCGATGCAACAGGCCGACGATGCAATGCGGGAGGGTCGCGGAATTCGTATGCGCATACAATTCGCGCAACACGTCAGACACCGCCTTAACATCGGAATGCTTCAGAGACATAACCCGCCAATTGCCAAAGTTTAATTGACCTGTAGAATGTCGCCGAAATTCCCAACGCGCGGCAAGCATGAACCCAAACCCCATCGCATACGCAAGAGTGCGTATTGTTATAATTGGCACGGTTTGAAATAAAATTGGGCCAGTAAACCGAGCCGAAAACCGTAATTCAAATCCTTGTGTTTTCAATAAATTCGAATTGGATCATCCAAGCGGCAAAGGCCATCCGGACGCAAACGCCGCCTCGTGCCACGGGCCAAAAGAGAATGGGATGGTTATGCGGCGCGCTAACCGCGGCCGCGATGCTCTGCCCCGTTTTTCCTCAAACTGCACGCGGCGAAATTGCGACGACCACTTACAATTACTGGCATACATATGCCAATGGAGAAACATTTGTTCTGCAAACGAGAACTCCGGTTTCAGGGCACATTGCAGTTCCTGCGGGACAAGGAAAGCTGGTCATTGAATTGGTGGGGCCTCAGCCTGGCGGCTACTTCTGTGGCCTGACCTTTTTCGTGACGAGAAACGTACTCCTGAGCATCACGTATGACCAGGATTTCGGCTCTGATTTTGTCTACAGCTTCAGTGGTGTTTCCGGTAGCAAGTGGACCCCCAGCGGACGGGGAACCTACCTGCTCACAATTGAAAATCCAAACGCGGGAGATTATTATTTTGCGCCGTGGCAGGAGTTTTACCCGGTTGGTAGTCCTCTCAATTGTGGAAACACCCTATGGGCAATGAAAGCTCAATACTTTCCCGCGGGTCCGACCAATACCCGGATCACTCCGGTGCAGCAGGAGGCGAATCTGGGCGGGAGCGCCAGCATCAGCGTTACCGCCACCGGCGATGATCTCTCGTACCGTTGGGAAAAGCGTGTGGGCGGGGTTATCACGCGAATTTCTTCTTCGCTAAACCCCTCGGCCGCCACCGCCACATTGGTCCTCAGTGGATTGAAGGTTTCCGACGGGGCGGAATATCGGGCCGTGGTGAACAACACGGGCGGCGAGAGCACCAGCGCATGGTCCATCCTGACCGTCCGAGTTCCTCCGACCATCACCAGCCATCCGCAGCCAAAGAAAGCCATGCCGGGAGGCTCGGTTACGTTTGCCGCCGTTAGCACCGGCACCCCTCCACTTACGTATCGTTGGGAACACCAGGAGTTGAACGGCAACATCCGAACCATCTCCGGCACTGCCGCCGCCAGCCTCACCTTGAACAACGTGAATTATCTTACTCATGCCGGCGCGTATCGTGTCTGGGTGATGAATGCCGCCGCCCCTGCTGGTGTCGCAAGCACTTGGGCGTCGCTCACGGTGGGCCCCGCTATCATAGGATTGGCGCCGCAAAACCCATCGGTAAATGAGGGCGCTTCTGTTAGTGTGACGGCGAGCGCGTCAGGCACAGCGCCGTTGGTTTACAATTGGTTCCGAAACGGGCAGCTCCGCCAATCCGGGTTTTCGGGGTCGCTGAACCTGGCGTCCACGCGCGAGTCAGACGATGGCACCTGGAGACTGGATGTGACAAACCTTGCGGGAAAAGTCTCCGAGAATTTCAACCTCACCATCATCCCTCCGCCGACGCAACCTTCGTTTCCCGCCTCACCGGGCGACATCACCTTGACCGAGGGAGAGACGTTGGCGCTGAGTGGACAGGCCTTTGGTTCACGGCCGATCGCTTATCAGTGGTTCCATGATGGCGCACCCGTGGCGGGTGCGGCTACCGCTTTCCTCATCATATCCAACGTGGGACCTGAAGACGCCGGGCAATGGTTTGTGCGCGCCAGCAACTCTCTGGGAGAAGACGCCACCGCTCCAGCCACGGTGACTATTTCCCCGGGGCCGAAGATTACGCGGCAGCCGGTGAACATGGAAATCCCGCCGGGCGGGTCAGCCACCCTCTCGGCGGAAGCCATCGGTCGTGCGCCACTGGGATATCAATGGTTCAAGAACGGACAAGCTCTCGGAATAACCGGGCCGGAGTTAACGATCACCAACGCTGCCTTGACGGATTCGGGGTTCTATTATGTGTTAATTACAAATGGGTTGGGAAACTTCGTGGCCAGCGTGCCGGCACGGCTTGCGGTCAAGGAAGGCGCGGTGGCGGTGGGCAGCGTGTTGTGGACGTTTCCGTTTAACACCCCAAGATTTGGCCAGTCGCAGCCGTTGGTTATTCATGAGGATGGAAGGCTGGTTTTTGGAGATTGGACCGGGTTAACCTGCATAAACGCGGAAGGAATTTTAGAATGGTTTTTACCTTTGAACAGCAGTCTTTCTCTTTACGATCCAGAATATGGGGATGCCCAGCAATTTCTCTCTGCCCCGGGTGGGATAACGCTGGTGCGAGGACATCAACCCCACACCTCACATCGAATCTTTGCCATTAGTCCGCAAGGTCAAATTTTGTGGGGAGCGGTTTCCACCAACGAGCCGCCAGATTTTCGCTCCGTGGAGCCTGGATATCCCAGGCTTTACAGCCCGCTCGCCGACCGGGTTCTGCAAATCGCTCTTGGTGCAAGCAACGAAATCTATTTCATTCGCGATTCTCCTTTTGTAACCCGTGTGACGGACTCCCTCCTCAATACCCATACCGATCGTTCTGGCAACGTCACGGCTTTATACTCCCTGCTCTTGAGCGAGGCGGGCAGTGGAAGCGCTGGAACCATACTGAATGCCACGGCGTCAGAATTTAAGCGGGCAACCCAGATTTCCCCCTCTCCTCCTCAATTGCCCGACTATTACTCCCATGACGAAGTGGCAAGTGTGGCGGTACGTGCCGACGACAAACCAGTTTTTGCGGGGTATGGGAAGGGACCCCTTTGGAGCGGGCTTGCCGGACCTCAGGACCCGGCCAATATTAATCCCTTTTACGACTTATATTCCTTTGGCCACGGTTATTATTTTTTGGACAATTCCGTGGCCCGCTTTGATGGGCATTCGTCATCTTTCGGGCGTTTGGAGCGGACGGTCAGCCCGGATGGGCTGAGGTATTATTATAGCTATTTTTTATCGAATCCCACTGTGCTCGCCGTGGGCCCCGATGATGAAACCTATATGGGAGACTCGTTCGGTCCCAACACTCCGCGAGGAATGGTTTTCGCTATTGACCGAAATGGCCACGGAGGTTCCCAGAATTATGGCAGCCTCGGACCTTTCCTGGCCGGTCCGCCGATCATCGATCAGGAAAAGAGACTCGTTCGCACCGGGGGGACCCCTACGGGTTGGGTGGCTGCCACGACTGGCTTGGCAGGCAATTCCTATAGCTCGAACGACCCATTTGCTCCTCCCAGCCAAATTGCCTGGATGGATCAAACTCCAGGAATGTCATCGCTTTCCGATCCAGTGATTGGCGCGGATGGCACAATTTATTTTACCTGCACCATATCCAATCATCCGGTGCTGAGGGCGTTGGACTCCCAAGGGACACTTTTATGGCAATTTACCTGCCCAAGCGAGGGATCCCCAAGCTTCGGGCCCTCCCTTGCCGTCGATGGAACCGTCTATTTTCTTACGCCCACCGCCCTCTACGCGCTCAAAGGCAACACTCCGATCCTCGATTCTTCCTGGCCAATCCGTGGCGGCAACGTTCGAGGGACCTGGCGGGTTCAACAGTTACCCAAAATTCCCGTGCTGGCGTCACAAGCGATTCCCCGCCATGGCACCCTCATGCTTGCCGGGGGAGCTGCGGGACCCCAACCCATTCGCTATCAGTGGATGAAGGATGGCGAACGCCTGCCGGGCGCCACCAACGGCACGCTTGTAGTCAGTGACTTGCTTGGATTTGATGGAGGGGTGTATCAGGTGCGGGTCAGCAACCCAACAGGGGACCGTTTAAGCCAGCCGGCAAATCTCAAAGTGAGTTTCGATCCATTGCCATTCGTCGGCGTGGGACAGTCACCAAAGTCCGCTTTCAGCAACCCCCTGGCGCCGGGCAATACGCATCGCGACGGGTGGCAATTTTTTCACGGGATCAACGAGACGAATCGCACGGGCCGCTATTCGCGCATGGATTTTTACACAAACGTGTGGCAGACGGCGGGCCTTTCTGGCTGGTGCGCTGCTGAAGACTTATTGCAGGTGGTGGGATTCAATGCCAATGCGCCGGCGATCAGCGCGCTTGGCGCCAGCGTCCCGACGGGCTGCCTTTTTATGAATCCGGGCAGCACGATCATGGGATGCGTCAGCCTGGCGTATCAAACGGAGATTGCCGGATACTATTCGATAACCGGCCGATTAAGCCGGCTGGCTGTGGATGCGAGCGGAGATGGTGTGCGTTGGTATCTGGATGCGGGCGCACTCAACGTCATGGCGGGTGCCCTGACCAACACAGCGGCGGATACCGACTTTGCCATCGCCAGGATTTATCTTAATCGCGGGGAACTGCTGCATTTGATTATTAGTCCCGGAAGCAGCGGCATCGGCGATTTGGTCGGTGTGGAACTGGATGTTCGCCTTGCTGAGGCGGATCCGAATAGCGAACCCGGATTTCTTCAATCACCACAAGATATTTCAATCGTAGAGAGACAGGATGCGAACTTCAACGCTCAGGTGGACGGCGCTCCCGAGCCGATTTTGCAGTGGCAACGCTCGACCAATCAAGGCGCGACGTGGGAGGCGTTGCTGGATGGGCCGGAGGTCACCGGCGCCAATACGACTAATCTCCAGCTCTATGCCGCAAGCCTCGAAATGAGCGGACAAATGTTCCGCCTGGAGGCAATCAATGCTGCCGGCTCCGCCATCAGTGGCGCGGCACGTTTGACGGTGGCGACTGGTTCGGCGGCGCCCGCTTTCACAGCACAGCCGGAGGGAATCATAACCGTAAGCGGTGGCCGGGCCATTCTGACGGCACAGGCAAACGGAACGGGGCCATTGAATTACCAGTGGTTTCACGACAGTCAATTGCTCGCGGGCCAGACCAATGCGACGCTGACGCTCAATGCCGCTTCAACGCTGGACACCGGCGCCTATTATGTGGTGGCGGAAAACGCAATCGGCAGTCAGACCAGTGCGGTCGCCTCACTCACAGTGGATTTGCTGCCGTCCCCACCCCGGATGAGCGTGGTTGGGACAACGAACGGCCCGGAAATCAGCCTGGGCAGCGTGGCTGGCAGCAGTTGGGAAATTCAGCGCTCATCCGTGCCCGGACCCGTATGGGAAACGGTGGCTTCGGGCATCGCAAACATATCGGGAAGCTTGTCAGTGGTGGATTCCAATGCGCCCTCAGCGCATGCATTTTACCGCGCAAAATTGAACATTCCGGCGACGCTGCCTGAGATCACAATACAGCCGTCGTCAGTTGCCCTCAAGGAAGGGGGCAATGGAGCTTTAAGTGTAACGGTGGAGGGGGCCAGGCCACTCTCTTTTCAATGGTGGAAGGATGGAGAGGCGTTGAATGCCGAGACCAACCAGGCAATATTTATGTCCGGGGTGGTGTCTAATCGAGCGGGGAATTACGTGGCATTGGTGAGCAACGGCTATGGCACTGTGACCAGTCAGGTTGCCGTGGTGACAGTTGCAGCCCCACCCACTTTTTTTAAAGTGGAGAATATTTTTGCGACTGCAACCAGCGAGTTGAAATTATATAACCGGGTTCTCGGCAACCTCTTTTCGGATATTGCCAGACAGGAGGTATGGGAAAGTGTTGGGCTGGGGTTTGGTGATGACCGCAGTCCCGCGATCACATTCGATCTGCAGGGAATTTATCGACTGGGCTCTTTTAGAATTTGGAACGGCCCCGAGTTCGATCCAAGTGTAAAACGGATGTTGGTAGAGTATTCGCGGGACGGAGTTCAGTTTGACTCGTTTGATGAGATGCAGGTTGCCCTGGCCACACAAGGGGTCGATTTCGCAGGTGAAAGTTTCGACTTGGAGTCGATCGAGGCTCGTTACGTGCGGTTTGTTTTCCTGGAGAACTATGCCGGACAGGTCTTTCCGGTCGTGGGGGCGCCTTCGGCTTGGAGTCTGGTGATGGTTGATCAGGTGGAATTTTACGGGGAGTTTCTCGGTTCAGTCACCCCCGAAATCCTCACGCAGCCTGAGTCAGTCACCAATTGCCTGCCGGGCATTTCCATCAGTTTGGGCGTCACTGCCAAAGGCACTCCGCCGATTACCTATCAATGGTGGCACGACGCCATGTTGCTGGGCAATGCCACAAACCCGGCGCTGGCGCTTGGGCCGCTCACCCTGGCTGCGGGCGGACAATACAGTGTCGTTGTTTCCAATGCGTTTGGCAGTATCGTCAGTACCGCAGTGAGCGTGACGGTGGCAACCAATGCAACGGCGCTCCCGTTAAGCTCTTTCGGTTTGCTGGCGTACTACTCCCTCGATAACACCACCAATGATCTCAGCGGCAATGGGCGGCACGCGCACTATTTCGGAGGAAAGTTAACGCGAGATCGCCATGGCGTGCTCGGGGGAGCCTTTGCATTCACGAATTCTTCTTCTTACCTGACCGTGAACAATCTGGATCCGGATAATTATCCAGATGGCTTCTCTTTTGGCTGCTGGTTCCGGCCCGAGGAGGGCTTTGGAAACGGTAATTTGCTCTATTGGTATCAATCTGGAAACTACGGGCAAACGTATTTACAGAGGGCTGGCAGCGATGGCTTTCACTTGCGGTGCGGCAGCGGCAGCCCCTCCACTGACCACGGCGTCTCCGGCCTGGTCACCCCGTTGGGCGAATGGCAGCACGCACTGGTCACGCACGGGACGGGCTTTGATCGCCTTTACTTGAACGGAACACAAGTGGGTGCCTGGCCGACGCTGCCGCTGCTAAACAACGACGACCTGCTTTACATTGGCAATGACTCCCAAGCGTCATTCGATGATGTGACGATTTTCAGCCGGGAACTGTCCGCCAATGAGGTGATGAATTTGTATAATGGTCAATTTCCCCCCCCGCCCATCGTCGCGCCGGTGCGGTTGCAATCTCCTGCGGTGATCCCCGGGGGATTTTCATTTACCCTGACCGCCGATACGGGAACGCAATTTGCAATTCAAATGTCCACTAATCTCGTGCAGTGGGGCACCGTGCGGGTTGTGACCATTCCCGCAACCGGCACCACGAATATTGTGGAGTCCATCGATTCTGGAAACAGCCGGAGATTTTATCGCGTGCTGAAACAATAACGATGTGCGAAACGGATGCCGTCACCGAGTGATCTCCAGAAGCGTGAGACAATAAATGTCCCACCCCAGCGGTTAGACTCGCAGCGGATGAAATTGTTCTTTGACATATTGGTTGTCGGATCCGCGAATGCCGCCTGGTTGGCGGCGGCGGTGCATGGCTTGCAGGTTTTCCATCGCTCCAAGTTTGCGAGATGAAGGTCGTTGGATTTCCAAATGTACGGAGTGAGCGTGGTGGCGTTGGTTGATGGTCAGGATGGAGCTGAGATGGGAGGCTTTTCCACGTAAATGTAAATTTTACCAAACGAACCCAACTCCAAAAAGTCGTAAATAACGTTGCGATAGATTGTTATGGATAATTTTGAGCGTGGTCCGGAGAAAAACGAACCCAACTTTGAGAGGAGAGATGAGCGGTTGACTCGGCTGGGAAGGATGAATTTTGCATCGCAAGCCGTAGGGCGTTTTAGCTACGATTCCACAATGAACCCGTTTCGCAAAATCTGCCTTTCGCTGGTGTTCGTTTGGATGGTTCAGGGAACCGTACGGGCTGAGGACTGGCCGCAGTGGCTCGGGCCGAAGCGTGATTCGGTCTGGCGGGAATCGGGCATCGTCGAAAAGTTTCCGACGAATGGTCCGCCGGTGGTATGGCGCACTCCGGTCGGCGGCGGTTACAGCGGGCCGGTGGTGGCGGATGGGCGGGTGTTCGTCACGGACCGTCAACTGGCGCCGGGCGCGAGCAATCCGTCGGACCCGTTTGCGCGGGGCAAGGTCAGCGGTTCGGAGCGGGTGTTGTGCCTGGACGAAAAGGACGGCCATGTCGTTTGGAAATTCGAATATGAATGTCCTTACACGGTGAGTTATCCGGCGGGGCCGCGCGTTGCGCCGCTGGTGAGGGATGGAAAGGTTTTCACGCTCGGCGCGGAGGGAAATCTTTATTGTCTGGAGGCGAAGTCCGGCAAGGTGGTGTGGTCGCACGATTTCAAGAAGGAATTTGGAATCAAGACGCCGATGTGGGGTTTTGCGGGGCATCCGTTGCTCGAAGGGAACCGGTTGATTTGTCTCGTGGGCGGCGCGGGCACGACGGCGGTGGCGTTCGACAAGGACACGGGCAAGGAACTCTGGCGGACGTTGAGCGCGGAGGAGCCGGGGTATAGTTCGCCGATGGTGTGCGAGGCGGGTGGCAGACGGCAGGTGATCTTGTGGGATCCGGAGTCGGCCAATTCGCTGAATCCGGAGAGCGGCGAGGTTTACTGGTCGATTCCTTTCAAGACACGGATGGGCATGACGATCGCCACGCCGCGGCGCGAGGAGCAGTGGTTGTTCTTCACAGCGTTTTACGGCGGGTCGTTGATGTTGCGTCTCGACGCGGATAAACCAGCGGCGACGAATCTGTGGCGCACGACGAAGGGCAGCGAAAAAGATACGACGCATCTGAACGCGGTGATGTGCACGCCGTTTTTGATGGATGGCTATATTTATGGTGCGTGCAGCTATGGGCAGTTGCGCTGCCTGAAAGCGGATACCGGGGAGCGAGTTTGGGAAACCTTCCAGGCAACGACGGGCGGCGAGGCGGTGCGTTGGGCGAACGTGTTCATCGTGAAGAACGGCGACCGGTTTTTTCTGTTCAACGAAAAGGGCGACCTGATCATCGCGAAGTTGAGCCCGAAGGGATACGAGGAAGTTTCGCGGGCGCATTTGTTGGAACCGACCGGGTCGGCAGCGGGGCGTCCGGTGGTGTGGTCGCACCCGGCGTTTGCGAACGGACATTTTTATGGGCGCAACGACAAGGAAATCATTGGCGTGGACCTTCGGACGGCTAAATGACTTGAAGAAAATGCGCGTGAAATTCACGCATCTCGCGTGAATTTCACGCGCGCAGGCGCATGCCAAATTTCAATTTCCTTAGGAAAATCGCGAAAATGGGTGATGGCACCGGCATTGCTAAAGAGATTGACAGTATCGAGTTGACAGTGTGAACGAATGATATAAAAGTTCGCGTTCTGTTCGCCGAAAAAAACAACAAACCACGAAGATTCATGATAAACCTACGCAAGAAAATTGGGGCTTTCACTCTTATCGAGTTGTTAGTCGTCATCGCCATTATCGCCATTCTGGCTGCCTTGTTGCTGCCCGCACTGGCTCGCGCCAAAGCCAAGGCGCAACGTATCAGCTGCACGAACAACCTGAAGCAGGTCGGTCTCGCTTTCCGGACGTTCGCACTGGATAACGACGGAAACTATCCGATGAGCATGGACAAGAACGCGGGCGGACCCTGGGGTCTGGCCACGGGCACGTTCAACTCAGTGGGCACACCCGGTAACACCACGGTGCCGCCGTTGCTGTATCAAGCGTTCTCGGTCATGTCGAACGAACTGAGCACGCCGAAGATTCTGTATTGCCCGTCTTCCTACAAGACTGGCGCAGGCCAGGCGACCACGTTCGCTCTGAACCCGACTGCGAATCAGACCGGCTTCACCAACAACTCGAGCCTCAGCTACTTCGTGGGCCTCGCGGCGGTTGAAACCTCTCCGCAGATGTTCCTCGACGGCGATTACAACATGGGCGCGGGCACCGCGAACAACAACGCCATTGCGGCGACCACTGGATGGACCAACAAGGTCACCACGGGCGGCGCGGCAGGCGGCTCCGGCGAAACCGGCACCAACCAGCCGACGGCTGCGTGGATGGACAACGGTCACCAGAAGCAAGGTAACGTCGGTCTGTCCGACGGTAGCGTGCAGGGCTTCTCGATCTCCGCCATGCGCACCGGTCTCCGCAACACCGCGGACACCGACAACAACCGCCTCTGCTTCCCGTAAGCTCCCAGACGCGAACTTTTAGTCAACAACGAGGCATCCGCGAGGATGCCTCGTTTGCTTTTTACAGGGAGGAGGCGGTTCGCTCGATGATCTTTTGCAGCGGTGTTTCCGGGCGAAAACCGATCGCCGCTGACAATTTATCGAGCACGGGTTTGCGCCGCCGCATGTCGTCAAAGCCCGGCTCGTAAGCCTGGCTGTAAGGGATGAACTCCACTGCCGATTTGGATTTGAGAGATTCGATTACTTTTTCGGCGAGTTCGCGAATGGTCACTTCTTCCGTGCTCCCGATGTTGAACACCTGACCGCGAGCAGCGTCGCAGTTTTGCAGACGTGTAAGCGCCTCCACGGTGTCGCTGACATAACAAAAGCAGCGCGATTGTTGGCCATCGCCAAACACGCGCAACGGCTGGCCCGCCCGCGCCGCGGTGATGAAACGCGGCAAGACCATGCCATATTGCCCGGTCTGACGCGGCCCCACGGTATTGAACAGCCGCACGATGACAACCGGCAGGGATTGCTCCTTGGCGTAGGCCAGCGCGAGAAACTCGTCCATGAGCTTTGAGCAGGCGTAGCTCCAGCGCGCCTGGTGCGGCGGACCGATCAACAGGTCGTCCTCCTCGGCAAACGCCTGCTTGAGGCTTTTGCCGTAGACTTCGGAAGTCGAGGCCAGCAGCAACGGCACCCGTTCCTTTGCGGCCGCCGCCAGCAACACTTCGGTCTCGTGCAAATTTGTCTGGATCACGTGAATGGGAGAGCGCACGACCAACTCCACGCCCACTGCCGCCGCGAGGTGATAAACCGATTCGGCTTCGCCAATTAAACGCGGCAATTCCGCGCAGGTCGAAATCCGTGATTGAATGATCCGCAACCGCGGATGTGTCTCCACAGTGCGAAGGTTCTCCAGCCGGCCGGTGGAAAGGTCATCGACCACCACCACCGATTTGCCATCCGCCAGCAGCCTTTCGACGAGGTGCGAACCGATAAAGCCGGCGCCGCCGGTGACGACAATGTGTTGTTCGGGTTTGGAAGAGGGTTCGAGATTCAAGGTGTTGAGGGAGGTTGATTGCTGGCTTCTGATCGCGGGCCGGCCGGGTCGGTCACGGTGGATGGCACCATCGGCGACGGGCAGGGGAGTTCGGGCAGTTCCGAAATGGCCTTGGCCACCGCTTCCGCCAGCCGCTGGCGATACGCGGGGTCGGCGATGCGCCGCGCTTCCTGCGGATTGGACAGATAGCCGCCTTCGATGAGAATTGCGGGGCGATTTTGGCCGCGCAGCACGCTGAGATATCGCGCGCGACGCACGCCGCGATCGCGGTCCCCGCTCGCCAGCAAAATCGCGCGATGCACGCGGAAAGCGAGTTGCAGATTCTGGCTGTCGAAGGCGTTGTTCGGAAAGCTGAGCGCCGGATCATCCACAAATTCCCGCATGACGCTCGAATACATTCCGCGGGGAGTCAGGCAGTAAGTTTCCAATCCCTGCTGCCGGTCATTGCCGCCCGACGAATTGAAATGCAGGCTGATAAACAAGCCGGCCTTGCACTGCTCCGCGAAGGCGACGCGGTTCGAGAGGGAAATCTGCGAGTTGTTGGTGCGAGTCAGGTAAACCTGAACGCCATTGGCGGAAAGCAGTGACGCCAGACGCCGGGCCCAGTCGAGGGTGAAATCCTTTTCGTAGCCGTTGCCCAATACGCTGCGAGTGCCGGAATCCTCGCCGCCGTGCCCCGGGTCAATGACGATAACCGGATTGGAGGAAAGGAGAATGGCGGGCGATCCCGCCACCAGCGGTTGCAGTGTTTTATTGAGATCGAGGGTATGAATGAACGGTTGGTCGCCAATCAATTGCGGCGCGTACGCGAGACGAATTTCCAGCCCGTTCCACTGCGCCACCGGACTGCCGGTGCGGAGCACGAAAACGCCGTTGGTGGTGCTTAACGCGAACGCGGGAAACGAATCCAGCGTCATCGGCGAAAGTTTGTCGAACCCGTTGGCCGCACACCAGCGATTCAGCGGCACCCAGGTAACCGCCGGCTGGTTGGTCACGACCGGTCGGGCGGTTGGAACCGCCGGTGCGGGCGCGGGCGGCGGAGTGACCGCAGGAGCCTGGGACAGAAATGGCAGGATGATGGGGGGAGCGGTCTCCGGCTCTTTGGTAACAGGGGCCGGCACGGACACCCCAGTATCGGACTGCCAATCCGATGCGGGCGGCCGGTCGCTGGCGCAGCCTGCGAATATGATCGGCAGGCACGCGGCCAGGCGGGCAAGTGCTTTAGCCGAATCCAACACAATTATATAGTGCGCAAGCGCCGCACCAACTCAAGCCTGCGATAAATAAAATTATCCATTTCCGGCAGGCACACCTAACGATCCGCCACAAATTCCAAGAGGCACGCGCCACTGCCCGGCAGCGTCAATTGAATCGGATCCCCCTTCGCCGACAGCTTTCCAATTTCCCTGCGTCCGGTCTCGTCGCTGCGAAAGATTTTTCCAGCTTTGGGCAAGTCGTAGTACGAGCGATCCAGATCAAGTGACAACGTAAGCGCGTCGCTTGCGATACTGGCAAGGGCCACCGCCACGTCGCCATCCGGCGCGCGCCACGCGCCCGCGAGGGCGAGCGGATACTTCTTTTGGAATGACTTCAGACCTTCCTTTTGTCCGGCGTAAATCGAGAGGCGAGACATTTCGAGCGTGTCCGCGGGGGCGTGCAATTCCGGCGGACGCAAAAATGTGCCGGACAATAAATATTTAAGGCCGCGACTCCGGACGCGGGCAAGGCGCATCATATAGGCGGTCTCCTCCTGGCGTTGTTCCAGCTGATCGGGTAAAAAATTGGCGACGGTGGGTTGCTGGCCCCACACAAAGGCGCGCGCCTGTTCCTGGAGAAACTGCCGTGAAAATTTGCGGTCGAGCAATTTTAGCGGCTCCTTGGGCGCAAATTCCGCCGGCCACAAGTCGTCATACGGCGGCATGGTCAGCGACGAATAATTGCCGTACGTGACCGCGTAAGGATGATACACCGCCTGGAAGAATGGGATGGGCTCCCAGCCGTCCGGCGCGGCGTAACGCTCCTTGCTTACTTGCAGGCACAGCATCAAATCCAGCCACGGCAGCCATGCTTCGCCGCAACCTTCTCCCGCGAGCACCAACGGAGAACCCCCGCACCGCGCCCTGATTTCCTTCGTGAGCGCGCGAAAGCCGGCCATCCAATAATTTCCCGCACCCACCGCGTGACCATGCATGGCGTCATAGCAAACGAGGCTGGCGCACGCCTGGTCCATATAAATGCCATCGACGCCAAGCTCGCGAACCGCCCGCTCCGACAAGCTGGCGTATTTGCGGCGCCAAAACTCCGTGCCCAGACACATCGAAGCGCAAGGTGCCTTGGTGAAAGTATTATACGTTTCGATAAATGTCTTTCCCTGCCGATCCTTGACCGCGAAAGGTTCCGCGTTTTCGTTCGTCCAGCTTTTGGTGGTCGTGCCCCATAAACGTTGGTTCATATAAACGAGCGCATGAATGTCTTTTGTGTGCGCTGCCTGCAGGGCGTTCGTGAACGGCCCGGTGCCTTCACGTGGCGGCAAATATTCCGGAAAACCGGTGTCGTAGGAGCAGCCGTGCCACCAATGCCAGAAAACGCTCACCGGCAGACCGAGTTTTTCCTCCAGCGCCAGTGCCGGCGGAAGCACGCCCGGAGAGCGGCCGCGATTCCAAACCCACATCCCGGTTTTCAAAACCCAATCCGGCACTTCGCCGAGTTTCAATCGGCTGTCCCTCGCCCAATGCTGGTTGGTGCCCCATTCACGATAGCGTTCCGCGGCGGTAATCCAGTCGCCTGCAAAGGTGCCGAGCACGGCCTGATAGGGCATCGTCCAATTCGTTCCCCCGCCGCTATAGTGGGGCAGATGGACGAGGTCGCAGCCGACGTTGCCGCCGCCATCCCCGAAGAAAGCAAAGGATTTTGGCAGGGCGTTGGTGTCGTCGCAGGAAACATACAAGCCCGCGCCGCCAGGCGCGTAAAATGCCAGACATTGCAGGGAGAGTTGGCCGGGATACGGCCAATCGTTGCGCGAGGCTTTGCCCGGGCTGGAGAAAACTTTTCGCGGCTCCGCAGTGTGCTGTCCCAACCAGATGGGCACGGCCAGGTTTTCATTCTCCTGCCGCGGAATATTTGCGAGCCGCGGAAAATGAACGCTGTCCGGTCCGGGCCCGCCAAGTCCGGTGAATCTCATCCGCCAGGCGCTCATCGGACGTTTGGCTTCCAAACTGACGATCACCTCGACGCTGAATTTTGGTGTGTTCGAAAAGCCAAAGTCGCTCCAGGTGAGCTTCAGCGCCGCATCGGCGCCTTGCTTAGCCTCTTCAACCCGAAAGGTCCGGGCGGCGTTCGGAGTCCAGGGGGACAGATTTTGTCCGGAGGGAAAATCGATTTGCCACAGCACATCAGTCCCGGCTGCACTCGCGAAGTTTTGTCCGCTGTGCAGATCCTTGAACTCAAGCAGGGCGCCATTCGTTGCGTTGATGGCTATGGCCAGGGCATCATTTGCGATCTTAACTGCCGCCTGGGCCGCGGACAGATTCGCCGTCGCTGTCACCACGAAAAGAAAGAGCGAAAGGCGAAGACGTTTCATGGAGCGAAGCGTGGGCGATTGCGCAGGGAGCGGCAATTTCAATTTGGCTGAATCGCCCGGGTGAATAACGCTTTCGCCGTGTTTTACACTGGCTTATTGTGCGCTCATGCGTTGCGTCGTCACGGCCGGGCCAACCTACGAACCGCTGGATAATGTCCGGCGGTTGACCAATTTCTCCTCGGGACGACTCGGCACCGAACTGGCCGCGTTTCTGGAATCGCGCGGCCACGAAGTGACGCTGCTGGTCGGTGAGCAGGCTACCTATCGCGGCGAGCGCAAGGCGCATCGCGTGGAAACCTTTACCACGACGACGGATTTGCGCGACCGTTTGCAGGCTCTTTCAGGCGGGTCTGTGGATGCGGTGTTTCACGCGGCTGCTGTCAGCGACTTCACCTTTGGCAAAGTGTGGCATCGTTCGCCCTCCGGGGAGTTGACCGCGGCGAAATCGGGCAAACTTTCCACACGCGAAGGCACGTTGCTTGCCGAGTTGGTGCCGACGCCGAAAATCATCGCAGAACTGCGCCAGTGGTATGCCAATGCGCTGCTGATTGGTTGGAAATACGAGGTGGACGGCGACCAGGCGAGCGTGTTGCGTGCGGCCGGGCGGCAACTCACCGAATGTCGCACCGATGCGTGCGTGGTGAATGGCCCCGCGTACGGTGAGGGCTTTGGCGTGGTGCGCAGAGTTGGGGAGTTTGCTCCGTTGGCTGACGCCGCCGCTCTCTTTGAGGCGTTGGAGAAGCTCGTTCACGCGTAGGATCCGGCGGCGGCCGGGGAAGCGTGATAATCTGGCTCCAGCCATGTCGAATCGGTGACGAGTATTGTGAATCTCAACTCCATCAGCCGCCGACGATTTTTTAGGGCCGCCTTGCTGGCGTCGCCTCTCCTGCTCGCGGCCGACGCCCGCTGCCTCGAACCGCACTGGGTCAAAACGCGTCGCCTCCGGCTCGATGGCGGCGGCGAAAAGCCGGCGCACCGGTTTGTTCATTTCACCGACGTGCATCACAAGGGCGACCGCGCGTATCTGCTCTCCGTCGTGCGGCAGATCAACGCGCTATCGCCCGAGTTTGTTTGTTTCACGGGGGACCTCATTGAAGATGCGGAGCATCTGCCCGAGGCGTTGGAGGTTTTTTCGCAAATCAAATCGCCGATTTACGGAGTGCCGGGCAATCACGACTATTGGAGCAATGCGCCGTTTGATGGCATCGTAAAATGTTTGGCGGCGACTGGCGGCGGCTGGCTGATCGACGAACGGCGCGTAACGGCAGACGGAAAATTTTCTCTCATCGGCCTCTCGTGCCTGAACTCGCGACAGCCCCCCGTCAAACCCGAAGCTGGCACCTGGAACATTGTGCTCATGCATTATCCGAACTGGGTGAAGAAGCTGGGGCGGCAGGAATTTGACCTGATGCTCGCCGGGCATTCCCACGGCGGACAAGTGCGCATTCCCTTTTATGGCGCGATATTTGTGCCGTTCGGCGTGGACGAATATGATATGGGTTCGTTCTCGACGCCCTGCGGCCCTCTCTATGTGAACCCAGGCATCGGCTGGTTTCCGTGGCCGATTCGCCTCAACTGCCGCCCTGAAATCACTGTATTCGAGATTTAAGGCGGCGGCGCTTTTTGCTTCGTGCTTTTTCCGTCGCGCACTATTGTGCTGAGGAATGACGGGGTCGAGACCAAAGCCATCCATCACCGCCTTGACCGATCCGGTCACTGTATTGCACGGCGTGGGGCCGGAGCGCGCGAAACAACTCGCGCGGTTGGAGATTCATACCATCGAAGATTTGCTGCTGCACCGTCCCCGACGCTACGAGGATCGGCGGCATATCCACCCCATAGCGGGTGTAAAAATGGGCGTGGCGACCACTATTCGCGGGCGCGTGGTGGCCATGGGCATCAAGTGGGCACGGAAACGGACCTTATCAGTCTTTGAACTGATCCTCGATGACGGCACCGCGCGGCTGCACTGCCGGTGGTGGAACCTGCCGTACATGGAAAAGTATTTTGAAGTCGGCGATGAGGTGATTGTTTTCGGCAAACCGCTGTCGCTCAAACCCCGCGCGATGGATCATCCGGAAACGGAGGTCGTCGAGGACGGTGAGGAGGACTTCATTCATTTCAACCGCATCACCCCGGTTTACCCACTGACGGAAGGCCTGCCGCAGCGTTGGGTCCGCGCGCTGGTCTGGCGGACGCTGGACTTGATCCAGATGCCCGAGGGCAACCTGCGGCTGAACGGCGAGAGCGGCCAGGCAATGCTCATTACCTCGCGCGCGCGGGCGATCCGCCTGCTGCATTTTCCCGGCAGCAACGAGGAACAAAACGCCGCGCGAAAGCGTCTCGCGCTCGACGAGTTCATCGAGTTACAGCGCGGCATTCGAATGCGCCGAAGCAACCTGGAGGCGAAGGCCGCCGCCTTGCCCTGTGGAGGCGACAACCGGCTGATGCGACCCTTTCTGGGCGGCCTGGGTTTCAAACTGACGGCGGCACAGACGCGGGTATTGCGGGAACTGCGCATGGACCTTCGCGGAGCGCATCCGATGCGGCGCCTGCTGCAAGGTGATGTCGGCTCCGGGAAAACCGTGGTTGCGGCCTGTTGCGCGCTTATGGCATTGGAGAGCGGTTTCAACGTGGCGTTGATGGCACCCACGGAAATTCTTGCCGAACAGCATTTCCGAAATTTTTCCAAATGGTTTGCACCACTCGATATCGTGGTGGAAATGCAGACCGGCTGCCGCAAGACGCGCGGGCCGGTCACCAAACCGCGGACGATTTTCATCGGCACCCACGCGCTGGTACAGGCGGGCTTCGCAACCGAGAATCTCGGGCTGGTCATCATCGACGAGCAACACAAGTTCGGTGTGACGCAACGCGAGGATTTTTTGCGCAAGGGCCGCTATCCGCACCTGCTGGTGATGACGGCCACCCCGATACCGCGCACGCTGGGCCTTACCATCTACGGGGATCTGGACATTTCCGTGATCGACGAAATCCCGCCGGGGCGGGGGCGGCTCAAAACTTATGTTCGCACCGTGGATCGTTTGCCCAAGGTGTGGGAGTTCGTTCGCGCGCAACTGGCGGAAGGCCGGCAGGCGTATGTGGTCTATCCCCGCGTCGACGATACGGGCCAGCCGGGAATGAAGGCAGTGACGAAGGAGTTTGAAAACCTTCAGCGCATCCTCGCGGGCTTTCGCGTGGGGCTGGTCCACGGACGGCTGCGGGCGGCGGAAAAAGAAGAAGTCATGAAGGAGTTTCGCGCCGGCGCGGTGAACGTGCTGCTCGCGACCTCGCTAATTGAGGTCGGCGTGGACGTGCCGAATGCGACGATCATGTTGATCGAAAATGCGGAACAATTCGGCCTCGCCCAGCTTCACCAGTTGCGAGGCCGTATCGGGCGCGGAGGCCATGAGTCGCATTGCATTTTGGTGGCCACGGCGAAAACCGAGGAGGTGCGGGCCCGGCTCGGCATTCTGGAGCAGACGAACGACGGCTTTCGCATCGCCGAGGAGGATTTGAAATTGCGCGGGCCCGGGGAGCTGCTTGGCCGGCAACAAAGCGGCGCGCCGCGTTTCCGGTTTGGAGATTTGAGCCAGGATTGGGACTTGATCCAGCAGGCCCGCTCATTGGCCGCACAACCGCCGCATGCCTGATTCGGCAAAAGATTTTTCTTGTCCTTCGCGGGTGGATTGTAAAAGCTACGGCCACTATGAAAAGGACATACACTCTTATCGCATTGCTCGGTCTGGTCGTTGGCTCATTGATGGTCGGCTGCTCCCCGAGCGAACAACCCGCGGCTGCTCCGGCTGCTGCGTCGACCAACGCTCCGGCTGCTCCGGCGGCGGATGCGACCAGCACCAACAAGTAACTCAATTTGTTCCCACTCGGTTGGGAATCTTTGTGTCACGCCGGGCAACGGTTTTGCCCGGCTTTTTCTTTTTTATCGGCTGCCGTGCCGATTCTTGCGATTGGATTTTACACGGTGGCGGACTAAAGTGACTCCATGAAAGCACCCTTGTATCTATCTCTGGCGGCCGGCTTGTTGCTGGCTGGCTGCGGCGAAAAATCGGATAATACCGCGCCCGGCACCAACTCTGCGTCCGGCGTCGCCGGGCCTGCCGATTACGTGGGCGCGCTTGGCAACGCCAAAAACAAGGCCGTCAACACCGCCGATGTCACTTCGATCGACAAGGCCATCCAGATGTTCGGTGTCGACAAAGGCCGCAACCCCAAGGATCTGAACGAACTGGTGGCCGAGAAATATCTGCCCAGAATTCCGGAGACGCCGCCCGGCATGAAGCTGCAATATGATGCGACGGCCGGCAAGGTGACCGTCGTGCCGCAATAGGCGCAACCGTTCACGAATTCTCCTTTTCAAACTCCAACGCCGGGCGGGGTTTCTTTGCCCTGCATTGGAGTTTTATTCTTTTTCCGCATTTTTCGCTCGCCATCCCGGGCCGGGCGGGAAACAGTTTCTCCTTTCTCAAAATGACCGAACAAATCGTCATCCTGGATTTTGGCTCCCAATACACGCAGGTCATCGCGCGCCGGGTGCGCGAGTGCAATGTCTATTCCGTCATCCTGCGCTACGACACGCCCGCGGGCGAAATCGCGGCGATGAAGCCCAGGGGCATCATCCTGTCCGGCGGACCGTCGAGCGTGTACGCGAAGAATGCGCCGTTGCCCGACCGCGGCATATTCGATCTGGAAGTGCCGATGCTGGGCATTTGTTACGGGCTGCAATTGCTCGCGC
>JBGALR010000015.1:0-130278 GCA_044223735.1 Limisphaerales bacterium | reverse complement strand
GCCAAAACCCGGACCCGCCCGGAAAATCCGATCCGGCCAGTCTTCGACTGCCTCCTGGCTCCCCAGCGTCATGGCCTGACCTCGTAAACACAACCCTCCATCTGCCAACAGCGAACAAAAACTTTTGAGACAGTCTCAGCGCGGCGTCCCTACCTTGGATCGCGCCGGAGGACGGGCGCTCTTTGCAAAACGCTCCGCGTTCCAGACATCGTAGGAGACGACGTCAGGAGACTCTGACTTTTTCCGCTCCGGCGCTCTCGAAGTAAAATAATCAGAGCCTCCTCGCGTCGTCTCCTACGGGAAATTGAGATGAGTGAAAACGAGGGGCGCTTGTTTTTGGTTCGAAAATAAACGCTGGTACAATATAATCACTTTATGAAAATGCCTGGTTCCATGGTGGTTCGGATTTTCCTCACTGGGATTCTTGGATTGGCAATCCTTGGTGCCGGCTGTGCTTCCAATGAGCTTTCGGACAAACCCTGGAATCAGCCTTTGCAAACGAGCCCACCCCCGGGTTTTGAACCTTCGTATGGGCTTTGAGTCGTTCTCGGGTCGCGGCACTTATTAAGCTTCCTTTCTGGTTTTGGCCGCGCTGCGCGGCTGATGTTTCTGACCAACAATGACATGCTGGTTGCGACGCGGATTTGGGAATGTCGCCGCCGTGATTAGTGATTTTACTTGTCTTTGCAAGAGGTTTCTCAGTAGCATTTACAGCGGTGATTTGGCGGTGGAAATTTGAACACTTTGCATGCGTTGGATGTTTGGGACGCCGAGGTATCTTATGTGGACTTTGATTCGATTTATTCCAATCGTGGCGATGTTGCTGGCGCTGCCAGGCGCGGCGCTGGCGCAGTTCACCTTCACCACCAACAACAGCGCCATCACCATCACCGGCTACACCGGCCCGGGCGGCGCGGTGACGATTCCCGCCACCACCAATGGTTACCCGGTGACCGCCATCGGATCGCTCGCATTCTACAGCCAGACCAGCCTCACCAGCGTCGTCCTACCCAGCAGCGTCGTCACCATCGGCAGTCAGGCGTTTTACTATTGCGCCAATCTCACCAGCGCGACCCTCGGTGGCGGCCTCACGAACATTTCCGACCTGGCCTTCGCGGGTTGCCTGGGGCTTGCGACTGCGCCGCTGCCGAATGGCCTGCGCAACATCGGCAACAACGCGTTTGACGATTGCGAAAGCCTGGTGGACGTCGTGCTTCCCGGCACGGTCACCAACATCGGCTCCAGCTGCTTTCGCTATTGCTATGGCCTGACCAATATCACCGTTCCGGCGAGCGTGCTGCAGTTGGGGGCCTCCGCATTCGAACGCTGCACGAATCTCACGAGCGCCACTCTCGCGCTTCCGAATCTCAAAAATCAGTCGTTCAAATACAGCGGGCTGGTCGGCGTCAGCATCGCCGCCGGCGTTACCAACATTGTCAATTCCGCCTTCGACGCCTGCTCCAGCCTGACCAACATTCAGGTGGACGGCGCGAGCGCGAAATACAGCAGCGTGGACGGCGTGTTGTATAACAAGACGCAAACGACCCTGCTCGAATGTCCGGAGGGCATCGCCGGGAGTTTCACGATCCCCGGCTTTGTCGCGATCATCACCAACTCCGCGTTCGCCAATTGCGCCAAATTGACCAACGCATTCATCCCGGACAGCGTTACGAACCTGGGCGCCTCGGCGTTCTTTCAATGCACCGGCCTCTCGGGCGTCACCATCGGCAGCGGCATCCTTAACCTCTCCGACGCGGCGTTCGAATATACGAAGATAAAAAATGTCATCATCCCGGACACCGTGAAGCGCATCGGCGATTACGCGTTCGCCTACAGTGACATTGACAGCGTGGTCACCGGCAACGGCGCCACCAATATCGGCGCCTACGCCTTCGCCGGCACGTATCTGCAAGGTTTGAGCATCGGCACCAGCGTCACCGACCTCGGCATTTATGCGTTTCAAAATTCCGCTCCGCCGACGTTGATCATTCCCAACAACGTCGTGACCATCGGCAGCGGTGCGTTTGAGAACTCCCTCGGCCTTACCACCCTCACACTCAGCACCAATCTCACCGGCATCGGCGCGGGCGCATTTCAGGGCTGCAGCTATCTCACGAGTGTCACGATTCCCGACAGCGTGACCGGCATCGGGAACCTGGCGTTCTCCGGTTGCACGAGCCTGGCCACCCTGATACTCGGCAACCACGTGTCCTTCATCGGCACCTACGCCTTTGCCAGTTGCGCGAGCCTCAACACCGTGGTCGTTCCCGCGAGCGTGCTCACCCTTTCCCAATACGTGTTCAACAACAGCGCCGTCGTCAACGCCACGCTCAACTGTCCGAACGCCAGCGATTATTTGTTCACCCTCACTCCCCTGACCACCGCCACGCTCGGCAGCGCCGTGACCAATATCGGAAACTATACGTTCTACTCCTGCAATTATCTGGATATCATCAACGTGGACCCGGCCAACCCCGTGTTCAGCAGCGTGGACGGCGTCGTGTTCGACAAGGCGCAAACGACGCTCATCAAATTCCCGAATCATCGCGGCGGAAATTATGTCATCCCCGGCACCGTGAAGAACATCGGCAACTACGCGTTTTATACCTGCTTCGGTCTGACCAACGTGGTCATCCCCGAGGGCGTCACCAACATCGGCAACGTCGCCTTCGCCTCCACCGGCCTGAAAAACGTCGTCATTCCCAACAGCGTCAAAAACATCGGCACCAACGCCTTCTCTGGTTGCTCCAGCCTCACCAACGCCACCATTGGCACCGGCGTCACCAGCGTCGGCGCCACTCCGTTTGCCAGTTGCCCGAATCTGATACTCCGCCCCTACCTCCTCCCGCTGCCGCCCTCGATCACCAATTTCGTGGGCTCGCTCACTACGATTCCTGTGACCGTCATCGCCATGCCCGCTCCCACTTACCGGTGGCGCCGCGCCGACACCAATCTTTCGAATGGCGGAAATATATTTAACTCCACCACCGCCACGTTGACCGTGTCCAACCTGACTCCCGCCGACGCCGGCAGCTATACTGTGGTGGTCAGCAACAGTGCCGGGATGACCACGAGTTCGGTCGCCCTGCTCAACGTGGTCATCCCGGAGCAACTCGTCCAAAACGGCGGTTTCGAAAACCCCGTCACCAACTGGTTCGTCTCCGGAAATTATTCCGGATCGATTTTCGCGGACAACGTCGATCTGCCGTTCATCCACTCCGGCAGCGTTGGACTCGTCGCGGGACCGTCCACCACGCTCGGCTACATTTCCCAAACCCTGCCCACCAGCCCCGGCGGCAGCTACCTGCTGTCGTTCTGGTTGACCAACCCCAGCGGCGGCACGCCCAATCAATTCGTCCTCAGCTGGAACGGCACCAACATTTACAACCGCACCAACCTGTCCGCCTTCACTTGGACCAACCTGCAATTCACCGTCACCGCCACCACCGGCAGCACGACGCTGTCGTTTGGATTCCGGAACGACCCGTCCTACTTTGGGCTCGACGACGTCAGTGTCACTCCTCTCGGCCAGCCGCTCAAACTGGCTGGCCTCAGTCTCTCGGGCACCAACCTCGTCGTCAGCGGATTGAACGGCGTGAGCGGCGCCAGTTACGTCATGCGTGCGAGCACCAACCTCGCTTTGCCCATCAACCAGTGGACACCCGTCTCCACCAACATCCTCGGCGTAAACGGAAACTTCGCTTTCACCGCTACCAATGCCGTCAGCCCCGGCCTGCCCCGCCAGTATTATATCCTGGAGAAACGCTAGGCATCCGCCCGACCGTCAAAGGGAAAGGTCAGGAGGTTTGTGAATTTTTCCAGCCAGGGGTTCTCGCCGTCAGATGGGCAGTTTGTCTCTCCGCCGCAAGCGTTCGCTGTATTCAATTGCGGGCGGACGAGTTTTAAGGCTCGCTTCCGTGCCGCTTCGGCGGTATGTCAACGGTGTTGAAAAGGTTTGCTCCCATCCTGGTTCTGACGGCGCTTTGCTGGCTGGTGTTTCTGGTCAACAACGTGATGTTGGGCGGGCGGTGGCTGCAGTATGGCATCGTGCCGCGCCATTTTTCGAGCTTGCTGGGGATCGTTTGGGCGCCGTTTCTTCATGGGTCGCTGGCGCATATCACGGCCAACACGATTCCGTTGCTGGTGCTCGGTGCGGTGATTTGTGCGCGGGGCAAGCCGGAGTTTTATCTGGTCACACTGTTCGGCATTGTAATCACCGGGGCGTTGACGTGGGTGTTCGCGCGGCCGGCCGCGCATGTGGGGGCGAGCGGTTTGATTTTTTGTTACTTCGGTTATCTGGCCTCGCTGGCGTGGTTCAACCGGACGATCGGGACGCTGCTGTTGTCGGTGGCGTGCCTTGTCGCGTATGGCGGCATCATTCGCGGGATTTTGCCGACGAATACCGAGATTTCCTGGGAAGGCCATTTTGCGGGACTGGTCACCGGGGTGTTGCTGGCGTGGTTTACCGCGAAGTTGAAACGGACGCCACTCGACGGGAGTGCGCCGCTTTCGAACAATCTCACGCTGCCGAAGTGACGTGCGGTTTCATTGGGGGCTGTTCCGCACTGTTTTGAAGTGAGGAAGATTTAGAGCTCGCCCTCACCCCGGCCCTCGCCCCCAGGCGAGGGGGAATTTTTCGCTGTCTTATGGCGAATGTTTACCAGAGTGCTACGGTTGGTGGATCAAAAATTAAGGAGGAACATGACCGCGAGCCGGAAAAATTGTTCGTAACAATTGGCGATCCGCGGATGATTTTCGAGATTCGGCGGTTTCGTCCGCGGGGTCTCCGCGTAATTGACGCGGGGCGGCGTCTCCGGTTCAATGTGCGGGAAGTGATTCCTCAAAATTCTCAACGATGAAACGCACGCCATTATTTGCCGCGCACCAAAAGCTCGGAGGCAAGCTGATTGAGTTTGGCGGCTGGGAGATGCCGGTGCAGTACACGAGCATCACCGACGAACATCTGGCGGTGCGCCGGGCGGCGGGGATGTTTGATATCTCGCACATGGGCGAGGTGATGGTGAGCGGCGCGGGCGCGGAGGAGTTTTTGAATCACACGCTCACCAACGACATCCGCAAGCTGACGGCCGGGCTCGGCCAATACACGCTCATGTGCAACGAGCGGGGCGGGGTGATCGATGATCTTTACGTCTATCGGCTCACGGCCGGAGAATATTTGCTGATCATCAACGCGTCGCGCATCGATGACGATGTCGCATGGCTGCAAAAGCAATTGGCGGCTTCGCCCCATGCGAAAACTGTGACGCTCGAGAATGCCTCTGACGCCACCGGCGCCCTCGCGCTGCAAGGCCCTCGTGCGGCGGAAATCATGAGCGCCGCGTTTCCCGAAAGCTCCAAAGGCGGAACGATGGTTTCGAGCGTGCTGGATTTGAAGAAGAACCAGATCGGCCGTTTTGAATTTGGGGGTCAGGCGATCTGGATTTCGCGCACCGGTTATACCGGTGAGGATGGATTTGAAGTTTGCGCGCCGGCCAGTGTCATCGAAGCGGTGTGGAATCATCTCCTGCAAACCGGCCAGCCGCACGGACTGAAACCGGCTGGATTGGGCGCGCGCGATACGCTGCGCACGGAGGTTTGCTATCCGCTGTATGGGCACGAGCTCGACGAACAGACCACGCCGATCGAGGCGGGCGTCGGATTTTTTGTGGCGCTCGACAAGGGCGACTTCATCGGCTGCTCGGTGCTCGCCGATCAGAAAGCAAAGGGCACGGGCAAAAAATTGGTCGCTTTCAAGATGACCGACAAATGCGCTCCGCCGCGTCCGGAGTACCCGATTTGCCAGCCCGGCAGCGCGGCGAAGATCGGCAAGGTCGTCAGCGGCACGCAAAGCCCGACGCTCGGCACGGGCATCGGGCTGGGCTACGTGCCGCCGGAATTTTCCAAACCGCAAACCCCGATTGAAATTGAAATTCGCGGCAAACGCTCCGCGGCGGTGGTCGTCCCGAAACCGTTCTACCGAAAACCTGATTGACCGGCAGGCAACTCCCTGACTCAATTATTCATATGGCAAACGTTCCCGCGGATTTGAAGTATGCTAAATCTCACGAATGGGTTCGCAACGCGGCCGGCGTTGCAACCGTGGGCATCAGCGATCACGCCCAGCATGAATTGACGGACATCGTGTTCATCGAGCTGCCGGAAGTCGGCCGCACGGTGAAGGCCGGCGAATCCTGCGCCGTGGTGGAATCGGTGAAGACCGCGAGCGACATCTATTCGCCCGTCTCCGGCGAAATCATCGAGACGAACAAGGCCGTCGTCGAAAATCCCGGTCTGGCCAACACCGAGCCGTACGCGGGCGGATGGTTTTTCAAAGTCAAACTATCTGCGCCGGCCGAAGTGGAAGCGATGTTGAGCCCCGACAAATACCTCGCGCAAATCAGCGGCTCCTGAGCCCGCGCGAGTGACCATTTGAATTCTTACGCCAGTTCCGGCATGGTATGGGAGTGAAACCGAAAAGCATTCGATTGTTCGTGAAGCCCTACTGCGGCTGGTGCACCAAGGCCAAAGCCTGGCTGGACGAGCACGACGTCGAGTATCAGGAAATCGACGTGATCGCTGACGACGACAGCTTCGAGGAAATGATCCGTCTTTCCGGCCAGCAATGCGCGCCGGTGCTGGACGTGGACGGCCAGATTCTCGCCGATTTCGGCCCGGAGGAATTGCCCGGTTTTTGGAGCAAGATCACCAATGCCCGCCCTGCCTCCTGAAATTCAACCGCGCCCGCGCCTGCCGGAATGGCTGCGCATCCGCCTGCCCACATCCGACACGTTCGCGCACACGCGCTCGTTGCTGGATGAACTGAAGCTGCACACGGTTTGCGAAAGCGCCAAGTGTCCGAATCATTGGGAGTGCTGGAGCAAAGGCACGGCGACGTTCATGATTGCTGGTGACCGCTGCACGCGGGCGTGCGGCTTTTGCGCGGTCAGCACCGCGAAGCCCCTGGCGCTCGAAGCCGACGAACCCCAGCGGGTCGCTGAGGCGGCCCGCCGCATGAATTTGCGCCATGTGGTCATCACCGCCGTGGCGCGCGACGACCTGAAGGACGGCGGCGCGGATCATTTTCGCCGGACCATCGAAGCCGTCCGCGCGCTCAGCCCGGAGATCGTGATCGAAGTGTTGACGCCGGATTTCAACGCCTCCGGTCCCGCGATCGACATGGTGCTCGGCGCGAACCCGCACATCTTCAATCACAATCTCGAAACCGTCCGCCGCCTCACGCCGTCGGTGCGCTCGCGCGCCACGTATGACCGTTCCCTCGCCGTACTGGGCAAGGTGAAGGCGTTGCGCGGCGATACCATATGCACCAAATCGGGGATCATGCTGGGCCTGGGCGAAACCGAGGATGAATTGTTCACCGCGGTCGCCGACTTGCGGCAGGTGGGCTGCGATATTCTGACGCTGGGACAATATCTCCAGCCGACGTTGAAGCATTTGCCGGTGAAGGAATTTGTGACGCCGGAAAAATTTCAGGAATACGGCGACCGCGCGCGTGCCATGGGCTTTCTTCATGTCGCCAGCGGACCGATGGTGCGCAGTTCCTACCACGCCGACGAGTTTGTGCCGTCGCGCCCCTGAGTCGCGGAGGGAAGTTTCTTGAGCCATTGGTCGATGGCCTCGGCCGCGAGTTTGTTCGCGTATTCGTTGGGATGAGCGTCGAAGGGATTAACCACCACCTGCTTCGGCGGCAGCGATTTGTAGATTGAGAGGAGATCCAGTTCCGGCACGCCCAGCTCCCGCCAGCATTCTGAGAGTTTGTCGTGCACCGGCTGGTATTCGTAGTTGGTACCCAGCGCGTGCAGGAAAGGAAAGGTCACCACCGACAGCTTGCCGCCGTGGGACTCGATCAAATCCCGAAACGCCTTCAGCCGTTCCTTCTGTTGCTCCCAATAAGCGCCGCTGTACGTATCCTTGAGGAAGGAGCAGTAGTCTTTCAACGCGGGGATTTGCGCGGCTTGATAGTGAAAATACCAGAGGTTGGCCGCGTAACTGTTGCGCACGAGCCACCCGCTGTCGTTCAGGTGGCCCAGCATTTTACCGTTCACGTCGCTATCGGCGGGCAGTAGGTCGCCGATGTCGTTCAGGCAATAAACGAGCACGACTTGGTCGGGCTCAAAGCCTTTCGCAAACGCTTTTTTCATCAACGCCAGTTCCCCGCCTGTGTCGAGTCCCACGGCGGCAAAAACCTGGATGTCCCAATCGGGATGGGCGTGCCGCAGCAAATTGGGAAACCTGTCTTCAACGTTTTTAATGCCGTGTCCGGCGGTAAAGGAATCGCCGACGAACGTAATCCGCCGCCGCCCTGGCTCCAACGGGGGAGAATATTCCACATCGTCGCGCGACCCGACCAGATTCTGCCGCCAGTGACGCTGCACCCAGCGTTCGCTGGTTTTCGTGAACGCGAGCGAGTCAGTCGTATCGTAGAAAAAGCGATAGTAGATTTCCGCGCCCAACATCGCCGTGGACATCAGAAAAAGGAGAACGAGCCCGTTGCCGGCGAGCAATCGTGGCCAGCCGACCGCGCCGCTGTCGCACTTGATGCGACGAAAGAAAATTCTGAGCGACACCAGCGCAATGAAGGGCATCGCGAGAAATATAGCGAACGTCAGATTTTCCTCCCCACCTCCCGGGAGCGGGCGGTCAGGATGCCAGCGTGTGGTGCGAAACAAGGTGAAGTCATGTTTGGCTGCCGCCACCGTGTTGGTCGCCGAATCTCTGGCGGACGATGGGTAAAGCGCGGCCGCCAGCCCTGCGGGGACGCGGCGGCCAAGCGGGCTGTCTATTTTGTGGATGCGATACTGAATGGACTGCTCCCAGCAGCGTTTCTCTTCGGTGGGCACTTCGATGGAATAGGCACCGGGTCGCTTGATCGTGCGGCTCGTGAATAAATCGAGCACGTCGTTGTTGTCGGTGAGCATCGGGCTCGCGAGAAATCCCGCCGCCAGCATTGGCGCGGGCGCATGATTTCGCGCCATTAATTTTCCGCCGGGATCCGCCCACGCGGCGAGACGCACTGTCGGCGGGCGGTAAAGCAATTGCCTCAGTTGCCCCAGAACAGACGGCTTCGCCGTGATTTCCAGCCACAAGTCTGCGTCGCCAAATCCGCGTAAGTCAATCGCTTCTCCCAGTCTGGCCGTGCCTTCCCGCAGCAGGCTCGACGTGAAGGCTTTGTCGGTCTCCCGCTTGAGCAAGATGAACTGACCTTCCGTGAGAATGGGCCGATAATCCTGCAGCAATGTCCGGAGCACGAGCCCGTCTTCCATCGGGGGAAATTTCCGATCCAAGACCGAAAGCCGGAAGAGCACATACGCGGGCGCGTTGGTGGATTCGTAAAACTTTTGATTTAATTCCATCAACGGCCGGGTGCAGGCAACGTAACTTTGAAACACCGGGCGGGGATGGTAATTCAGGTGATTGAACAACGCGTATTCCTGGCACTGGCCAAATACGTCCACGGTCGCGGCTCCGATGACGGCACGGCATTTTGGCAATTGCGCTGCGTTGCGATTTGCGGCGACGACCTGTTCCATCGCGCGCTGATATTCGGCCGGATTAACGACGCGCATGGCGTTGCGGGCAAAGGCGTGGAAGGGTTCGGCCAGAGAATCGGGCCAGCTCAAATAATAAAATTGCTGCAACGTGATCAGCGATATCGCGGCTGCTACCACACCGACGGCCAGTGCCCAACCGCGTACGTTGGGACGTTCACACGGCACCGCTTCGAGAATCCAAATCAACAGCGCAAAAAACCCGAACATCACCGTCTCTCGGCCCGTGCGCACGCAGCCGTATTTCCACGCGGAAAAGCTGAGTAACAACACCCACGTCAGCAACAAACCGCGGCGCAAGTTGCGCCTGACTTGGCCGCGTTCAAACGCACCCAGCGTGCGCAACAAAATCACCGCCAGCATCAGCCCGCCGACTTGCAATGCGCGGCGTCGGACTGAGTCGGGTCCTTCCCAGCCCAGCGCCCCATTATAGCCTTGCACCACTTTCAACCCGTTCACGAAATACGCGCCCAAATGGGAAAGTTGTTGGCCGGCGGCGAGCCAGCCCATGATAAATGCGGCGAGCAAACCAAAAAGCAGTCCGGCGGCCGTGCGCCATCTTCTTCTCGCCCCGAGATCACAGGTCACCAGCACAACGCTCACAAGGCCGATGAACAGGAACGAAATCTTCGCCAGTGCTCCAAAAGCCGTCAGCAACGTAAACGCCAGCACGCATCGCCAAAGCCCGCGACCCGATTCAAGAAAGCAGAGCAAGCCCCAGCAAGTCAGCCCGGTATAAATCACGAAGTCACCGCGCGTCGGCGTGTTGGGTGCGATCCAAAAAAACGAGAACAGCAGCAGCCATCGCCAGACTGGCCGCAGGCGCCATGCGACGCGGCATAAGCCAATCGCCACCAGCAGGCATAGCGCCACGTCCACCGTCAACCGCAACGACGCGGCGTGGGGCGAGTAATAAAAGAACATCAAATGGCCAAGCGGCCCGTAGGTGAAAACAACCTCCGGGCCAAACTGGAGGTGCTGCTGGCTGGCAAAACTGAGCACAGCGCCCAACGATGAATCGACATCGTTATCAGGCGGGGGTTCGGGAAATGTGAGAAATGTGAGCGTCAGCAAGGCTGCAACCACCAACGGCGCCCAGCGGGCGAAGCGAGCGCGGACTGAATGATTCAGGTTCCCGGAATTTTGCAAGCCACACATCTTGTGCGTTGCCACCATAGTTTGGCGCGCACCGACTGTGAAGGAAACTTTCCCGGCAACCTGCGGAGGGTTGGCCAGGTGCCGTTATTGCTGCCGCAGTCGAAAAAATTGAAAACCTGGCGAAGGATCCAACCAAACGTGGGATTGGTCTCCAAACACCTCGGGCGTGTTGGTTACTGGTGACCAGACGGACGGAGGGACAGGGTCGGAACAACTTTCCAGGACGTAATTGGTCAATGCAGCCGGCCAGGTGATTGCTATGAGATTGGTGGCAGGCATGGCGGCAAGCATGGCGGGAGGTAGAGGTGAGGCCGGGGGAGTTTCGGGGGCTGCGAACGCCTGCACCTCCGCGGCGAAAGCGAGCCAGGAATTGAGCGAGCTGGAAGAGGTGTGAACCTTGCCGATGCCACGCACGCCGCGGACGAAGGTGGCCGGACCATTGAACGTATAGGGCACATAGGCCACTGCGTTGGAGTTATAGCTGTAGGCGGGCGTTTGAATCCAGTTGGTGCCGGCGCCAAACCAGGACGTGCCGTTGGTCGAAAGTTGCAATCCAAATTCCGCCGCGAACGAGCCGTCGTGTTGCGAATTGTAGGAGCCGTTGATATAGACGACGCGATTGATGTTCCTCGGTGTGGGCCAGATAATGCCGGCGGCTTCGTAGGCGTTGGCGATATCCTCCTTGCCGCCGGGGCCGAGAACCACGTCCGTAATAAGATCGCCGTCGTTGAGGCTATCGTCGTTGGCCTGTGGGGAGTTGCTGTTGGGACTGGTCAGGCTGTACCAGAAATAACCGGTGCCGTCCGGCGCGATATTGACGTTGGTGCTGACAGTGATCGTGGCCGTGCCGGTCGCGGTCAGCGACGAGGCGGTGATCGTGAACGGGCCGCCCGCGATGCCGCCGCCGACGAAAGTGCCGTCGCCATCCACGGTGCCGCCGCCGTTCACCGACCATGATATCGGAGGCTGGGGATCGAGAACGATGCCAAGCGCGTCCTGCACGAGGCCGGTGTATTGCAACGTGCCGTAGGGAACCACGATGCCGCTCGGGGGGCTGATGGAAACCTGCGTGGCCGGGCCGCTGACCAGAATTTCGGTTTCGACGGAAGTGTCGGAGTGACCGAGGGAATTGGTGGCGCTGGCGGTGACGGTGTAAATGCCCGGAGGCACGTTACTCCAAGTGATTTGGTACGGGGCGTTGGTGGCCTGACCAATCAAAACGCCGTTGCTCTGGAATTGGACGGTGCTGACGGTTCCCGTCGAACTGGTGACGGTGGCGGACAACAGGATGTTGGCCGGCGAGGCAAAGACCGCGCCGTCGACCGGATTGGTAAGATTCACGGAGACGGAAGAGTTCGCTTCATCAATGCCCACCAGCGTGTAGATGCAACTGCCGGGAATGGGGATGCTGAAGAGGCCGTTGGTCACCGAAATCGTGGTGCTGTGATAGAGGTTGGTGTTCGCATCGGTGTAATAAAGATCGAGGTGCTTGATCGGCGGCAGATTGGTGAGCCGGCCCGATAGCGTGGACGAACCGTTGCCGGTATTTTCGCCCACGATGGTAAATTGCCCGGTATTGGTATGATAAAATCCAAGAGCGACAAGCGGAGAAATCGAGCCGCTGGTATCGACGCGTTTGGCGCCCGGCCGTACGAACTTCGCGATTTGCGCGAGCGTGTAGAAGCCTTTGCGTGGGGTGTAGACCTTGGGAGTCGCATTGGTGTTTACGACGGCAAGCAAGCCCCAATAACTCCACCGCGAGTGGTGCGGATAGTAACTGTCGTAACCTTCCCATACCATGCCGGCGGACGCGCCATTGGCGAGGTGACCGAGAATATAATCGGCGGTGCCGCGGGAATAGAGCCAGTTGTTCGTGCCACTGGCGCCGTACTCGCAGACGTCGCACCAGACGTTAAACTCCGTCATCCAGAACGTGCGGTCGGGATAGGCGGAGCGGGCGATGGTGTTGGAAACATTCTGCGAACCCGTGCCACCGCTGGAATAACTGTGCATGCCGAAGTGGCCGAGCTTGGACATGATGAGCGGATCGCTCATGATTTCGGGCACCCAGTTGGTGTTGCTCGTGGAGCGATCCGGCGCGACCATGAGCATATCGCTCAGACCGTTTGTGCTCAGTTTTTGTGCGAGGCTGTGGAGCGTCAGGAGATACTGCGAGACGGTTGGGATATTGATGCCCTCGCCGGTGATGTCCGGTTCGTTGTGCGGCGCGACGAGGTTAAATTGCAGGTTGTTGGTAAACCGCGCGTAGAGGAGCAGCGAGGAAATCATCTCCGCCCATTCGTCCTCGTAGCCGGTGGCGAGACGCGAGCCATTCATCATCCAGGATGGTCCGGGCCCTTGAAAATTCAGGGTGATGCCATTGGTGATGCCACGTTGATTCAAGTAAGCCATCATGCCCCAGAGCTTTTGGGCGTTCGGCGCGCTGTAAACGGAGTTGTAGTAATTCCAATTCTGCAGATTGGAATCGGCGTTGTCGTTGTTGGTTTCCCAGCCGTTGTTGAAGATGATGCGGAACTGCGTCATGCCCGCGTCGTCGATCAGGGCATCGAGCGCAGGCTGAAGGTCAGCGTTGTTCCAGGCGAAGTAGTTGGCGTTGACCCCGAAGCCTTCGATGGTCTGGTAGGTCTTTGCGCCGTCAACGACCAGCGTCGCAGCGGACGCTCGTCGAGGGGCGGCTATCAAAAAGGCGAAAATCGCCAGGCACTGGCAAAAGAATATCGTTTCCCGTTTGTACATCGCGGGTTGTAATGGATGCGCTGCGCCCAATATGGCCTAAATTGAGCGTCAAGCCAAGTCCGTACAAGTCCCGCCGGTGATTCCGGGAAACTATTTAACGCCATCGCGCTTCGATTCGCTGCCGCCTTCGCCGACGGACCAGATGAGGCGGTCGGGTTTTGCCTGGTCGCCGTTGGGAAATTCGACGCGGACGTCGGTGGTCTTGGCGAAGAATTTGGTGGGTGATTCGGCGAACATCAGAAACTTCATGCCGCCCACCAGAGCGCTGATCTGGCTGCCGTCGCGGACGATTTCGACACCGCCGTATTTGCCGACGTAACTGTCGAGGAGAGCATTCGGAAGGCTGTATTCCTTGCGGCCCGGCTTGCCGAGTTCGCGCACCCAGATGTTACGGTAGCGAACCGGGTTGCCGTGATCCTGGAGGGAGATCGGCTGTTTCACGGCATGAGCCGAATACGGCGCGCGATCAAGCCAGCTCGTGGGGCCGGTCAGCTCGACGTTGTTCTGAATGAGCACGCCGTTTTGAAAGACCGTGAGGCGCGCGCGGGAAGTCACTTTTCCCTCCGCGTCAAAACGCGGCGCGGTGTAGAGGATGTCGTAGGTCTGCCATTCGCCGGGCGGGCGGCAGACATTCACCAGCGGAGGATACTGGCCGTAAATCGAGCCGGCGCTGCCGTCCGCGTACGTCTTGCTGCCGTAGGAATCGAGCACCTGCACTTCGTAGCGGTCGAGGCCCAAAAAAACGCCGCTGTTCCCGCGGCCCTGGCCGTCGCCGCTCGCCGGGCTGGGCGTCGCCCATTCCACGTGAAGCTGGCAGTCGCCAAAATTTTGCAGCGTGCGAACGTAACCGCTGCCTTTCACACATTCCATATAGCCATCGCGGGCGATCCATTTTGTCGGTGTGCCGTCTCCCAAACTGACCCATTGTGAGAGATCTTTGCCGTCGAACAGAACTGTCGCATCGGACGGCGCCTTGCCGACCTGGGTTGGGGTGCTGGGCACGGCGGGAGTCACCACTGGCGGCATCGGCCGGTCGCGATCATGATCCAGCCAGTTCGGGTCCGGCTGGGCAAAGGCGACGGTGGCCGCCAGCGATGAGAGGAAAATTATCAGGTGGGCCGACAAGGAGATCCGACGGGAGATGTATGCATTCATAGACGTGGTTATTTGGGCTCGCATTCCAACTGAGAATGAAGCTATCGGGTTCCTTGAAGGCTGAAAAGCATTTGATTACCCCCCCCCCCCGGATGCTGACGGTCAAGCGACGGTAGTGGTTCGAATACGGGGATTTGCGAGTTGACCATTAACACGAGGCGGATTTTACTGATGTGATGCGAACACTGCTTTTGGCCCTGCTGCTCGGCGCAATCGCCGTTTCCGGTTGCGCAAAGAAAAAGAACCCGTCCGGTTCAACGGACGCCGCCAAATCCGGCAAGCCTGTTGTCAGGGCGGAAAAAAGCGTACTGGGCCGCGTCGCCAAGGTCAACGAAGTCGGCCGGTTTGTGGTGCTCAATTTCGCCACCGGGAAGTTTCCGGCCCAGGATCAAAAGCTCGTGGTGTATCGCCGGGATGTAAAGGTCGCCGAGCTTAAAGCCACGGGTCCGCAAAACGGGGAAAACATGGTCGCCGACATCGTGAGCGGCGAACCGGAACTAAATGACGAAGTGCGGGAGAACTGACCGCGGCGCGGTTAGTTCTCGGGCTTCGGTTGTGAACCGCTGATCGGCTCGGAGACCGAAGTGACGATTTTTTGGGCGCCCTGCCGCTGGTAGGGCGAGTGGAGGTTGAAATAAATGCCGCATAACGGCTGCGGGCCATCGCTCTGGCTCAATATGATCGTGATCTGTTTGTCGAGGGCGATGCCATGTCGAAGTTGCGCGCCGCGACCTTCGTAGGCCTTGATCGCCTTTTGCAGCAGGGAAACGAGGGACTTCTCGAACTCCTCCGGAGTCTTATCAATACAAATGATGTATTTGTCGTACGCCCGCATGGCCTCGGCGAGTTCCGGTTTAAACGAATCCACAGTCACAGTTATCATACTAGGAATTGGCGGCTCGGAAGTGAAGCCAAAAGTCATGTGCGCGCGACACTGCCGGCGCGCGGACCGAAAAGCGCGGTGCCGACGCGAACCATGGTCGCGCCTTCCTCGATGGCGATTTCGAAATCGCCGCTCATGCCCATGCTGAGCTGCGGCAACGGCGCGCCGAGAATTTCCTCGCAACGTGTTTTCAATTCCCGCAGCTCGCGAAACGCCGGACGCACCTTTTCCGGCTCGGGCGTCCACGGTGGCACGGCCATCAGGCCGTGAACTTCCAGCCGTGGCAGCGCATTGATTTGAGCAAGTTCGGCCAGCATCTGCCCGGGCTGATAACCGAACTTGCTGGCTTCACCGGCGATATTGATTTCGAGCAAAATAGGCATCGTGCGGGCGGCTTGCTCTGCTCGCTTGTTGATTTCCCCGGCCAGTCGCAAGCTGTCCACGCCCTGAATCATCTCGAACAGCTCCACGGCTTCGCGGCATTTATTGCTCTGAAGATGGCCAATCATGTGCCAGCGCAGCCGGCCGGGACAAAGCGGGATTTTGGCCTTGGCTTCCTGCACTTTGTTTTCACCGAACAAGGTGAGGCCCAGCGCCGCCGCCTCGGCCACTTTTTCCGGGGGCTGACCTTTGGTCACGGCCATCAATTTCACCGACGCGGGATCGCGGCGCGCGCGTTCGCACGCCGTGGAGATGCGTTGTTGGATCGTTTTCAGATTTACAGCCAGGTCCATGGCGGAAAGTTACCGGGAATGCCCGCGGTGGAATAGGGAAATTGCCTCGGAAGATATAAGCCCTCAATCACGCGGTCCGAAATTCGGCGACGCGTGTTCGCGCTGGCGGATTAACTGACTGCTATCTGCGCCGCAAACCAACCAGGGTCTTGCGGGCGTAAGACAACCACAAGATGGCCAGAAATCCTATCAGCACTATCTGGCCGAGGATCGGGAAGGTATAGATGAGGAACGCGATGGCGCCGCAGGTCACGGTGGCCTTGATCAGATCTAGAATACTCATAAGACTGCGTTTCGATTATGCGCCGTCATAGTGCCAGCGACGCTTTGCTGGCTTTCGACGTCGACATCACCGAAACCACGACGCCTATACAATAAATCATCGCAACTCCCATGCCAAGCGGAGGCAAGCGAAAAACTGCTTTGGCCGGCGAAACCCCTTGTTTTATTGGGCTTTGCTCAAGGGCTGATCCGCACACGGTAAAACTCCGCTGCGCCATTCGTCCCCGAAATGAACCATTGCGCGACCGAGCCGGTGGCTGTTACCGAGCCGATGGGTAGAAAAGGGTTCGCTGGATTTGTTGTGGTGAGGATGTCGTAGGACAGTCCCGGAATGGCCGGCCATGAAACAGCCAATGGCGTTGGGGAGATTCCAAGTTTGAAGCCGGGCACCAAGCGAATGGATTCCGTCTGTGTCCGGAATTGGTTGCCGGAGGTGTCGGTGACTACCGCGTAAAACGGATGCAGGCCCAGGCCCAGGGTCGCCGAGGGTGCGGTCATGACCACCGATGGTTGATTGGAAATTGCTCCCACCCGGCCGCCGGTGCTGAAGAGTTCGACGCGCGCGATGTTCGTCGTGTTCGCCGCTACGGCGAATGGCAGCGGCATCTCCAGCGTCGCGTTGCTGCCGGAAAGCAGGGGTGTAAATGTGGCGGTCAAGGCTGTGTTTTGAATGCGAACTATCCGGGACACGCGTGTTTGCGTGCGAACGCTGGTGCCTTCGTAGGCGACAGCGGTCAGCTGATGAAAGCCATCGCAAAGCTGAGTCGTATCAAGCGCGTGATTCACCGCCAGCGACGTGGTGCCCGAACTGAGATAAAGGTGGTTGCGCGGACGCAAGTCGTTGAGGTTGTCTTCGAGCCGGTTGGTGCCCGCGGGCATTGCGGTGAGGTTGGTTGAGGCGCTAAAAGTCACCTGCATCTCAGCGGCGGCGAATCCTTCTGACCGCGCAAAGAGCGTGAACTGCGCCCCGACGGATCCACAATATGTGTTGTCCCCCAGATTGCCAGCCACCACGCCGTCGGCGCCTTGCAAATCCGCATTCGTATTCACACCGATGCCGAGACTGAACATGAGCATGACCGGCGTTGTGCCGGGCGATGTATTGGTCACGGCGACACTCACCACCGTGCCGTTGGTTTTCATGAAATCGAGTTTGAGCCAGTCTCCAACGATCGGTGTGTTCGTGATCGCCACGCCAAGATAACCGGTTGTCTCGATATCCACGAAAGCTGGCAGCGCTGGCGCGAGGAAGGTGGTAAGTTTGGAGTTCGTGCCGGTGGTGGTGCTCGCGTTCAAAGTAACATTGCTGCTCGCCGCCAGGGGATTGAGCGATTGTAAATCGAGCCGGTCGCCGACAGGAATCGCGAGCACGCCGGTGGTGCCGGTTGCGGTGTTCAGAGTTGAGGCAAGATTCGTGATCGCAGACCAGATGGTCGAGTTCGTCAGTACGGAATTGGTGATGGTGATGCCGTTGAGCGTGACCAGCAGTTCATTGCCAGCGGCGGGGGTAAGGTTGGTCAGCGTCTGGAAAAATGTGCCGTCCACAAACAAGTCCACTTGCGCGAGTGGCAGATTGGCGGCTGGCGCCAAAAACGACGGAGTCAGAACCGTTGTTCCACAGAGCGTGGTGTTATTCGTGAGCGAACTCCAATCTCCGACGCCTGGCCTTGCAAAAGGGGCCGATAACGGCTCGCCCGCCAGCAAACCCTGGTAGGGATTTCGCAGGCTTTGATAATACGATTCCGCAAGTGAGAAGCCGCGATGTTGAAAAATGTAGTTGCGCGGATCGGGAAATTTTTCCGTGTAGGCACACGGTTCGGTGACTGTCCCGTAGCTGCCCGACGCGCCGGCGGAGAGAAACGCCAGCAAAGTGGTCTGGCCGCTGCTTTCAAAAATCGCTCCGCCGAAGGAAGTCAGACTGTCGCCCATTGAGCCGGCGACGAAAGCGTTGACGGGGAGCGAGAAATTCGCGAGCCCAGTCAGCAGCCCAAGCGTGTTGGTGAAGGACGTGGAGTCGCTGTCAATCCACACGAGCGAATCGTCGCCGCGCACACGAGCGGCGAGCAGGGCGTTGTCAAATTCCACGGTGCGAGCGCTGCGCGCTGGGTCGCTGGTGTTGGCGAGATAAACAGTTTGGGTGGGAAAGGTGCTGTCGCTGGCCACACCGCGACTCAGGATAACCTTCGCGTTGGCGAGGTTGCTGGCGGTTAGCATCATCGCCAGAAACGAATTAGTAAGGGCGGTATTGGGCGGCGCGGCAAACAGCGGCATTTCACTCAAGGCGTAGCTGTTCGATGAAAAATCGGGCAGCGAGCAGCCGCCCGGAAAACAAGGCAACGGCGCGGGTGTGTTCGTTTTGAAACCGTAGAACAAAACCGAGGTGGTCGTATTGATGTCGAAGTTTTCCCGCACGATGTAAGGAATATCCATCGAGAGAACGATGACCTGTGCCTGATTGGTGAGATGACGCTCGGCCAGCATTGCCATCATCGGATCGAACAGCAAGTTTTGGAAATTGGTCCGCGTCCAGAGCACGTTGCCGTTTGTCCAGCCGGCCATCCGAAACACATTTTGCGGTGGCACGCCGCGCTGCTCGCAATAGGCGTTGCCGAGTTGAACAGAATTGGTGCTGTTCTGGTTGACGATGACGATGGTGTTGAGTCCGCTGTTGCCCGCCCGGAGATTCGCAGCGCAGGCGAGGAAGACGATTGCCAACACGACCCGGGCGAATAATCGCATGACCTTAAGATTCACCAACTGTACATCCAGGTAAAGCTTCGAACCGCGGTCGTAAAGCGGGTGTGATGGTGCTCCGAACGCCTTGCGCATTGTCGAGACATTGGCATGCTGAAAGCGCGGATGATGGCCATTTCCAAAGACGAAATTACCGCTTTGTGCGCACTCGCGAAGGCGGGATTCAATCCGGGCGCCGCGAGAGATATTGGAACCGGATCTGGCTGGAATATTGCGGAAGATGAGGTCGAACTCGGTTTCCTGCGATTCGATCTGGAGATTCTTCAAGGCCACGAACCCCGGTCGCTGGTGGTGGAAATCGGCGACGGCGAACGGTCGTCGTTCGCGTTTGTCGGACTCTTTTGTTTTCCAGAACTTGAGCAGCAACTCCCGGAGTTTCGCGGGGCCTTCGACTCAGTGGCGCAGGCGTTGGAAGAAGTCATCGGGGAACCCTCAATTTCGGGCGACTATGGTTATGCACATCGCGCCTGGCGCTACGCTTATCACTGGTGGTCGCTGCCGGACACTGAACTTGTCCTCGTGCAGGACGAGTTCGATATTCAGAGCGGCTTTGATGTGACCCTATGGATCCTGCGAGCAGGCTCTCCCAGGGATTTGCCAGTGCGGCCGTGAGCAGCCGGTGTGCGACCAGCCTTTGTGAGAGCGGGCGGCTTTTAACCATGGCTTTCTTTTGAGCCCTTTTCGATCAATCGTTTGGTTAACAGGACAAGGCCGAGCATCTGGACCCATTCGGAGGTGATATTGCCGACGACTTGTCCCCATTTGGAGGTGGCAGCCATGCGCCAATAAATCAGCGCCCACGCAGTGCCGGTGACGATCAGAAATATCGTGAGGGAGTGGCGGTAAAGATATTGCAGGGTGGGACTTTTGAGATGCTTGTGAAACGGGTTGCTTTCGCTGGACCCCTGTTCAAACAAATATTTGGTGACGACAATCACCACCACCGAGCCGCTCCAATCGGCGATGGCGTTGCCAAAGAATGCGCCCGCATGTCGGTCGGGGTTGGAATTGGCGTACAGCGCGATCCAAACAGCGAGAATCCCAAGGGTAATCAGGGAAAGTGAATGGTAGCGAAAAATGCTGACGTGTTTTCCGGAACGGGTTTTGATTTTGAGCCGCTTATTCATGGATGTAAGATCGCAATGACGTTTATTGAATCGCCCACGCCGGCCCGTGCGAAAGCTGAATTATCCGACTTAGTGCAAAATACTTCAGCCACGATTGCCCAGTCACGACGGGTCAGCGAAATATTTTGTAAAGTTTTTCTTCTATCCGTTTGCCATGGATGCTAAGCTTTGGACGGAGAAAACCGTGAAAAATACGAACCCGTTTAATGCACCAGGTTCGCCGATCGCCAAACTGAAACCACAGGGCGATCAGCGATTAAAACTTATCATGGCCGCCGTGGTTGCGGCCACGGTCCTGCTATTCTCAGGACTGTTCATCCAGGGTTGCCAGCGGCAGCCCGCAACCAACGCGTCGAACGACGAACTGCCCGGCAGTACGAATCCGACCACGCCGACAGCTCCGGCGTTCGCAGAGCCATCCGGCGCCGCGACTACGAATGGCACCGTTGCCGGCACTGCGCCTGACACGAGCGGTTCGGCGGCAGCGGCGGCCCCCGCCAACAACCAGACGCCGTCGGATACAGTGACGCAGCCGGCGGCCCCCGCGACGAAGGATTACGTGGTCGTCAAAGGTGACTCGTGTTACAAAATCGCGCACGCCAATCACATTACGACCGCGGCTTTGATTGCCGCGAATCCGGGCGTGGATTCGGCGAAGTTGAAGATCGGCCAGACGTTGCACCTGCCCATTGCGGCGGAGACAGCGGCCGCGCCCGGTTCCGCCCCGTCCGTGTCGGCGACAGCTCCCGATGCTGCAACTGCGCCAGCGGCACCCGCCACTACTGCGGCTGACAAGGCCGCCAGCGGCAGCACGAGCAAATACGTGGTGAAATCCGGCGATACCTTGGGCCGCATTGCGAAGAAGCACGGCGTATCGGTGAAAGCCCTCAAGGCCGCCAACGGCCTCACCAATGATCGTATCGCGGTCGGTAAAACGCTGAAATTGCCCGCAGGCAAATCCGCGAGTGCTTCGGCATAAACCTCCGCGACCAACAAACAGTTTGAATGAACCGGCAGGCTTCGGCCTGCCGGTTTTGTTTTCAGCATCAGCCGCAACGCACAAAACGACAACAAAAAGGTTAACCATGACCTTCGGCCTGCCGGTTTTGTTTTCAGCATCAGCCGCTGGCTTATTTGCGAGCCGAAGCTCTTTGCGCCATTAATCTGTCGAAGGCAGCCTTTTGCTCAGGGGAGGTCAGATAAGGGAGGATATCGTCGGGATTTTTCGGTTCGCCGCCATTGTTGGCCGCGGCGTAGGCCTTCAGGGCCGAAGCCAGTGCGTTTTCGTCCATCGCTCCCGGATAGCTTGTGCTGCCGAAACCCCTTTCGCCGAGTGCCCACTTCGAATCAAATTCCACGTCTACCGGGTCTCTCACCGTGATCAGGGAGTCACCGCCCATTTTCATATTGGGAATGGTTGAGGCCGGCACGATGGCGTAACGCTGCATCATATCGGCATCGTCCGGTTGCGCGAAGTAGGGTTTTAGCTGGCCCAGATCAGCGGGAAATTGCCCGCTGTTTTCCTTTACATATTTTTGCAGCGCTGAATGCATCTCGATGACGAACTGATTCTCACCGGCGCTGCGCAAGCTGGCGAAGGCGCGGCGATAGTCCTTTTCGGTGGTGAGCGGTTCGCGGGCGGCACTCAGCCAGTTCGCCTCCTTGAGATATTTGAATTCAGGAATCCCCACCCCGGGATTTTGTGCAAGGCGTTGTTTCAACTGGACCACGCGATCCGCCCAGGATTTTGCCTCGGATTGCACTGCGTCCTTTTCGCCCGATGCGGTGCTGGCGGTGCGCAACTCAGTGACTTCGCGGCGCAGCTTCGGCAGGTCACCGGCGTTACGCTTAAGCGCGGCGATTTGTTCCTGCAACAACGCAAGTTGGTTGGTGGCGTCGTCGCGCTCATGCTGTAATTGTACCAGATCTTGCGCGGACGAGGAATGCGATTGCTGGCGGAGTAATTCAAGCTGCTCGTTAAGTTGCGCGGCATGGCGTGCCTGGTAAATGCCGCCTCCCGCAAGCAGGGCGATGGTGGTGGCGATAAAAGTCTTTTGTAGTGTGGTCATGGTGATGGCTTTGGCTGTCGTGGCGGTCAAGCCCGCGGCGGCAACTGCGCTGCCAGCCAGGGCGGTGGTTGAAAGCGTGGCCGCAAGTCCGGCAGGCGCGAGGCTTACGGCGTTGGCGGATAGCACTGCCGAGAGTGCCGCAGCAGAGGCTGTGACGCCGCGCCGCGCGAAATCGGCCCGCAACTTTTCCAGTGCCCGGCTCACGCGCTTTTGCGCGGCATCATCGCTCACGCCGAGCGAACTGCCGATGGCGCGAAAGTCGTGATTCTTGAAATACCGCAGCAGCAGCGCCTCGCGGTCATCATCGCCCAATTCGGCCATGGCTTCGTCGAGCAACGGTTGGATGCGCGCCCAGTCATTCTCGGTTTCGCCGGTGGGATCGATTTGTTCCATAACTTGCCTTTCGCGCGCCTGCCGGCGGCGGTCGTCGCGCAATTGCCGCAACGCGGCGTAACGCGTGCCACGATAGAGCCAGCCCGAGAGAGATGCGTTTTTGGAGAGCGTTTGCGAGAGGGACGACGCCTTGCGTGCCAAATCGGTGAAGACGCTTTGAGCCACATCGCAGGCCAAATCCGGCGAACCGACCTGCCGCAACGCCGAGGAGTAGATCAGATCGGTATGCCGGGCTGCCAGCTCGCGAAAGGCGGCCTCATCGCCGTGTTCGGCGTAGTCGCGGAGCAATTGAGCGTCGGGCTTTATGTGCATCTACACCCATTAAACAACCGGGGCCGACGAAATCCGACAAAGTTTTTGGCGTGACGGCGGCATCATCCGCCCCGCAACCGTACAGAAAAAGGGCCGGGTTTTTCAACCCGGCCCGTGAGGCTATGTGGGTTTGCGGGACTCGAGCGTTATTCGCTCTTGATCAGGTAATACTTCGGCGCGGCCGATCCGACCGCCGGAATAGTAAACGTTCCGGGTGTGACGGCGTTGGTGGCCGCGCGAGTCCAGGTGTTGACCGGAGCCGCCACATCGGCACTGGTAAGTAACACGAAGCGAGTGCCAGCTCCGCCGCCGTAGCTTAGGGATGTGCCGCTAATATTGCTGATCGTCACCGGGCTGGTGATGGTAACCGCTGGAGCAAAGCTGACGCTGTTGCTGATGCCGGCCAGATAAAGGCCGCTCACTTCCAACGGAGTCAGCGTGCGGCGCCAGACGCCGAGGTCGTCGAGGTCCGCGTCCGCAGTCACCGGGTACGCGCCGGTCGGATCCTGACCGATGGTGGCGGCGTTGGTCGTGTTGATGTTGCCGACAAACGAGATGGCCTCAGAGTCCACCTGGACACCGTCCAGGTAAGTGGTCACACCGGCCACACGGCTGGCGACATGGACCAGGTTGTGCCAGTTGCCATCGTTAATCAGGTCAGCATCGGGGAAGCTGGTGAACTGGCTCGGCGTGCTCATGCTGCCGATGCTTAGGATCCAACCGCCCGCGGTGGTTGCGGTCTGATATGGAGCAAAGGCGAAACCGCCATGGCCTGTGGAGCCGATTGCGTCGGTGAAAAATGGCAGGTTCGTATAGGTGGACCCGGCCGGTTGGCGCACCCAATAGGAAACTGTGAAGTCCGTGGCGGAACCAAACTGCAGATCGGGCACGACCCCGAGCGTCACATAGTTGGTTGAACCACTGGTGGTGAAGTAGTGCAGGGAGTCCGCGCCGATCACGCCGTTCGTGAAGTAAGTGGCGCCAACATTGGCGCCATTGTTATTGTGGCCGGATATGTCGTTGTAAGCGCCATCAAACGGAAGGTGCAGCACCAGGCCGCTGGTCAGGTTGAGATCCGCGGCGTTTGTGGGAATGGCCAGCACCGTGAGGGTGACAGCTGGGCTGGTGTTGGTGCCGGCGGGGTTGCTGACCACAACGGTATAGTTCCCGTTGTTCGTGAGATCCAATGGCGCGAGCGCAAGGGTGGACGCGGTCTGGCCCGCGAGCAACGTGGCGCCCTGATACCATTGATAAGTCAGTGCCTGACCGCCCGCCACCGCCTGGATGGTGGACGAGAGGCTCACGTAGTTCGTCGGGGGATTGGCGATCGGTGTTGAAACGGCCGGCGGCGTCAGACTTCCATATCGCGCATCATAGTGTGCCTGTACTTGAGAGCCGTTCAAAGCGTAGTTGTAAATGGCCATCTCATCGATGCGCCCGTGGATTTGTTCGGCGCCATTGTCACCACTGCCGAAAGTGTAGGCCGGCGGGTTGGCCCCCATGGTTAACGGCACCGCGACCCCAGGGATGAATCCGCCGGTGGCCGAAGGCGACCCGACCGGATTGCCGTTGAGGTAGAAATTGTAGTTGTTTCCATCGTAGGCGCAAACAAGGTAATACCATACGCCGGCCAATAATGGGCTGGCCAAGGCCGGCGAGTCTTTGTCGGCGATCCCGCCAGCGGTTAGCTCCAGGGCCGTGCCACCCGCGAGCACACCAAAGGCGAACCCGCCCGGCGCGCCCAAACTCAAGGTCGAGAACAGGCGCCCCTTGGTGGTCAGATTGGTGAAATACACCCAGCCTTCAAGCGTGAACGGAGTGCTGGAATTGAAGATGAACGGCGTAAAGTTGGTGACTTGCACATAGCTACGGGCCGCTGTGTTGGTGGAGGGAAGGCCGACAGATGTGTCAGAGTCGGTCAGCGAGAAACCAGGCTGCGCGAGTGTCGCGTTCACGTACAGGCCGTTATTGTTGCCGATCCCGTCCTGGGCGAGGGTGCCGGTGGCTTCGTCGAGGCGCCAGAAGGAGATCGGGCCATCCGCGCGAATGGTGTTTACGTAGAGGTTGGTGGACAAAACGTTCAGCGTCGCCGTGACACTGTTGGTGGAACTCACGGTGTTGGTGATGGTCACGCTGTAGCTGCCAGCATTATTCGTTTCCACCGGAAATATTGTGTAGCTGGAATCGGTTGCGCCAGCGATGGGGTTGTTGTTGAATTTCCACTGATAGTTCGGAGAATCACCAGCGACAACCACGTTAAAGGTCGCGGAACTGTCCGGATAGGCCGCGATGGACGCCGGCTGTTGTAGGATGATGGCAGTGCCGGGAACTTTGAGCACGCCGTTATTAGTGAAAATCGAACTCTGATTTTGGGCGGTGGAGCCGATGGCGCCCCAAGTGCCGGGAGATTGCGCAACACCATCAATCAGCAAGGCGTAAACCGTGTTCGTGCCTGTGAAATTAAGGTCGATGGAGTTGGCAAGGCTGCTGGCCGCGCTAAGGGTGGTGCCGGAACTCAAGGAGGTGGCGTTGTCGAGCCGGAGAACGCCGGCCAACGGTGCAACGTTGACGGAGCCTACTACCGATCCCAGCGGTCCAATTTCGAGCAAGCCGTTCGTGACAGTGGTGCCACCAGTGTAAGTATTGGCGCCGTTCAAGACGAGCGTGCCTACGCCGTCCTTGAGCAACGCGCCGCCCGTTCCGCTGATGATGCCGCTGATGGTCATCTTGGTGGCGGCATTGTTCATCGTCAAACGCGACGTTCCAGCAGGCACTGTCCAAGGCCCGCTGAAGGTGACCGGAGCGACAGTGGGGCTGACAAAAATCAGCTGGCTGGCGGCGCGCGTCGTCATGCTGTTGGAAATGGTAATCGGCGCGGTCGCGGCCGGGTCAGCGAGAATTTGCGAGGCCACGTTCCAGCTGATCGGGCCGGTGCCGAAGGAACTGTTGTTGTTGAAATTCATGCCGCCGGCGGTGTTCAAGGAAGTTCCTCCGGCATAGGTATTGGTGCCATAAAGGAAATAACTGCCGTTGCCGGTGCCGCCGCTGAGCGAATACTGAAGCCCCCCCGGCCCGGTGAGTTCTGCGTTGATTATCATGCTGCAACCGCCCCGGACAAAGAAGCCTTGGAGGCCGGTGGTGATGGAGAGTTTGCCGGGCCCGTTCACATTGACAATATTCGCGGTGCCGGTGGATTGAAACATGCCGGCGATGACATGATCACTGCTGGCCGCCACGGTATAGGTGCCCGCAGCGTCCGGGGTGGCCGAGAATCTCGGAAAACCGCCGTCCACCCAGGCAATGGTGGCGACGTTGCCCCCGGAAACGGTGCTCCAGTCAGAGCCTTCCCAGGAATTGGTGCTGCCCGCCACGATGCCGGAACCGGCGGTCGCGCCGTTAACGTCGAAGTAATAGCTGGTTGCGGCTTTGGTTTGTTGAGCGAGCAAAACGGCGGCCAGGCCGAGTGTGGCGGATATAAATCTCAATCCAATAGATTTGCAGGTTATTTGTTTCATAGCAGATACGGCATTGATTTAACTGAGCTGTGGTGATTTCTGTCTGGAGCTAAGGAAGAACCGATTGAACGAGCGGACGTTTAATCATTCTCATGGCGATAACAGAATTCGAGTCACAACGGCTCTGGGTAAAGCCATCACGACCCTTTTTGGTTTTTCGCCCGCTCTTTGTGAATATATGGTCACATATTTATGTGGCCTTGCAACCCCCTAAAGTGAAAATCGGCTGCATAATTATTCAGATGGTGCGGAGTAAAAGGTTGCGTTGCAGGGCCTTGTAAACGACGAAATAACTACCGCTTCGAGGACGGTGAGCAGCGAGAGCGGTTTGCTTTTAAGCTTGGGGGCTGAGACCTATGAGCCGGCAAAATACCCCAACTCCCGCAGCGATACGTAATCCTTAGGCCGGGCTTCGGTGGCACGACCCATCACGAGGTGATCGAGGACTTCGATTTTCAGAAGCTGGCCGGCGCGGATCAGGTCGCGCGTGACTTTGATGTCGGCTTCGGATGGCGTGGGATCTCCGGACGGATGATTATGGATGAGTACAATCGCGGCCGCGTTGGCCGTGATGGCGGGTTTAAAAACGTCTCGTGCATGGACCAACAAGGTGTCGAGGATGCCGTCGGAAACTTTCACGACGTCGATCAAGCGGCGTCTCGTATTCAACAGCAGCACGCGAAAGGTTTCGACTGTGGAGAGGCGCGTAAGTTCGCGCACCACTTCGGCGACGGCTTCCGGGGTATCGAGCACAGGCGATTCGCGGCCCAGCTCCTCGGCCATTTTTCGCGCGAGCGTGAAGGCGGCCATGAGGGTCACTGCCTTGTCGCGGCCGATGCCCTTGATGCTTTGGATGTCCTTGAGCGAGGCGCGGGCCAGCGCTTGCAGGGAACCGAATTTCCTGATCAGTTGCTGGGCGACTTCCACGACATTGGTGCCCTTCAAGCCAGTGCGCAACAGGATCGCAATCAGTTCCGCGTCGGTGAGGGCTTCCGGTCCCCTGGCTGCGAGTCGCTCCCGCGGGCGTTCGCTGGCGGGTTGGTCCTTGAGTTTCATCCCCTGGGTCATGCGCGGACTTTAGCCACGGCGCGGCCAAACGCACGCGAAAATTGCTGATCCCGCATGTGTGCCGCTGACTTGCTTCTTGACCGCAGCCGGATTCCCGGGGCAAATATTCCGGTGATCACGACCCTCTCGCCCAATCTTTCAATGCGTAATTTGACCCGCTGCCTGCCTGCTCTTTTGGCGGCGATGGTTATCACCGGTTGCAAAACCGCGCCCAAGACCGGCGATATCGCCGCGCGCACCGGCGACGAAATCGTGATCGCCGGGCATTTCGTCCACACCGGCACGCGCGTGGTGACATGGATGGATCCGCACGGCTATGATGCCTATCGCGTGGAACGCCGTTTCAGCCCGATGGACAAATCGGATTGGAAGGATTCCTCGGAAGAGGTCAAGGAATTGAGTTCGCCCAACCGCTACAGCCTGCGGCACAGCACGAATTTCACCGACGCGCAGCTTGAACAGATTCGCGGCGGCGGCTGGGATTTGCCGCTGCTCCAAAGTGTGGTGGACCAGTTCGTCCTGCATTTCGACGTCGCCGGCACGAGCCGCCAATGCTTCAAAACGCTCCACGATCATCGCGATTTGAGCGTTCACTTCATGCTCGATATCGATGGCACGATTTACCAGACGCTCGATGTGAAGGAACGCGCGTGGCACGCGACCACGTCAAACGGGCGCTCCGTCGGCATCGAAATCGCCAACATGGGCGCGTATCCAGTTGATGGTAAAAACCCCTTCGACCGATGGTACAAGAAGGACGCCAGCGGCCAGACGACATTGATCCTGCCGGAGTCATTGGGTGATGGTGGCGTGCTGACCAAAAATTTTGTCGGCCATCCCGCGCGGCCAAATCCGATCATCGGCATGGTTCAGGGCAAGGAATTAATTCAATACGACTACACGCCCCAGCAATACGCCGCCTTGATCAAGCTCACCGCCGCGCTGTGCAAAGTGTTGCCCAAAATCAAATGCGATTATCCGAAGGACGCGCACGGAAAGCTGATCACCAACAAGCTGCCTGACAGTGAGCTGGAAGCCTACGAAGGTGTGCTGGGCCATTACCACATCCAGCGAAACAAAGTGGACCCCGGCCCGGCGTTGCAGTGGGATTACGTCATCGACCACGCGCGGCGTTTGATGCATCACGGAGTGCCCATGGACGGTTTTTCCGAGATGGCCAATCAGACCAGCCTCGGCCACATGCGTCCGGCGGATTATTAGGAGTTCGGCCGGACCGAGAGGGTTTGATGCAATTAACGTCTCTTGGTCAGATGCCAGGAGACCACGCCAACGACTATCAATGCTGCGAAAGCGATCCAGCCAGGTCGCCATGATTTGACGGTTGCCGGCGCCGGATTGGCGGCCCCGATTTCTTTTTTATCCGGTGTCGCGGAGTTGAAGTGCAAGGTGACGCAGTTATCGCGCCCGGTGAGTTCGCGTTGGGAGAGAGTTTCGCCCTTGTCATTTTGCAGGGCAAAAGTCTCGCGGTGCGCGGGCTCCAGCAGCACCAGCCAGCTTGAGCACATCACGAGCGTTGAGAAATTCGTCGTCGCAAACGTGAGGTTTACGGTGGCGTTGTCAAAATCGTCAAAGCGGCAGGTGGCTTTGGCGGGTGGGACGGGGCGGTTGTCCATTTTGACTTCCAACGCCTGCGCCGCCATCGACTGAAGCTCCATCACCCCGGCGGTTAGCTCGGCTTTGGAGAATTTTCCGTCGCCGTCCCTGTCCAGATTGACCAATGCGCCGGCGTCGGTGATGGAAAAAACCAGTTCCACGTCGAGTTGATCCGGCAGGATGCGCACAACGGCGGTGCTCAAGCCGGGCGTGTGCGCCAGCGCGGAGTGGGCAGTCCCTAAAATGATCAGCACCAGCGCGGTGAATAATGATCGGCAGCGGCCAGGCACAAGTGGAGTGTGCGCGTTCGGCGCGGGAATGAAAAGGCGATTGCCGGGCAAAAAAGAAAGGCCGGGTGATAAACCCGGCCTTCGCGATTCAAAGGTTAAGAGCGGATCAATAGACCGGTTCGCTGCCATCGACCATCTTCACGTCATTGTGAGTGAAGTATTCCTTGGTCAAGGCCTTGACCGCGGCATCGCGCTTGTCGTAGAGGCGCTTCAGCTTGCGCGGCTTGTGCCGGGCCAGCGCGTAATTGGTGATCAACGGCATCGCGATCGTCGTGTCGGTGTAGCAAACCACGGCGTCCGGCAGGCGATCGGGGTCCACCTTGCCCCAGCTTACCGCTTCGCTCGGGGTCGCGCCGGAGAGACCGCCGGTGTCGGGCCGCGCGTCGGTGATTTGCAGGAAGTAGTCCTGTCCATATTCCTTGATGCGCAACACTTCCTGGATTTGCGGCTCGGTTTGCAGCATGAAATTCTTCGGACTGCCGCCGCCCCAAAGGACCACCGCGCTCTTGCCGCCCGCGCGTTTGGCCGCGAGTACCAGGGCCGTGGTTTCGTTGACGTCGATGGACGGATTCATGCGCAGCTTGTTGCCGCGCAGTTCCACGCCGGCCACGTTCATGCCGATGGTGGAGTCGCCCGGCGACGAGGTGTAGCAGGGCACGCCCGCGCGATACGCCGCGGCCAGCACCGAGACATCCTTCAGACCCGCCTTGCGTTCCCATTCGGCGCAGTAGCGGCCGAGGAGATAATGCAATTCCGCGGTGCCCATTTCCTTTTGAAATTCCGGCTGGATGAGCAGGTTTCGGAGAATTTCGTCCGTGGCCATCAGGCAATCGCTGTAGCCGATCAGCACGTCATAAACGCGAACGATGTCGTTGTTGCGCAGTTCCGTGTCGTCGTATTTGAAATCGCCCACGCGCACGGGATAATTCAGCGCGAAATGCATGTCGTGATACAGATTGGCGCCGGTGGCGACAATCCAGTCCACGAAGCCCGCCTTGATCAAGGGCACCACACTCGAGCAGCCGAGACCGGCCGGCGTCAATGCGCCGGAGAGCGTCATGCCGACGGTGACATCCGGCGCGAGCATGCGCTGGGTGAACAATTGGGCGCCTTCCTTCAAACGCGCGCTGTTGTAGGCGAGGAACGTCTCGTCGATCAGATCGGCCAGCTTTTCCCTGCCCGAAATGTTCCTGGGCAGGATGCGTTTGCCGGACATGTATTTCTCGCGCTGCGGGCACTGCTTTTTCTTCAGCCAGTCCGGCATGTCGGAGACTTCTTCGCGGTTGGGAATGTGCTTTCTCGGATTTTTAGCTTTGGCCATAGGTCAAAAAATTTTGGTTCTGAAACAATACGCGGCTTCTCCGGCTTGCCAATAACGAAATGAGGAAATTGAGGGCCGGGTGACCGTGCGCGCAGGGCCGGGCGCACATGAATGTGTGATGGATCCAGGCGCGTGCGATTTCAAATAATCTTGCCTAACGATAGCACCGCCGCTAGTTACACTTATGAATTTGACCCAGACGACCGCCGTTTCCGTAAACCCCGCCGAGCGCCTGTTAATGGGCCCCGGACCGAGCCCGGTGCCGCATCGCGTGCTGCGCGCGCTTGGTTCGCCCACCATCGGCCATCTCGATCCGCAATATCTCGCCATCATGGACGAGACGTGCGAATTGCTGCGCCAGATTTTTCGCACCAAGAACGCACTCACGTTCCCGGTCAGCGGCACCGGCATGGCCGGCATGGAGTGCATCGCCAGCAACCTGATCGAGCCCGGTGACGAGGTAATCGTTTGCATCAATGGCGTGTTCGGCGGCCGCATGCAGGACATGATGGAGCGTTACGGCGCGAAGGTGCACACGGTCGAGATGCCCTGGGGCGAGATTTTTACACGCGAACAAATCGCGAAGGCGCTCGACGAACATCCCAAGTCGAAGCTGGTGGCCATCGTGCATGCCGAAACCAGCACGGGCGCGCATCAATCGCTGGCGGGCTTTGCGGAGGTCGTACACAAACATAACGCGCTGCTGGTCGTCGATGCGGTGACGAGTCTCGGCGGCCATGAATTGAACATCGACGAATGGGGCATCGATGCGTGCTACAGCGGCACGCAAAAATGTCTGAGCTGCCCGCCCGGCCTCGCGCCGGTGACGTTTGGCGACCGCGCGCTCGCGCGGATGGACGCGCGCAAAATCAAGCCCCAGTCCTGGTATCTCGACGTTTCCATGCTCCGCAAATATTACAGCGGCGGCAGCGGCGCGCGGTTTTATCATCACACCGCGCCGATCAACATGACCTACGGGTTGCGCGAGGCGCTGCAGATCGTTGTGGAGGAAGGGCTCGAAAAACGCATCGCCCGGCACGAACTGGCGCATCGCCGTTTGCGCTCCGGACTCGAGGAGATGGGACTTCGCTACGTGCCGCAACAGTCGCTCCACACGTTGAATTGCGTCTATGCGCCCAAGGATGTCGAGGAAGCCAAACCGCGCCGCCGGCTGCTGGAGGAATATGGCATTGAAATCGGCGGCGGTCTCGGGGCGATGGCCGGCAAGGCCTGGCGCATCGGTTTGATGGGACACGGCGCGACGACGCGCAATGTCGATCTCGTGCTGGCGGCGTTGCGGGAAATCCTGCGGTAACCCGCCATGTCTGACGCTCTTCAGCGCCTGGGCGCGGTTCTGCCGCCGCAGCGTTTGCTGAAGCGGCCGGAGCAACTGGCGTCCTACGAAAGCGACGGCCTCACGGCTTTTCGCGCCACGCCGCTCGCGGTGGCGATGCCGGAAACGGCTGACGAGGTGATTGCTCTCGTCCGTTTTTGCCACCGGGAGAAATTGCCTTTCGTCGCGCGTGGCAGCGGCACGAGCCTCTCGGGCGGCTCGCTGCCGGTGACTGATGGCATCGTCATCGCGCTGAATCGTCTAAATCGCATCCTTCGTTTGGACGCGGAACAACGCATCGCCGTTGTGGAGCCGGGAACGATCAACACCCAGGTCTCCGTCGCCGCCGCACCGCACGGGCTGTATTACGCGCCGGATCCGTCGAGCGCGCAGATTTGCACCATTGGCGGCAACGTGGCGTTCAATTCCGGCGGTGCCCATTGCCTGAAGTACGGGATGACTTCCAATCACGTCCTCGGCATCAAAGCGGTGCTGGGCACCGGCGAAGTGGTGGAGTGGGGCGGGGCGAGCCGGGAAAATATCGGACCGGACTGGTGCGGGTTGTTCAACGGCAACGAAGGCCTGTTCGGCATCGCGCTGGAAATCACCCTGCAATTACTGCCGCGTCCCGAATGCTATCACACGGTCCTGGCCGGGTATCGCACGCTGGAAGGCGCCGGGGATGCGGTGTCCGCCGTGATCGCCAGCGGCCTGCTGCCGGGAGCGATTGAAATCATGGACGCGCTGGCGTTGGAGGCGGCCGTGGCGGCGGTGCACGCCGATTACCCGCCCGGATGCGAAGCGGTGTTGATCGTGGAACTCGAAGGGCCGCGCGAGGCGGTGGCCGTGGATCGCGTAAAACTCGACGCCATTCTCGCCGCGAGCAATCCGGTGGAAACGCGTCCCGCGCGCGATGCGAATGAACGGGCCGCCATTTGGAAGGGACGCAAAAGCGCGTTCAGTGCGGTGGGCCGGCTATCGCCGGATTTTATCGTGCAGGACGGAGTGGTTCCGCGTCGCCGTCTGGGCGAGGCGTTGCGCCGGATTGAAGAAATGACGCGGGAAGCCGGCTTGCGTTGCGCGAATGTTTTTCACGCCGGAGATGGAAATTTACATCCGCTGATTTTGTTCGATGGCCGCAAGCCAGGCGCATTGCCGCACGCCGAAGCGCTGGCGGGACGTATTTTACGGATGTGCGTCGAGATGGGCGGATCGATCACCGGCGAGCACGGCGTGGGCGTCGAGAAACTTGAATATCTTCCCGACATGTTCAATGCGGAAGAAATGGAATGCATGAAACGCGTGCGAGCGGCGTTCGATCCGTTCGGACTCGCCAATCCTGGCAAAATGTTTCCAAGGGCAGGCGCGCCGGCGTTGCATCAGCACGGCCTTCATCCGTTGGAAAAGGCGGGTATCATTTCCCGGGAATGACGACGACTGAAATCCTCTCTCCCGCGACGTCCGCCGAACTGGTTGACGCCGTGCGCTCGACGCCGCGACTGGTGGCCGTCGGCGCCCGCACGAAGCCGCGGCTCTCAGAGATTTCCGACACGGTGACGTTGCTCTCGACGCGCGGCTTGAGCGGTATTCTCGAATACGAACCCGACGAATTTACCTTCACCGCTCTCGCTGGAACACCGGTGCGCGAGATCAGCGAGGCGCTGGCGGCGAAGGGGCAATATCTGCCGTTTGATCCGCTGCTGCTCCAAGCCGGCGCGACGCTGGGCGGAACGGTCGTCGCCGGTGTGAGCGGTCCCGGACGCTTTCGTTATGGCGGCGTGCGCGATTTTATTTTGGGTGTCCGTTTCGTGGATGGCGCGGGACGACTGCTGCGCATGGGCGGCAAGGTGGTGAAGAATAGCGCGGGCTTTGACCTGCCAAAATTCTTTGTGGGAAGTTTGGGGCGCTTTGGTGTGCTGGCGGACATCACTTTCAAGGTGTTTCCCTCGCCGCCCTCCCGACAGACATTGAAGATCACAACTGCCAGCGTTGACGGAGCGGTTCGCTTGATGATGGAAGCGGGAAATTCGAGATGGGAAACCGAGGCCCTCGAACTTTTGCCGGACGGCAAAACCATATTGCTGCGGCTCGCGGGTCCGGCGGAAGCGCTGGAAGTCATCTCTCGAGAAGTGCTGGGACGCTGGCCCGGCGAAGTGCTTTCATCAGGTGATGCCGATGCAACGTGGGCACGCCTGCGCGAGATTCAGTGGCAACATCCCGACGGGGTTTTGATAAAGGTTGCCGCCACTCCCAAGGCAATCCCGGCTTTATCCGAGATGGTGCGGACGTGCGACGGTTCCCGATTGCAGGTGAGTTCGGGCGGCAACGTGGCCTTCGTTTCACTTCCGGCGGGTAACGCTGCAAAAGAATTTCACGAGCGTCTCGTTTCCCTGAATTTATCGGGTATGACGTTGCGGGGTGACGCTCCGCTTTGGCACGGAGTTCGGGCCAGTCCGGACATCATCGACGGCATCAAACACGCGCTGGATGCGGAAAACCGATTTCCTGCGCTCGACGACTAAATGCTTCACTCGATTCAACCTGAAAAGCACGAACCGTTCGGCGAGACGATGTCGCACGCGGTGCAGGCGTGCGTGCATTGCGGCTTTTGCCTGTCGGCGTGTCCCACGTATCAGGAACTGGGACAGGAAATGGACAGTCCGCGCGGACGCATCGTGCTGATGAAGATGGTGCTCGAAGGCACGCTGGCGCTGGCGGATGCGCAACCGCACATCGACCGCTGCCTCGCGTGCCTCGCCTGCGAGCCGGCGTGTCCCAGCGGGGTGCCGTATCGCGATTTGATCAGTCCGTTTCGCGCGTTGTCCGCGAAAAATTTCAAACGTTCGCCGCTGGAAAAACTGAATCGCTGGCTGGCCGCGCAGACGGTGCCGTATCCTTCGCGCTTTCGCCTGGCGTTGCGCGGGGCGGCAGTGGGCCGGGCCGTTCTGCCATTGGTGCCGCGCGCGCTTCGTCCCATGCTGGAACTCGCGCCCAAGTCAGCGCCTCCGGCACAAACCTGGCCCGCGTTGACTCCCGCCCAAGGCGAGCGCCGCGCGCGGGTCGCGCTGCTCATTGGCTGCGCACAACAGGTTTTGGAACCCGATATCAACACAGCCACGATCGAAGTGCTCTCGCGCAATGGCGTCGAGGTGATCATCCCTCCAACGCAAGGTTGCTGCGGCGGTCTGGCCTGGCATGCGGGTGATTGGATCCGGGCGAAGAAATTTGCGCAACAGAATCTCGCTGCTTTCCCGGACGACGTGGATGCCGTTATCACCAACGCCGCCGGCTGCGGCTCGACGTTGCAGGAATATCACCTGGTGTTGCGCGGCACTGCCGACGAGGCGAAAGCCGACGCGCTGCGCCGCCGGGTGGTGGATGTGAGCGCGTTTTTGACGACGCTTGGTTTGCGGGAGAAGCCCGCCGGTTTCGGGCGTCCGCAGCGCATCGCCTATCACGACGCCTGTCACCTCGCGAACGCGCAGAACGTCCGCCGCGAACCGCGAGATTTGTTGAAAGCCATCCCCGGGGTGGAATTGGTCGAGATCAGCGATCCGCATCTGTGTTGCGGCAGCGCGGGTTCCTACAATATGGACCAGCCGCAAATCGCCGCGTCGCTTGGTGAGAAAAAAGCCCGTGCCGTCCTTGCCGCCAAAGCGGATTTACTGGCCACCGGCAACATCGGATGCCTGACGCAGTTACGGGTGCATCTGGCAAAACTCGGTTCGCCCCTGCCGCTGCGGCATACCATTCAGATTCTTCGGGATGCCTACCGTTCGCGACCTTCTGCCAGCTAGGTAAGCCGGGGCAAGGGCTGTGGAATTTTTGCCGGGAGTATTTCCGGAAGGGCTCCGTCTAATCCTCCATGAAGAGATGGATGGTATTTTCGATTTTGTTGGGGGTGCTCACGATGGTCACACCCGCTTTTGGCGTGGGGTTTATCATTGTTGATGAGGCATACTGGCGGCCGGGCCCGCCGCATCATCCGGTGCCACCCCGGCCTTTTCCCATGCCGCGGCCGTATGCCTTTGCGCCGCTGGAGGTGAGTTCGGTGAAAGTGAACACCCGAATCGAGGACCAGGTGGCAACGACGACGGTCGATCAGGAATTTTACAATCCCAATGCCGCGCGGCTCGAAGGTGATTTCGTATTTCCAATTCCCAAGGGCGTGCAGATCGACAAGTTCACTATGGAAATCGACGGCAAACAGGTCTCCGCGGAATTGTTGAGCGCCGACAAGGCGCGCGGGATTTACGAGGATATCGTCCGCAAACTGAAAGACCCCGCGCTGCTGGAATACGCCGGGCAGGGCATTTTCAAGGTGCACATCTTCCCGATCGAACCGAACAGCCGCAAGCGCATCTCCATTTCGTACACGGAATTGCTGACGGCGGACAACGGGCTGATCAGTTATCTCCTGCCATTGAACACCGAGAAGTTTTCCTCGAAGCCGGTCAGAAACGTGAGCGTAAAGGTGAACCTGGAAACCAAACGTCCGCTCAAATCCATTTATTCGCCCAGTCATGCGGTGGAAATCAAGCGGGACGGAACCACCCGTGCCACTGCCGCGTATGAGATTTCAGAAGCCGGTTCTGAGAGCGACTTTGCCCTCTACTTCGCGCCGGAAAAAGATGAGCTGGGCATTAATCTCCTGACGCATCGCGGATCGGGGGACGACGGTTATTTCCTGTTGCTGGCGTCGCCGGGCATGGACGTGAAGGAAAAGCAGGTGGTGCTCAAGGATATCGTATTCGTGCTGGACACCTCGGGTTCCATGGCCGGCAAAAAACTGGAACAGGCGAAAAAGGCGCTGCAATTTTGCGTGGAGAATCTGAACGACGGAGACCGCTTCGAAGTGATGCGCTTCTCGACGGAGGTGGAGCCGTTGTTCGACAAACTGGTTGACGCTTCGAAGCAAAACCGGTCCCGGGCGGATGGTTTCATCAAAGAGCTCAAGCCGATGGGCGGCACGGCGATCAACGACGCCCTGGCGCGGGCGCTGGCTCTGCGCCCGGCCGGTGACCGGCCGTTCGTGGTGATTTTTCTGACGGATGGCCAGCCGACGATCGGGACCACGGACGAAAATGAGATCGTGGCGAATGCGAAAAAAGAGAGCGAAGGCCGGGCGCGCGTTTTCTGTTTCGGCATCGGCACGGATGTGAACACGCACCTGCTGGACCGCATCACCGAGGAAACCCGGGCCGTCAGCCAGTATGTGTTGCCCGACGAGGATTTGGAAATCAAGGTCTCCAGCTTTTTTGCCAAGATCAAGGAACCGATGCTGGCGAATCCGGCGCTGAAATTCACCGGTGACGTGCGCGCCACCAAGCTATATCCCTCGCCGCTGCCCGATTTGTTCAAGGGCGAGCAACTGGTGCTGGTGGGGCGCTATTCCGGCAAGGGTGATTCGGCGGTCATCATTGAAGGGACGGTGAACAGCTCGACGAAGAAATTCACGTACGAGGTAAAATTTCCCACGGAAAATTCGGGCAACGAATTTATTCCCCGCTTGTGGGCGACCCGCCGGGTTGGCTATCTGCTCGATGAAATCCGCCTGCACGGGGAGAACGCGGAACTTCGCGATGAGGTGAGCGACCTTGCGCGCAAATACGGCATCGTGACGCCCTACACCTCCTACCTGATTCTTGAGGATGAAAAGCAACGCAACGTGCCGATGCAGTCGCGTTCCCTGCCGAGGCTGGAAAGCAATGGCCTCGCGCAACGCCAAGCCTCGGAGGCGTGGGACAAATTTAAAAAGGACCGGGATGGGGAATCCGCCGTGGCGGGCGCGCGGTCGAGCATGGCGCTGAAATCAGCGGACGCGCCCGCCACTGCCAGCGCAGGGGCGGTCAGGGAATATCGGATGCCGGGTGATCTGGCTGCGGGTGGAGTGTTGAAACCGGAGTCACCGGACGAGGCGAAAGCGCAAAGTCAGTTTGCCGGCGGAAAGACTTTCTTTCAGAACGACAAACAATGGATCGAGGCATCGGTGCAGAAGTTTCCGGATGCCAAACGGGTGCGGATCAAGTTTGGCTCGCCCGCGTATTTCGGGTTCCTCACCAAAACTCCCAAGGCGGCCCCGTGGCTTGCCCTGGGCCAGAATGTGCAATTTGTGCTCGAGGGCGCCGTTTATGAAATTTACGAATAACCCGAGGAAGGTTTTGTCTCCGGCAATGATCGATTAATCCATGAAAACATTTTTCCAACTCTCACTCGCCGCGGTGGTGGCCCTCACGGCGCTGTGGTCCTTCGCAGAAACCAAGGCGACTGATTCCGTCCAAGTGACCAAGCCGTCGAAACCGCGCGTCGAAGTCTGTTTCGTGCTGGATACGACTGGCTCGATGGGCGGGCTGATCGAAGGCGCGAAGCAAAAGATCTGGTCCATCGCCAACGAACTGGTGAGCGCGAAGCCCGCGCCGGACCTGCGCATCGGCCTGGTCGGTTATCGCGATCGCGGCGACGAATACGTGACCAAAACCGTGGACCTCACCAACGACATTGATGCCGTCTACGCGCAACTCAAAACCTTTCAAGCGGCCGGTGGTGGTGATGAGCCGGAATCCGTGAACGAAGCATTGGACGCCGCGGTAAACAAAATGTCGTGGAGTGGCGGGTCGGAGGGCTTGAAGATTATTTTCCTGGTGGGCGACGCGCCGCCGCATATGGACTACGCCGACGGCCCCAAGTACCCGGGCATCTGTGAGGAGGCGGTGAAGAAAAATCTCATCATCAACAGCGTGCAGTGCGGCGGCATGGCGGCGACGATGAAATTCTGGAAGGACATCGCGCGGTTGTCCGAGGGACGCTATGTCGCCATCCCGCAAACGGGAAACATGACCGCCATCGAGGCGCCGCAGGATGCGGAACTGGCCGACCTGAGCCGCCGGCTCGGCACCACGGTTGTGGCGTACGGCGGCGCTGCCACGCGAGGGGCGGTGTCGAAAAAGGTGGCAGAGGCCGCGGCGGCTCCGGCATCCGTGGCGGCGGACCGGCTTTCGTTCAACAGCAGCGCGGGAGTGGCGGTGCAGGGCGGCGGCGAGTTGCTGGACGATTTGAACAGCGGCAAACTTAAACTCGATGCTGTGAAAAAAGATGAGCTGCCGGAGGATTTGCGGAAGCTCAATAAAAAGGAATTGCAGGCGGTCGTGGAAAAGAAGCAAAAAGACCGTGCCGAATTGCAGGCGAAGGTGGAAAAACTAACCCGGGCGCGTGAGAAGTTTGTCGTCGCAGAACGCAAACGGCTCGCCGCCGGGGGGAAGGGCGACTCGTTCGATGAACAGGTCGCCGCCATCATTCGCGCCGAGGCGGCGCGCAAGGGCATCAACTACGAAAAGTGAGCCGGGAAGCGCTTATGGCGCCTCTTCTTTCGCGGTCTTGCGCAACTGGGCGAGCCATTTGTCGATTCCCGCCTCCCAGCGCTTGTATTGTTCCTCGTCGAGAACTTCCTTCATTTTGGGATCCGTCTCCTTGCGCATCGCCGCGAGCTTTTCAATCTTTTCGGAGAGGGACAGGCTCATGTCCGCATGCAGCGCGTGGAGTTTGTCCATCTGTTCCTCGTGAAAGGACTTGAGCTTGTCTTTTTGGTCGTCGGAAAGGTTCAGGGATTCGATCAACGTCTGAAGTTTGTCGAGCGACATCTGGGCGCGCGGCAACGTCTGGCCTTCCTTCGCCTTCCATTTGGCGAATTGTTCCGGGGTCAAAACCGTTTTGAACTCGTCGCTGATTTTTTCCTTGATGGCTTTCGCCCGTGCCAGCTTTTCCTCGGCGGAGAGCTCGGCGTTTTGATGGATGCCGTGAACGCCGCCGAGGTTCTTCTTGAGAATCGCTTTGATCTTTTCCTTTTGCTCCTCGGTCAAGCCCAGGTCCTTGGCGGATTTCTCCATGCGCTCGTGCCAGGCGGTCAGCCGCTCAGTGGCGAGCGAGTCGGCTGCGATGTTGGTATCCGCGGCTTGCGCGGAAGGCTGAAAATAAAAGGCGCCGGAAATCGTGAGGAGCGCCACGGCTGCGTATTTGGATAAATTCATAAAGTGTGCGGTTAATCTTCGAAAATTATAAAAAGTCTTCCGCCGGGATATTCTCCGTCCCGCCCCTGAAATGCCAACTATTTGTTACGTTCCCCTTGGAACGCAAAACCGCCCGGGTGGTTCAAACCCGGGCGGTGTGACAGAATTGTCCTGTGAATTACTTCGCGAGACGGTAGAAGAGCGCGGTGCCGGCAGGGGCATTGGTCACGCTATAGCGGCCACCGCTCAACGTTGCGCCAGTTACCGGCGTCCAGATGCCGGATGACACATTCGGACAGCTCTGCAGTGTAAAACCCACGAGCGTCGAAGCCCAGGATACCACCACGTTGCCCCCGGCCAGCCGGACATTGAGGAACGGTAACGCAAAGGCGCTCATGCCGTTGTTGGTGTCGAGCGCGAACAGCATGCCATCACCGAAATCGAGCGCCCCGCGAAAGAGCGTGTTGGCGTTATCAGTGGGGGTCTTGACCGATTGCAGCAGGACGGGGCCGGCGGTCGGGCTCAACTGGCTGATGTCATATAGCCGGAAGGTGTCCGGCGTGGCGATGGACACGCCGGCCAGGAGATTGTGGCCAGGTTCGATGCCGATGGGATTGACCGTCTGATCGAAGAGGCTGGAGTCGAAGGATTCCAACACGGTGGCCGTGGCGGTGGTCAGATCAAAACCGAAATGATAAAGCGCCGTGCCGACGCTGTCCTTGCCCCAGAACGTGTTGCCCGCGCCAAAAGCCGCGCCTTCGAGGATGGAGGCGTTCGGAATGCCGGACAGCAACGTCGAGGAAAAGTTCGTGCCGTTGGTGGTGGTCATGAGGGAGACATATTGCTGGCCGCCGGAAGGAAGCAGGATTTGTGTATTCGTGCCGGCGCCACGGACGTCGAGAGTATTGCCCCACTGCCGGTTTTGAACGCCCCCACTCGGGTCGCCCTGAAAAGCGAGTGTTGGCACCGCGCTTTCATTGGACCAGCGATAAATGCTGATGGGGACGCTCGGGCCGTAGGTCCCGAAGTTGGCGGCGTAAATCACGCCATCGTCCGCCACGCCGATCATGAGTATGTTGAACGTGCCGCCGGTCACGCCCGTGAGGTTCATCGTTCCCGCGTCCGCGCCGGTCGCCGCATCAAGAATATTCACGCTCACGGTGCCCGCGCGATTCACCAGCACGAGATGTTTGGTCACTGGATTGTAAGCCATGCCGCGCTGGTTGTTGCTCGTGCTGGTCAAATAAGCGCGGCTGCCCGGCGCGAGGCTCCAGATGGGAGTCATCACGCCCGGCGGCAACACCGTCAAATGGGCGTTTAAGCTGCTCACCGTGCCGGCGATGTTCGTGACGATCACCGAATACGTGGCGTCCTGTCCGGCTTGCACGTTGGTAAGGCTCAGGACTGCGTTGGTGGCATTGGGAATGTCCACGCTGTTGGTCTGCCATTGATAACTGAGCGGTGCGGTCCCGGCAGCGGACGCCACCAGTGTGGCGGTCGAACCCGAAAATACTGTCTGGCTTTTGGGTTGAAGCACCATGGATGGCGGGACCGGATCAGCCGAGGGGGTCATGCTGTAACCTTGAAGCCCGTTGTTACTGTCGAGCGTGAAGACCAGCCCGGCGCCGAAAGCCACGGAGCCCATATACAAAGTGTTGGGCGTATCCAGCGGGATGTTGGTGCTGCACAAAAGAAGCGGGGCAGCGGCGAGGTTTGATATGCTGTAAAGATTCGCCGTATCCGGCGTCGTGATGTTAATTCCCAAAAGGAGGTTATTGGTCACATCAACACCCAGCGGTCCGACGGTGCCGGGGAAATTGGTCACGCTATAATTCTGCAAGGTCGTCGCCGTACCAGTGTTTGTATTGAAGCCCAGATGAACGAGAGGACCATCGATTGATTTCGTCCAGAATGTATCGTTTGTTCCAAAGGCGACCGCGATGCCAAGCTGGCCGGGCAAGAGGTCGGTGGCAAGCACCTGGGAGTTGAAATTGGTGCCATCGGTCGTGGTCAGGAGGGAGGCGATGGTGCCCGCGCTGGAGGTCACAATGATTTGGGTGTTTGTGCCCGCGCCCCGCACGTCGAAGGTGGTGCCCCATTGCTGGATGTTGCCCGCGCCGGGATCGCCGGAGTAGGCAATCGTGCAGATGCTGCTCTCATCCTGCCAGCGATACACCGTGAACGTCGGGGTGGCGCCGCCAATGGTGCCGAAATTGGCCCCGTAGATGACTCCGTCCGCCGCCGCCGCAATCTTGCTTAATACAAACGTGCCGGGATTGGTGACCCCGCTGGTATCCATGCTGGACACGTCATTTCCCGTCACGGCATCCAGCACGTTTACCGTGAGGGTTGGCGCGCGGCTTACCAGAATCAAATGACTGGTGGCGGGATTATAAGTCATGCCGCGTTGGGTTGTGGCGCCTGAAAGATAGGGGCGATCGCCCGGGTAAAGGTTCCAGGCCAGATCCAGCCTCAGACCTTGCGCGCTCGCCGCAATGGACGAAAGAGTAAACAGGCCAAGGGCCACGATGTGGGATAATCTTTTCTTCATGATCTCATTTCTCTTTATTGGTGCGTTGTCTGTGGAATACCGGGATTCGCACCGTCCGCCTCTCATAGTCCAAATGAGAAACCAACCCTGGTATTGGTTAAACGTTTAACTTCTTCCATTGTACGACCAACTCTCATGCCCGGGGGAACTCTTGACCGCAGTTTAAAACATTGTGGACGAACTTCAAGTGACGAATGGGCGTCGAACAGCTTTTTTTGCCCCGCAGTTTTTCTTTCAACAGGCGGTGTCGGCTCGCTCTTTGGCCGAGCGTCGCACATAATTCCTCGGTCAAAGGATTTACGGGAGCACAAAAACTCCGTTGCCGTCCAATGGAGTGGTAATTGTGGTGAAACTTTAATTGATATGAACCGATACGAACGCGGCCGCCGGAATTGGATCAGCCAGCCCATGACAGCTTTGGTCGCATTGCTATTTATGCTGACAGGATTTTCCCTCCACGCCGGACCGCGTGATGCGCAATGGAAGGCGGTGGAAGACGCCGTGAAGAAAGGCCTGCCGAAAACCGCCATCACCAATCTCGAACCGATCATCCAGGCGGCGCTCAAAGACAAGGCGTACGCGGAAGCGGTGAAAGCCATCGGCGAAAAGATCGCGCTAGAGGGCAACGTGCAGGGAAACAAACCGGAGGAAAAAATTATCCGGCTTCAGGCTGAAATTGCGAAGGCGCCCAGGGAGATGGTGCCCCTCATGGATACGTTGCTGGCCGAGTGGTACTGGCAATACCTGCAACAAAATCGCTGGCGCTTCCAGCAACGCACGGCGACGGGGGCACAGCCGGGCAAGGATTTCACCACTTGGGATTTGCCGAGGCTCTACGCGGAGATCGACAAACAGTTTCAAAAGGCGCTGGCGGCGGAAAAAATCCTGAAAGCGACGCCGATTGCCGCGTGGAATGACCTGCTCACCAAGGGCACGATGCCCGACAAATACCGGCCGACGCTGTATGATTTCATCGCGCACGAAGCGCTGCAATTTTACGTCGCCGGGGATCAGGTGGGCGCGCGGCCGGAAGGCGCATTCGAGCTTTCGGCCGCCATGCCGATCCTGGATTCGGCGGAGAAATTCATCGCGTGGAAACCGGAATCAACCGATGCCGATTCGCCGACGCTGAAAGCCATTCGCCTGTATCAGGACTTGTTGCGTTTTCACAAGGCCGACACTGAACCGCAGTTTGCTTTTGCCAATGCGGACCTGGAGCGCCTCATGTGGGGATGGAACACGGCGTTTGGGAACACGGACAAGGACGCGCGCTATCTGGCGCGGTGGAGCAGCCGACTTCGAGATTTCGGCGCTGGCGTTGCAATACACGGCTCCTGCAGCAGCAGGGCGATTGGGTAGGCGCGCACAAACTCGCGAAGCAGGGCGCGGACACGTTTCCGAAATCAGTCGGCGGGAAGCTTTGTCGCAATCTATTGACGGAAATCGAGGCGAAATCAGCGTCGATCAACACGGAGCGCATCTGGAATTGCGGCGCGGGCATTTCGCCGACGGGTTCGTGCCCGGTCATCACGGTGCAATATCGAAATGTCGGCGTCGTTTACTTCCGCGCCATCCCTGTGGATTGGGAAATCTTTCTCGATAAGCATCGCAATCGTCCCAACAGCCTCAGCGATGCCGAGCGGCGCGAAATCATTGCGCGCGCGCCGGCGCTGGAATGGAGCGCGCAATTGCCGGCGACGACGGACTACAAGCAAAAGACGTTTGCCGTGTCCGCGCCGGATGCGTTGAAGCCGGGATTTTATTTCATCGTCGCCAGCCACGATCCAAAATTTGGCGAAAAGGAAAATGTCGTGTCGCTGACGGATGTCTGGGTCACCGGACTGACGCTGGTCACGCGTTCGCGCGGTGGCAAGAGTGGGGGTTTTGTACTCCAGGCGAACTCGGGCGAGCCCATCGCGGGCGCGAAAGTTTCCGTGTGGCACCTCGATGCGCAGGGGAACCGCGTGGCGGATGCCCCGCTCACCACGGACGAAAACGGCCAGTTTGAAATGACGCCCGAGAAGAATCGCGGCTACCTCTTCCGCGCAAGTTACGAAGGCCAGCAGGTCGCAACGGCTGATGACATCTGGAATTACGACTGGCAAAGCCAGGATCCGCGGCAGGCGCAGGCGCAGACGATTTTCTTCACCGACCGCGCGCTTTATCGCCCCGGCCAGACCATCCAATACAAGGGCATCTGCATCTGGTCGGACCAGGCGAAAAATGTTTACGAAACGTTGAAAGGCGAGGAAGTGACCGTGGTGTTTCGCGACGTGAACGGCAAGGAAATCGCCCGCGAGAAAAAGCGCGCCAACGACTACGGTTCCTTCGCCGGCGGTTTCACCGCACCGCGCGACCGGCTCATGGGGCAGATGTCGCTCATGATCGAGGGACGCGCGCTCGGTTCGGTGGGCCTGCGGGTGGAGGAATACAAGCGTCCCAAATTCGAAGTCACGCTCGACGTGCCGAAGACCGCGGCGAAGCTGAACGACAAGGTCAGCCTCACCGGTCACGCGATGGCCTTTACCGGCGCGGCCGTGGATGGCGCGCAGGTGAAATATCGCATCGTGCGCGAAGTGCGGATGCCGTGGTGGTGGGGCTGGTGGCGCGGCGGCGGTTATGGCGGCGGCAGCGAGGAGATCGCGCACGGGACCGTGAAGACCAAAAATGACGGCACGTTCACAATCGATTTCGTGGCGAAGCCGGATGCCAAAGTGGCGGTGACGAATGAGCCGACGTTTGTGTTTCAGATCAATGCCGACGTGACTGATTCCGCGGGCGAAACCCGCTCCGCCGATCGTTCCGTGCGCGTCGGTTACACCGCGCTTGAAGCCATGCTCAGCGCGAATGCCTGGCTGACCGCCGATAAAGCGTTTGACCTGAAAGTCGAAACCAAAACCCTCGATGGCGAACCCCAGGTCGCCGAAGGCACGGTGAAGATTTACGCGCTGGACGCGCCGGACAAAGTGCATCGCGCGGCGTTGGGCGGAATGTATGGCGAGGATGAAAACGGCCTGATCAAGGACCTGGCCAATCCCAACAACTGGCCGCTGGGAAAAGTCGTCGCGGAAAAACCGTTCACGACCGGCACCAACGGACTGGTCACGCTTTCGTTCAATCTTCCGGCGGGAGCCTACCGCGCGTTGCTCACCACCCAGGATCGTTTCGGGAAAAAAGTCACGGGCCAATTGCCGCTGCAAGTCGTCGATCCTACCGCGACCAGTCTGGGGATAAAAATTCCAGTGCTGTTCGTGTCCCCGGATTGGGAAGTGCAGCCGGGCGAGGAGTTCATGGCGCTGTGGGGCACGGGCTATGACACCGGCCGCGCGTTCGTGGAAATCGAACAGGACAACAAATTCACCCGCCGCTATTGGACCCAGCCCGGACGGACGCAGGAGCAGATCAAGGTGGCGGTGACGGAGGCGATGCGCGGCGGCTTTTTCGTGCACGTGACTTACGTGCGTGAGAACCGCGCCTATATTGACTCGCGAAAAATTGGCGTTCCCTGGAAGAACAAGGATCTCACGCTCAAGTGGGAGCATTTCGTTTCCAAATTGCTACCGAGCCAGAAGGAAACGTGGACGGCAGTGATCACGGGACCGGCGGGCACCAACGGCTCACCTGCGGAGAAGGCAGTCGCGGAAATGGTGGCGACACTTTACGACGAGTCGCTGGACGCGTTCGCGCCGCTAAGCTGGACGGAGCGATTTTCCGTGTTCCGGGAGGATTACTCGAATTTTCAAACGCAGTTCGCCAATTCTGTCATTGGTTTTCAGCAGGTATTTGGGAGTTGGAACCATCCCTATCAAAATGTATCGATCTCCTATCGCGCGTTTCCGCCCGCTTTGGCGGGCTACGGGTCGAGGATTCGGGGCTTTGGTGGCGCCGTTTATTATAGTCGGAAGTCCGAGGTACAGGAATCGATCAATGGGGCCTGGTCTCAAACCGCCGCAGTAGATAACTTTGCCTTCCTCCCAGCCTCGCCGGCGCCTGCATCGGCCGCCAAGGCGTCTGGGAGAGCGCAATTGTTTGCCGATTCACCCCGTGAGGCAAAATTACCCGACGCGGACGCAGTTGGTTTGGGTGGTCAGGCTTACAAGGATCGCGAAGCTCGTTCAGCCGGCGGCCCCAAAATCGACCTCAGCGGCGTGACCGCGCGCAAAAACCTCAGCGAGACGGCTTTCTTTTATCCGCAGTTGATGTCGGATTCGAACGGCGTCGTGCGCATGGAGTTCACCATGCCGGAGGCGCTCACGAAGTGGCATTTCATGGGCTTCGCCAATGATCGCTCCTTGCGCAGCGGATTTCTGGAGGGCCATGCCGTCACCGCCAAGGACCTCATGGTGCAGCCGAATGCGCCGCGATTTTTGCGCGAGGACGACACCATAGAATTTACGGTCAAGGTTTCCAACCAGACCGACAAACCGCAAAGCGGCAAGGTGCAGCTCACCTTCGCGCTGGCGGAAAACAATCAGTCCGCCGACAAGATGCTCGGCAACTCGAAGCCGGAGCAGGCGTTTGAAATTCCCGCGAAGGAATCGCGCAGTTACTCGTGGCGCATTCATGTGCCGGACGGCTGCGGTTATCTTTCCTACAAGGCGGTCGGCGCCTCGACCACCGTTTCCGACGGCGAGGAGGGTTATATCCCGGTCTTGTCGCGTCGCGTGCTGGTGACGGAATCGCTGCCGCTGCCAATTCGCGGGCCGGCGACGAAGAAATTCGAGTTCACAAAGCTGCTCAAATCGGGCGGATCGAAGACGCTGCAAAACCAAAGCCTCGTCGTCGAGATGGTCTCGCATCCCGCTTGGTATGCCGTGCTCGCGCTGCCGTATCTCATCGAATATCCCTACGAATGCAGCGAGCAGACGTTCAACCGTCTCTACGCGAACGCGCTCGCGCGAAACATCGCCAACAGCGATCCGAAGATCCGCCGCATTTTCGATCAATGGAAAAACACACCGGCGCTCGAAAGTCCGCTCGTGAAAAATCAGGACCTTAAGTCGGTCATGATCGAGGAGACGCCGTGGCTGCAGCAGGCGCTCAATGAAAGCCAGGCCCGCAAGAACGTCGGCATCCTGTTCGACGACAATCGCCTCAATAACGAAACCGCGAAGACCTTGCGCAAGCTTACCGACATGCAACTCGGCGACGGCCGCTGGCCGTGGTTCCCGGGCGGCATGGCGAATGATTACATCACGCTCTACATCACCACGGGCTTTGGGCGGCTGCGTCACCTGGGCGTGGACGTCGATGTCGCCCCGGCGATTCGTTCGCTGCAACGGCTCGATGGCTGGATGAAGGAGGAATACGACCGCATCCAGGCCAATCCGGAGCCGGACAAATATGTGCCGAGTTCCACCGACGCATTGTATCTGTATGGCCGCAGCTTTTTCCTGAAGGACCTCGCGATCGCCCCGCAAAACAAACCGGCGGTGGATTTCTTTTTGAAACAGTCGCGCAAGTTCTGGCTCAAGACCGATTGCCGCCAGACGCAGGGTCATCTCGCCATTGCGCTATATCGTTTCAACGCCTTCGCGAAAGTTGCCGGCGACACCACGCCGCAGGACATCATGAAGTCGATCAAGGAGCGCAGCGTGACCAATGAGGAAATGGGCATGTTCTGGCGCGACACCGAATTGAGCTGGTGGTGGTATCGCGCGCCGATTGAAACCCAGGCGCTCATGATCGAGGCCTTCGACGAAGTCATGCAGGACCAGGCGGCGGTCGAGGAATGCCGCGTCTGGCTGCTCAAGCAAAAGCAGACGCAGGATTGGAAGACGACCAAGGCGACGTCGGACGCGGTGTATGCGTTGCTCTTGCGCGGCAAGGAATTGCTCTCCAGCGACGCGCTGGTGCAGGTGAAACTGGATGGCGTGGATGTCACGCCGTCGGTCGAAAACACGCACCAGGCCGCGGGCCAAAAGGCGGCAACGAAAGTGGAGCCGGGCACCGGATTCTACGAATACCGTTTCGCGCCCGCCGACATCAAACCGAAGCTCGGCGAGATCACCGTGAAGAAAGTGGACGCCGGCGTCGCGTGGGGCAGCGTCAACTGGCAATACCTGGAGGACATCTCGAAAGTCACGCCGTATGAAGGCACGCCGTTGAAATTGAAGAAGAGCCTCTACAACAAAATCAACACCGCCAAAGGTCAGACCCTCGAACCGGTGAAAGGCGCGCTGGCGGTCGGCGACGAACTGGTCGTGCGCATCGAACTGCGGGTGGATCGTGACATGGAATACGTTCACCTGGAAGACCAGCGCGGCAGCGGCACCGAACCGGTCAATGTCATTTCCCAATACAAATACCAGGACGGCCTGCGCTATTACGAAAGCACGCGCGACGTCGCGAGCCACTTCTTCATCGATTACCTGCCCAAAGGCGTTTACGTCTTCGAATACTCCACGCGCGTCCAACTCAGAGGCCAGTATCAGACCGGCATCGCCGCCATCCAGTGCATGTATGCGCCCGAGTTCAACAGCCACAGCGAGAGCCTGCCGCTGACGATCAAATAATCGGCGGTGCGGGCGATTCGTCCGCTGCCGCCTCAGGTCTCAAAAATTCTCCCTTGACCTATGCGCCGCCAAGTAGTATGTAATACATAGTAGTGAAAGCGAGCGCGATAAAAAGAGCGAGTGACGGGGAGATAATTCGTCTGCGAAACAAACGCAGGATGACAACCGGCAACCCCAATTGAGCGATTTTTTCGACAACTGGACGGTGCAGGTCCGCAAGGGCGTTTTGGAGCTTTGCATTTTGAACGCGCTAGCGGAGAAGGAGCGTTACGGCTATGAGCTGGTCAAGACGCTGGTGGCGGTTCCAGGTCTGGGCGTGACGGAGGGGACATTGTATCCACTGCTGTCGCGGTTGCGGGTGCAGGGTTATATCTCTGCGCGATTGGAAGAATCTTCGGAAGGGCCGGCGCGCAAATATTATGCGCTGACCAAGGCGGGGCACGAGGTCATGGGGGCGATGAATGCGTATCTCGAGAGCCTGAACAAAGGGATGCGAAAGTTGCAGGAAAGGAGCAGTACATGAGTCAATGGACAGAGTCAGCCAAAGGGAGGTTGGAACAATATCTGGCGGGGATGCGTCAATCACTGGCCGCCTCGGGGGCGGATGTAAATGAAGTGACGGAGGATTTGCGGCGCCATGTCGAGGAGGAGGTCGCGCGTCTGAAATTAACCACGGTCACCGAACAGGATGTCGCACAAATCCTTGCGCGGCTCGGCGCGCCGGAAGCCGCGCCGACGGTGGAGTCAGCGCCGAAGCCCGATCCCGCTGCCCAATCCATGGTGCAGCGTCCCAAGCGCGGTTTTGCCTACGCGTTGGGGATGACGTTCCTGATGCTCTTTGGTGTCCTGCTGCCAATCGGCACGCTCGTGTTTGAATATCTAAGCGGCGCATGTGCTGCGGTTTTGTTTGATCCCATTCCCACGCTGGTACACGTCGCGCTGGTGGGTTTGGTGCCGCTGGTTAACGTGACGATCTGGGTGATGGTGGTGCGAGACGATACCCGGTGGCGAACCGTGCTCGGCTGGGCGAGCGGCTTTACCATCGGAATAGCCCTGGTCTATGCGGTGCTGTTTCTTCCCACCACGCCGTTCGCGGCCGTGGGCATCCTCTTTTTTGGATTTGGTTTCATACCGCTTTCTCCGCTGCTGGCGTTCACCTGTGCGTTGTTCCTGCGTCGAAAATTGCGCCGCAGCGGAGAAGTGACCGCCCCGCTGCCGGGATTGTGGCGCGGCATGGGGTTGGGCTTGATTGCACTGATTGCTTTGGCGGTCCCAACCTACATCGCCGAAATGGGCCTGAGCAAGGCGGCGTCGAATTCCCCGGCGGAAAGCACGCGCGGCATTCAATGGTTGCGCTCGTGGGGCCAGGAGAACGACTTGCTCCGCGTCTGCTATGGTCGCGGCAACCGCCGCGGCGAACTCGACATATATAACTGGAGCAGCAACATCTCGGCGGAAACGGCGAGGACCATTTACTACCGCGTTTATGGCCGTCCGTTCAATGCCGTGCCGCCACCCCGGCTTTACGCGGGCCGGGGAGCGTGGAACGTGATGGAGGAGGAATTCACCTGGGACAATGATCAAGGTGGAGATGCTGTGGCGGGTTGCGTGCGGGGGCTTTCACTCGTTACCTCGCGCGAGGATGCCATCATCTATCCGGAATCGGTTCTCGCGTACACGGAATGGACGCTGGAGTTTAAGAATGATTCCCAGCTTCAACGCGAAGCCAGGGCGCAAATCCAGTTGCCGCCAGGCGGGGTTGTTTCACGGCTGACTCTTTGGATTGACGGTGAGGAACGGGAAGCGGCCTTCGGCGGTCGCAGTCAGGTAAAGACGGCGTACAAACAGGTGGTATCGCAGCGGCGCGACCCGGTGCTCGTCACGACTTGCGGCCCTGACCGTGTGCTCATGCAATGTTTCCCGGTCCCGCCGGCGGGTGGGCGGATGAAGGTGCGGCTGGGCGTAGTATCGCCGCTGGCTTTGATGTCAGCAGAGGAGGGCAGCCTGTGCTGGCCGTATTTTGCTGAGCGAAATTTTTCGATTGGCGATGCGCTGCGTCATTCGGTCTGGGCGGAGTCGAGCCAGGCGCTCACCGCGCCGGGAGGCAAACTGACAGCGGAGGACGGCAAGCCGGGTGTTTACGCGTTGCGCGGGCAGTTGCGCGATCACGAATTGTCTGACCCGACGAGCACGTTGCGCACGCGCCGCCCGGCGACGAGTAATTCCACCTGGAGCAGCGACACGCGCTCAGGCACCAACCAAATCATTCATCAAGCAATCGTCGAAAAGCCGGTGTTACCGCCAGACCGGGTCATCGTGGTGGTGGACGGCACCAAGGGCATCGAGGCCAGTTCCACGGCCATTGGCGCGGCGCTTGGCCGATTGCCGACGAATGTGGATTTCTCGCTCCTCCTCGCGAGGGACGGTTGTGAAGAGCTGGTGCCATTGCAAAAAGGTTCAGCGGAGCTGTATCGCAAAATGGCGACTCGAAAATTCCAGGGCGAGGGCGGACACGACAATGTGCCGGCGTTGTTACGTGCGTGGGACCTCGCGGCGGGAGGCCAGGCGGGCGTGGTGTTATGGATTCACGGTCCACAGCCCATCCTGCTGGAAGCGGCGGAAGAATTGCGGCAACGATTCGACCGCAGTTCGAAACCGCCGCTGTTGCTGGAGGCGCAGACGTCACCGGGGCCAAACCGCGTTCTGGAAAAATTGGACGGCATAAAATCGGTCGGTTCCCTTCAACGGCAGGGGACTTTACAAGCGGACCTTGAACGCCTCTTCGATGGCTGGAGCGGCAAGGTTGGCAAATTCGAATTTGTGCGGGAGGAAAGCGGCCCGCCATCGGCAGACGACCATGCCCAGGGAACGGCGGCGTCATCGCACTTGGTGCGCCTTTGGGCGGCGCAGGAGGTCGCACGACTGGCGGCCGCGCGCAAAGTTGACGACGCGATGCGAGTGGCAGCGCTTTATCAATTGGTGACGCCGGTCAGTGGCGCGGTCGTGCTCGAAACCAAGGCGCAGTATGAGCAAGCCGGGCTGCAGCCGGCGCCTTCTCAGTCCGTACCGACGGTGCCGGAACCGTCCGCGCTCAGTCTGATGGCGGTTGGATTTTTGTTACTGTGCGCGCGGCGTCATGCCCGGTCTGGTCGGACTTAGGTACTAGGTTGCGGCCTTTAATGCATCGCATAAACATGTGAAGCACAGGCGTGTATTTTGCTCAATCCTATATCGGCGCAACGGCACGTGCGGCTGTTTCACGGGTGACTCATCGGCGGCGGATCAGCACGCGCGCGCAAGTAAAAATGTCATCACCAAATTTATTGATTCGCCAATAAAATATGGCGTTTTCAGGCTTCGCCTGGAGCGCGTGGAATTTTGCGGTGCGCGCGGCGCCGGCATTTATTTCGAGGCTCGTGACGTCTTTTTCGGCAGGGTGTGGGTGCGATTTTCGACGCCTTCAGCGACCATCAGTAGCCGGCCCCATGGTGTCAAAGTGATTGACTTATTCCTGATTTCGTAGTGCATTAGCGTGCATATATTATTCCGGTGTCCTTCCCCGAGGAGCCCGGCGTAAGTCGATTTAGAAATTATGGTAATTGCGAGTCCCTTGCGAAGCGCTGGCACCCGGCAGGGTGTTTGCGCTTCGACCCTTGATCGTCGCCCGCGTGGGTTCACCCTGATCGAATTACTGGTGGTCATCGCCATCATCGCCATCCTGGCGTCGCTGTTGCTTCCCGCGCTGGCGAAGGCAAAAGTGAAGGCGCAACGGATCAGTTGCCTGAACAACATGAAGCAAATGGGGCTGGGACACCTGATGTACAGCCAGGACAATCGGGGGCATATCACGGGTACTTATGGTTATTACTCCGATAATCTGAATTGGCTTTACCGGGGCTACGTGAAGAACATCAATTCGTTTATTTGTCCGGGGACGCAGAATTTCATTATCGCCACCAACACCACCACCGTGGGGGCCTGTTATCCGGAGCCTGGAGCGGTTGACATCATTGGATTGCAGAAGTTTGCCTTAACTCGTGCGAAGTATTTGGGCCATAGCTACGAAGATTTTCAATGGTGGCGAAACGCCGATGAAGGCCTTCCTCCGCAGCAGTGTATGACGGACGCCGGCGTTACGCTGTATGGCACCGAAAAAACCGAGAGCCGGATGCTCACGTACAAGCACCGGGCGGTCTGCGGGTTGGGATTTGCTGGGCAGGTGGTGGGGCCGTCGGGAATCTGGTTGCAGGTGGACGCCGATGATGCCCGGTCCACAACACCCGGTGCGATCAACGATTATCCCGACGCGGGTGACAATCATGGCGCGGACGGGGCGAATGCGAATTTTGGCGATGGCCACGCGGAATGGGTGCCGGTAAAGGGTAAAAAATACCTTTACGCGCGCGAACTTTCGATGGATGAAAATAAAACCACGCCGTAAGGAGCTGCAGTAAACTCAGTTTGCATGGGCAATGCGTCATAAAGAATTTAGAATAGGAAGGGTCATGCCGCCATTGAAGATCCTTTCGCAGCTCACCAGCATTCTGGTGGCGGCCTTGCTGCTGGCAGTGGCGGGTTGCAGCAAAAGTGACAAGGCCATGGGCTTGGAATCTGACGCCAATGGCTACGTTTGCATGACGTGCCAAACGAAGTTTTATACCTCGCGAGATGTCTTTGCGTTTAAATGTCCCCAGTGTGGGCAAGGAGGCCCGCAGGAAGCCATGGCGTTAAAATGTCCGGCGGACCAGCACGTTACGATATATCCGCGTGTCCGTCGCGCGAGTGCCTGCGAAAAATGCGGAAAGCCGATTGAGGCCGGGTTTATTCCCGGTGAAGCGGACCTCAAGGCTTGGGGTGCGACCAAGAAGACCGCCAAAGAGGTGGGGAATTGAAATGAGCGCAGATTACCCCGGCCGAAAGGCTTTGAAAATTTTTTCCCAAATTTCAGATTTTGGGTTGTCAAAGTTGGTTGTCATGTGCGATGGTAGCCGAATAGTACTGCCCGAAAGTTAAAACCAAGGCGGTGAACGACGATGTAACCCCACGTTTACCGCCATCAAAGACAGACCTGCTATGAAAATGAAAAAAAACCACCACAACAGAACCACGACGCGTGGTCTGATATTGGCGCTGGCGCTCGCCGGCTTATCCACAAGAGTCGCCACGGCGCATCCTTACGCCACGTGTCTCACGAATAACGCGGGAACGGTATCGTTCCGCCTGAACGAAGCGGCCGACACTGTCCGCATCATTTGGAATGGCGGCGCCAACAGTTTCACGCTCGGCGCGGTTGCGCCCGGCCTGACGGTAACCAATGTGGGCGCGGTCACCAGCCCGTTCAAAGTTGAGGTGTTCAAAGTCGGCAGCGGCACGCCTTCTTATATTCTTCCCACGGCGGCGACGACGAACAACACCCAGTTCTACGGACCGCGCGCGATTTCCATCAACAAACGCCCGGCCAGTCCGTATTTCGGACGTATTTACGTCGGCAACAGCCCTGGCACCACCGCCGGCGGCCGCGCCACCGGTGACGGTATCTATATGTTGAACAACGACATGTCGGATGCGATTGGCCAGGGCAACACCGCCTTGACCGCCGGTCTGAACATGGTGGCCGCCTCGGCAAGCATGCCGTGGCGCATCCGTGTCGGTCAGGACGACGACAATCTGTATATCTGCGATTTCACCGATGTGACCGGCAACCTGTTCCAGGCGGACCCGAACGTCTCCGCCACCAGCGGCACGAATGTCTTCATGGCGCCGATTGGCGCGATGGCGTCGCCGCTGGATCCCTCGATGAATCACGGCAGTCTCTCCGAAGTGTATGTCACCGGTTCGCAAGCGACCGGCGATTTGACGGTTTACACGACTGACGAAGACTACGAGACGACTCCCGGTTTCCAAGCGGAACTGAACTGTCTCTGGAAATATGTCATTGGCGCCAATCCGTTTCCGTGGTCCACCTATCCCGACCAGAAGGTTGGCAATGCGTCGATCGTCTTCAATGCCAGTCAAACGATGGGTCTCGATCGTGCGACCAACGGCTACTTCTATCTGACCGACGGCCGTTCGGCCGGTGGTCAATTCGGCCTGAACGTCATCGATCCGGCCGGGCCCACCGTGTTGTGGGATTCCCTGACCACGAGCCAGGGCTTGGGATCTCCGAACGATCTCCTCAGCAATGTCGTTTCCGTGGCGGTTTCCTCGGATATGAAGTATTGCGCGGTCCAGCGCAGCACCGGCCTGGTGATTTTGATGCGCATGACGGCTGGCATTCCTGACCTCGCCGGACGCATCGAGTTCAGCACGGTGGGCACCGCCCGCCAGATCGGTTTCGACGCCGCGGACAACATCTATGTGATCTCCGCCGTCACGGAACGGATGCGCATCTATTCCCTCGGCCTGACCACCACGGCCACCACCACGTCGGACCCGACCGGTTCCGGCGGTGCGGGTGGAGCATTCACGCTCGAAACCCCCTCGACTGAAGTCAGCGTGACGTCGGATACGACGGATGTGTTTGAAGCCGGCGCCACCACGGGAACGTTCACCATCACCCGCGCGAACTTCCCGTCCATCGCTGTTCCGCTGGCCGTCAGCATCTCCATGGGCGGCACGGCGACGCGCACCAACGACTATGTGTTGAAGACCAACAACGTGGTGGTAAACGGCAACATCCTGACCATTCCGGCCGGGACCAACGCCATTAACGTGACGCTCACCGCAGTGGATGACACCACCTCGGAACTCACGGAAACCGCGATTTTGAACATCAACGCCTCCCCGAACTACTCCGCCGGCTCCCCGCCGAGCGCGCAGATGAATATCATCGATAACGACAAGCCGATGATCGACATCTCCCTGGTGCAGGGATCCATGTATGAACGCATCGCGACTGATTATACCCGGTTCCGCCTGACCCGCCGCGGCGACCTCCAGGCGGCGACCTTTGGGGTGAACATCGCGGCTGGTGGCGGCACGGCGGCTCCGTCGCGCTACACTCTGCCGGCGAATCCGGTGGTCAACTTCAATCCGGGCGACGTGAGCCTGACGGTGGACGTGAATCCGGTGAATGACAACCTGTTGCAAGGCGACCAGACCTTTGTGGTGACCGTCGCCCCCGCCACGGGCGGGGAGTATGTGGTGGGCACCAATGCGCCGACCTCGGCCACGGCCACCATCGTGGACGACGAAGTGCCGGCGGAAACCACCATCCTCTACTCGCAGGACTTCAACGTGGACGACACGGCGAACTGGAAGATCACGGCCGGTTCCGCGAACGGCATCGATGATTACCGGGCGAACGTGTTCTACGATTATTCCTCGGGTTCAAGCATCCCCGCCATTCCGGCGGCGCCGCACTCCACGGCCGACACCATCGGCTTCTACATGACGGCGAACAAGGACGAAGGTTCGGCGCTGGGCGCGGCGGGCGTGAATGCCTACCCGATTGGCAAGAGCTTCAGCGGCAACTATGCCGTCCGATTCGACATGTTCCTCATGGTCGGCAATGCGGCCTCGACGACCGAGTACGCGCTGTTCGGCATCAATCACGACAGCAATCACACGAATTGGTTCCGTAACAGCACCACCACCTTCAACGGCGTGAGCGCGACTCCCTCGACCTTCGACGGGTTGTTCTACGGCGTGGAAGCGGACGGCGCTGCTTTGGGTGACTATGTGATCTATAGCGCGCCGACGACGGCCGCCAACAATCCGACGGCCCTGACGCCTGGCGTCAGCGCCACCACGCTGACGGGCATCTTCAAGAATCCTCCCTTCGGCGGCAACATCACCCCCGGCGCGCCGGGCTCGACTGAAAACAGCACGACGCCGACCTGGGCCGATGTGGAAGTCAGCAAGGTCGGACGTTTGGTCCGCCTCAAGATCGATAACACGCTCATCATGAGCTACACCAACACGACGGCGTTCACCAACGGTGATCTGATGCTCGGCTATACCGACGCATATGATTCCATCATGACTGGCGCCTCGGGCGTGGTGTATGACAACCTGCGCGTGGTGCGGCTCGACCTCAATATCACGAACATCAAGCAAGTCGGCGCCAACACGGAGATCAGCTTCAACTGGGGCATCGACGAAGCCACCACGTTCTTCAAGCTGCAAAGCGCCTCGGTCGTGACGGGTCCGTATACGGACGAAGCCCCGACCATGACCAAGCTGAGCCCGGGTTCTTATAAGGCCACGGTGGCGACTGGAGCGTCGCCGAAGTTCTATCGCCTGCGCATCGGTAACTAAGCGCAGAGCAAGTCGGTTTTCAGGAGGCATCCGCGCAAGCGGGTGCCTCTTTTTTTGTGCCTGGGACGGAGGGTTCGAGGGGGCATTTTCTCGTTTTCCCGAGGGTTTTTGCATAAATCCTGCCGCGATTGCCGGTCCTTCCGGGATTGCCGGGAAAACTTGTGTATGTTCGGACGCATGTCCGGGCGGGAGGATCTTTGACATGTGAATTTTTACCGCGCGGAGGCGCGGGGCTGGGACGGGGGATTTACAGAAGAGCGCGAAGGGAAGAAAGGATGTCGGGTCGGGAGCCGATTTTACCACGGAGCAGGGAGGGGGATACAACTGGGAGAATGGCAATCGCGGCGCTTCGATGGCTGGAGCGGCTTGGATATTCTGGAGCCCGGTTAACGTTCAAGCTGCTGTGGAAATAGTCCCTCACTCCGTCCAAAGGGAGTGGTGCGACGTTCGGGGGGCGGCGGGGAAGCAAGGGAGCGGGAAGCCAGGCGCGATATGTAAATTTTACAAAACGAACCCAACTTGGAAAAGTTGTAAATTGTTGTATGTTGGATAGTTAGGAGAATCTGTTACATTAAGGAAATGAAAAACGAACCCAACTATTAAATGAAAAGTGAAGAATGCAGATTTTTGAATGGGCTCGAAATGGGGTGATATGAAACGGCAAGGCTTAAAGGTAGTTCGCAGTAATTCGCACCTTGTAGCACCTATTCGCGCCTGCATTTTTTTAAATGCGCCAAATGAAACCGGTTATGTTAAGCGCCGGATGGGTGGCGCGCAGATAGCTTGTTGATTTAAAGTGATTTAAGCGCCGGGTTTGAGAGGTTTTGCCGGGATTTTGACAGACAACCTTCACTTGACGCCTGTGAGCTTTAGGATTACCATAAACTTCATTGATGCTCCGATAAAAGTGCCTCACACTATGTATTTGCCTTCTGAACAGGAATTTGACGCCCGGCGCAAGCCAAGTAGCTTGTATCGTGGGTTCACGCTGATCGAATTGCTGGTGGTCATTGCCATCATTGCCATTCTTGCTGCGCTGTTGCTGCCGGCGTTGGCCAAGGCGAAGACCAAAGCTGAGGGCATCTCGTGCCTCAATAACCTCAAGCAGCAGGCACTGGCGTTTAACCTCTATAATACCGACAATGCCCGCCTGGTGCCCAATGAAGGCGGCTTGACCACAAACTTGAATCGCTGGTGCACAGGTTGGTTGAACTGGGGCGCTGGTGTGCCGACCGGCGCCAATACCAATGTGGACTTTCTCAAACAGGGCGCACTGGGGATTTACAATGCAAAGTCCGTCGGCGTTTACAAGTGTCCGGCCGACAAGATTCCCAGTTTGATCGGGCCTCGCGTGCGCAGCATTTCCATGAATGGCTTCGTTGGCGGCACCGTGGAAAAGGATGTTTACGGCTATACCACCTATCGGATGTATCTGAAGGAAAGCGATTTCGTCCGTCCCGGGCCGGCCATGACCTGGGTGTTTGTCGATGAACATCCGGACAGCATCAATGATGAGTTGATCGGCATGCACATGCCGGCGGCGAGCGCGTGGCCCTCCGCCACCACTTGGGATGACGTGCCTGCTTCTTACCATAACGGAGCCTGCGGCTTTTCATTTGCGGATGGCCACGGCGAGATCAAGAAATGGCTTGATGCTGAAACCAAGGCAGGCATCACGAAAAACAGTCCTTCCACTGCGACCGGCAAAACTTCCAAGCGCGATAATGCGTGGATGGTCGAACGGACCACCGCTCCTCTTTGAGCGCGTTGCCGATTTAAGGGTTTCCAAGCATTTGCCTGCCGGTTGTTAGAGGAGCCTTGGCAGATGATGCCGCCACCATGGCGTTTGTGCGCGCGATTTGCAGTCCTCTCCGCGTTGATTCGCCCCATGTCCGTAATCGATGGTTGGACGATATGCTTGACCATTAGGACAAAAGTATCGTATGGTTAATGTGTGGTGCGGGCACCTTTGCATCATTTTATGACTCAGTTTCTAAACGCTGTGAAAATCAGATCCTCCAATTCGCGGATTGTCCGTGCGTTCACCTTGATCGAGCTATTGGTCGTCATCGCTATCATCGCCATTCTCGCGGCGTTATTGCTCCCCGCGCTCGCGAACGCCAAACGGAAAGCTGAGCGGATATACTGCATTAATAATCTGAAGCAGGTGGCACTGGCCTGCAAGATTTACGCAGACGACAACTCCGGCAAGATACCTTACGCCTATCCCCAATATTCGACCTGGACCAATACCTGGTGTGCGGGTAACGCGGAAACAGGCGGCGGCATGAGTAGCTATTATTTTTACGGGTCCGACCCTCAGGGTATCAAAAGTGGAACGATCTGGCCTTATACCAAGAACCTCGGGGTGTATCATTGCCCGGCCGATAAACGTCGCTCCACTACGGGCGTGCCGGCGCAATACGTCGGGCAGCCGATTTTGCGCAGCATCTCGATGAACTCGTTCATGGGAGGCACGGGGCTTGGCCAATCGGGTTGGACGCCGCTTAACGCCGCTACCACACCTCGCGATCCCAAGCATCCGGTGTATCTCAAAGAGACCGAGATAAGAATGCCCGCGGCGACGTGGCTGGTGGCCGATGAAGATCAAGCAAGCATTAATGACTGTATGTTTTACATGGACGTCGGAGGCTCGCGCCGTTTTCTGGATTTCCCGTCGAGGGCGCATGGTTTTGCGTATGGCATTAATTTCAACGATGGACATGCGGAAATCTACAAGCTGAAGGACGACGCCAGCAAAAACTGGCAGGTGGGTCAACCGGGCGGTTTAAATGACTGGATGGCTCTGACCAACGTGACCACGCATCCGCTTTAAGAATAAGGTTTTCGATGAAGTTTTTCACCTCGCTGCTGGCTGGCGTTCTTTCGATGGTAATATTGGCGGGCTGTTCGAAGCAGGCGCCGATCGATGTTTCAACTCCCAAAGAGGTTAGTCTGGGGGTCGTTGAATTTACCTCCGGCCAGCCGAGCCGCCACGAGGTGGGTGATGGCAAGGTTTGCGTCATTACTGTCACGGCTGTGGACGCCAGCACCTTGGAAATGATCGCTGCACTTGAGCAAGCGGGAAAGCAAGTTGCTTCCGCCCGCGTGTCTCCCGCCACTCCTGACCGCCCCGTGGATTTGACCCTGGCCGACGTCAAACTGCACCTGACTCCCCACATGAAGTGAGGTGGGGATTGGCATTTAGGGGGCGGGAGTTTTCCTGCATGGTCAACCTGCCAGAGTCCGCGTCGGTTTCGTCCGGCGAGATTCGCATAATTGGTAAGCTCGCCAGACGGCCTTTAGAAAGCAAGGCCGCTTGAACTGCACCACCAATGGAGTTAGTGTGCCTGCATGTTGAGATTAGTTCGAAACAGGCGCACTCCTGATCGGGAGATTTCGCGCCGCAGGCTGTGACTGCGGACGGGACACCTCGGTTTTTGCGCACTCGACCGGCTCGTTTCGCTGTCGGCACGCTGTTTGTGGTGGTGATCGTGGCAGCGGTGGCTTTGGGGGCCACTTCTTATTCAACGATTTCCGCTAAGAATGGCAGTGCCTCAGGTGCTTTCCTCCCGATGCCCCGGCCTGAGCCGGCGAATCGCAAGCAACTCCCGGAAGCTCTCCGAAAATCTGTGCCCGCCTCGATTGCAGATCTGCGAACGATTCAGCGGCAGGTGGAATCACTCGTGCCGAAAGTCTCCCCGGCGGTTGTGGCGGTGGAGGTGGGCATGACTAATCGCAATGGCGACACCGTCGGCTACGCCAGCGGCAGCGGAGTGGTGATTTCGAGTGACGGATTGGTGCTGACGGCCGGCCACGTCGCGGCCGGCCCCAATCGCAAAGTGCGATTCACTTTCGCGGACGGCAAAACCGCCGTTGGCAAAACGGTGGGCGTGGAACTTGAAGCCGACACCGGCTTGATGCGCATCACCGATCCCGGTCCATGGCCTTATGCGCCCGTGGGCGAGTTGGAGCACGCGCGGCTCGGCGATTGGGTGCTGGCGTTGGGGCATCCCGGAGGTTTCGATCCGCAGCGTTCGCTTGTGGTGCGACTGGGCCGCATCATCAGCCTCGTCCCGGGGGTGTTGCAAAGCGATTGCATCATCAGCCCCGGCGATTCCGGCGGCCCGCTGTTCGACATGCATGGGCGCGTCATCGCCATTCACAGCGCCATCAGCACCTCGTTCGCCGAGAATTTCCATGTGCCGATCACGGAGATTTACGACACGTGGAAAACGCTGGCTCCGCTGCCGCCGCCCGCCACGTTTCTCGGCGCGACGGTCAAGGATGACGTGCCTGGCTGCCGCATTACGGCGATCGAAAACAGCAGTCCCGCTGCGAAAGCTGGTTTGAAGGTGGGTGATCGCGTCGTGGAGGCGAACGGCCGGGAAATCCTCGCATCCGCTTCCTTGCTGCGTTGGGCGGAAGAGATGAATGCCGGTGAATCATTGACTTTGAAAATCAAACGCGGGGAAAAGAGTTTGTCAGTGTCGATCAAACCCTCGGTGGTGAAAAAATAATGCTCGCATCGCTCCAGCAATTGTTTGGCGCCTGCCCGACGCGGCAGATCTGTGCTCTGGCGACTCTCTCAATCATCGGCAGTGCCTCAGCGCAGAATCTCCCGTTTCCGACAATGCTGTCACGCGACGAATTTCGCAGTGGTGAGGCGACGTTGCAGGTGCTTGCGCCCCTCTCCGCCGCTCTCCGTCATTCGATCGTTAAAATCGATGTGGATGAGGAAATCATGGCGCTCGGAACGGTCATCGACACCAACGGACTGGCCATTACAAAAGCGAGCGAACTCAAACCGGGCAAGCTCACTTGCTGGCTGGCCACGGACAAGGAGGTCGAGGCCGAAGTCATTGCAATCGATGAAGACGAGGACATCGCGCTGATAAAAGTACATGCATCCGGCCTTAAGCCGATCAACTGGTCGACGGATAAAGTCGTGCTCGGGGAATGGGCCATCACTCCAGGAATTGCCCAGACGCCGCAGGCGATGGGGATCGTCAGCGCGTTGCCGCGCCGGATTCGCCCGCAACGGGCGTTTATCGGGGTGACCTTCGACAATACCGAAAAGCCGACGATCCTGGATTTGATGCCGGGATTCAGTGCTGAAAAAGCCGGCTTGAAACAGGGCGATGTCATTCTGGAGGTGAACAGCACTCCGGTAACGAATCGCATGCAGGTGGTGGAAATGCTGCGCGAACTGCGCGAGGGCCAGTCGGTCAGGCTTAGTGTCCAACGTGAGAATGAAAAGATCGAAGCAGAAATGGAATTGATGGCGCCGAAGTCCGGGCCGCTGGCGGCGATGGTGGAGCCGCCTCCGCGCTCCTCTCGCATGAATGGCCAGGTCAGCCGCCGGGCGCAGGATTTTCAACAGGTTTTCGAGCACGATACGACTTTGCAGCCGTGGCTTTGCGGGGGCCCCGTGGTGGATTTGGACGGCAAGGGGATCGGCTTGAACATCGCCCGCGCCGGCCGCGTTTCGACCTATGCGTTGACCGCTGAGCTGGTTCAGAAAATCATCGAGCGACTGAAGGCGAAGGCTGCGGCGCCCGCCTCCTGAGCGGCCTCGTCATTCCGCCGGTTCTTCGGTTGGTTCATTGGCCGCGCTCAAGCTTCGGTATTTATGCGTCCACGGATCAATCCGGCAAATGGATTGATAATCACAAAAATCGCACGCGAGTGTCGAACCTTTGCGGTACGGGTCCACCTTTACAACGCCGGAATAAATCCGGCGTCCCATCTCCTGCAATATCTGCGCCACGGAAGTCAGCAACAGCTCGAAATCCTGCGTGGCCATCGCTTCACGCGACGTTTTGTTTAATTCGCCGTTCAGCTTGCGGCGATAGTTGAATTGATCGCCGGCTGTGGCCTCGGGCCGCGCGTCCAGCAGGCGCAGCGCGGCGGCATCGAATCGGCCCGTGTGGCGATAGGCGCTGGCTTTTACCTCCTCGGCGACGGCGAGCGCCTCGCGACGATTGGCGGCGGGTTGCTGGCCGCCACGCAGGTTGACATAAAAAACGCCCGCTGGAATCAGCCGGGAGACACCGAACGTTTCCTTCGCCTGCGGCCATTGGCAGAGGACATTCAAATACGCCAGGAGTTGCAATTGCAGTCCGTTGGCGACGAGCAACGGATCCAGCTTCTTTTGGCTGGATTTGTAATCAACCACCACGCAGACCGCTGAGTCCCCCTCCGGCTGCTTGTGCAAATCGATGCGGTCAATTCGTCCGCGAAGCGCCAGCCGCTGGTTGCCGCCCAGATCGAGTTCCCATGGCGGAGCATGGCCGGTGGTGCCAAAAGGTAGTTCGACCAACTCCGGGTCGAGTTGATACTGGCGGCGCATCCAGCCGACGAGGGTTTCAACGAAATCCTGCAACGATTCAGAAAGCACGCGCGCCAGAAATCGACTCTGTTCATTCGCCTGGAGCAGGCCGTCGCGATAGTTCGCCGTCAATATCTCGGCGATGCGGCCAACCCGTTGGCGCGCCTCGGTGGGCGTGATGTCGCGCCAGCGTTTCTTTTCCTCGTGCAGTTGATCGTGGAATGCAGCCAGCGCGTCGTGCTGGAAGGAGCCTTGCTCCCGCGCGTCGAGTTCGAACTGCTTGCGTTCCTCGGCCCGCAGGCCGGAGTGTACGAAGAATCGGAAAGGGCACGCCGCGAACTGCTCCATGCGGCTGACGGAGGTCCGCAAAACGGGACCGTAAAGGCGGCTCGCGAGCGCCGGAGATATTGCGTCGGCGGATGGCGGCTGATCGAAGTGTCGCAATTGTTCGATGACCGAGGCGATGACCGGCAATTCGCGAAGCCCTGGCGGCAGTCGCGATGTTCCTGCGCCCGGCTTTTGAAGCCGCAACAGCGGCACGATCAATTCACCGGCATGTTGTGTTTCCCGCCAGTCCATGGCTGCCGGGACGCTTTCAATTTCCAGCTTCGGGAAAAGTTCCCCGAGGTGCGATAAGAATGGTGATGGATTAAGGCGCGACCCGCTGGAGTCGGCGGCTTGCAGGGAGTTGGTGAGCACCAGCCGCCCGCTTGCCCGGGTAAATGCAAGATACGCGTAAAAACGTTCGCGACTTAATTGCGCGCGCGCGGTGGCGGTGAGCTGGACTCCGTGCTTTTCCAGTTCGTGGTGGTCGGCTTCGGTTAGCAGTGCCGGGGCTGATGGCGACGCAGGAAAGACCGCTTCGTTCAAGCCAAGAATCAGCGCGAGTTTCACTTCGGAATTCCGGGAGCGGTCGATCGCGCCAATCAGCACCTGGTCCAGGGCGGGAGGGATAACGCCGACCGTGAGGTTCGCCAGACCCGCTTCAAGAATCGGCAACCATTCACGGAGCGGCACCGCTTCGTCCGAGAATGCCAGCTCGACGTTTCGCAGCCACGCGTTCATCTGGTCCCAGACCGTTGCATGAACGGAACTGGGAATCGCAGCCCCTCTACCCAGTGCCGGCGCTGCCGCCCATTCTTCGAGACGGGTCTCCACGTCGAGCGAAGTCCAAAACGCGCGGATGGCGGCGGCAAGTTGGGGCCCTGTGGGACGATGGCGCTGGGCCGCGAGTGCGAGTTCAAATCGTTGAAACGGTGGAACAATCTCGCCTCGAATTCTTTCCAGCGCGACCTCGAGGCTGCGCAATCGTTTTGTTTCGTTCTCCGATCCGGTGGCGTCTTTGATGTTGATCGGTTGGTGCCACACCGCGCCCTTCCAGCCACGCGCGAGGGCCTCGTTTTCCAGTTGGTCGATTTCGCGTTCGTGTACGCAAACGAGGCCCGTCTTCAAGGCGGCGAACCAGTCCTCATGCTTCCACTGATACGCCACGGTGCGCAGGGCGCTGCGCGTCAGTTCGGCCAGCGGATGATGCGAGACGGACTCACGGCGGTCGAGAAAGAAGGGAATTTCGTAACGGGTGAAAACCCCCTGCAGCGATTGATGATAAGCATCAAGCTGCCGCACCAGAACGGAGATGTCGCGATAGCGCCCGCCGGCGCGGATATACGCCAGAATTTCGCGTGCGGCTAAGATCGCTTCCGCGTCCGGATCAACGCACGTGGCCACACGGAGCGCGTCCGCCGGAAAATCAGCTTCTGAGACGCGCGGTTGAGCGTCCGCCCAAAACCTTTCGAGATGCGCGAGAATCGTTTTTTTCTGAAAACGTGAATGCAGTGGATTGCGCTCCAGCAATTCAATGGTTGTGGATGCGCCTGTCACTTCGCCCAGGCGTTTCGAGCATTCCTCGAACGTCTTCAGAACCGTTGACCAGGGAGACAACCATGAGCCCTTCACCGCCGGGATTTGGTCGAGGCAAAAAGTTAGCGTCGCTTTGTCGCAATGGGCAACCAGCGAGGTGAGGAGTTCAATTTCCTGGGGATCAAGTTGCGCAAAACCGTCCACCCAGATTTGTCCCACGTGAAACGCCTGATGGCCTTTCGCGTCGGCCGACAGCAACCCGGCGGCGGCGGCGAGCAATCGTTCGTTGTCCTGAAGTTGGTGGCGTTCCAGCCAGTCGAGATAATCCTGCAAGAGCAGTGCGAGGTCTTGTAGTTTGAAGCCCAGTGCGTCGTTGCCTTTGATTGTCGCCGCCAGCGCCGTGAGCGAGGCGGGTGCGAGTCCGTGGCGTTGAAATTCAGCCAGCACGAGGCTGAGTTGCCGCGCAAACCCTGTGAGTCGAGCGCTGGCGCGGAATAGCTTCAGGCTCTTGCGCTTTTTGGCGAGCAGCCCGCGCAGCACCATGAGCCTTCCCTCCTCGTCCAGCATGCGCGGCGGAGCCTGATGAAGGCGGGCGAAAGCGAAATGCGCGAGCCGCTCGAAGGACAGGATGTGCAGGCGCGTGTACCCGGCCACGTCCGGCTCCGCAAGCAACTGCCTTTCGATTTGATAAGTGGTCTGCTTGGGGGCGATCAGGATCAGGGGAGGTCCATCAGGCGCGCTGCGCAAGATTTGGCGGACTTCCGTCAGGCAGCGGAATGTCTTTCCGCTGCCAGCAGGGCCCAACAGGAAATGAACTTGCACCCCTGATTGTTGCGGCAGGCGGCGATTCCGGAAAAGAATTATTTAAGTGCTGGCGGGGATTAAGCCACCTCCGCCGGAACTAGACTTCGACAATTTGTCCGGCGGAGGGCGAGATAACCTTGATACGCGGATAGCGACTGTTGATCTGCCCCTCAAACCATCGGCGTGACTCCTCTTCGCCGTGCGCGAGCAGGACGGTTCGGGGGTCCACATGGCCCACAAAATTCAGCAGCTCTTCGCGATTCGCATGGGCGGTAAGATCAAAATCCTGCACTTCGCAACGACGGGTAACTTCGCCGCCGGTCGGGCTTAAAACAAATGTCTCGCCGGGCTTGGAAGCCTTCAGCCGGCCGCCGGGAGTATCGGGATCAGCGTAGCCCACAAAGAAAATGGCGTGCCGTTCATCGCCGATCATGCGCTGACCGAGACGATAAGCGGCGGTATTCTCACTCATCATGCCGGCGGTAATGACAAACAGCCGGCCGCCGGTGAGTTTCATGTTTTCCGATTGGTTGCGGTCGAGCACCGTCAGGTTCAGCGCCTCGCGCAATTGCAGGTTCGGGTACTGCCGGTTGCTGCGGTGTGATTCGAGGTCGTAAATCTCGGTGAAAACGCGGCCAAGCCCGCCGATGTAAACCGGCTGCGGTTGCAGCTTGCCTTCGTTCATCATCAGCGCCAGCAGCGCGAGAATTTCCTGCGTCCGGCCCAGCGCAAAAGCCGGAATCAACACCGACCCTTTTCGCTCCAGAACGCGCTGGATTGCCTGTGACAGGCGTTCAATTTCCAACGGGCGGGTGAACCCGGGGGGGATGGGGCGATTCCCGCGCGTTGTCTCCATGATCAGGACGTCCGCCTTCACATCGCCGAATCGCGCCGCGCGCAATATCGTCTGGTCATGGAAGCATACGTCGCCGGTGTAGAAGAGCGTTTCCTTCTGGCCGCGCACCATGATGCCAGCAGAACCGAGCGCGTGCCCGGCGTCGTAGAATTCGATGGTCGGGGAGAGAAAACCGGCGCGCGTTTTGCGTAGTGCCGCCCAGTCGATCTCGCGATTGTATTTGAATCCTTGAAAACGTGGCGCGATATCGTCTACTTCGTCGTGGCTGAAGAGTGGATATTCCTTGATCCCCAATTCGTCGCGCTGCCGCACCATCACATTGACGGAATTGTGCAGGACCCTTTCGACGATGAAGTAACTTAATTCCGACATCAGCACATGTGCCTGCGGGAAATAACGCAGGGCGACGGGCAGAGACCCCACATGATCGTGGTGGCAATGCGAGATTGCGATCGCGTCCACTTCCTCGTCTTTTACGAGGTCATATAGCGGCAGCGCGCCCCGGCCTTCGAGCTTGGGATGTGTGCCGGCGTCCATAAGCAACCGATGCCCCTCCATGTCCACAAACCATGAAGTGGCGCCGATGGCGTTATCAGGATTGAGGTTGGCGATCCTCATGAAAGCTCTGATTGACGATTATATGGCATAATACTGGGTAAAGAGCCGGCTGTGCGCAGGGTCATCATACCGGCGTCCTGGCAAAAATCAGCATAAATCCACGCTTGTCCATTTGACTGCATCGCGTGCCATGCCTTCCGCGTCACACTTGCCACTTTGTCGAGGGAATGAGATCAGGAACCTGTTGCGCTACGGTGCCAAACATGAGACAAAAGCGCCGGTGAAACGCGCATTTTTGACCCTCCTCGTGCTCACGTTTGCGGTCTGTCCCGTGCCGGCACAGACCCTGTTTGTTGAGTTGCGTCCCGTGGATACGACCTCTGGCTACCTCGCGACGCTGCTCATCAACGAGACGCCGTTTCCCGGTGAGAACAGTTACATTAGCGAGGAGAACACGCGCGCGGGCATGCTTGCCGTTTTGTGGGTGTTGCACAGCCGCATTTTTTATATCCCCACTGGCTACACGCAGTCCCAGGTGGCGGGCCTGACCTCTACGAACATCATCGACGTCATAACCGGCACGCCCCAGAAACGTCAGTGCGAAGGGTTTTATCGCGACCCATCGGGCCGGTTCGTGTGCGCGCCGCGAGTTCGGGAACGCATCGACTATCTTCTCAACATTGCCAACAGTGGCGGCAAACCCGGCCGCTTTGCGAATCTCCTTAACTATGCCAAGGGGCTGGCCCAGGCGTATGTGGACGGCGGGATGGAAGGCGCGGACCGCTTTGCCGGCATCAAACGGATCGATGCGGTAGCCGTCACCGGCCGCGCGTATTCGTGGATGACGGATCGTGATTACTACAAGCCCGGTGGTAATTTTATGTCCATTCCCGACCAGGACGAAGGCTCGCTGGGCGGCAACCGATTTTTTACGCTTCGTAAATCACCCAAATGAAACGCTGGAATATCCTACTGTCTCTTTTAGTTGTCGCCGTTGGTGCGTCGCTATCCGGCTGCAAAACCGCGGAGTCCACGGCGGCGGTAAAAAAAACAGAACCGCCGCCGGAGCTGTTGCAGCAAGCGGCCCTGAGTGAAATCGTCCGGCATTTGTACCGGTGGAATTGGGACGAAGCGGATATCGAGCGCGCTGCCGACTTGCAGGAATGGGTTTTTTGGGTGCGGTCGGTGGACCCGAAGCGTGATCCTGGCGATGAGAGTCTTTTCGCCGAGGTAATGCTGCCGCAACTGGGCACGGATGTTCGTTTGAAAAAGGCGGACTACAAGATTGAGGAATTGAAACTGGATGTGAAGAGCCGCGACTTCCATATCAAAAACGTTTCCAAAATCGCCATGCCTTCAAAGCCGCCCAAGGACTGCGAGGTCATAAAAATTAACACTACCGAGATGAAGGATTACCTGTTTCGCACGCGCCTCCAGCCTGACTATCCCGACGCGCAACTGCTCGATCGCCTGCGTGGCGCGTTGCGCAAGGAACTGGAAAAAGAAGCCTCCACAGTCACGAACGCCATTGTGGGAGAGCAAATTGTTTTTGTCGCGCCGCTTTCGCCAGTCGGCAATGACGTGTGGGTGTTTTGGGAAAACCAAAAGCTGCTGATCCGTTTTCTCTCGGACATCGACCTCGCCAACCCGGCGGTGTGGGACCACGAATCGATGATGGTCCGCGTTTATGACCCGTATCGGCAGATGGTCATATCGCTCGAAGAAGCGGCGGGGAGCAATGGCTTCATGACGCGCAACCAGCTTGGTCGGGCGCTTTATAATTGTATCGTGCTGGGCCAGCGCGTGACGGTGACTCCGGGAGTGCCCGCTGGTGTGAAGTGAACCGTGCTCAGAATTGGTTGCGGCAGACCGCGCAATACCAGCCGCCGCCGGGAGTGGTGTTGCGATGAAGGCGCACCGGGCGCTTGTCTTTGTCATGGCAAACCTGACAGTAAGGCCCCAATAAATTGGTGCCATCATCAGTGGGGGTGGACAGCCAGTAAACGCCCTTGCTGAAATGCATGCGATTGCACATATCCGCATCGCCATCGACTCCTTTGAGTTTTTCCTTGAGTGCAAGATTTTCCTCCTGCAGATGCAGGGCCGCCTCCCGGAGTTGAAGAATTTTCTCCCTGGCCTCGACGGTGAGGCCGTTTTTCAATGAATCCACGATGTCCTGATAATTCGGAATAACCATTCAGCCATCAAAAAAGCACAGAAACGCTCTTATTTCAAGAAAGCGCCTGACCTCTCGTGCATTCGTTGAATCTTGACGTTTCGCGAGTTGCAACGATATTTCCTGCAACCGGCCGCAAAGGCTGCCTTGAGGAAAAAACTCGCGGAAATATCGCACACACCCACAAACCTATGACTCAATGGAAATACATGAAAGGGGGCCAGCAATATGGCCCGGCGGATACCGAAGCTGTCGTGGCGCTGTTAAGGGATGGCACCCTGACATTGGATACAATGGTGATGAAGGAAGGCGGTGTCGACTGGCTGGCTGCCCGCGCATTTCCCGAACTCGCCCGGGCAGTTGCCGTGGGCGTACCTCCAGCCATGGGGAATGGCTCGCCGCCTTTTACTGGCGCGGCAGCAGGGTTGGATCCGGTTGATATCGAAAAAAACAAGGTCTTCGCCGTACTCGCCTACATCGGCATTCTTTTTCTGGTGCCTTTGTTGGCGGCCAAGGAGTCGCCATTTGCGCGGTATCATACCAACCAAGGTATCCTGCTTTTTCTGACGGCTGTAGGGTTGGGAATAGGTGGCACGATTCTTTCCTTCATCCCGTTTCTAGGCTGCATCATTTCATTAGGTGCGTGGATTTGTATTCTAGTGCTCATGGTCATGGGCGTGATCAATGCCATCTCAGGCAAATACAAACCGCTGCCGCTGATTGGAAAATATACCATCCTTAAATAAGCTGGCGGCCCTTTAGGATGGTTATCGTATCCGCTCCTGTTTGGCCCAGATGTCATTGGACAACGGGTGCGGAACGGTGCGAGAGTTATTGAATGCAAACGCCGCCCAGGCTTGGCGAGGCGCCGGCGAGGACGATTTCGGTTGAGGTGTTGCCTCCCGAACGGCCGCAGTCGGTGCCGCCTGTTTTGACGGAGGAAGGCCCGCCAATTCACGCTCTATCCGCTTTGATCCTGCTGGCAGTGGATAATTTATGGAATCTTGCGGACTGGATGGTGATCGATTGGATCTTTACGATCCCGCTAAGTTTCGTGACCGTGGCGGTGCCAGTCTTTTTAATTCAGAAGTTTCTCAAGAAGGATTCCGTAGGCCGCGCTCTTGCTTTTGCGGCTTTGCTGGGTGCATTGGCGGCAGTGCCAACATCGATCACGGGAACACCCGTCGGGTTGGGGCTGCTGGCTTGGAGCGGAGTGGGTAAGCTCTTCGGCAGAATGCCACCGAAATAGTCCAACTGCGGAGTTATTCCACGATCTGCAAGGTGTAATTCTTCGACAACGCGCTGCCAGGCTTGGGTTTGCCGAAAGCGTTGTTCTCGTAATCGACCTTAAAGCGGTATTGAATTTTGCTCGTACTCGCGGGAATCGGCACTACGCCTTCCCAACGATTCGTCATGAGCGGCGTGGGCCGCATCGGATAAGATTCGGTGCCGACGAGAATTTGCGGATGAATGCTATCCCAACGAAGAGACTGTTGCTCGCTGTCCACGGCCAGTTCCATCAGGTAAAGATTGTTGGCCTCGCGCACTTTGCGCTGGGAGGTCAGATTGGTGAGCTGGGTGGCACAGCCCGCCAAAAATAGCGGCAGCATCAATACGGGCAGCAGTTTCTTGAACATACAAAGCGAGGCTCGCAAAGCCTCCGGCCCTTGTAAAGATGGATTTTACGTTTGACCCGCATTGCATAAGCCGGGTAGTCTGCGCACCCTTTAATTCAATTGAATTTATGTTTGGGACGATTCGAAAGCATCAAACCTGGCTGTGGGCGGTCATCATCGCGGTGATCATCGTAAGCTTTGTCTTTTTCTTCTCGCCATATGCGAAGATGAACAACAGCACCCGCGAGGCCGATTACGGCGCGATTAACGGCGTTGCCGTGACCGAGGAGCAGTTTTCACGCGGCATGCGGGAGATTTATCTGCGCTACTTTTTCAACAACGGACGTTTTCCCAATCAGGAATCGAAGAAGACTGGCTTTGAGCCGGAACGCGAAACGTATCAATGGCTGCTGCTGCTTCAAAAGGCGGACAAGCTGGGCATTCATGTCGGTTCAAGTGAAGTGGCGCGGGTCGCGCAGGCAATGCTCAGCCAGTTCCAGAAGTCCGGCATCACCTCGCCAGATATGTTTATTGAACGGGTGTTAAAGCCCGCGGGTTTTTCGGTCGCAGACCTTGAACGATTCGTCCGGCATTATCTGGTGGTGCAGGAATTGATCGGCACCGTTGGCTTGAGCGGCAAGCTGGTGACGCCTGAGGAAGCCAAAGGGCTCTACGAGCGTGAGCATGCGGAGATGGCCACCGAGGCGGTTTTCTTTAGCGGCTCCAATTATCTCGCGGCTGTCACGGTTCCCCCTGAAACCATTTCTCAATTCTATTCCAACCGCCTGGCTTACTACCGCCTGCCGAATCAGGTCCAGGTTAGCTACGTGAAGTTTGGCGTTTCCAACTACCTCGCCGAAGCCGAGGCGGAGTTGATGAAGACAAACTTCAACGAAATGATCGAAAACACCTTCCAGCGCGTTGGTACCAATTACACCCGGCTGGCCAGTTCGCCTGAGGACGCCAAAGCCAAGATTCGCGCGGAAATGATCAAGGAAGTCGCGATGAGCCAGGCGCGCCGCGCGGCAAGTGCGTTTGCCAACCCGCTGTTCGACATGGATCCGCCGCAGCCGGGCGATTTTCAAAAGCTTGCCAAAACCAATGGTCTGGTCGTCGGCCTCACGGCCCCGTTTGACCGGGAAACCGGAGCCCAAGACCTTGATGTCGGACTCGATTTCGCGCAACGCGCATTCACGCGCACGGCTGCCGATCCTTATGCCGGTCCCATTGTTGGCCAGTCTGGCGTTTATGTCTTCGCATTGGAAAAAATCATCCCGAGCGATATCCCGCCCCTGGAAAAAATCCGCGACCGGGTGATCGAGGACTACAAGGCATTTCAGGCATTGAGCCAGGCTCGCATGCAGGGGGTCATGTTTGATTCCACGCTTACGAACGATCTGGCGCAGGGCAAGTCCTTCGCCTCCGCTTGCCTGGCCGCCAAGCTCAAGCCGATTTCGTTGCCGCCTTTTTCACTCAGTACACAGGATGTGCCCGAACTTGAGGGTCGTGTGAGCATGAACGAGCTGAAGCAGCTCGCGTTTACCACGCCGGTCGGCAAAGCCAGCGCGTTTCATCCTACCATCGATGGCGGTGTCATTCTCTATGTGAAGTCCAAAGTCCCGCTGGATCAGGCCAGAATGTCCGCGGAATTGCCCGGTTTCATCAACCAGGTTCGCATGCGCCGCGAAAACGACGCATTTAACGAGTGGTTCCGGAAAGAAGCTGAGAAGGGCCTGCAGAATATCCCGATGCTGCGTCAACAGCAGCCGCCGCCGAATCTGGCTCCGGAAGCCGCCCAAAAGAAGTCGTAGCCGGGCAAAACTTTGTTGGCAATGCCGACAAAAAACGTCGCGCGCATCCCGTGCGACGTCAGAGACCGTGAGTGCCGTCATCAAACTTTCTTCGCCCGCGACGCAGCAGTTTTGGGAAATCCCCGTGCTGTACGAGGACGAACATCTCCTCGCCCTCAACAAGCCGCCGGGCATGCCGACGACGACGGACCCGGACAAGGCGGAGGCTCCCGGTTTGATGGATCTGCTGCACGCCGCCATTGAGCGCGGCGTGCCGTGGTCGAAAGAGAACGGCCGCACATTCCTCGCCCCAAGCCAGCGGCTCGACCCGGAAACCGGCGGCCTGCTCTTGCTGGCCAAAAGCAAACCCGTCCTCGTCACGTTGTTGAACGGCTTCGGCTCCGAACAACCCGGGAGGTCTTATGTGGCGTTGATTCAAGGCACGCCACCCAATCACCATTTTCGAAACGGCTCCAAGCTGTCTCCCAACCCGATCATTCCGGGTTCGTTTCAAGTGGACCCGCGCGAAGGTAAGCATTCGCTTACCGCCTTCGAGGTCGTCGAGAAATTCGCCAAGTGCACCCTCATGAAATGCGAGGCACTGACGGATCGTCCGCATCAGATTCGTGTCCATTTGCGCAACCTTGGTTTGCCGCTCGTCGGCGATGAACTCTACGGCGGGCGTCCGCTGTGGCTCTCCCGTCTCAAGCCGCATTATCGGTTGAAACCCAATCGCACCGAGCAGCCGCTGCTGGATCGTCCCGCCCTCCACGCCGACGCTCTCACGCTCCCGCACCCCGTCACCGGCGCGGAACTAAAAATTTCCGCTCCGTGGCCCAAGGATCTGACCGTGGCAGTCAAGTATCTCCGTCGCTACGCGGCCGGGCAGGGGGTCGTTTCCGCTGCGGAGCCCGAGGTCGATTCCGAAGAATCGCCGCCTGAAACCGACTAGGCAACGAGCCACGTCAGAATCGCCTTCTGCGCGTGCAGGCGATTTTCCGCTTCATCAAAAATCGTCTGCGCATTCGCTTCGAACGTCGCTTCGTCGATCTCTTTTCCGCGGTACGCCGGCAGGCAATGCATCACCAGCGCATCGGGCCGCGCCAGTTTTACGAGCGGCGCATTGATTTGGTAACCACCCAATTGCTGGATGCGCGCCGCCGCTTCCGCTTCCTTCCCCATCGAAATCCACACATCGGTATACAACAGGTCGGCGTCTTTCGCGGCCGCCTTGAGGTCGTCGGTGACGACGATTTTTCCGCCTGCGCGTTTCACCAATTCCGGATCCGGCTGAAATCCCTTTGGCGCGGCGATGCGCAATTCGAAGTCCGCTTTGCCGGCTGCGAATATCCACGAATTGGCCATGTTGCACGCGCCGTCGCCGATGAAGCACACGACCTTGCCGCGAATCGAGCCGCGCTTTTCCTGGAACGTAAAAATGTCCGCCAGGATCTGGCACGGATGCTCGTCATCCGTGAGCGCGTTGATCGTCGGGATGCCCGCGTACTGCGCGAACTCCTCCACGTCGGCCTGCGCGAACGTCCGAAACACCGCGCCATGTACCATCCGGCCCAGCACGCGCGCCGTGTCCTTGATCGGCTCGCCCCGCCCGAGTTGAATCTCGCTTGATGGCAAAAAGATCACCTGTCCGCCGAGTTCGCGGATGCCCACTTCGAAAGACACCCGCGTGCGCGTGGACGATTTGGAAAACAACATCGCCCACATCTGCCCCGCGAGCGGCTGCTGCGGATGTTGCCGCGGTCCCTGCTTGATCGCGGCGGTGTCCGTCAGGATTTTTTCCATGTCCGCCCGGGGCAGCTTCTCGATGCTTAACAAATGTTTCATGTTCAAAGGCGGACCGCGCAGTCGCGGTCCCATGCGGGCTCAGCCCAATTTGGCGATAACGGATTCGATGATCTTCAATCCCTCCTCCGCTTCGCTCTTTTTAAGATTGAGCGGCGGGAGGAAACGCATGATCTGCGTCCCGGCGGGAATGGCCATCATACCGGCCGCGTGCAACAGATTCGCGAATCGCACCGAAATCGTCTTGCCGCTGTCGCCGGGCAAATTGAGATTCGGCGCGAGTTCGATGCCGAGCATCAGGCCGAGACCGCGCACATTTTGAATGGTGCCCGGATACTTCGCCGCCAGTTGCCGCAGCCCGTCTTTCAGATAATCGCCCACGTCCCGGACGTTCTGTTGCAGCTTCTCGCGCTCGATCACACTCAAGATCTTCAAGGCCACCGCGCATGCCAGCGGGGACCCGCCGTAAGTCGTCCCGTGCGTGCCCGGCCCGAGAATGTCCGCATACGGCGACCGCACCCAGAACGCGCCGATCGGAAAACCGCCGCCGAGCGACTTCGCCATCGAGACACCATCCGGCAAAAACGTTTCGCCGCCGGGCACACCTTCGAGGATGCGCTGAAAACTCTGGTAACGCCCGCTGCGGAAATGCCCGCATTGCACGCTGTCCATGAACAACAGCAGCTTGCGCTCATCGCACAATTTCCGCAGTCCCAGCAGATACTCCGGCGTCGCCGGCGTCACGCCGCCTTCGCCCTGGATGCCCTCGATCATGATCGCTGCGGTCGCCGGCGAGATCGCCGCGCGCATCGCTTCGAGATCATTGTAAGGCACCTGCCGAAAACCCGGCGTCATCGGCTCGAAACCCTTCTTCACTTTTTCCTGACCGGTGGCGGCGATGCCCGCCAGCGTGCGGCCGTGAAACGAATTGATCGTCGTGATGATTTCGAACCGGCCCTCGTCGTGGCCGAATTTCCGTGCCAGTTTGAAAAGCCCCTCGTTCGCCTCCACGCCGCTGTTGCCGAAGAAGCATTTGCCGGGGCCGATGAGATCCACCAGCGCCTGCGCCAGGCGGCCCTGCGGCTCGTGATAATAAAAATTCGAGCTGTGGATCAGCTTGCGTGACTGGTCCACCAGCGCCTCCGTTATCGCCGGATGCCCGTGCCCCAGCGAACTCACCGCGATGCCGCCACCCATGTCCAGGTAACGCTTGCCGGTGATGTCGTAAAGATAAGGGCCGGCGCCGTGGCTCAGCACGATGTCGAAACGGCCGTAGCTCGGCACGACATTCTGCTGGAACAACGCTTGAACGGCGGCCGCGTCGTTGCGCACGATCGGCGGCGGCGATGGAACGATTTCTTTCATGGATTGCTAGTGCTCTAAAACGCAAATCATTAACCAGAGCAGGCCCGCTGGGGAAGCGGAATAATTACGCGGGAGGGCGATTTTCGAGAGCGCCGAATCCGAGTGCGTTGAAAAAGGAAAACGACCTTTCGCGCCCTCCGAGCGCCCACTCTACCCACCGCGCTGCGTAAAATCTCCGGTGCGAAGGGGTGCGAAGCGGCGCGAATCACCCTTGAACCCATCCGTTTAAGAGCACCCATATCACGCCATTGTGGATTCCAAAATCTCCATTCATTTCCCATTCGGTTCGGTTGGTAAAATTCACATTGGCGCGGACCTCGTTCCCGCATTGGAAAAAAATCCGCTGCGCAACGGCGCGCCACACAGCGTCACATGGCGTACCGCTCCTCGACTTGGCCGTAGCAAGCCGCCACCATGGCGTTCCCATCCCCTTTCCATCAAGTTCCCCGTGCGATCCAAGCTGACCGCAACCCCGTACAACTGGAAAGACTAGACCGCCCTGCCTTCCACTCCGCCTTCCCCGCTATTTTCAAAGAACAAATCTATCAACCGTGCGATTCTAAACCGGAGGGTTGGACAAATACTGTCCAATGGTCCGAGAGCGAAATCTTAAAGGAAAATTTAACCGAAGCTCGCAGAGGCCACGGAGAAAGGAAGACTGCGGGAGCCTCTCAAGTCTTTCTCCTGACAGGCCAATTGGCCAGGGTGGGAAAGAGCTTTAAAGAGCTTTGTTTTCCATGGCCTGCTCCAGGTTAGCCGTTGGGAAACGAAAGCCTGCAGTCTTCAGCGCATTGCTTTTGCAACATCAACCGACGTGCTCAGTCCAGCTTGCGGGTTGCCCGCGCTTATTGAATCAACACCCTCAACCCGTCCGGCGCCGGAGGGGCCGTCGGAGGCGGCGGCTGCGTTCCTCCATTTGGATCCACGCCGTGGATGGCGCGGTAGCCGGCGGGAATGTTCGTGAACGCGTTGGCGTTCGCCGTCAGCGCGGCGCCGTTGGCGGGATCGAACGGAGGCCACACGCCGCCATACCACGCCGGACGGCTCGAATAGACGAGGCTGGCCGGCATCGCATGATCCGAGTTGGACGCATCCCAAAGAATGCCCTTCGTCACCACGTCGTAGTTGCCGTGCCGATAGAGCGTGCTCACCGTTACCGGGTCATTGGCCAGACCCGCGCTGATGGCACTATTGTTCCACCCGATATCGTAGATCGCCGTGGCGCTCCAGGTGCCGGTGGCCAGCGAATCCACCTTGGTATGGAAGCCCACTTTCCCCAGGACATTGCCGGCAATGTTCCAGTAGCGATTGGTGACGGTGAGATTAATGGGATATTCGTTGTCACTCTTGTTGGGCTCCCACCCCGTCAGCAAATTGCGATACACGGTGTTGTAGCCGCTGCTGCCGTGGAAATAATCGCCGCGTATCTGGTTGCCGTGGTTGCCCTCGAGCAAATTCATGCACGTATGCGCCGCGTGGAACCAGGCGATCGCCGCCATGGTCTGCACGTTATCAAACATGTTGGTGAAATAATTGTAGCAGACCGCATTGGCCGAGGCGCCGTAATCGAACATGATCGGCGCGTAAATCTTCTCGAAGATGTTGTCCTCCACGCGCACGGAACTGGCCATGTTGAGCAGCACGCCATAGCTCATTGAAGAGGCCGCCCGGGTGCCGTAGAAGGTGCAATGGCGGACTTCGCCGCCGCCGGATTGTTGAAAGTGCACATGCGAGCTTTCGGCGCCACTGCCTATGTTATTAACGGAGTGGACGTCCCTGGCCCAGCAATTCCAGGATTGCCAGAAGCAAACGTTCGCTCCGTAGCCCTGTCCCGGTGAACTCAAGGTGCCGTCGATTTTCAGGTTCTCGACCCCGCACCGCTGCGCGACCCCGTTGATCCACCAAATCTGCGGCGACTGCGAGCTGCGCCAGTTCACCATTTGCACGGGAGGCCAGATCGTCAGTGTTGTGCCATTGATGGCGCGGACCTTTGTGAATTGCTGTTGCGCCCGCGAGCCGCAGGACCGGCTGCAATCGGCGCAGCCTTTCGCCCCGCTGCAACCCGGGGCGCCCGTGCCGGTGGTTTCCCAGGCGTTGGCTGCGTTTACATCGTTGTTATCATTCAGTTGGTCCAGGCAGATCATCTGTCCAATTGAAAGTCCGCTGGTGGACGCAACAGTGATGTTGCTGGAACCTTGCGCGTAACCGCCGGTCCAGTTCACCGAGCCGCTCGCACCGCTCCAGATCACGCTCGCGCTTGAGCCCTGGACGAGGATGTTCGCGAAATACGGCGAGCCGGTAAATTTGAGCACCGTGCTGTCACCCTGGCCGCGCAACACTACGCCGTTCCTGTTGTTGAACAGGATTTGGCCTCCCAGCGTGTAGGTGCCCGCCGAAAGCATCACCACCTGATTGCTCGGGCAGGACGCAATGGCGCTATTGATTTGCGCCAGCGTGGCGGATGCGGGCAGGGTCGTATAAACCGTCGTCACGTTGGGTATCCCGCCCTCCACGCCCACCGTCCCCGCCCAGGTGGCCACGCGATTTGCCGGAATTACATCCGCGAGCAGCGTACAATTAAGCAACAATCCGCCGATCAAGATAAGACTTCTCATGGTGTTAAGTTAACCTCGCCTGTTTTCACGCCGCCGGCAAATAGTCTAAATCGGGTGTGGCCCTTGACAATAGCGCCTCGTGGTGCCCTAGGGCGAGGGCATGGCTTTTTGATGATCTTCCCCTCTTTTACAAAATCAGCCGGCGTCCCCAGTCAATCGGCAGCCGCCCCTTGGACTGTTAAAAAAATTTTCCCTGGGAGCCGTGCACGCAGTCTCCCATGCATCCTGCTTTCCAAACGAGCTTGTTTCCAAACTGGCGTTCGTTTTGTAATCTACTCCGCCCCGCCCTCCGCATATGATAAGCCGCCCAATGAAGTTTTTTCCCTTTTGCATCTGCCTCGGTTTGCTCGCGGCGAGTTGCTCCCGGCAAAAACCCGACACCGCTGCCTGGTCCCCGCCACAACCGGTTGCGAAAAGTTCAGACTCGCTCACCACCAGCTTTACTTTGTACCGATGGAATGGCTCGCTGCTGACTCTAGGGGGCGACGACGGCAGCAGTGCCGTGCGCGTTTTCGAGCAGGAGAGTAATGGCTGGCGGACCCTGTCCACCGGCGATCTTGCCCGCCTGCCGAGCGCCGTTGACCCGCACGGCCGCTCGCTCGTGGCGGCTGGGGCCACGGCGCTGCGGCACAGCGTGGATTCGGAATTCACCGTCGGCACACTTGAGGCGGACGGACGCGTCAAATCCGCGGGCTCGTTTTCCTTATCGCTGCGGCAGGAAACACTTTTCCCCAAAGCCCCGTCCAATCTGGAAATAAACGAAAGTGACCGCTCCGTGGAAGTGCCATTCTTCGGAGGCATGATGGATGGCCTCGCCGTACGCGTGCCCTATTCCCTTACTGGCACCCCGATCGAAAGAAAAGGTCTCCAGGTGGGGATCAGGGCCGATTTGAGCGAGAGCGCCAATGGTGTTTTCGCGAGTTCCGATGGAGGCCGCACCTGGCGGAATGAACCGATTCCCCACCGTTGGTCGGCTTCGCTCGCGGTCTGCCGCACGAAGGCATTCTATTATTATTTTGCAGTCAGCGGGCTCGGAGGCATTGAGCCCTGCGAATTGTGGTATTCGCGGTGTCCGGTGGAGAATTCGTCATGGAGCCCCGCTGAAACGCTTAACCATTCCGTCGCTCGCCGGCTGGGGCACGGGGTTTGTCCAATCGTCGAAGGCGATACGCTTCATCTATGCTGGCTGGATGCCCGGCATGAGCGCACGAGACCCAGTCTGAGCCGCCCATACGATGCGAACTACGAGGTGGCCTATTGCCGCCGTAAAGATTCGGACAATGCGTGGAGCAAAGATATAATTCTCTCGAAAGGTCTAGGCTGGGCCTACGCCCCGAGCATGTCGGGCGAAGGCGACAAGCTCGTCGTGGCGTGGGCTGGTGCAAAAACAGGTGCCCTCGACCGCAACGAGTGGAATCCGAGCGACATCTATTTCGCCACGAGCAGGGACGGCGGGAAAACGTGGACGAAACCGGGGCAAGTCACCGACAGTTTCAAAAACGGCATCACCTCGGGCAAGCCCCAGGTGGCGTTATGCCAGGGCGTGATCCACCTCTTTTACGTTCAGGGCAAGCTGAACTACCAGGAAGTGTCCTCCGGAATGGCTAAACTCAACCAACCGCCGTGGCCCGTTCTTTATCAACAGCGCCCGTTTCCAGACTGACCAGCTGATTTCAACAGCCCAGTCAGAAGAATAACCTGCGGTCGTTGGTTGTTTTCAAGAATCGACCAACGTCCTCAGTCAAACGTCAGGCCCTGGACAGCGAAAAATTCACATTCGCCTGGGGCAACGTGGGTCGGGATGAGGAGGAACTTAAAATTTCGTCATTTGTAAGGACAGTTTCTAGCTGTAGAGGGATCCGTGCGTGTGGTAGCCTCGAATGTGGCGACGAACCCGGCGCACATTGTGGCAACGGTGTCCGGCCAGAATCTAACCCTGACTTTTCCCGGATGAAAACTGGCCGATACCTATTGGCGCTCCTAGGCGTTTTGGCGGGCGGCATCCTGGCCGGCGCCGCACCATTGGTGGGCCCGACCAACGGTGCGCTGGTGATTTGTGGCGGCGGATTGAAGGACACGCGCATTCTTCAGCGCTTTGTTGAACTGGCGGGAGGGCCGTCGGCGAGGATCGTCCTGATACCCACCGCCAATGAAAAGGAGGCCTTTGGGACGAACTGGGCGTCTTATCAGCAATTTCATGAGTTGGGCGCGACCAACCTGACCATTCTGCACACGCGCGACCGCAAGGTCGCCGATTCGGCGGATTTTGTTGCCCCGATAAAAAGTGCCGGCGGCGTGTGGATTGGCGGTGGCCGTCAATGGCGGCTCGTGGACAGTTATCTTCACACCCGCACCCAGGACGAGTTGTTTAAATTGCTGGGACGGGGCGGCGTTATCGGCGGCACGTCGGCGGGTTGCAGCATTCAGGCCTCCTATCTTGTCCGGGGCGCCCGGCAGGGAAACCAGATCATGATGGCTCCGGGTTACGAAGAGGGTTTTGGCTTTCTTCGCGACACGGCGCTCGATCAGCATCTTCTCGCCCGGGGCCGGCAAGGAGATCTCTCACCGGTGGTGAAAAAACACCCGGAGCTATTGGGCATTGGCTTGGACGAGGACACCGCCATCGTGGTGCAGGGCGACAGCTTTGAAGTCATCGGTCGCAGTAAAGTGGCGATTTTCGATCCGGGGCGCCCGTCCGGCTCGAAGAGCGAACCCTGCTATTTTCTGGAAGCCGGAGAGAAATTCAACCTCAAGGACCGTCGGAAGGAAAACCCCGTGGCGATTCATCCGCCGGCGTTGCCGCCAAAATGAACGTTGCGTGGTTTTGGGTTTGGGCAGTGCGCTCGCGCGAAGGACTTTTGCGACGCTGCGAAGGCGCAGGGTCGGGACGCTAAAAGGTAACTGTCTGAAGCGGAACCGGGCGTTTTCAAAAACTACCGACGTCCCTCGGCAAAATTTAGCCCCAAAGACAGCGAAAAATTCCCCCTCGCCTGGGGGCGAGGGCCGCGGTGAGGGCGAGCTCTTAAAAATCCATCACTTCAAATTCCCCGCTCACCTTCGCCACCTCACAACACCACTTCCGTGCCGAAGCCCTCATCCGTGAAAATCTCCAGCATCACCGAATGCGGCACGCGGCCGTCCACGAACGACACTTTTTCCACGCCCGACTGGATTGCCGCCACGGCGCTGTCCACTTTGGGAATCATTCCCTTGTCGATCACCCCGGATTGCTTCAACGCCGCCACCTCGCTCGTTCGCAGGTGCGAAATGATGCTGTCGGGGTTCTCCGGGTTCTCCAGTAAACCCGGCACGTCGCTCATGAACACCAGCCGCTGCGCCCGCAACGCGATCGCCACCTGCGCCGCCGCCACGTCCGCATTGCAATTGTAGATGCGCCCATCCTCCCCGCGCGCTGTCGGGCTGATCACCGGCGTCACTCCCTGCGCGATGCAGTCCAGCAGCGGCCCCGTGTTCACCCGCACCACCTCGCCCACGTAGCCCAGGTCGAGCGGCTCGCCGCTTTTGCCCTTCGGCGACGCCTTGCGACAGGTAAAAATATCCGGCCCCGCAAAGCCCTTCGCCGCGCCGCCAAACGATTTGATGGCGGTGACGATCTCCGGATTGATCTCGCGCGACAGCACGTCATCCGCGATCTGCGCCGTCGCCTCATCCGTCACCCGCTGACCCTGCACGAAATTCGCCTTCAACCCGGCCTTCTCCATGGCGCGCGTGATCGCCTTGCCGCCGCCGTGCACCACCACGGGATTGATCTCCACCGCCTCAAGAAACACGATATCCCGCGCCACGCCGTTGCGCACCTCCGGGTCCGGCGAATCCATGAAACTCCCGCCGTACTTCACGACAAACGTCGCGCCGCTGAACTTCTGAATATAAGGCAACGCCTCCAACAGCGTGGAGGTCTTCGCAATCAAATCCTGCATGCCGGTTATCTAACTAAAAGCTGCGCTGCGACACAACCGCAAGTCTGCGACCAGCAAAATAACCAACGCAACCATGGGAGAGCCGGAATCGAAATCGGAAAGCTACGACCCGGGCGCTGCCAAATCGCCCATGTTCCCGGTATGTGCTGCAACGCATAATCTGCGCTTAGCGGCTGCGGCACATAAAATGGAATCATGTGCAGAAATCGCATTTTAGCCAGGCTCGCCACATGGCGCGTGTGATTCCCGAACTGCCACCACGCACCTCGCCAAGCCTCCTTCGCCATGCGCAATTCCTCGTAGTAAACTTTTTGCGCGAGGGGTGGAATGGTCAGTCCATTAATCGTGGAAGGCTATGTTGGTTGGAGATACATCCACCATGAAAATGTCCAAGTTTTCCAAAGCATTCAATACACGCTTCACCTGTCCCCAGTTAGTATCGAACTGGCTGATTTTGGCGGCTTCCCAATCGGCCCAAATTTCGTCAGAAAAATGCGGCGGGGCATCCAAGTAAGCACCTGCGAAATCGAGCACGAATGGACGTGTGACAATCGTCATCTCAATGATGCGAAATTCGTCATCGGTGCGAATCAATTGAGGCACGTTGAATCCAAGAATTTCGGTGACTCCAGCTTCTTTCAACCGTCGGTATGCGGAAATTTCCCTGCGGTATGGTTCAGTTTCGCGGTGAACTTTGACGGCGGTTTTGCCTCCGGCAGACTTGTCTTCAGCCACAAAAATGATACCACGAATTCCGAAGCCAAGCCGCTCCGCGAGTTGAACCTTGCGGCGGCTCGCGTAAATCAGCGCATTTTGTATGAAAACATCATCCATGGTTCTTCCGTTGTCGAGTCACGGCGGCCATTCTGCACGGGTGAACATGCAATTGTTGGTTAATGGGTTCTCGCTGCCAGTTTCGCAAATGGGGCCTGATTTCGTGCTGGTAACCAAGCCGGTCAATCATGAGCCGGCCTCAGCCATCGTGATAATGCAGGTGGACGAGAGCGAGCGGCGATGGAACGTGCATCTGCCCAACGGTATCTCTTCGGAGAACAAGCGGGTGCAGATCGCAGCGGTGTCATAATTCTCGTTGAGCGAATATCGCGGGGCGTGGCATGACGAAAGCAAGCGGATTCGTCAGTCAAGAACGCGGAAGTCTGAAGATTTTCGCGGCGTGAGGAAGCGCATTTCAACAACATTGAGCCCTGCGCCGGACTGACCTTGTCAGGCTCCCCTATTGAAGCATACCTTTGGTGAAATGCGCCCGCTTCGGTATTCCATCAATGTCACACTCGACGGCTGTTGCCATCACCTCGGCATCGTGCCGGACGAGGAGCTGCATCGTCACGCGGTCGAGAATCTCACCCGGGCCGACGCGCTGATCTTTGGCCGGGTAACTTACGCAATGATGCGGGACGCGTTCCATCCGTCGGCGCGCACGGAAGGGAGACCGGATTGGATGAACGCTTTCGCCCGGACGATGGATGCCGCGAAAAAATACGTCGTGTCGAGCACCCTGGATCGCGTGGATTGGAACACGGAGCTATTGCGCGGAGACCTGCGAACGGCGGTTCAGCAGCTCAAGCAGCAGCCGGGCAGGGGACTATTCGTCGGAGGCGTAAAACTTCCGCTGGCGTTGGCGGAGATGGGATTGATCGATGAATACGAGTTCGTGGTGCATCCGAGGCTTGCGGGCCATGGGCCCGTGTTGTTCGCGGGACTGGCAAAGCCCATCGACTTGAAGCTCGTGAGCCGGCTGGAGCTCGGCTCGGGTGCGGTGGCCATGAAGTACGAGCCGCGAACGTAGGCATCGGGCTCGAATTCCCCCCCCCGGCGACATCACGCAACCGCACGAGTCGGGTTTCCAACACCTGCCGAAAACCAAAGTCAGCGAAAGGGTTGCTTGCTGACCAAGTTGCAGCCGGCCACCGGAATCCAATCTTTCAGCCTGCCTTCCCGCGGACCGCCGCTTCGATCCTGGCGACGTCGATTTTTTCCATCTCCATCATGGCCTGGAATGCCCGTTTCGCGACGTCGCCGCCTTTGGCCATCGCCTCGGTCAGGACGCGCGGCGTGATCTGCCATGACAGACCCCATTTGTCCTTGCACCAGCCGCACGCGCTTTTTTTGCCGCCGTTGCCGATAATCGCGTTCCAATAGCGGTCGGTCTCCGCCTGGTCTTCGGTGGCGATCTGAAAGGAGAACGCCTCGCTGTGTTTGAACATGTCGCCGCCGTTAAGGCCGATGCACGGCACGCCGCAAACGGTGAACTCCACCGTCAGAACGTCGCCGGCCTTGCCGCTCGGATAGTCGGCCGGCGCGCGATGCACCGCGCCCACTTTGCTATCGGGAAAAGTCCGGGCGTAAAAATGGGCGGCTGCTTCCGCATCACGATCATACCACAGGCAGAGAGTATTCTTATTCATAATTTTTGTTTCCTATAATTTTCTATAATTATCAGTGAGTTTTTACCGGGCCGGCGGGGTGGTAGGTGTTGAAGAGGACGCCCTTGGGCGTGCTGCGCGTCTCGACCAGAGTGAGGCCGCGTGGCGGAACGCCGTTCCCGAACAGCCGCTTGCCTTTGCCGAGCACCAACGGAAAGACCCAGAGGCGATGTTCGTCGATAAGATCGGCGGCGATCAGCGTCTGCAGCAATTCGCTGCTGCCCCAAAGATGCAACGTTGGCCCGGTTGATGCCTTCAGCCGGCGGATCTTGTCCGCGGCATCGCCGTCGATGCGCACCGAGGTCTTCCAATCGGGATGATCGAGAGTGCGTGTGACGACATATTTCGTCGCTTGGTTGAATGCTGCTCCGATCGGGTTATCACCGTGGTGCGGCCAGTAGGAGGCCCATATCTCGTAGGTCCGGCGCCCCAAAAGGAGGTCAAACTTACCGCCGATAATCTCGCCGATGGCCCGGCCGGAGTCGTCGTCCATGAAGGGCATGGCCCAGCCTCCGTGAGTGAACCCATTCGTCGGATCCTCCTCGGGGCCGCCGGGCGATTGCATGACGCCGTCCAGCGTGACCTGGGTAATGGCAATCAGCTTTCTCCCGGTTTCCCTCGATTTCTTTCGCATCATACCTTTAAGACGAACAACGGACGCGGCTCAGGACAACCCAACGAACATTTGTCTCACCCTGAGCGTCGGCTGGCGTCAGGCGTCACAGAATAAGCTGCCTGGTTTGTGACGATGGCGCCCGCCAACCCTGGAGAAACGTTACCATCGTCATTATGAAGCGCCCAATGCCAATTTTCTCCGGCGGCGATGACTTTTGGATCGGAATTCATTTTTTGCCTGACGCCCCGGGCTCATCGCAACTCGGCGTGTATTGAGTGTGGCAAATTCAGCATCGGCGCGCTTTTAAATTAGCGAAGGTCCAGTTCCGGCCTTGATTTAGCTGCGCTTGTCGGTGACGTCAAGGGCGGGACCGAAACGGGCGCAAAACGGACTCTCGCTGGTGTTGTCCAAACAGCATGGATCCGAAGCGGGCCTTTGCCTTGATGGAACTGCTGGTGGTCATTGCCATCATCGGCATTCTGGTGGCGCTATTATTGCCGGCAATGAGCCGGGCCAAGGCCAAAGCGCAACGAACGGGCTGCGTGAATAATCTTCGCCAGATCAATCTGGGCGTGCGGATGTATTCGGACGATTCGGCGGACAAGGCGCCTTCCAGTCCCAACCGCACCAATGCTGTCGTGCTGAACTTCACCGGCTACAAACAGAAGGTGAAGAGTTACGTGGGGCTCCAGGGCGCGGCGTCTTCACAAGACAGCTTGTTTGCCTGCGCGGTGGACACTTTCTACTACGAGTTCACCGCCACCAATCAAACCTGCATTGCCCAAAGCTTGCATGATCAGGCCTCGTATGACTATTCGAGCTACTGGTTTAACTCCGGCACGCCGCTCAATTTCGGCACGAACAGTCCCGGCATCGCCAACCGCAGCATCGCCTCGATCAAGCGTCCGGATAGGACGGTGTTGGTCGCTGAGATGCCGGCTTTTTGTCCGTGGTCGTGGCATGAGCCCAAACGCCCTTTGCCGACGGGAGGCGCGTGGCCGTTGTTCAAGGATGCCATGAACAACGTCAGCTTCGTGGACGGTCACGTCAGCTACATCAAAATTTATTGGGATACGAAATATTCGCCGACGGCGGCCTTCGATCCGCCTGCTGGCTACGCGTATCAATGGAGCGGCGATTGAAGCGCGCGGTCGCTTCGTGTCCTTCGTTAGCTTCTGCAAAAATCCACGACCTATCCACCCAAGGATCCCGGATCGGTGACATCACCCTTGTTGAACTCGACGTAGTCTTCCGTCAGGTCCGCGGCATACATCAACGCGTCGGCGCGGCCGAGATTCAGATTAATGTGAAGATCAAACTCGCGCGGAGCGACGGCGGCGCACAATTCGCGGAACGTCGCCTTGGCGGGCTGGCCGCGTTTCAGGCTCCAGAGAATTTTCTTCGCGCCAGGCGCGCTGTAACCGATATCCACTTTCTCCTCCACGACGGTGGCGGGACTGTAGCCGAGCGAGTCGATGATGCGGCCCCAGTTCGGGTCGCCGCCATGCCAGCTCGTTTTCACCAGCGCGCTGTTTGCAACGGCGCGCGCGGCCGCATCGGCATCCGCCGGTGATTTCGCGCCGGTGAGGCGGATGGTCACGAAGCGAGAGACGCCTTCGCCGTCGCGGACGATCATCTTGGCCAGTTCGAGGCAGACATGATTGAGCGCGGCGCAGAACGGTTCCGCGCCCGGCGGCAGTTTGCCGGAACGCGTTTTGATGGGAGTGTTGCCGGCTTTGCCATTCGCGAGCACGAGCACCGTGTCGTTGGTGCTCATGTCGCCGTCCACCGTGATGCGGTTGAAACTTTTCGCCACGGCATCATGCAGGGCGATTTGCAGCGCGCGCGGTTCGATGGCGGCGTCCGTGGTGACGAAACAAAGCATCGTGGCGTGCAAAGGCGTGGCGGCCGGGCGTTTGCCCGTGAGGCTCATGCCGGGCTGAATCATTCCGGCGCCCTTGCAGATGGCGCCGACACGCACGGTCTTGCCCCCGAGTTTGAATTCCACCGCCACCTGCTTGGACTTGGTGTCGCTCGTCATGATGGCTTCGGCGGCATGGTTCGCGTGATCCACACTCGCACCGAGTTCCACCGCGGCTTCGATGATGCCGGCGCGGACATTATCCATCGGCATCGCCACGCCGATGCGGCCGGTCGAGCCGACCATGGCCGAACCGGCGGGGAGATTGAGTGACTGTTCGGTGAACTTCACCATATCCCGGGCGTCGGCCATGCCCTGACGCCCGGTGCAGGCGTTGGCGTTGCCGGAATTGACCACCACCACCTGCGAACGGCCCTTTTTGACGCGCTCCACGCAGACCTTGACTGGCGCGGCGCACACCTGGTTGGTGGTGAAAAGCCCGGCGACAGTGGCGGGCACGTCGGAGACAATGAGCGCGAGGTCGCGCTTCCGGCCCTTGTCGGAACCCTTGCCGGTCCCGAGCCGTTTGATGTCACAAAAAACCCCGGAGGCGCGAAAGCCCTGCGGCGCGACGATCGAGCCGGGCACGTCTTTTAAATTCACTTTCATCTTCGGCGGTTAAAAACCATAGAGCGCCCCCGGAGTCAAATCGGGAGTGAGAAGTGGGTGCCGGTAGCGGAGCGAGTTTGGGACGCCGCCGCCCGCGCCGTTTTTCCAATACACCGCTTGCCAGCGTTGGGCACGCTGTTACAATCGCGTTATGTCTTCGGATTATGATGCAACGGAGTTTGTGGATGGCGATCTTCAGCCAAACAAGCCGCTCTATGCCGCATCGTCCACCGCCGGCGCCGCGCACCGCGCTCCGTCGCGCGAAGAGGTTTCCTCCGAACTCGCCCAGAAGCAGCAGGAACTGGCTGCCATCATGCGGGTGAAGGAGGAAAAGGAGCGCGAACGGGCGTCGCTCGAAGAAACGCGCCGGCGTCAGATGGAATTTGAAAATGGCCGGCAGGAAATGGTGCAGAACCTGACACGCGGCCTGGGTTTGCTCGAAGAGGCGGAATTCAGCGTGCGTCGCGACAGCGAGCAGATGACCAAGGCGCTCGTCGATTTGCGCGACGCGCTCGCCAAGGTGCAGGCGATTCACGAGGAGACGTGGACGTCCGATAATTTCAATGTGGAACTCACCCGCGCCCTGACGACGCTGGAAAATGCGCGCATGGAATGGAACACTGCGCGGCTCAAATTCTCCGTCCTGTCCGGCAAGGCGCCGGAAGGGGCGATCGCCGCGCCTTTGGTGGAGGCGCAGCCGGCCGCGATGCTGGGCGGGCAAAGTTTTGGTGAATTGTGCCGGCTCGGGCTGGCGCTGACGTGGCCGGTGGCGGTGGCGTTGTTGCTGGTGCTCGGCGCGCTCGTGGCCCTCCTGTTACGGCGTTGAAGGATGGCCGTCATGGCATGGTTCAAGAAAAAGCCTGATTTGATTTCCGACCGGGCGCGCAGGCTGGACAACGAAATCGCCGAGCTGGAAGCGAAAATCAAATCGCTCGATTCCCAGCCGGCCAATGGCGAATCCCACCCGCGCCTGCGTTCCACTGCGTTGCCCCACGGCGCTTCGGTCAGTCACTCCGCTGGCAACTCCGCGCCCATTCCGCCTGCGCCGCGTCCGCAGGAACCGATCTTCGAAGACCTCGGCCAGGACTTTTTGAAAGCGCGCGGCGAAGGCAACAACACGCCGGAACACTTCAACGATCTCGGCGTGCGGAAGTATGATCTTCCCGCCCTGTTCCGGCGGTTGCATCACAATCTTCGCGGGCCTTCCACCACCAATCCGAAACTGGTGAGCTATCTGGCGGCGGGCGGATTGCAGGGGCTCAGCCCCTTGCGCTACGAGAAGCGCGTCGCGCGAAACCGGTTCATCGCGTTCGTCCTGGTGCTCTTCTTCATTCTGGTCGGTGTCGTCTGGGTTTTTGTGCGTCATCGTTAGGTGCGTGGCTTCGGTGAATCGAAACAGTCATCAGCCCGTTTTCAAACTTCCCGTCGACACATCGGATGGAGAGTTTCTGGCGAGTTATTCCGCGAAAGGGCTGTGCGGTCTGAGCTTTCCCAAGGCGGTGAAATCAGCGCCGGCAAAAACCAGGGTGGAAGACCTGCCGGCGGAAGTTCGCGCGTGGCATGCGCGGACGGTGCAGGCGCTCGCGGCTGCGTTGAAAGGCGATGCGGTGAAAAATCCGCCGCCGTTCGATTTATCCGTCGGCACCGATTTCCAACGTGAAGTGTGGGCGGCGATGCTGGCCATCGCGCCCGGTGGCACGCAAAGTTATGGAGAGATCGCGAAATCGATTGGCCGTCCGAAAGCAGTGCGGGCCGTCGGAGGGGCGTGCGGAGCGAATCCGATTCCGGTGCTGGTGCCGTGCCATCGCGTGCTCGCGGCCAATTCCCGCATCGGCGGATTTTCTTCCGGCCTGCCATGGAAACGAAAGTTGCTTGCGCGCGAGGGCGTGACGCCCGTTGAAGTTTGACCGGCGCCGCAAAGCGGGCGAGAATGACCGTTGGCAGCAGGGATCAACTAACAAAAAACCGTGTTACGGCATTTGACGACGAGAGGAAAATCATGAAAAGAACAGCATCAGCGGAATGGCAGGGAGATTTGATGAAGGGCAAGGGTTCGATCACGACCGAAAGCGGCGTGCTCTCTCAAACCCCGTATTCGTTCAGCACGCGCTTCGAAGGCGTGAAGGGGACCAATCCGGAGGAACTCATCGCGGCCGCCCACTCGGGTTGCTTCACGATGGCGCTTTCGGCGGAGCTGGGCAAAGCCGGCATTACCGCCGCGTCGTTGAAAACCACCGCCGCCATCACGCTCGACAAGACGGACGCAGGCTGGACCGTGACGACCAGTCACCTGGATCTGACGGCGAAGATTCCGGGAGCGGACAAGGCGAAGTTTGACGCGGCGGTTGCCACCGCGAAAGCAAACTGCCCCATCTCGCGTTTGCTCAAGGCGAACATCACGCTGGACGCGAAACTCGAAGGCTGAGAGTCACGCCGCGCGGGCAAAACGGCCCGCGACGGGACGCCGTTTTAGAATCTCGCAATTCTGCAGCGCGAGATTGTGCATCTCCAAAATGAGGGCGCGCAATCTTTCGCCAAACGGCGTTAGCGAATATTCCACGTGCGGCCGCTTGGTGCCGAAATCCTGGCGGCGCACGACGCCGTCCAGTTCGAGTTCGCGTAATTGGGCGGTGAGCACTTTCTGGCTGATGCCGTCGAGCGCTTTTTTCAATTGGGTGTGACGGCGTCCGCCCTGAAATAATTCCCGCAGGATCAGAACCTTCCACTTGCCGGCGATGACCGCCAGCAATCGTTCCACTTCACACTCGACGGCCTTCAGCTTCATATCGGATGGGAACTCAAAGGTGCCTTATTGTTTGAATCGGAATCGGGTGCATCTTTAAGCAATATGATGACGATACGCAAAGCAAATGAAAGAGGCCACGCGGACCATGGCTGGCTGAACAGTTACCATACTTTCTCGTTCGCCAACTACCATGATCCCCGGTGGATGGGCTACCGCAATCTGCGGGTGATCAACGACGACCGCGTCGCTGCCGGGCAGGGTTTTGGCGAGCATCCGCATCGCGACATGGAAATCATCAGCTACGTGCTCGACGGCGAGTTGAAGCATGAGGATTCGATGGGCAACGGGCGCATCATCAAGCCTGGTGAGTTCCAATACATGGCGGCGGGGACGGGTGTGCAGCACTCCGAATACAACCCCTCGCCACGCAACCCGGTGCACTTCCTGCAAATCTGGATTATGCCGGACAAGCGGGGCTGCAAGCCGGCTTACGGGGAACGCTCCACGGCGGGCGCGAAGCCCGGACAGTTGCAGTTGATCGCCAGCAAGGCGGGCCGCGACGGCAGCCTGAATATCAATCAGGACGCGGACCTGTGGCTCGCAAAGTTCAGCGGCACGGAGAAGGTGACGCATGAGTTGAAGCCGGATCGACATGCATGGGTGCAGGTCGCGGAAGGCGCCGTGGAACTCAACGGCAAAGTGCTGTCAGCCGGCGACGGTGCGGCGGTGAGCCAGGAAACGCAGTTGCAACTGACCGGCAACGGCAAGGCTCAGGTGTTGTTGTTCGACCTGAACTAAAACCGCTCAAGGCGAGCGGATGCGATAGAACTGCTGCGGTGCGGTGGGATCGATGGGCGGCGCAAATTGGAGCAATCCGTTTGCGTCCGCCCCGTTGGTGCGTATGTCGACCCATGTCGTGAGGTTGGTTGAGCTTTGGAGCACCCACGTTTGACTGGCAAATGTCTGCGCGGTGAGTGAAAGATTTGTGCCACCGCCGCCCGGGAATTGCACGCCGGTGAAGCTCGGCGACGGGAGGCTGGCGTAGAGGGCCGTCACCACGACGCTGTTGGTCGGCATGACAAAAGGGGTCGTCGTTGAAAGCGGACTGCTCACACCGGCGCCACTCCATTGCACGAATACTTTGCCGGCGGGCGCGGGATTCGCGGTGAGACTAAGAATTGTTCCCGCGCCAAAACTTCCGCTGCCGCTGCCATTGCTGACCGTGAGCGAATAACTGCTCGCCGCATTCGTGCGCCAATGGCGCAGCAGTTGACGCAACGCGAGCGGAGGGTTCAACGGCGGCGGACGCCCGATTTGATCCTTGTCGTTGATGCCGTGACAATTCGCGCAGGTCCGCACTTCGCCGGGACGAAACGAAATCCAATAGCGTTCCTTGATGACGCTGTCGTTGTTGTTGGTGCCGGTGAGCTGCCAGGTGACGGCGCGATTGGCCGGCACGATCGTGGCCTGCGAGCCGTCGCTCATCAATTCCGTGCCGCCGAGTGGTGCGTTGGTGCGGGAGCTCGGATAATTCAACGCCGTGGTGGCATGCATCGGCGTGGCGAGAATGCGGCGGCCAGGCTGGATGTTGGTCGTGCCGTAATTGTAGCCGCGCAAATAATCCGCCTGGAAAAACTGCAGATGAGTGATGTCGTAAACCTTGCCGCTGTTGGCGATGGCGTTCGTGCCGCCGGGAATGCGGAGGTTGTAAGGCTGTTGTTTGTCGGCCGAGTCGCGCGCGGTGACGTCGCGGCTGATGACGAGCGCGAGATTGCGGGCGGCGAGTTCGGCCTGGAAAGTGGCGGCGTCCACCTGTTCCTCATTGAAAACCTGTTGTTCCACGGGTGTGACCGTGGACTTCAGCGGCGTGGGAACCTGGCGGGAGCGGACTTCGACGGGCTGCAATTCCCACATCGTGGCGGTGTTCGTTACGCGCGCGCCGTCGCTCCAATAAACGGAGGTGTTATTGATGCCGGTGGTAAGCAGGCGACTGGTCGTATAATTCGCGCCACCATTCGTGAGCGTGTACAGCCGGAAATGGTACATGGAGACCGGCAACGAAACGGTGCCGATATTGGTATCCCAGCCGAAATTGGTGACCGTGGACGTGGGCGTGAACGCGGCGAGCAACTGTCCGTCAGCCATGGGCAGCGGATTTCGATAGAGACCAAACGAGTTCGGTCCCACGGCCCCGTTGGCGGGTGTGATGCAGGTGACAAGCATGTTGGTCGGGTTGACGCCAGGTGCGCCGTTCAACGTGAGAATCTGGCCCGAAGAGTGGGCGCCGCCGAAAATTGAAATATCTTGCGCGGCCACGCCCCAATACAAACCGTTGGTGCGCGGGTCTTCGGTAATCTGAAACAGCGCCGGCAGGAAATTCGTATTGGCAGTCAGCACTCCCGAGGCAATCCGGGTGGCGAGATTCGTGAAGGTGACAAGGTTCGTGTCCGCGACAAACGACTTGGACATGCCGGGGAACAACTCGTGACGGCCGATATGATTTAGGATTTCCTCGTTGCCGCCGTCCTGGTCGAGTGCCCATGGAAGGAAGGAATTGAAGGCATTCCCATTCACGCCGAGTGCGATAAGCGTATTGGTGTCGTTGTTGCGCGGCTCGGGAAAAATATCGGTGTTGTTTGTCGAGCTGGCGGAATTGATGTCCTCACTCAAATACGTGAAGGCGCCATTGGTCTGCCTTTTCAACCGATCGTCGAGCGCATTGGGATCCTGGGAAAGGTGGTCCCAGCGCGTGACGATAAGACGCCCGAAGCTGTCGATGAAAGGATTGAAGGCCCCGCTGGGCGTGTGCTGCAGCATGCGCAAATCGCCGGTTGCGGGATCAAGGCTGTAGGTGCCGCTCACCGTGGCACGGCCCTTGTATTCATCGAGCGGCGGGTAAAGGTGCGCCTGATTTTCAAACGGCCGATCCGTCATGAAAATAATCCGGCCATCGGTGGCGTACGTCGGGGTAACGTTGTTGTAGTTCGCCGGTTGATTCGGCACGCGGGTAATGGCGGGCTTGGTGTTCGTGTTCGCGATGACCGCATCGAGATTCGTCACTTCATAAAGCTGCCAGTGAAAAACCGTGCCATCCGTCGCGTTCGTGGGCGCGCCGACCACCATGCTGAAGAGCACCTTCCTGCCGCCCCAGTGAATCGCCGGGTCCCGCACGCCAATGCCGACCTTGTCCTGAACGCCGTTCGTCCCGAAGCCGCCGTTGCGCGTCAGATTCACGAGGCTGGTGTTCGTAAGCATGAGCCACAAATCGCCGCCGCGTGCGGCATGTGTGGTGTCCGCCTCCTGATTGCCGAAGATGGTCACCACGGAAAGAAACGTATTCGATACCGAACTATTCAATTCGTAGGGAATTGGCGGTTGCGTGACGAATACCACCGGGTTCGTCAGCGCCAGCGGTATGGCTGCGGCATCGGCAGCCACGGCCAGGCCGAAAACGACGAGCGCTAACAAGGCGACGCGAACTTTAAGATCAATTCTCACCGGGCAGAATGTTCGCAGGTTCGCGGCCATTCTTAAAAATTCAGGCGGGCCGCGTAAGCGGCGTCAAATCAATCCATTAACGACGATTCGATTCGGTGCCTAAGCGTGAGCGGCAGGCGAACTCAGGATTTCCAGCGCTCGCAAACTAGCGGCGGTGCGCGTCTCGACTCCGAGCTTTTCAAAGATTTCGAGGACGTGCTTTTTCACCGTGGATTCGCTGTTGCCCAGTATAACCGCGATTTCGCCGTTTGTCTTCCCTTGCGCGACCCAAAGCAGGGTTTCGGCGACACGTGGCGTGAGGCCGAGTTTCTTTTCGAGCGGGAGGTAGGAATTGAAATTGGGATTGAACTCCGGCGTGGCTTGCTGCGCCGCGCGGGCAAGGCGCGAGCGAATGGCCGCGAGCAGATCAACCTTGGCGACGGGTTTGGTGAGGTAATCGTCGGCTCCAAGATTCATGCCGGCGCGGATGTCGGGCTTTTCACCTTTGGCAGTCAGAAATATAAACGGGATGGAGGCTGTCGTCGCATCGCCGCGCAGCGCTGTGATCACGCCATAGCCATCGAGCTCGGGCATCATGACATCGCACAGGACGAGGTCGGGCTTTTCCTTTTTTGCGAGGTCCACGCCTGCGCGGCCATTTTCGGCGGCCAGTGGCTGGAACTTCTCCAGGCGCAGAATGGTGGACAGGTTGCGCCGCATTTCCGCTTCGTCTTCGATCACCAGAATTTTTTTCATGAGAAATTTTCCATTCGTTCGGTCAAGCTTTGCCGGCTGCGACCGGGACTTTCAATCGCGGGAGCCAGACGGTCACGGTGGTCCCTTCGCCCTGCGTGCTGTCGATTTTGATGCCGCCGCCGTGCAGGTCAACACAGCGTTTCACGATCACGAGCCCGAGGCCGGTGCCGGGGCGGTCGCCGACGTTGCTTCCGCGATGGAAGGCGTCGAACAGCCATTCCAAATCCGCCGCTGGAATGCCGATGCCCCGGTCGCGAATGGTGGCAATGATGTCCGCGCCGTCGCAACTGATTTCGAACTTCACCGGCGTGCCGCGCCCGGAATATTTTACGGCGTTGGTGAGGAGGTTGGTAAAAATATGCCGCAACAGGCGCAGGTCGCCCTGCATTTCCGCCGGCAGGTCGCCGAGCGAAAGCTCGATGGGACAACGATGGTCCGTGGCTGAAAGCACGTCTTCCACGAGCCGGCGGATGAGCACCCGCGGTTCGAGGCGGGTCGGTTTGAAATCCATTTTGCCGGCATCCATGCTGCCGATGAGCAGCACCTCCTCCATCAGGCCCGCCATGCGGCGGGTGTTTTTGCGGATGGAAAGCAGATGGTCCGCGCGCTCAGACAGGTCGAGTTGATCGTAATAGTCCTCCAGGATTTCCGCCGAGGACTGAATGATGCCGAGCGGCGTGCGAAACTCATGCGACACCATTGAGACGAAGTTGGTGCGCAACTGGCCCAGTTCCTTTTCCCGTGCAAGCGTCTTGAGCAATTCCGCCTCGGCCTGCTTGCGTTGCGTGATGTCCAGGCCGAATACCAGCATGTGATCCTCACCGCCGACTTCGATGATGTCCGCGGACAGCAACATGGTGTGCGAACTACCGCGCTGGCTGCGCAGGCGGCACTCGATATCGCGCACGGAACGATGTTGTTGCAGCTGCGCGAGAAATTTCGCGCGTTCCTCCTCGTCCTGCCACATTTGCAAGTCGTGCGAGGTTTTTCCGACGATCTGGTCGCGTCCGACCCCGAGCCAGTCCACGAAGGAATCATTCGCCTCGATGAACCGAGCGTCTTTCAGCGTGGAAATCGTAATCATGATGGGGCTCGCGCGGAAAGCGGTGCTGAAACGCGCCTCGCTCTCCCGCAGACGCGCCTCGCTCTCCCGCAGCACCTTTTCAGCGCGCTTGCGTTCGGCGATGTCGTTGAACACGGCCTGGAACAGGTGTCGGCCGCCGTATACGATGCGGGTCAAAATCACCTCGATGGGAATTTCCTCGCCGCGATTGTTGCGCACCAGCCAGTCGAAGCGGGTGTTACCATAGGCAATGCAATCCTCGATGTGCCGTTGCGCGAGGGCGAACGCGGGTTCTCCGTTCGGTTGAATTGGCGCCGAGGTCTCGGCGGGATGCTTGCCGATCATCTCGTTTGCATCGTTAAAGCCGAGGATGCGAATGCATGCGGGGTTCACTTCGAGCATTTTTTCCTCGTCGTGCAGGATGACGCCCTGGCTGGACGCTTCGAACAGCGCGCGGAATTTCACCTCCGATTCGCGCAGGCGAACGGCGGATTGCGAGCGCGTGGATTCCTCGAGCGCGAGCGACACCATGGTCGCCAGGCCGGAAGCGAAATCGATTTCCTCGGCCGACCAGTCGCGCGGCGGGCCGATATGTTCATGGCACAGTACCCCGACCACCTTGCCGCCGAGCCATACGGGCGCGTCCAGCATGGAGGTGATGCCGAGGGGTTTGAGATAGCTTTCCGCCATGCCGCTGGTGGCGGGATTTTCAAGGACGCGATCGGCGACAAAGGGGCGCCGGGCGGCGAGCGCCTCGAAATAGGCGGGGCAATCCGACGCTGAAAGGCAAATGCCCCGGGCTTGCTGTTCCACGCTTTGCGATTCACCGATGTAGAGCAATTCGCAAATCAACGCCTGGCCGTTTTCGGCGAGGGGCCAATAACTGACGCGCGCCACTTCCATCGTGGCGGCGGCGAGGGAACAGATTTTTTCCAGCGACTGGGCGAGGTCCGATTTATCCGATCGCGCGAGGTCGAGCAGCACGTCGCGATGTTTCTGCATTTGCGCGGCGCGCGTGCGGAGTTCAGTTTCCGCGCGCTTGAGTTGCTGGTTGGCTCGTAATAAATCGCTGGTGCGCTGGAACACGCGTTGTTCAAGCGAGGTGTTGAGTTCAAGAATTTCCCGCTCCGCCTTTTTGCGGTCGGAGATATCGCGGGACACGGTGAACAACAGCGTGCGCTGCCCGGAAGGGATTGCCGTCAGCACCACCTCGACCGGCAGTTCGTTGCCGTCGTAACGGCGCGACAGCCAGTCGAAACGATGGCTCCCTTTTTCCAGCGCGAGCTTGATCATTTCCGAGGCCTTCTCGGCGGAGTAACGTCCGTCCGGCTGGCGCAATGGGGAAATTTCCTCCGGCGTCGCCCGGCCCAAAAAGTCCTGGCCCGGCGCGCCGATCTGCCGGGCGACCGCTTCGTTCGATTCGATGAAACGGCCGAGCTCCGGATCGAACACCGACATCGCGTCCGCGCTGCGCTCGAAGAGGGAACGAAAGCGCGCTTCGCTTTCGCGCAACGCGGCTTCGGAGGCTTTGCGACCGCTGATGTTTCGGCAAACGGTGGCGAGCAGCGGATTTTCACCCTGCTGCACGACCGTCGCCATGACTTCCACTTCGAAATCGGTGCCGTCAAAGCGCCGCGAAAGCCATTCGAAACGATGGCTGCCCTGGGCGAGCACAATGGCAATCATCTCGGAGGTTTTTTCGCGCGACGGCCGGCCATCAAGCTGGAGCTCGGGGGAAAGGTCCGCGGGATGCGCCCGAATCAGGCGTTCCTTGGTGTCCGCTCCCATCATTTCAATCGCGGCCTGGTTGCAATCGACAAAGGTCTCCTGACGCGGATCCAGCAGGAGGATCGCGTCGGCGCTGCGTTCAAACAAGGCTCGAAACATCGAGTCATTCTCACCTACGGAGGCGTGGCCCGCATTGGGCCTTTCGTTCCATTGTTGCGCCGGGTTGGATGTTTTACTCATGGGTCCATGCAACACGCATCATTGATCGGATGGCTGAAGACGAACGCTACGGCGCCCGTGGCCAGCCCGTCCGCGACTCGTGCGGATTCAACCCGCAAATTTCGACCCTTTAATCGCTGCGTCAAGAGCCAAACCGTCCAGTTGGATCGACCGAATATGAACTCAAACATCACACTGCCTTTCCTGGGATTTTTGCAAACCCGCCGCGCCTACACCGGTCCGGCACCTTCACTGCGCATCGCCGCTACCCGAAAAAATCGCTCGCTGCTTCGCTGGATGCGGGCGGCGGAAATGTCTGCCTGGCAGGAAGCCAGCCCGCGCGATTTCGCCGCGCAACGCACGGTACGGGGCGACAGGCCGTCGCCGGCGCTTTTTGCCATGAATCACGCGTGACGGTTGAAATGGGGGAATATGAAAATGAAGGCTGCAAATAAATTGTTGTTCCTGGTGTTGTTCGGAGTGCCGATCGTGGGGGTTTCTCTGGCCGCAAAAGCGCCCAAGGACGCCCAGTCTGCTGAAGTCGCCCGCGGAAAATATCTCGTGAACTTCGGCGGCTGCACGGATTGCCATACACCGCTCAAAATGACGGAGCGCGGCCCCGCGCCGGATCTTGCCCGGGCGTTGTCGGGACATCCTGAGAATGTGAAGTTGCCGCCTCCCGACCTGAAGCCGGGACCGTGGTTTGCCGCCACTGCCGGGATGACCGCGTGGGCCGGGCCCTGGGGCATCAGCTACGCCGCCAACCTCACGTCCGACCGCGCCACCGGAATCGGCATCTGGACCGATGACATGTTCATCAAGGCGATGCGCACTGGAAAGCACATGGGCGACGGACGGCCGATTCTGCCGCCGATGCCGTGGCAGGCGGCGGCGGGGCTGAGCGACAGCGATCTCAAGGCGATCCTCGCCTTTTTAAAATCCGTTCCGCCGGTGGTGAATCACGTGCCGGCTCCGGTCGGACCCAAAGGCGAAGTGAAATTTGAATGAACCGAAAACCGCGAACGAAAAAAATGAACACTGAAATTCTTCCTGAAAAACCGGCGAAGTTCACGATTCCCGTGACCTCGCCCGCTTCCGCAAAGCAACCGCCGGTAACCTCCGAACATATCATGCAAGTCGCGCTCGGTTTCTGGCCTTCGAAGGCGCTGCTGACGGCGGCGGAAATGGGGCTCTTCAATGAACTGGTGCGCGAACCACTGGACGCCGAAACACTGCGCGAGCGGCTTGGTCTGCATATCCGCGGCGCCCAGGATTTTTTCGACGCGCTGGTGGCGTTGGGCTTTCTCTCGCGGCATCATGGCTTTTACGGCAACACGCCGGAGACGGAAAAATTCCTGGTGCAAGGCAAGCCGACGTATATCGGCGCCGGGTTGAAAATGTTGAGCCGCCGCCTTTATCGCGATTGGGATGCGCTGCCGGAAGCGTTGCGCAGCGGCCAGCCGCAGAACGACGCGAAGGGCAGCGACAACGCGTTCGACAGCCTCTATCGCACCCCGGAAAAGCTGGAGGAATTTTTGCGCAGCATGACGGCCATGAGCCTCGCGCCCGCGGAACAAATCGCCCTCAAATTTCCGTGGAGCCAATACCGCACGTTTGCGGACGTCGGCACGGCACAGGGCGCGATGCCGATGCAACTTGCGATGGCGCATCCACACCTGAAGGGCATCGGCTACGATCTGCCCGCGGTGCGGCCCGTGTTTGAAAAATACGTGCTCCAAAGCGGCGTCGCCGACCGGGTGACTTTCCAGGGCGGGGATTTTTTCAAGGATTCCCTGCCGTCGGTGGACGTGCTGATCATGGGCCACATTCTGCACGACTGGAACATGGAGCAGAAACGGATGCTCATCAAAAAGGCCTACGATGCCCTGCCGAAGGGCGGCGCCTTCATCGTTTACGAGGCGCTCATCGACGACGACCGTCGCGAAAATGCCGTCGGGCTTCTAATGAGCCTGAACATGCTCGTCGAAACGCCCGGCGGTTTCGACTACACCGGCGCCGATTGCCAGAAATGGCTTCGTGAAGCGGGCTTCCGCCAGACGCGCGTCGAACACCTCGCCGGCCCCGACTCCATGGTCGTCGGCATCAAATAATCCGGTCTCATTGAGGAATGCGGATCGGCTCGCAACCCGGGCCCGCCTGTAGTGGCTTCAGGCGGGCCCGAATTTTTTAGTGTCCCGGATTGTGATGCGAAATCTTGCCGCGGATGGAGAGCATCAATATGCCTCCAATCAACCCGAACGGCGCCATGAAATAAAAATAGTTCCCGAGGGAATGGTCGAGTAGCCGGCCAAGAAAATATCCGGCAAGACTGCCGCCAAAATATTGGAAAGAGTCGATCAAGCCCAGGGCAAATCCCGCCATGCGCCGTCCGCCGATGTCCATCGGCGCGGCGGAGCCGAGGATTGAATGCGTTGAGTTGGCAGTGAAGGAAATGAGCACCAGAAAAAGGATCGCGGCGTTGGCGGTGTGAAATTGCGCGGCCAGCAGGATCAAGGCGGTTTCCAGAAAATAAAGCATGGCCGCCACCGGCGCGCGGCGACCTTTGAAAACGGTGTCCGACACATACCCCGCCAGCAACGAGCCCACCGACGCGACAAAGGGAATCAAGAATGCGAGGAACTGGAAGGACGTGGAGTTCATGTCCACCTGATATCGGTCTTCCATGTAACGCGGAAACCACTGGTCCACCGCCTGGCGCACCGCGCCCGTGCAGGCGTAGGCGCAGGCCGTGATCCACACGGCCGGGTTCGTGAGCATTTTGTGCGCGATCTGGGCGAAGGTCGTGGTGACGCCGGATCCGCCGGTCGCGGATTCGTCGGGAATCGCGCCGGGAAAGCCCGCTTCTTCGGGCGTCTGTTTCACCGTCAACGCCATGCCGACGGCGATGACTGCGCAAAGAATCGATGGCGCCCAGAACAGCCAGCGCCAGTGCATCGCGGGGACCTTGATGATCCCTAGAATCGTCACGCCAGCCAGCAGTGCGGGTCCGAGCTTGAAAATGCCAAACCGCCCCAGGTTGATCATGAAGCCGAAGATGCCGGAGAACCTTCCGCGCTCGCGGTGCGCAAACCAGGCGGTGTTGATCTTCACCATGCCCGGGGCGCCAAATGCCTGGAAGTAACCGTCGATGCCGCGAATGGCGATAAAGAGCCCCAGGCTTCCCCAAAAGGAAGCCGCGCCGAACAACAAATTCATCGTCACTGTGCCCGCCGCGCCGATCAGCATCGCTTTTTTGCCGCCGATCAAATCGGTCAGCAGTCCGTTGATGATCTGGCTGCAGGCGTAGGCGAAGAGAAACGTCGTGATGATGTAACCCATCTGCGCGCGGCTGAACCCGTACTCATCGCTGATCGCCTTGTTCGCGATCGAGAAATTGTACCGGCACATGTAGAACGACGTGTAGAGCAGGCCGAGGAATCCCCAATTCAGGCCGCGACGGGCGCGAAAGCCCGGAGGATGATGGAGGATCGCGGAGGTGGTGGAGGAAACGGTCTGGCTCATGCAGCGTTCACGCGGACAAAATCGTGACGCCACTATGCCAGCTATTTGGCGACCAAATCAATCTCTGTCTTTTCTTCCACCGTGGAGATGTATCGTATCGTCGCGGCGGGAAGCTCGTGCCAGATGAGCAGCGCGATGAAGCCGCCCAGCAGCGCGAATGGCATCAGAAAGACCGGCCACCACATCCAGCTATGCTCGGTCAGGTAGCCGAGACTGATCGCCTGCACGCCCGTGCCGAGATAAACGAAACCATCCACGATGCCGGAGCACGTCGCCGTGGCTTTGCGTCCCCCAAAATCCGCCGCCGCCGTGCCGGACATCAGCGAGTGCACACCGATCACCGCCGTGGTGATGAGCAATGCGGCGAACCCCACCACATAGCTGGAGGTGAACAAATAAGCTGCCATCACGATGGTCAGCACAAACATGAAGCCGCACAACATCGCCGTCGGCGGCCCGCGGCGCGATTGATAAAATTTATCCGAGATCAGTCCGCCCGCGAATCCACCGACGATGCCGAACATACAGAGGAGCAGCCCCCAATTTTTCAGGAAGAAACTGGTTCCGGGCTGTTTCACTTCGTCCACGAAGATGAAATACCAGGTCATGATGCCGTTGCGCAGCACGCCCGAGGTGAGCCCGATAATCGCGATCAGGATCATCAAACGGCTGGTGAAAACCTTCTTCAGCAGGTCCATCGTGGAAAGTTCGATGTGCATCTCGCCGGACGACGCGTCGTGCGGATCGAAAAATGGAAAATTCGCCTCCTCCGGCGTGTCCTTGATCAGCCACATATCGAGCACCGCCCACACGATCAGGATCACGGCGGGAATGAAAAACACCGCCCACGTTGCATCCACCGATTTGCCCTGGGGCACGAACAGCGCCTGAATCAAATGATGCATCCAGGTCATTTCGGCCTTGGGATTCGCCTTCGCCATGTCCACGATCGCCTTGCCCCAATCGAACGCGAAATAGACGCCGAAAGAAATCAGCGTCCCGAAGATCGCGCCGAAAACCCCGCGCTCCCGCACGTGAAACCAGTAGGCCTTCACCTTGATGATCGAGACCGCGCCGTAGCTCTGGAAATACATGTTGATCGCGTAAACGAGCGAGAACGCATACACCACCTTGATCTGCAACCGCCCCATCACCACCAGATACGTCAGCACCCCGAGCACGATGTTGGCGATGGAAGCGCCGATCGCTGAAATGATGATGCCCTTCTTGCCGCCAATCTTGTCCACCAGCGGTCCGTTGATCAAAAAGGAGCATCCGTAAACCACCGTGCCGATGCCGAAGATCCAGCCGAAGTCCTCCTTCGTCATCAGCGATCCCAGCGCGGTCTTGGAAACCGTCAGGTTATAGCGCGCCATGTAGAGGAACGCATACGTCATCCCCAGCGGAAACCAGTTGATGAAGCGGCGGACCATGAACCAACGGCCGTGCTTCAGGGGGTTGTTGTAGAAATACAGCGCCACCACCACGGCCAGGCAGACAATGACCAGATTGATGGGCGTGATGAGGCTCATGAGTTGACCGGAGGGATGCTTACAAAACGCTGTGTGGACTCATGAACATTTGAATAGTGCTGCATCATTGCCCGGGAACGACCGCCAGTTGACCAGAGCCGCGCCGTCAGGTCAAAAACAAAGCGTGCCGGACTCGTGGGCAGGCGTGAGGACTCACGCGCCGTCCGGTCGAAATCCATGTGCTGGGAAATGGATTCATCCGGATGGGAAGACATCGCACGGCGGTGACGCTAATCGAGTTGCTTTGTGTAATCGGGATTATCGGGATTCTGATGTCGCTGCTGGTGCCGGTGGTGATTAAGGCTTACGTGCGCGTTAAAGGTGAGGCGGATGAAGTGGAGGCGCCAGGCGTGGCGGCGATGCTGCGCGAGAAAACCCTTCGCTATTGCCTGGCCAATCCGCAATTCCGTTTCGACGACAAAACGGATTTCTCAAAGAAATGCGACTTCATGCCGAAGTGCCAGCGCTGGGTCGATTCCAGCCACTCGGAATTTCATCCATTCACCTATTTGGACCCGACGAACCGCATCGTGCTGACGGTTCACATCGGTCCCCGATATCGCACGACGTACTATTTTAGCAAAGGCGATTTTTCAATCCAACCGGAGTGATGGCGCGGCAAAAGAAACGTCACTTTGCAGTGATGACGACGTAGTTGCGTTTGCCTTTGCGCAGCAGGAGATGTTTGCCGAAGAGGAGGTCGCTGGTGGCGAGCGCGCGTTGAATGCCCGCTTCCCGAATGTTGTTCACATAGACGCCGCCGCCTTCGATGTCTTTTCGCGCCTGGCCTTTCGATGTGCAAAGTCCGCCATGCACCAGCAGCTCAATGAGCGATTTGCCCGCGCCGTCCAATTCGGCTTTGGGAATGTCCTTCGTCGGCACTTCGCCGACGATTTCGTTGAAAGTCCCCTCGGAGATGCCGGCAAGTTCACCGCCGAAAAGGATGTCGCTAGCGCGCATCGCCTCGGTGGTGGCATGTGCTCCGTGAATCAAATCGGTCACCGCTTTGGCGAGCGCCTTGTGGGCGGCGCGCGCGCCGGGATTTTCCACGTGCTGCTTTTCCAGCGAGACAATCTCCTCCTGGCTGAGGAACGTGAAGAATTTCAGATACCGCACGACATCGCGATCGTCGGTGCGAATCCAGAACTGATAAAATTTGTAAACGCTTGTGCGCGCCGGATCGAGCCAGATGGCTCCGGCGACCGTCTTGCCGAACTTGCTGCCGTCCGCGTTCGTAATCAGGGGCAGCGTCAGCCCAAAGACTCCGCGACTTAGTTTGCGGCGGGTGAGGTCAATGCCGGCTGTGATGTTGCCCCATTGGTCGCTGCCACCAATTTGCAATTCGCAATTGTTATCGCGGCACAGCACGTAAAAATCGAAGGCCTGCAGCAGCATGTAGCTGAACTCGGTGTAGCTGATGCCGACCTCGCGGTCCTCCATGCGGGCGCGAATGCTTTCCTTGGCCACCATCTGGTTGACGGAAAAATGCTTGCCGATGTCGCGCAGAAAATCGAGAAAACTGACCGGTGACGTCCAGGTCGCATTGTCGAGGAGGCGCGCGGGATTGGTGAGCGTGTCGAAATCCAGCAGCTTCCGAAGCTGTTCCTTCACCTTTGCGATGTTCGAGGAAAGCACCTCATGCGTGAGCAACTGCCGCTCCTGGCTTTTGCCGCTGGGATCGCCAATGGAACCGGTGGCGCCGCCCGCGAGCGCAATGGGATGATGACCGAGCAATTGAAAGCGACGCAACCCGAGCAGCGGGACGAGATTGCCGACGTGCAAGCTGTCAGCCGTCGGATCGAACCCGGCGTACAGTGTGATGGGGCCGGGATTGACGCGCTTCGCCAATTCTTCCGCGTCGGTGCAATCCGCCAGCAAACCACGCCACTTGAGTTCTTCCAAAACGTTCATCGGCCGAGACGATAGCGGGGGGAATGCGAATTTCCAATTGCCATTTAAAGGTGGCTGAAGGTGATGGCTCTCGCGTTGCGAGGTGGCTCACCATAAAAAAACCGGCGGACCGTTTCCAGTCCGCCGGTTTGAATTGATGGGAACCGGGGTTTACTTCGGCTCGTCCTTGACGGCCTCGTCGGCGGCGTCGAAGGCGTGTTGCAGCGCCACGAGATCTTCGCCCGGCTTGAGGGCGTCGAGGGCGGCCTGTTCGGCCTTGAGCTGCTCGTTCGAGTAGTTCGCGGCCTTGACGGACAGGCCGATGCGGCGGTCACTCTTGTCGATCTTGATGACGCGCGCGGTCACTTCCTGGCCGACCTTGAGCACGTTCTTGATCTTGTCGATGCGTTCCTCGCTGATCTGCGAGATGTGCACCAGGCCGTCAATCTCATGCTGGAGACCGATAAAGGCGCCGAAGCTCGCGAGCTTGGTGACCTTGCCGGTGACGAGATCGCCAACCTTATAGAGGTTGTCGATGCCTTCCCACGGATCCTGCGTGAGTTGCTTCATGCCGACCGCGATACGCTGGTTGGCCTTGTCCACTTCGAGCACAATCGCTTCGACGTCGTCGCCGCGCTTGAGCACTTCGGAAGGATGATTGATCTTGCGGGTCCAGGACATGTCGGAGACGTGGATCATGCCGTCCAGACCTTCCTCCAGCTCGATGAAGGCACCGTAGCTGGTGGTGTTGCGGATCTTGCCCTTGACGTGGGTGCCGGGCGGGTACTTCTCGGTGGCCTGGTCCCACGGATTGGTTTCGAGCTGGCGCAAACCGAGGGAGATCTTCTGCTCCTCGCGATTGATGCCGAGCACGATTGCCTGGATTTCCTGTTCCGGCTTGAGCACATCCGAAGGCTTCGCGATGCGCTTGGTCCAGGACAGTTCGGTGACGTGCACCAAACCTTCGACGCCGGGTTCGAGTTCCACGAACGCGCCGTAGGGGACGAGGTTGACGACCTTGCCGTTGACCTTCGCGCCGACGGGATACTTCTGTTCGATGGAGTCCCAGGGATTGGCGAGCTTCTGCTTGAGGCCGAGGCTGACGCGTTCCTTCTCGCGATTGATGTCGAGCACCACGACGTCGATGTCCTGGCCGACCTTGAGGATTTCCGAGGGGTGACCGACGCGGCCCCAGCTCATATCGGTGATATGGAGCAGACCGTCGATGCCGTTGAGGTCGATGAACGCACCGAAGTCGGTGATGTTCTTGACCGTGCCCTTGCGGATATCGCCCGGGGTCATTTCGCCGAGCAGCTTCTGACGGCGTTCGGTGCGTTCCTGTTCGATCAGCTCGCGGCGCGACAGGACGATGTTCTGGCGCTCCTGGTTGATCTTGACGACCTTGAAATCGTAAGTATTGCCGACGTATTGCGTGAGGTTTTTCGGCGTGAGCACGTCGATCTGTGAAGCGGGGAGGAAAGCCTCGACGCCAATGTTGACGAGCAAACCGCCTTTGACGATGGCCTTGACGCGTCCGGCGATGGTGCCGCCTTCATTGCAAATGGTGAGGATACGTTCCCAGTTCTGCTTGAACTCGGCTTTTTCCTTCGAGAGGACGACCATGCCGTCCTTGTCTTCGAGTTTCTCGATGAGGACGTCGATCGTGTCGCCGGGTTTGACGGCCTTGAGGTCGTCGAACTCGCTCCCGGAGATGACGCCTTCGCTTTTGTAGCCGATGTCCACCAGGGCTTCCTTGGGACGGACTTCGATAATGGTGCCTTTGACGATATTGCCGGCGGCGAAGGGCATGGCGCCCGTCTGCCGCATGGCTTCTTCCATGGTCAGCATAATGATGTAAGACCGGTCGAAACCGGTTTCGGGGACAACTAACGGGAGGCTTGGTCAGCGTGAAGCTTACCGAGACTCCATTGCCTAACGGACCAGACGTTGCAGTGGCAACGGAGGTTAAGGGTTAGGTTTTTTGTTAACTTTCTTTTCTCAGCCTCTAATAAACATCCGCACACGCGGAGTTCAGGCGGGGAAGAAGATAGGTCAAACGAGCCGGAAAGCAAGGGGAAAAGGTGAGGGTGGAATGCGGGCATAAAAACAGCAAAATCATGGTAGTGGGTCCGGTCGTCGCTTGCGCAAGGAGTTTGGCTGTGGATAGGATGGTTGAATCTTGAAAGACAGGCATTAAACCGATGCCCCAACCCGACTACCATACGACAACGAAGTCTTCAACGGCCCCTATATCTGGCCTGAGCATGTTTGGAGGTAAATTTGCCCGCCAATTGCTTTTTGCCGTTGGCCTTGTGTTGGCAACGTTCGTGGCCTATCTGCCCGCAATAGATGGAGATTTCATATGGGATGATGATGCTTGGACGACTGTGATTTCAGGGTTGTTGCACGATTCCTCGGGCTTGGTGACGATGTGGACGAACGCAACCGCGCTACAGCAATACTATCCGTTGACGGGCACCTCGTTTTGGTTGGATTACCAGTTCTGGGGATTTTCGCCCATGGCGTATCACCTCGAGAATGTCCTGCTCCATGTTATCGCTTCGATATTGTTTTGGCGCCTGCTGCGCGCCCTTGAATTGCCGGGAGCATGGTTCGCGGCGGCGATCTTTGCATTGCATCCAGTCATGGTTGAGTCGGCGGGATGGATTACCGAACGCAAAAACGTACTTTCCCTTGTGTTTTACTTAGGGGCCTTCCTCGCATATGGACGATTTTGCGCATTTTGGAACGGGACGGGGATCTCCGAGGTTAATCGGCAGATGCATGGTGGGCGGGAATGGAGCATTTACGCGAGCGCGTTCTTACTATTCGTGGCAGCGATGCTATCGAAATCAACCGCCTTTTCCTTCCCCGCGGCAGTGCTGGTGGTTTGTTGGTGGAAACGGGGCCGTATCCGTTTTCGGGCGGATGTGCTGCCGAGCCTGCCATTTTTTGCGGTCGCTATTGGCTTGGGGTTGGTGATTGCGTGGCTCGAGACACATCATCTTTCCGCGAAAGGGCCGGGGTTTGAGATAACGTTTCCTGAGCGCTGCCTGATCGCCGGACGGGCTTTTTGGTTTTACGTCGGCAAATTGCTGTGGCCCACCGGTCTTTGCTTTCTGTATCCGCGCTGGCATCCCGATGTGACATCGTGGTGGCAATGGCTATATCCCTCTTGTGCGGTTGGAGCTTTGCTATCGCTTTGGCTTGCGCGCGGACGCATCGGGCGCGGACCAGCGTCGGCGGCGTTCTTTTTCGTCGGCACGCTTTTCCCCGTGCTGGGCTTCATGAACGCCTACGGCATGCGTTACGCATTCGTGTGGGACCATTGGGTTTACCTGTCGAGCCTGGGGTTGATTGCGATGTTCGCGGCGTTGCTGGCACGTTTGGCGGAGGTGCTAGCAAAGCCGGCGGTGGCGGGCGTGGTGGCGGCAGGAATGTTGGCGGCACTCGGCTTGTTGACCTGGCGGCAAGGCGCTCAATACAAAAACGTGGAAACACTGTGGCACGCAACGCTGCTGAAAAACCCGGATGCATTTTTGGCCCATAACCAGGTCGGCTTGACGCTTCTGGGTGAAGAGAAAATTGATGAAGCCATTGCTCATTTCGAAAAGGCGCTGGACCTTTTTCCCCCTTTTGCCGAGGCGCACAGCAATCTCGGCAACGCGCGTTTTCGCCAGGGGCGCAGGGCAGAGGCCCTCTCCCACTTTCAGGAGGCGGTCCGGCTGGATCCCAAGCTGGCCACGGCGCACAGCAACATGGGGTTTGCGCTTGTGGAAAACGGTCAGTTGGATGAGGCGATCGTCCATTTGCGAAAGGCCTGCGAGATTCGACCGGACATCGCCGTCATGCGCTACAACTTGGCCAGCGCGTTGCTAAAAAGAGGCGAGGCAAAAGAGGCGATCGAGCAGTTTCAGAGCGCTTTGCAAATACGCCCCGATTACGCGGAGGCCTGCTGTGATCTTGGAGTCGCGTTTTGTGAGACTGGCCGGGAAGCACAAGCGATGGAACATTTTCAAGCTGCCGTGGTGCTCGACCCGAAAACGGCTGTCAGGCTGAGCAATTATGCGGATGTCTTGCGGGGGAAAGGTCGGCCGAAGGAGGCTATGCTGCTTTACCAATGGGCCACCGAGGCCGAGCCCTCGAATCCTTATTTCCTTAACAACCTTGCATGGGTGCTGGCCACCTGCGGGGATCCATCCCTTCGTGACGGGGCACGCGCAGTGGAGGCGGGGGAACGGGCCAATGGGCTGGTCGGTGGGCAGAATGCCTTGATATTGGGAACGTTGGGGGCCGCTTATGCAGAGGCGGGGCTGTTCTCGAATGCGATGGTCGTGGTGCGTCAGGCGATGGTGCTGGCAAACGCACAAACCAATTTTCAACACGCATCAATTTTAGAGGCGCATCTCAAGTCATATCAGGCGGGCATCCCCATACGAGAGGCCACGATCGCAGAATCCCATGGCACGGACAAATCGAAGCAATAAGCAGTTACCGCGAGATGGCTTCGGGATTTATCTCATCGTGACCGCATAAAAGCCGCGACCGCCCGGGGCGATTGTGGTCTGGTAGGTATTATTGGGAGGGGTGGCGGCAATGCCTGCAGCCACTGTTGTGTAGGTGCCCTGCGAGTTGGTGGCCCAAAGAATGTCGTACGTTTTTCCCGTCAAGCTGGGCCAGCGAAGAATGATTTGGTTGCCACCCGGAGCGTTTTTGTTCGCACCCAAGGTAAACGGGGTCCAGTTCCAGGTGAGCTTTGAATTCGTCGTGAGGGTGAAGTTGACTTCGTTACCCGTGCCGCTGGCGGCCGGGTTCCCGGAGCCCGTCCAACCGGACGCGAGCGCCTTCATGCCGTTGGTGGAAATAAACTCAGGGACGCTGACGGTCAGGTTGGTGCCGTGCGAAAGCCAATAGTTGCCGTAGGAAATCGGGCCGGCTGTGCCGTACGCACCGGGGCTGCCCGCGATGACGAGCCGGTGGCTCTTCGGCAATGTGAGGCCATGACGTTGATAACGGACACCACCGGCCACCGTGACCAAGATCACTTCACCGTCAGGCGAAATGCGGATCCGTCCGTTCCCAAAAGCGTGATTGCCAGGCGTGGTGAAGGTGCTGACGAAGTCGTACTCGGCGAGCACCTGCCAAGTCGTGGTGCTGTAGGCTCGCACAACGTGCGTGTCGGCAAATGGGAAGAACACCGCATCCGCTGCGGGATGAAATGCCGCGCCAATGGGTTGCGCGCCGGCATAAACGCCGATGTTGGTAACCACGCCGAAATTGGTGTTGTAGATATACGTTCCGAAATAAGTGGGGAGGGCAAACAGCGAGCCGTCCTTGCTGGCGGCGCATTCATAATTATACCGGCCAGTTCCACCGGTCCGATTGATGGTTCGCGTCGCAACATCGTAGCGATCGAACGGCCCGCCAGAGTTGTTGCTCTCGGCGATAATGATGGCGCTGCCATCGCCGCTGGCGCTGACCATGCTGTCCTGATTGATGAATGTGGATATGACGGTGGTCAAACCCTTGGCGGGATCAAATCGTCGTAACGGCACCCAGCCCGAACCCGCAAAGCGCGAACTGATCAACGCCGCGCCATCCTCACCAAAGGCCACCGCAAACGTGCCCGATTCACCAAACGCAACCGGGAAAAATGCCTTGTGGCTTTGTTCGGTCGTCAGGTCAATGACATGCACCCGGACGTTGGTGGGGTTGGCGGAGGAATCAGCCACGATCAACGTGTTTCCGTCCGGCGAAAGGTCGATCCCCATGAGATTTCCGCTGAGGGGCAAAGGAGGGAGAAACGAATCGCTGGCGAGTTGGTAGCGCAACACATTGGTTCCACCGCTAATGTAAACGATATCCCGGCCTTGATCATAAACCATGTCCACCCGGTTGGGTGCCGGGATCAGCACTGACGGCGGGGGTGGCGGCGGTCCGGCTGGCTTCACGACAATGGTGCCGCTGCCGCTAAAACTGACGTCGTCGATATAGGGAAACGTGCCGATCTGGTTCATGTCGAGATAAACGCCCCACCCGTACGGGACCGGACCTGAATTCCAGGAGTAGCTGTAGCTGTGTGTGGAATGGTCGTCGAAAAACTCGTCGTCATCGTTCCACCAGGTAACGCGGTCGCCCACCGTGACTTCGAGATAGGACGGAACGAAGCCGTTGGCGGTCATTGAAATGTCATGGTCGGCGCCACGCACCGCAGGTGCGAGCACGGAGGAGGACAGGCAGAAAAAAACGAACAATTCGATGAAGCAGACCCGGCGAAATAACCCTTTCATATAATGTTTCTCCTGGAGGAGTGGTTTTTTAAGAAATAAGATTCAAAAAGTCAAGGAAATATCAGGAGAAAAGGTGGACCGGAAAGCGTCCGCGAGTGGGTTCACGATTATCGGGCGGAAACTTGCGGGAGGAGAGGCAAAAATTCAGAAATTCAACTTGCCGCGCTTTTCACTCCTGATTAGCTTGGTTCAGGCGGATCGAAGCCCCCGGCTCCGCTGGACCCTTATGCAGACAAGCACAGAAATCGGCTATAATTCGAAGGTCGAGGGTGACGTAATTGTCACCCGGCGCGATGCCGCCGTCGGCTGGTTTCAGCGTGGCCTCGATGGCACTTCCAATTGGGGACGGAAAAACTCGCTGTGGCCCATGCCGATGGGACTGGCGTGTTGCGCGATTGAACTTATGGCCACGGGAGCCAGCCGGTTCGATATTTCGCGGTTCGGCGCCGAGGTGATGCGGTTTTCACCTCGACAATCGGATGTCATGATTGTTTCGGGGACGGTCACCTACAAGATGGCTCTGGTGGTGAAACGGGTTTACGACCAGATGCCGGAGCCGAAATGGGTGATTGCGATGGGAGCTTGTGCTTCGACGGGCGGGATGTATCGCAGTTATGCTGTGTTGCAGGGTGTGGACCACATTTTGCCGGTGGATGTCTATGTGGCGGGTTGTCCGCCGCGTCCCGAAGCCCTGCTGGACGCCTTAATGCGCCTGCAGAATAAAGTCGCCGGGGAATCCTCCTCAGCGAAAGTGGCCTGAGGCTCGGTTGAGCCTGGCCAATTAATGCACTTTGACGGAATGACCGCCTCAGACCTTGCACAACAGCTTAGCGCAAAGTTCCCTGACTTGCTGTCCGGGTTGGCGGAGTTTCGTGGTGAAATTACCCTGCAACTGTCGGATGCGGAACGCATTGTGGAGATTTGCACGGTGGCCAAACGTGACTTGGGATTTGATTATCTCGTTGATATTTCGAGCATCGACAATTACGGCGAAGACCCGCGGTTCGTGATGGTCTATCACCTGTATGGCTATAGCCATCTGGCGGCGCTGCGCATCAAAACGCTCGTGAACGAGGAAAAAGGTGAGGTTCCTACGGTGACTGGGGTGTGGGCGACTGCGGATTGGCACGAGCGCGAAGTTTTTGACATGATGGGGATTCGCTTTCGCGGCCACCCCGATTTGCGCCGGATTTTGATGTGGGAAGGGTATCCATATTATCCTCTGCGAAAGGACTTTCCGCTGGCAGGCAAGCCTTCCGATGTGCCGCAGGTGGCGTTTACGGAGCGCGCGCCGATGGAAGGCGGGCCGTTCGTCACCATCGCAGGCGGAAAAGATGCGATGGCTCGCGAACCGAGAGTGCGCATTCCGGAAACTGACGGCGTGGACACCAACGCGCGACTGGAGCGCCGGCCGGACATCAAAGAAGCGCATGGCAAGGCACATGGACCGGGGCCCATCGAGCCCAAACAGAAATGATCACGGCGCTCCCCATTTCAAACGCCCAAAGCTGACATGGCTGACGTGCGAGAATTTGAATTTAAGGAACCGGCGACAAGGGTCGCTGAAGCGGCCTCGTCGGCATTGACGTCGGATGGGGACCTCGACGGCGACAAGATGGTTTTGAACGTCGGCCCGTCGCATCCGGCGACGCATGGCGTGCTGCGGATCATCCTGGAACTTGATGGTGAAATCATCACAAAAGCGGTTCCGGACATTGGTTATCTGCATCGCGGCGATGAAAAAATCGCCGAGAACATGACCTACACCCAGTTCATCCCGTACACGGATCGGCTGGATTATCTGTCGCCGCTGGCAAATAACGTCGCGTATGCATTGGCCGTGGAGAAGCTGCTGGGAATTGACAAGCAATTGCCATTGCGTTGCCAATTCATCCGCGTGATTTGCTGCGAGCTCGCACGAATCTCCTCACACTTGCTAGGCATCGGGTGCTATGCCATGGACTGTGGCGCGTTGACCGTTTTCCTGCACACCTTCACCGAGCGGGAAAAGATTTATAACCTTGCCGAGTCGTTGACCGGTGCACGTTTCACGACCTCCTACACGCGCATCGGCGGTGTTTCGCGCGATTTGCCGCCCGGATGGGTGGAGCAATGCCGTCAGTTTTTGAAAGAGGTGGTGGTGAACATCGCCGAGACGGAAACGTTACTGACGCGCAACCGTATTTTCGTGGATCGCACTAAGGACGTCGGCACGATCTCGAAGGAGTTGGCGATTGATTACGGTTTAAGCGGTCCGAATCTGCGCGGCAGCGGCGTCGATCATGATTTGCGCAAGAAGTCGCCCTACATGATTTACGACCAGCTTGAATTTGATGTTCCGCTGGGCACCGTTGGCGATTGCTACGATCGTTATCTCGTGCGCATGGAGGAAATGCGCCAGAGCGTGAGAATCCTGCATCAGTGCCTCGATAAATTGCCGGGCGGTCCGGTGAATGTTCCTGATGGCAAGGTTTTGCTGCCGCCGAAGGAGCGCGTGCTGACGAAGATGGAGGAATTGATCCATCATTTTATCAACGTGACAGAGGGCGTGAATGCGCCGCCGGGAGATGTTTATTTCGGCCACGAAAATCCGAAGGGCGAACTCGGTTTTTACATTCACAGCAAGGGCGGGGGAACGCCGCACCGGCTGAAGATTCGCGCGCCATCGTTCGTAAACCTGAGCATCCTTTCGAAGATTCTGCCAGGCCACATGGTCAGCGACGTCGTGGCTGTGCTGGGTTCACTGGATTTCGTGATGGGAGAATGCGACCGATGAACGAAGCCCACACCACCGAACCGATCCAGAAGTTGCTGCAGGAGCAGCCGGATTTCGCCGTGCCGCCCGCGCTGCTGGCGGAGATCGACGAGTTGATTTCCCATTACCCGCAGAAGCGCAGCGCGTCCTTGATGCTATTGCACGCCGTGCAGGAACACTACAGCTACATCTCTCGGCAGGCGGTGGAATGGATCGCGGCGAAGCTGGACCTGCAGGCAATCAATATTTACGAACTGGTCACGTTCTATCCGATGTTTCAGCGCAAGCCGGTGGGCAAATATCACATGCGGGTTTGCCGCACATTGAGTTGCGCGCTCGGCGGTTCCTACAAGCTGCACGAAAAACTGTGCGAACGTTTCGGTTTGGATGCGCACACGCATGGCGTGCAGGTTTCCAAGGACGGAAAATTTTCAATCGAGTTCGTCGAGTGTCTCGCCAGTTGCGGCACCGCCCCGGTCATGATGTGCAACGACGCTTTCCACGAAGCCGTGTCGGACGAGAAGGCCAGACAGATAGTGGAGGGTTGCAAGTGAACACGGGTGGCGAATACGCGCAAGATTTGCGTACGGAATGGGGAAAATGGCTGCCCGACATGGATTTGAACCATGACAAACAGATTCAGAGTCTGCTGTGCTACCGTTACACTATCGGGCAAACGGGCGCATTTAAGGTAGGGCTTTCACGCCGGGAGTCAAGGCTTGTGAGTGGTGGGGGTAAAAAAGCTCGTCCTCACCCCGGCCCTCTCCTCCAGGAGAGGGGGAGTTTTTCGCAGTCCAGCGGAATGTCATGTGGCGGGGAAAGTGACCTTGCGCTTCGTGCAGATATAGATATCCGGAGTTACTCCTTCTCCCAGGGGGAGAAGGTTGGGATGAGGGCGAGCTCCCCCGCCCCCATTAGTCTCTTGCCAGATAATCACTGGAATTAACCATGGCGCAGGAATACAGGCTCATTTTAAAATTTGCAGACCAGCCCGGTTACACGCCGGACGTGGACTGCTACCTGCGCAACGGCGGCTACGAGGCGCTGAAGAAGGCACTCGCCCTCGCGCCAAAGACCCTGCCGGATGGCAAGGTCGTCAATCCGCCGGAACAAATCCGGCAGGAAGTCATGGCGTCGGGTCTGCGTGGCCGCGGCGGCGCGGGATTTTCCTGCGGGTTGAAGTGGTCGTTCGTGGATCGCAAGAGCGGCAAACCGATTTATCTGATCTGCAACGCGGACGAGTCGGAACCTGGCACGTTCAAGGACAAGCAGATTCTTTACAAGGATCCGCACCAGATGATCGAGGGCATGATCATCGCCTGCTTCGCCAACGACGTTCACCTCGCGTACATCTACATCCGCGGCGAGTTTGTCGAAGGGGCGAAAATCCTGAACCGCGCGCTCAAGGAAGCCCGGGCGAAAAACTTTCTCGGGAAAAACATTCTGGGTTCCGGCTACGACCTGGAAATGCACGTGCATCGCGGCGCCGGCGCTTATATTTGCGGCGAGGAAACTGGCCTTATCGAGTCGCTCGAAGGCCGGCGCGCGTATCCGCGCATCAAGCCACCCTACTTTCCGGCAGTGCTCGGGCTCTATATGTGCCCGACCATCGTCAATAACGTCGAAACCTTGTGCGCGGTGAAACATATCGTGGCCATGGGCGGCGCAGAGTTTGCCAAACTCGGAACACCCAACAACACCGGCACCCGCATCGTCAGCATCAGCGGACATGTGAAGCGCCCCGGCTACTACGAGGTCGAGGTGGGCAAGGCGACGATGGGGCAGCTCATCAACGATCCTGAATTTGGCGGCGGCCTGCGCGAAGGGCGCAAGCTCAAGGCGATTATCCCCGGCGGCTCCTCGGCCAAGGTTTTTCGCGCGGACGAAAAATTCAAACTGAAACGGCGCGGGCCGGACGGCAAGGATGTCGAACAGGAATTGGGTGTGCTGGATCTGCCTTACGATTTTGATTCGCTCATCGGCGCCGGCAGTATGTCGGGTTCAGGCGCCATCATCGTGATGGATGACTCCACCGATATTGTGGAAGCACTCGCGAACATTTCGGAATTTTACGCCCACGAAAGTTGCGGCCAGTGCACGCCCTGTCGTGAAGGTTCGCTCTGGATGTCCAAGGCGCTCCACCGCCTGACGCATGGCGAGGGCCGCAAGATGGACGCGGACTACCTGCTCAAGATCGCGGACAACATCCCCGGCGGCCGCACGATCTGCGCCTTTGGCGAAGCTTGCTCGTGGCCAGTGCAAAGTTTCGTCGCGAAGTTTAAGGACGAGTTCCTCGCCAAAGGCGAGGCCGACGAAGCCCGTCGTGCCCAGTCGGGTGCGGGTGTCACAACCGAACAAAAACTCGCGGCGAGTCCGCATGGCGCATGAATAACATACTGAATATTCACCGCGGCGACGCGGAGGCGCGCTCTTTAAGCAGCCGTGAACATCGGCGCATTGTGAATTCATTCCCTGACTCCTCCGCGTCTCCGCGCCTCCGCGGTTTAAAAAATGTCTAACGCCGCCACAACCGAAGCAAAGCCCGCCGCACCGCCGGTCGATCTGATCAAGGTGAAGGTGGACGGCCGTGAAATCGAGGTGCCGAAGACGACGCCTGACCCGCTGTCGGGCAAGCCGATTCCGACCACGATGATCCAGGCGTGCGCCCTGGCGAAAACGGATGTGCCGCATTATTGCTATCATCCGAAGCTGCCGGTGGCCGGCAATTGCCGCATGTGCCTGGTCGAATTTGGCACGCCCGCCCTGGGTCCGGACCGCAAACCGGTCATGAATCCCGACGGCACACAAAAAATCGCGAAGTCGCCGCGCCCGGCCATCGCCTGCGCGACGCCGATTTCGCCCGGGATGGAAATTTATACGGCCACCCCCACTGTGAAGCAGATGCGCGAAGGCGTGCTGGAATTTTTGCTGATCAATCATCCGCTGGATTGCCCGATTTGCGACCAGGCGGGCGAATGCAAGCTGCAGGAATACTCCGTCGAATACGGCCGGTCGGAGAGCCGCTTTGTCGAACCGAAGGTGCACAAGCCCAAGCGCGTGGACCTCGGGCCCCGCATCGTGCTGGACGACGAACGTTGCATTCTGTGCACGCGTTGCGTTCGTTTCTCCAAGGATATCGTGGGCGACGACGCGCTCGGCATCGTGAATCGCGGCAGTTACAACACGATCACGGCGTATCCCGGCAAGGCGTTCGACAACAATTACACCTTGAACACCGTGGACATCTGCCCGGTCGGAGCGTTGACGTCACGGGATTTTCGCTTTCAGATGCGCGTGTGGTTCCTCAAGGAAACCCGCAGCGTCTGCACCAGTTGCGCGCGCGGTTGCAACATCGTCATCGGTTCGCGCTCCGATAAGATTTACCGCTACGAGCCGCGCGAGAACGCGGCAGTCAATTCGTGCTGGATGTGCGACTACGGCCGGCTGAATTACAAATGGATTGGCCGCGCGGATCGCCTCAAGGAAGTGCGCGTACAGAAATCGAACGGTGGAAACTCCACGCCGGCGTGGAGTGAAGTGTTGCGGGAGCTTGCGGACAAACTCAAAAACGCCGGGCAAGGCTCGGTCGCCATCGTGGCGTCCGCGCGCCAGACGAACGAGGAATTATATTTGCTGGGACAACTCGCGCAAAAGTATGGCGGGCTCAGCGACTCCGTGCCGCGCACGGGCGACAGCGACAAACTGTTGCTCATGGCCGACCGCAATCCCAACAGCGAAGGCGCCCGCGCCGCCGGCATCGCAGCCGAGCCGATGGGCTCCAATCTGCCAAAGATCGCGCAAGGCATTCGCGATGGTCGCATTCGCACGTTGATTGTTTTCGGTGAAGACGTGACGCGAAATGGCATTGGCGCCGATTTGCTGGGCAAGCTGGAGACGCTCATTGTCAGCGACATTTTGCCGAACGAAACGACGAAACACGCACATTATCTTTTGCCGGGCTGCGCGCACGCGGAGAAACGGGGTACGTTCACTAATTTTGAAGGTCGCGTTCAGAAATTCATGAAGGCGATCGAGCCGCCGGGCGAGGCGCGTGCGGAATGGGAATTTTTGCGGGAACTGATGGTCCAGATGACCGGGCAGGCCGGGTTCACGACCATTGAGGGATTGTTCAACCAGATGGCCGGGCAGGTGCCGGCGTTCAACGGGTTGACGTGGGCGGGGTTGGGAGATGCGGGTGTGACGGCAAGTATCGCATAAAATGATGCGGCCCCATCAAACCGAAAGGCTTAACCATGCACGCTGAAAAAATTTACCGGATCGAAGGCGGGCGGCCGCTGGAGGGCGAAGTTTCTGTCAGTGGCGCCAAAAACGCCATTGGCAAGCAGCTCGTCGCGTCCCTGCTCACCGAGGAGCCGTGCGTTTTCACGAACGTGCCGCGCATCACGGAGATCGAAGCCATCCTGGGCATGTTGACCGAGGTCGGCACCATTGCCGAATGGAAGGACGATCATACGCTGGTGGTTCAGACGCCCCGCATCACGAGCAACGTGGTTGGCGAACGTTATTCCGGCTTTAATCGCATTCCGATTTTGCTGCTTGCGCCGTTGTTGCATCGCGCGAAGGAAGTGCGCGTGCCCGTGGTCGGTGGCTGCCGCATCGGGGCGCGCCCGGTGGATTTTCATATCTCGGCGTTGGAAGCAATGGGCGCGGAAATCGAGTATGGCGCGGAAGCGTATTCCGCCAAAACCAGCGGCCTGCAAGGCCGGACGATTCATTTGCCCTATCCCAGCGTCGGCGCGACGGAGAATATCATCATCGCGGCCTCGCTCGCGCGCGGCACAACGGTGATTCAGAACGCCGCCGTTGAGCCGGAGATCATCGACACCATTTTGCTGCTGCAAAAGATGGGCGCATTGATCCGCGTGGACGTGGACCGGCGCATCATCATAGAAGGTGTGGCGAAGCTTTCGGGCGCGACGCATCATACTTTGACGGATCGCATCGAAGTAGCGTCGTTTGCTGGCGCCACCGTCGCGTGCGGCGGTCGCAGCAAGATTTGGGGTGCGCAACAGGAACACATGATTCCGTTCCTGAACGAATTGCGCAAAGTCGGCGGCGGTTTCGAGGTCGAACGCGACGCCATCACCTTTTTCCGGCACACCGACGATTTGCGGGCGACACATCTTGAAACCGACGTGCATCCCGGTTTTGTCACCGACTGGCAGCAGCCGTTCGTCGTGTTGCTGACGCAGGCCTCGGGCGTATCCGTCATTCACGAGACGGTTTACGAAAACCGCTTTGGCTATACCCGGACGCTGGCGCAAATGGGCGCGAGCATCGATCTCGCCTCCGCCTGCCTCGGCAGCAAGCCGTGCCGGTTTGCGCATCACGATCACTCTCACAGTTGCATCGTGCGCGGGCCGATGCCGCTCAAGGCGCGGGCCATTGAAATCCCCGATTTGCGGGCGGGCTTCGCTTATTTGATCGCGGCGATGATCGCCGAAGGTGTCAGTGAAATCAGAGGCACTCGTTATGTGGAGCGCGGCTACGCGGCGGTCCCCGAAAAGCTCTACGGGCTTGGGGTCGTCGTCGAAGTCGAGAGTCCGGAAGCCGGGGCGGCCACCGAACCCTCGGCCGGAAAGCGCGCGCCTGCAATCAAGGAGGCATAACCTGAAACCATGATCGAATTTCTCAACACACCGAGCCCCGGCCAATTTTTCGTATTCAGCGCGCTGAAGATCATCTGTGTCTTCGCCGTGCTGATGACGGTGGTCGCCTATTCGGTTTGGGTCGAACGCAAGGTATCCGCCGCGATTCAGGATCGTCGCGGACCCAATCGCGTCGGCCCGTTCGGTTTGTTGCAGCCGCTTGCGGATGCCATCAAATCGATGCGCAAGGAGGATTTCACGCCGAATCACGTGCGAAAGATTTATTACTGGCTGGCGCCGGCGATCGTGATGATTCCCAGTCTGATGACCGTGGCGATCATTCCCTTCGGCTCGTTCATCGGCGGACAGCGCATGGTGATCGCGAATCTGGACGTCGGGGTGCTCTACACGTTCGGCATCGTGTCGCTGGGTGTTTACGGCATCGTGCTCGCGGGTTACGCGGCCAACTCGAAGTATCCGTTCATCGGCGGCATTCGTTCCAGCGCGCAGTTGATCTCCTATGAAATTGCGATGGGGCTGTCGGTCATCCCGCTGTTTTTGATCGCGTGCAATCTGAATACCGCCGACTTGAGCGCGGGGTGGCAGAGTTTGATGGAGGGCATCGGCAGCCTGAACCTCACGCGCCTGGTCGCGTGGCAGGCGTCGCATGGCTGGCTGGTTTGGCATGCGCCACTGTCGTTTATCATTTTCGTGGTGGCGATGTTTGCGGAAACGAACCGCATGCCGTTCGATTTGCCGGAATCGGAGCAGGAGCTGGCGGGCGGCTACAACGTGGAATACAGCTCGATGAAATTCGCGCTGTTTTTTATGGGCGAATACGCCAACATGACCGCCGGCGCCGCGCTGATGGTGACGTTGTTCCTCGGCGGCTGGACGTTGCCGTTCGGCGGCTTGAACGAACCGGCGACCACGGTGTGGATGGGCATTGCGCACATCGTCATTTTCCTGGCGAAGATGTCGTTCCTGCTTTTCCTCGTGATCTGGGTGCGCTGGATGTGGCCGCGGTTCCGCTACGATCAGCTCATGGATTTGGGCTGGCGGCGTTTCATTCCGCTGTCGCTCGTCAACATTCTGATAACGGCGGTGTGGCTCTGGATTTTCCCATGATCGTTAAACGCAAACCATTAAATCTTTGGGAGCGGCTTTACCTGCCGGCGGTGATCGGCGGGTTTGCGGTCACCATTCGTCATTTCTTCAAGAAGAAGGTGACGATGCAATATCCCGAGGAACGCTGGACTGTGCCCGAGGGTTATCGCGGCGCGCCGTATCTGGTGAAGGACCAGGACAGCCGGACCAAATGCGTGTCGTGCCAGTTGTGCGAGTTTGTTTGTCCGCCCAAGGCGATTCATATCGTGCCGCCCGGTTCCGGCGGTGCACCGGAGGCCGGGACGGTGGAAAAGGCGCCGAAAGAATTTGAAATCAACATGCTGCGGTGCATCTTCTGCGGTTTTTGCCAGGAAGTCTGCCCCGAGGAAGCCATTTTTCTGCTGAAGGATTATTCGCTCGTCGGCCTGAGCCGCAAAGAGATGGTTTACAACAAGGAAAAGCTCCTGTCGCTCGGGGGTGTCCATCAGGACAAGATTCATAAATGGCAGCACAAGGCGGAAGAGGCGCGGGCCCAGGGGGTGGCTCCCTGATGGCCGGGAAATAAAATGAACGACATTTTATTTTATATCTTCGCGTTTTTCACGCTGCTCTTCGGCCTGCTGGTCGTGGCGAATCCGTTCAGCCGCAACCCGGTGACGAGCGCGATGTTCCTGGTCCTGACGATCGTGTCGCTCGCCGGTTTGTTTGTGATGTTGCATGCATTCTTTCTCGCGGCGGTCCAGATTCTGGTTTACGCCGGCGCGGTCATGGTGCTGTTCCTGTTCGTCATCATGCTCCTCGATTTGAAGGAGGAGGAACGGCGCCAGATCAAAATCCTGGGAGTCATCGGTGCAGTCATCGCAGTGGGCGGCTTTACCTTCCTGTTTATGAAGAGTCTCGCCTTTTCGCCGTTGAACGCGGAAGCGAGTCCGACGTTGTCCGGCAACACCGCCAATCTCGGCCGGCTGCTCTTCTCGCAGTATTTGCTCCCGTTTGAAATCGTTTCCCTGCTGCTGCTGGTCGCCGTCGTCGGCGTGGTGCTGCTCAGCAAGAAAGGCCTGAAGTGAACGTCGGCTTGGAACATTATCTCGTGGTGAGCGCGTTGCTCTTTGCCTTGGGGATGATGGGCGTCATTGTCCGGCGCAATTTGCTCGTTATTTACATGGGGCTGGAGCTCATGCTGAATGCCGCCAACCTGGCGCTCGTCGCTTTTTCGCGTTTCAACAATAGTCCCGACGGCCAGGTATTCGTCTTTTTCACCATCACCGTCGCCGCCGCCGAGGTCGCGGTCGGCCTGGCGTTGATAGTCGCGCTTTACCGCAAACGCCGCACCGCCCATGTCGAGGATCTTCGGACGATGAAGCTATAACTGATGAGCCCCGATTTCATACCCTGGATAATCCTGTTCCTGCCGCTCGGCGCGGCGGCGATCATCGCGCTGTTCACACTGCATAATCGCAGCCTGAGCGCGGGGATTTCCATCAGCGCGGTGGTTATCGCGTTCATCCTGAGCGTGATTTTCGTTTCCTGGGCGGGCCTGCAACCGGCGGTGTCCGAGTCCACCATGAACTGGCTGTCGGTCGGCGGTTTGAATGTCGATTTCGGCCTGCGTTTCGATCCGCTCAGCTTGATGATGCTGCAACTCGTCACCGGGGTGGCGAGCGTGATCCACATTTACTCGTGGGGCTATATGAGCGAGGACAAGAGTTTCCCCCGCTACTTTGCGTGCCTGAGCCTCTTCACCTTTTCGATGCTCGGCATCATTCTTTCCAACAATTTCCTCCAGATGTTCATCTTCTGGGAGTTGGTCGGCGTCTCGAGTTATCTGCTCATTAGCTTTTGGTTCGAGAAACCTTCGGCGGCCGACGCGGGCAAAAAGGCATTTTTGACAAATCGCCTGGGTGACTTTGGCTTTCTGCTCGGCATCATCATGGTCTGGACCGTGCTTGGTTCGCTGCATTTTGTGTCGGCCGAGGAAACGCTCAAGGCCAATCCCGCCGTTTTTGGAACTCTGGCAACGGCGGCGGGTCTCTTGATTTTTTGCGGTGCAGCGGGCAAGAGCGCGCAATTCCCGTTGCACGTCTGGTTGCCGGACGCGATGGAAGGCCCGACACCGGTTAGCGCCTTGATTCATGCCGCGACAATGGTGGCCGCGGGTGTTTACATGCTGTGCCGCGTGTTTTTCCTGTTTGAAATTCCCGGTTCGCACGCGCCGGATGTCATTGCCTGGATTGGCGGCATCACGGCGGCGATGGCGGCGATCATCGCCATCCAGCAGGACGACATCAAACGCATCCTCGCCTACTCCACGCTTTCACAACTCGGCTACATGGTCATGAGCGTGGGCGTCGGTGGTCCCAGCCAGGCGATGTATCACCTGACCACGCACGCGTTTTTCAAGGCGCTGCTGTTCCTTGGCGCGGGCTCCGTGATCGTGGGCATGCACCATGAACAGAATATTTGGAAAATGGGCGGGCTGAAAAACAAGATGCCGACGACTTTTTGGACGTTTCTGATCGGCACGCTCGCGCTCTCGGGTCTGCCGCCCTTCAGCGGTTTTTACAGCAAGGACAGCATTCTGGCCCAAGCGGCGGAGCATCATTTTGCGCTGTTTCTCATCGGCGTCGCGGTCGCCGCGCTGACGCCGTTCTACATGATGCGGCTGGTGTGCGTGGCCTTTTTTGGCGCGCCGAAAACAGACGGTGCCAGTCACGCGCACGAATCGCCGCCGGTCATGACCTGGCCGCTGCGTATTCTCGCGATACCAGCGTGCATCGCGGGCTGGCTCGGGATTGAACAACTGTATGCGCGGCAGTTTCCAGCGGAACATGTGGAACCCGTGGGTTCGTGGGCGGATCGCCTGCTGGGGCCTTTCATGCATACACCGGCGGCGGCTGGCGGTGGTCTGGTGGCGGTGCTCATCGGACTATGCGCCGGCTGGATGATTTATTCGAAGGCCGCCACGGATCCACTGCCGGAAAAACTGGGATTCATTTCACGCTGGATGCGAAATCGTTTTTACTTCGACGAGATTTACGAGGCGACGGTCATACGACTGCATGACTTTTTGGCGGCGATCGCCGCTTTCATCGACCGGTGGATTATTGCTGGCGCCGGGGTGCGCGGCATTCACGGCACCACCGAACTGGTCGGGCGCGCGTTGCGCCAGGTGCAAACCGGGAGCATTCAGACCTACGCGTTTCTATTCGCGTTGGGCGTCGCCCTGGTGTTGTATTTCGCGCTCAAATGATTTTGGACCCGGATCGAGCATGTCAATTTTAACCTGCATCTTCCTCTGCCCGATAGTGGCCGCGCTGCTGCTGGCGTGTGTGCCGCGGGGTTTCGCCGTGGTGATGCGTGGCGTCGCCGTGGCCGCGACGTTTATCACGATGGTGCTGGGCATCATCATGTTTTGTCAGTTCAACCTCGCGGCGCCCGATGCCTCGGGCTACAAATTCGTTGGGGCGATTCCGGGTTTGGGAACTGAAGCGCTGGGCATCGCCTGCCGTTTCGGCGTGGATGGCATTAATGTCGGCCTCGTATTGATGGGCACCATCGTCGCGTTCGCGGCCGCGTGTGTGTCGTGGGAAATCAAGGATCGGCAGAAGGAGTTTTATATTCTGCTGCTCGTCATGACAGGTGGCATTCTGGGGGCGTTCGCGTCGCTGGATTTGTTTTTCTTTTACTTCTTCCACGAGCTGGCGCTCGTGCCGACGTTCATCATGATCGGTGTGTGGGGTCGCGGCGAACGGAGGAACTACGCAGCATTTCAGATCACGATTTATCTCAGCATCGGCGCGTTGCTGGCCTTGATTGGATTGATCGCGCTCTATCTCCAGGCGGGCATCAACACCTTTGACATTCCGACGCTGACCGCGCATTTCCAGGATCCGCAACACCGCCTGGCCGGGAGCGCGCAGAGTTTCATTTTCCCGCTGTTGCTGTTTGGCTTCGGCATTCTGGTATCGCTCTGGCCGTTCCACACGTGGGCGCCGCTGGGCTACGGATCCGCGCCGACGCCGACGGCGATGTTGCACGCCGGCGTTCTGAAAAAATTCGGCCTCTATGGGCTGATTCGCATCGCGCTGCCGTTTCTCCCGGACGCCGCGCAAAAATGGGCGCCGGTCATCGCGTGGCTGTGCCTGGGCAACCTCATCTATTGCGGCTGGGTGGCGATGCGGCAGAAAAATTTCAACTGGCTGATCGGTTATTCCAGCGTGGCCCACATGGGTTTTGTGTTCCTCGGCATTGCGAGCCTCAACTTGATCGGCATGACCGGCGCGGTGGTGGTGATGGTGGCGCACGGTTTTCTCGCGGCGCTGACTTTCGGCCTGGCTGGATATATATATCAGCAAACCGGCACACTTGAGATGGATAAACTTGGCGGGTTGCTCGGGCGGTTGCCGTTCATCGGCACGGCGGTGATGATGGCGGCGTTCGCCGGTTGCGGCGTGCCGGGTTTTGCGAATTTTGCCGGTGAAGTCACAGTGCTGTTTGGCGCGTGGAAATCATTTTCCGCCATCACGGTGTTTGCCTGTTGGGGCGCGTTGATCATTGGTGCGGTGTATGCGTTGCGGGCGATACGCGCGATGATGCAGGGGCCGCTGCCGGAACGCTGGGTCAAGGTTTCCGACGCGTCGAATTTGTGGCGCAAGCTGCCGTTCATCATTCTTATCGCGAGCCTGATTGTATTCGGTTGTTTCCCGCGCCTGCTGACCACCAAAATTGAACCGGGGGCGCAGCAAATTCTGGATATGGCCACCAAAGGCCAGAATGTCGTCCAGAGCGCGTTTGCCATCACTTTGCAGAAATAGATGAACCTGATGTTACTCAGTCACGAATGGTTGGTGGTCGCCCTCGGGCTGGGACTGCTCCTCGTGGATCTTTGGGTGCCGGACGAGGCCCGACGCAAGCTGGGCTGCGTCGCGGCGGCGGGCTTGGGCGCGATTTTGATTTATAGCTTCGTTGCCGTGAAGCTTCCGGCCGACGGTGAAGTGCAGTATGCCTTTGGCAAAATGTACGCGCTCGACGGCCTGGCATTGTTCTTTAAACGCTTCTTTCTTCTCGGCGCCATCATTGTGCTGCTGGTTTCCGTGGAGTTCTCGGATCGCATCGAGGCGGGCATCGGTGAGTATTACGCGCTCATTCTCTTCGCGCTGTGCGGCATGCTGTTCGCGGCGTCGGCCAATGACTTTGCGCTCCTGTTCGTTTCGCTGGAACTCATCACGGTCACGTTTTACGTGCTGACGAGTTTTCAGCGGGGCAAAAGCATCTCGCTGGAAGCCGGCGTGAAATATCTCATCATCGGCGCGCTTTCGACCGCCTTCACGGTTTACGGCATCGCGCTGGTTTATGGCGTCAGCCACAAGTTGAACTTCACGGAACTCGCCACCGTTGCTGGCGGATTCAGTGGCAACCGGTTGTTCCTCGTAGGTCTGGTGATGATTCTTGCCGGTCTTGGATTTAAAATCGCGGCAGTCCCCTTTCAGATTTGGGCGCCGGATGTATATCAAGGCGCGCCAACTCCCACGACGGCGTTTCTGGCGGTCGGATCGAAAGCCGCGGGGTTCGTGCTGTTACTGCGCGTGCTGTTCGTCGCCGTGCCGGACATCACGGTGCAATGGGCCAATCTCTTTGCAGTAATCTCTGGCGTGACGATCCTTTACGGCAACCTGTGCGCGATACCTCAGCGCAACGTCAAGCGTTTGCTCGCCTACTCCAGCATTTCGCACGCGGGATACCTGCTGCTTGGTGTCGCCGCCATGGCGGCTGCCCTCACCGCGCAAAGCGCGGATCCCAACGCGGGCGGCATGGCGATGCTTTATTACCTGAGTGGGTACCTTTTCACCGTGCTCGGCTCCTTCGCGGTCATCTGCCTGGTGATGCGTCACCTCGAGGGTGAAGACATGACAGCGCTGGCGGGCTTGTATCAGCGCTCGCCGCTGCTGGCGGCCACCATGACGATGGCGATGGTTTCACTCGCGGGCATTCCGCCGCTGGCTGGTTTCTTTGGGAAATTCCTGCTTCTAAAAGCGGTCATCCAACAAGGCCCGACGCATCCGGCCTGTTATTGGCTGACGTTTGTCGCGCTGATTGGCGTGGTAATCTCCCTCTATTTTTACTTCCGTATCGTGCAGGCCATTTACTGGTCGGGCGAATCGGCTGACCGCTCTCCGATTGTGATCTCGGTACCGATGCGAGTCTGCCTTTATGTCTGCATGGCGGGAATGCTGTATCTCGGCTTGTTCCCCGGCACCGTGGTGGGAATTGCCACCGAGGCGGTCAAAGTGCTTCGTTAGTTGGCGGAATCTGAAAGCATTCTGACCGCGCCTTCGCCGCCGGGGTTTAGCGGCGCATCATGCCGGGACCGCCGCCGCCCATCTTGGCCATCATCTTCTGGAATTTACCCATCTTCTTCATCATCTGCTGCATCTGCGTGAACTTGTTGAGCATGGTGTTCAACTCGGTCACGGAAACCCCGCTGCCCTTGGAGATACGGCGACGGCGATTCGCGTTGAGAATGTGAGGGTTTTTGCGCTCTTTGGGCGTCATGCCGCAAATCATGGCTTCCATGCGGCGCATTTCCTTTTCCTGTTTGGAAAGGTCCTGGCCCTTGAGCGCCTCGGCGCCGCCCGGGAGCATTTCCATGATGGACTCCAGCGGCCCCAGCTTTTTCATCTGACGCAATTGATCCAGAAAATCCTCCAGCGAGAACTGGCCTTTGCGCATTTTTTCCTCCATGCGCTTGGCGTCCTCGATGTCGATCGCTTCGGCCGCCTTCTCGACCAGTGAAACGACGTCGCCCATCCCCAGGATGCGGGACGCCATCCGTTCCGGATGAAACGGCTCGAAATCCTCCAGCTTTTCGCCGACGCCGGCAAACTTGATCGGCTTGCCTGTAACCGCTTTCATGCTGAGCGCCGCACCGCCGCGTGCGTCACCGTCCAGCTTGGTCAGGATCGAGCCCGTGATATTCAGCGCCTGATCGAAATGCGTGGCGACGTTGACCGCCTCCTGGCCCGTCGCCGAATCCAGCACGAGCAAAATCTCCTGCGGCTTTACGAGATCGCGGAGACGCACCAACTCCTGCACCAGCGGCTCATCGATCTGCAAGCGGCCGGCGGTATCGAAAATGAGTGTGTTGCGATTGTTCGCCGCGGCATAGGCAAGCGCCTCGCGGGCGATTTTCAAAACGTCTTTCTCGCCCTTGTGAACATATACCGGCAACTGTAACTGCTGGCCCAGCTTTTCAAGCTGGTCCATCGCGGCGGGCCGATAAACATCCGCCGCCACGAGCAAGGGCGTGCGGCCCTGCTTGTGCAGGAGGCGTCCGAGCTTGCCGCTGGAGGTGGTTTTGCCCGCGCCATGCAGTCCGACCATCATCACGCAACTGGGATTGCCGCTGAGTTGCAGGCCCGCATTGGCGGAGCCGAGCAGGTCCACGAGTTCGTCGTGAATGATTTTGATGATCTGCTGGCCGGGTTGAACGCTCTGGATGACCTCCTGGCCGATGGACTTCGTTTTGACGCGTTCGATGAAATCGCGCGCCACCTTGAAATTGACGTCCGCCTCCAGCAATGCCAGCCGCACCTCGCGCAGGGCATCCGTGACATTGGCCTCGGAAATCTTGCCCAACCCGCGCAGGTTCTTGAAAGCGTTTTGCAGCTTGCCGCTAAGAGAATCGAACATGATGGCAGATTAGGGCACCGGGACTGCATTGACAAGGCCGCGCGGGTTTGCCAGATTATCGCTTCGCCTCCGGCGCCTCGGGAACTTCGGAATGTTCCGTGGTAGGATACTCAAGTGGCCAACGAGGGCAGACTGTAAATCTGCTGGCTTACGCCTACGAAGGTTCGAATCCTTCTCCTACCACCATTCCCGAAACCGCGGGGAAACTCGCTTTCCTTTGTTACTTTTCCCATGGTTTCCTCTGCATCTATAATAGGATGATCATGAATTCGACCCTCGAACTCGATGAACGCGGCATTGTCATGAGCTGCCCGAAATGTGGCGGGCGAAATCGGCTCGCATACGATCGGCTGGGGCAGACTTTTCGTTGCGGCAAATGCCAGAACGAACTCAAGGCGCCGGGCGAGCCGATCGATGTTAAAACCGAACAACAATTCGAGTTACTGAAGGGCGGGTCCGCTTTGCCGATCTTGGTGGATTTTTGGGCGGCCTGGTGCGGCCCCTGCAAAATGGTGGCGCCGGAATTGGTCAAGGTGGCCGCTCAGGGCAAAGGCCAGTGGTTGGTCGCGAAGGTAAATACGGAGGAATTGCCCGGCGTTGCGCAGAGATTTCAAATCAGTGGAATTCCCACGCTGGTTTTGCTCAAGGGACACCAGGAATTAGGGCGCCAATCCGGGGCGATGCCGGCACCCACAATTATAGGGTTCCTCCAACAATATCTTGGACCATCGAAGGGTCGGTGACAAATCCCTGCCGAGGGCTAAATTTCAGCGGCCGCCTAAAGACGGAATTCTAAGCCGGAACGATTCAGTTGAAAAAGGGCGCACCGTTTGGCGGACTTGGGATGTAAATGAAAAACTCAAGTTCGCTGCCTCGACAGGAGGCGCACCAAACGGTGCGCCTGAACCTTGACACCAAAGACGCCACTTCG
>JBGALR010000014.1:0-134041 GCA_044223735.1 Limisphaerales bacterium | reverse complement strand
CCTATACCCGGCAATAAGAATTGTTTGGTAGCGCGAGCGCAGCGGCCTGAGGGTCGCTGTGTTTTTGTTTTGCACCGGAGTTGCAAACAACGGCAAGCCTTTGGTCGAACGGGATCGGTGCTACTCGCGATTGGCGATGAAACCGTCGCCGGTGGAGTGATCCCGATTGCCACTGAGAACTCCCGCCAGAGCAGTGCCCTGGGTATTCAGCGTGAGATTGTAAGCCTGTTCGAATTTATCCCATTTGCGGGTGAATTGAACGACGTTGCCGAGAACAGCGCCATCCAAAGTGCCTTCGCTCCCGCCAGTGGTGTCGTAAAACCGCCCGGAAAGTTTCCCATCGGCGGCCTGCCGCAATTCCATTTTGCCGCGATACTTGCCGCCTCCAACACTCCAAGTCCAGGTGCCGGCCACCTTGGGATTGGCCACTTCGCGATACAGGGATAACTGTTGGAAAGAGCACGCAAAGGGACGTTGCGCTGAATTGATGGCTTCAACTCCGACATTCAAAGTTTCCGGAAAGCTGATCGTCAAAGGATTAAAAGCGCGCCAATTGCTGCCGTCCTGGCTGGCCATGGCGAGTACCTTGTTGCCGCGCCGTGCCAGCCGAAGGTAGGTTTCTTTGGGTTCCAATTCGAACTCGCGATTGATGACTTTCCCATCCGATCCGCGGCGTAGTTCAAAGTTGGCGTAATGACGTATGCGGTCCCCCAGGTCCACCGCACCGCGCTGCAGGCTGAGATGATTCTGATCATCCCGCACCAGCAGTAGCCCGGCTCCGTGGTAAGCCTTTCGACCTTCAATCGTGCTGCCACCGCCCGGTTGAAAATCGCCATCGACGCGAACGTCCAGAACGAAATCACCCGTCACCTGCGTGAGGAGGCGCGGCGTATTCCACAGTTTTAGTTCGGCCGCAAAGTCGTGGGCCGTCGCAGGAATTTCAATGTGAACCGTATCGCCGTTTATCTGCGTGCGGCAATCGTGATCGGGATCGATGACTTCGTTCCAGCCAACGATTGGCGACAATTTCTGAGGTAGCTGCAATGCGGGTTGGCTGGCGAGAGTCTCCAAGCCTGCGGCGCGGGCGTTATTCGCAATTTCCGTGAGCCGATAAAAACGCCCGGCGCTCTGGGGCGAATCGAGGTCCACGAAAAATAGCCGGTTGGTATCGACGACCACATTGGTGAGTGTCACCCAACTCGCGGAGTCTTGCAGGTTCGTGGTGTATTGAAGTTGATACGCCACACCCACAGTGCCCGTGCAGGTGATGCCGGCATAGAATTGCAATCCCTGAACCCCGCCTGTCGCGGATGGCGTCGCTGCGCGCATCAAAAGGGCGGAGGCGGCGAGCGCGAGAACGAGCGGGGTCACTCTCCCGGCGGATTTCAAAGCTGGCACTTGAGGCATGGGTGTATCCTTTCGAAGGAGGTATTTTCGCTCGAATTCCGGTCTCAATCAATCTGCTCCTCGGCCATTCGCCATCCCATCAACTAATCGCGAAATTGAAGGTGGTGCCAGAGGAGGGAATTGAACCCCCGACCAAAGGCTTATGAGTCCTCTGCTCTACCCCTGAGCTACTCTGGCAACCATCGCTGCCCTTGGGAAACTTGCGGGCGCGTCTCGCGCCACTTCTGGTCATCCTGCCGCTTTGACAACAGGAGATGATCCACTGTGCAGCACTGATAGGGTGCCACAGGGGAGGGTTGCTGCGCAAGATTTGAAAACGAGTATTGCTCTTGCCCGATGGGCGGGGAAGCCGGCGAACGGTTGCACCGCTTCGTTTTTCCTAGGGTTGCTTGGGGAAATCCGGCGGGCTCCCACAGTGGATTATTGGCGGGCGGAAGGTAGTGTGACGGGTGCGTCCAAAAACCCACGATCAAATTGCGGCGGAGCTGCAATTACAATTGAAGACTCTCGGCAGCCTGCTGCCGTTGGATAAACTTGGTCCCTTTGATGCCACCGTTCGCCTGCGTGATATCGAGCGCCTGGCCGTGAGGACTTTCGCCTCGCAGTTATGGCTGTGCGAAAACGCGGAGGAAATTCGCAAGCAGGTGGATATCAATCGCGCGGGCGCGGGGACTTTTTATCTACTCGCCGAACATGTGGTGAAATTATTCTGCGCCACGCGGGATCTTGCCAAGGTGAATTTTAGCGGCTGGGGGCACTATTCGCTGCTCTCCGATGCGGTCGTGATTTATCTGAAGGAGATTGAAAAGTAGCGATCGAAACGGGGCAGGGGCGGTGCTGGTTCAACTCGTGATCAATTCACTTCGGGGGCCGCAAGTGCGCCACCCGACCTTTGCCGATTGACGGAGAGGATAGATATGCTAATGTAGTTCAGTAGATTAATTATCTTTTGGTTAACAGCACAACCCAAGGTAAAATTATGGTGGATATCTGGCTTGCACCTCTGCTTGCGGTCCTGGGCCTATCGCTGGGCGGCCTTTTCCTCCTGGTCCGGATGATGGGCGGCACCGGCGTTCGAACGGACGGCAAAATTCTCTGCGACAGACCCGGCGTGGACGAAGACATGCCGCCTTGAATTTAGACTGCTGACTTTCTCCAAATTCGCGCAAAAAAAATGGCCGGCAACGCGAGGCTGCCGGCCATTTGAAAATGCGGGTTTCGGAAACCGCGCGCCCGATCAGGCCGCTTCTTCCTCGGTGTCGAGGAAGCCTTGCAGGTGGCGGACGCGGGTCGGATGGCGCAGCTTGCGCAACGCCTTCGCTTCGATCTGGCGAATACGCTCGCGGGTGACGCTATACATCTTGCCGATTTCCTCGAGCGTGCGTTCGTAGCCGTCCACGAGGCCAAAGCGCATTTCGAGAATTTTCCGTTCGCGTTCGGTGAGGCTCGTCAACACGTCGCCGAGCTTTTCCTTCAAGAGGCTGTAGCTGGTGACATCGGACGGGTTCTCCGCGCTCTTGTCTTCGATAAAGTCGCCGACGCTCACGTCGCCGTCGTCGCCCACGGGGGCGTGCAGGGAAATGGGCTGTTGCGCCATCTTCAACAACGCGTTGATGCGCGAGACGGGCATGTGCATTTCGTCCGCGATTTCCTCCGGGGTTGGCTCGCGGCCGAGCTCCTGGGTGAGCTGCTTCTGCGCGCGCCAGAGCTTGTTCATGATTTCGATCATGTGCACCGGGATGCGGATGGTGCGCGCCTGGTCGGCGATCGAGCGGGTGATGGCCTGCCGGATCCACCAGATGGCGTAGGTCGAAAACTTGTAGCCGCGGCGATACTCGAACTTTTCGACGCCCTTCATGAGGCCGATGTTGCCTTCCTGAATGAGATCGAGGAAGGACTGGCCGCGGTTCGTGTACTTCTTGGCCACGGATACCACGAGGCGCAGGTTGGCCTCCGCCATGTGGGTCTTGGCCTGATGGGCGCGATCGGCGGCCCGCTTCAATTGATTGAAGGTCTTCTCAAATTCATCATGCGGCAAGCGGACGAACTGTTCCAGCGCCTTGATCTTGGTCCGCTCGCTTTGCAGCGCCGATTGCTGCTCGCCCGACTTGCGGCGCGCTTCCAATTCCTGAATGTGGCGCAGGCTGGCCTTTAATTTCTCGTGCACGTTGCCGGCGACGAGGATCATGTCTTCCAGCACCTTCTGCTTGTAGAAAAACTTCAGAAAGAGGCCTTGCAGCTTCTTGTCGAGCTTCTGGAACACGGTGAAATTCTTCGCCTTGCGGCCCTGCGTGGAGACTTTTTGCCAGGCGATATACTTCTCGTCCACGTCGTCATCGAGCGAACGCACCTTTTTGATGAGGCTGCGAAGTTCGCGCAAATGCGCTTCGCGGTTGGCGACCTTCTTGTCAACCACCACGCGGTCAAAGCGTTCCTTGGGCGGCTCGGACAACAGCTTCTCGGCGATGGCGATGTGTTCCTTCGCGGTGAAGCCCAGGCTGTAGACGAGACGCTTCATTTCCGCCTCGGCCTCTTCGATCCGCTTGCAGATTTCGACTTCCTGTTCGCGGGTGAGCAGGGGCACTTTGCCCATCTGGTTCATGTACATCCGCACCGGGTCATCCAGCACTTCGAGGCGGGAATCTTCCTCTTCCTCGGGCTCTGCCGGCTTGGCGTTCGCGCGTTCGGCTTCGGCGTGGTCCACGATTTCCACGTCCAAATTGCGCAGCTTGGTGTACAACTCGTCGAGATCCTCAGGCGAAAGGCCGTCGGGCAAAATGTCGTTGATATCGTCGTACGTGACGTGGCCGTGCTCGTGCGCGAGGTGGAGCAACGTCTTGATCGTTTCCGTCAGATCAATCGCCTGGCCGGGAGTCGCGGTCGGATGAGCGCTCGCGTAGGCGGCCTTGGCTTGGGAAGCGGTGGTGGCTTTCGCCGCTGGAGCGGTCGGCGCAGCGGGAGCGGCGGGAGTACCCTTGGCCGGATGGCCATTGGAAGCTTTTCCTGAACGCAAGTCGTTGCCGCTGGGGGCTTTGGATGAAATCACAAAACGGCGCCGCTGCGGGCGGGCGGTTTTGGATGAGGATGCCGCCTCTTTGCGGCTGGTTCGTGCCGCGTTGCTGGCTGACTTCGTCTCTTTCCGTTTCAACATAATATGATCAGACGTGTAGAATCTCGTTTAGTTCAGAATTTCCGCGGGTCGTTCGCATAACTATTCGTCACTTTGACGAATCGGACACAAGGCCCATTAGCGGCTCTTGAAGACCACAAACACCAGAAGCCTGACGTATACTACTCACCATACGACAGTTCCCGAAAAGCTCAACTCTCTCACTCCTGTCCTCAAGATGGTCTTTATCTTGGGATTCTGAGCCGAACGAACCGGAACGGATAGTATCGCAATACTTGCCCCTTGCCTGCAAGCTAAAATTGCAACTTTTTGCGGTTGGTCAGGGCGTTTTCGCCGAAATCCGCTGTTTTTGGCCGGTTTTGGCTTCACCCGGAGCCGTCGCGAACCGGTTTTCCGGCTACTTTTCGGTCCTGGTGGAGGCCCGATTTAGCGCGCTCAAGACCGCCCGGACCGACGCCAATTCGATATTGGTATCCATCCCGGCACCCCAGCGAGTCTGTCCGCCGGCTTCCTTGATTTGGATGTATGCGATCGCCGCCGCCCCTTCGCCGGATCCCAGGGCGTGCTCGCTATATTGGCAAATCTCGAAGCGAGGAACGCCGGCCATCGTAAAACCATGGACCAGCGCCGCGAGGGGGCCGTTGCCTTCGCCGGAGATATCGACCGTCTTGCCGTTGCGGAGCAAGCGAGCCTGGCAGCGGACGTTCCCGTTCTTGCTTTTGGTCTCGAACCGCTCGAGTTTCCACGGGCTGGCCTGCTCGATGTATTCGCGCCAGAACATCTTCTTGAGTTCCCTGCCGCTGACCTCGCGTCCGAGCCGATCCACTTCGTCGTTGGCGATGGGGCCAAACTCACGCTGCATGTCCTTCGGCAACGCGATGCCAAATTCGCTTTCCAACAGATAAGCCACGCCGCCTTTGCCCGACTGGCTGTTCACGCGGATGACCTCGCGATATTCCCGGCCGATATCGGCGGGATCGATGGTGAGGTAGGGGACATCCCAGCGCTGCCGGCCGCCTTTGGCCCATTCGGCCAAACCCTTTTTGATCGCATCCTGGTGCGATCCGCTGAAGGCCGTGAAGACCAGCTCGCCCGCGTACGGATGCCGCGCGGGTATGGTCATGCCCGTGCAACGCTCATAGACCTCGCAAATCGAATTGAGCTTGCTGAAATCGAGCTTCGGATCGATGCCCTGCATGTAAAGGTTCAACGCCACGGTCACGATGTCGAGATTGCCGGTGCGTTCGCCGTTTCCGAACAGCGTGCCTTCCACGCGGTCCGCGCCGGCGAGCATGCCTAATTCCGTCGCCGCCACGCCGGTGTAACGGTCGTTGTGCGTGTGCAAACTGATGATGAGCGACTTGCGATTCTTGATGTTCCGGCACATCCATTCGATCTGGTCGGCATACACGTTGGGTGTGGCGACTTCGACCGTGTCCGGGAGATTCAAGATCATCTTGCGGCGCGGCGTCGGTTTCCAGACGTCCATGACCGCCTCGGAAATCTCCTTGGCGAACTCCACCTCGGTGGCGCTGAAGCTCTCGGGCGAATACTGGAGCTTCACGTTCGTGCCCTTGAGGCGATGCAAACGTTCCTGAATCAAACGCGCGCCATTCACGGCCACCCGCTTGATGTCGTCCTTCGACATTCCAAATACAACGCGCCGTTGCGCAGGCGAGGTCGAGTTGTAGAGATGAATGATGACGTTCTTCGCGCCCTCCAACGACTGGATGGTGCGTTCGATCAAATCCTCACGGGCCTGCACGAGCACCTGCAACCAGACATCGTCCGGCACGCGCTTCTCCTCGATCAACCGCCGGTTGAACGTGAACTCCGTGTTCGATGCGGACGGAAAGCCGACCTCGATCTCCTTGAAGCCGCACTTTACGAGCGTTTGAAACAACTCGAGCTTCTGCCCGACGTTCATGGGCACGGCGAGCGCCTGGTTGCCATCGCGCAAATCGACGCTGCACCAGATCGGCGCGCGTTTCAACACGCGGCCGGGCCATTGCCGGTTGCGCAACGCGATCGGCGGATACGGCCGATACTTCGTGGACGGTTTCTTAAGCATGCTCATTTTGATTTTGTGTGTCTGGCGCCGTCCGGCGGTGGGGCACATGAAAAACCCCACTACCGGATTCGGCAGCGGGGTTTAGTAAATCTTGTGAAAAAACTAGAACCCGGCCGCCGCGTTGCTAAGCAGCAGCGCGTTCAGTGGCAGCAGTTCCAGATTCCAATTCATCGCGGCCAGCATAGTCCTGCGCCCGGGACTGGTCAACTGAATTTCTGGAAGGCATTGCTCATTTTGGCGGCGAAACCCCTTTTTCAATTTGATACAGGCGATAGTGAATCGGGTTTTGCCAGAACTTTTCCTCGCCCGGCAGCATCTCCACCGAATAGCCCGCGGGCCGAACTATCGACCCGCCGTTATAAAAATCTGCCAGATCCTCGTTGCGTGAGAGGAAGGGGCTCGCGAGAAATCCCGCCGCCAGCATGACCGGCGGGGCGCGGTGTCGCAGCAGCAACGCTCCCTGTTGATTGCGCAGGGCCGCCAGTCGCACCGTGGGCGGACGATAAAAGATCTGCCGCAGCTTTCCTAGCCAGGACGATTTTATATCCAACTCGAGCCATAGATTGGTGTCGCCGTGTTCGGTCAGCCCGATAACTTCGCTGGGCTTCACATCGCCTTCCCGCAACAACGACATGCGAGTCGCCGTGGGTGATTTGGACTTTAACAACAAGAAAGGATCTTCCCTCACGACGGGTTCAAAATTGAACAACAAATCGCGGAAGAGCCTCGCGTCTTCGAGAGCCGGGAATCGCCGGTCGATGGGGTTAAGGCAAAACAGCAGGTAATCGGGCGCGTTGGTGGAGAGATAGAATTGTTCGTTCAGCCGCATCAAATGATCGTTATAGGCGGCGTAGCTTTGAAAGACCGGCCGGGGATGATAGTTGAATCCGTTCAGAATCGCATATATTTGCAATTGGCCGAAGACATCCACCGGGGCGTCTCTCAGAGTTTTTTTCAGGACCGGCAGGCTGGCCTTCCGGCGACCCGCGTCGATCACGGCGTTCATGCGTTGCTGATACGCCCCCGGGTTCAGGAGATCTCCCGTATGTTCAATGAATGCCCGGAAGGGAACTTTCAAGGAGGTGGATGGGGGTGGAAAAAACTGCATTTGTAGCGTCGTCAGACACAGGCCGCAGCACGCGATCGCCAGGCCACGACTCCAACGTAACGCGTTGATATTGCCGCTCGGAAATATCTCCAACGCCAGCGCCACCACCGGCACGAAACCGAAAAAATAGGCCACATGCCAGATATCGCCGCGCACGAATCCGTGCTTCCAATCCAGGAATAATAACGCCAATAGCCACGCGAGTAACGACAATCGGCAAAGGAGCCGCTGCTTGTCTTGTAATGGAAACGCACCGAGCGAGCGGAATATAACCATGGCCACGCTTAGCGTCATCACCACCAGACCGCCTGGCAGGGAGAAGGGCAGTCCGTCCCAGCCCATCGCCTGATTGTATCCTCCCACGATCGATAGCGCATTCAACGCGGAGTCGCGAAGATTGGCCAGACTGTGGCCCACCGCCAGCCAGCCAGCCGCGACGCCCAAGCCAAACCCCATCGCCATCGCGATGCCGACGCGCCAATGTCCCCTCGTCGCCAGCACGCCTGCGAGCAGAAGCAGGCTTAGCCCGTTCATAAAGAGCAGCGAGTTCTTCCCCAGCGCGCTAAATACCGCCAGGCCCACGAACATGAGGGCCGCAATTTTTAACCGACGGCCGGAGCCCACGCAGCAAAGCAGCCCCCAGGAAAACGTTCCCACATCTATCACGAGGTCGATCCGCGGATGAACGTTCGTGATGAGGAAGATAAAAGTCGCGAGCAACCCGCAACGCCATGTCCAGTGGAGCTGCCACGCCACGAGGCACAGACCGGCGGCCACGGTGTAACCCAGTGCGATGTCGGTCAACATGCGAACGCCGGCAATTTGCGGGGCGAAATAAATGAAGATCAAATGCCCGAGCGGACCGTAGGTGTGAACGAGGTCCGTGCCAAGATGCAAGCCTTGCAGCCGGGAATAATTCACGGCCATGCTGAAGGAGGTGTCAGCATCCGTGTCGAGATCGACCGGCGCGATGGGGATGGTGATAAAGGTGAGCATGACCAGCACCGCGGCCAGCAGGGGAAAAGCCAGTTTCCGCCCGGCCGAAACCGGGAGAGAAAGGGGCGAGGTGGCGGTTTCGTCTTCCATCGTCGATATGCTGCCGTGGATAGTGGCGCGAGACGGTGGCGGAGTCGAGAATCATGGCACGCCCGACCCGGCGCGGTTTTCTCGTTGAACTTTGTCGGGTGAACTTTAGCTTGGCCGCGTGGATAGCTATCAGCCGAGCGTGACGGTGTTGATTGCGGCCCGGCCGGAACAAGCCGACATCCTGGCCCTGACGGCCGCGCGTGCCCTCGAATATTCATCCGACAAGCTGGAGATAATCGTCGCGCGCGGTAAACAACCGTCCGTGCAACGCAACGCCGGCATGAAGGCCGCGCGCGGTGACTTGATTTATTTTCTCGATGACGACTCCGTGCCACCGCCGGACGGTCTGAAGAAAGGGGCGGTTCACTTTGCGGATCCGAAAGTGAAGATCGCGGGAGGACCAAACTTGTGTCCCGCCGATGCGCCCTCGTTGGAGCAGGTGTTTGCTTTGGTGCTCGCGAGTTGGCTGGCGTTCGGGCCCAGCCGCGCGAGATATGCGTCCGTGGGGTCCGTTCGTGATTCCAGCGAGAAGGAGCTTATTCTCTGCAATATGCTTGCGCGCCGGGACGTCATGCTTGAACTGGGCGGTTTTGACGAAGCGCTTTATCCCAACGAAGAAAACGCGTTGATGGACGAATTGCAAAAACGCGGCGACCGGCTGGTGTATGATCCCGCCTTGATAGTTCACCGCCGGCCCCGGCGATCCCTGGGCTCGTTCTCCCGCATGCTGCGCACCTACGGACGGGGCCGGGCGGAGCAATTTCGACGTCATCCCACCCTCGGTTCCGCGCCGAATTTTGTTCCGCCCTTGTTTTGCGTTTACTTGGCCACGCTACCCGTCACGTGGCATTTAATTGGTGCGCTCTGCGCACTGCCGTTGCTGGCCTATGCGGCGATAGTGGTGGCACAAACCCTATATTTGGTGGCCACCAGCGGACGATTTCTCGCCAGCCTTTGCGCCGCGCCGTTGATTGTGCTGACACATATTTTGTACGGATGCGGATTTTGGCATGGCTTGTTCACCCGCCTGGGCCGCCCGCCCAATGCGCAGGCGCCGCCGGTCAAGTTGGAAGTCTTCTCCCTTTAGACGATATTTCCGGGCATGAAAAATCCGGTGTGGACGAATGCCATCAAGCAGAGCGCTGATCCTGTCCGGGTCCGTCACCTGTTGGGGTTGTTGGCGGCGACCAAAGCCAGGACCTCGCTTGAAAGCTTCTCACGCGAGAAAGCACGCCTCCTTGCCGCCCTGCTCGGGGGCTCCCAGGCGTTGGGCAACCTGTTGGCGGCCGAGCCGGATGCACTCTCAATCCTTGAACCAACCGCACTCCAGTTTCCCCGCAGCAAAGCAGGATTGCGGAACGAAGTGCACGAATGGCTCAAGCCGCTCTTGAAGGCGGCCGATTACGCCACCGCGCTCAAACGCGTGCGGGAGTTTAAACAGCGCGAGATGTTGCGCGTGGCGGCGCGCGACCTTGCCCGCGTCGGTGCCTTGCCCGATATCATTCAGGAGATTTCAGATATTGCCGACATTTCGCTGGATAGCCTTTGGCGGATTTGCCTTCAGCAACTTACTCAACGCCATGGTCACCCGCGACATCAGGATGAACAAGGCGCCTGGCGCTCAACCACGGCCTGTGTGCTCGGCCTCGGAAAGCTGGGCGGGACGGAACTGAATTACAGTTCCGACGTGGACGTTATTTTCGCCTACAGTAACGAGGGCGGGGTTTTCAAGGAACGACCCGCCGCCGGCCAGTCGCCGCGCGCGTCACTTTCGAATCATCAGTTTTTCAATCGACTGGCGGAGGCGTTCATCGCGGAAATTTCGCGCCTCGCGCCTCAGGGCTTTTTGTATCGCATTGATTTGAGGCTTCGGCCGGAGGGTGATCTCGGTCCGTTGACCCGTTCGCTGGATGGCTACGAAAACTATTACGCGCAATGGGGCCAGACGTGGGAGCGCATGATGCTGATCAAGGCGCGATGTGTCGCCGGCGACGAGTCGCTCGCCGCGGAGTTTCTTGAAATGATCCAGCCATTCCGCTATCCGCGCTCAATTAATCAAAATGTTTTGCAGGAAGTGGCGGCGATGAAAGACCGCATCGAAAATGAAGTGGTCAAAGTCGGTGAACTGGACCGCAACGTGAAGCTTGGGCGCGGTGGCATTCGCGAAATAGAATTCATCGTTCAGTCGCAGCAATTGTTGCGAGCGGGCCGGCAGCCTTTTTTGCAAGGCGCCCAAACCTTGCCGGGGCTGGAAAAGCTGGCGCAATACGAGCTGCTGTCGAATGAGGATGCCGGCCAACTCAGCGCGGCCTACGTTTTTCTCCGCGACGTGGAGCATCGCTTGCAAATGGATGATAACCGGCAGACCCATACCATCCCCGGCGACCGCGCTGCGCTGACCCGCCTGGCCCGGTTAATGGGCTTTGCGGGCGTGAGGCAGTTCGAAGCCGCGCGACTCAAACATACGGTGAATGTGCGCCGCACTTTCGATCATTTGCTCAAGGCACCGGGGGAGGTGGGCAACACCGCGTCCGCATTTCCCCGGCAATTCGACGGTTTCGAGGCGCAATGGAAACAATTGCTGGCCGACCACCGTTTCAAGGACGTCACGAAAGCGATGCGCGTATTGCGCGAATTCGTGCAAGGCCCCGGATTTGTTCACATTTCTCCGCGCACAAGCGAACTGGCCTATCGGCTGTTGCCGCGCCTGTTTGCCCTTTGCAGGGGTGGGGTCGCTGAAGCCGGTACGGCGGGCGCGGTGCAGGCGCCGCTTTCTGATCCGGACCGGGTCGTCACACGGCTCGACGGATTTATCAGCGCTTACGGTGCGCGGGCGACGTTGTTCGAATTGTGGAATAGCAACCCGTCGATCTTCGAAATGCTGGTTTTGTTGTTCGACCGCTCGGAATTTCTCGCTGAACTGGCCATCCGTACGCCCGACCTCGTGGATGAACTGGTCACCAGCGATCGGTTGCGACAGCGAAAGACCGCCACGGAAACGCTGCGCGATTTGCGGCATGGCATTCACGACCGGGATCAGCATTTGTGGTTGCGCAAATATCATCAAGCTGAATTGATGCGAATCGGCTTGCGCGACATTCTTGGGCTCGCTGATTTCGAGCAGTATCTTACCGAATTCTCCGCGCTGGCTGACGCCTGTCTCACCTACGCCCTCGAAGTCGTATTGCACCGGCACAAAATCAAAACGCCGCCGTTCGTGATTATCGGCTTGGGCAAGCTTGGCGGCAAGGAAATCGATTATGGTTCCGACCTCGATATCCTGTTTGTGGCGCACGACAAGGCGAAGGACCTGACTGCGCTATCCAGACTTGCGCTGGAAGTGACGGATTTGGTCTCGCGCCGTACGGAACAGGGGATGCTTTTTCACACCGACGCCCGGCTGCGACCCGATGGCGAGAAAGGCCTGTTGGTCAATTCGCTCAAGGCGCATGAGGCTTATTACCGCCGGCGGGCGCAATTGTGGGAGATCCAATCGCTTACGCGCGCGCGCGTGGTGGCGGGGGACAAGAAGCTGGCTGCGCAGTTTCAAGCTTTGGCGGGCACTTTGGGCAATTTTAAAAATCCGAGCCTCCCACTGGCTGCGTTCACTCCGGATTGGAAACGAAAGATTCACCAAATGCGAATGCGCATCGAAAAGGAACGCACGCCGGCGGGCAAGGGCGACCTCGCGATCAAAACTGGCCGTGGCGGCCTGATGGACGCTGAATTTGTGGCGCAGGTGCTGTGTCTGGAGAACGGCTGGTCCGAACCCAGCACCCTGGCGGCATTGCAAATCGGCGAGACGACCGGCGCATTGCCCGATGCGGCGGAACTCATTCACAACTATCGCCAGATCAGGCGGGTTGAGGGAATCCTGCGGCGCTGGAGCTACGAGGGTGAAACGGTTTTGCCTGACGACCCCGCACCGTATTATCGTGTAGCCGTGCGTTGCGGCTTCGCGTCGCCGGAAGCTTTTGAGACTTCACTCGCTGAATGGCGCGAGGCGGTTCGCGAGGTGTACCGGCGCGTTTTTGAGGCGGCGTGATTATATCCGCTCGCGTTGCCGATTTGCTTCATAGAGAAACACAGCGGCGGCGCTGGCTACATTTAGGGAATCCACCGCCGCTGCCATCGGAATGGTCACAGTTTCATCGCACACCGCCAACACTGTCGGTGTAATGCCGTAGCCTTCGCTGCCGAAAACGACGCAGCAATCCCGGGTAAATCGGGCTTGCGAAAGCGTGGAACTGCCATCGTGCGCATGCGCGGCAATAATTCGAAAGCCGTCCGTGCGCAAAACCTGCAGCGAGTTTGCAAGGTTGTCCGTTTCGACCACGGGAAGCTGGAACACTGTTCCCATCGAGCTGCGAACGGCGCGCCGTAAATAGGGGCTGGTGCAGGTTTCGCCGATGAAGAGGGCATGGACGTCGAAAGCGGCGCAATTGCGTACGAGCCCGCCGAGATTGTCCGCGCTTGAAAGCGCGTCCGCCGCCACGAGCAGGCGCGGTGCGGGACGGTGCGAAATCAATTCTTCCAGCGCGATCTTTTCAGGCACTTTGCCGACCGCCAGCAATCCTTGATACATTGAGAAGCCGGTCATGGCCTCGAGGAATTTCTTTTCAGCGACAAATACCTGCACCATTTCCGGCCGCGCTTGCAGCAGCGGCTCCAATTCGGTCAGCCAATTTTCCGGCAGCACCACCGAGATGACTTGATATCGGCTCTCCAACAGGCGGCGGACAATCTTTTCTCCTTCAGCCACGAAGATGCCGTTCTCCCGATGTTCATGCTGCCGTCGCATGGTCAGATACGGCTGCAACTCGGGCAAGTCGAGGGACGTTATGGGGCGAGCCTGATACATGGGACGACCGGCGAAGCCGAAAGGAGCCTAAAACTCCAGCGTCGAACAGGGCGTCGCTTGGGACGTCATTTCAACACGCACATGCTGTGCGCCGATGCGCTGAAGACGATGGTTCATGACCTCCTGCGCCAATTCAGGGCGATTACACTCACGGCTAAGGTGTCCGAGGTAAATGTGGCGCAACTCGGCGGACATGATTTGCTCGGCGGTATCGGCCGCGGCCTCGTTCGAAAGGTGTCCGTGCCGTCCCATGATGCGTTGCTTGAGACTCCATGGGCGGTGCGGACAATCCTGCAATAATTTCACATCGTGATTTGCCTCAAGGACGAGCGCGTTCGCCGGACGGATGCGTTCAAGGACGAGCCGCGTCGTATGTCCCAGGTCCGTCAGAAAACCGATGTTACCCGCCGCCGTGCGTAACAGAAAACCGACCGGATCCTGCGCGTCGTGGGGGATTGTAAAAGTTTCGACTGTGATATCGCCAATTTCGAACGTGGCCCCGGTGACAAAAAGCCGACAGGCGAGCCGCGTTTCGAGCGCATACTCGGTCGCTTCCTGCGTTGGGCGATTGCAATACACCGGAATTTGCAGTTTCGAACAAAGCGCGGTGAGTCCGCTGATGTGATCGGAATGTTCGTGCGTGACCAGCACCGCGTCGAGGTTCTCGGGCGTGCGACCGATGGTGGCCAGACGCTGCCGAATCTGGCGCAGGCTGAAGCCCGCGTCGATCAAGACACGAGTTTCGTCCGTCTCCAGGTAGGCGCAATTCCCGGAGGAACCGCTTCCCAGAATGGTCAGGCGCACAGGCACGGATTACGTTAAACACAAGGGTCGCGTGGCGGCAACGGTTTTTACTTGAAAGTATGGCCAGGTCGGCGACTGTATCCTCGTGGCAAAGTCGCCCGGTGTGGGTCGAGGCAATTTATGGCTATGAAACGGATTTCGGTGCTATTGGCAGACGATCATACCGTGGTCCGGCAGGGTCTGCGCGCGCTTTTGGAAGCGCAGGGCGACATCAAAGTCGTGGCGGAAGCAGCCAACGGCCGTCAGGCGGTTACGCTCGCCAAGAAACACCTCCCCGAAGTGGTGCTCATGGACCTTGCCATGCCGGTGTTGAACGGCCTCGAAGCCACCCGTCAGATTCTCAAGAATATCCCCACAATCAAGGTGCTCGTCCTCTCTTCGTACGATGACGAAGATTACGTGCAGCAAATGTTGCAAGCGGGTGTCAGTGGATATCTTATCAAGCAAACCGCTGCCAATAATTTGCTCGAAGCAATCCGGGAGGTGCAGCAAGGCGGCACGTTTTACAGCCCCGGAATCAGCCGGCGCGCGCGAACAGTTGAAAGCGATCTCACCCACGGGCGCTCGATCGCGGGCCATGGTAATTCACTCACGCCACGCGAATTGGAAGTGCTGCAATTGATTGCGGAAGGTTATCCGAACAAGCGCATCGCCGCCGAGCTAACCATCAGCATCAAAACGGTGGAGAAACATCGCCAGCAGGTGATGAACAAGCTGAACATTCATGATACCGCCGGGTTGACACGCTATTGGATTTCCAAGGGGTCGGTGGAACGCCAGGCTGCCACGCTTTCCAGTCGCACAGCACTCGGCTAAACCCGCCGCGCTTAGCGGGCGCGGTAAAAGCGTGTTGGAAAATTCGTGGCGGACGAATCCAGCAGCAGTTGTGGATTGTTGGTAATGGTCACCGTCGAAACCGTAATCCAATCCACAAGGTTGGTGGAAACTTGAATCGAATAGTCCTGGCCAATGCCGCCAGAGAAAGCCAGTTCCACCTGTCCATCGGGCTGCACGATGGTGGAATGGAACTGTAAGGGTGGAGGCAGAACCGTCAACAACCCAGCCGCGCTGGCCGTCATACCCGCCGCATTGGTTACCGTCACGTCATAGGAGCCCGAATTCGTGTATTGGACATTGATGATGGCCAATGACGAAGTCGTTGCGCCGGCGAGATTGGTGCCGTTGAAACGCCACTGGTAACTCAACGGAATTGAGCCGCTGGCTCCCACCGACAGCGTTACGTTGGTGCCCGCAAAGTTTGTTCCGCTCGCCGGATGGAGGGTAATCGCCGGGGCTTGCAGCGCGGGCGCCGAGAGGTCTTCCACCCGAACATTGTCGAACAGCACGTAGCCGTATTTCGCGGGGTTGGCAATCGAACTGAAAGGGTCCATGTACCCAAGCATGACATCGCCAGAGGTGAACGTTGAAGTGTTGGTGCGTTGGGCAATGACCGCGCCTTCGATCAACCAGGTTAGAATATTATTGGTCTGCCGCAATTCCACCTCCACCCAATTCTTACCTGGCACGCCGGGCGTCTCGAAACGGGCGGCTGTAAAAATATTGGTAAATACCGAAACGTTGTCGGTGGCGATCAAACCGCTGGTGCCCAGCGGCGTGAGGTCAGTGGAAGTTGCCGCTGGATTGCCGACGTAGCCGCGGTAATCCGGCGCGGTGCCACCCTCGCCATCCACCGCGAACCACACACCGTCCGAGGAGGCGGCCGACGGCGCCGCCCAGTTGACCTTGTTGCCTGCGTGGTTCAGCCCGCATGTGGCGAACTCCGTGCTACCTGTGGAGCCAACACCGCCCGCTGTCCCTGGATAGTGAAGCCACATGTCAAACTTCAGCGCATAATCGCCGCTAAACGACTGCAATTTCGGATAAATGCTCACGCCTGCGGTGGAGCCGACCGCATCATTATTGTTCACGGTGAATTTCACCGCGCGGGTGCTGCCATCAGGTGAGTTGGGCGCGGGCGGGATCAGGCTGGTACGTCCGCTCACCGGGCCGGGATTCAAGTGATGATCAAAAGCCCAATCCACCGTGTAATCGGGAACGCCGTTGGCGGAGCCCCAGTAAAAATTCCACAGGGTCGAGCTATTGGTGTCGAAGTTGTCGGCGAACAAAACCGGATGGACGTTTGTATTCACGCGCAGCAGGGCGGCGCGACTGGTAAAGGTCCCGACGCTATTGCTGGCAACGACGGCATAGCTGCCTGCCTTGGCCACCTGAACATTGCTCAACATGAGGGTCGTAGTGGTCGCGCCGGCGATCGTGGCACCGTTGAAGGTCCACCGGTAGGTGACCGGCGCCTGTCCCATGGCAAGAGTTTGAAAAGTGACGCTGGCGCCCGGCAGAACCGTCTGGCTTCGCGGCGGGAGGAGAATCCACGGCGCGGAATTGGTGATTTTATAGCGAGGAACCAGAATTACACCGGAGGTCGTAGTGCCTTCGGCGGTCCCCTCGTCGCTGAGCAGCGATGCCAGGCCCGGTTGGGCAAGCACGTTGGTCACGGTGTTTGGACTGCCATCCACGGTCATTGCATTTTGAATAAAGCGCAGGCCGTGGCTGTAGTCGGCGTAGGTCTCCTCATGTCCGTTGTAGAGCGGCTGAATGGGAACGCCGGTCTTGTAATGCCAGCCGTAAATGACGACGGGCTTGGTGATGCTGCCGCTGGCGAAGTTGGTGTAAATCTTTGTGGAAATGATGACGTCTTTTTTATCGCCGCTTACCAACGCGCCCAGCGGGAAAGCGTTGGTAAAACTGTTGCGCTGCGTGCGTACCATGAAATTCTCCTGCTCAAAATAGGGTACCGTGATCATGTTGGGATCCGCAGTGATCGGCTGCGGATTCATCTTCACGGTCGCATTGGTCCAAATCTGGTTCACCATCTTCCGGGTCGGCATCGTATAGCCCAGCGAGCTGCAGAGCCTTTGCGCCAGCAGGGGCGTGGTGGGTTGGAGGAAATAATCGGCGTCGGTCCCGATCGCGAGATAATCGGGCGCCGCATAATAGGTGGCGGTGTGACCGCCGCTGTTGACCGTGATGGGCACCAGCGTCCGCTGAAAATTGGGCACGTTGCCGTTGGTGACCTGGTAATAAATCCAATTCTCCCGCTCCGTCAGTCCCATGCCTGTGATGATATCGCTGAACTGGCTGCCGGTGGGGGCGTCCGGGGCTCGGGGCGGCACATTGAGGGTTTGGGAATGACCACAGGCGACGGCGAACAGCAATCCTGTCGCGAATGCGAGTACAGCTTTAAAGTTCAAATTATTCTGACCTGGCGGCTTTGCGCTTTGGCGAGCCCGGCAGATTATGGATAGCAGCATTCCCGCCTTTTTGCGAGCGAAAAGGCACGTCGGGCAGAATAAAACGAGGCCGCCCACGAGCTTGTTTGCGCGGATACCAGGGGGGGAACAGGAGTTTGAATTCACCATAAATTGTCCTGTTCTGGCCAAAATACGCCGGTTTTCCTTGCATCTTTAGTTTCTGCGATATAAACTATTAGCAATGGAGCACAAGCATGGTACCGAAGAGCTGGGTGCTGAGCAGGATCGTCCTCTGCCGCGGGTGGGCGAGCAGGTGGTAGTGCAGTGTGAAGGCTATCGTTGCCTCGCTTATCGGGATAAAGATGGGAAGTGGCGCAATGCCCAAAGCGGACAGGAAATTCCCAAGGTACTCCGCATCTTAAATCATTTTTAGTTTTCGGGGCCGCGAACTATTTTCGCATTGGCCGCCTTCGCGGTCGCTGGTTTCCACACCCCCTGGCCACGCAAATGTCGGGCTGGTTTTTGCTCGTTTAATTCACGACAAGCCGCCGGGAGTGCAATAAACTCTGGCCATGCACTATCGCGTTCTGGGCAAAACCGGCCTCAAGGTTTCCGTGATTGGCGTGGGCACCTGGCAGTTTGGCGGCGAATGGGGCCGCAGCTTCTCGCAGGATGAGGTCGATGCCATTTTGGACCAGGCAGCCGAACTCGGCATCAACCTCATCGACACGGCCGAATGCTACGGGGACCACCTATCCGAGCGTTTAATTGGCGATTACTTGCGCCGCCACGATCGGTCGCATTGGATTGTTGCCACCAAATTTGGGCATCACTTTCGAAAATTCATGGACCGCACGGAGAAATTTTCCGCAGCCGATGTGAAGCGGCAATTGGAAGGCTCTTTGAAGGCGCTCGGCCTGGGGACAATCGATCTTTACCAGTTCCATTCCGGTGCGGACGAGGCGTGCCTGAACGACGAGTTATGGACGCTGTTGGCGGAAGAAAAGCGCGCGGGCTGCATCCGGCACCTCGGAATTTCCATTTTGGGGAAGGGCAGCGAAACGCAGGCGCGTGAGGCCGGCCGTCTCGGCGCGGAGGCGTTGCAGGTCATCTACAACCGCCTCGACCGCCGGCCCGAGGAATTATATTTCCCGCACGCCCAGCGTGATCAGCTGGGCATCCTCGCGCGAGTGCCGCTCGCCAGCGGTTTGTTGACGGGAAAATATCACGCCGGGGCCGAGTTCGCGAAGAATGACTGGCGCTCCACATTTGACGCGGCGAAACTGAGCGGCGAGCTTGCCGAAGTGGAACGTCTCATTAAAACCGAGGTGCCGAAAGATGTGCCCATGTCGCAGTGGGCGCTGGCGTGGTGTTTGAAAAACCCGCTCGTGTCCACCGTCATCCCGGGATGCAAAGACCCGGCGCAAGTACGGGCCAATGCCGGCGCCGCCCGGCTCCTCGCCGAAGCTCAATTGAAAGAACCGCTATGAAGGTGACCGAAATTGCATTTACGGGTTATCCCGTGACCAACCTGAAACGTGCCCGCGAATTTTATGAAGACACACTCGGCCTGACCGCCAGCCGGGTATTCGGAGATGAGAATGAAGCCTGGATCGAATATGATATCGGTTCCGGAACGTTATCCATCGGCAACATGGCCGCCGATTGGAAACCCGCCGCCAACGGCGGTTCCGTCGGCCTCGAAGTTGATAACTTTGACGAGGCCATCGATCTCCTGCGCAAAGCCGAAGTGACTTTTCGCCTGGAACCGATGGATACACCCGTCTGCCGCATGGCCGTGGTGCTCGATCCTGACGGGAATCTGATTACGATCCACCATCGGAAGACATAGCGCGCTGCGGCTCGGTGAGCTGTAGCGGCAGAGGCTGCAAGCTTCTTGGCGAACGTGCTGTTAGCTGCTACACCATCGCCCGTATGGCACATCCTTTCCGTTCTCTGGGGCTGAAAACTTTTCTTTCCTTCTTTCTGCTGGCGTTCATGACGATTTCGGCACGGTCCGAAAGCGTCGAGTCCTACACTGGCAAAGGACTGGCTGCTGAATATTTGCGTTGCGAATATCTGGTGGAACCTCTCGGTATCGACGAACCCGCCCCGCGGCTGAGCTGGATTGTGGAATCGGGCGAGCGGGGTCAGCGGCAGACTGCCTATCGCGTTCTCGTCTCGACCAATGAAGCAGCGCTCAAGCGCGACCAGGGCGAATTATGGGATACGGGCAAGGTCACGAGCGACGAAACCATTTGCGTGGTATATCGCGGGCCGTCGCTGGCTTCTCACCAACGCTGCTTTTGGAAAGTGAAAGTGTGGGACAAGGAAGGTCGCGAATCGGAATGGAGCCAGCCGGCGATGTGGTCCATGGGTTTGTTGCAGGCCAGCGACTGGAAAGGTGACTGGATTGGCTGCGATCAGTTGCGGCAGAGGAATTTTCCGGAAGCCTCGCTGAACGATGCGAAATGGATCTGGCATGCCGCCGACGAGCCGGGCGCGGTGCCTAAATGCCAGCGCTTGTTTTACCAGACCTTCGATCTGCCTGCGGACGCCAAAGTGAAACAGGCGATGCTGTACGCGTCCGCCGATGACTCGATGAATTTTGCCGTCAATATCGGCCACGTGGCGACCAGTATGCCCGGCAAGGATAGCTGGCGGCAGGCGACGCAGACGGATGTGACCGCGCGGGTCAAGCCGGGCCGCAACACGCTCCGCGCCCTGGTACAAAACAAAGCATCCGGCTCGGCAGGGCTCATTGCGCAACTTGTCATCGTCCTCGAAGACGGACAGAAAATTGTTCAAGTCACGGATGGCTCGTGGAAATCCACCGCCGAACCCGGCGACGACTGGATCAAGGGGCAACTCGATGCCGCGACGTTGCCGGCCGTCCGGGTGATCGGTGATTACGGGGACAAGCCGTGGGGTAAATTGAAGTTGGGCGAGACGTTCCTGCCCCCGGCCGCCTATTTTCGCAAGGAGTTTAAAGCAGAGAAAACCATCGTGCGCGCCACGTTGTATGCCACCGCGCTTGGGCTTGTGGACATGCACATCAACGGACAGCGAGTAGGCGACGACTTTTTTACGCCCGGTTGGACGGATTACGAGAAGCGAATTTATTACCGCACCTACGACGTCACAAAGCTGGTCAAGCGGGGCGACAATGCGATCGGCGCGGTGCTCGCGGACGGCTGGTTCAGTGGTTACGTGGGGTTTCGCGGCAATCGTGATACCTACGGCAAATCCACACGATTGCGGGCGCAATTACGGCTCGAATACGAGGATGGCTCGACCGGCCATGTGTTTACCGATTCCGATTGGAAAGCGTCGAGCGGTGCCATTTTGGAAGCCGATTTTTTGAAAGGGGAAAGCTACGACGCGAGATTGGAGATGCCCGGCTGGGACGGCGTCGGCTACGATGACGCGCGCTGGCTGCCGGTCGTCACCGGCTGTAACGAAGTTCATCCAGTGATTCAGGGCTCTCCGGGTCCGCCGGTGCGCGCGCTGGCGGATTTCAAGGCGCTCGCCATTACAGAGCCGAAGCCGGGCGTGTTCGTTTTCAATCTGGGACAAAACTTCGCCGGCGTGCCGCGCCTCAAAGTTTCGGGCAAACCCGGGCAGAAAATTACGTTGCGCTTTTCGGAACGGCTGAGTCCGGACGGAACACTCTACACGGTGAATCTTCGCACCGCCCGCGCCACCGATACGTATGTCTGCAAAGGCAAAGGCACGGAGATTTGGGAACCACGATTCACCTTTCACGGGTTTCAATACATCGAAGTCACCGGTCTGGACGGCAAGCCCGACAAGGATACCGTCGTCGGGGTGCCGTTGAGCAGCGACACGCCGGTGGTCGGCGCCTTCGAGTGTTCCGAGCCGATGTTGAACCAGCTTCACAACAACATCTATTGGACCCAGCGCGCCAACTTCATAGACATACCCACCGATTGTCCGCAGCGTGACGAACGCCTCGGATGGACAGGAGACGCGCAAGTGTACGTGCGCACCGCCACGCTGAACACTGATGTGCAGGCGTTCTTCACCAAATGGCTGATCGATCTCGACGACGCCCAACGTCCGGACGGCCAATATCCGCGCGTTGCGCCCAGCGTGGTGACCGACTCCGATGGCGGACCCGCGTGGGCGGACGCGGGAGTGATTTGCCCCTGGACGATCTACGAGGTCTATGGTGATCGGCGGATATTGGAACGCCACTATCTCTCGATGAAACATTTCATCCAGTTTTGTCGCGAACGCAGCACACCTGATTTTCTGCCGCCCGCGAAATTTCATTGCTACGGCGACTGGTTGGGCATTCAAGCCGACACGCCCAAGGATGTGATTTACACCGCTTATTTTGCGCACAGTGCGCGGCTGACCGGGAAGACGGCGGCGGTCCTGGGCGAGCGCCATGAGGCGGAGGAGTTTGAGCGATTGTTTGAAGCCATCCGCAAATCGTTTGTCCGCGCGTATGTCGGGCCGGAGGGACGCATCAAGGGCGATACGCAGGCGGTTTACGTGCTGGCGCTGGCGTTTGATCTCCTCGATGGTGAACAGGAAAAGCTGGCCGCCCAATATCTCGTCGCCGACATCGAAAAGCGCGGCTGGCATCTATCGACCGGCTTCATCGGCACCAAGGACTTGATGCTCGCGCTTTCAAAAATCGGCCGTCCCGATGTGGCCTATCGGCTGTTGTTGAACGACACGTTTCCTTCCTGGGGCTTTTCCATCAAGCAAGGCGCGACCAGCATCTGGGAGCGTTGGGACGGCTGGACCCCCGAAAAGGGTTTCCAGGATGCCGGCATGAATTCCTTCGCTCACTATTCCTTTGGCGCCGTCTATCAGTGGATGGTGGAAAACATCGGCGGCATCCACAACGCGACGCCCGCTTACAAGGAGATCGTGATTCAACCGGAGTTCAGCGGGAAACTTTCCCGCGCGAACGTCGAATACCGGAGCATCCGCGGTCTGATTGCGACAAAATGGAAGCGGGAAAAGGAGAATTTGAAGTTCGACGTCACCATTCCTGCGAATACCACCGCGCGAATTATTTTGCCGGCGAAGGCCGCCTCCGACCTGACGGAAAGCGGAAAGAAATTGGAAGCAGCGCCTGGGGTTACTTTTGTGCGGATGGAAGGAACCAATGCCGTGCTGCTGGTCGGTTCCGGGAAGTACGCCTTCACCGCGAGTTCGACGCGGTGAAGGCCCGGTCGGATCAAATCAGAAGTGCCAGACGAACGAGAGCAGCGCGGTATGGTTGCAAATCGTGCTCGATTCCGGGCCGAACGTGGCGAGGAACTTGTAGCCGATGCCCAGATCAGCGTGATCGCTGACGCGGAAACGCACGCCGGCCGTCGCGCCGATCGCGCCGACGAAATCGCCCTGGTCGCCGCCGCCATTGCTGTAGGTGCGTTCGTTGTAGACCCCGCCGCCGTCAACGCCGATGTACGGCACGACCACTTTGCCGGCGTGAAACGCGTACTCAAAGCCCGCCAGGATGGGCACCTGATACATGTCGCCATTTTCCTTGCGGAAGCCGACCTGCTGGCTGAAGGAGTTCCAGATGATGCCGGTTTCCAATTGCAGCGAGACTTCAAAAATGTCGTCCGAATAGATGCGATAACCGGGGGTGATGTTGAAGCGGATGCCAGGATCGGTGCTGAACTGGGAGGGCAGACCTTCGGCGAAGTTGACGCCGAGTTCGGTGCCCAGGAACGGACCTTCATGATCGGCATAGACGTTCCCGGCTGCGGTCGCAATCACGGCCACGCCGACGAATGCCGCCAGACGGGATTTAACGGATGTAGTATACATAGACAATATTTGCTTCATTGATTGTTTATTCGTTGCTCAGGTCTTCGCCGTCACGCGGCTGCTGCTAACCCCGGACCAATCGAAAACGCTGCCTGCCGCCAGTTTTTCCCGCAAATGCGCCCCCGCGTCAAATAGAAAACGCCACCTTCCGGGCTGGCCGGTGAGGTGCGCCGTGCCGGCTAATAGATCCTGGCGCGGTAGAAGCGCGCATTGTTGGTCGCGGTGGAGTCCGTGACGGTAATTGCTCCCCCGTCTCCCGCGACCAATCGAAGAAACTGCCAGTTCGAGACAATGTTGGTCTTGTACTCCACGGCGTAAAGGACCTGCGGTTGGGTGGATAAGGCAAACTGAAGTTTATTGCCGGTCCCGCTTGATGGTCCGGCAGGGACAAGTTGCGGCGCCTCCAATAGCGACAGCATCGCCGGCGAACTAGTGATACTTCCTGAACTGTTGCCCACAATGACTGAGTACATTCCCGTTTGATTGCCAGAGATGTTTGTGAGCCAAAGCGAGGTTTGCGTGGCTCCAGTCAAATTGGTCCCGTTCAAACGCCACTGGCAGTTTATGGGTGGTTCTCCCTGGACTTCAATGTCCAAAGCCAGACTGCCCCCGGCTCGAATGGTGTGGCTCTCCGGCACCTTCAAAAAACGAGGTGGATCGCCGGCAAAACCGTAAACCTGGAACGCCATCAAACCCGCGATGCCGTCGGCGACATACAAATAATTTTCGCCCACTGCCACTTTCTCCGCGAAACCTCCCGTCGGGCTGCCGGCAACGAGCGCGAGATTGGTGGGATTGGCGAGATTGAAAATCTTGAAGCCATTGGATCCGTCGCTCAGGTAAGCGAAGTCTCCCGCCAAAGTTATGCCACAAGCATTCGGCGCGTTGGTGAACCATCCAACCCGAACCAGGTTGCTTGAAATGGTCGCGTCGATCACCTGCAAGCCGGCGGAATAAGCGGCGACGTATACGAATGGTCCTCGCACTGCCACGCTTTCCGCGCGGCCACCGGTGCTGAAGGCGCCCAGACGGACAGGATTGCGGGGATTGCTGACGTCAATGATCTGCAAACCGGCGGCGCCGTCAGCGACGTACGCGGTTGTGCCCTGGATCGCGACGCTGTAAGAGAGGCCGGAAGTATTGTAGCCGCCGACTCGCAGCGGATTGACTGGACTGCTGCCATCCGCGATTTGCAATCCTTGTCCACCATCCGCGATGCAGGCGTAAGGCCCCATCATCGCGATGTTATATGCGTAGCCGGTGCTGTCATAGTAGCCCAACGGCGTCACGCCGGCGCTGCTGAGGTCAAACACGCGCAGCCCGGCTCCTTCCTGGGCAGCCAGGGCGTGGGTGTCCTGCAAGGTCAGGCTGAAGGTCCAATCGCCGCTCTGCGCGATACGAATGAGGTTGGTTGGATTGCTCGCGTCGAAGGTTTGCAGCCCGGCGAGCGAGTCCGCTACATACGCGCGGTGGTTCGAAATCGCCACTCCGGCCGCGTGCCCGCCGCTGTCGTAATTTCCGACGGGAACGGGGTTCGTGGGATTGGTGACGTCGAACAGTTCAAGGCTTGCGCCAGCGGCGACAAGCGCCAGCGCGCCCGATGACGAAACCTTCGTGGCCCAATCCGAGGTGGAGATGACGGCTATCAACATCGGAGTGGTGGGATCGCCGGCATCCAGAATTTGCACCCCGCCATCGCTGTCGGCGAGATAGACAAACGATCCGGCGACGCGCACACCCTGGGCGTATCCTCCGGCCGCGAATGTTCCCACCTGAAGGAGATTGGTGGGATTGCTGACGTCGATGATCCGCAGCCCTCGATTGCCGTCGGCGACGTAGGCATAATTGCCGGCGATGGTAACGGCCCTGGCATAGCCGGCGGTGTCGAAGCTTCCCTTTCGGATGGGGTTGGCGGGATTGGAAACATCGAATGCCAGCAGGCCCGCATTCCCGCAAGCGAGGTAGGCGTAATTTCCCGCCCAAGCGACTCCTTCGGCAAAACCGTTGGTTACCGCAACGCCGCCGGCGCGAAATGGCGCGGCGGGGATGCTCACATCGATCACTTGCAATCCATTTGTGCCATCGGCGATGTAAGCATACGAACCCGATGCCACGACGCTTTTCATCACGTCGCAATTCGTGAGGCTCCCTACCACGGTCGGCGTTGAAGGTATGCTGATATCGACAATTTGGAGTCCGGCATTTCCATCAGCGACCAGCGCCAGTTGATTGAGCAGCGTGATGTCCAAAGCAGCGCCCGGCGTGTTGCAACCTCCAACCCAGGTCGGATTTGCGGTATTCGTAATATTAACCACCGCCAGCCCGCCGTCGCCTATCGCGCAATATACCAGGCCATTGGTGGCCGCCATCGCCTGCATCGTCCCGCGATTTCCCCCGGGCCATTGACCCACCCATACCGGACTGCTCGCGGCAAGGCTCGGGTGAACCGAGGCGAAAATTCCCATGAACGCTCCAAGCAGTCCCAGGGCGATCGGATATTTGTGTTTCGTAGCGTCGCGCATTGATGGAGATCTCGATTTTACCGGGAGCTTTTTATCGTCCGGACGCTGCCGTCAAAAAACAGGGAGTTCCTCAGAATGACGGGGCCGGGTCCTCCTGGACGGTTGTTATGGACTGGCTGCGCCGGGACATAACTAAAATATGTCGCCGCCGTATAGCCGAGCGCGATTAATCCCGTTTGGTCCACGTCCGACATCATCGGTTCCTCGGACGGTCTTTTGATGCGGCTAATTTGCACGGGCGAGGAGGACGGAGCTGACGGGCGGCCAAACGGATAGCTGACGACATCCGCAGGGGCGCGGCCCGGATTATTGGTAATTTGGGTGGTGGCGAGGAAACATACGGGTACCGACAGGGGCGGCACTTGAGCTACCGGGGGTAGCGCTTGAATGGCAGCCGGGCATTTGAGCGCCTCCACCTCCTGGTTGGTCAGGCCTGGCGCCGGCATCCCCAGGTAGGTCGCGAGGTAATAAGCCATGGACCCGTTTCCTGAATTAGCGCTCTGATAATTGTAGTAAACGCCAATCCAGATCGGACCGGGAAGATAATTGGTATGATCCTGCGCGAACATGTCGATCGCCGCGCCCACCTGGCGTAAATTATTTTTGCATTCAACGATGCCCGCCTTGCGCCCCATATCGGCTCTCGCCGGAATCCAAACCACCAGGAGCATGCAAACCACCGCCAGCACAACCAAAAGTTCCGTCAGGGTGAATGCGCCCGAGTGGGCCGGCGTCTTTGAGTTCCAACTTGAAAAGTTTCCACTCATATTGATTTTGTCGGAATTATCAGCCTCACTTCGCTGCGCCTGATCGTTGGCCCGTATCATCGACGATTTTGGCCGTGATTTTCAAGTCAAAAATTCGCCTGTTTAGGGCGCCCCCGGTCGCCAAGGATGTGACCGAACTCAATGGCGGCGGCCAGAGAGTGTCACCACGTATCGCGCTTTCAGCCGGTCTCCACTTTTGATTTGAAACTGTCCCATGGCACAGTGGGTGAGCACATGCGCAATGACGCCTCTCGCATCCAGCGCCGCGCGGAAGTGAGTGTCGGCGTTTGCGTGGACGGAAATTCCCGCTCCGTTTGGCGCGGCCAACGAGGCCTCGTAGATGTTGAATTTGACGGAGCGAAAATCCGCCGTGCCGAGTTCGGTTTCGTCCTGCGACCAGGGCCAGGCAGGACGCTCGTTCCAACGTGCCGCACCCCAACTGGCGTTGCGATGCGCTTTTGCCGTTCCGGTCGTGCGGCTGATGCTTTCCCCGGGAAAGGCGCCCCATTCTGACCAGCGCCGCCAGGTGATTTCGTCGCAGGCGCCGTTCACGAGAAGGCGAACTCCCGTTTCACGCGCGTCCATCGCCGGGCCGTTGTATGTGTAGTCCGAGGTGATGAATCCGTTCCCGTTGCTGTCGATCAGCCAGGAGGTCGTGCCGGCAAAATGTTCATAGCGCTCCCGCACGGTCAGGCGCAGGCCGGTTGATTCGTTCGTCACCTGCACCGGTTCAACTTTGCGGGTCTTTATGTCGGGAAAAACGGCGTACGGCTGGGAATTTGGCCCGTTCAAATCTCCGAAATCGTATCGCGTGACATGTACCGTCGGAAAAGAGATGACGGGGCAATTATGTCGCGGATCGCTTGCGTCAATATCTCCCTTTGCTTCATCGAGCACGAGACCAAAGCTGTTGCCCGTGATCACGATTTTGCCATGGTCATTCGTCCACGCGGGAGCGCCGGCCGCCGGCAAAGGCAGGGCGTTGGGTTTCTTTTGGCCCAATTGAAACGTTGCCTCATCGACCGTAGTGCCGGCGGTGGTGGATACGCGAAGTTGAATTTCATCACCTTCGGCAACGCCAGCCGGGAGCGGAATTTCCAAGTCAGCTTTGGCGCTGGGCGGGAGTGTTAACTCAGCCACTCCTTTTTGCTCGCGAATCTGCCATTCGAATTTCAACTCCTGCAGATCCGTGAACACGTGGCGGTTTTCAATTGGGATACGAATTGTCTTTTCGCCCGCGACGAAATGCGGATGGCGCGTCTCAAACCACACCGGACTGAAGATGTGCCGCGCCAGCCACCATTCGGGCTTGGGCCTCCGCCAGCAATCGATCAGGCCCCAGAAGCCGTGGTGCCATGCATAACCCGCGTGATTGGTTTCGGAGAGATAAAAGGCATCGTCATGCGACGCCCAAATGGAACCACCGAGCAGGCGGTCCGAGTGATAAATCATGCTCCAACCGCCGGGCTTGAGACCGGGTTTCAGCGGCGGTTTCGCGAGTTCGGCCGCGCACGCACGGCCGAAGTCTGAGTCCGGCTCCGCGTGGCCATGTCCCCAGAGTTCGCGCAAGCCGGGATCGATGCTGACATCCGTCTGCTCGTGGCAAACCGGAAAGAAATATTCGCCGAAATAGAGCGGCCGGGGATCACCCGCAAAAATGCTGTCGGGCGGCCAGGCGGGATAATGAATATTCGCAATGTCCGTGGCAGTTGCGGTCGCCGCGCTGCCGGCCATATCGTGATTGAACGTCGTGGGTCTTGTGGGATCCAGTTCCTTGCACATCTTCGCGGCGGAAAGGAATTGCGGGTTGAAATGGGATTCGTTGGCGATCGACCACAGGATGACGCTGGGGTGGGCGTGATGATAATCAATCATCGCGGAGGTCGGCCGCAGGGTGGCGAACAAATTGGAGGAGGTGTCGAGTGTGCCGCCCACCCAGCAAAACGGTGCTTCGACTTCCACATACATTCCCAGCCGGTCCGCAGCATCCAGCAACTCGGCGGTGGGCGGGTAATGCGAGGTGCGAATCAAATTCAGGTTTGCGTCTTTCAACAGCCGTACGTCCGTTTCGGCGTGGCGCATGGTATCGGCGCGGCCGGTCAGTGGGTCAAATTCATGGTGGCACGCTCCGGCGAGTTTCACGGAGCGCCCGTTGACGTATAGTTTTTGACCGCGAACTTCGATGGTGCGAAAGCCGACATGGCGTTCGATGGATTCGATCAAGTCGCCCGCCTGACGCAGTTTGACGGTTAAGTGATAGAGCGCAGGCTTTTCCGCGCTCCAGGGCAGGGGACCCGAAACGGGCACCTCCAGATCAACGCTCGACTGGCCGCTGAAGGAGTTTGGGTGAGTCTCCGCCGGCGAGATATTTACCAGTTCGCCTTTTGGATCGCGCAGTTCGAGGGCGATGGTCAGCCGGTTTTCCAGCGTGCTCGCGCCATCCAATCCAACGTGCAGACGGAGGACACCATCGCGAAAATCCTTGTCCAGCGCGGCGTCCACGCGGAGTTCGCGAATGAAGCTTTGCGGAATCGCGAACACGCGAACCGACCGATCGATGCCGCCAAGATTGTGGAAGGCGTACGCTGAAGAGTAGGAAAGCGCCTCGGAAACGGTGGCGGTTTTCATTTCGAGATCGAGCCGGTTGGTTTCCCCGATGCGCGCGGCGTCGGTGATGTCCCACTCGACCGGCGTGAAGAGATTTTCGCTGTAACCGAGTTCATGCCCGTTGAGCCAGTAGCGGGTGCCGGCATGAATTGCATCGAATCGCAAAATCAGCCGCTGACCCTGCCATGATTTCGGAATCGTAAAATTGCGCGCCACGGCGACTGATTGTTCCGGGGGAATGTCAAAACCTTGCTGCAACCATTGGCCAGGCACTTTGAATGCAGCCCAGTTCGTACCCTCCAGTGATTGACTGCGCACATTGTTCCTTGCCCTGAAATTCAGGGACCAAACCCCGTCGAGCAGGAGCACATTGTTTTCCACCCCGGCAACGTACGATGGCATGGGGATGTAGTGGACCGGCTCCAAAAAAAGGTTCGTGGCGGCGACTTCGGCGCGGCCAGAGCTGCCATCGCGGTTGGCCACAAAAATGAATTGGCCGTTGATTTGAAACGGGGTGATCTCGTCACGGTTGAAGCTGAAAAGTCCGTTTGTGTCTGTTTTTGCTGTAATCGGCGCAAATGACTTGTCGCCCGTGGCGACGCGCACCGTCGCGTTGGTGGCGGCGTCATAGGCGCCATCCAAAACCTGGCCCTGCACGGCATGGGGCAACCCCACAATGGACGTGAGCTGCAACCGCCCGCTTTGCGGGACGTTCGCCCACAATTCGATAATCGAAACGGTCGCGTTCACTTCTCCGTGGATTTTCCAATTCAACGCCATCCTGCCATCACGCGTCACCCCAGCCGGTACCGCCACGATGACACGCGTCGCCTTTGCCATGGGCAGCGGTAAGGGCCCGTGCAGTTCGACGCCGTTCGCTTCCAGGCTTTGGACACGTTTGTAAACGTGGTCGCTCGCGTAAGTAAGCGCGAGGACATACGAGAGCTTCGGGTCGAGGTGATCGAACACCGCCTCGATGCCCTTGTAACTGAATACGGCGGAACGTTCCTTCGGACTGGCGTCGGTATCGCTGGTGTTAAACGTCCAGAGATAGCAATTCGTCATCACGACGTGCGGTTGACGTCCTTCGACGCCGCAATCGTCGTAGGCCACCAGATGATAACCTGGCGGGATGGAGGTGAGAAATTGATGGGTATTCGACGCCGCCGGCGCGGATAGCAACGGACAGCCAATGAACAGTAGAGTGAGGATAAGGCGCATGACCTCGGACGTGATTTCGTCGCCGCAGAAGCTATTGAATTACCAGTTATCAGAGCAAGGAAGCAGAAGTGTTGCGGTTCGGCGATCACTTTCCGCTTCCCTCCATGGGACGGACTCCGGCCATCATTTTGGATCCGAATTCCTTCCGCGATTTCCGACCCTGCCGGGATTGCTGATAAATATAGCCCATTTTGGCTTTCCGCCCCTTGCAAAATTTTTTAGCGCGGCTAAGGTCGGGATGTCAGGTCTCGCCAGGGGCGCTGAGCACAAGGCCGGGTGAGACGATGATATTTGACATTTGAAAGTTTTGACCGCAGGACCGGCCCGCTGACGCCAAGGCGGGTCGGGATGATTCTGCCGAAATCGGCCGACCCTTGGACAGTAATTGTCCCACCCTTCGTTATAGGATCGCTGGGTGGATGGATATGTGCTTTGAAAATATCGGAGATATCGAAATGCGGAATGGAAAATGCAAACTGCAACCTGTCGCTCGGAGGTCCGTGCCGGACTGGCAAATCTTCCGGAGAAAGGACGGCCAGGGCCGTCCAACGGTACGTTGTTGGTCACGTTTTGGTCGCGTTGGGAACGGCCTGGAGGAGGTCCGGTTCGGCCTTTTCCCGGAGCGGTACGGATTAGAGCAAGGTACCACTGGGCGTTGCGCAGCGTTGTTTTCTAAGTAAGATGGAAACTCCCGCAAATGTAAATTTTACGAAACGAACCCAACTCAAGAAAATCGCAAATAGCTTATTGATAACGCATTGCGTGATTTTTAAAGGTTAAGAAATAAAAAAACGAACCCAACTTTTAAATGCAAAATGATGAATGCGAATTTTAGAATGTAGGAAAAACGCGAACAGGCAATTCGCAGTAATTCGCACCTTATGGCACCAGTTCGCACGGGGAATTGTCATTCCAGCGGTGCTGGTGAACTGAGGGATTTTGAGAGGGGTGCGGCGCACCGGATCGTCGGTTGCGTGCTTGCCGATGCTGCGCCGGTTGATAAACTGCCGCCGCAAACAACCCCGGGACACTGAGTGTCCGTGACAATGTGTTGTGGGAACTCAGCTTTAGCATTGCGTAGATATGGGATCAGGAAAAACGTCTGAACCGGTGGCGCCCAAAACGCCCCGTGTATTTACCAAACTTCTTGCCGCCAACCGTTCCGAGATCGCGATTCGCATTTTCCGCGCTGCGACCGACCTCGGGCTCCGCACGGTGGCCATTTACGCGCAGGAGGATCGTTTCAGCATTCACCGGTTCAAGGCTGACGAGGCTTACCTGGTGGGGCCGGGCAAGGGGCCCGTCGCAGCGTACCTCGATATTGAAGGCATCGTTTCGCTGGCGAAATCCACCGGCGTGGAAGCGGTCCATCCCGGCTACGGCTTTCTGAGCGAGAACGCGAATTTCGCGCGTGCTTGCGCCGCTGCCGGTCTGACGTTTGTCGGGCCACGCCCGGAGTTGCTCGACATGATGGGCGACAAGACCGCCGCCCGCGCGGTGGCGCAACGCATCGGAGTGCCGACGCTGCCCGGAACCGAGAATGCGCTGACGGATCGCGACGAGGCGCTGAAGGTGGCCAAACAAATTGGATTCCCGCTGATGATCAAGGCGGCGTTCGGCGGCGGAGGACGCGGCATGCGCGTCGTGCACAAGGGGGCGGATCTCGCGCGTTTGCTCGATGAAGCGCAGACCGAGGCGGACCGGGCATTCGGCAATCCCGCCGTCTTCCTCGAAAAATACATTCCGCGCGCGAAGCACATAGAAGTGCAGATTCTGGGAGACAAGCATGGCAACCTGATTCATCTGCATGAGCGGGATTGCTCTGTTCAGCGCCGGCATCAGAAGGTGGTCGAAATCGCGCCCAGCTACGGAATGCCGCCGGACGTCATCAAGCAACTTTGTGATGCGGCCGTGCGAATCGCGCGCGAGATCCGTTACGACAACGCCGGCACGGTTGAGTTTCTTTACGACCTGGACCATCACGAGTTTTTCTTCATCGAGATGAATCCGCGCATCCAGGTGGAGCACACGGTGACTGAAGTCATCACCGGCCTCGATCTGGTGCGCGCGCAAATCCTGATTGCGCAGGGCTATTCCATGCACAGTCCCGAAGTGGGCATGCCGGAACAGGACAAGATTGCCCGCAACGGTTACGCGATCCAGTGTCGTCTTACCACCGAGGACCCGGACAATAAATTCACGCCGGACTACGGCCGCATCCTGGCGTATCGTTCCACCGGCGGTTTTGGCATCCGGCTGGACGGCGGCATGGGTTACTCCGGCGCGGTCATCACGCCGTATTACGACTCGATGCTGGTAAAGGTCACCGCGTCCGCGCACTCGTGGGACCTCGCGCGCCAGCGGATGGATCGGGCGCTGCGCGAGTTTCGGATTCGGGGCGTCAAAACCAACATTCAGTTTCTCGAGAACGTCATCAATAATCCGGTCTTCACCGAAGGTCGCGCGACGACGACGCTGGTGGACAACACGCCGGAGCTGTACGCGTTCGTTCCCCGCCGGGACCGCGCGACGAAGCTGCTCAATTTTCTCGGCAACGTGATTGTCAACGGCAACGTGCATGCCAAGGGCTACAAACTCGCGAAGGCCTTCGAGCCGGCGAAGGTGCCCGCCGACGATCCCAAGTCGCCGATGCCGGAGGGCACACGCGACCTGTTGATGAAACTCGGCGCGAAGAAATTCTCGGAATGGACGCGAAAGCAAAAGCGCTTGCTTATCACCGACACCACGTTCCGCGACGCCCATCAATCACTCATGGCCACCCGCGTTCGGACCTACGACATGCTTGCGTGCGCTACGCCCATGGCTCGACGTCTCGGTTCGGCGGAGAATGGTCTTTTCTCAATGGAAATGTGGGGGGGCGCGACGTTCGACAGTGCCATGCGTTTTCTGAACGAAGATCCGTGGGATCGGTTGCGACAATTGCGCGCGGCGATGCCAAACGTGCTTTTTCAAATGCTGTTCCGGGGCTCCAATGCGGTCGGCTATTCCAATTACCCTGACAACGTTGTGGTTGGTTTCGTGAAGCACGCGGCGACGTCGGGCATCGATCTTTTTCGCATTTTTGATTCGTTGAATTATTTGCCGAATCTCCGCACCGCGATGGATGCCGTGCAGGAGACGCACGCGATCTGCGAGGCGGCGATTTGTTATACCGGCGATATTCTCGACGAGCGGCGCGATAAATATTCGTTGAAATATTATGTCCGCATGGCGCGCGAACTGCAGAAGATGGGCGCGCACATCATCTGCATCAAGGACATGGCCGGACTCTGCCGTCCATTCGCTGCCTACAAACTGGTCAAGGCACTGAAAGACGAAGTCAGCCTGCCCATTCACTACCACACCCACGACACGAGCGGCACCACTTCCGCCAGCGTGCTGCAGGCGAGCGAAGCGGGTGTGGATATTGTGGACCTGGCTATCGCATCCATGTCGGGCAGCACGAGCCAGCCTAATCTCAATTCCATCGTCGCCGCGCTGCAACACACGCCCCGCGACACCGGGCTCGACCTGCCGTTGCTCAACGAGTTTTCTGATTACTGGGGCAAGGTGCGGGAATTCTACGCGCCGTTCGATATCGCGCCCAAGACGGGCAGCGCCGAGGTTTATCTTCACGAAATGCCCGGCGGCCAGTACACGAATCTCAAGGAACAAGCCGCCAGCATGGGCGTTTCGCATCGCTGGCCGGAGATCGCGCGGTTGTATGCTGACGTCAATCAGCTCTTTGGTGACATCGTGAAAGTCACTCCCTCGTCCAAGGTCGTCGGCGACATGGCGTTGTTCCTGTTCAGCCGCGGCATTCGTCCCGAGGACATTGTGAATCTGGAGCCAGGCGTCACGCCGTTTCCTGAAAGCGTAATCGACATGTTCAGCGGCGGACTGGGGTGGCCGCCCGGTGGCTGGCCCGAGCCGGTTTGGAGAGTTGTGCTCGGTGAGAAAAAATTTAAGGAGGCCCGGGATTTATACAAGGCGGCTGCAAAGAAGGGCAACGACGCGCCGAGTTCCAACCTGCCGCCGGCAAACCTTGATAAGCTGCGCGCCGAGCTGGCCACGAAATTGAAGCGGCCGGCCACGGACGACGATTTGTATTCACACCTGATGTATCCACAGGTGTTCGCAACGTTTGAAAAGCACCGCCAGGATTTTAGCGACGTAAGCATGTTGCCGACGCCGGCGTTTTTCTACGGCTTGCAACATCGCGAGGAAATCAATGTCGCCATCGAACCGGGCAAGACGCTCATCATCCGGTTGATCAACGTGGGCGAAGCCGAGAAGGATGGCCGCCGCACGATCACCTACGAATTGAACGGCATGACGCGCGAAACCTACATCGCAGACAAAGGCACGGTGCCGAAGGTCAAGCAGCGACCGAAGGCTGATCTCACGGACGCGCGCCAGATTCCCGCGCCCATTCCCGGATTGATTGCGGCGATTTCCGTCAGCGTCGGCCACAAGGTTGCGAAGGGTGACAAGCTGCTGATGATGGAAGCCATGAAGATGCAAACTACTGTTTCCGCTCCGATGGATGGCGTCGTGGAGGAAGTCCTCGTGGCGCTGGGCGATACGGTGCAAAGCAAGGATTTGCTGTTGAAACTCCGCGCCTGAAAAATTCTGTCCTGCGAAACGCATTTATGAAATCGATCGCCTCCCGCTGTCGCAACGCCGGCCTGCTCGCTGCGTTGCTGCTCTTCGTTTCCGTGTCGCTTCGGGCGGCCGATGCGCCCGTGCATCGCAAGTGGACCGTGGACGGCGTCGAACGCGAGGCAATTGTCCATGCGCCTGCGTCGGCTAAAAGCAACGCGGCGCCGGTCGTTTTTGCGTTTCACGGTCACGGCGGAAACATCGACCGCATTTCCCGGACCTTCGATTTCCAAACGCAATGGCCGGAGGCGATTGTGGTCTATATGCAAGGGCTCAACACCCCGGGGCGTTTGGTGGACAAGGAAGGCAAACAGCCGGGCTGGCAGTTTACCGCCGGATCACAAGGGGATCGGGATTTGAAATTCTTCGATGCGGTTCTTGCGAGCTTGCGGAGTGACTACAAGGTGGACGAAAAACGTGTTTATTCCACCGGCCATTCCAATGGTGGCGGTTTCACTTATGTGCTGTGGGCGAATCGTGGCGATGTCTTTGCCGCCGTCGCGCCGTGCGCCTGTGTTTCGTCCTTCAAGCCGTTGCTCGAAGACGTCGGGGGAATGAAAAATAATTTCAAACCCAAACCTGTTCTGCACCTGGCGGGTGAGACCGATCCACTGGTCAAATTCGCCTGGCAACAGGCGACCATGGATGGATTGCGCAAGCTGGATGGCTGTGGCGAGGGGCATTCATGGGAAAAATATTGCACGCTTTATCCGTCGAAAAGCGGCACTCCCGTGGTGACCTACATCCATCCTGGCGGCCATGAGTACCCGAAGGGCGCTTCGGCTACAATCGTCAGGTTCTTCAAAGAAAATCCGAAGCCCTGACCCGGCCGCACGCGCGTCGTCAGGCGTCCGCGTGGAACCGGAAGAAATCGGCCATGGCGAGCTTGCGGCTCAATTCGATGGATTCCTCCAGCTTGCGCCGCTCCGGCGCGGGCATCGGCACAAAATTGCAGGCCAATTCCGCGTTGTGATCGATGTGGTGGGGATGCGGCATGCCGACGCTGCAAAGGCTGACCGGCAGTGAAAGGGAATAGCGCAACAGCTTGTCCACGGACGCTGCGCCGATCAATTGCTCCTGGCCGAAGACCTTCATGGCGATGACGCCCATCTGCTTTCGGTTCGCAACCGGCAGCGCAACTTCCTCGAAGCTGTCCTTCCCTGCGAGCGTGGCCTTCATGCCCTTGGTCTGCGGTTTCATGATCGCCATCCCGGCGTTGAGCGCCATTTGCGTGCAATCAAAATCGTTGTGCTCCAGGGCAGCCTTGAGTGCGGCGGGATCCGCATGACAGGTGATGCCGATGGCGCGGGTGATCTTCTGATCGCGCGCCTCATGCAACGCTTCCAGCACGCCGCCCTTGGCTTCAATCTTCGCGAGGTCGTCCATGCTCTTGAGTTCGTGAATGTGCAGCACGTCGAGGTGGTCCGTCTGCAACCGCTTCAGGCTTTGCTCGATTTGACGGCGGGCATCATCCGCCGTGCGCGCCGGCAGTTTGGTGGCCAGCACGACTTCCTTGCGCCTGGTCGCCATCACTTTGCCGATGCGTTCCTCGCTTTTGCCTTTGCCGTAATCGTTCGCGGTATCGATGTAAACGATGCCGAGATCGATTGCGCGGTTCAACGCGGCGACGGCTTCATCCTCCTCCTTGTACATTAGAAACCGGCTGCCCGAGCCGAATCCCAATATCGAAACCGTCAACCCGGTTTTGCCGAGGGGACGGGTGGGCATTTTTTTCTGCGAGGTGGAAGCAAGCACCGGGGTGGCAATGACGCCCAGTGCAACCGTTTCAATAAATTGCCGGCGATTCATGTTTCCAGCCTCTCCGATTTTTGGCTAACGCACAAGCGGAGATCGAACCCGATTGTGGGTTAGTGCCCGGTCAACAGCCGGGGCACCATGGGCTCCAACGACACCTTGTCCGTGCGAATGACTTCGTCGTTGAGGAGGTCCGTGGCTTTCTTGTCACGCAAGCCGGGCGCGCGGACTGAGCAGGCTTTCGGCGTCAAATTTATCAACGATACCAAGGTTTTGCCACCGACCCGTGTGGCCCGATATTCCACTCCCCGAACGCGCTGGCCATTTACCGCGTCATTTAAATCCAGCATTTTTACGCCGCCACCAGCAAGCAAATCGTGCAATTGATTTGCCAGTTGAAGGTCGTCCTTTTCCAGATTCAATTTCGCGGCGCGAGTAATCTCCGGGCTTAATACGCGAGGCCGGTGATATTCGTCCCATTCCAGATTATGATCACCCGCCAAAAGAAGATGCCCACCGGAACGCGCGAATTTCTCCAAGGCGTTGGCAGTTTGCTGGGTGGTGTGCGTCGCCTGCGGCGCGACGATCCATTTCACTTTTGGGACTTTACCAGCGGCAAGTTGCCTTTCACTGACGAACGTCACGGGTTGGCCGAGAAAATTAAACTGCGAATAAAGTGACATGATTGTCCCCTTGTAGGCCGGCTCCCAAAAAATGGATGCGGGCGAGTAGAGCAGGGCGATTTGTGGCGTGACCTGGTTGAGCGCAGCCACCTCTTTGGCAAAACGATTCAGGTCGAGCATGGCCCGGCCCGCACCGTAAACATTTCCGGGACGAAAATAGATGCTGCCGGCCAGCGAAGCGTCGGAAGCCTCCTCCCAAACCCAGGTGGTCGTGAGCGCCTGATGATGAAGACCTCCCTGCCAGAACTGCGCGCGTGTCATCGCCATCGGCACGTGGTTCGGCGGATTGCCATCGGGAATAATGTGGTTTTCGCTGTTGAACACGGGCTGGCCGCGAAACGAGTGCAGCAGGTCGTAGAAGAACTCCTGGCCGGGCCAGTCGTAAGTCGAGCCGCTTTGAGGGAACGCATAAGCGTCGCAGCCCGCGAGGTCCGTTGCGTTACAAAACAATTCCGGGTCAACGCCGAAGTGAAGTTTGTCGCGGTCCAGCGTGTAGAACACCATGATTTTTGCGTGCGTGGGCGTTGCAGGAAGATTTGTTTTCACGAGCTCCCGCATCCAGGCGTGCCAGTCGGCGAAGTGCTGATTATTGAATGTGACCCAGTCGTAATAGGCGCGATTTTCTACCGGCGTTGTTTTAAGCCCGATCGCAGGAACCGGGACTGCATCAAAATTTGTATACGAAGTTCCGTATAGCTCGTTGAGCGTCTCAATGCGTCCGTGAGACTTTTTCAGCCATGCGATCCAATCGGGTCTGCTTTCTGGGTTGCGTCCGCTTTGATCATAAGTCGGTTCGTTGCTGAGACAGACCGTCAGCAGCGCATCCTCTTTCTGCATCGCTTTGGAAACTTTGGTCGTAAAATCCGATACCACGCGGCGCGCGACCGGATGATCGATGTTGAATTGAATGAAGCCCGGTCCTCCGCCGCGCACGCCGGGCGCTTCTGCGAAAGCCCATTCCGGAAAATAATGGGGCGACAGCAACCAATCCTCCCGCATGCCGAAGCGTTTGGCTTCCGCCAGCCCGCTTAAAACGGTCTGGACTCCCGGGCCGAGCGTGCCATCGGCATTCAGGCTGCTGGGGCCGATGCGTCCGTCCTGTATAAGCGACGCGCCCAAACCGCGAAAATTCGGAAGATCGGTTATGGGCTGGGAGAAGTGTCCATAGCCGTAATACCAAAATGGCTGCCAGCCTTTGCCGGCGATACGAGCGTAAATCAATCCGTCTCGTACGCGGGCATCCTCGTTCCGAGGCCAGGGCTGTGGTTCGGCAGTTTTACTCGCGATCGCACGCGTGATCTGCTTTTCGGTCTCCTTGAGCACATCAGCGATTTCGCTCGCCTGTAATCGTGACCAGGCGACGGACTGTTTTCCATTCGGCCCACCGGATTCGATGCGGTGAATGAATCGTTCCGCAACGTTGAATCCCAGTTGCACCCGGGCGTCGTTGAGCGCGATTCTATTCGTGCTGGCTCGGGCTCGCAGTTCGGTCAAAAGTGTCCTGGCATCGTCCAGCCGTTTTTGCCACGAAACGAGGGCCTGGTCGCGCGCAGCCACGTCGGCGCTGACCGCTTCCATTTTGACATCGTCCACCCAAACCGCGGCGGTTTCGCTCTCACTGAGAATCATCAAATCGAAATCGGCCGGGGTGTCGTCCGTCTTGTAATCGATCACGATATTGGTCCAACCGAAGGTGCCATGTGGAAACGGTGCCCGCAGATACCATCCGGGCCCGCCGCCCAGCCAAACCACGCCTGAATCCTGGCCCTTTGCCCAGCAGCTAATCTGGTAGGTGGTGAAGGGTTGCAACCCGCCGATTGTTTGGATGATACGCCCGAAAACGTGTGGCGCCTGGCCGGAAGCGTTCGTCAACTTATAGCAGTGTGTGCCTGAATGTGCTTCATTGGTTACCACGGACCCGGTAGACTGTGCCGCGTTGGGAGCAAACTGCCAGCCGGTGCCGCCCGCCTCAAATCCGCCATCGTGAATCAAATTGGTCGGGGCGAGGATCGGTTCCGCATGCGATTCGCCATTGATACCTGCAAAAAGGGCCATGGCGATTGTAAGTAGCAAATGCGAACGAAAGATCATCGTTTGTTCGACTTGGAAACGCCTACGTTTATTCGTGGTGATTTGCCCTGGGCGAAGGATTGCATGTGGCGAGTCGAACCAACATTATTCCACGCAACAGCAATCACTTTATGAAAAAATTTCGATTTGAATCCTCTCTCTTTGGAATATTTTCGCTCGCCGTGCTTCTTGCTTTCACGGCACCCGCCAGCGCGGGTTATCAGGTGTTCGTGTCGAACGAGAAGTCCGGTGACCTCACCGTCATCGATGGCGACAACTTCAAAGTCATCGCCACCATTCCTGTCGGCAAGCGACCGCGCGGCATTCACGCCAGCCCGGACGGTAAAATGGTTTATGTGGCTTTGAGCGGCACGCCGATTGGCGAGCCACCCGCGCTCGATGCCAGCGGTAATCCCATCTTCAAAAAGGGGGCCGACGATGACGATGATGAGAACAATGCCAAGGCCGACAAGGCGGCGGACGGTATCGGCGTGGTGGATGTGGCGCAGATGAAATTGCTTCGTAAGATTTCCGCGGGCTCCGACCCGGAGCAGTTTGCGCTGAGCCCCAAGGGCGACCGTCTTTACGTCGCCAACGAGGATGTTGCCACCGCGAGCGTTCTCGATATCAATACTGGAAAGGTGGAACATATCATTCCCCTCAGCCGGGAGCCTGAAGGTGTTGCGGTTACTCCTGACGGCAAGAAATTCTATGTCTCCTGTGAAACCGGCGGGCTGGTGTTTGTAATCGATTCCGAAACCGCCAAAGTGGTTGGCCAGTTCTCCGTCAAACCGAGACCCCGCAGCATGGATTTTCTGCCGGACGGATCGCTAGCTTTTGTTCCGTCAGAATCGGCTGCCTTGTTGAACGTCGTGGATACTGTGAAGTTCCAGGTGCTGCGCAGCATCGCGTTGCCGACAGGATCCCGGCCCATGTGTGTCAAAGTCGCGCCTGATGGCCGGAAGATTTACGTGAGCAACGGGCGGGCAGGGACCGTTTCCGTATTGGATGCCACGAGCGGAGAGGTGACCAACACCCTCAAGGTGGGAAAGCGTCCGTGGGGCATCGCGCTTTCCCCCGATAGCAAATTCCTCTTCGCCGCCAATGGTCCTTCAAATGACGTCTCCGTCGTCGACCTCGCGACCTCGAAGGAGATCGCCAGGGTCAAAGCTGGCGGAAGTCCGTGGGGCGTGGCGGTGGTGCCGAAGAATCCGTAGTTGATCATTCGCCGATGACAAACGTTTGCTGGACGGTGATGCTCTTGGTAAATCCCGCCTTGAAGGCCTTTGCCCGCACTGTTGTCGAACCATTTAAGCGTATTGGTTTTGTGTAGATCGGATCGGAGCCCGTCGGCTTGCTGCCATCCAAAGTGTAATGAATGGCTGCACCCGGCACGTCGTTACGCAGGTGTATTTCGACAGAATTGGTATACGGGCCGCCAGCTGGGGAAAACGACGGGGGAGGCAATACTTGCGGACCCGGCAGGTTGTTAATCCATTCCCGCAACAATGCCACGCCTGCCGCGTCAACAGTTTCGTGCGCCAGTGGCGGCATCTTTAGCGCGTCCATTGCACCGGCGCGCATATATAGAATTGAACGCCACACATCACGCGGGGCCACGATCCGCGCGCCGTCGATTCCTTCATCGATCAAAACCTGGCCACCGATTAAACGTTGCTCCGCCAGCGGGGTAGTGTAGCGCGCGTCAAAATAGGCGACGGTTCCGCCAGGCCGATGACAGTTTGCGCAATTGGCGTCCAGGTAGGAACGAGCGCGATCTTCGATGGAACGATGCTGATCACCTGGTGCGGCAAGGCGTTCGCAGGCAGCGACCGCAGTTTCATCGAGTTTCACGTCCAACAATCCGACTCGGCTCCATCGGCGCAATTGATTTTCTGTTTTGCCATCGCGGTAGGCGTAATCACGATTTAGTTGTCGAGTCTTTACCCCAAGCACGCCTCCGGCGAGATCGGTGTGACAGGTGCGGCAGTCCTCCCGACTGGGGTAATACCACAGTTGTGTGCGCACACCGGTCGCGGTTTGAATGGCAATTGCCTCGGTCAAATTTGTTGATAGCAACTCCGCGTCCTGGTTGTCCGGCCGCCATTTGTAGGTCGCCCCATAAACGCTGCCGTTGGCCGTGCGCACGAGCAGGCGTGTTTCCAGGCGTCGCCGCTGGTCGGGGAAGGTTTCATTGGTCGCCAGTTCGAAATGTTTCACGAACACGGTGCCAGCAGGAAATGACCACTCCCCCTGGGCGGAAAATTCGATTTTCATTCCAGGTGCCGGGGCGATCCAACGCTGCTTGGCCGCGCCGTCCGCCCAAAAGGAGACATTTAATTCATAGGGAACCAATCCTGGTTGTGCGGCCAGCGTGGCGGTGTCGACGAAGGCGCCGGTTTGCGAAAGCAGGCTGGGCAGGGCGCCCGCTGCCGTGCCGGGCATGTTCAGGTAAGGTTTAAGCTCGCCTGCCGCCGCCGTTAACCGGAGGCACCCCGCCAGCACTAGTACGATGACGCCCCGGTGAAACTGGTACAAATCAATGTTCACCGGCCTGAAGGTTGAGTGTGATGGCAGTCTCAAGACCGCCGGCAAATCGGCGAATCGGCTTTTTGATCCCCGGCACAGGCGTGTAGATTTGTTGTCCCGCGGGATATCCGATCATCACCACATAATCGTATTGCTGCACTTTCGGCCGTCGCGGAAAGTCGGTTAAAAAAACCGTGCCCACGGCGACGGAATCCTCCGCCGTGCCTTCCACCAAATTGGGGCGAGGGGGAACGCCGGCGTTGGCGGGCGTCAGCCAGTTGTGGTTGAAAGGCGGCAAAAACAAATTGGTGTAACCGCTTTCAATCACCAACCCGGTGGGCGTCACTTCCAACACCCGTCCGCAAATCCGCCGCCGGTTGGCAATGCAGTCGGCGCGAATTGTCTCCGAGCGGGCACGGGCGGCTTCCAGCTTCGAAAGCGTATTGGTCGCCGAATCGTTGGTCTGGCCGCGCGTCAATGACGAGCATGCCATTAGCGCCACGCTCACGACGAGATGGAACAGGTTTCTCATTGGCGGAGTACGCGATAGAATTGGATTGGGGCGTTGGTCGCGCCGGGGTCGGTCAGAACGAACGGAGAACTGGCGGGTGTGTTCGTGCTGATCGAAATCCATTGCTGCAAATTGGTGCTGGTTTGCAACACGTAATTGCCGCCCACAGGACCGGTAAGCGTCATCTGGAATATCCCGTTGGTAGTTGAACCGGATGAAGTGATGTACACCCCCGGCAGAATCGTGTACGAGGCCGAACCGACCACGCTGTTCACATAACCTGTCGCCCACGCATTGATATTCACCGTCAGGTTGCTCGCTACCAGGATTGGGCCGGTGTACAATGTGGAGTTGGTCGTCGGCAGCGTTCCATTCAGGGTGTAGTACATCGTGACATTGTTGGTCGGCGGAACCGCAGTGATGTTGATGGGGCCGGCAAAAGTTCCGCCAGCCGGGATTAATGCGGGCGGATTCAACGCCGGTGTTCCGGGAAGACTGTTGATCCAATCCGCCATGAGTTGCACAGCGCCGGTGTCGATCAAGCTCCTGGCGAGCGTCGGCATTTGCACGTTCGGGACCACACTGTTCATCCGGTCGTAGATGCTGGAGCGCAGCACGTCTTTTGGGGTGACGATATGCACGTTGTCATAGCCCAGGTTCCCCTTGACCGCGAGGATGTTAATAATGTTTTGCGAGCTTAGCGGCGTATCGTAACGGCCGTCGAACGTTGGCCCGGAGCCGCCCGGTTGGTGACATTGCGCGCAATTGGCATCCAGATAAGAGCGTGCGCGCTCTTCCAACGACGCCGAAAGATTCGTGATGGCAGAAAGGTGCGCGATGTTGCTGATGGAAGATTCGTTAATTGCCGGATAGAGCAGGCCCAGACGGTTGAGCGTCCGGAGTTGGTTGTCCGTCACCCCATTGGGGTAGCCGAAACTTCCGTTCAACTGCCGGGTGTTGAGTCCGAGCACATAATTGGCCACCGGCGTGTGACACTGCAGACAATCATTCGGGCTGGGATAATACCAGCTCTGCGTGAAAGTGCCCGAGGAAGTCGCAACGGAAACTAATTGCGTCTGGCTTGTCGTCAGTAGATCGGCATCGCTGCCATCGGGGCGCCATTTGTAAGTCACTCCATAAACCGCGCCACCGAGGTCGCGTACCAGCAGTCGTGTTTCCAATCGCAGAATCGAGCTCGGATCATTCTGGTTGGTGAGCAGCTCAAACGTTTTGACAAAAACGGTTCCAGCCGGAAATGACCATGTGCCGGTGGGCGCATAGTGAATTTGAGTGTCCGGGATAAAAGGCAAGCCGGAATTGGGGACAGACACATACCGAATCTTCAACGCGCCGTCCGACCAGAGCGGTGTGTTGGGCGAATAAGGAATCAAGCTCGCTGCGGGCGACATATTTGGCGTGTTGGTAAACACACCCGTTTGCGAAAGCAAAGCTGGCAATGATCCGCTGAATTCCGAGGGCATGTTGTAATAGGCCGGCGCTGTTGGATAATTGGTCATGCCGTACGGCAAACCGCTGCCGGCCGCCACAGTGATATTGACCGGCGCCGAGGTGCCGGATAATCCGGTTGTGTCGGTGGCCACGGCGGTCAGGCTGTATTCGCCGGCTGCCACTCCGGGGACCGTCAAAGCATAGGGTGGGTCCGTCAACGAGCCGACGGGCAGGCCATTGAGGTAAAACGCGACGGTCGCGAGGTCGTTGGATTGGCCGGCGGCATTCGCTTGAAGCGTTACGGCTGCGGGGGCGGTGAGGACCGTACCCGAAGCGGGGAGAGTTATCTGCACCACAGGCGGTGGGTTGACGGCAGGGTAGAGCTGGCTTTGCGGAATGATCTGTTCGGGCGTCGAAGGACTGCTCCAGGAAAGTTGCACCACTGAAGTGCCCTGGGTTTGATAATAATATTCCAACTGAATGTTATACTGCTGTTGCGCCAGCATCGGCACCGAGCCCGACCAATGGGTCGGAGGCTGATTGCTCCAATGATTGATCAGCAACTGGCCGTTGATCCACAAGCGCACGCCGTCTTCGCTCCAGGTGTGAATCGTGTACGTCTCATTGTATTGCGGCTGGACCGTGCCGCTCCAGCGCACCGAGAAATTTGTCGGGCTGACGAACGGCGCCGGCGAGGTGTTCAGCCAGTTGAAATTGATCGTTGCGTCTGTGCGCGTCAGGGTCGCCGGCGGATTGAACGTTGCCACCTGGTTGGAATAATACATGCCCGTCAGCCCGGTGCCGGTGCCGACCGCCGAAATGTTTAGAAAACCGGCGCTCACTGCGGAGCTGGCCACTGCGCCGCTCTTGAAAGCTCGTGCTGTCACGGTTCCTGAATTGGTCAGCGTGAATGGTGCGCTGTAGGGAGCGGAATTGGTCGTCGGAATCGAACCGTCCAAAGTGTAAAAGATGGAGGCGCCTGCCGTGGCGTCCGACAAGGTTACCAGGACCGAATTCGTAAATTGGCCGCCGTTCGGCGAGATGGTGGGAGTGCTGACGAAGCCCTGGGCAATACCATACACGGTCAATGCATACTGTGCGCCGACATAGACTTTGCCATTCGCAATGGTGGGCACGGTGAATTTGACCGCGTTACCCGCGACATCGCGCGAAGTCAGTTGGTCGGTCGAATAAAGTTTTTGCGTGAGATTGGTGGCATTGTACGCGCGCAGAATGCAGGGCAGGGTGGGGCTGGCCCCGCCCGCGTTGTAAATAGCCCACAAGATGGCGTTGCTGTTTCCGTTCGCCGAAATCGACGGTGTCGCGCCGCCGCGGTTGTCGAATCTTTCCGGCGCGATCACCGGTGTCGTGTTGAAGAGGGCGTTGGTGATCTTGAAGGCGGCCATGTACCAGTTCGCCTCGATCATGTAGAGGGTGCTGTTGAAAAACGCCGGGGTAATATCCCGGTCCCCCGCGGCGCCGCCGTTGAATTGCTGCACGATCAGATTGTTGCCGCCGGTGCCATTGAATCGACCCATGTTGTCGCGGTCCACCAGATATACCGGCGGCGTTTTGCCAAAGCCTACGACGAGCCGGGGATGGGCGACGCTGCCCACGGAATCCGGCAGGATGATCGGCGCGCTCGCGCCAAGATCCTGATCGGTGGAGCTCAGGGCAACTGCATTGGAAGGGGCGAAATAATCCACCAGCGTGAGGCCGTTGGTGGTGGCGAGCTTTAACATGCTCATGGAATAATTGTTCGTCGCTGTAACGGTGCTGCCGCCATTGAAGGAACCGTTGCCCGACTGGAAATACAGGTTGCCTTGTGAGTCCGCCGAGGGCCCGCCGCCCGCGGCCCAGAAACCGCCTTCGAATCCGTTCGGTGTGCAATTGTAGACCGCTGGCGCGACGCTCAAATTGGTGGCGTTGTAGCCAAAAAACCAACCATGATACGGCTGCGTGTCACCGTGCGACGCGAACGACAGGTACACCTTGCCATTCAGCAATGTCATGGCGGCACGGCAGAATTGGCGCAGCGGATTCCACAGCAGGTGGGGAGGATTCTGTCCGTCGTTGTCCGCGAACTGTCCGCCGCTGGCCCCATTGCCCACGCCGGGATAATTGGTGCACGTGATTACGATGGGGCTGCCAAAGTTCGTCCGCTCCAGTCCGGTGCCGATATCCAGCGCATGCAGGCGATGCACGTAATTGCTGCCCGGTTCCAGCGTCTTCGCTGCCACGTAAAGCGTCCCGGTGACCGGATCAATCACCGGCGTGCTCGTGATTCCAATCTCGGGCGTGATATCCGTCGAACCCACCACACCGGCTGGCACCGTGGTAATGCCGGGACCGAGAAAACTTGTCTGCCATAGTGGCGTGGAGTTGACCCCAGTATTGCTGTCAGCGTCGAACGCGTACACGGTGTTGTGTTCGGTCGCGACAAAAACGACATTGTGCGCTCCCTTGCCGGGAATGTTTACATTCGGAACCACGAGCGGTTGCGCGTAAACAAATCCATCCACGTTCAAAGTAAACAATTTGCCGAACGTATTCGTGTTCACGTTCGCGAGTGTCAAAATCGTCTCGTTCGTGTTCGCGCCCCACCGCGTATTGTCATTGTGATACGTCAGGACCGAGGTGAGCGCGGATGGCGGGTTGGTCGCCAGCGTCGTGAAGCTCTGGGACGGCGCCGCCCAGGTTACTCCCGCGGCATTCGAAGCTTGCGCGGTGAAATAATAAGTTTGGTTGGTGACCAATGCCGCAATGGGCTGGGCGAACGCGCCGCTCTGAACCCCGATCGTAAAGGTGTTTGACCATCCGGTCGCATTCGCCCCACCGTCATTCGTGCCGTAGAATAAATTAACGGTGGTGGACGAACCGCCCGTTGAGAGCACCTGACCGTTGAGTGTGGCCAACGTGCCGCCGACAGCTGTCGCTCCACCATTTGCGATTTGCGGCTGCGAAGATCCGAGTGTTTGGAAAGAAAACGAAGGTTTCGCCCACGTTGTCCCGGCACCGTTCACCGCGCGCGCCGTGAAGTAATAGGTCTTGCCGGGCGAAAGACCGGACACGGGCTGGGTATAGGCGCTGCTCTGGGATCCGATCGCCACATTATTCGCCCACGACCCCGCGTTCGTGCTGCCGTCCGAGAGACCATAAAAAAGCGTCACGGTCGGCGTGCCACCAGAGGTCGAGGTGACCTGTCCGGCGAGCGTCGCCGCCGTGCTCTGAACTCCCGTGGCGGTTGAGTTGGTGATCAATGCCTGCCCAAAGGACGGCATGACACAGAAGCGGACACACACCATTAGCAGGAAAGCCCTCCATACCGAAGTAGCGAAAAACATAGACAACCAAAATAGCTTAGTTGGACGAGCCTGCCGCATCAAGCGATATACCGTCGTCCGGAACAGTACGGAAGCGTCCTTTTGCCGGAATCCGGCAAGCTTGGCTCTCCCGCCGGCAGCTTCCCATCCTCGCTCCGTTGCCCCAAAAAAAATGATGGTGCGAATTGCTGCGAATCGCCCTTAAATAAGTAAATTCATAGCCCCACTTGTTGCGTTCGTATCCCTTCAAATTTGTCGCTCAAGGCTTGACTAGCCTTGAGTAGCCTTGATTTCCCCAAGGTGCCATCAGTACTCCTTGGTCTACCACTGTCTGCCTGTTCTGCCGGCTTGATTCGCGTCTTTCGCCATACCTACTCGCCCATCGAAACGTCCGCGACGCCCAATATGCCTCCCGCCGCGGATCGAGCGAAACGCCCCATCATCCGCGCCACTGAAAAACCGATATGTCAAATAGCCAAAGCTCAACTGCCTGAATCATAGCCTTGAGGGTTGGACATTTACGGTCCAATGCTCCTTGCTCCCGTTCCCCATGCTTGGCAAAGCCCTTTTCCCCGCGTATGCTGTGGTCTTGTGGTGAGCCAGAAGAAAACGCGGGTCGTAGTCGGCATGAGTGGTGGAGTGGATTCCTCCGCCACCGCCGCGCTTTTGATCGAACAAGGCTACGACGTCGTCGGCATCACCCTCAAGCTCTGGCCGCAGGACTGTGTTTCCCGCGCGGAAGACAAATGCTGCGGGCCGCAAGCCGTCACCGATGCCCGCGCCGTGTGCCATACGCTGGGGGTGCCGTATTATCTCATCGACGAAGCCGCCGAATTTCAGAAGCGCGTCATTCAATATTTCGCCGACGAATACAAGGCCGGCCGCACGCCGAACCCCTGCGTGATGTGCAATCAGAACCTCAAGTTCGGCCGCCTCATCGAGCGCGCCGATCAACTGGGCGCGCAATACATCGCCACCGGCCACTTCGCCCGCATCGAGAAGAGCGCCGATGGCACCCGCACCCTGCTCAAGCGCGGTCGCGACTTGCGCAAGGACCAAAGCTATTTCCTTTTTTCACTGCGCCAGGCGCAACTCGAGCGCGCGATGTTTCCGCTGGGTGAAAAGACCAAAAGCGACACCCGCGAAGTGGCGCGCCATTGCAGTCTCAAGACCGCCGACAAGGAGGAGAGCATGGAAATTTGCTTCGTGCCCGACAACAACTACGGCCGTTTCCTGCAACAGGCGAAGCTCGTGGAGAAACACGAGGGGGAAATCGTCGACTTGCACGGGCACGTGCTGGGTCATCACGAAGGCATCGAATTTTACACCATTGGCCAGCGCAAAGGCCTGCGCGTCTCCTCGACGAAACCGCTCTACGTCATCGAACTCGACCCGGAAAAAAACCGCGTCGTTGTCGGGGACGATACCGCGCTCGAGCGCGACGAATTCACCGCCGACCGTTGCAACTGGATTCCCTTCGACCCGGCGCCTGCGACGTTTGAAGCCACGGTGAAAATCCGTTACAACCACCCGGGAACACCCGCCACGGTGACCACGCTCCCCGGCGACAAGGTGAAAGTGAAACTCCACGAACCGCAACGTGCCATCACCGCCGGCCAGGCTGCGGTGTTCTACCAGGACGACTTGGTGCTCGGCGGTGGTTGGATCATGCGGAGTTAGCGGAAAATGGGATTCACGGCGGAGACGCCGGGGCGCGGAGGCAGTAGGACGTAAAACACATCTGCGTTCTTTTCAAATAGCTTCTGGGTTATCAAGTCCAGCAAGTGGATGCTTTGGCACCAATCCATGACTCTTGCGATCAAATAGCTAATCGGTCCTGCAGCGTCGCGATTAAAAGCGTTCGTAGTTGAATTTACCATCGTAAGTTTCGTCTTCGAGCCAATGGATATTTATATAACCGAAGACAAACGTACGCTCGTACGTCCATTGGTAGCCGTAGTCTCGTGTGGGGCTGCCAAGTATTTGCCGAACCTCTTCCTTGCTCATTCCCTTGCGAAGTTGATCGAGTTTTCCCTGGGGCACCGGATCGAGGAACACCCGGATTCCAAAGCCCACCAACAAAACCAATATGAGAGCCATGATCGCGATGTGCGGAGGAATACGTTTCATAAAAGCATCAAGGTCAGGAAATCGAACAGCAATAACGTCAGCGGAATGGAATACCATCCTGGCTCGCGGCGACGGTAGGCAAGGATCGTGCACAAGGCAGAGAGGACGGTGAAGGCAAAGCCGACCATGTTTAGCACTTTCGCGAAATTCGACACCCGCTTCGTTTCCGGGTTGGACACATATTGAACTTGCCGCCGATGGGCCTCTTCAATGTCGAGCGCCTTACGGTGGGACGCTTCCACTACCTGTCCGTGACCCAAGGCATGGATGATCAGCGCGACGATGCCCAGCACAATTGCCTTCGGATAGAGTGCACTTGCTCTGATGATTTCAGCCGACCTCACTTTCACAAGGGCAGGGAACTCGAATGACGCAAGACCATCAAGGAGAAATCAATCCGATATAGCAAAGGTCTGTTTCGACTCGGTGGCGAAGAAGAGTATTCCCGGCCAGGCCGAGCTTAACGAGTTTCCGCCGGAACCGCCGTTTGCCGCTTATTCGTTGAGGCGCTGTCAGTCAGACCCAATGCCGCGAATGTTTCCCGGATGGAGTCGGCCTGCAGGCCGCTGTAAATCTCGTCTGCTTCCAAAATGTTTTTTCCCAGGATCCGCTCCAGCATTTCGCGGGAATATTTGGGCTTTTCGGCGGCGGTTGACTGGGTGCCGTACTGGCCGAGGTTGGAGGCGAAAATGCCGGCGGCGCTGACCGGTAGAAAATCTTCATAGCGCAGGCCATCGGCCTGCACGTAGCCGAGCCGTAGCAATTCATCGAGGTCGGTCGTATGAATTGATCCGGACGCTTTGGCCGCCAGGCCAGCCGGCGTGGCGCTGAACCGGCCGTAAACGAGTTTTCGGTCGAGCAATTCCGGGAGGGTTTTCGGGAAAGCCTCGAAGCATCGCGCGTATTCTTGCAGACGCGCGGCCGGATCGGTTTTGGCAGGTCCTGTGCTGGCAGCCTTGGCCGATTCCGCAGCGGCCAGGCATTCGTCATAAATCTTTCGGCCCGCCGGAGTCGTGGCGTAGAACCGTTGCTCGATTTCGCCGAAACGCGCCGTGTGCTCCGACTTGACCGTTGAACCGTCGGGTTGTTGAAACACAACCGGCTCGGTCAGCGCCTTGTAGGCGTCCTGCCGCAGAAGAATCGGCACATTGACCGGCGGTCCCTCGGTGGAATCCTTGAAGCCAGCGTGCTTGAGCTTGGACAGTTGCAGATCGTCCTGCTGGAGACGTTGGGTGAACTTTTCCGCCAGAGTCGGAATGAAATCCGTCCCAATCTCGCTACGTTCATAACCATCGATTTCCTCGCTGCTGAGATGTTTGAAATGCAGCTTCAAATAATCGCGATCGGCGAACGCCGCCAAATCCTTCAGCGCCTGCTGGGCCCGCGCGCGGTGGGTGGCCGCATCCACTTCTCCAAGACAGAACTTCATCGCGCCCGTATACAGGTCCATGCAGAGCGTGTTCGGCGTGAGATGATTCAGGTGGTGATATTCGAAGCACGCAATGTCCGCGGCGATCTTGAACCCGGCTTTGCAAAGATCCTGGTAAAGCTGAAAATCCTTCGCCTTGCCGGTCCACTTGAAAATTCGCGTCGCCCCTTCCTCGATCAACAACCGCGCGTCGTTCCATTCCAAACCGCCATGTTGCTCGCTTTTTTGGATGAGTTCCTTCGCGCGTTCAGAAAATACCTGCCGTGTCGCCAGCAACGCTTCAATGCGCTGGCGCGTCTGCGGGTCAAAATAATCCGTCATCAACAGGGAACAGAAGACCCGATGTTCCGGATTAAGTGACGAACGAAAAGCCGTGGCGATGATCGGCTGGCTTTTGGCTCCGACATTGGTCATGTCGTAGAAATTGTGCGGCTCGAGCGCGAACGCGCCAAAGTAGCGGGCTACCCAGCGATATTCCTCGGGCTTTCCGATCCGGATGGCGCCATGCCGTTCGCCGCTGGTTTTTTCGAGTTGCTCGTCTGAGATGCTGAAATGCGGATACAAAGCCGTTACCAAGGAAATCACGGTCTGATTGCAAACCTTGTTGGCCAGCAGCGATTTGTCGTAAAGCGGCACCTCCTTGCCAAACATGTTGGACAATTCGGAGAACAACATATTCTGCATCTGACGTTTGTCGGCAAATCCGGTTTTCATAGCGTCATTTCTATCTCTTCAACCAATACCATTTAGCTTGGGACAGTGCCAGCTCTTAACGGCACCCATCCCAGAGGCAGCCGACATGTGGTTGGACGAGGTTTTGTGGTGAAAGTCCGCCCGTAAGAGCTTAGTCTCGCTCTTTGAAGATGTTTGAGGTCGAAGTGGGCTTATTTTGACGCCAAAAATCGTCAAAAGAGCGCTTGCAAAGGTTTCGAGGGCGGTCTAGTCTCTGGGCTCTTTTTGGGAAAACCCCCGGAAGGCGAATGGCTCAAAATGAGCTGTCGCCGCGAGATGGAATGATGATTTATGTCAGTTAAAATTCGCATGAAGCGGGTCGGTGCTAAAAATCAGCCCGTATTCCGTATTGTCGTGGCCGATGGCCGCAGTCCTCGTGATGGCAAGTTCATCGAGGAGCTCGGCACCTATTTGCCCCGGAAGAAGGGTGATAATTACACCATCGACCTGGAACGCGTGAAGTATTGGCTCAGCAAGGGCGCTCAACCGAGCGAGACCGTGGCGAGCTTCATCAAGCGCGCGGGCAAAGCTCCGGCTGCCGCGACCGCTTAATCCGCTGTCCTGGTCATGCAAGCCTTTCTCGAGTTTGTCGTCAAAGGGCTGGTGCAGAAACCGGAAGCCGTCACAATCACTCCCGTGGAGCGGGACGGAGCGACGGTTTTTGAGCTGCGACTGGATCCCGAGGATGTCGGCAAAATCATTGGCCGGCAGGGCATGACCATCAACGCGATCCGGTCACTGTTGCTCGCGGGCAGCGCGAAGAAGGGTTTGCGGTGCAGTTTGGAAATTGTGGAAGAACAGCCGGCCCGATAGGGGCTGGCCTTCGTTCGTGCTTCGGAGGACGCCGGAGGGCGGACTCGAAACTCCAACGGGCGAATGAAAATCGACGTGCTCACGTTGTTTCCCGCGATGTTCGCGGGGCCGCTGGACGAGAGCATTATCAAGCGGGCACGGGAAGCGGGGCGGCTGGATTTGAAAATCCACCAGTTGCGCGATTACGCGCATGACCGACACCGGACGGTGGATGACCGGCCGTTCGGCGGCGGACCGGGCATGTTGTTGAAGCCCGAACCGATCTTTGAAGCTGTGGAAAGTCTGGCCGGCGAAAGCGCGCGGGTCATACTGTTGTCCCCGGACGGACGCCGGTTCAACCAGGCGATCGCGCAGGAGCTGGCCGCCGTGCCGCACCTGTTGCTGGTTTCGGGACATTACGAAGGTTTTGATGAGCGCGTGCGCGAGCACCTGGCGGACGACGAGTTGTCCATCGGTGATTATGTGCTGACGAATGGCGCGCTGCCGGTGATGGTGATCGTGGATGCGGTGACGCGGCTTTTGCCCGGAGTGCTGGGCGATGACGCGAGTTCGCAGGACGAATCATTCAGTCACGGCTTGCTGGAATATCCGCAGTACACGCGGCCGGCGGAATTTCGGGGAATGAAAGTTCCCGATGTGTTGCTCTCGGGCAACCACGCGCAGATCGCGCAGTGGCGGGCGGATCAAGCCCGTCGAAGAACGGAAGAGCGCAGGCCGGACCTGCTGTAGAAAGAAAAATTTATGAACCAGGCATTACTTGATAAAATTGAATCGGACCAGTTTCGCAAAGAAGCCCTTGATTTCAACGTCGGCGACAACGTGCGCGTGCATACGAAAGTCGTCGAAGGCGAAAAGGAACGCATCCAGGTTTTCGCGGGTGTGGTGATTGGCCGTCGCGGTCATGGCATGAACGAAATGTTCACCGTCCGCCGCATCAGCTACGGCGAAGGCGTGGAACGCGTTTTCCCCGTGCATTCGCCGCGCGTGGAAAAGGTGGAGGTCGAGCGTCACGGCGCCGTGCGTCGTGCCAAGCTGACCTACCTGCGCAAACGCCTTGGCAAGGGTGCGACCCTCGTCAAGGAGAAGGAAACGCGCAATACTCCGGCGGCGGCGAAAGCCTGATCCGCAGGGAATCATTTCAAGAAGCGAGGCATCCGTGCCTCGCTTTTTTTGTGCGCCGAAGTCGGGGCGCGTTTTGGAAACTTGCATTTCGTGGCGGTAGCGCCTGGGGAAACGGACGCATCATTCTTTGGTGGTCCGGCGATGATTAAAATAGCCCGGCTTGCCGGGACGCAACCCGGAGGGTTTCGGATATTAGCCTGGCATCGAGCGAAGCGGCCACGTCCTGTGGAACGCCACAAATCGGATGCAGCCTAAAAGGGTGCGGGAACCTGCCGTGGTCTCGCGGGCCAAAAAGTTGGGTGCCGGCGGAGGGCGAACGTTATTCTTTCGACCTCATGGACCTCTGTCAGGCGCATGCTCCGAGATCGGCCCCCGCGTTTTGCGCATCAGGATTTCCGAATGCCCGGACACGATATAATCCTTAAATTCGCCAATCTGTTCGTAGCCCAGGCGGGCGTAAATTTTTTGCGCGTGCTCGTTGAAGGAGGAAACGCACAGAAACACGTTGGGACTGAATTGAAAGATTCTCTCCTCGGCGAAGTGCATCAGCTTCGAGCCGATTCCTGAGCCGCGGAAATTCGGCGCCACACAGATGGCTTGCAGGTAGCCATTCAGCGGGCCGTGCAAGTGCAGCAGCAAAACTCCGGCGAGCGTGTTGTCCGCGAGTGCCACGTAGGCTTCTTTCGCGGGGTCAACGAGCAGCTTCAAATTGTCGTCGAGGGAACGGTGCAGCGTGATCCACGGCTCCGAGGCAGCCATCATTCCGGCGCAGGCACGCGCCTCGTTCCCGCTTTGCATCCGCCGAATCACGACCTCCGGGGATGGCTCCATCTCAGGATTCCCGCAGCGCGGCGGCCGTATCGGCGATTCCCGCGATTTTCTCCGTGCGCGTTTTGAGATTCCGGATTTTTACGTGGGGTTCGCCGCCTTCGGGGCGTTCCAATTTCACCAAATGGGATGCCTTGAGTTCCTGCGCGCGCTTGAATTGTTTGTCCGACTTGGCGGGCGTGAACGAATAGTCAACCGACATGCCGCCCATGCGAAGTCCTTGAATGAGCGTCAGCGAAGCCGCGCGCAGCGTTTCATCTTCGATCAGGCAGAATACATCGACTGCGGCATCGAACTTTGGCAACAGCCCGCGTGCAGTCAGTAATTCGAGGAGGACGACGTCGCCCATGCCGAAGCCCAACGCGGCGAGGCTGACCTTGCCGCCGCTCATGAGCTTGATGAGATTGTCGTAGCGTCCGCCGCCGGCGATGGCGCGAAATTCACCCTGACGATCGAAGGCCTCAAAGACCACGCCGGTATAATAAGCAAGTCCGCGGATGACGTAATAATCGACCTTAGTGTAGGCGCTCATGCCGCGCGCGGCGAGGTTGTCGAGAATGGACTGCAACTCCGCCGTCGGCTCGGCTTTTGCGATGAAAGCCGTCACGGCTTCCGATGAAAATCCCAGCCGGCTGAGCTTTTCACTGCTGACCTTGGGATCCTCGCGCTCCAGCTTGTCGATGATCTGATAAAACTCGTATTCGTTCGCCTCATTGCCGCCGTTCGCGAGGAAGAAATCGTGCCACGCGTTGCGGCTGCTGAGACGGATGACGAAGTCTTTTTCCGTAAGGCCGAACGAGCGCAGCGTGTCGATCAGCAAGGCGATCAGTTCCGCGTCCGCGGCGGGGTCGGTCTCGCCAATGATGTCCGCGTTGAGCTGGAAATGTTCGCGAAGGCGGCCTTTCTGCTGGCGCTCATAGCGAAACAGTTGTGGCAGGGCGAACCACTTCACCGGCTTCTTGTAGCTGCGTTCGTACGCGCCGATCATGCGCGCGAGCGTGGGGGTCATCTCGGGACGCAGGGAGATTTCACGGTCACCCTTGTCTTTGAAATTGTAGAGCTGGCCGACGATTTCCTCGCCGCTTTTGGTGGTGAAAAGTTCGAGTGTTTCAAGCGGGGGCCCGTCGTATTCCCGGAAGCCATAGCGGCGCGCCATGCCGCGCCATTTATCGAAAATGTATTGTCGCGCGTCCGCGCTCCACAAATCCGGCTGCGGCAATGGCTCGGGATAAAAATCGCGGAATCCGGGCAAACGTTCCATGCGCGAAAGGGTAGGGCGGTCAGGGCAAAATGCGAGAGCAAAACGGCCGGTCGGCCGTCGCTAAATGCCTGGGAACCAACGCTGAGAGCGTCAGGGTTGGGGCGGCTGGCCGGCAGTCTTGGCTGGTGCCTCGGGCGGGAGCTTGAGCACCTGCGCGCGCATTTCCTTGCCGGCCTTGAATTTCACCACGGAGCGCTCGGGGATCGGGACGTCGGTCGTCGGGGCATTGGGATTGCGGCCAATCCGCGCCTTGCGAACCTTTACTTCAAAAACGCCGAAGTTTCGCAACTCAACTTTGTCGCCCTTGGCTAGAGCTTCCACGATATAATCGAGGGACTTCTGGACCACATCGAGGATTTGCTGCTGGCCGAGCTTTTGTCGCTCCCCTTTTTTTCTGCCCTCGCCGTCCTCCGCGATCTTGTCTTGCTTGAGCTCCTCACGTTCGAGGATATCCTGTTCCTTTTTGATCTCCTCGCTGATTCGCACCACCAAGTCACGCTTTGTCAGAGTCATATAAATAATGAAGTTTAGGCGTTAACCAGACCCATTCACTTGCTTAGCGTATATCCGCCCCCGTCGGGAAGGTCAAGGACGGAATTGAAATGAAAATTTACGTAACTTCCGTGCCTACAGCTTGGCGCAGGGTTTTGAAGCCGTGCTTTTCCAGGCGGCGACGCAGCCCTTTAACGATTTCGCCTGCAATTGCGGGGCCTTCGTAAACCAATCCGGTATAAACCTGCACGAGGCATGCGCCGGCAGTGATCTTTTCCCAGGCGTCCGCCGCGTTGAAAATACCTCCGACGCCGATGATGGGGAGTTTCCCGCGGGTCTGGCGATGGAGATGCCGGATGATTTCCGTGCTGCGTGCCCGGAGTGGTCGTCCGCTCAATCCGCCGGCTTGGGCGTACGTGGTTTGCACGGACGGATTGTTGGTAGCGGGACGCGTAATGGTGGTGTTGGTCGCCACAATGCCCGCGATGTTTCGGGGCGAGACCAATTCGAGAATTTCGTCCAACGCTTCAAACGATAGGTCAGGAGAAATTTTTACCAGGACCGGTTTGCGCGCTGCCGCGCGCTGAATGGCTTCGTTGTCGCCGGGCGGGGCGGGGTGACTTTCCTGTAATGCGGCGAGGATTTCGTCCAGCGCGGCGCGGTCCTGCAACTGACGCAAGTTCGGCGTGTTGGGTGAGCTGACATTCACCACGAAAAAATCGAGGTGGGAGTGCAGGAGACGAAACGACTGCGCGTAATCTTCCGCGGCTTTTTCCAACGGCGTGACTTTCGATTTGCCCAGGTTCATTCCCACGGGATGGCGAGGCCACCGCCCGCTGGCGCGACACTGAGCAAGAGTCTGGGCGATCGTTTCCGCTCCGGGATTGTTAAAGCCCATCCGATTGATGATGGCAGCCTCCGGTATCGCCCGGAACATGCGCGGACGGTCGTTCCCTGGTTGCGCATGCCACGTCACCGCGCCGAGTTCGGCGAATCCAAAACCGAAAGCCGGCCACGCCGCGAGTGCCTCCGCATGTTTGTCCATGCCGGCGGCGAGACCCACTGGATTCGGAAAGGATAGTCCAAATGCCTCCACCGGCAGTGAGGGCGCGGAGTAGAATGCAGACAGGGCATCGCAGGCGAGTTCGCTCCGGCTGGCCCGAGCCAGCATTTTCATGGTGCGCTGGTGAATGTTCTCGGCTTCCTGCGAAAACAGCACCGGTCGAATAAAATTTCGATACCCCCAACTCATGGCTTCGAATTAATTTTGGTGATCGCCTCTTTCGCTGCGTCGCTCACGGTTTCATCCGGATCTTGCAACGACACGTTCAGTTCCGGCAATGCGTTTGTCGCGGCGGGTCCAATTTTTCCAAGACTCTCGGCGGCGGCCTGGCGAACCGGCGCGGCGCTGTCTTTCATGGCGCCTGCGAGCGATGGAATGGCTGGTTGCGCTTTCCAACTTAGCAATCCGAGTGCCCTTGCGGCGGCGGTTCGCACGGTCTCCTTCCGATCCGTCAGCGCCGCAGTGATGCCGGTGATGACCGCAGGGTCCGCGGCGAAGGCTGCGGCGAGCGATTCAATGGCAACCTGTCGCGAAGTCGCATCTTCATCCTGCATCATCAGCAGAAGCGGCGGGACCAGTGTTTTTCGCGGTGGACGTATCGAAGCCAGCGCGCGCGCGGCGTTTTGCCGTGCCACGCCCTTTTGAGATTCCACGACCTGGACCAAAACCGGCACAGATGAAGTGCCCATTTGTGAAAGCGCCTGAACCGCCACGAAGCTTACTGTCTTGCTGGTGTCGCCGAGTCTTTCGGCCAGCGCGGGAATGGCGGCTGTCCCATTGGTGCCCACCGCACCGATGGCGGCGGTGGCGGCATGGCGAATCACTTCGTCGCTGTCATGCGTGGCCTTGATCAGGTCTGGCACGGAGTCCGCGCCGATGCTGCCCAAGGCCTGGGAGGCCGCCCACCGGGCTTCGAGACTCTTTCCGTGCAAGACTTCCACCAGCGCGGGGATGGCGGGTTTGGCGGGCGGACCAATCACGGCAAGCGCCATGGCCGCTGCCTGGTGCGCCACCTCGGCGTCCGGGACTTGCAGGTGTCGCACCACTCTGGAGCGCCAGCCGAAAGGCATTTTTGCTGCCAGTGTCCAAATCTGTTTGCGGATCACAGGATCGCGAACCTGGAGCAGATGGATCAACGGTGGAACGGCCTGGGGTCCGAGGTTACGCAGCACAGTGGTGGCTTCGCCGCGCGCTTCGGGGGAGGGCGAAAGCAATTGCATCGACCAGGCCTTGATGCTCTTGCCCTGAAAGACCGGGCCGTCCGAGCTTCTCTGGGAGAGCGCGATGATCACCAGGCCGCACACCAACAGCACCACAACGCCGGCGAGGACTCGCTTTTTCAAGGCCATTTGATTCCGGCGGAATCCTCCTCCCGCGGCCGAGGACGTTCAAGGCTCAAAAGTGGTGGGCCTACTTGGCCGCGCTCGCCACCCTGGCCGCCGCGCCGTTGGCGGTGACAGTATGATTAGCGCGTGGGGCTTCCTTGGCTGCGGTGGAGTCCTGGCCGGCAATAATGCCCGCGAGGAGGTTGCGATAAGTGGCCAGCGCCAGCAACGGCCAGGTGTTCCGGTACATGTCGTACTTCAGATAAAACACTTTCGGGAACCCGGTGCCGGTCGTTTCGTGTTCCGTCCATGAGCCATCCACATTTTGGGTGTGGATCAAATATTCGATGCCGCGACGGATGCTGGGACGGTTCGGATCGTCGAAGGCGCAAAGCCCCATGACCGCCCATGCGGTTTGGGACGCGGTGCTCGGACCCTGGCCCTTGAACACCGGATCGTCGTAGGTATTGCAACGTTCGCCCCAGCCGCCGTCCTCGTGTTGCACACTTTCGAGCCAGTCGCGGGCTTTGAGCAGCCACGGCTCGTTCATATTGACGTTGAGCGCCCGCAGCCCGCGCAATACCTGCCAGGTGCCGTAAATGTAATTTACGCCCCAACGACCGTACCAGGAGCCGTCTTCCTCCTGAATTTCGCGCAAATAACGCAGTGCTTTTTGCACCTGCGGATGGTCCACGCTGTAGCCTTCGTAACCGAGCAATTCCAGAATGCGCGCGGTGATGTCCGCGCACTCAGGGTCGAGCATGGCGTTGTGATCGGCGAACGGCACCTTTTCGAGCACGCCTTTCGTGCAGTCCTTGTCGAAGGCTGCCCAGCCGCCATCCTTGCATTGGAAGGTCAGCATCCAGGTGACGCCGCGCTGAAAGCATTCGTCCCGCTTTTTCTTGTCGTCGATCTGCACCTTGCGCATCGCGAGCAGCACCATGGCCGTGTCGTCGATGTCGGGATTCCACTTGTTTTCAAATTCAAACACCCAGCCGCTGGGCTCGACCTTGGCGGGGTTTTTATACTGCCAGTCACCGCGGAAACGAATTTCCTTGGAGATGAGCCAGTCAGTGGCTTGTTTCAGGGCCGGATGCTCGCTGCCAAGGCCGGATTCGGCCAGGCAGATGGCCACGATCGCGGTGTCCCAAACTGGTGAAAGACACGGTTCAATGCGAACGGTGGTATCCGTTTCGTGCTCATGCTTTTTCAGCTCCACTTCCTTGCGGAGGATTTGCGGATGATCGTCCGGATAACCGAGCGCCTTCATCGCAATCAGAGAATTGAGGATGCCGGGGAAAATCGCCGCCAGGCCGTCGGAGCCTTCGAAACGCTCCAGCATCCATTGCTCCGAGCGCTTCAAGGCGCGCTTTCGGAACGGGTGAATGCCGTGCTCCGCAAACCATTCGGCGAACTTGTGGACGCGATCGAGCCAGAGGAAAAAGTTGCGCCAGGTAAAGCGTTCCGGATCCGGTGCCAGCGCGAGGTCGCGCTCGTGCATGCCCTGCGGATAAAGCTCGTTGAGATTGATGTTCTTTTTCGGCGGCCGCGTCGGCTTGAAATGGTTGATGATGGAGAGCGGAACCAGCATCGCCCGGCTCCAGGAACTCATTTCATTGATGTTCACGTAGAACCATTTTCCGATGAGAATCACCTCGCACGGAATGGTCGGGACATACTCCCACGGGAACAGGCCGAGCAGCGCGAGGGACAGCTTTGAAAAAGTGTTCATGCGCGGCACGCCGCCAAGACTCTTGGCCACTTCGCGCGCGCGCAACATGCGGGGATCCGTCGCCGGAACGCCGGCCAGCTTGAGCGCGAGATACGCCTTGATGGTTGCGTTAACTTCCGCGGGTCCACCGTAATAGATGTTCCAGCCGCCTTCGGGCAACTGCATGGAGAAGATGTGATTGACGGCCTTGCGCTGCCACCGCTCGTCGATCTTGCCTTCCCAATGGCGATAGGCCACCAGGTCGGAGACCAACGTGGCGTCCACCATCAATTCGCCCACCCAGTAACCTTCCGGTTTTTGCTGGCTCAGCAAATACTCCTGGGACCGCTGAATCGCGGTTTCCAAGCCCACCTGCGGTCGAAAACCGAAGTCCTGCTGACGTGGTTTTTGATCCAAAATGCTTTGTCTAAGCAATGCTACATCCACAACGCACATTTTGCGAAGCAACGTCCGTGCTGTAAAGCTCTTAATCCCTGTTATTCACAGGTCGAGGTTATTCACCGTTTAACAACCGTCGCCGCGTGGCTCAGCGCGAGCCACCAGGGGATGATCGCAAGCGCTGCAAAAAGGAAGCCGCACGCGAGATTGATTTTGGTGCTTCGGGAGACGCAAGGGCTCCGGGATAGCAGGAGGCTGCCCAGGATTCCGCTCAAGAATCCTCCGAGGTGCGCGAGTACGTCAGTTTGTGGAGCGAGGCCAAATAGTATGAACAACATGACGCCACCGACCAGGCCGCCGAGCGCGAGTTTGGGGCCCGCGAAATTTGGTTGGAGATGCGAAAAGGAATAACCGGCCAAAAGTCCGACGCAACCCATCACCATCCCTGAAGCTCCCAGGCTCTGGTACGGAGGCCGTGAGAGAAGCCATGAGAAGAGATTTCCACCCGCACCCGCGAGGTAGGCGGCCAGCAAACCGACACCGGTCCCGTAGCAACCCATCACGAGGCCGAGCAAAACCAGTCCGATGCTCAAATTCGCGGCAAGATGTCCGAGGTCGCCGTGGAGCCATTCGGCGGTGAAGAGCCGCCACCAGTCGCCAGCGGCCAGGCCGGTGCTATCCATGCGGCCGACGAAGCGCAAGTCGCGGCGGGAGTCGAGCGCGTGGAAAAGAATGGCGAGGAAGACCCATGCAAGCGCACCCCAATCGAATAGCAGGCCGGGCCGCAGGACTTCCTGCCGCCAGGGCTGGGGGCGGTTTTCCATGTGATATTGCCGCAGCGCAACTCGCGCGCGGTCATAATCCCGGGTCGGCACCCAAAGTTCCCATCCGTTCCCGGATCCCGGCGGGCTGATCGTTGCTTCGATCCCCTGGCTTGCCAGCACGAGACTCCAGTCCAAAGCGCGTTGCCGCGAGTCGGTGGAAATCCTGGCCGTTTCAGATTGCATGACTGTGCAGTTTAACCGTTTGTGGCGCAATTTCCACACCTCCATGCCTGGCCGGTTCTGGGACGACGCATTCGAAAGCCGTTGAAATCCACGCAATGAAGCAATTCCGGCGATGACCCATTTGCATGGAATGCATAATGCTTTATGATTAGATCAGGCAAGGCCCCGACCGGGCGCAACCGGTGCAACATGAAAATGATTCAACCGAACTGCAGGGTTCAGTTTGCGGCGGAGGACATCGACTTCATTCTTTCGGTATTGGGCCGGAAGATCGGCACGGCGGAGTGTCTCATCAAACTTCTGGCGGATGAGGATTCCCGGGACGTGATTTTGGACGATGAGGCATTGCTGCATGCCTTGTTGGAACGCCGCGGCTGGCTGCGCGTCTCGAGCCGTTTTTACTTTTACATTCTGGTGCGCTCGGTTTTTCGCCGCGCCGACATCGCGGATCGGGCGGTGGCGGATTATGTGGCGGAGGTTTTGACGGAATTTTCACTCGCCGAGCGGGCGAGCTGCGTGGTGGCGGGCCAGGCTGCGCCGCTGGATTATTTTTTTGAAATGCTGGCGGCGTTGCAAACGGCCGACGACCGAACCCGCTTTGAGCTGCGGGTGCATATCGGCAACCACTCGCTGTTTCTCTCGGGGGTTTTCCCATACCGGATTCGCTATCGCGCGGACGTGCGGGGCGCTCCCAGCCTGAAATATTACGAAGGTCTCGGGCGCTCCCAATATCGCGTCGCCAGCGACCACCGCCTCGCGCAGCGTTACCAGATGGAGCAGGTGCTCAGCACACTCTCGGAAAGATTTGAGGCCTCGCGGCTCGCGCTGAATGACATCGCGGACCGGCTCTTTTCCCTGGGCGACAACTACGCCCTGGATGCTTTGATGAACGCCAAAATGAGCGGGGACACCTCGCCGTCCGCGCTCCAGTAAAATTTGCCTCTACGAGGCGCGCCGAAGTAATCCGAGCGCCTCAATGGCCGCTTGGGTTTTCTCCGGCGTTTCCTGCATGATTACCTGCCAGCCGCGCGTGGCGCCCGCCGCGACATTCTCGGGGCGGTCATCGATATAAAGGATTTCGCCACCCCGACGCCCGGTTTCGCGTTCCACGACTTCGTATAACCCGGCGTCGGGTTTCATGACGCCATGCTCGTAGGACAAGACGTAGCCATCGAAATTGGAAAAAAACGGAAAACTGCGGCGGATGTATTTCACCGCGATGTCGTTGGTGTTGGAAAAAATGAAAGTGGGCAGACCTTGTTTTCTGAGAAGTGCGTGCAGCTCGATCATCGGGTCAATCGGAGCAAAAATTTCCGCGAACACCTGGGTGAAATCAGCGTAGCCGCCCTCAAAACCGGTCGCGTCGGCGACTTCGCGATGGAATTGCTCGGGCGTCATCTCGCCGCGTTCGAGGCGGAAGAGCAGGGGGGAATGGTCGATGAATTTGCTGATTTCATCCCGCGCCATTCGGCCGCGTTCGCCGAGGCGGCGGGCGACGATGGAATAGTCGAAATCGAGCAGGACCTTTCCCAGGTCGAATACAACGGTCTTGATCATGCGATTAATTCATTTCGCGGCGGCCTTCGAGCGCGCGGCTGAGAGTCAGTTCATCGGCAAATTCCAAGCCGCTGCCGGCTGGAAGGCCGTGGGCGATACGGGTGATTTTCACGCCGTCACGTCCCAGTCGTTTGGCGAGGTAATAACCGGTGGCGTCGCCTTCCACATCCGTGCCGAGCGCGATGATGATTTCCTTGATGGGCTCCCGCGTCATGCGCTTTTCCAGTTCGCTGATGCGGAGGTCTTCGGGTTCCACGGCATTAAGCGGGGAAATCTTGCCGCCGAGCACGTGGTATTTGCCGCGAAACGTACCGGACTTTTCGAGTGTGAGAATATCCACCGGCCGTTCGACGACGCAGATCAGGGAAGCGTCCCGGCGCGAATCGGAGCAATACTCACAGATTGTTTTTTCCGTGAGCGCGCCGCACGTCTCGCAAAAGCGAATTTTCTCACGGGCGTGAATCAGGGATTCCGCGAGCTGTTTCACCACGCCGGACTCCGATTGCACGAGGTGCAGGGCGATGCGCTCCGCCGAGCGTGGACCGATGCCTGGCAGCTTGCCCAGCGCGGTAATGAGCTGGGTGATGGAATCGGGCAGCGCCATGATTCAGCGTCGAATAACCGGCAGGTTGCAGGGCGCGCCCTTGAATGCGCGCTGCACGGCGTTCAAGTGAGACCCGGCAGATTGAATCCGGCGGTCACCTTGCCCATTTCGGTGTTCGAAATCTCACGCGCCTGGCTAAGCGCCTGGTTGGCGGCGGAAATGATCAAATCCTCCAGCAACTGCGCGTCCGCGGGATTGATCGCCTGCGGATCGATCTTGAGCGTGGCGATGGTGCCGTCGCATTTCGCGACGACCTTCACCGCGCCGCCGCCGCTGGTCGCTTCGACCGTGCGGTTGGCGAGATCGCTCTGGGTTTTTTCCATTTGCTGCTGCATGCGCGCAGCCTGTTTCATGAGTTTGCCGATACTGGACATGTGAAAAGGTGGGTTGAGGTTTGGCGGTTGAAATTATGACTGTGCACGAACGTCAACAATCTGACCCTTGAAAATTTCGAGGGCCTTTTGGATCAATGGATCGTTTTTAAAGTCGTCTTTGTTGAATGGCACCGACGCGGATTTTTCTTTTGCTGGGGCGGCGGATTTGGCCGGAGCGTTGGTGGTCGCCGGTGCTGCCGGGGTTTTGGCGGTCGGCGGTGGTGCGGTCGGCGCGGGTGCGGCGGATGGCTGGGTCGGGGCCGGTTTCATCCCGGCGGGCGCGGCGGCTTTGATGAATTTGAAGCTGGCGTTCGGATGTCCGAGTTCCGCCAGCTTGGTTTGCAGCAGCGTGTGATTGCGCGGATTGTCCACCAGCGCTATGTGGTCCTCGGTCTCAGGCGGAAATCCGATGGTCAGCAGATTTCTGACGAAGGTGACGGGGTGCGCTTCGGCCAGGTAAGTGCGTGTGAACGGGCTCACACGACCGACGGCATCAACGACTTTGGCCCATAATTCCGAGAGGTCGGTCGCCGGTTGGTGGGCGGAGACTTCGGTGGCAGCCGGTGCGTTTTCGCTGACAATCGGCGCAGCGGGTGCGGGCTCGGCAGCATAAGATGAAGGCGTTGCCGCCGGACGAGCGGGCGCGGGCCTGGCAGCGGGGGACGCAGGCGTTGAGGCCGGCCGAGTAACGGGAGCGGCGGGCGCGGGCGCCGCGGGTCTCCCCGCCCGCAAATCCTCAAGCTGCTTCAACACCGAGTCGAGGCTCATGGCGCTCCGAGCTTCGATGGCCTTCAGCAAGGCGACTTCAATCAGAATTTTTTTGGAAGCCGCATCACGCAGGCGCATCTCGGCGTCCGCGAATACTTCCAGAATGCGGGTGAAGCCGTCCGCACTCGCCAATTTGGCCTGGTCAGCCAGCGCGCTTGCTTCCGCCTCGGAAACTTCGAGCATCGTCAGGTCACCGCGCGAAACCTGGAAGATGAGCAGGTTGCGAAAGTGATTCAACAGGTCCGATAGCAGGCGGCCGAGATCCTTGCCGTTATTGGCGAGGTCGTTTAATTGTCGCAGGGCGATCTGCACTTCCCCGGTCAGGACCGCCCGGGAGAGTTCCAGCAACTGGTTTTGCGCGGTCAGGCCGAACATCGACAGCACGTCGGCCTCTTCGATCTTTTCGCCGCAAAAGCTGATGAGCTGGTCGAGCGTGGACTCGGCGTCACGCATCGCGCCTTCCGCCCCGCGGGCGATGGCGTGGAGCGCGGCGGGGTCGATGCTGACATTTTCCTTCCGGGCGATCTCGTCGAGATGCTTGCCAATCAGCGAAACCGGAATGCGCCGCAGGTCGAACCGCTGGCAGCGGGACAAAATGGTCGGCAAGACCTTTTCCGGGTCCGTGGTGGCGAACATGAATTTCACATGCTCGGGCGGCTCCTCGAGGGTCTTCAACAGCGCGTTGAACGCCGCCGTGGAAAGCATGTGCACTTCGTCGATGATGTAGATCTTGAACTTCGAACTGGCCGGGGCGTATTTGCAGGTTTCGCGGAGTTCGCGAACCTGTTCCACTCCGTTGTTGCTCGCTCCGTCGATTTCGAGCACGTCCAGCGAACGTCCCTCGGCGATTTCCTTGCAACGCGGATCATTCTCGTCGAAATCGACCAGCGGGCCGCCCGTGCAGTTGAGGCATTTGGCGAAAATGCGCGCGATGGTGGTTTTGCCCGTGCCGCGCGGGCCGCAAAAGAGATAAGCGTGCGCTATCCGGCTTTGCTCGATGGCGCGGGAAAGCGTCTGGGTGACGTGTTCCTGCCCGACGACGTCTTGGAAACGTTGCGGGCGATACTTTCGGGCTATGACCTGGTAAGCCATCTTCTAGGGATTCGCAAATTGGAAATTACGGTGGCCACATTCCCAACGTAATTCCAGTGCCGCACTGTGTAAATTCAAATGCCAGGGTGACCACGGCAGATGCAGAGCAAACTACCGTTGCTGCCTTCCGGCCCTGGCGGGGTTCGTAAGTCCACAGTCCATGGGCCCTGGCAGCCATGAATCTGGAGCACGACCAAACGCGCTTCAAGGCGAATCTTTTCTTCGCCTCGGGTGAAATGATTTATTGAGGCCGGGAGCGACGAAATAAAAACAGTGAGATGCCGCCCAGAACTGCCAGCGCGAGGGTGTTGGGTTCGGGAATTACGAAAATGCGGAAAAGGTTAAAACTTTCAACCTGCTGACTGGGAATAGCCGTATTGTAAAGATTTGGAGGCGGGTTGAGATCGCCACCGATGTTATTTTGATTCCACGCCTTCGACTTCCCGGCGGCAATTGTTCCGTTCGCCCAAGCAACCGACGCGAGAGCCCATGTGGAATACAAACCCGAAGTGTTGTCCCATGCCACCATTTGTAATGTGGCCTGTGGTGCGTCCATTGGAACGTTCTGTAAAGTTGCCGTTGACAGGACGATAAATCCGGCGGCGTTGCCCGTCCTGAATGTACTGATGGGATTCGCGGGTGTGAGGCTGCTCTCAGGCTGGTTGTATCCTGGGGCGCTGAGCAGCGCCGCCAACGTCGTGGCGGCACCGTATTGCGTATTCAGCCCGCTTGCGCCAATCAGGTCGAAGCCCGCCCAGCTAGTCGTTCCGCTGACGGTGTCGTTGGCGCCGTTGCCAATCTGGCTTAGATATGGATTTGATGTGAGAGGAGCATAGACGTGCGTCACCACGGTGGCCGGAACGCGATTTGCGAACGTGACCAGTCCCTGGCCGAATAGTTGAGGCGCGATGGCGATGGTGAGAACGATTAGCAACAATCTTTTCATGAAGTGCGAAGTCAGATAAGGGGCACGTTTATTCAAAGTTAATGATTTCCTGCCGTGTATTCAAGCATGTGCCAGGGATTGTGTGGAACATTAGTGATTCAACCAACCCAGCGTTTCCTTCCGATTCACGTAGAGCAGGCCGAGGATGCGGATGCCGACGGTCAGTAGATAGAAACTGATGAAGGCCCAAACCATGTTGAGCAGCAACATCAACGCGAGCTCCCCGATTGAATGGGTGAGCAGTTGTTTGGGAAACGCGAAGTTTAGCACCACGTCCCCCGTGGCGCGCGCCACGAACACCAGCGCCAGCACACACAAAGCGGTGACGTATTCCATCGGAACTTTCAGAATCGAAGGCAAAACAAGCATGGGGTTGGCGGCACCAACCGTGTCGAGCATGGCGACTGCCAAAAAGGCCATCGGGAAATAGACGCAGCCAAGGGCGGAAAAAGACATCAATACCGCTCCGCTGGCTCGTGCATCGGCGGTGACGAGATAAATGCCGAATAAAATGAGCGGCGCGAAAGAAATGAGCGTTACTCCGATGAGTTGCAAACACGGCAGCAGGATGTCCTCCCAAAAGCTGGTGATGTCCGGCAGCGAGGGCATCTTCGTTTCCCCCAACGCGGTGGAGTGAATGATGTTTTGCATGTAACAAAACATGTAGCCCACGACCATGACTTGCAGCATGAGACCCCACCAACTGACCGGCGGTGCGCCGTGCATGGAGGAATTGAGTTTGCCCATGCCGGCCGCAAACTTGACTGCGCCGACGAGCACCGTGCCGACCAGCAGCATCAAAATGCCCGCATCACGCAACGGATAAAGGAATGCGCCGGGGACTTGCGTATAAAATCCCTTTTCCGGCTCATCGACAATTTCGATTTTTATCGGAGAGCAGTCGCGGTTGCATTTCCGGCAAAGTTTGTGGATCACGCCGTTCATTGGCGAGGAACTGACGCAAATCTGGCAGAACAAGCCCCGGCACTTGTCGCAGTAATAAGAGGCGAGCGTTTGGAGATGTATCTTGCAGTATTTATGCTCGTTGAAAATGACCGGGAGCTTGTCAAATTGGACGGCTGGCCCGCCCACCCCGGCGGCGCTGTGGCCGCTCTCGGGATAGTAGGCCAGTTCCACGGTGCCGATGTGGATTTTGTGTCCGGGCTTTAGGACCGACTCCTCGACCGGTGTATGATCGACAAATGTGCCGTTCGCGGAGCCGAGATCCTTGATGACGACGCGGTCATCGGCGACGCAAATGTGGCAGTGCGATGTGGAAACGGAATCCTGATTGAGTTGAAAGTCATTCTCCTCCCCGCGACCGAGGGAGTTAATGCCGGGCTTAAGATGAATATCCCAAGCTTCGGGAGAACCCGGATTAACGACCAGCCTCGCCATGGTCAAATTCCTTTGTCGTATGCGCTGCCTCATGCAATCAGGAATTGGGTTGACTGTCGAGGTGAATGTTCGATTTGCTGACTTCGAGCAATGGCAGGGAAAAATCACTTATCATGGAATCTTAAAGGCCATGAGGGTCGGAAATCCGCCTTTGGACAGACAAAACCAATGAACATCAATGGTCCTTACATTGAAGAGAGCACAAACATCATTTATCAGCTCCTGTTTTGCGATCTGCCGGAATTATATCAGGTGAATTTTAAAGGGCCGCTGGTGCCACCTTGGGCGCTGCTTTTTGCGGCACAGCCAGACTACGCCGCTTTGTTGCAACTGGCGAACGACGGGAAAATGGAATCCCGCGTTCGCGCACTCGCCTACTGCCTGTTACGGCGCGGAGGCCGCCAAGTGCCGGCGAAGCAACTGCTCGGCACCGTGGTGGAAGTCGGACTGGACGGCGGGGTGGACACGCTCGCGGCGTTCGCGGATGGCGGAGCTCGTTACATCAATCACACTGGAAGCATGACCATCGTTGAGGGCGTGCCCAATCCATTCGAAACGGAAATCAAGGCAGTGATCGAAGCGTCCCGTCCGGTGGTGGCGATGATTGGTCCCTGGGACAAGGTGCGACCGCCGGCCCCGCGCAAGGGACATCTGCGAATGACGTTTCTGGTTTCCGACGGGTTGTATTTTGGCGAGGGGGCGATGGAACAAATGCAACGGGAGCCGATGGCTGCGCCGGTGATCAACGCGGCAACCCGGTTGCTGCTGAAGATCGTGGACCAAACGGCGAAATCGTCCGCTGGCTAATGGATCTTTCGCGAACGCAGGAAACCGCGTCCTGGCAACCCATCATGGCGGCGTCTGCACGCGATAAAATCGGGGGGAATTTGAGTTGGCCGCGCCCGGGTCGGTCACCTGCATCATGCCGTTGGTGCCGGGAACGTTGTTCGTCAATGTGTTCCAGACCGGCGCAAAGACATCAGTCGTCCATTGAACCCGGTAAAGCCCCAGCGGAACAGTGCTAAAGCTGATTTGCAGATCCGGCCCGTTTCGTTGGGCGGAGACGGCTCCCGGGGTGGCGATGGCCTGCTTGATGGATTGTAACAGGGGATCCCGTTTTCCCGCCGGCTGCGTCGAACGATAACCTTCCGCCAATTCCCAAATCATCACGCCGCCGAGACGCCGGTTCCGCGCGTAGCTGACTTTTGCCTGGCAGGTGTGTTCATCATCGTAGGAAATGAATTTGTCGTCCGCGGAACCGGCGTTATCGATGCCCAAATATGCGGCCTGCGCGCCGGAATCCCAATGATAGCGATTCGACTGATAATAGGTGGTCATGATGCCGTCATAACTCATCTGTCCGAAAGTCGTCGGCGCGGTGGTCCAGGCCTGCCGTGGTGCGCTGACGCCTCCGGTCGTGGTGCCTGCGCCGCCGCCCCAGATGTAGCCGTAAAAGGCGATACCGATGCCAAGTTTGCCGGGGGCGACTCCCTTGCCGATGAAATTGGTGATGGCGCCTTCGGTTGAGGGAACCAGACTGCCTGTGCTGGCGAACCGATAGTTGCCGTCGTAGAGCGGCCCATTATACCAGGTGACCCAACCGCCGTAAGGCCCCGACAGGTCGTAGGTCATGAGATTAATCTGGTCGAACTTGTTTTGAATGCTCGCGAACATCAACGGATTGCTGGAGAGAGAATCGCCGCCATAGGGATACGCGCCGACCGCCGCCGTCAGGAGTTTGGGCTGGGGCATGGCGTTGAGCGCGGCGCGCAGGCCGATGATCAGATTCGTATATTGTCCGAAGGAACTGACCGGCAGTGGCTCCCAATCAATATCGATGCCGTCGTAATTATACTTGGCGACAAAATTCGTGAGGTTCTGGATGAATGTCGGAAGATTCGCCGGCGTGCTCGCCCCGAGAAAGCCGGTCTGTCCGCCCGCTCCGCCGATGGAGATCAGCACTTTTTTTCCCGCGGCGTGCGCTCGCGCAACGAGGTTCGTCGAATACGACGGGGTGACCACATTTTGATCCGGGTCCAGCGTGCCGTTGGCGTTGGGCACAATCGAAAAATGGATGATGTGGGTGAGCGCACTGAAATCGATGTTCGACGGGGTAAGGTAGCTCTGTTCGTATCCCGGATAATATCCCGTCACCCAGAGATCCGCGCGCGTCGAGGGTGTGAGCCAGGACAGCAGCAGGGCCGCACTCCATGCCAGCGGCATTCGAAGAAAGCTCGGTTGGCCCAAACGCATACGGTCTATCTATACCACACTTCAAGCGGGTTTGACCACTGCAACCACAAATGCTTCCGGCTTTAGATACTTTTGCGCCACCTGCCGGGCCTGTTCCAGCGTCACCGCCTCAAAGCGCGCGTCTTCGCCGTCCGAGTAGGCATAGCCCAGACCATAGAGTTCATCGAGGGCGTTGGTCATCGCGAGGGAACCGAGATCCTGCCGGGCGATTTTCCGCTGGCCGATGATCTTCGCCTTGGCCCGTTGCAACTCCTGGGCGGTAAGGCCGTCCTGGCGCAGCACGGCGGCTTCGGTGAGTAATTCCTTTTCGGCGAGCGCGGCTTGCTCGGGCGAAGTGCCGACGTAGAACGCGAAATAGCCGGGCGCGATGCCGACAAAGTTTTGTGCTCCGACGTAATAGGCGAGGCCCAATTCATCGCGAATCCGAATAAACAAACGGGATCCGAGATCGCTGCACGCTTCCTGTACCAATTCCAAAGCGTAGCGATCGGCGTCTCGCAACGTCGCGCCGGGAAAGCCGATCACGAGCACGGCCTGTTTCTTGTCGCGGATTTCCGCAATATGCTTCGGGGTGGTCAACGCGGGTGGCAGGGCGGGGCTCAAAAGTTTTTCCGCGCCCGGCGCGGCTTTCCAGCCCGCAAACGCTTTTTCGACGGCGGCTTTGACCTCGGCCGTTTTCACATTGCCGTAGATGGCGAGCACGCAGTTGTTGGGCACCGCAAATTGCTCATGAAACGATTTCAGGTCGGCGATTTTGAGTTTCTCGACGCTTTCCTCCGAGCCGGTCGCGTTGAGCCCGTATCCGCGATTACCGAATAGCTCGCGGCGCATCGCCTGCGCCGCGCTTTGCAATAGATTATCTTTCTGCGACCGAATCCCCGCCAGTTGCACCTCGCGTTCGCGCTCGAACTGAACGGCGGGAAACACGGGATGCAGCAACACATCGCTCACGAGATCCAGACCGAGGGCAAAATCGTCGCTGAGTACTTCCGCATTGATGCCGAAACTATTGTTGCCGCCGTAGCTGTCGAGGCTGCCGCCCACCGATTCGATTTCGCGGGCGATTTCCTCGCCGGTGCGCCGCGCGGTGCCTTTGAGCAACATCTTGCCGGTCAATTGCGTGACGCCGCTGGTTTCCGGTGTCTCCGCCAGCACGCCGCCAAGAAATGCCGCGCGAATCTCCACAAACTCAAGACGGTGGTCTTCCTTTACGAGCAAGCGCAGGCCGTTGGGCAACTCAAATTTCTGAACTGCAAAGTCGTGGGTTGTCTCATGGGTCGATTTGAGATCGGTCCTGGTGCCTGCGGGCAGCAAGGCGTAAAGCGTGCGATTTTCCGGAGTGAGATATTCCCGTGCGACACGTTGGATGTCCGCCGCGGTGACACGTTTGACAGCGGCGAGGTAACGCTCGGAAAAATTCAGGTCGTTTGCCGCGAGCCAGTTGGACCCGAGATCCTGGGCCTGGCCTTGCATCGTTTTGCGGGACGACAAGGTGCCGGCGATGAATTGTTTCACTGCCTTGTTGATTTCCTCCGGCGCTGCGAGGCTCGTCTTCATCTTTTCAAGTTCGACGAGCAATGCTTCGCGCGCGGCGGCGAACTTGTCAGCATCCACCGTCGCACTCATGCCGAACAGGCCCGGATTGCCGGGGCTATAGGTCCAGGCATCCGCCGAATGAACCACGCCTTGTGCTTCCCGGACCGTCTGGTAAAGCCGTGAACTGCGCCCGTGGCCGAGGAGAACCGCGAGGACATCGAGCGCGGCGATGTCCGGATGCCGCAGATCGGGAATGTGCCATGCGTAATAAAAGTGACCCAGCTCGATGGGCGCTTCCTCGACGATCTCCCGCGGCGCGGTTTGCCGCGGCTCGGACGGCAGCACCACGGGCGGCATGGCCCGGGTCTTGGCCTGGCTGTACGCGGCGCGAATCTGTGCCACGACTTCGTCGTGTTTTACATCTCCGGCCACGACATAAAAGACATTATTGGGCGCATATTTCTCGTGATAGTACGCGAGCACGTCTTCCTGCTTCAGCTCATTAAAAATGTCGGGGTAGCCAATCACCGTTAGACGATAGGGGCTGCGGGTGTAGGCGGTTTCGAACAATCGCCGGCTGGCGCGACGGCCCGGGTCGTCCACGTTCATATCCATCTCGCGCAGGATTACCTGTTTTTCCTTCGCCATTTCGTCCGCGGGGAGGGTGGCGTTCTGCATGATGTCGCACAGGATGTCGATCGCGACCGTGGCGCCGGTGTTCGGCACTTCGATGTGATACACGGTGCGGTCGAAGGAAGTGTAGGCATTCATATAGCCGCCCGCCTCCTGGACTTCCTGATCGATACGGCTGCCCGCGCGCGTGCTCGTGCCTTTGAACAACATGTGTTCCAACACGTGCGACATTCCCGCACCCAGCCATTTCCCCTCGTGAATGCTCCCGGTCATCGCCCACGCCTGGGCGGACACGACGGGTGCGCTGTGGTCCTCGCGAACGATGATGGTGAGGCCGTTTTCCAGCGCGGTCAGTTTTACGCCATCGGGGATGGCTGGAATTGATTCAACGGTGCCTGAATGATGGGGAGTCATTACTTAAAAGTCTTGTAAGATCAACAACAGCGACGGCGGGAAAAATGCCGTGCTACGATTTCGTCTCCGGCGAGGGCAACGGCCGTGCCGGTTGATTGTCAGCCGCCTGCTGCTTGGCGCTGGGCAGGAAAGGTTTGAGAAACGCCTCGTCGAAAGTGTAGCCGCCGGCGAAGTCCGCCCGGCTGTCCTTGGCGGTTTTGGCGAACCAGTCGACGTCGATCATGTTGAAAACGATTTCGCCGAAATCTTCGCAGCGGGTGATGCCCCACTCCTCAAAGACTGTTTTGGCCATCGGCCCGAACTGCTGCAACGCGTAGTCGCGGAGACCCAGAAGAAGTTGCTGGCCGCTGATGTGTTTGCCTTTGCCGCGGCTATCCTTGTTGATGCTTTTCTGGGTATATTCCAACCCTTCCCGCACGAAGACGTAGGCGTCCCGGTGGTATCGTGCATCCCTGGCTTGAATTCGTGCAAATGGTTCGTCGAAACTGGCGTCTTGCATTTCAATGTCGTGCTGCTTCAACCGTCTGCGGGGGAGGATGCGCCGTCCGATAAGCTTTGACGACCCACCCCAGCAGGAACAACCCGATCAACACGCAAAGAACCAACTGTTCTCGCCTCGTCAGGCTGTTCACGGCTTATAATATAGTCACAGACCGCCCGCATCTCAATGTCAGAAATTGGCTTTAGCCAACCACGATATTCACCAGTTTTCCCTTTACCGCAATGACTTTCTTGACGGTTTTGCCTTCCATGAACGCCTTCACTTTTTCCGAACCGCGGGCCAGCGACTCCAGTTCGGCCGGGTCGGCCGTGACGGAAACCTTGATGACGTCGCGCAACTTGCCATTCACCTGCACGGGAATTTCCACTTCATTTTCCACCAGCACGGCTGGATCAAATTTCGGCCACGCAGCATAGGCGAGGGACAACGTCGGGCAACCGGGTTCAACGCCCGCAAGCTTCTGCCACAATTCCTCGGCCAAATGCGGCGCGAAGGGTTGGAGCAAAATCAGAAACTCCCGCATCACGCTCGCTGGTTTCACGTCCCAAGCGCCGGCATCCTTGACGAATACCATCATCGCGGATATCGCGGTGTTGAACCGCATGCCATCGAGGTCTTCGGTGACTTTCTTGATGCAGGCGTGCAACGCTTTGAGATGAGCGGGCGTTGCCGAGACATTCTTTATCGCCGGATTGAGCTTGATCGTCCCCAACAGTTCCGAGCCTCGCTGGGGCTCGGCCGTCAGGTTTTGCTCGAAGTCAGTTTCACTCGCTTCATCCGCGAATAACCGCCACACCTTGCCGAGGAAACGATAAACTCCCTCGACGTTTTTCGTGCTCCAGGGTTTGACCATTTCCAAGGGGCCCATGAACATTTCATAGAGGCGCAGCGAATCAGCGCCGAAGTCGCGCACCATTTCGTCGGGGTTGACAACATTGCCGCGCGCTTTGGACATTTTCTGTCCGTCCTCGCCGAGAATCAAACCCTGATTGACGAGTTTGTAAAAAGGCTCCTGCGTGGACACATAACCCAGATCAAAGAGCACCTTGTGCCAGAACCGTGCATAGAGGAGATGCAACACCGCGTGCTCCGTGCCGCCGACGTAGAGGTCCACGCCCGGCGTCGCTTGTGCGCCGGCGGTGCCCATCCAGTAACGTTCCGACTCCGGCGCGCAAAACGACTGCGCATTTTGCGCGTCGAGATAGCGCAGGTAATACCAGCAACTGCCTGCCCATTGCGGCATGGTGTTGGTTTCGCGGGTCGAGCCCTCGGGCAGATTTACCCAATCCTGCGCGCGAGCAAGGGGAGGTTGCGCTTCGGCGGACGGCTTGGGTGTGTAATCGTCGAGTTGCGGCGGGAGCAACGGCAACGCGGATTCCGGCAACGCTTCATGGTACGGATTTCCCTTCGCATCCTGTTTCCAGACGATTGGAAACGGCTCGCCCCAATACCTCTGGCGGCTGAACAGCCAGTCGCGAAGCTTGTAATTGATCGTCTTCTTTCCCAGCCCTTTTGATTCGAGCCAGGCGGTGATTTTCTTTTTGGCTTCCGGAGTGGTCAGATTATTGATGGAAAAATCCGCACTGGCGGAGTTGATGGCGACGCCATCACCGACATAGCCCTGCCAGTCGGTGCCTGCGGGAGGCTCCACCACCTGAATGATGGGAAGATTGAATTTCTCCGCAAATTCATGATCGCGTGTGTCGTGCGCGGGCACGGCCATGATCGCGCCGGTCCCGTACGTGACGAGCACATAGTCGGCAATCCAGATCGGGATTTGCTGGCCGTTGACGGGATTGATCGCGAACGCGCCGGTGGGAACGCCGGTTTTGCTCTTGGCCAGTTCGGTGCGTTCGAGGTCGGATTTTTTCGCGACTTCCAACAGGTAATTCTTTACGTCCCGCCGTTGTTGCGGCGTCGTAATTCGCTCCACCAACGGATGCTCCGGGGCGAGCACGAGATAAGTCGCGCCGAACAGGGTGTCGGGCCGGGTGGTAAACACACGGATTTTTTCCCCGCAGCCTTCCACGGCAAAATCCACCTCCGCACCCTCGCTGCGGCCGATCCAATTGCGCTGCATCTCCTTCAACGAGTGACTCCAGTCGATGCTTTCGAGACCTTCGATCAGCCGATCGCCGTACGCGGTGATGCGCAAGAGCCATTGCCGCATCGGCTTGCGCTCAACCGGAAAATTACCGCGCTCGCTTTTGCCGTCCACGATTTCCTCGTTGGAAAGCACCGTTCCCAACTGCTCGCACCACCACACGGGAACCTTCGCGTTGTACGCAAGACGATGGGAATCGCGATAGGCGCGCCGCTTCGCCTCCAACTCGGGATTGGAAGCCGCACCGGCAGTCTCGTGCAACTCGGCGGGCAAGGGGAGGGTGTCGATGGGTTCCGCCTTGTTGGTCGCGGGATTAAACCAGGAATTGTAAAGCTTCAGGAAAATCCACTGCGTCCATTTGAAATAGGGCGGCGCGGTGGTGTCCACCTCGCGCGTCCAGTCGTAACTGAAGCCGAGCGATTTGATCTGCCGCTTGAAGGTCGCGATGTTCTCTTCGGTGGTCTTGCGCGGATGTTTGCCGGTTTTAATTGCGTATTGCTCGGCGGGCAGCCCGAATGCATCCCAACCGATCGGGTGTAGTACATTGAATCCCAGTGCGCGGCGATAACGGGCGAGAATATCGGTGGCGGTATAGCCTTCCGGATGGCCCACATGCAATCCGGCGCCGGACGGGTAGGGGAACATGTCCAAAACGTAGTATTTCGGCAGCTTCCCGGGGTTGGCCCCGCCATGCCGTTGGGCAAACGGATGTTTTGCCGGAACCGGTTCGTTGGGGTTCCAAGTGCGAAAAGTTTCCTGTTGATCCCAGGTCTGCTGCCATTTGGGCTCAATCAAATGAAACGGATATTGTCTGCGTCCGGATGACATAATGCTACTGCGTAAAACTCGTGTTCGCCGACAGATAAGGGAAAAACCCGCAAAATGTAAACGAAAAGCCGGGCGAAAGCATGCCCGGGTAATTGATTCAACAGCTGAAAATGCGCCCGGGTGCCCAACCTGTTCGACAAACTCCCCGATTGGGAGGGAAGCTTGGAAATCGTTGTCGCCATTCCGCTGCAGCGCCGTAACCGAATCGTAACTAGGCGTCTCGGAGGACAGTGGTATGGTGCGCACATGACAAAACACCCAGCGCTAATGTTTCTTAGACGAGATGTCAGAGAATTAGATAAAGTATTTAATGAGGTAAGCAGGGGTTCTTGGTGAATAATTATTCAGCATAATATCATTGACCATGTGACACATGGATTTTATCGTGGCGTTCAACAGCACGATGCGTCCTGAAGCATCTAATCTAAACAGCCCCCTTATGCACCCCCAGCGTCTGTACCCATCCCGTCCCAAGAAATCCGGCTTCACCCTCATTGAACTGCTTGTCGTCATAGCGATCATTGCCATTCTCGCGGCGCTGCTGTTGCCGGCGCTCGCGAAGGCCAAGGACAAGGCCAAACGCGTCGGCTGCGTCAACAACCTCAAGCAGATGGGGTTGGGCAGCATGATGTATGCAAATGATTTCAATGGTAATTTGGTCGCGCATTCATGGATTAAAAGTTACTACGACGACGCGCATGCGAGCACGCATTTGAATTATAGTGATCGCAGTGGGGCGGACGATGACCTGAATTGGTTGTATCCCACCTACATGAAAAACGTGAATTCTTTTGTGTGCCCCAGCACCAAGAATTTTATCAAAGGCAGTCCGATCGTCGTGACGGCTCCTCCTTATATCCCTCCTTACGGCAGCTACATGCAGGATCTCACCGACAACGCCCCGAACCTGTCAAATGAAGGGGATAGCTATGAGGTTTTCGGTGTGTTTAGCCAATACCCGACGGAATCATACGGGCGCAAGAAGACCGAGAAGGAAGTCGCTGCTCACGAAATGAAGAATTATACGCCTTACATTGGTTCTCGGCCTGGACCCTCCGCTTTTTTTCTGGTTATGGATGGCGACGATACCTCGAGCCTCCCCAATGTGCAGGCGGGTAATGTGAACAATAATTGGCCCGATCAAGGCAATAATCATGGCAACACCGGCACCTGTGCGAATTTTTGTGACGGCCATGCGGAATTTATTCCCATCAAACGGTTTTTGGCGACCTGGAATCTGGCACAGGATTCCAACGCCACGGGTCACTAAACCAGAAGCATTCTTCAACTGTCGGTTCGTAAAAGAAAAACCAGCTAAACCATCGGAGCGTATGAAAAACCATCAATTAAGAACCAACCAGGCCGAAGGCCGGAAGAAAGTCCTAGTATCTCTCTTCCGCCGGGCAAAACTATTCGGTACGGTCCTCGGAGTTTCCTTGGCCCTATCCCCACTTGCACAGGCCGCACCGCCCGGACACAGCATCTCCGCCGGTAATGTCACCGTAAATTACAATGATGCGGGCAACACCATCAATTCCGTATCCACGTCGGTATCATTGTCGATCAATGATTTTCGCGTGCGCGGAAATGGCGGCCCTGATGCCGACAGCTTCCCTCCGACGAACAGCAACGGTGATTACGGCGTCTCGATTGGAGCTGATCCGACGGATGATCTCACGAACGGCATCTTGATGGCGTCCATTTCCCAAAATGGACGGGACTTGGGGGCTGGCACGAACTATTGCGTCGTTATGATGGATAATCAGCGTGCCAGTGCCAACACCAACGCCCTGGTCGGCGCCTACTTGATCGATGTCAGCGCCATCAACGGTCTGGCGGCAGGCAGCAATCCGGAATACGACATTAACGTCGCGGGTGCGTGGTTCCCTTATTCGCAATATTACGGTGGCTTCGCCCGTAATAACAACGCGACCAACGGTGGCGCGATGAACGAATTGATCGGGACTCCCGGGTTGTCGATCGGCGTGAATTTCTTCGATTTGGGCAGCGGCAAATCATTCGTGACGCTGACCAACCTTGGCATTGATTCCCGGACCGACGGCATCCTGCTGGTCTGCGGCGCCAAGAACGAATCCGCCAACTTTGGCTTGGGCCAGGTGAATGCCGCGAACGGCGGTTGGAATTTATTTGTTCACGACGACGGTGCGAACACGACCTCCTACGAACAGGATCCGGTCGCGTTTGTGTTCATCCCGAAAACCAATACGACGGTCGTTTCCGGTCGTTTCCAGGGCAACGGCGGCATTCAGGCGTTCAGCGGCAATTCGGCGGCCTTCACGGTCACGAGCAACAGTGTCGGCACCTTCGAACTCAAAATCCCCGGCAAGTCGCCCACTAACGGCGTGTTGATTGTTTCCTGCGAAGGCGGCACGTCGGTCAATAACGATAATGCAGTCAGCTATGAAGTGAATGCGGCGGGTGACGGCTGGATTATTCAGTCGCGTGATTGCCCCGCAGGTGCGCTTGAATCCCCGGCGGCGACGGAAGCAGTGGCTTCCTTCGTTTACATTCCGGGCCCTACCCCTGGCTTCACGGTCACGCCGACCAACAATCTCTTCACCAGCGAAAACGGCACCACAGCCGCGTTTACGGTCGTGCTGGACAAACAGCCGACGGCTGATGTGACGATTGGCGTTTCTTCGAGCAACACTGCTGAAGGCACCGTGGATCAAAGCTCCCTGACTTTCAATACCAGCAACTGGAACGTTCCGCAGACGGTGACGATCACCGGCGTGAATGATGCCGTGGTTGACGGATCTGTTGCCTATACCATCATTCTGGCTCCCGCGACCAGCGCGGACGGCACCTACAATGGCCTTGACCCGGCTGACGTTTCCGTCGCCAACCAGGATAATGACGGCGGCATCACGGTGGCCCCGACCAGCGGCCTCGTGACTACTGAGGCGGGCGGAACCGCGACGTTTGCGATCCATTTGAACGCGCAACCGGCGGCCAACGTGACCATCGGCTTGACTTCAAGCAACACGGGCGAAGGCACAGTCTCTCCGAGTTCGGTGACCTTTAACACCGTGAACTGGGCGGACGATCAGATTGTAACGATCACAGGCGTGAATGACTTTGTCCAGGACGGCAACAAGAATTACACGATTGTGACGGGTGTCGCCTCCAGTTCGGACCCCAATTTTAACGGGCTCAACGCGCCGGATGTGTCAGTTGTAAACCAGGATGACGATGTGGCGGGGGTAACGGTCAGTGCCGAAGGTCCTCCGGGTTTGTTCGTGGTGGAAGGTCTCCAAACGAGCTACACGGTGGTGCTGAATAGCCAGCCCGCTGCCAACGTGACGGTGAATGTCGCCTCCAGTAATACCTCGCAGGGCGGCACGGTGGCACCTGCGACGTTGACATTTACCTCCGGTAACTGGAGTACCCCGCAGACGGTTACGGTAACCGCGATTGATGACTTCGTCACCGATGGAAACACTGTTTGGACGAATGTTAACTCCTTCAGCTCCAGCGATCCTCTCTATGCGGCGCTGCCGGCGATTCCGGTAACGATGACGACTGTGGACAATGAACCCATCGTGTCCTTCCCCTCCGGGACTTTAATCTACGGTATTGGTCTCGCCGGTGTGGGGCTTGACGGTATGGCAACGATCGTCGACGCGAATACGGCAAGCTATCCCGGCGGCACCATGACGGTGACCTTGACTGCCAACGGAACCTCCGATGACCGGCTGGAGGTTCGCAATACGGGTACTGGCGCGGGCCAGATCGGCGTAAGCGGAAATTTGGTGACTTACGGCGGTGTGACCATCGCCACGAACTCCGGTGGAGTGGGTGTAAGCCCGCTGGTGCTGAAGCTGAACGGTTCGGCCACTCCGGCGGCAGCGCAGGCGTTGTTGCGCAACGTGACATTCCGCAACGTCAATACCAACAACCCGTCTCGCGCCACACGCACGGTCGTGGCCAGCCTGGCCCATGCGGACGGCGGCGTCGGTTCGGCAAGTGAATTGATCCGCGTTGGCATGCTGCGGGTCGTTGACTTCCAGGAAGGTGCGGATCGCGGCTACGGACTTTACACGGGCGAAGCCGATACGCAGTTGCGTGAAGCCGATCCCAACACGCCCTATCCCAGCGGCCAGCCCAGCGGTTTGTTCATTGACTGGCCGGATGCGGGTGTGCACAACGCGTTCCACGTTTTGCTGAGGTTCGACAACATCTTTGGCAACGGCTTCGGCAAGATTCCGACCAACGCAATCATCGTGTCTGCCGACTTGAATCTGAACTTCACCGACTCCGGCGACGGCAGCCCCATGTATCGCATGTTGGTGCCTTTCGATGCGACGAACGAGACGTGGACCAGCGTCGGCGGTGACGGTATTCAGCAGGACAACATCGAATCCATGAGCACCTTTGATTCACAAATCGGGGTTGTGGATGGATCAGGCAACACTGCGATCAGTCCTGGTACCGTGACGGTCACGCCTGATGTCTGGGCATGGCAGTCTGGCCAGGCCAACTATGGTTGGGTGATGCCGGGATGGTCCGGTAATACGGATGGCACAGCCTTCAGTCCGGGAGAAGCGGCGAACGTTCCGGATCGGCCGCGCTTGCGCGTCATGTGGTTGCCGGCGGACAGCGCCACCGAGGTCGCCTTCCAGCAAGGGCTCAATGGTTATACGAACGCGGTCGACACCCGGATTCGCGCGATCTCCCCGGATACCGCCTATCCCGCGGTGGCGACTGTGTTCGTGGACTATGCGGTCTCTTCCACCGCGGATAACGAACAAGTGTTGATGCGCTTCGACAATATCATCGGCGCAGCCACCAACCAGATTCCGTCCGGCGCCCAAATCGAAGCTGCGGTTCTCGATCTGGCCAGCACGGCTGGAAATGCGATGGGCGCGGGTGGTTCCTTCCACTCGATGCTGGTGCCATGGCAGGATACCAACACTTGGAATTCCTTGAACAATGGCGTCTCGGCCGACGATGTGGAGGCGGTAGCCGCCAACTCGGCGGTCGCAGGCGGCCCGACGCTCGTCCCGTTCGTGCAAGGTGGCTATCATACCTACGAAATGACCAGCGATGTTCAGTCATGGGCGAGTGGCGTCCGTGCGAATTACGGCTGGGTAATCCTCCCGTGGACCAACGGTGGCGACGGCTGGGGAATTCAGACGGCGGAAAATACGGTTCAAAAGGACCGGCCGCAACTGCGTGTGTATTACACGTACGTGCCCGTTATACGGGTCACCTCGATTACCCGGGGATCCGGCACCGCTACGATCCAGTTTGTGGGACCGCCCAGCACACTCGTAAGCGTGCGTCGCTCGGGAACCGTTACCGGTACGTATAATGTAATCGGCACGGTCACCACTCAGCCGGATGGCACCGCGTCCTACCTGGACAATTCGGCCCCGTCGGGCAGTGCGTTCTATCGGATCTCCAATCCGTAATGGACGCAGTTTGATGACTATCAAGCGCGGGGCGGACTAATCCGCCCCGCGCCATTTATATAAAGTGAGTGCGGGTCCGGTCGGAATGCTGTAAATGAGTATGACAAATAAATGGATGGTTGTGCGCGGGTTGGCGGTTGCTTCCATGCTCCTTTGCGGCGGCGGGGTTCAGGCCCAGACCAATCACGGAATTTCAGCCGCATTGCTCAACATCGTTCAAAACGACACTAGTAATAATGTCGAATCCGTGACGGTCACCGCCACGGTTTCAGTTAATCAATTTTCAGTCCGGCCCGGTTCCAACCGCGCCGATTTTTTCACCCAGATCGGAGAAGGTTTTAGTGACGATTTTGACACTGGCGTGATGATTGCCTGCGTCGCCGAAAACGGCCGCGACAACGGGGAAACCAATTATCCCGGCCTCAATTATTGCACGGTTACGGTCGACTCCCCGACTTCGGGAGGCAATGAAGGAGGATATTATGTATCCACGTTCAACAGCCCGGCTGGTGCCGAGTATAACATCAATGTGGCGGCGGCGTTTTTTCCCTACGACAAATGGCTTGGCGGCCTGGCTCGCAATTCCGGCGCGACGAATGGCGGAGCCAATAATTCATTCACCGGTTCGCCTGGTTTGGTGCTTGGCACTCATTTCATCGATAATGGCGGCGGTCAATCGATTGTTAATCTCACCAATTTTGGAATTGATTCGCGGACCAGCGGTGTGCTGTTGGTAACCCACGGCAAAAACGAGGACAACGTTGCCCTTTCTTCGGTGAATACCAACAACGGCACCTGGACAGTTTATATCAAAGATAACGGCACCGATGCGGGCTCCTACGAGCAGGATCCCGTCGCGTTTGTGTACGTTCCCAAAACCAACACCACGGTGGTGTCGGGCAGATTTCGCGGTGATGGGACGGTGTTGCTTTATAGCGGTGCTTCTCCCCAGTTCAATGTTACCAATACTGCCGCTGGCACATGGCGGTTGACGATTCCCGGCCAGTCTCCGGCCAGTGGCGTGCTGGTTATTTCGGCGGAGGGCGGTCTCAGTCAGAATCAGGATAATATCGTCAGCTATCAGCCCGACGGAGACGGCTGGATCATTCAGTCCCGCGACATGCCGGGAAATCCGCCGACGTTGCAGACGCCGGGTAGCGGCCTGGAACCGGCGGCTTCCTTCGTCTTCGTGCCGGCGGGTGCCACGGTGACACTGCTCTCTCCCGTGAATAACACGGCAAATGTGGCGAGTTCGGTAACGCTGCAAGCGGCCGTCTCCAACAGCACACCGTCGAACGTGACGGTTAATTTTTACGGACGTCCGGCGGCCGTGAATCCGGCCAATGACTTTGAAGTCATCGCGCTGCCCGATACGCAATTTTATGTCTCAAGCTTGAATGGCGGTTTGCCGGCGATGTTTACGTCCCAAACGGAGTGGATTATTACGAACCGTATCTCGCGTAACATCGCTTACGTGGCGCAACTCGGAGACGTCAGCCAGAATGGCGATATCAAAGGTTCCGCTGCCAACACGACCGAATGGCAAAACGCCACCAATGCGCTTTATCGCCTGGAAAATCCGACCCGCACGTTATTGGCGCAGGGCATTCCTTACGGTGTGGCGCAGGGCAATCATGACTGGGAGCCGATTGGCGATTCCACCGGCACGTCGATTTTCTTCAACCAGTATTTCGGCGTCAGTCACTTTGCCGGCAAGAACTACTATGCCGGCCATTACGGCACCACCAATAACAACCATTTCGATTTCTTCAGCGCGGGTGGCATGGATTTCATCGTCTTGTACTTCGCGTACGACGACACGCTGAACCCGAACATTCTCGCTTGGGGTAATTCCGTGTTGCAGACGAATCACAACCGTCGCGCGATCATCGTCACCCATAATTTTGGCGGGACGACGACCCCGTTGAATTTCAGTGCGCAAGGCTCGGCGATTTACAACACCGTAAAATATCACACGAACGTATTCATGATGCTGGCGGGACATGTCACGGGGCAGGGCACGCGCGTGGATACCTTTGGCGGCAATACGATTCGCACGTTTGTGTCCGACTACCAGGGCTGGACCAACGGTGGCAACGGCTACTTGCGCATCATCAGCTTTTCGCCCGCGAACAACGTGGTGACCTTCCAGACGTATTCGCCGTATGTCGATGATTACGATACCAGTCAGAACAGCGAAATCTTCTTCAACTACAACATGCAGACGCCCGGAGGTTCCTCCAGCAACGTGCCAGTCGCGCTCGTTGCCACGCGAACCAATGTGGCACCCGGCGCCGTGACGAGTTGCGTGTGGGCCGGCTTGCAGTCTTTCGCTTCTTATGAGTGGTACGCCACCGTGACGGATGCGCTGGGTAATACCTCCACCAGTTCGACCTGGAAATTCAGCACCGCGCCAAATACCCCGCCGGTCGTGACCAATCGCACCATCTCGGTATATGGTGACGCCGCCACCAACATAGTGCTGATCGCTTCGGATATTAACGGTGACGCCTTGACCTTTAGTACCAACACCTGGCCGACTCACGGTTTATTGCAGAATCTCGTTCCCTCGGCTGGCGTCGTCACCTACACGCCCACGAGAGGGTATCGTGGTTTTGATAAATTCGTTTTCAGCGCCAGCGATGCCATCAGCACCAGTGGTTCCGCCACGCTGAATATGAATGTTATTTCACCACCGGATGGCAACGGCAATGGCTTGCCGGATGCCTGGGAGTCCTCGTACGGCGTGACCGATCCCGACGGGGATGATGACCACGACGGCGAGAGCAATCTTCAGGAGTATCAGGCGGGCACCAATCCCACCAATGCGGCTTCCGTCTTCCGCATTCTCGGCACGACCAGCAGCACCAACGGTTTCCGCACTTTCAGTTGGTCTACCATCGGCGGCACTCGTTATCGCGTGCAATATGGAAATGGCAGCGACAATGGGGGCGTGCCAGCCAGCTTTTTTGATGTGACGCGTTCGTTGAGCGTGGAAACCGATCCCGGCGCGCAAGGCTCACCTTCGTCCATGTCATTCACTGACGACTACACTTTGACGGGTGGAGCGCCGACCAATAGCTCCCGATATTACCGCGTGCGCGTTACCCAGTAATTAATTCAGCCCGTGAGAACTGACGCCGTCGCCAAACTTGATCCAGCACCTGGGGAACTGGACAACACTGCTGTGGCGGCATCATATTGGCTCATGGGCCGGAATAATTATTCAGACGAACAGCTTCGGCTGGCGGCCCGGTTGCATTATGTGGATGGCTTGGGCCAGACGGAGGTTGCACGTTTTTTCAAAGTGTCCCAGGCGAAGGTTTCGCGCTTGCTGGCTCTCGCCCGGCAGCGCGGCATCGTCCGGGTTTCGGTGGCGGAATATGAGCCGCGCGACCTGATTCTTGAACGGGCGGTGCGCAAGAAATTTGGCCTCGAGTCGGTCGCGGTAATTAAAACGATTCCATCGGCCGCGGGTGAAGATGCGCGGCGCAGTGTCGGCCATTTTGGCGGACCATTCGTCGCCGGCATGTTGCCTCCCAAAAGCGTGGTGGCGATTGCCGGTGGTCGCTCGATCCATGATCTGGTGCAGCACCTCCCCGAGGACAAGAACCGCCAACTCACGGTGATTCAGGCCATGGGCAGCATCGACTCGAACGTTGGCTCCGAGGATGCCCTGGAACTCGGTCGCATTCTGGCCCGCCGCAGCGGCGGAAATTTCCTGACGCTCAATACGCCCGCGTTTGTGCCTGATCGCAAAACGCGCGATGCCTTTCTCTCGCTGCCTCAAATCAATTCGGTGCGTCAGCGGCTCGCGCAGGCGGACGTGGCGATCGTCGGCGTTGGCACCCTGGACAATTCAGCCTTTGCCGCGCGTGGCGTGTTGACGCCGAAAGACATGGAAGAGCTGGCGGGCTGCGGAGCGGTGGGCGAAATCTGCGGACGATTTTACGACAAGAACGGTCGTGAGTGCGATTCGCGCTGGCAGGACCGGGTGCTGAGCATCGATCTTGAGCAGCTTCGCAAGATTCCGTTGGTGATCGCGATTGTCGCGGGCGGCGACCGTTCGGCGGCCATTGCCGCAGCGGTGCGCGGCAACATTCTCAAAGCCATGGTGATTGACGACCAGACCGGACGGTTTCTCACGGGATTGACTGCTCCCCCCGCCACCGCCCGCAAGGCGTAGTCGCGGATTTCTTTTTAGCTCTTTTTTCCAAACGGAATTTTATGACAGAATTGCCCAATGGTTCATTTTCTCTCAAGGAAGCATTAAACGCCGCGCGCGAGACGCGCCGGCTGGAAATCGGTTCCGGCATCAATCGCGAAGTGCCGCGCGTTTTTATCGATCAATTCGGCCAGCGCACTGCCGTTGTTGTCTCGGATAAAAATACTTTCAAGGTGGCGGGCGAGGCGGTGCTGCAATCGCTCAAGGCGGCTGGAATTGTGACGCTGGAGCCGTACCTTTTTGACTCGCCCGATCTTTACGCGGAATTGCGGTTTGTCGAACAGTTGGAGGCTTCGCTCAAGCAGCATCAGGCCATTCCGGTCGCGGTCGGTTCCGGTACCATCAATGATTTGACCAAGCTCGCCTCGCATCGCACGGACCGGCCGTATCTGTGCGTGGCCACGGCTGCCTCAATGGACGGTTACACCGCCTTTGGCGCTTCCATCACGGCGCTGGGCGCCAAGCAGACATTTCTTTGTCCGGCTCCCGCCGCCGTCGTCGCGGATTTGGATATTATAACTCAGGCGCCGGGCCTGATGAATGCCTGGGGCTACGCGGATTTGCTCTCGAAGGTGACCGCGGGTGCCGATTGGATTTTTGCCGACGCGCTCGGTGCCGAACCCATCGATCCGAAGGCATGGACCATTGTGCAAGGTCGTTTGCGCGAAATGGTGGGCGACCCCGCAGGTGTTCGCGCGCGAAATCCCCGGGCCGTCGACCGCCTGGTGGAGGGCCTGATGCTGGGCGGCTTCGCCATGCAATCCGCGCAATCAAGTCGTCCCGCTTCCGGCGCGGAACATCAATTCAGCCACCTTTGGGACATGCAGCATCACACCCACAACGGCGCGGCTCCCTCGCATGGCTTCAAGGTCGGCATCGGCACGCTCGCCGTGACCGCCCTGTATGAACAGCTTTTTAAACTTCCGCTCGAACGCCTCGATGTGGAGGCGTGTTGTGCCGCCTGGCCGGATGACACGGCTTGGGCGGCTCGCGCGGTCACGTTGCTCGGCGAGGGAGAATTGTCCACCGCGGCAGCCAAGGAATTGAAAGCCAAACACAGCAATCCGGAGCAGCTTCGCACGCAGTTGAAAACTCTCCGGTCGGTCTGGCCGGAATTGCGGAAACGTTTGCAGACGCAATTGCTCCCGCTGTCGGAATTGAAGGAGATGTTGCGCGAGGTCGGCGCCCCGACCGAGCCGGAACAGATTGGCATTACACGCGCGCGCCTGCGTGACAGCTATTGGCAGGCCTTCTGCATCCGCCGTCGCTTTACGATTCTCGATGTCGCCGCGCGCATCGGGGTGCTCGACGATTCCTTGACGCACATTTTCGGCGCGAACGGTATCTGGCCGCTCGAAAAGCGGGGCATGGCTGCCGCGGCAGCGGTTCATTAAGAATTAATTTTATGCGAATTGCCATTGATTGTGACGACGCGGGTGCCGATCTGAAGCAAGTAATTTTAAAACACTTGCAGGCCGAGGGCGTGGACGCAGTTGACTTGAATTTGCTCGGCAAAAACAAAGTGGATTACCCCGACATCGGCTATGAACTCGCCAAGAAAGTGGCCACGAAGGAGTTTGAGCGCGGCATTTTGATTTGCGGCACCGGTCTTGGCATGGCGATGGTCGCCAACAAGGTCGAAGGCGTCTTCGCGGGTACTTGCCATGATGTGTATTCGGCCGAACGCCTTTGCAAAAGCAACGCCGCGCAAATCATCACGATGGGCGCGCGCGTCATTGGGCCGGAACTCGCCAAGTCGGTGGTGTCCGCCTGGCTCAAATCGGAATTTGAAGGCGGCCGCTCTCTGCCCAAAGTCACTCGCATGCGGGAATTGGAAAAGCAGGAAGCGGCGAAGCAGTAGCGCCTCCCCGGCAATCCGAGGTGGCAGGAGGCGGGAAGTTTTATTAATTTCCCGGCATGCCCACATTTGTCATTGCCACTCGCAACGCCCACAAAGTCACCGAGATCCGCGGCATTCTCGGCGCGGAGTTTCAATTTCTCACGCTCAAGGATTTTCCCGATGCCCCGGAAGTGGTGGAAGACGCCCCCACCTTTGCGGGCAACGCCACAAAGAAAGCGGTGGAACTGGCGAAGTTTCTGGCGAACACTCATGGGACCCCGGGCACCTTTGTATTGGCCGACGATTCCGGGCTTGAGGTGGACGCCCTGAACGGCGCGCCGGGAGTTCATTCCGCTCGTTTCGCGAATCTGGACTCCGATCAGCCCGGAAATTCTCCCGACGCCGATAACAATGCAAAGTTGCTGCGCTTGTTGAAAGACGTGCCGCCGGAGCGGAGGACCGCACGATTTCGATGCGTCATCGCGCTGACACCGGTCATTGCCAACGGCCACGAATCGACCTCGCCGGTCTGCTACGCCGACGAGGGGGAATTGCAAACCGAGGTGTTTGACGGCGCGTGTGAAGGGCGTATGGACGTTGCGCCGCGTGGCAACCGGGGGTTTGGCTACGACCCTTTATTTATCCCCGCAGGCCATGACAAAAGCTTTGGGGAACTCAGCGAGGCGGAAAAAAACAAAATCAGCCATCGCGCAAACGCGCTGGCGAAGTTGAAATCCCGGCTCGACTCCCGTCCGCTTACGGCGTGATCGATGCGGGCACCTGCAAGGTGCGGCGCAGGAGTCCGTTGCTGGCGATGATCCGGTAGCCGTGGCGATTGTCGATGGCCTCGCGCCAGAACTCGCCGCCCGCGCATTCGATGATCAAGCCGCCGGCGGCGATATCCCAGATTCGTGTGCTGCCTTCAATGTAGGCGTCAAACCGGCCGGTTCCCACGTAGGTCAGGCTGAGCGCGGCCGCGCCCATCATGCGCAGTTTGCGCACCCGATAAACCAGCCGGCCGAAATAGGGCAGGGTGGCATCGATATAACCTTTTGATTTGGCAAAGCCGATGGAAACGATCGCTTCGTCAATTTTGCGGCGGCGGCTGACGCGAATCGGCTTCCCGTTCAACAGTGCGGGGCCACCGCGCAACGCCGTCCAAAGCTCGTCGCAAAACGGGTCATATACGACACCCACCAGGGTTTGATAGCCATCCGGATATTCGCTGTAGGATTTGGCTTTGGCAGGACGTTTCGCGCGCCGTTGCAGAGCGATGGAAACGCACGCGTGCGGAATGCCGTAGGCGAAATTCACCGTGCCGTCGATCGGATCCACCACCCAGCGGTATTCCAGTTTGGTGTCCCCTGAATCGCCTTCCTCGCCCAACACAGAAATATCAGGAAAGGCCGCGGCCAGCATTTTTTCGATGAGCTTTTGGCTGCGGACATCCAGATCCAGCTTGATGTCGTGCTGGGTGGTGGAATGCGCGAGCTTGGGGTTGCGCAATTCCCGCCGCATATTGGCGCCGACCGCGCGCGCGGCACCGACGGCGGTGGCCAGCGCTTTTTTCACATTAATAGTTTTTTCCATGGTGTGTTTCAAATCAGTCGGCGCGCGCGGGCGAAATTTCGCGGGCATTCAAGCGAAAGGTGTATTTGTCGAAGTAGATGTTCTTGTCGCCGTATTCCAGTTCGCCGCGCTGGAAATCGATATCGTCGGACCGCATCGAGCGTTTTGGCGGCGTGAGCGTCTGGCTGTGGTCACTGTTGGCAATCATGCGAAACTGGTCGAGGCCGCCGAAGTAGAAGTCGCGGATTTGCTTTCGCTGATCGGTCGTCAGTTTGTTCGCATACTGCATCGCAAAAATTCCCATGTAGGGATCGACCGGCATCCAGCCATAGGGCTCGAGGTAGATTTCCGTCCAGTCGTGGATGCCTTCGTCGCCGGGGAAAGTGTTCCACCCGGTCTGCCAGCGCGCGGGAATGCCGTTGAGCCGGCACAGCGCGATGAACAGCATGCCCTCCTGCCCGCAATCGCCGTAGCCGTTGGCCCGGCAGTACTCGCTGAGGTTTCGAATGGTCGAATATTCGAGGGCGTAACTGTATTTAATGTTGTCTGAAATCCAGTCGAAGCATTTTTTGGCCTGGAGGGCGGAGTTGGTTTCGTTGCCGATGATTTTCTGCGAGAGGGCGCGAAGCTGCGGGGTGAACACGACGTGGGGCGCTTCCGCGAGATAGGGCTTCAATGCGGGATTATTCGTGTCCACGGCGCGAACCGCCGAGGGCTGGACGTCGAATGATACCGCGTGAGTGGTGTATTCATACTCGATTTTGAACGGTGTCGGTTTGCCGTTGGTCGCCACCGCTTCGCTGCACACCGATCGGATGGCGCTGTCCTTGGGATCGACATGTTTCACGGTCGGTGAGGACGAAAGGAGTTCGAAGCCGTTTTGAAATCCATTTTCGCGCGGGATTGGCAGCCAGGCACGAATGACTTCTCCTTCGGGCGCCGCGCCGGGTTTGGCGGTGACAGTCATCTCCACGTGAAATTTTTTCGGCAGCACGTAAGGTTTCTTTTCCGCGAGCGCCGCCTGGCGTATTGCGGTGCAGCTTTCCAGCCGCGCTTTTTGCAGCGCCGTCTTGTCCCTGGGCGGCAGGCGGCGCGGATCGAGTTCAGGATAACGAAAGTAGAGGTTGCTGACACTTGATACCATGAAGCGGCGTTCGCCGTCGATTTCTCGGGAATCAAAACGGCCCTCAGCTATCCACTGGTCATACTCGTCGGGCGTGATGTCCTTCACGGAACGATTGAGCTCACCGAACAGCGCATCCTTGGTGAATGGATAGTCCTTGCGAATACGTTCCAGCCGGTCGAGGTCGAACAGCAGCTTTTTGCGCTCGAACGCGGTCAGCGACTGATCGCCGATGGCGTTGGTCAGGACCGCGGCGGCTTCCTTGAAATGGCCGGTCGATTCCAGGCGGCTCGCCTTGCTCGCTGGGTCGGTCTGGGCGAACGCCAGCGTGGACACAATCGTCCAGGCGCACAAAAAAACCGGCAGAAATCTTCTCATAAACCGGCCTACGATGCGCCGGGCGATGAAAAGAATCAACCTTGCAGTGCGTTGAGCGATTGCTGCACGCGGTCGCGCTCAACCACCCACTCGGCGAGACGCTGGCGGTGTTCGGTGAGCACCTGCGGCGGAGCCTTCGATGCGAAACTCGGATTGTTGAGCTTTTGCTCCGCCTTCACGATTTCGGCATTAATCTTCTCCAGCTTCTTTTCGAGCCGCGTTTTTTCGCCCGCGACATCCACGAGGCCATCAAGCGGGAGAAACAACGCGCCTAGTTGCGTGTGAACGCTCGGAGTTCCCTTCGGCAGTTCGATATTGGGATCGATCTCGATTGACTCGGCGTTGAGCAGCAGCCGGATCACTTCGGCGTCGTGGGGAATCACCGGATTCACCGGCTTGAAGATATACTTCACTTTTTTGCCGGCGGGAATATTCGCTTCGCGACGCAGATTTCGGCCCTGGGTCACCAGGTCGTACTTGGCGTTGGCGGAATCGAGGTAGCAATCGTCCAGGCCGTAATGTCCGAGAAAATCCTCGTCGAAGGCCTTGGGCCACGGAGCGAACATAATCGTATTGCCGCCCTGATTGGCCGGCATGTCTTCGTGATAACCCATGCCCTGCCAGAGTTCCTCGCTGATGAACGGCAGGAACGGGTGAAACAACCGGATCGTGTGCGAAAGAACAAAGTCGATCACCGCCAGGGTGTTGGCTCGGCGTCGTTCGGCGAGCGCGGCTTTTTGTTCGGCGGACTGGCCGGGAATTTCCGCGGCCGGGGCGCTGGGATTTAAGATCGCCTTGCTCGCCTCGACGTACCAATCACAATACTCGTTCCAGAAAAAGCGATAGAGCGTTTGCGTCGCTTCGCTGAAACGATATTCCGCGAACGCAGCCGTGATTTCCTGGATCGCCTGATTCAGCTTGAGCAGGATCCATTTGTCGTCGCTGGTCAGCAACTGACGATCAATTTCGCCCTGTACCTCGCCGCCTTGCATCTGACGAAACCGGCAGGCGTTCCATAACTTGTTGCAAAAATTGCGGCCGAGTTCGACATCCTTCTCGTCGAACAACACGTCCTGTCCGAGCGGCGCGCTGCGCATCGTGCCGAAACGGAGCGCGTCGGCGCCGTATTGCGAAATGAGCACCAGCGGGTCGGGAGAGTTGCCCAGCGTCTTGGACATTTTGCGACCCTGTTTGTCGCGAATAATGCCGGTGAAATAGACATTCTGGAACGGAAGGTCGCCCATGTATTCGTAGCCCGCCATGATCATGCGCGCGACCCAGAAGAAAATAATGTCCGGCCCCGTCACGAGATCGGTGGTCGGGTAGAATTTCTTCAACGTCTGAGTCTGTTCCGGCCAGCCCATCGTCGCAAACGGCCAGAGCCAGGAACTGAACCAGGTATCGAGCACGTCCGGGTCCTGGGTGAAGCCGAGTTTTTCGAGAGCAGTCTCCACGCCTTCAACCGGCACCGTGCAAACTTGAATATGATTGGGCGTCGGAACGTTCGTTGAAATTTTTCCGGCACCTTCCAGCGGAACCTTTTTCAATGACTCCACTGTGGCGAGGAGTTCTTCGTTGGAAGTGCAAGCTTTGCTCCACACCGGAATGCGATGCCCCCACCAAAGCTGGCGGCTGATGCACCAGTCCTGGATGTTTGCCAGCCAGTGGTCATAGACCTTCGCCCAGCGCTCCGGATGAAATTTCATCCGGCCATCGGCCACGCAGGCTTTGGATTCTTCCACGGCGGGATACTTCAAGAACCACTGTTCGCTCAACCGCGGTTCAATCGGCACGTCCGCACGCTGGCTGAAGCCAACGTTGTTCTCGTAAGGCTTTTCCTCCACGAGCGATCCAAGTTCGCCGAGCTTTTCCACGGCGATTTTCCGCGCCTTGAATCGATCCAGCCCGCGCAAATCCGCGCCCGCCAGTTCGCTCATGCTGCCGTCGGCATTGATAACTTCGATAAGCGGCAGCTGGTGACGAACGCCGATATCAAAGTCCGCCTTGTCGTGCGCGGGCGTCACCTTGAGGACGCCAGTGCCGAACTCAAAATCCACGTGCTCATCACCAATAATGGGGATGAGCTTCTGCTCTTGCGGCAATTCCGCTGGCAACGGCCGTACGACATGTTTGCCAATGAGATGCGCGTAGCGCGGATCCTTGGGATTCACGGCCACGGCGGTGTCGCCAGGGATCGTCTCGGGCCGCGTCGTCGCAATGGTCAGCCAGGTGTCGGGAGCTTCCGCCACCTGCACCTTGAAGTGATACATAAAACCTTTTTGAGGTTTCATTTCCACTTCCTCGTCGGACAAGGCCGTCTGCGACGCAGGACACCAGTTGACCATGCGCTTGCCGCGATAGATGAGGTCTTTCTTGTAAAGTTCGACAAAGACCTTTTGCACGCAACGCGAATATTCCGGATCCATCGTGAAGCGTTCGCGGGTCCAATCGCAGGAACAACCGAGCTTCTTGAGCTGGTTGATGATGATGTCGCCGTGCTTTTCCTTCCACACCCAGACTCGCTTGAGAAATTCCTCGCGGCCGAGATCGTGGCGGCTCTTCTTCTCCTCTTTTTTGAGCTGCTTTTCCACCATCATCTGCGTGGCGATGCCGGCGTGGTCGGTGCCGGGCAGCCACAGAACTTCCTTGCCCTCCATGCGCGCCTTGCGGGCGAGGATGTCCTGGATGGTGTTGTTGAGCACATGACCCATGTGCAGCATTCCCGTGACGTTGGGGGGCGGAATGACAATCGAATACGCGGGCTTCGAGGATGCGGGATCGGCGACGAAACAATTCTGTTTCTGCCAGAACTCGTACCACTTCTCCTCCACCGCCTGGGGCTCGTAAGCTTTGGGAATTTCAGACATAGGCAGACATCTTCAACCGGCGACCGAAAATTATTTGCGCGTCAGCGCGTATTCCATGCTGTCCACCAGCGCCTGGAGGCTGGCTTCGATGATATTGTCGTTCACGCCCACGGTGCCCCATTCCTCCCGGCCGTTGGTGGATTGGATGAGGACGCGGGTGCGCGCGCTGGTGCCGGTCGAGGATTCCAGAATGCGAACCTTGTAGTCCGTCAACACGACTTTTTTCAATTGCGGATAAAATTTCACGAGCGCGGAGCGCAGCGCCTTGTCGAGCGCGTTCACCGGTCCGTCGCCTTCCGCCACGGTATGACCGGCCTCATTGCCGACACGCACCTTCACCGTCGCTTCGCACAGGGAATTTTTTCCGTCGCGCCGCATGGAAACGTGGTAGGCGTCCACAACGAAGGGAGCATTCTTGTGTTGCAGGGCGCGGCTGATAAGCAAGGCGAGCGACGCCTCGGCCGCCTCGAACTCCACGCCTTCGTGCTCGAGTTCCTTGATGCGCCCCAGGATATCCTTCAGCTCGGGCGTATCGTTCGTCACGCGGAAGCCCAGCTCCTGCGCTTTCATCACGATGTTGCTCTTGCCGGCGAGGTCGCTCACCAGCACGCGACGATGATTGCCCACGCGCGCGGGGTCGATGTGCTCGAAGCTGCGGGCGAGTTTCTGCACCGCATTGACGTGCATGCCGCCCTTGTGCGCGAACGCCGTCTGGCCGACCCACGGCTGACGGGGGTTATGACGCACATTGGCGATGTCGTCCACGAACATCGAAAGCTCGCGCAGATTGGAAATCGATTTTTCCGGCAGGCAGCGCTTTTTCATTTTGAACGCCACATTCGGCACCACGCTCGTCAGGTTGCAATTCCCGGTGCGTTCGCCGTACCCGTTGATGGTGCCTTGCACGTGCGATGCCCCTGCTTCCAGGCTCGCGAGCGCGTTCGCCACGCCGAGGCCGATGTCGTCGTGCGTATGGATGCCGATGCGGGTGTTCAAACGCCCGCGCGCCGCGGCGGTAAGCGCGGAAACTTCGTTGGGCAACGTGCCGCCGTTCGTGTCGCACAGCACGACGAAATCAGCGCCGGCCTTTTCGGCCGCCTGCCAGGTGGCGAGGGCGTACTCCGGGCTGTCCTTGTAACCGTCAAAGGAATGTTCGGCGTCGTAGATGACAAATTTGCCGTGATCCTTCAGGTAACGGATGGTATCGCCGATCATCGCCAGATTTTCATCGGGCGTGGTGCGCAGCACCTCCTTGACGTGCAAAAGCCACGTCTTGCCGAAAATGGTGACCACCGGCGTGCGGGCGTCGAGAAGGAGACGCACCTGTTCGTCCGTTTCCACCGACACACCTTTACGGCGGGTGGAACCGAACGCGGCGAGACGCGCGTTTTTAAATTTGCGGCGTTTGGCCTCGGCGAAAAACTCGATGTCCTTGGGGTTTGATCCCGGCCAGCCACCCTCGATGTAATGAATCCCAAACGCATCAAGCTTTTCGGCGATGCGCAACTTGTCCATCACCGAAAAATTGATGCCTTCGCCCTGGCTGCCATCGCGCAGGGTCGTGTCGTAGATTTCCACTTCGGGTTTCATAACCATTCCCGTCAATACGGGGCTGAATATTTACGCTAATACGGGTGTGATGCAAAGTCCAAAGGTGCGGTGCAGGATGAACCGGGTGCAACTTGAAATCGCCCTGGGCTTTCTGGTTGATATGAACGAGATACCTGGCTCGCCCTCATCCTAACCTTCTCCCCCGTGGAGAAGGAACAGCATTCGGTCATCCATCGTTTTCGGTCTGTCAACCGCGGTACTCTGTCACAGGCTTGCGATTGGAGTGCGGGAAATTGACCTTCTCCCTGGAGGGTAAGGCCGGGATTAGGTCGAGATTCAATTGCCCTCACTTCAAGGCCCGTGCCAAAGGACACCCGGATGAATTGCGGCATTTGGGAAAGTTGGGACCTCAGCTTCACCACACTTGACGCGCGGGGCGAAGGGGATATGAGTAGTGTATATGCAACTTGATCGGCTGACGCTGAAATCACAGGAGGCGTTGCAGGAAGCGCAACGCATTGCACAGGGTTATTCGCATCAGGAAGTGGATGGCGAACATTTGCTGCTGGCGTTGATTGGCCAGAAGGAAAGTCTCATTCCCGATTTGCTGGAGAAAATCGGCGTGCCGGTCTCCCGGTTGCGACCTGATCTGGAACAGGAATTGGGCCGGCGCCACAAGGTGCAGGGCACGACTTCGAGCGATGTCTATCTGAGCAGTAATCTCAAGAAGGTGCTCGATGCCGCGCAATCGGAGGCATCCAAACTCAAGGACGATTACATCAGCACGGAACACCTGCTGCTGGGTCTGCTGGATCAGGGCGGTTCGTCGCTGAAAAAGATTCTGCAGACGCACGGTGTAAAACGGGACCTGGTGATGCGGGCGTTGGCGGAATTGCGCGGCAATCAGCGGGTGACCGACGCGAATCCCGAGGATAAATTTCAGACGTTGGAAAAATACGGCCGTGACCTGACCGCGCTGGCGCGGCAGGGAAAGATCGACCCGGTAATTGGGCGCGACGATGAGATTCGCCGCGTGATGCAGGTGCTGACACGGCGCACCAAGAACAATCCTGTTTTAATCGGCGAACCGGGCGTGGGCAAAACCGCCATTGCGGAAGGTCTCGCACGCCGAATCGTCAGCGGGGATGTGCCGGAAACGCTCAAAAATAAAATGCTGGTGGCGATGGATCTGAGCGCGATGATCGCCGGCGCGAAATATCGCGGCGAATTTGAGGACCGCCTGAAAGCGTTTCTAAAAGAGATCGTTTCCAGCGAGGGGAAAATCATCCTGTTCATCGATGAGTTGCATACCCTGGTGGGGGCGGGCGCGGCGGAAGGCGCCAGCGATGCGGCCAATATCATGAAGCCACAGCTCGCGCGCGGCGAACTGCGCGCGATTGGCGCCACGACGCTCGACGAATATCGCAAGCATATCGAAAAAGATCCCGCGCTCGAACGTCGCTTTCAGCCGGTGATGGTTAATGAGCCGAGTGTCGAGGCGACCATTGCGATTCTGCGCGGCCTCAAGGAACGTTACGAGGTGCATCATAGTGTGCGCATCCAGGACAGCGCGCTTGTGGCGGCGGCGACGCTCTCGCATCGCTACATCGCCGACCGATTTCTGCCCGACAAGGCGATTGATTTGATCGACGAAGCGGCGTCGCGGTTGCGCATGGAACTCGATTCCATGCCGACGGAGATCGATCAATTGGATCGCCAGATTCAGCAGTTCGAGATTGAACAGAGCGCGCTCAAAAAGGAAAAGGATGATGCTTCACGCGAGCGCCTGAAAAAAATCGAAAAGGATCTGGCGAACCTCAAGGAACGCTCCAAAGGCCTCAAGGCCCAATGGCAGAATGAGAAAGCGGCCATCAATGCCGTGAGTATCGTGAACGGCCAGATCGAACAGGCCAAGCTGGAATTGGAACAGGCGCAACGGAGCAACGACCTGAATCTCGCGGCGCAAATCCAGTATGGCAAGATTCCGGACTTGCAGAAGAAGCTCGCGGGGGCGGAGAAGGCGATGCATGACAAGCCGGAGGGCGGCCGCCTGTTGAGTCAGGAAGTGACGGACGAAGATATAGCGCGCGTGGTCGCCACGTGGACGGGCATTCCAGTGTCCCGAATGCTGGAGGGCGAACGTGAGAAGTTGATCAAGATGGAAAGCCGTCTTGAGGAGCGCGTTGTGGGACAAAAAGAGGCGATCGTCGCGGTGTCCAATGCGGTGCGGCGTTCGCGCAGCGGGTTGCAGGATCCGAACCGTCCCATCGGATCCTTTATCTTTCTCGGCCCCACCGGCGTCGGGAAGACGGAGACCGCCCGGGCGCTGGCGGAATTTTTGTTCGACGACGAAACCGCGATGGTGCGCATCGACATGAGCGAATACATGGAGAAGCACACGGTCGCGCGATTGATTGGCGCGCCGCCGGGCTATGTGGGCTATGAGGAAGGCGGCCAGCTCAGCGAATCGGTGCGGCGCAAACCGTACAGCGTGGTGTTGTTCGATGAAATCGAGAAGGCGCACCACGACGTGTTCAACGTGCTGCTTCAAGTGCTTGACGACGGGCGTTTGACCGATGGACAGGGCCGGACCGTCGATTTCCGGAACGCCATCATCATCATGACGAGCAACATCGGCTCGCCGTTGATCCAGGAATTTTACAGCGGCAACAAATCCACGATCAAGAATGAGAAGGACCTCGAACGGGCGGTTAAAGATGAGTTGAAGGGACATTTTCGACCGGAGTTTCTGAACCGCATCGATGACATCATTATATTCCACAACCTCGATGAAAAGCATCTGTCGCGCATCGTGGAGATCCAATTGCAACAGCTTGAAAAGCGCCTGGCGCAGCAGCAACTGACGCTCGACGTGGACCGGTCCGCGAAAGCGCTGCTGGCGAAGGAAGGCTTCGATCCGCAATTCGGCGCGCGGCCGCTGAAGCGCACGATTCAGGAATTGATGCTCGATCCGCTGGCGAACAAGCTCCTGGCGGGCGAGTTCAAGGGCGGCGATCAAATCAAAGTCCTGGCCAAGGACGGCGCGCTGGAGTTTAAAAAGAAATAGGCTGGAGCAGCATTCTTTCTTTACGAACGCGGCGCGTTCGGCTCTGATTCCGGGCGCGTAATGACCACCGCTGTTTCGAAGCCGGAACCCCCGCCCGCCAAAGGATCCTTCGTCGCCGGATTTTTCGACAAGTTTGCGGTGCTGTTGGGCGCCTCGCGCGAACTCTGGCTGACGTTTGCCCTTAAATTCTTCAACATCGTCGCCTACAAGATCACCAACCTGACGCTGGTGCTGTGGTTGTTGAGCGACTTTGGTTACAGCGATCAGAAGGCCCTCGCGCTGGTGGCCGCCTGGTCGCTTTCCATGACGATTTTCACGCTGCTGGTGGGTTCGCTGACGGATGCCATCGGGCTGCGCCGGACTTTCTTCATCGGCGTGTGGGTGTGCGTCGTTGCCCGCATGGTCATGGTCTTCGCCACCAGCAAGTCACTGGCAATTCTCGGCGGCTTGATCCCGTTGTCGATTGGCGAAGCTCTGGGCACGCCGGTGCTCATTGCCGCGATGCGCCGGTATTCCAACACGCGGCAGCGTTCCATGTCGTTCTCGATATTTTACGCGGTGATGAATCTCGGCTTCCTCGTCTCGTTCTATATTTTCGATTATGTCCGGAGTCATGTTGGCGAGAACGGACATCTTACCCTCCCGCTCATCAACACGACGGTTACAACGTATCGCACGCTGTTCTTTGTGAGCCTCGGCATGGAGTTTGTGATGCTGCCTTTTATCTGGCTCCTCCGTCCGGGAGCGGAAGCGACGGACGAAGGGCTAAAGATCACGCCCACTGCGCCGAAATATGCCCACGCGGGATTGCTTGCGTCGTTCTTTTTGACGGTGCGTGACAGCGCGCTGGAGACGGTGCGGTTGTTCGCCGGTCTCTTGAAGCAGAGCGGTTTCTACAAGCTCATCGGGTTCCTGATGCTCATTGCGTTTCTCAAACTGATTTTCATGGTGATGGATTACGTCTATCCCACGTTCGGCATTCGTGAACTGGGAAAAGGCGCGCCCGTGGGCAAAGTATCGGCGATCAACAATTATTTGATCATCTTTCTCGCGCCGGTGGTCGGGGCGCTGACCCAGCGGTTCGCCGCCTACCGAATGGTGATCGTGGGCGGAATCATCTCCGCCGCCTCGGTGTTTTTCATGGCGCTGCCGCCGGCATGGTTCGAGCCGCTGGCAAATTCGTCGTTTGTGGGCTGGGCCGCAAGCTGGTATCTCGGCTTGAAGAGCACGGTGCATCCCTATTACGTGATGAGTTTTTTCTTCATCCTGGTGCTTTCCGTCGGCGAAGCTTTTTATTCGCCGCGCGTTTATGAGTATGCGGCGGCGATTGCTCCCAAAGGCCGGGAAGCATCCTATGGCGCGCTGTCCTACGTTCCTTTCCTGCTCGCCAAACTCTTTGTGGGCACGGTCTCGGGAACGTTGCTGGCCAGATATTGTCCGGCGGAGGGCGTGCGCCATCCGGAGATAATGTGGCTGGTGATCGCGTTGAGCGCGACCCTCGCGCCGGTGGGCCTCATACTCCTGCGCCGCTTCATCTACGTGCACGAAGCCGGGCGCGAGGAATAGGCCGGCTCGCCGGCCTATTTGACCGCCGCTTCGCTGATGATCAGGTCGCCCTTGGTGGCGTCCAGTGTGGCCCGGGCGCCGACGGGCAGCGTGGCGTTCAGCGGGATGTGGCCGAACGGCAGACCCACGACGACGGGAATTTTCAGCGGGAGCAGGCGTTCGCGAAAAACGTCTTCCATCGTCTGGCGATATTCCTTCGCGGTTTTTGCGTAGGGATCGAAGCAATCCGCATTCACGCCGATGGCGACACCAGCGACCTGCTGGAGCAGACCGGCATTGAGCAGTTGCGTGAGCATGCGGTCGAAGCGATACGGAATCTCATCCAGATCTTCGAAGAACAGAATCTTGTTCTTGAAGGAGGGTTGCCATGGCGTGGCGAGCGTCGAACAGAGCAGGGAAATATTCCCGCCGATGAGGGGGGCGGTGACTTTGCCCCGGCGCAGGACGGTAACGGTTTTGTCTTTGTAGCCGGCGCGGATGCTGCCGGCCGGCTTGGCCTGCATGAGGGTTTTCAAAAAACTCACCAGCGTGAAGTCAGGGAAGTCCTGTTTCACAAAATCCGAATTAAGCATCGGTCCATGAAACGAAATCAAATTGGACTTAACGAGAAAAGCGCAATGCAGCGAGGTGATGTCGCTGTAGCCGATGAAAATTTTGGCATTCGCCTGGATGGCGCGGTAGTCGAGCAGGGGCAGCAGACGTCCTGAACCGTACCCGCCGCGCACACAGATGATGGCTTTGACCTTTCGGTCGGTGAACATCTTCATCAGGTCGGAGGCGCGGTCCCGATCACTGCCGGCCAGAAAGCCCCACCGCTTGTAAACGTTGGGCGCGAGTTTGGTTTTGAAACCGAGCCGTTCCAGCACGGCGACCGAACGCTCGATGTTTTTCGGATCAGGCGGCGCGCTGGCGGGCGAAATAATTCCTATGGTGTCTCCGGCTTCCAGTCGTTGCGGTTTAATCGGCATCCCGCCTTTGTGTTGGCGGAAAGGATTTTGCGCAAGAAAAAAAAGCGCGTGGACCGGTGGCAAAAATGCGTTCCTGGTCCGGCCGCTGCGGAGATACAGCCTCATTTCTTTCCTGGGCAATGAAGGGCCGGGGCTGGATTGTGGCGCTGTTGGAGGCGAAAGACTTCCGCGATTGCCGATCCTTCCGGGATTGCCGTAAAAAAACTTGCTATTTCTCATTCGATTGCTCTTGAAAGTTCGCGTGACGGGGTTAAGGTGGGAATGTGAGGTGTCCACCTTGCGGCCTGAACGCAGGTCCGGGTGGCGACGATCTTTGACATTTGAATTTTGAGGGGAGTTAACCGCGCGGAGGCGCGGAGGGAGGCGACAAGTCGTTCGGGATGTCGAAAGAAATATTTGGGCGTTCGCTGGGACCGCCGAGAAATCAATTTTTTCTCGGTCCCGCATGCGGGAGAGAAATCGTCCTATCAATCGAAGGACGGCCTAGCCTTACCTTCGGTACGGGGTTGCGGCCAATTTTGGTCGGCTTGGGAGGTGATGCAGATAGGGCGAGAACGGAATGGAAACGCCTTGGTTCGGCCGAGTTATGGAGTGGTACGCCATGTGACGCTGTGGCGCCGTTGCTCAGCGCGGTATTTTGGGAACCGAGCTCGCCCAAATGTAAATTTTACGAAACGAACCCAACTTTGGAAATTTGCAAAGGCTTTATTGATAATACTTTATGACTGTTTTTGAGTTTTTCGATTTGGAAAACGAACCCAACTTGGGAATGTCGAATGTAGATTTTCGAAGTTTGAATGGGGAATGGGGTTGAATTTCAAATGCGGATTTTGGAATGGAGAACCTAAGCGCAAAACGGGTGCGATGAATGGGATGGTTTTAAGGGCGATTCGCACCAATTCGCACCTGATAGCACCAGTTCGCACCGGAGATTTTTCCGCGGTGATGTCGTTCGTTTGCGAACGGCGTTGTGGAACTGCTCGGTGCCACGGTGAAGGCTTCCGGCTTTTCATCGTTCCGGCGTCCGGTTAGGCTGCGCAGCGAATATTTTTATACAAATATGCGCCTTTAAATGTCTATCCAGTGAAACCTGTGCTTGTGAATCCTGGCGATCATGACGGCTGGTGCGAGAGTTTATACCGCGCGAAAGCGGCGGAGCTCATCTTGTACGGCCGCGCGCTGGGCTTGAGCCACGGCGAGGCCGAGGACGTGGTGCAGGAGACCTTCGTGGCGCTGCTGCGAATGGAGCGCGCGCCGGAATTGCCGGAGCACTATTGTGTGCGGGCTTTTCGCAACCGCGCGTTGAATTATCGCCGCAGCTTGTGGCGTCGCCTGGCGCGGGAACTGGAATCGAAAAGGTGGTTTGACCGCGTGCCGGGGGAAACCGACGAGGAACGGGTGGCGATGCAGGGACTTGCCGCGCTGCCGCCCGACCAGCGCGAAGTGATCGTGCTGAAAATCTGGCACGACCTGACCTTTGAGCAAATCGCCGATCTGCTGGCGATTTCGCCGAACACGGCCGCCGGGCGTTACCGGTATGGCCTGCAAAAACTTAAAGTGCGTTTGAAAGGACCTTCGTATGAGCGATTGGAACGATTTGGAGAAGCAATTGCGTTCGTGGACGCCGCGCCGCCCCTCGAAGGGGCTTGAGGCGCGGATTTTCTCGACGGCGGGAGCCGGGACGCCGGAAGTGGCGATGGCGCCCATCCGTCTGAACTGGCTGGTTCCGGCGATGGCGGCGTTGATGTTGATGGGCGTGATGTTCAATCAGCGGTTCGGCTCGATGCTGCCCGCTTCCGGTTCGCGACCGATGGCGGCCATGATTTTGAGCAATCAAAATGTGGCGGCTTATTTGCCCGGTAGTTTTCAAGGAGATCGCAACACGATTCCCGCTGATGCTTTTGATTGGGCAAACGCCAATGCTGCCACGTCGAGTGTCCCCGCGCCGGCCTTCTCCCGGCTTACCAATTGAGAACCAGCGTTCTCAAGGGGAAGCCCGTGACGGCTAAAACACCGGCGACCAGGGATGTTTCTCCCGCGAAGGTCCCCCCGCCGCCGTCAAACCTGCCACCGCTTTTTCGCAGCGTTGACTGGCTGACGTTTCTCCTGACTTTCGGCGCGGTGTGGATCGGGTATTACCTGACACTCGCGCCTGAATTGACGCTGGAGGATTCCGGCGAGCTTGCCACGGGATCCTACTATGCGGGCATTCCTCACCCGCCCGGTTATCCTGTGTGGACCATTTACACCTGGATTTTTGCCACGCTCCTGCCGATGGGCAACGTGGCGTGGCGGGTGGCGCTCGGCGAGGCGACCGGCGGCGCGCTCGCGGCCGGCCTCCTGGGATTGCTGGTGTCGCGGGGCAGCAGTTTGTTGATGGAAGGCATCGAGGGGCTGAAGGCGATGAGTGGACGCTGGGAAAGCGCCATCTGCATGGTGTCCGGCCTCGTGGCGGGAATGTTGATCGGCTACAACGGCTTCATGTGGAGCCAGTCGGTGATTGTGGAGGTCTATTCCTTCAGCGTGGCTTCCTTCATGGTGGTGCTGCTCTGTCTCATGCGCTGGATCTACGCGCCGCACCAGCGTCGCTATCTTTTTTACGCGCTGTTTTTTCACGGCATTTCCTTCACGAATCATCAGACCTTGATTGTGGCGGCGCTCGGCATTGAGGTCGCAATTGCCGCGGCGGATTTTCGCCTGGGCCGCAATCTTTTCCTCGGGAACACAATTGTGTTCTTCTGCGGACTTTTGCTCGTGAAACATCACGTCTTGACGGGGCTGGAGCAAAACCCGGCGGTCTTTGTGATCTTCAAGGTCGTGGGATATTCCTCGCTGGCGGCATATTTATTGTTCGTTTTCCTGACGTGGGTGAATCCATTGGAGTTGCTCCGCGACCTCTGTCAGGCGGCGCTGTTTCTGGCTCTCGCGGCGATCCCCGGACAAACGGATTCCCGAAGCGTGACCTTTTGCTTTTTGATCGCGGCGGTCGGACTGGCGGCGTTTGGCTGGTCGGTTTGGAAGACGCGCAAGCTGGGTTGGGAATGGCTCGTGGTCATCATGTGCGGCGTCGCGTGGCTGGTGGGCGCAGGCTTCTATTTTTACATGCCCCTGGCGGGCATGACCAATCCACCGATGGAGTGGGGCTATCCCCGCACGGTGGAGGGCTTCATTCACGCGTTCTCACGCGGCCAATACGGCAAGACCAACCCCAGCGATGTGTTCAACAAGCCCGGCATGTTCCTCCTGCAATTGCTGAACATGGGCCTGGGTATCGTCGAGGAATTCAACTGGGTTTACGTGCTGCTGGCGATCGCGCCGTTTTTCTTTTTCTTCAAAATGAAGCAGCGGGAGCGGGCGTGGATCATCGGCATCACGGCCATCTACCTTTGCCTGGGAGTGTTGCTGTTGATTCTACTCAATCCTTCGGCCGACCGCGCCGCGCAGGAATTGAACCGCGTCTTTTTCACTGCGTCGCACACTTTGGTGGCGTTGCTCATTGGCTACGGTCTGACGATTGTCGCGGCCTATATGGCGACGGACTACAAAAAGTTCCGGTTATGGGGCGTGTTTGGCGGCGTATTTGCGATGTTGCTGGCCATCTTCTCGTTCGTGGAACTCACTAAAAAAACTTATTTTGGCGAAGGCGCTCCTGTCAGTACTTCCGAATTTACGTCGCTGGTGTTCCGCGCGTTCACCAACGCAAATCAATATGGCCTGCCGATTTTCGCCGGACTGATGTTGATCGGCATGTCGATTGCCTTCGTGGTGGCGGTGGCAATGTACCGCACACGGGCGCCGCTGGCGATTACGCTGGCCATCTTCGCGTTGATGCCGGTCTATTCGATTTTGACGCACTGGTCGGACAACGAGCAGCGGAACCACTGGTTCGGCTACTGGTTCGGTCACGACATGTTCACGCCGCCGTTCAAGAGCGCGGACGGCAAGCCGCTCTATCCGGAGATGACCAGGGATGCGATTCTGTTTGGCGGCACGGATCCCGGACGGTTTTGTCCCACCTACATGATTTTCTGCGAGAGCTTCATTCCGCACAAGTGCCAGCCGGAAGCCGACCAAAAATTTGACCGGCGGGACGTGTATATCATTACGCAAAACGCCCTGGCCGATCCCACCTATCTTTGCTACCTGCGCGCGCAATACCAGCGCAGCGCGCAAATTGATCCGCCCTTTTTTCAGGAATTGCTCCGGCCGGAAGCGGAACGAAATCAGGATTATTCCACGAATGCCCTGGCGCGGGCGGCGGCGCCGCTGGACCGGTTGTTTACCAATTATGGCAGCGACGTGGAGAAGCGTCGCCGCACCTATACCTCATGGTTTACTGATCAGACCTTCACCAACCTCCCCGCGTTTGTCGCGCGATTGCGTCCGTCCGGGCAACAGGATCAACTTTCGAAGTACCTGTACGATCAGCTGCGTCCGCAAACGCAACAGCTCCTTGCCGGCAATGCGGATGAAGCGCGGGTGCGTGCTGGCCTGGTGGAAGATCTCAATCGGTTGCTCGAACGACAGTTTGAGGCGTCGCGAAATTTGGAGGTTCAAATGCGCGCGAAAGCGGCGCTCGACCGGCAGATTGCCGACGGCAACGGCACCGACGCCATTCGTCGCGAACAGCAAAAACTAACGGCTGAAATTACCGAACTGTTGAAGGCGCGACCCCTGTATGACCCGGAACGGTTCAAGGGCGTGGTCATTTCGGACTATTTGGCCGCGTTCATCAAAGAAAATCCGCAAGGCTACAACAGCATTCGTTTGAACCGGCTGTTGCTTGAGGCGGCGTACCCCGACGCCATCGCCAGCAGCATCGGCGGCTTGTATCCGGACCGGGAGATTTATATTCCGACCGTGGAGGACATGCAAAAGTGTTATGGTGATTATTCCACCGATGCCCTGCAGCGCAAACGGGCGGGCAAACTTAAACCGGGAGAAGTCGTGGAAGTGGACGAGCAGGGGAGACTTCAACTGGAGGGCCAGATTTCGGTGATGGCGGTCAACGGCCTGGTGGCCAAGGTGATTTTCGACCGCTGTCCGAGCAATGAATTTTTTGTCGAGGAGAGCCTGCCGCTGGACTGGATGTATCCGCACCTCACGCCGCACGGAATCATCATGAAGGTCAACCGCGGCATCGTGCCGGAATTGACGCCGGAGATTCTAAAAAGAGATCACGAGTTTTGGACGCAATACTCCCAGCGGCTCATCGGCGACTGGATCAATTACGACACCAGCGTGAAGGACATCGTCGCGTTCGTGGAGCAGGTGTATCTTCATCGCGATTTCAGCGGGTTCAAAGGCGACCGAAAATTCATTCGCGACGATCAGGCGCAAAAATCATTTTCCAAACTGCGCAGCGCCATTGCCGGGATGTATGCGTGGCGTTTCGGCGGGGATTGCCCGCCCGAATTGCGGCCCAAAACCGATGCGGAATTCCAACAGGTGGTGCGCGAGGCTGATTTCGCATACCGTCAGGCATTGGCGTTTTGCCCTTATAGCCCCGAGGCGGTCTTCAACTATGTAAACCTCCTAGTGCGATTGCAGCGGCTGGAGGACGCCATCCTGATTGTCGCCACATGGAAAAAGCTCGATCCGTTCAATGGCCAGGTCAATGGCGTCCTCAACGATCTGAAAAAGATCCAGTCCCAGCGGGCGGCGGACAATCCGTTGCGTCAATCACTGGAGGGTTTGAAAAAAGAGGTGGCGGCCAACCCCGGAAATTTTCAAGCCGCGCTGAATCTGGCGAGTGGCTATTTGCAGGCACAGGATACGAACAACGCGGTGGCGGTATTGGAGGGCGTGCTGAATCATCCGACCGCCGATAGCCGGGCATATCGGGCATTGGTCGAGGCTTTCGCGAGCATTGGCAACGCCGGCGGCCTGCAACGCGCGGCCGAAAAGTTGCAGCGGCGTTTCGCGACGAATCCCGCCGATTGGGCGGCGGGATTGGGGTTGGTGGAGGCGTATCAACGCGTCGGTCAAATCCCGGCGGCGAATCAATTGTTGGATCAGATGGTGAATAATCCCAAGGCGGACGCGGACGTGTTACTCGAGGCGGTGCGGCATCACGCCGCGTTGGGAAATCTGGAGAAAGTCGAAACAACACTGCAGAAATTAACTGCGGTCGCTCCCGATATGCCCGAGGCCTGGTATGACCTGGCGGCAATCGATTCCAGCATCGGCAAAACCCAGGCCGCCATGGCTTCCCTCGGCAAGGCGTTTGAACTCAGCGCCCGGCGAAGGGCGGCCAATCCTCAGGCGCAGGATTTGAAAGCTACAGCGCAGAGCGATCAACGATTCGCGAACTTGCGCGACACCCCGGAGTTCAAGTCGTTGATGTCCCGCTGAAGGAACGGCTGGCATTAATTGCCCACCACCCCCCAGTTGCGCAGGAGTCGTACGAAACAATACGACAGCACGGCCGTCACCGGGATGGTCAAAATCCACGCCCACACCATGCGTTCCACGACCGACCATTTGATCGCGTTAAGCCGCCGCGCCGCGCCCACGCCCATGATCGACGCCGAGATGTTGTGCGTGGTCGAAACGGGAATGCCGAGATGCGTCGCCGCCATGATGACCAATGCCGAACTGCTTTCGGCCGCGAAGCCGTTGATCGGGTGAAGCTTCACCATTTTATGCCCCAGGGTCTTGATGATGCGCCAGCCACCCACGGCGGTGCCGGCGGCCATGGTCAGGGCGCAGACTATTTTGATCCACATCGCGATTTCCATGTCCTTCCCCGGCAAGGGTGCGGGCGTGTGCAAAAATGAAAGCCAGCCGGGCAGCCCATCGAGTTGTCCCGCCTTGGTGGCGGCGAGCAAAGTCAGCGTGATGATGCCCATCGTTTTTTGCGCGTCGTTGGTGCCGTGCATGAATCCCATCGCTCCCGCGCTCACCATTTGCGCCCGGCCAAAAAAACGATTCACCGGCGAGGGCCGCGCATTTTGCAGCATGAAATAAAGCAGCGCCATGATGATGAATCCCAGCACAAATCCCGCCATCGGTGAGGTGACCATCGGCATGATCACCTTCCACAGGATTCCTTTTCCGAGATACCAATGTTCGGCGGACGGCTGTGACCAGATAATGACGTGCCAGTTGTTGTTCGAGGCGGCAAGAGCCGAGCCGCAGAGACCGCCAATGAGCGCGTGACTTGAACTGGACGGCAGCCCAAACCACCAGGTGATCAAATTCCAGATGATCGCGCCCAGCAAGGCGCAGATCACGATGTCAGATGTCATGGTAACGAGATTGGCATCAATCAAACCGGAAGAGATCGTTTTGGCCACCGCCGTGCCCCAGAGCGCACCCAGCAGGTTGGTCACCGCCGCCATCAGCACCGCCTGGCGCGGTGTCAACACCTTGGTCGATACGACTGTGGCGATGGAGTTGGCGGTGTCGTGAAAGCCGTTGATGTACTCAAACACCAACGCCACGACGATGACGGTGACCAGCAGAGCCATGGCGCCTCAGGAATTTTTCAGCACGATATGGGCGATGACATTTCCGGCATCCCGGCAGCGGTCGATGACCTTTTCGAGTTGTTCGTAGAGATCCTTCAGTGCGATGACCTGAAGCGGTTCGTGTTTGCCGCTGAAGAGTTCTTTGTAGAGCTGCGTCATGTGTTTGTCGGCTTCCCCTTCGAGAAATTGCAGCTTCTCGTTCAAGTCCTTCACTTTGTCGAGATCCATGCCCTGCCGCAACGATTTCACCAGGCCCAGCACCAGTTCGGTGGCCTGTTCCAGCAGGCTGATTTGCGTGGAAAAATCGATCCCCTTCACATGTTGAGGCGCGATTAAGATCCGCGTGGTGAACTTTTGGATCATCTTGGGAATTTTATACAGCGCGGTGGACAACTCCTCGATGTCCTCGCGCTCCAGCGCCGTGATGAAGGTCGTGTAAACGGCCTCGGTGATCTCACGGGTGATTTGTTTATCCTTCTTGCGGGCATAGGCGAACTCCTCCATGGCCATCGGTTGGTCCAGGGATTTGCTGACCTTTACCAGCGCCTGCACGCTCGTGCGAGCCTCTTCGGCGCTCGCTTCGAGCAGCGTGAAAAACTTGTCTTCCTTGCCCAGGATTTTTTGAAGTGAAAACATACGCGCCTCAGTTCTAGCCCGCCGGGGCCAAAGCGCACGCTTAAAATCCAATTCCGGCTGAATGTCACATAATTGTAACAATCTTTAGCTCTTGAAGGCGGCCTCCCTTCGGTTATCATGGCCGGGTCGGGTCAGGCACTGCCGCGACCCGGCGTTGGGGTGGTGTGGCGCACAACGTGACTGGAGCTTGAAGTGAAAACTGAATCTCTGAATAAAATCGTGGCCAAGGCGCAGCAGGATTTGCTCGCCGCACAAAGCAAGGCAAGCGACCTTCGACAGAAGGCAAAAGCCGCCAAAGCGCTCGCCGATGTCGCCAAAGCCAAATTCAAACAGTCGCGCAAGCTGGCGCGTCAGGCCAAAAAAATCGCCAGGAAGGCTGAAGACAATTTGCAGGAACGCCTGAGTCTCCTCGAGAAGGCGCAAAAGCAACTTGCAAAGGCGCGGCGGAAAGCAGCAACGCCCAGGCCGGCGGCAAAGAAAAGCCATCCCCCGTCAGGCAAGACTGCGTCTCGTCCCGCAGCGAAAAAAATGCCTGCACAAAAACCCGTCGTTCGTAAACACCCCGCAGTCACCCCCGCGCTCCCGGCGGTGTCGCTTCCAGTGCCCGAGATTCCCGTGGATCCAACTGTGTTGCCGCCCATGAATCCGGCGGTTTGACAGCCTTTGAGAGGACAGCCCCACGGCCGAACAACGGTGGGGCTTCGATGAGATATCGCGGCCGCTGGCCAAATATCAATACTTCGGCCCGGTGAGAGCTGGCTCCTATTTCTTTCGACGGGAACGGTTCACGAGGAAAGCCAGGCCCAACCCGAGCAGGGCGGTGGTGGAAGGCTCCGGCACCTGGAAGGTAATCGTGAAATTATCAATGCCGATGCCGTGATCCAGACCTGAGGAGTTCGCGTCAGACCACCGAATCCAAATTTCATCTCCCGGTGCGAGCAAAATGCCATTGATGGTATTGCCAATCCCTGCGATTCGATTAGCTGGCGCATTGCCATCGAGAGCCACGCTGGTGCCTCCCGACCCCGTGCCATCAAACGGAGTGTTAAAATCCGCTCCGGCATCAACGTATGGATTTGCCAGGGTTCCAGCTCCCGGGGCGAATAAAGCGTATCCCACGGCAAACTGATTGTTGACGTCGGTGACCGCCGCGTTGCGCCATTGCTCGCCGTCGTAGGAAAACGTGAAGCCCGTGATGGTCTGGGCGGTATTGTTGACGAAACGAACTCCGAAGCGCAAAGCCCCGGCGCCGGCACCGGTAATTCCGTCCGTCGGAAGTGTTCCCAACGCGCGATCCGAATCTCCCGTGGCGCCATAACTGAAAAACGCGCCGACCGCGGAGGTCACGGTGCCAGCCGCGCGAATCTGAGGGACGTAGCTGTTGGGGGTGGCGGCACCCGCACTGGAAAAACCTGCCGCGTACCATCCGGGCAAGCCGACGACGCGCGGACTATCGGCGGTCGACGTGGTGGCGGTATTGTCCGTCCAATTCTCCAGTGTGGTGCTCCGGGTGAGCGTGTCAAAATTCTGGCTGTAACTCAGCCCCACACCATTGGTAATGCTGATTTGTGCCTGCAAATCATATGCAGTCAGCAGAGTGATGGTTGCCGCGATGGCCACTCCGGAGGTGATTGGGAAAGAGTTCTTCATTTGCGTAATAGGTTCTGTTTCTTATAGCTGAGGCGGGATTGGAAACAATATAACAAATGTTATATACCGCAGCTTGAATCAGCCAAGGCGGAGATCTCCCGCCTGTTTGTATGTTCCTCAGTTTTTTGTGGTAAGTTGTTTCTTGAAAACGATTTGCGCCGGTTTTCCTGGGAGGATTGAGGAAGCCGCCTTTTAGCGGCTTGGGCGGGGAAGTTTGCCCCGTCAATTTTGTTGCTGGCGGACTCGCAGAAAAACGTTTGGGCCGCAGATCGGGTCAAGCCGGTTGAAAGTCGTCGTGTTGGTGCCGTTGGCGTAGGTGTTCGTATATTGCGGAACCGAGGTCCAGGTGCCCTGCAAGAGGTTGGATGAGTATTCTGGAATCAGTCGCCAGTTCGTATTGGTTCCAGTCGATTTCATGACTATGTTCGTGCCGACTTTGATGGAGAGGATGGTATTTGGGAGCGGCGCCAGCGGTATTGGGGGAGCGTTGAAATGGATCTCGCCATAAAAGTAATGCAGCGAGCACACATAGTACAGCGTGGTGGGAAATCCGGACGACGGGGTGATCAAAAAGATCTGCTGATCCGCCACGTCCTGTGGGCTGGCTCCGCTGTACCAATCGAAAGGGTCTGGGGTGGTGGTGACGACCACGGGATGATCGTCATACGCCTGTATATCCAGGATATTGGTGACCCCCGCGTATAACTCAATGGTTGGATTTTCAGCGGGTCCGCCGTCCACGCTATAAGCGTAAACGTCGAAGGGCGTCGTCAGGACATTGGTATGGTACTCGGCGTGGCTTACCTGAGCCGCCGCTAGAACGACCGTCCATGCGAGGAACTTCAAAGTCTTTGTCATTTTAAACTGCTCTGGTCCGGAGTCGTAACTGCGACTCTTGCGTGCCCTGCGGAATGAGGTGCTTTATCCCGAGAAAGCTGAACGGTCTGTCTGTATCAACGATCAAGCAAGTGGCGCGTAGCACGCTGATGATATTATGGCAGATGAGGCACTCCCTTTCAAGCTGAAGCCGGCTGCTAACTCTGAATTCGCATGTTTGGGGAACGGCATCTGCTCGTGAGGATTTGACGGTTCTCTACGACCGCCGCATGGTTTGATATTCTTAAACTGGCGGTGTTGGAAACGAGCGCGCATGCCCTTAACGAATCCCAACTTCCCGACCAACGGTTCGCTTGCCGCCCGGCTCGCGATGCTGGCCGCGCTGCTAATGTTCCTGGTCGTTGGCTTTATCTTCGCAGCGCCTTGCTTGTGCGATGCGGGCGCGATTCGAGGACGGTTCACGATGGCGCTTTTGACCCTGGGCTTTGGACGCATCGCTTGGGAAGCATACAAGTGCACGTTTTTCTTCAAAGACTACTTTTTCTACCTGGCTGTGGTGATTCTTTTGTCCATTTGGGCAAATTTCATGGCGGAGAATTAGCGGGAATGGGCCGCTCTTTTGGGTGCTGTCAGTTAGTTGGACAGTCTCAAATCAGGGCTCCGCAAAATGGTAGGAAGTTCTACGGACGACGTTTTTTTTCGGTTCCTCCGGATTGCTTCGCTACCCGCAAAATCCGCTCGCAAATTTGCGTGGTCTGCCAATTGCTAAATCGCCATTCCTATGGCGCGTTGTTTTTGCCTGTTGTTGTTTGGTCTTTCCGTTTCCGCATTCGCCGGTCCGACCAATTCCATTTTATTTGTTTCCCAGGTTCCCATCCCCGGAGATTTCACGAGCATCGGTTCCACGTTCGGGAATCAACAATCCAGCCCGGTGTCGTGCGGCCGCGGCGGCGACCTGTATATCCGCTATCCGGACGGGACGGTCGCGAACCTCACGCGCGCTGCGGGGTTCGGGCAGTGGGGCGCGCAATATACGAATGGCATCGCCGTGCGGGAGCCCAGCGTTCATTGGAGCGGGCAGAAGGCAATTTTCAGCATGGTGGTCGGCGCGCCGAAAGCCCAATTCGACTATAATAGCGCGAGCTATTGGCAGCTTTACGAAATCACAAATTTCACCTCGCCCGGTTCGGTGCCGGTAATTACCAAAGTTCCCAACCAGCCCGCTAAATTTAACAACGTCGCGCCCGTTTATGGCACCGACGACCGCATCATTTTCGCCAGCGACCGGCCGCGCAACGGCCAGCAGAATCTCTATCCGCAACTCGATGAGTATGAGGAAGCGCCCACGGTCACGGGCCTGTGGAGCTTGCAACCGACCAACGGAAATCTCATCATGCTGAACCATTCGCCGAGCGGTGTCTTTTCGCCGCGCGTGGATAGTGCGGGCCGGGTCATCTTTGTGCGCTGGGATCATCTGCAGCGCGATCAACAGGCGGACACGGATGCCGAAAGCGGATCCATCACCTATGGCACGTTCAACTGGAGTGATGAGTCCGCCACGTCCGTGGCCACGCCCAGCCAGACCGAGGTTTTCCCGGAGCCACGGCCCGGCCGCGACGATCTTTTGGCGGGCACCGGACTCGGCGGCCACGTTTTCAATCAGTTCTTTCCGTGGATGATCAATCAGGACGGCACCGGTGAGGAAACGTTGAACCATGTGGGCCGTCACGAAATCGGCGGCAGCTACGCGAGCCGGTCTTTTATCAACGATCCCAATATTCAGGAGCTTTACTATTTCGGCGGCAATTACAATACGAACACGATCGAAAACTTTTTGCAAATTCGCGAAGACCCGCGCACACCCGGTTTGTTTTATGGCATTGATGCGCTGGAGTTCGGGACGCACGCTGGCGGCCAGATTGTTTCCATCACGGGGGCTACCAACGTGAACGCGTTCTACATGCGTGTGAATTATCTGACGCCACGGTCGACCCATGCCTACGCCGGATCGCCCGCCACGGTGCCGGCGGATCACACCGGATTTTATCGCAACCCCCTGATGACCTCGGACGGTTATCTGATCGCCTCGCATACCGCCAGCGCCCTGGCCGACGCGAATATCGGGTCCGTGCAATTTCCCAAGTCCCGCTACGACTTTCGTTTGAAATTCCTTGCGCCGACGAACGGCTATTATGCGCCAACGAGTTTGCTCACGGCTGGCCTTACCAATCGCGCTGTCTATGCCGACCCGGACAATATCGTCACCCACACGAATGTCCTTTGGGAGTTTGATCCCGTCGAAGTCATCGCCCGCGCCCGCCCGACGCCTCCGGAGAATCCGGTTCCCGAACCGGAGCTGGCGGCCTTCGCCGCCGCCGGAGTGGACGTCGCCGGATTCCAGAAATATCTCCGCACCCATCAACTCGCGCTCATCGTCAGCCGCGACGTCACCACGCGCGACAAGGCGGACAAGCAACAACCGTTCAACCTGCGCATCGCCAACACCACTCACAAGACCGTCGGTGTCGGCGGCAAGATTTATGATGTCAGCCACCTGCAACTGTTCCAGGCCGATCAGTTGCGCAGTCTGAATTTCGGCAACACCAACAGCCCGCGCGCCGGCCGTCGCGTCCTTGCGCAGCATTTGCACGATCCAGCCGTGGATAATCCTTCCTCACCCGGTGGTCCGCTTGCCAGTGTCCCGCTCGCGGCTGACGGTTCCTCCGCCGCGCTCGTGCCGGCGAGCCGCGCCATGACCTGGCAGCTCACCGACACCAACGGCGTTGGCATCGTGCGCGAACGCTACTGGCTGACCTTTGCTGCAGGAGAAATTCGCTCCTGCACCAGTTGCCACGGCATCAATCAAACCTCGCAGGCGAACACTCCCACACCGACGAACACGCCGCTTGCGCTCATTCAATTGCTCAACCAATGGAAAGCAAACGCCGCCATTCAGCCCACGCTGGCGACGAACCAGGGCAATCCCTGCGCGCAAATCACCTTCGTGCGTCGGCCCGCCGAATCGGGCGTTACGTATCACGTGCAGGCGTCCACCAACCTGACGGGCTGGTCCGACATCGCCACCTACGCGGGTTCCAATATCGTCCTCACGGCGCAAGCTTCGGAGATCTCCCGCGTGGGCGCGCCCAATGAGCGCGTGACGGTGCGCGACCTCGGTGGAGCTGCGAATGCCATGCGGTTTCTACGATTGAATGTGACGCGTCCGTAAATTTGAGTCGGTTCCCCTGGCCGGGAATTGTGAATAACTTTTCACATTCCAGTCACCTGCCTGTGACATGAGGATAGCAGGCTGGTGTCAGGAACCGACTCATGAAAAAAATCCTGATCCTCACCGCCAGCTTCGGCGACGGTCACAACGCCGCCGCCCGAAACCTTCGCGATGCCATCGAATTGATCGACGATGACGTCAAAGTGGAGGTCCTCGATTTGTTCGAGTCCACCTACGGCACGCTCAACTTGTTGATGAAGCAGGCCTATCAGGGGCTCGTGCGCTACGCGCCAACGGTGTGGTCCGGCGTCTTCTCACTCCTTGACAGCCCGATGCTGTTTAGACGCCAGATGGATACCATGGGGAAACTCCGCAATTCGCTGGCGGCGGTGCTGAACGATACGGAGCCGGAGGTGGTCGTTTCCACCTATCCGGTGTACGGACATTTGATCCAGGATATCTATCGCGATCACGCTGAACGGCCTTTCCGATTCGTCACGGTCGTCACCGATTCCATCAGCGTTTGTTCGGCATGGTATCGAACTGCCAGCGATCTCTTTGTCGTTTCCAACGAACCAACCGCGAAGGTGCTGGCGGACAACGGCGTGCCGCGTCACCGGATCAAGACGCTCGGTTTTCCCGTGAGCCTGGTTTTTGCAAAGGAACGACCCGTACCGCTGGTGGCGCCGCGTGTCGGCGACCGCCGCAAAGTTTTGTATGTCATCAACACCGGGAAAGCCAAGGCCGGCAAATCCATCGAGCGGCTGCTAAAAATCGATAATCTCGATCTGACCATCACCGTCGGGCGGGACGCATCGTTAAAATCGAAGCTGACGGAGCGGCTTCGGGAATATGGCAAGCGAGTGCAGGTGTATGGCTGGACGAACCAGATGCCGCGACTGTTGATGTCGCATCATCTCGTGGTGGCCAAGGCCGGCGGCGCGATGGTGCAGGAAGCCATCGCCGCCCGTTGCCCGATGATCGTGAATCAAGTCATTCCCGGCCAGGAGGAGGGCAACGCGCTTTTGATCGAAACGCTCGGCGTCGGTTCGGTGGCGCTGAAGAGCAGGGAAATGCGCGATCTGGTTGAGGACGCGTTTGCGCTGAATGGCCGCGTTTGGCAGACGTGGCGGCGGAAACTCGACGAGGTGAGCCGTCCCGATGCCTCCATCCGCATTGCCGAATTGGTCGTGGAGTTGGCCGGAAACGTGAACGGTGTTGCTCGACCGGTAACATTGTTTCCGCGCGATGTCGTAGAGCGCCGCAACGGACGCAGTCGCACTGCCGAAGTGCAACTTTGCGATTTTCACATTCACACCAACTACTCCGACGGCCGGTTGACGCTCCCCGAGGTGATCGATTTCTACGGTCGCCGTGGCTTTGACTGCATCTGCATCACCGACCATATTGCCGACCCGCGACGGCTGATTGGGAAGTTCAGTGAATTATTAAATTTCACCCTGCCGCGTGAGCAGATGGACGAGTACTTCGACATGCTGGAGCGGGAACGCCGTCGCGCCTGGCGCAAGTATGACATGGTGGTCATGACGGGGCTGGAGTTCAACAAGGAGGGACTCACCAGGAAAACCTCCGGTCATCTCCTGGGTCTGGACCTGCAGGCGCCGATTGATCCCTCGCTTGGCTTTGTGGAAATCATCGCGCAACTGCACAGCCAGGGCGGTCTCGCGGTCGCCGCGCATCCGCACGTGATGAAAAGCGAATGGGGCAAGAACACATTGTTCCTCTGGGAAAATCAGGAGGTGTTTTCGCCGATCATCGACGCGTGGGAGATCGCCAACCGCAACAACATCTTCACCCCCGTTGGCCTCAAGCGGTTCGCGTTTCTGGCGAACAGCGACTTTCACAAGCCCAAACATATCTATTCCTGGAAGACATTGCTCCATTGCGAAAAAGATCCCGAAGCAATCAAGTCCTGCATTCGCCGCAACGAGCATGTCTCGCTCACGCTCTACCGCGACGGCATGACCGGCGAGAGCTTGCGAGCGCAGCCGGGCCTCGCGGAAACATTCCCGCCGGAACCGGGCCCGCACGATCTGGTATTGCCGGAAGAAGCGAGTGGCGTTTGGCCCAAAGGGCGTGAATTGCATTTAAATTCCACGTTGATTTAGTCGAAGCCCCGCGCTCCGGATATCAACGGGAGATGCCGCTGGAAGCCGCGGCTTTCCCTGTCTTTCCGCTTGCTGCGGCTGATTCTCCCGCTACCTTTCAGGCATCATGACAATGGTTTCGAACGGAATTTCTGTTTTCACGCGCCTGCCTGAAACTGGATTGCCGCCTCGCTAGGCGGTTTCGTCTCCGTTTGTCCGAGGAAACTTCACCATGGATACTGCAGTATTGGTTCACGGCCTGCTGATGTTCCTGGCGTTTGTCGCCTTCGTCAGCCTCCATGAGTTTGCCCATGCGTGGACCGCGTGCCGATGCGGCGACGACACCCCGCGAATGCAAGGACGCCTCACGATCGATCCCATCGCGCACATCGATTTGCTCGGCACCATCATTCTCCCGCTGGCCATCATCGTGATGAACGCCATGAGCGGTTCATCCATGTTTTTTGGCTGGGGCAAACCGGTGGAGGTGAACCTGAATAATTTTCGTCACCGCCGCTTTGACGACATCCTGGTCTCCGGCGCCGGGCCCGCGATGAATCTGCTGATCGCCATCGTGATGCTGATCATCATGAAACTTGTAGAGGTCTTTTGGGGAGACGCCCATCTCAACACCATGTTGCAAATGGCGAAGCTGAGTTTGTTCCTCTGTTTTTTTAATTTGCTGCCTGTGCCGCCGCTGGATGGCGGCCATATCCTGCGCAACCTCATCGGCATGAGCGACGAAGCGTATCGCGCAATGAGCCAGTACAGTTTTCTCTTCTTCATATTGATGATGCGCATTCCCGGTGTGGGCGCGTTTGTTTCCGCCACCACACATTCCGTTTTGAGTTTGCTGGTCCTGCCGTTTGGCTGGCATCTGGCCGAATATTGATCCGCATGATTCTGAACCGCCTAGGCCTGGGCCTTGCCGCCCTCGGACGTCCCGCTTACATGACGCTGGACCACGCCGCCGATCTGCCGCCGGAACGCACGCGTGACGCCATGCGCGTCCACGCGCACGAAGTTTTCGATGCCGCGTTCGCCGCCGGGATTCGCCATTTCGACGCGGCCCGGTCCTATGGCGACGCGGAACAATTTCTCGCGTCCTGGTTGCAGGCGCGGAAAATTTCTCCCGGGGAAGTCACCGTCAGTTCCAAGTGGGGCTACCGTTACGCCGCCAACTGGCAGCTCGACGCGGAACATCAGGAAATCAAGGATCACTCCCTCGCGATGCTGCAACGGCAGTACGCGGAGAGCGCCGCCATCCTCTCGCGCTACCTGAAGCTGTATCAGATTCACTCCGCCACGGTGGAAAGCCAGGTGCTGTCGAATGGCCCCGTGCTCGACGAACTGGCGCGCCTGCGCGATACGGGGCTGCGCATCGGCGTGAGCGTGAGCGGCGTCCCGCAGCCGGATTTGATTCGCCGGGCTGTCGCGGTCAATCGCGGCGGGCAGCCCTTGTTCGCGTCCGTGCAGGCGACCTGGAATTTACTCGAACCCTCCAGTGGACCCGCGTTGCGCGAGGCACATGATGCCGGGCGGCTGGTCATCATTAAAGAGCCTCTCGCCAACGGACGGCTCACCGATCGCGGTTTGAAAACACTGCCGCTCGATGGCGCTCCGTTGACCGACGTCGCGCGCGCGATGGGCGTGGGCCCGGACGCGGTCGCGCTGGCCGCCGTGCTGGCGCAGCCGTGGGCTGATGTGGTTCTATTGGGCGCCGCGCAGACGGCGCATTTGCAATCCAACCTTCAGGCGACTCAATTGCTGCTGGATGCAAACGCCGCTAGCGAGCTAACGAAACTGACTGTCCCTCCAAACGTTTATTGGAGCGAGCGTTCGCAGTTGCCCTGGAATTGAAAGTTATTTCGAGGGACTTGCCAGCCGCCCGAGGAAGAGCACGGCGCCGGAGGCCGTGTCGCGAATCAAAAATATAAAGGGATGGTCTGCGCGAAAGACGACCGGCGGATCGATGGGTTTGGCGATGGCGCTTCGTTTCGTAATTGCAACAGTAGCCGCAGCGGCTTCAGTGCCTTGCTCATTCACTTCCACCCAGGCTTTGTGTTGGACAGCGGAGAGAAACAAATCCTTCATCCCATCCATGCCTGAGAAATCCGCGCTGCCAAAAGCGTCTACCATGCCCATTCTTTCCAGGGTGTCCCGCAGTGCAAACCCTGAGTTCATTTCGAATTTCGGCAGCGAAAGTTCAACTTTCTTGGGTTTCATGTAAGCGCGCGCTTCTGCGAGAAAGTCGGCGGTAAGCTGGCTTTCGAGTTTCGCGCAGCCATCCACCGCGCGGGGCAGAATGATGACCAGCGCCAGTTGCTTGCCGGCGTAAGGTATCTCGACGGCCTGATACGCCTCGTTTTCCATATAGGGCATTTCTTCGGTCTGATGCATCAGCGCAGATTCGACCTGGCTGTCGGCGGTAAGATGAAACGGTTGTTTCGAAGTCGCGCGCGGGATGAAGGGCGTCGCCCAGATGCCTTTGAAATAGATGGCGTTGGCCAGCACCAGGCTGGATTGCGCATTCAAAAGGCCCGGCGGCAGGATGTCTTTGATCTTGTCGTTGGTTTTGTCCGCCACCCAGTTGTTGATTTGGCGCGTAACTCCCGCCGCGTCCGTTTTGAAATCAGCTTGCTTCACGCGTGCCTGATAGTCAGTGGACGCCGTCTTGAGAAACGCAGGCAGGAACGGGTGACCTTGCTGTGCCCAAAGTGCGTTGGCGATGCTTAGCTCGATGCCCTTTTGATTTCCCGCTTTGCCGAGTTGCGATTGCAACTCGCCGAACGCTGCATGGACCGTGGCAGGCTCGCCATCGAAATGCAGAACCTTCGCCATTTGTTTTTCGGTATTACCGCGCGCCCCGGCAAACGTCAGGGCGAGGCAGGTGGAAATGCTGTAAGGCGAGAAGAAAAGATTGCCCGGTTTTTCCTTGAGTTGCCCGTAGAGGTCAAAGGCAAAGCGGTTGGCGCCATTGACCGCCGGGGTGGTTGCTGCGTCGACGTTACATTCGCTTTTCGTGCTGATGCCGATCAGCAACGCGGCGATGAAGAGCGTGCGCCAGTTTGCGAAGGCACAGCCGGGAATTTGTGACGTCCGGGATTTTATTTTCATTCCAGTTTGGATGTTGAAACCTCGATTGCTCCGCCTCAGTGCCAGAAATTAGCACCGCGTCCGCTGGTCGTCGAGCGCCTTTCGGCTTGTTACCCCGCGAGGCGACCTGTAAGAAAGCGCGTGATGGGTGACCATAAATTCAGGATTGGTGTTCTCGGTTCGGGCGCGGGCTCGAACTTCGCCGCCATTGCGGACGCCTGCGCGTCAGGATTGGTGCCGGCCGAAATCGCGGTTATGGTCACGGACGTCGCCGACGCGGGCATCGTGGCCAGGGCAGGGGAACGCAATCTCCCCGTGCGCATCGTCCCGCCGGGAAAATTTCGCACCAAGCTCGACGAATCGGCCGAACGCGGCTTCATCGAAGCACTGCAATCGGCGCGCGTGGATCTCGTCGCCCTGGCCGGTTTCATGCGGGTGCTGAAGGGGGATTTTCTGCGCGCCTTCGAGGGTCGCATCGTCAACATCCATCCCTCGCTGCTTCCCTCGTTTCCCGGTCTGCAGGCGTGGAAACAGGCGCTCGATCACGGTGTTAAAGTCACCGGTTGCACCGTTCATTTCGTGGATGCCGGCGTCGATTCCGGCCCGATCATCGGCCAGCAAACGGTGCCGCGAAATCGTCGTGCGCGGACGGCAAGTGGCCTGGCAGCGCAAGGCTGGGATTTGAGCCCCCAAGGCGCCAGCCGTTCCGCTGCCGCAAGCAGGGAATTTATGGCGTAACAACCCGGTAGAATTTCAGGGGGCCGTCGAGATTCGTCTCGGTGAACTGCCAGAGACCGTTCGTGCCGGCGGCATTGGTGAAAATGGAGAGCCACTGCACCGGCGCCGTAAGGTTCGTGGCCAATTGCAGGACGTAATTGCTTCCGGGTTGGCCGTTCAGGCTCAGCGCGAAGGCCGGTCCGCCAACCAGGCTGCCGGTCAAAATCGGCGACGCTGGTGCGGCGGAAGTGGATTCCAGGTCGTAGAGATACGACACTTCATCCGCCGACAAGGCCCGGTTGTAGAAACGGATGTCGTCAAGGCTTCCATTCAGGTAGTTGGCGTAATCGGTATACGCAAAACGACCGAAATTACGAATCCCCTCCGCGTTTTTTGTGGTGCCAAAATTGGCGGGAGCGATCCCGCCATTAGCAGCCGGCACGGATTTATTGACGCCATTTACAAAGAGAGTGACGACGCGATTTTCAACCACGACGGCAAGCTGATACCACAGCCCGGCGGAAACCGGGAACGCACTGTTTACCTGAACGAAGGCCAAGCCATCCCACATCTGGATGAAGAACTTATTGATGCCCGGGCTATAAACCAAAGTGTACGAGGTGGGCGGATTTAATTTTGTACCCCGATCGATCAAGATGCATTGGTCGGACGACGACTGCAAACTATTGAGGCATACCCAGGTTGTGATGGTGTAGTTGTTGGATCGGATATCGAAATTTAACCGTGCCGCCGGGTCGCTCACGGAAACGAAACCAGTGCTCCCGTCGAGCCGTAGCGCGCCATTGGAATATCCAAACCGGTTGGTGGTCCAAACAGCGCCATTATTCACCACCCCATGGAGCGCATTGGTGCCTGCATCATTCGCGGTGCCGTCGAGAGGATAATATGCGATCACACCGGCCATCGTCGGGTCGGCGGCGCCGGTGAGGTTAAGCAGGGCCGCGGAGCTGACCGCGCCGGCCACCGAGTTGCTGACGGCGACGGAATAGAAACCGATATTCGCGGATTGGACATTCGAGATCGTCAATACCGAATTGGTCGCCCCGATAATGGGAATTCCGTTGGTGCGCCACTGATAGGTGAGCGGATGATTCGCGGTGGCCGCAACGCTGAATGACACGGTCGCGCCGGCAGCCACGGTTTGTGCCTGAGGTGATTGCGTGATGACGGGGACATCGGCCTCCAGCGCATACAGGTGAGCCACTTCATTCGCGGAGAGCGCCCGATTTAGAATCCGTATCTCATCAAAGCTCCCGGCAAAATCCTGGTCTCCTCCCGAAGCCTTCCAATTGCTTCTGCCGATATAGTTAAGGGTGGTGAAAAGTTGCGGGCGGCTGACAACCGCGTTCACGGTCGCCAGTATCAGGCCGTCGGCATAAATGTTAATCTGGCTGCCATCACAGGTGCCCACGACCTGCACCCATTTGTTTAAGGAGAGCGGCAAGGTGGACTGGCAATCGCCGAGGCGCGAGGTGCCGTTGTAGACTTCAAGATAAGGATTGCCCGTGGATAGCTGGGAAAAAGCCAGGTCCGTGTTATCCACCGCCGCGCCATTCCCAAAGTCCAGAATGCGCGAATAGTAGCTGTAATTAGTCGCGTATAACCAGGCGGTGACCGTAAACCGAGACGCGAAGTAGGCGCCATTTTTACATCTGATGTAGTTATTTGTGCCCTGGAAATACATCGCCGCATTCGTATTCCCGAAACGGTCAAAGGTCCCCACCACGTTGAAATTTGTGCCATCGTTCCCGAAGCCACTGGAATCCGTGGCATCGCCATTGAGCGCGTAGTACGCCACCAGACCCGCCGTTTGGGAAAAATCGTAGCCGTTCAAATTCAACGCCGCGTTCGAACTCGCGGTGCTGCCAAAGATATTCGTCGCGACCAGCGCGTAGAGGCCGATATTGGTGGTTTGAACGTTGGGAAGTGTCAGGCTGAGCCCGGTCTGATTGGAAATGACATAACCGTTCAGCGTCCATTGCAGGCCGAAGGGTGGAGTGCCGGTCACCACGCAGCTAAAATTTACTGTGTCGCCGACATTGCCCGTCACCGGCTGCGGTGAGGATGCGATTCCGGGGGGGTAGCCAACATTCACCACCGCTGGAGTGCTGTTGGTGGAGCCGGCACTGTTGCTCACCACGACGTCGTAAGTGGCGGCGTCTCCGAGTTGTGCCGCGTTCACCACATAGTTCGTGGCGTTGGCGCCGGGAATGGGCGTGCCGTTCGTGCGCCATTGCCAGCTCAAAGGTGTAGTGCCGGTGGCGGATGACCTGAGAGTAAAGGTGCCGCCGACCGGAACATTGGTGCCCACCGGCTGGAGAACAACGATCGGAGCGTGATACACCACACTGACACTGCCGGTGCTGCTCATTACGGAGCCATAAACGTTGGAGACCACCACCGAATAACCGCCGGCATTGGCGGTTTGTGCGTTGGTGATCGCGTAGCTGGCGTTGGTGGCGCCGTTGATAACGGCGCCATCCTTCCACCATTGATAAGAAATCGGGATTCCTCCAACGGCGGTCACAGAAACGACGGTATTCGAATTGGCGTCCACCGCCGTAGTGCTCGCGGGCTGCTGCGTGATGGTGACCCGGCCATCGAGCAAGGTCAGACCGGCGCTGGCGGTATCCGCTCCAAACGTGTTGCGGACGGTCACCTGATACCAACCGGAATTGGCGGGCTGCACATTCGTCAACGTCAGAATCGGCCCCGTGGCTCCGGGAATATTGATGCCATTGGCCTGCCACTGGTAGGTCAAGGTTCCTGGCCCGGCCGCCATGACGACAAAGACCGCGCGGCCGCCCGGGTAAACCGATTGGTAGCGCGGGGGAACGGTGATGCCTGGCGTGCCATCGCCGTAGGTCGCGAGCGCGTGACGGCCTGCTGAAGCGATCGCGGTGAAATTCGAGACACCAGCAGGCACGGTGAAGGTATAAAGGCTTGGAATTGGATTGCCCCAAACCACAATCGTGCCGTCCCGCCGCAGGGCCATGCTGTGTTGGTCGCCTGCGGCGATGGCCACGACATTACTGGCGCTGATCGGCACGGCCGTTTGACCGACGCTATTTATTCCCCACGCAATGACAGTCCCGTTGGTCCGGAGGGCCAGGCAATGCAAGGAGCCCGCGGCGATGGCCACGACGTTGGTGGCGGTGCCCGGCACGTTTGTCTGGCTCGTAGCGCCGGTGACGGTCGAACCCCAGACGGCAACCGTGCCGTCCGACTTTAGCGCCAGACTAAAAGCTGATCCGGCGGCGATGGCGACCACGTTGCTCAGGCCGGCGGGCACGTTGGTTTGGCCAGACTGGTATCTTCCCCAGGCCACGACCGTGCCGTCACTTCTCAAAGCCAGGCTATGCGTGCCTCCGCTGCCGTTGGCATCCGTGCCGCTGCCGCCGGCGGCAATGGCGATGACATTCGACGAAAGGATGCTGGGTAAATTCGTTTGACGATTCGCGTTGTTTCCCCAGGCGAAGACCTTGCCGTCCGCGTTGAGCGACACCCCGTGGTATTCCCCGGCGGCAATGGCGATGATGTTGCTGTTTGCGGACGCGGGAATGGAGGTTTGACCGTAGTTGTTGTTTCCCCAGGCTGAAATGGTTCCGTTGGGATTCAACGCCAGGCTGAATCCTAAGCTGTTCGGGGCGGAATTGTCGCTGCCGGCGGCCACGGCCTGCATGTTCAACAAGCTGCCCGCATTGGTTGCTTGATTGAAATTGTTCTGCCCCCAACCGATGACGGTCCCGGCCGCCTGAGCGGTGCCGGCCGATGTCAGAAGAAGTTTGACGGCGATTAAAGCAAGGGTGATGCGTTTGGCGGACATGTGTCTCCGATAGTGGGAATGGTTTGGTGACTCGTTGGAGCGATACAGTAGCAACCTCCGGCCAAATGAGAAGGGAAAAGTTCTGGCTTTTTCCGGCTGCGTTGCCAATGTTGCGCGACATCGTTTGCGAGGGTCTGGGTATTTGGATGTCCACGCCGAGATTTCCAACAGGTGCCAAAGTCCCGAAGGCGTCAAACTTCAGCGCGGAGAATGAATTGGCGGCGTTTCGACATTCGCCAACTGTGAGCGAATGTCAGGCGAAAGCGCGGCCTCGTCCAACCAGGTGCGAAGGACAGAGTTGCTCGTCCAATCACCGATGCGATATTTCGGTCCCACGACCAGAATCCACCGAAAGCGGCGTGGCGCTGCGCTTTCCGCCGCGGTCCAAAAACCGCCGGCATCAAGATAGTTGGTGGAGTGAGGATATTTGACATTTGAATTTTGACCGTCAGCGGGGCCGCCAGATGGCCGGGGTATTTGACCTTTCGGCCGGATTGTTACCCAAAATCAGGGTTGGACCGTTGGGTTTGGGGAATCTCAAATGTGGATTTTCGAATGGAAAAGGAACAACCTGGACGCGAAATGGGGATTTTTGAAATGGAGTGGTTTAAAGGCAATTCGCGGTAATTCGCACCTGATAATTTTATGGGGAAAGTTCCCACCCCGTTGGCTGGATTGGAGAGGTCGGCGTTGGACCCGGAGAATCGGCTTTTCATCCCGGCGTGGAACCGCTATTGGACAAAGCCGATATGAGACACTTCCTTACCCCCGCGTTCACGTGCTGTTTGTTGACCACTTTTCTGCTGACGTCCGGCTGCGGCAAGCCGGAGTCGGGCGAACCCGCCAAAGGTGGCGGGACCAATGCGACCAACTCGACCAAGGCGGCGAAGTCGAGTTACACCATCGGCATGAGCCAGTGCAATCTCGGCGAGCCGTGGCGAGTTGAGATGAACTCGCAAGTCAAGGCGGCGGCTGACAAGCACCCCAATTTGAAAGTCATTTTCAAGGACGCCCAAAACGACACGCTCAAGCAGCGTTCGCACGTCGAGGAATTCGTGAGCGCGGGTGTGGATCTCATCATCATCAGCCCGAAGGAAGCGCAGCCGTTAACGGAGCCGGTGGCGAAGGCGATGGAGGCGGGCATTCCCGTCATCGTGTTGGATCGCCGTTTGTTGGGTGATAAATACACCTGCTTCATCGGCGGGGATAACAAGAAAATCGGCAAGGCCGCCGGCGAGTGGATCGCGAAAAAGCTCGGTGGCAAGGGCAAGCTGGTGGAGTTGAAGGGCTTAATGACCTCGATACCGGCGCAGGATCGCGACAGCGGCTTTCGCGAAGGCATCGCGGGCAGCGGCGTGGAAATCATTTTCGATACGGACATGAAGTGGCTCGAGCCGGATGCACGAAAGGAAATGGAGTCCGCGCTTTCACGCTTCAACAAGATTGATTGCGTTTACGCCCATAACGACCCCGGTGCGCACGGCGCCTATCTGGCGGCCAAGGCGGCAGGGCGCGAGAAGGAAATGATTTTCGTCGGCATCGACGCGCTGCCGCAGGAAGGCGTGGCTTATGTGCAGCAGGGAATTCTCGACGCGACGTTTCAGTATCCCACGGGCGGCGCCGAGGCGGTGGACAACGCTTTGAAAATTCTTGGCGGCGAACAAGTTCCGAAGGAAGTCGTCCTCGGCTCACGCGTGTACGACAAGGAAAACGTCGCGCAGGGCGGCATGGAATTGAAGTAAGGGGAAACGCCGAGTGATCATGAAAAGAACTGGTATCTTTATTTTGGCGACGGTGTGCTGTATCCAGCTTGCGATCGCGGAACCATCGTTAACCTATGTCGATCTCGTCAAACGCCTGACCGACTTGGAGTATCTGGCCACGATTCCGGAACCGGGCGATCAGATGGCGCAGTGGTCGAGCTACGATCGCCGGAGCCGCTACGACGTTCCCACCGGCAAATATGAGGCGTGGGATGCCAACGGAGACGGCGACGGAATCATTCGCAAGGAGAACGGGAAACTGGTGCTCGCTGAAATGCAGGGGCCCGGCTGCATCTGGCGCATCTGGTCGGCGACGCCCAAGGAGGGGCACGTGCGGATTTATCTCGATGGCGCCAGCGAGCCGGCGGTGGATCTGCCGTTCAGCGGTTATTTCGATGGCAAGAATGCGCCATTCAATCGTCCCGCGCTCGTGCACAGCGTGGCGATGGGATTCAATAATTACGTTCCGATTCCCTACCAAAAATCTTGCAAGATCGTGGCCGATCCGGGCTGGGGCATGTATTACCATTTCGGATACGAAACGTTTCCCAAAGGCACCAAGGTGCCCACGTTCAAACGCAACCTTTCCGAAAAGGATGATGCCGCGCTCAATCAGGCCGATGGAATTTTGAGCAACTGCGGGCCGCTGCCGACGGGTGGCGTTACGATGGGCTTTCGCGGCGAAGCGATGGTCGAGCCGGGTCGCACCGCGCCCATCTCCTCGCTGGGCGGGCCCTCGGCGATTGCGAGTTTGCAATTCAAACTCAATCTGCCCGGCACGGCGGAGGATATCGACATTTTGCGTTCACTCGTCATCCAGATTCGTTGGGATGATGAATCCCAGCCCGGCGTGTGGGCGCCGTTTGGCGATTTCTTCGGCACCGCGCCCGGCGTGAATCCGTATCGTTCATTGCCGCTCGGGCTGACCAAGGAGGGCTGGTGGTATTGCAATTGGTACATGCCTTTTGCCAAGAGCGCCGAAGTGATTCTAAAAAACGACGGCAGGACGCCAGTCAAAGTGGAATACAAGGTGGTGACGAGGCCGTTGCGGCAAAATGCCGTCAACCTGACGCGCTTCCATGCCAAGTGGCATCGGGATGTGCTGCTGACCACGCAGCCGGATCGCGGCATCGACTGGCCTTTCCTCAAAACGGACGGCATTGGGCGCTTCGTCGGGGTGATGCTGCACATCTGGAATCCACGCGGAGGGTGGTGGGGTGAAGGCGATGAAAAATTCTTCGTGGACGGCGAAAAGTTTCCGTCCACTTTCGGCACTGGTTCGGAAGATTATTTCGGGTATGCGTGGTGCAGTCCCAGGCTGTTTGAAAATGCCTACCACGATCAGACGCATAACGATGGGAACAATCGCGGCCACGTCTCGGTGAACCGCTGGCACATTTCCGACAACGTGCCCTTCCAGAAAACTTTCGAGGGCGACATCGAAAAATATTACGACAACCGGCGGCCGACACTTTATGCGGCGATGGCGTACTGGTACCTCGCGCCCGGCGGCAAGGATCCGTATGTGCCTGCGCCGCTAAGTCAGCGCATCGGCTATTGGGTCCCCGTCGAGACTTTCAAAGTCCCCGGCGTGATCGAAGGAGAGAAATTGAAAATCCTCGGGAAGACCGGCGGCGAACCGCAGGAGCAGGATATGACCGGCTTTCCCGGCCAGTGGAGCAACGACTCTCATCTCTGGTGGATCGAGGGGAAACCGAAGGATCATCTCGACCTGGAATTGCCCGTGACCCAGACCGCCAAATACAAGATCAGCTTGCAGGTCACCAAAGCCCCGGACTACGGCATCGTGCAGCTGTATCTTGATGGCGAAAAACTGGGCGGTCCCATCGACCTCTACAATGCCACGGTGGAACCGAGCGGTGCCTTGGTGATGGGCGCCCGCCGGTTAACAGCGGGGGACCATAAACTCACGGTCGAGATTGTTGGGGCGAACGACAAAGCGGTGAAGGCTTACATGTTCGCGCTGGATTACGTGAAGCTGGAGGCGATGCAGTAGGAAGAGGGCCTTGCGCTGTTAATGCGCGGGCTGCTGACGCTTTTAACGTAATAAGAACGCACCAATCGCCCGGTGAGCGGGGCTGAATAGGGGCGTTTCCGAACCTGCGGCTGCCCCGGGTTCATTCACGAAAATGGCGGGAGGAAGGGTATGCCACCCTTGTCCCCTTGGCGATTCCGCGCTTGGGTAAGCGCGGCGGTCTAGTCGTCCGCGTAGCGACGCTTCAACATGGCCGCGAAACGCGCCGCCTTTTCCTTGCGGCGTTTCATTTCACTCGGCTTTTCAAAGCGCCGGCGCTGGCGGAACTTTTGCAGGGTCTGCTCGCGATCCAGTTTCTTTTTGAGTCGGCGGATGGCCTTCTCGACTGGCTCGCCCTTTTTCAACTTCACTTCAGTCATAATCTAGATTCAGCTTGTAGCGTAGCAGGGCTGGGCACGGCATCAAGTCCTGGTCGCCACGTTTTCGTTTTCCCTGACATCTTATTTCACCCGTTACCATCGTTCGCCGCCCGGCCACGGCGTTCGCCATGGCCTGACCCAAATCAAAATCGCCTTCGGTGCATTCCAGGCCTGGACACGCAAACCACACCGCCGACCGCATGTGAGTGACGTTCTGCCTGCATTTCATTTCGCCGCTTTTGGTAATGCCCTTGGCGTCGAAATATTCCAGCGTCACCTTCAAACCGTGCAGCAACGTAAATTTATTCGTCATCAGGGGCGACGCTTCAATCCGCCGGCGCTGCTTCAGCCGGTATTCCTGCTGTTTGCGTTTCGGCCCGTGCATTATGGCCGCTTTCCTGATCCGGCATCGGCAGCCATAGCTTTCGTCCGCATACCGATGTTCAATGTCTTTCGCATTCAATCTGGAGCCGCCGAATCCACCGCATTCCAATCCGCCGATGAGCGCCCTCACTGGATTGTCGCGGCGTCGGAAAAGCCGTCGAGTTCCTGAATGGACGCTTAGGGTAGCCAATCGGGCTGGGGACACAAGTCGCGAATTGAACGGTCGAGTATGTGACAGTTCCCGTCGGCCGGGCGGCTAGCCGAACTCAGTTTTGGACCATCCCCGAATAAACCCCTGGCTTTCGTGGAATGCCGAAAGGTGGATTTGACCCTTTGTTTTTGTTTCCGGATGGTGGAGCCGACAGGGATCGAACCTGCGACCTTCTGAATGCCATTCATAAGCTTCGCGGTTTTATTGGGTTGTGATAGATTTTAGGCGGTTGCATATTTCTGTTGAAATGCCAGCAAAAGCGGGTTTAATGAGGCTACGTGACACAACCCGATACCGCCGCACAAATCCCGCCAAGTGGCAAAGCAGTGGCAAAACAAGCCTCGCGCTACAGTGCGGCTTATTGGTCCGAACGGGTGTTTCGTCCTACCTATCGGCGCGAGAAAAATGTGTTCGAGGTCCAGCAGTGGTACGCGCGAATTCAGTGCGGCGGTCGGCGTGAATCGGTCGGGCTGGGGACGAACACACAGGACGAAGCAGCGAGAAGAGCGGCCCGACTTTTCAAAACGGTCCAGAGTAGGGGATGGCAGGCCGCATTGACAGAACTAAATCCAGAAAAATCTTCGCCCCGGAACTTAACTACCGTTGGCGGATATCTCGAAACCTGCGAACCGCTCTTTTTGGGACGAAAAGTGACGTGGGCAAACTACGCTTACGCACTCCGAAAAATCGCCCGGGAGATCCATAGCGGGAAGATGGATGACGATTCGAAATTCGATCCGTTCCATAAACCTTGGCAGAAAGAGGCGGCCGCCATAAAGCTTTCGGAATTGTCGCCCGCATCGATTGTGAAGTGGAAGCGGGACTTTATTGCGGCCGCCGGGGACTCACCAACAAAGCAGCTTCGCGCGCGCCGCAATGTAAACTCGTTCCTGATAAATGCCCGCACGCTCTTTGGCCCGAAAATGGCAAAGTGTCTCGCTAAGGAAAAGCTGCCGCCAGTCCCGAGCCCCTTCGATGGCGTGGATCTTGAGAACGCGGGGAATCTGAAATACGTATCCAGCATTCAAGCGGGGCGCTTGCTACAGGCCGCGAAAAAGGAATTGGGCCCCGAGGCTTACAAGGTGGTGTTGCTCGCGCTGGGCGCGGGCCTGAGGCGAGGGGAAATCGATATGTTGGAACGGTCGCAGATCGATTCTCAAAACTCGCTGATTCAGATCGTGAACACTGAATTTTTCCGGGCGAAGTCTGACAGCAGCCTGGGCGTAGTTTACGTGGACACGGGCTTGCTCACGGAACTGCAGCAGCATGTGCACGGCAACGGCCGTTTCGTAATCGATCCCACGACCGCGCCGGGAGCGAAGCGCGGGCCCGGGTATTGCCGATGCAAAGAAACTTTCAAGGAGGTCTCGAAATGGCTGCGGGATAATGGCGTTGACGGCCTGAAGCCGTTGCATTCTCTCCGCAAGGAATTTGGCAGCGTCATCAATCATGCAACGGACATTCACACTGCCAGCCGGCAACTGCGGCACTCGACGATCAAAATGACCGCAGCCGTTTACACAGACCATCGGCGCCGGGCGGCGTCGGCGGTACCCATTGGGGACATGCTCAAACCGAAAGGCGATGGGAATTGAACTTCAAAAGCATTCTTGAGGCTACGCTGTATTTTGCTCCCGAAGGGCATTGGGAAATCCGCGACCTTGGAGGAATAGAAGGAATGCTAAACTGGCTGGTGCCAGCGGGATTTTATGATTCTGCCGATCCTAACTTTCCAGCCGGTGTGTTCTTGGTGGACGACGGCAGCAAGATATCTGAAATCCTCGATTCCATCGAAGAGATTAAAGTGCAGTGCTCAAATTTGCATTTCGCCATACGGCGGCCGATGCGGAGTGACTACGTTGCTCAGATCGCATTGAGTCTTGGGATTGATTTTTCCCGGCTGCTGGTGACGCTGAATGCACCAAATCCCGGAAAACGAGGAAATAAAGAACTCCAAGCGTGGAGTTTTTACTTACGCCTCAAGCACCAAAATCCAAAACTGAGAGTCAAAGAAGCTTACCGTCTTGCTGAACAGGAATTTAGAAAAATGCACCCTAATGGGAAGTTTCCGTCCATTGGAAGCGTCACAAGGTATGGGGCAAAAAAGCTGAAAAATTGGGACACAAAGCTTTAAGTCCCACTTCAGCACTAGCAACATTTCGCAACAGCGTGCAACAGTGGTTGCATGTTGAATCCAAAGTCTAAGGCGGTTGCGGTGCCGCCCGAACCGTTGCTCACCGTCGAGGCCTTCGCCCCTTTCATTTCGTGGCATCCTGAATCAGTGCGTCGCGCTCTCCGCGCCGGCCGCATTCCAGGCGCAATCCGGATCGGCAGGTCTTGGCGCATCCCCAGCGCCATCGCATCGCAAATATCCCGTGACGGATTACCTGCCTAAAATGTCATCCACCCGAAAACAAAGTCCGCCACTACGGCGCGAGCCATAGCGGCGGGTTGGTTCTAAAGATGATGAAGGAACTTATCCAACGCGGGGGAGAAGTCAAGCCTAACCAGCCCACTGTCAAAATCGAGCGCGCCGGCTGGTTCAAGGTCTGGCGTGCCGACAGGGACCGCATCATTAACCAATGTGAGGGCGCAGCCCCGGCCGTTCTCTCAGTCTGGGATGCCTTCTGCGACCTGGCCAATGAGCACGGCTCAAACACGATTACGGAGACAATAGGCATCATCCGCACCCGCGCCGGCGTGAGTCGCGCGACGGCATTTCGCTGCGTTGGAATGCTCGAAGAGTTGGGCATGATATCGCACGAATCCAACGCCGATCCGAAGAACAAAAAGCGCCTATTAGCCAGCACATTCAAGCTCCTTACCCCGTCGCATAATGAGACTACCCCTAGTCTCAGCAAACCACATGAACGCTGCGACAGAGGTTTTAAGAAGTTAAGAAGGGCCGCCACCAAGGCGGCCCCTAAGAAAAGGAGGGAAGAGGGCGCATCTGGTGAGCTTGATCATTCCACGGGTAATCATCCCCCAGCCAATGCGCTTGAGGCGCAGGCTGGGAGTGATTACCCGGATTTTGTGGAACACTGGGGAGGTGTCCGATGAATGGCGCGCCTTTGGACCCATACGAGTTTGATGAGTTCAAGCAGCTCGTTGATCGGTTCGGAACCAGGGGGTTGAGATTTTTGATTCATAAAGCTTTTTTGCAGGACGGGCAGACCTTGGACGCAATTGCCCCAGACCGGGTGAGGAGAGTTTTAGCCAACCGTGGATTGTTCGAAACCAGAGTGTGCGAATTCCCATTGACCGAAGAGGAGCGTATTGAAAGCGAACGCCGGCGCGAGGATGAGGAAGCCAAAGAGCGGACGCGACTTTCTCAAATAAAAACGGAGCGGCTGAGGAAGGAGCGGCAACAGCACATAGCCAATTTTGAAAGCACCATACCAGAGGATTTTTATTGCCTCGAAGTCGACACCGCTCCACGGCCGCGGCAATTCAAATTCGTGGCTGAATGGTACGAGTCGCCCCCAATGGGAAAGCTTGGGATGATTTTGACTGGCGCAAGCGGGCTGGGAAAAACGGCGGCAGCATGGGCGATGATGTTGGCTGGGCTTAAAGGCGGATCCGTGTCGGGACGTCCAGAGTTCATCCTTTCACCGACCTTCTTCCGCATCGTGAAGCTGAAGCACGTGGACCGTGACGCCCGAGCCGAGTTCAATGAGATGTTCAATCGCTTGCGCAACACCGAACTACTGGTCATCGATGACTTGGGAAGCGAGAAGATCACTGAGCCGGCGCAAGAGGTAATCTTTGAGCTACTATCCACCAGGTGCGACAACCACGCAGACACCACGATCACCACCAATGATTCAATGGAGAAGCTTGCGGCGCGCTTCTCTGGCAACAAGGCGAAGATGCGACGCCGCCTTGAGCAGTTCTTTGTGACAGTGAACTTCGACAAGGTATGAGTCGCACCTATACGCGCCCCGGGGCATATACGTTTGGGTCCTTCCCGGGCCTTTTTCTCCCGACAGGTTGCCGAACTGACGTTGCCCCGTATGCACATAAATTTCACCGGTAGTAGTAGTGGTGGTGGCAGTTGACTGCTTCACGGTGGTATATGAACGAAAACACTACTTCTGACGAATGGGCAACAGCA
>JBGALR010000063.1:0-18995 GCA_044223735.1 Limisphaerales bacterium | reverse complement strand
GGTCCCCCCTAGAACATGGTATTGTGCCCAACCTCGCCATCAGTGAGATTATGTAAGTTACAGCAACGGAATCACGCCGCACGCATGAAGCAAGAGAGCAGCACCGCCCCTGGCGATCAAGGAATCGGCCAGCGTCCCCGAAAAAAAGCCCACGCCTTTACCTTGATCGAACTGCTGGTGGTCATTGCCATCATCGCCGTGCTGGCCAGCCTGATTCTTCCGGCGCTGGCGCGCGCCAAGGATAAAGCCAAACGCATCCAGTGCATGAACAACGAGAAGCAGGTGATTCTCGCCAGCATGATGTACTCGGACGACGACCCTAAAGGAATTCTGGCGAATACGAAAGATGACGGCGACGATGACCAGACCTGGGCCTATCAACGATACGTGCGCGACACCAAAGCGTTTATTTGTCCGAATACCCAGAATTTTATCGGCACCAACCAGTTTCGCGATCCATTGAGCGGTGAAATCACGCTATACGATCTGAGCTATTACGCCGGCAGCAAGCTGGCCAAGCCCGGGACCAGCTATGAGATATTTGGCTTTTTTGGCTATTCCTACGGCTCGCCCAAGGGGACTTTCCCCGTGGCGCAAAAGACCCGCGCCAACGTCGGCACCTGGATTTATAAATACCCCTCCAATTACAACTACTGCAAGGATTACGTGAACACGCCCTCCAATCCAAGCAAGGTGGGCCTGATCTTTGACGGTGATTCCGGCTATTCCGGCACCCGCAATAATATCCCCGACCCGATTGACAATCACGGCGCCGATGGCGGCAACGTGGCGTTTTGTGACGGCCACGCCGAATTTGTCCCTGCGCGAACGGAGTCGAAATATATTCTCACCATTTATTCGTCCACGGACGCCGACCCTTAGACCATGTATTCCGCGGGCAAGTTTTTTCGTTCAAGGTGTGTCCCTACGAGGACGGCCTTTCTAGTCTGCGTGATAGCGTTCGCTTTGATTACCCCGGGTTGCAAAAAAGATCCCGCCATCGCCGCGCTGGAGTCAGATGCCAACGGCTACGTTTGTCTTAAGTGCGACGTTAAATACTATACCCCTCGCACCGTGTTTCTTGGGCCGAAATGCTCCAAATGCGGCAACGAATCAGTGATCGATGTCATTGGTTATTATTGCGAGAAAGACAAGCACCTGACCATCCGGCCACGGCGACACGACCCGCAACCGGTCGTTTGCGATATTTGCAAAGGGCCCGTCAAGGATGGGATGCGCGATCCGCATAAATCCGATTTGATAGCGTGGGGCGCGACTGAGCCTCCAAAATAATTCAACCTCATACCAAACCGAAAAAGCCGCAGAATCCAAAAAACAGTAAAACCAACACCCCAACACGTCATGAAAACCAAAAAAACCAGGTTAGCCCTCTCGATTCTCGCGGGCGGCTTATCCTTCGTCGGCACAGCGAACGCCGGCAATCTGCTGTTGAACAGCAGCTTCGAAACCTACAGCGGCGGCGGCAACGTATATGGCCAGCGCGGCACGAACGACTGGGTCGGTTTCTTCTCGCAGTACAACAATACCACGCAGGCCTACTTCGACGGGCCGAATATTCCCTCGGGCGAAAATCCGGGCAGCATGTATTCGTGGCGTCAAGCCGCCGAGTGGAGCGCGTGGGGAAATTTTGTCACGCCGGAGGATCCCAATCTTTTTCTACAAAACGAAATTTACGCCTACGCGCTGACGCAAACCGTCGCGTTGACGAATGGTCTCACCACCACCGGCATTGATTCCGGCCAGGCGCAATACACCTTCAGCGGCTGGATGGCGTCGTATAACTCGAATCCCGAGCAACCCTACCTCGTGCTCCGATTTTTTAACGATGCGGCCACCTCGGACTCCGCCACCGGCACTCAAATCGGCGGCAACGTGATTCTGGATCGCACCACCAACACCTTCGCGGTGACGTTTGCGAGCGGGAACACGAATATTCCGGCCGACGTTTCCAATGACCATAACTGGATCAAGTACGTCGCCACCGGCACGGTCCCCGCAGGCGCCCGCAAGGCGCGCGTGTATGTAACCCGCAGCCCCAACATCGCCAGCACCGGATCTCCCGATACCTACATCGACCTCGTGAAACTCGACGTGCTGGATCTCAGCCAGACTACGGTCGTTGATTCCGCCGCCCCCGCGAACGGCGCGACTGGCGTGAGCCCGGCGGCGGTTGTCAGCGTTACGTTGAAGGACGTCAATACGCAGGTAAACACCAACACCATCCAACTCCAGTTTGATGGCGGCACGGTTTCGCCCGTTATCCTGAAATCCGGGATCTTTACCACCATCACCTACGACCCGCCCGGGCTCCTGCCGGCGGCGTCACCGCACACTTATCGACTCGTTTGGAGCGACAACGGTGTCAGCGTCACCACTCGCACGAATCTCGCGTCGTTCACCGTCGCGCCTTACGTCAACATCGTGACCGGCCCGGCGATCTATCAGGAGCCCTTCGACGAAGTGGCCGAGGGTTCGTTGCCTGCGGGCTGGTCCGCGAGCAATACCACGGATAGCGATTTGCCGGGCTCGGATCTGAACAACTTCCATTCCGATTCGTACCTGGATTGGACCGTCATCAGCCGCAGCACGCTGTCGAATTTGTTCACGGTGGTCCCGAGCGGCAATTACTACGTGCCCACGCTGAACGTCGCGCCCAATCAATGGTTGAACGGTTCGCCTGTCACCAACCTGATCAATACCAACTTCGCCCTCGCCGCCTCGGCCGGCCGTTTCGGCAATCAGGTGCAATACCTCACAACCGCTGATTACAACTTGAGCGGCAAGGCTAATGTGCATCTCGTGTTCAGCGATATCTTCGCCACCTACAACAACAACATTGCCTCGGTGGAATACTCCATCAACGGCGGCTCGACCTGGCTGCCCGCGCTGTATCTGATGGACAGTGCCAATATCATTCGCGATGGGAACGGCAACATCGACGCCTCCAACACGCTCGCCACCGCGCATGCGGGGGTGCCTTCGCCCGGCAACTTCGGCGCATTCATCGGCGTGGCGCAAGCCCAGTGGGCCGGTCTCGCGAATTACATCAGCGGTCGCACCAGCACGGATCTCACGAGTTCCATGCGCGTCGAAGCGATTCGTCTCGCCCAGGCCGACAATCAGGCGGCGGTCCGGTTCCGTTTCGCCCAGGCAGCGGCGAACAGTTACTACTTCGGGATGGACGACTTCGGCCTCTATAGCATTGTTCCGGATGCGCCGTTCATCATCACCGCGCCCGCCACCCAGGCGGCGGCGTTGGGTAACAGCGCGAGCCTTTCCGTCACGGCCGGCGGTCTCGGACCGCTCTCGTATCAATGGCGTCATAACGGCACCAACCTGCCGAGCAATACCGGCTCCGCGCTGGCCCTGCCCGTCATTCATTCCACGGACGCCGGCACCTACGACGTCATTGTGAGCAACAGCGGCGGCTCGGTGACGAGCACGCCCCCGGCGGTGCTCTCGGTCATCAATCCGCTCGTGCTGGTCAGCGGCCAGTGGGATTTCATCAGCAACAACCTCGCCGCGAGCTACGGCACGTCGATGCAGTTCTACAATGCCACTGTGCAGGCGGACACCACGTTCGGCAGCACCACCAGCATGGGCATCCCTGACATCAATGGCGCTCCGACCACGGTGATGCATTTCACGCCGAGCGTTGCCTCATGGGGCGGGTATAAATTGTTCCACGGCGCGTTGCCCAACGGCGGCGGAGTGAACGTGAATCAGTACACGCTGATTTACGACATCTACTACCCGGGCAGCTCGGACTTTACGTATCGCGCGCTGTGGCAGACCGATATTGCCAATGCCAGCGACGCCGATGTATTCATCAATCCCGCTGACGGCCTTGGTATCACCAGCATATACAATGGCTACATTTCTGCCGGAGAATGGCATCGTGTTGCCTTCGCCTTCGACCTCTCTGGTCCGGGCCAGGCTCCCGTGCTGACCAAGTTCGTGGACGGCGTGAAAGTTGGCAACCAGACCACCGGTCTCAGCGCCAAGGACGGTCGCTTTTCCGTGGGCACCTACGGCCTCCTCTTCGCGGACAACGACGGCGATACCGCGGAAGGTTATGTCAGCAGCGTGCAATTCAGCAACGGCCGCCGGCCCGATGCCTTCATCCAGGCGCTGGGCGGACCGAGCGCGTTGAAGATCCCCGGCGCCATCCGCTCCGACATCGTCGGCGGCAGCGTGGTCATTCGCTGGAGCGGCGGCGTGCCGCTGCAAGAGGCCGGTTCCATCAGCGGCCCATGGACGACGGTTCCGGGCCTTACGCCTGGGCAGTTCACCTACGTAGTGCCCGCCGGCCCGACAAAATATTATCGCCCGCAGATTCCGTAAACGGACGTTCGATCGGCGCGGCATTTAGTCGCACCGGGTCGAACTCATTCTCGGCCCAAACAACAACGGGCTTTGGTCGAACCACTCCGGTTCACCAAAGCCCGATTTTCTTTTCCAGGAGGACGCGGACTCTCAGCCCGTCATCGCTTTCGGCATCATTCCGCGGAGCCGGGCTTGAGCGATGAACCCGACTCGTCGAGGCCGTCGTGCCAGATCAACGGCGCGATCGACAACCCGCCATGGTCCCAGCCCGCGTGGCTGATGTACCACTTGCCGTCCACATCACGAACGACTTCCGAGGCATGCGCGTAAATCGTGCCGACCTGCTCCTTGTAATCCCAATGAAAAGGATCCTTGCTGAGGAAAACGTTGATCGTGCCGCCGTCGCACACGAACAAATAAAACGAATCGCCGCGCCGCACTACAAAGGGTGATTCGGTCGGTCCGCCAAAGGTGCCTTTGCGCGGGAAGGTGAACACCACTTTCTTATTGCTCCAATGCAGCAGATCATCGCTCGTGACGCACGCCACCAGATGGTCGCCGCCCTCCGGCGTCGAGTTCGCCGTGTAGTAAAGAATCCATTGCTTGCCGTTTTGGATCACCACCGGATCGCGCGCGTCGAAACCGTCGATCAACAGCGGATTCGCCGGGCTGCGGTCCCAGTGCCACATGTCCTTCGAGGTCAGCAGATGAATTTTATATTTGTGACCCTGATTGTTGCCGACACAGACGAACATGTAATACGTCCCGTCATGCTTGATGATGTAAGGCGCCCACATCAGGAACTCGCCGTATTTGTCCCAGTCGGCGGTGACCGCAAACGCCTCCTTGTGCCACGGCGATTGCGTCAGCGATTTCGCAGTGGCGTGCAGCAAATTTTTGCCCGGGTCGCGAAAAAATTCGATGGGCAAAACATGGGTGATGCCGATGACGTGCCACGTTCCGTTGGTGTCCCGCATGAACGTATGATCATTGATGCACCACGGCTCCTTTTCGCCCGCTTTTGGGTCAAAAATCTCGGTGAATTTTCCCGCTTCCACCAATGGTTTATCGGCGGCAGGCGCAACTAGAACGTGACTGAATAACACTCCGGTAAGCAGAAGAGAACGCAGCATGCCGCTAGTGTAAAGAGCCCGGCGACGTTGGCAAATTCCAAAGGCATTTTATCGGTTGGGGATTGTCGTGAATAAAGCTATGGTAGGGCGGGTCAAACGATTAACCAGAGCCGCGCTGATGTCACCCACGCCACTCACAATCCGAACGCGATGCGTTCTCGCCGCGACGGGTTTGCTGGCTGTGTTCTGGTGCGCATTCTTTCCGCTTCGTGCCGCTGATGCTACTTCAGTCGCCGCGCGCGCCCGGACGGTGCTGGAAAAAAATTGCGTGGAATGTCACGGCGGCAAAATGACGCGGCATTCGCTCGATCTGACTACTCATGGGTCATTGCTGCGCGGCGGCGATTCCGGCCCGGCCGTGATCCCCGGCAACGCCGCCGAAAGCCTGCTCTACAAAAAAATCACCCACGCCGCAAATCCGGGCATGCCATATCGCCGGGAAAAACTTTCGCCGGACGATGTTACCCTGCTCGCACGGTGGATCAACGAGGGCGCCATTTACGATCAGCCCATCGTCGCGAAAGTGGAAAAGATCTGGTCGCTGAAGCCGCTCGTGAAATCCGAGCCGCCGAAAACGCGCGATCCGTCCTGGGCCAAAACGCCGATCGACCAATTTGTCCTCGCCCGCCTCGACCAGCAGGGAATGAAACCCTCGCGGCCCGCCGATAAAAACACCCTGTTACGCCGCGTCACCCTTGACCTGACCGGGCTGCCGCCGACCTCGACAGAGGTGAAGGCTTTTCTCAACGATAAATCGCCCGATGCCTACGAACACGTCGTGGATCGTCTCCTGGCCAGCCCACGCTACGGCGAGCGCTGGGCGCGGCACTGGATGGACGTCGTACACTACGCCGACTCGCACGGCCATTCCCAGGATCGTCCCCGTACCAACGCCTGGCCATATCGGGACTATCTCGTTCGCTCGTTTAACAACGACAAACCCTATACTCGCTTTGTCGAGGAACAACTGGCGGGTGACGTTCTTTTCCCCAACGATCCTGACGGTATCGTGGCGCTCGGCTTCATCGCGGCGGGTCCGTGGGACGACAGTTCACAGGTTTACATCACCGAAAATTCCTTCGACAAACGCCAGGCGCAAAATCTGGATCGCGATGACATGGTGAGCACGGCGATTTCAACCTTCGTCAGCAGCACCGTCCACTGCGCGCGCTGCCACGATCACAAATTCGATCCCATCTCGCAGAAGGAATATTATAATCTGCAGGCGGTGTTCGCGGGCATTGACCGTGTGGACCGCCCCTATGACCTGGACGCGAAAACCAACGCCTTGCGTCAGGGGTTGCTGAAGCGAAAGACCGCGCTCGATGTGAGCTTGAAGGGGAAAGCATTGCTCGAACCCGCGATTCAAGCGGAAGTGACGGCGTGGGAAAAAGACATCAACTTCAATGCACCACAGTGGATGCCGCTGGACCCAACAAACCTCCAGTCCGAAGGCGGCGCAACGCTCACCCGGCAGGCTGATTTGTCGGTACTCGCGAGCGGCACGCGCCCCGATACCGACACGTACACGATTACGGCCCGAACGGAGTTAACCAACATCACCGCCGTGCGGCTGGAGGTTTTGTCCGACGACAACTTACCCTTGAAAGGACCGGGCCGTCAGGACAACGGCAATCTCACCCTTACTGAATTTCATCTGAAGGCTGCGCCCGACACGGCATCCGAATCCGCCAAAGTCGTGGCGCTGCAAAATCCGTCGGCGGACTTCAATCAGAAATACGACGGCGTGGACTACGACATCACGAAGACGCTCGACGGAAATCCGAAAACCGGTTGGGGCATTCATCCGGAAATCGGGCGCGCGCATTTTGCGTTCTTCGAACTAAAGGAAAACGCCGGCTTCGCCGGTGGCACACTGCTGACTTTCGAACTCGAACAAAAATTTGGCCAGGCCCATTTGATCGGCAAATTCCGCCTGTCCGTCACAACCGCGCCGCGCCCGGTGCGAGTGCAGGCGATTCCCGAGAACAGCGCGAAGATTCTCGCCCTCCCACAGGTCAATCGCACGGACGACCAAAAAATCGAACTGGCGGCGTATTACCTCAAGACGCGCGTGAATCGGGACCTCGCCGCGTTACCCCCGCCCCATTTCGTTTATGCGGTGGCGAATGATTTCGAGCCACGATTGATTTTCAAGCCGTCCAAAACGCCGCGGGCCATTTCCGTGCTCAAACGCGGCGACATCGACAAACCCGGCGAAGCCGCCCTGCCCGGCGCGCTTGCGTTCGTGCCGGATCTGAAGGCCCAATTCGACCTCGCCGATCCGAATGACGAAGGCAGCCGCCGCGCCGCGCTCGCAAAATGGATCGTCGATCCCAAAAATGTGCTCGCCTGGCGCTCCATCGTGAATCGCGTCTGGCAATATCATTTCGGTCACGGCATCGTCGATTCGGCGAACGATTTCGGCGAGATGGGCGCGCGGCCGTCACATCCCGAATTGCTCGACTGGCTGGCGGTCTCGTTTCAGGAACACGGCGGTTCCTTCAAGTGGCTGCATCGCCAGATACTATTGAGCGCCGCCTATCGGCAATCGTCCGATTACAACGAGGCTTACGCCAAAACCGATTCGGACAATCGCCTGTTGTGGCGCATGAACCGGACGCGCCTCGACGCGGAGGAAACGCGCGACGCGATTTTGCAAATCACGGACAAGCTCGACCTGACGATGGGCGGCCCACCCGCGATGCAATTCGTGCTGATTGACACCAACGCGCCGGTGACGCCGGTGGTTGATTACGCAAAGTTTGACGTCGATTCGCCCGCGAGTTTTCGACGCGGTGTATATCGCTTTATTTTTCGCACGATTCCCGATCCGTTCATGGACACGCTGGATTGCGCGGACGCTTCGCAACTGACGCCCGCCCGCAACGTATCGGTAACGGCGCTCCAGGCTCTGGCGATGATGAACAATCATTTTGTTCTGCGGCAAAGCGAATTTCTCGCCGACCGAGTCGCCAGGACCAGCCCCGATCTTGCCCGGCAAATCAGCGCCGCGCACGAACTGGTCCTCGGCCGGCCGCCGACGCGCGGCGAGTTGCGCGACCTCAAACGGTACGCGACCAAATATGGCATGGCCAATACGTGCCGCATTCTGTTCAACTGCAGCGAATTTATGTTTGTGAACTGACGTCCCCGACGCGCGTCCGAAACCCCAATCGAATCCATGAAACCATCCCCTTTCAACCGCCGCGAATTTCTCTGGCGCTTCGGCGGCGGCCTGGGCGGCATTGCGATGGCGCACCTGCTCGGCACGGAAGGCCTGCTGGCCGATACGCTGGCGAAGCCGCGCGCGGATTTCAACGGCGGCCTGCATCATCCGGCGAAGGTGAAACGGGTCGTGCAATTGTTCATGAACGGCGGCGCGAGCCAGGTGGATTTGTTCGATCACAAACCGACGCTCATCAAGCGGAGCGGCGAAAAATTCGATCCGGGCGAGCGCGTGGAAGCGTCGCAGAGCACTCCCGGCAACCTGATGAAAAGTCCGTACGACTGGAAGCAGCACGGCCAGAGCGGCCGCTGGGTGAGCAGCGCGCTTCCCCATCTGGCGACCTGCGTGGACGACCTGACGTTTCTGATGGCGATGACCTCGCGCACGAACGTTCATGGTCCCGGCGTTTATCTCCAGACCTCGGGCTTTCTCACCCCGGGATTTCCGTGCATGGGCGCGTGGATTTCCTACGGCCTCGGCAGCCTCAATAACAATCTGCCGACGTTCGTAGTGCTGCCCGATTCGCGCGGCCTGCCGTACAATGGCAAAGGCTGTTTCTCGTCCGGATTTTTGCCCGTCACGCACTCGGGCACGATCATCAATGCCACCGCGAAAAATCCCATCGCGGATTTGTTCCCCGGCGACTCCGCGAAATACATCACGAAGCAAAGTGAAGCCGACGGTCTCGCGCTCCTCAACAAACTGAATCGCGAACATCTCGCGCAACATCCCGGCGATAGCCGCCTCGACGCGCGCATCGCCTCCTACGAACTCGCCGCGAAAATGCAGGTGAGCGCGCCCGACGTGCTCGACCTTTCCGGCGAATCCGACGCTACCAAAAAAATGTACGGCCTGGATGACAAAGCCACCGAGGATTTTGGCCGCAATTGTCTCACGGCACGCCGGCTGCTGGAACGCGGCGTTCGCTTCGTGCAGGTATGGAACGGCCGCGATAGCGCGGTGAACAACTGGGACAACCACGGCGACATTTCGAAGGAACTGGGCTCGATTGCGAAGACGATGGACCAGCCCGCCGCGGCGCTCGTAAAGGATTTGAAAGCGCGCGGCATGTTCGAGGACACGCTATTGATCTGGACGACGGAGTTTGGCCGCATGCCCTTCAGCCAGGGCAACCTCGGCCGCGATCACAACGGCGGCACCTTCGTCACCTGGTTTGCCGGCGCCGGATTAAAGCCCGGCGTTGCAATCGGCGAGAGCGATGAATGGTCCTGGCGCGCCGTGAAAGACAAAACCACCGGCTACGACATGCATGCCACCATTTTGCACCTGCTCGGAATCGATCATACCAAACTGACCTTTCGCAACAACGGCAGCGACCGCCGCCTGACAGACGTGCATGGCGAAGTCATCTCGGACATGCTGGCTTGAGCTGCGAGACTAACTTACGATTTCTCCGATGCCAGAAAGCAGTAACAGTCGGGCGATGCGATTTTTTTCCCTCCGCCATCGGGTGATTCGTTGCGCGGCGATTTTGCTTTTGGTCGCGCTTTACCCGGTGGCGCAACTCTTCGGCGGCATGTTCACGAACCCCGTCGTGAGCAGCGGCGCCGATCCATGGGTCACATATCGCGACGGTTACTATTATTTTACCGTCACGACGGGCGGGAATGTTCAGATCCGTCGCTGCACACGGCTGGCGGGCACGAATGGACTCGGCAACGCGCCGCTCCTGGCCACGTTTCATCCGCCCGCCCCTTACAATAAAAACGTGTGGGCTCCTGAAGTGCATTACGTGCAAGGCAAGGCTTACATTTACTATGCAGCCGACAACGGAACGAATGCGAACCATCGCATGTTCGCCGCGGTGCAACGCGGCGAGAGCACCACGTTCGATTACATCGGCAAGGTGTACGATGCCACCACGGATCGTTGGGCGATTGATGGCACCGTCTTGGAGGCCACCAACGGCGCTCTCTATTTCATCTGGTCGGGCTGGCCCGGCACCACGGACGGATTGCAAAATCTTTACATCGCGCCGATGAGCGATCCATGGACGATCAGCGGCCCGCGCGTGTTGCTCTCGACGCCGCAACTCTCCTGGGAAAGCTGGATTCAGGAAGGCCCGGAGGTGTTGCAGCGCAACGGAAAGGTGTTCGTGGTCTATGCCGCCAATCTGTCATGGACCGACAACGAGTGCCTCGGAATGCTGGTGAACACCGACGGCAATTATCTCAACCCCGCGTCGTGGACCAAGATGTCGCAACCGGTTTTCAAGACCGTAACGGGTGCGGGCGGCTCGGTGTACGGGCCGGGACATTGCAGTCTCACCCGGTCGCTTGATGGCACCGAAGACTGGATCGTATATCACGCCGCGCAATACAGCGGCGCCGGCTGGACTCGCGATATCCGGATGCAGCGTTTCACCTGGGGCGCAAACGGCAATCCGATTTTCGGACAGCCGATTTCAGGCGGCGTCTCCATCGCGAATCCCGCCGGCGACGACTTCACTCCGTCGCGTCTCACCGCCATATCAAAATCGCCGGGCGGTTCGATGCAGATAAATGCGCGCGCCCCATTGCCGCTGCTGACCAACCCGTGGGCGGTGGAAGCCTCCGGCAATCTGACCAACTGGCTGGCGCTCACCAACGTGGCGGGAACAACGTTCGCCGCGGAAGTGCTCGACGGGCTAAATTCGTCCAACCGATTCTATCGGGTGAAATCAGTGCGTTGAGGGGCCTCCTGCCTCCATCCACGCTTAATCGCACACGAGTCGGAAGAGTCGCAGTGCGGAACTCGGCGGCAGTGTGACTGGCGAACCGACGCCGAGATCATACCAGGGTCCGACGACAGTTTCCGCGCCTTGCAACCGGAAGCCTTCTCCCTGCCACACAAGGATCACACCATCCGGCGTGGCGTTGAAATGCAACGGCACCGGCGTGCAGGCGGGCGTGGTTTGCAATCCGTGAATCAGATTGTCCATGCCTTCGCTGATGAAACAATCCAGTCCCATAAAGGCGGGCGGCGGCGAGGACTGCGCCGTTGGCTCGGCCTGGATGCGCAGCTCGGTGCCCGAGCAGGCGCCTGATGAACATGCGAGTCCACTGATGACGGAGATGGGATTCGTATCATTCAGGCTCACGACGCCGACGCCGGGACAACCCAGGATTCCGGGAAAACCTCCCAACGTCACCAGCGAACTGGCGAGCGTGGCCGGGACGTGATTCGTTTCAGCCACCAGCGCGCCGCCGTTCCACAATTGCACCGTCACGTTGGAAACGCCCCACTGCGTGAAGTCAGCCGCGCAATCGACGCCGGTTCCGCCGGCGTTGCGCGCGAGGCGCAGGTTGAATACGGGCGGCGGCGGGCGATTCGTGGTTGTGCCCGGCGGCCAGCCGCGGACGCTGAAGAATTGTTCCTGCGTCGGCACATCGCCGGTTTCAAAACGAGTGATTTTGGCGCGAAAACTCGCGGCGTGACCGAGGTCCACTTTCACGCCGCCGCCGCTGCCCAGCGAGTAAAACTCCATGCCGGATTCCGTACCGTCATCGTAGGCCTTCATCAAGGTAACGTGTCCATCGCCCCACTTGCGGCCGCTGGCGGTAAGCGACGGATTGTCGAACGCGATTTGCGTCAGGTTGCTCGTGAGCAGATCCACTGTCGTGATGGGCGGCGATATCACCGTCGCCAAGGGCGTGAGAATGACCCGCGCGGTTTGGTCACCGACGGAACCGCGCGGTGGGTGGTTGCCGTAAATGGAACCGTTCCATCCTTTGCGCGCTGTGTCGGGCGTCCAGGAGCAGGACGGAAATTCCAGTGTCAATTCGCGCGTCCTGCAATCCAGCGTAACCGTCATGACTGCCCCCGTCGCTCCGCCCGCCGCGCTGAGCGAAACGAGCACATTGGTGTCCAGCGAAGCGCCGTCGTGAACGAACGAAGAGAACAACTGGCCGTTTGTGCCGATGGCGATGGAGCGGAACGTGGCGTCCGGGCTGGCCACGGTGCGTTTGTTCAGCTTGATGTCCCAATTGCCGGGCGGATTGCGCCGCGTGGCCGTGAAGATCGGTGTGTCATTGGTTTCGCCGGGGCCGGGCGGCAGGGCGAGGCTGAAGCTCGCGCCGTTGGGCGCGGCGAAATCGAGATACGTGCTGAAGCTGAATTTTTGCGCCGGGCCGATATCAAAGCGCGCTCCGTCCTGCCCGCTGCTGCCGAGATTCGCGAAGTCCACCCCCACACCGCCACCCGGGAAATCGGGCAGTTCAATGACCCGCGCCGTGCCCGTCGGAATCGTGATGATGTTAATGGCTTTGGTGAAGCAGCCGAACTTGAGGCTCACCGGGCGCACGATGACGTAGAAGCCGTTGACCGAACTGCCGCCGCAATTGTTGGTGGCCGTGCAGATCACGACATTGGTCCCGATGGGAAACGCGGTGCCGGAAGGCGGCGAGCACACGATCGTGCCGTTGTAATTGGTGGCGGTAACGGTGTAGTTCACCACCACCGAGCCGGTGCACGCCGTGACATAAATATTGGCCGGACACGTGATGACCGGCTGCGGCGGGTTCACGTAGAACGGCAGCACACAACTATTGGTCGCACCGCCGCTGCAATTGGAAACGAAGATGGTCACCGGATGATAACCTGCGCCGACTGGCGTGCCGGCCGCGGGCGACTGCGTGATGTTGAGCACGCCACAGCCGCTCGTGATACACGGCGAATTGGTCAGCACCGAGAGATTGGGAATCACTCCCGAGCATGCGTTCGTGGTGAGGAGTGACAGGATGCTGTCCTGCAAGCAGCCGCAGTTCACGACGAGCGGCGCGTTGTTCGAGACACTGACGCTCTGGGTCCATAGATTCGAATTGCCACAAGCATCGACGAGCCGCCAGGTGCGCTGAATCGAGGGCGGGCAAAGGCTGTTGGTGACAGTGCTGACGACGGTAACGGTCACATTCGTGCCGCTGCACAAGTCGACGCCGATCGGCGGGTCGAACGTCAACGGCGAGCCGCAGGCAACGACCTTGTTGGAGGGAACGCAATTCGCGATCACGGAAACCTCGTCGTAGTAATAATAGGCCGCGTTGGCGTAAGGCCCGGCGCCGAGCGCGGCGGTGGTGGCCGCATCGGAGCGGAAGTTGCCGAGGGTTAAATAATTTTCTCCGCCCGCGGCGATGAACGTGCCCTGGATCTGCATCCAGCCGGTGCTGGAAGCCAGGATATTCGACGACGCATTCGCCACCTGCGGGATCACCTGTATGACATTCCCCATGCCTACGTAATTCGTAACCGGTCCCACCGACAGATAAGCACCGAGGTCGGCAACGGCCCACGCATAATTGTCCGCACGGCTCACATAAAACGTGACGGTATAGGACCATCCCGCAATCAACGGCGCGGACAACGGTGTCTGAAGATATTCGCGGTAGGAGTTCGTCGCGACGGCGTTGCCCGGGGCGTAAACGTAACTGCCCGCGTAACCCTGCCCGGCATACGCGTTCTGCACACCGGCGAAATTCGTCGGCACGGAAATATTCGGGCCGCCGGCGCAGGCGTTGTAGTAATCCGAAGTGCCGTCGCTCGGACTATACCACGGCGACGCGTCGCTGAGATTGGCCGACGTGGTGGGGCACAGCCCGTAATATTCAAAGCCCGGATTCGGTACGAGGTTCACCCCGGAACAGAGCGGCACCGGCGGAACCGTGTCCACCACCGTGACCGTTTGCGTCGCCATGATGGAGTTCATGCACGCATCGGAAATCGTCCACACCCGCGTGTGCACCTGCGGACAGACGCCGGTGCTGGTCGTGCTGAGAATCGACGTCGAAAGAAAATCCCCGCTGCATTCATCATACGCGAGCGGAAAATCGAAATCCCAGGCGATGCCGCATTGGACGATTTTATTGGTAAAACTGCCGCTGCAAAGCGCCACCACTTTGACATCGTCGTAATAATAATAGGTCAGCGCGTTCGTGCCGGCCGCAGGAACCGCCGTGGTGCTGGCGTCGTTCAGAAAATTACCGAGCGTTATATGATCCTCGCCACCGACAGCGGTATAATTGCCCTGCACGAGCATCCATCCATTGGTCGAGGTCAGCGGATTGCCCGCCGGATTCACCACTTGCGGCACCACATTGAGCGGGCCCTGCGTGTAACCGTTGAGCAACGCCCCCGTGGAGAAATGCGCGCCCAATTGCGAGATGGCCCACGCCGAATAATCGGAAAGGCTGACGTGAAACGACACCTGGTACGTGACGCCCGCGACCAGCGGCGCGAGCAATGGCGCTTCAATATATTCGCGATAGCCGCCGATCGGATTCGTGCCGTAAACGGAATACACAAATGCTCCCACGTAACCCTGGCCGCTGAACGGCGTCTGGTTTCCGAAATAATTGTTCGGCACGGAAACCGGCGCGAAGCTCGAGCAGGAGTTCATATAATCCGGCGTCGCCACCGTGGGCGTGAACCACGGCACCGCGTCATCCACCTGCGAGAAAAAGTAGGGGCAATACGCGTAGTTCTCGAATTGCGGATTCGGCGCGAGATTCGCCCCCGCGGCGCACAACAGAATGGGCGGATTCGTATCCACGATGGTGACGACCTGCGTGATGGTATTGCTGTTGCCGCACTGGTCCGCGAGCGACCAGGTGCGCGTGATGACACGCGGGCAATAGCCATTGGTCGTCGTGAAACTCGTGGCGGTCACGTTGTTGCCGCTGCAATTGTCGAAGATCGGCAGCGGATCCAGCGTCCATGCCGAGCCGCATTGCACCGTCTTGTTGGTCAGCGTCGAATCGCAGACCGCCGTCACGGTAACGTCGTCGAAATAATAGTAGGCGTAGTCGCCGAATGAACCCGGCGGCAGGACGGCGAAGGTGGTGTTCGTGTCAGTGCGGAAATTGCCAATCGTCAGATACGCCTCGCCGCCCGTGGCGATGAAGGTTCCCTGAACCAGCATCCAGGAGCTGGCCGAGAGCAGCAGGTTCGTCGCGGAGTTCTCCACTTGCGGCACCACCGGAAAATTTTTCTGATAGGTGACATTCGTCAGGAGCGGTCCGGCCGAAAAATAAGCGCCGATTTCCGCGACCGCATACTGGCAGTTGTCCGCGCGGCTGACATAAAACGAAACCTGGTATTTTTGTCCGGGCGACAACATCGCCGAGAGCGGCACTTCCAGATATTCGCGGTAGTCCTGCTGGACGTCGGGAGGGTTCAGGCCGAACCGCGTCCACATCACCGCGCCCGCGTAGCCCTGGCCGCTGAGCGGAACCTGCGAGCCCAGCAAATTTCCCGGCGTGTTCACATACGAACCCACGCCCGAGCAACTGTTGAAATAATCGCTCGTCCCGCCCGAAGGCGTAAACCACGGCGCCGCGTAATCAAATCGCGCGATGGCATCCGGACAATTCGTGTAGCTCTCGAAATTTCCGTTCGGCACCAGGTTCTGCCCGCACTGCGTTCCCGGCGGCGTGGTGTCCACCACGGTCACGGTCTGGCTGCACGTCTGGTTGTTTCCGCAGCCGTCGGTGATCTGCCAGACGCGGGTGACGACTTGCGAACAAAACGCGTTGCTCACCACGATATCCGTTGCCGGCATGCTCACGCCGCAGCACGAGGACACAATGATCGGCAAATCGAAATACCATCCGCTGCCGCACTCCACCGTTTTATTCGTGGGACAGGTGACCGTGAGCTTCGGCGTCGGCACCGGCGGCGAAACGACGAACGGAACCGCGCAGGAAACCGCGTTGCTCTGCAGGTTCAACACTTGAAAATTCAGAATATACGTTCCCACCGGATATTGCGCACCGGGCGCGATTCCCTGCGTGCAGGAACCCGGCAGCATGTTGGTGGAGAAACAGTTCGTCGCGATCGCACACAGGTCCGGCACCGTGCCGGGACAGGTCGCTTGCAACGCCGGCAGATTCGACACGCACCCGCAATCAATCGGCGGCGGCCCGGAGATTTGCGCGGGGAGAACAAAAGGAAACGCGGCCAGCGCCGCACCGAGGCACACCGACAGTATTCGGCTTTTCATGGGAGTTTTTGCGTGGCTAATCCGGCGACTGGATCAAGGATCGCTCATCGATGCCGCAACCGGGACGCGTGGAGTTGAGGGAGACAACACGCAACCGCCGGAAACGCTTCGCGCTGATGCCTAACAACAGCCGGTTTCAGGTCAATCGTCAAGAGAAAACCGGCTCCTCTCGCGCTCCAAGTGCCGCCCGAAGAGATCTTTAAACCCAGTCGGCTGCCACGAAAAAACCTCTCAAGAGCCGCAAGGCATTTAATTCACTTATTTTGAAACGGAACGTAATCCTCAAACTCCCATTGTCCGAATCTTGCAAGTTTGGTTGCGACTTCATTCCAATCGTTGCCCGAGCATCTCTCGCACTCCTCACGGATGAAAGACATAAGCCTCTCATAATTGTAGGTATTCATTATGAGGTGATGACGGCCAGACAGGATTTTGCCGTTCCCAAGGCTTTTACTCAGCGACTTCGGAGAGCAGACAATTAGGTCAAACGACTCCTCTCCTGCCTCCTTTTCGGGCCCAGCGATTATTTGAAGCAGAAACGAAAACTCGTCGGCAACCGGTGGATGGTAGTTTTCCAAGTCATCAATGTCAGGGCTATGGACATACTTGATTTCCGGTTTCATATTTATTCTCTCCCCGAAAGTGTTGCCTGACGGACTTGAAAATATTGCGCCTTTGATTCTCTTACCCGCTCGCGGCTCAACTTAAGCGAGTGTCACGGCCATCTGCAAGCGCTCGCTCGGCCAGCGCAACGCCAACATCGTGCAGCGTCGGTATTGATGCGATGAAGATGGATTTGCGACGGGAGCAGTCAGCGCATTCGCCAGTCGACAACTGGAAATTTCAACTAAATATCAGCATTTTAACTGGCATATAACAGGCATCGAAAAACAACTGTCTCGATGCTTTTTCCTACGTTTCCGCCGGCTTCAGGATGGCTTACGACGGGCATTAAGCTGGTTGCGGATGTCTTGGACAACTTGCTCCACCGGGCGGCAACTGACTTTGCCATCCTCGATTTCGCGCGAGCGCCGGTCGATGACTTCGTGCCACTGCGTTTCGGCGTCAGCGTCCACGGTTTCATCGAGGCTGGCGATGAGTTGGTGGGCAAGAAACGCCGATCCCGTTCCGGCAGGGCCAGCACCTCGGCTATTTTCTCAGCAGCAATGCTCATGCGCTCATAACATCGGATAAATGGAGCTTTCTGACAAATTCGATGGTGTTTGATAAATTGGTCGGGTCGGTAAACGCTTCATGTTGTTCGTGTCCGCAGTAACTCGGGTTTGTCTTCGAAAGACGGGAAGAGATGTCCAACGGTTGAGACGGCAGCCCTCGCCGGGTCATTCCGTCATAAAGGGTTTGAATCTGAAGATGGTGCCCACGACAGGACTTGAACCTGTACGATGTTACTCACTAGAACCTGAATCTAGCGCGTCTGCCAATTCCGCCACGTGGGCATTTGAGTTTTGGGCGCCTCCGGAAACCGTCTTCGCCGATACTCCCGGACACCATAGCAGAGGGGGGCGGCCCGGCGCAAGCTGTCAGTCCCGAAAATTGATGAACTGCACGGCGGCGGGAAATTCACCGGCGCGCACGGCGGCCATCACGGCTTGCAGCTCGTCGCGGCTCTTGGAGGAGACGCGGATTTCCGCGCCTTGAATCTGCGCCGTCGCCTTGAATTTGCCGTCGCGGATGAACTGGCTGATCTCCTTGGCGACGGGCTGTTCCAGCCCCTGCTTGATTTTGATGACCTGGCGCGCGTGGCCCAAGGGGGAAATATCAGGGTCGCACTTCTCGACGTTTTTCAGGCTAATGGTGCGCTTCGCGAGCTTGCCCATGACGATTTCGACCAGCGTCTGGATCTTGAACTGGTCCTCGGCGGTGAGCTTGATCTCGCTCTTTTCGAGCACGATTTCCGCCGTGCTGCCCTTGAAATCGAATCGGTTGGCCAGTTCCTTTTTGGCCTGGTTCACCGCGTTCTCGATTTCCATCGAGTTGACCTGCGAGACGATGTCGAAAGATGGCATGGGCACTAGCCTAAAAAAACCGTTGTGAAAAGAAAGGCCGAAGTCGGCGTTTCCGATCAGGGGTATGCATCCGGTCGTTGTTGTGGAAATGAGTGAATGAAGCTCGCCCTCACCCCGGCCCTCGCCCCTTGTCATTACCCACATCTTTTGGGGTTTGTTTTAGTAATTCTGATTTGCGAATAATGGGAGTGTAAGAGCGCGGCTGAGGTCGCGCCGGATTGGTTCCTCTCCGGTGGGTTTATGAGTGAGCTTCTCATGCCTCCGGC
>JBGALR010000062.1:0-19069 GCA_044223735.1 Limisphaerales bacterium | reverse complement strand
AAATTCCGTTGTGGGTGGATCCGCAAAAGGAGATTTATTTCATCACCATCAAATGTCGGGAGCGGTTCAAAAATCAACTGGCTCTTCCGAATATCGCCGGGAGCTTGTTTGAGACCGTTATTCATCGACAGGAGAACTTTTTGTGGTGGCCATACATCGTGCTGCTCATGCCTGATCATGTGCATATTCTGGTTTCCTTTCCGCCATCGGGAAAGGCACTACGCCTCGTTGTGAGCAAATGGAAAGAGTGGACCGCCAAACAAGCTGGCATCGTATGGCAACGCGATTTCTTTGAGCCTCGATTGCGGCACGATGAAAGTCGCCGCCAAAAAGCTGATTATATTTTGGAAAATCCGGTGCGCAAGGGCCTGGTCTCGAAATCGCAAGATTGGCCTTTTGTTTATTTTGGGGATGAGCGGCCGGGGGCATTGGATGAAAGGTAGTCTTGGTTTTCGCGAGATGCGCTCGTTCTGGACGCGGAAAGGGAATTACGGGAGGTAGGGTCATCGCGCTGCGATGACCGCGCGGCTGGCCGCGCCGGGAAGGGTTAGGGAAGCGGGGGGATTTGCTTTTGCTTGGTTGACTGACTATGTCCTTCGTTCCGGCCGCTGGACGCGGCCGGGGGCATCGCAGCGCGATGCCCCTACCTGGCGGAGGGTTCGGGTTGGATTTTACGACCGGGGGCGTTAGAGTAAATCCATGAAAGCACCCTTATATCTCTCGCTGGCAGGCGTTTTGATCTTCGCCGGTTGCGGTGAAAAGTCGGATAATGCCGCGTCGGGCACCAACTCGACCTCCAGCGTGGCCGGTCCCGCCGACTACGTGGGCGCGCTCGGCAACGCCAAAAACAAGGCGGTCAACACCGCCGATGTCACCTCGGTCGACAAGGCCATCCAGATGTTCGGCGTCGATAAGGGCCGCAATCCCAAGGACCTGAACGAATTGGTGGCCGAAAAATATTTGCCGCGAATCCCGGAGACGCCGCCCGGCATGAAGCTGCAATACGATGCCACGGCCGGCAAGGTGACCGTCGTGCCGCAATAGGCGCGGCCATTCACGGATTCCTTTTCCAGATTCCAAACCGGGCGGCGCAAATCGCCCGGCGGGAGTTTGCTTCTTTTTTACATTTTTCGCTCGCCATCCCGGGCCGGGCGGGAAACAGTTTCTCCTTTCTTAAAATGACCGAACAAATCGTCATCCTGGATTTTGGCTCCCAATACACGCAGGTCATCGCGCGCCGGGTGCGCGAGTGCAATGTCTATTCCGTCATCCTGCGCTACGACACGCCCGCGGGCGAAATCGCGGCGATGAAGCCGAGCGGCATCATCCTGTCCGGCGGACCGTCGAGCGTGTACGCGAAGAATGCGCCGTTGCCCGACCGCGGCATATTCGATCTGGAAGTGCCGATGCTGGGCATTTGTTACGGGCTCCAATTGCTCGCGCAGTATCTCGGCGGGAAGGTCGAGCCGGGCCAGAAGCGCGAATACGGCAAGGGGACTTTGAAGGTCAAAGACAGTTTCTGTCCGCTGCTCGCGAATCTCCCGGAGTCGTTGCAAGTGTGGAACTCGCACGGCGACAAACTGACGAAGCTGCCGAAAGGCTTCAAAGCGGTGGCGGTGACGGAAAATTCCAGCTTCGCCGCGATCGAGAATCGCGCGCGCAAGCGATTCGGCCTGCAATTCCATCCCGAGGTGGCGCACACGCCGCGCGGGCGCGAGATCATCACGAATTTTGTCCATAACATCTGCGGCTGCGGCCGGAACTGGACGATGCAGAATTACGTGGACCAGGCCGTGAAGGAAATCCGCGCGCAAGTCGGCGACGAAAAAGTCATCCTCGGTCTCAGCGGCGGAGTTGATTCCAGCGTTGCCGCCGCGCTGCTGCACAAAGCCATCGGCGATCAGCTTACCTGTATTTTTGTGAACAACGGCCTGCTGCGCGCGAACGAGGCGGACGTCGTGCAGGAGGTCTTCGGTCGCCATTTCAAGATCAAACTCCAGTACGAGAACGCCACGAAGCTGTTCGTGCGGAAGCTCAAAGGCGTGACCGATCCGGAACGGAAGCGGAAGATCATCGGCCGGACTTTCATCGAAGTTTTCGAGGCGGCGACGCGTCGCGCGGGCAAGGCGAAGTTTCTCGCGCAAGGCACGCTGTATCCCGACGTCATCGAATCAGTGCCGATCGCGGGCAACCCGGCGGCGATGATCAAGAGCCATCACAATGTCGGCGGCCTGCCCAAGAAAATGCGCTTTCAACTCGTGGAGCCGTTGAAATGCCTGTTCAAGGATGAAGTGCGCGAGCTCGGCCTCGAACTCGGCCTCCCGCGCGAAATCGTGTTGCGCCAGCCGTTCCCCGGGCCCGGCCTCGCGGTGCGCATCCTCGGCGAAGTCACGCCGGCGCGTTTGGAAATTCTGCGCAACGCGGACGCCATCGTCGTCGAGGAAATGAAGAGCACCGGCTGGTATTACAAAATCTGGCAGAGCTTTGCCGTGCTGCTGCCCGTCCGCAGCGTCGGCGTAATGGGCGACGAACGCACTTATGAGTACACGGCCGCCGTGCGCGCCGTCGAATCGCAGGACGGCATGACCGCCGACTGGGTGAAGCTGCCGTATGATCTGCTGGAAAAACTTTCGAGCCGCATCATCAACGAGGTGAAAGGCGTGAACCGCGTTTGCTTGCTGCGGCGTCCGGCGGTCGCAGCGCGACCGCCTCCACCTACACTGCCAAACCATTTACTTCTTTTTTTGCACCTTCGCGGCCACGCGGAGGCGCAGACCATTCAAACGGATGAAGCCGGTGGCGTCGTCCTGGTTGTAGGCCTTGGTCGGGTCGGCTTCCATGGTGGCGATCGCGGGATTGTAGAGGCTCACCGGGGATTTGCGTCCGGCGCACATGATGTTGCCCTTGTACAGTTTCACGCGAATTGTGCCGGTCACATTCTTCTGGCTCTCGGTCACGAGCGCCTGCAAGGCGAGGCGTTCCGGAGCGAACCAGTAGCCGTAGTAAACCAGTTCCGCGTAGCGCGGGACGAGGGAATCGCGCAGGTGCATCACTTCGCGATCCATCGTCAGCGTCTCCATCTGGCGATGCGCGAAATGGAGGATGGCGCCGCCGGGCGTCTCATAGACCCCGCGCGACTTCATGCCGACGTAGCGATTCTCGACGAGATCCACGCGGCCCACGCCGTGTTTGCCGCCGAGTTTGTTCAAGGCGCGCATGATGCCGAGGGGATTCATTTTCTTTCCGTTGACCGCGACGCAATCGCCCTTCACGAAATCGAGCGTGACGTATTCCGACTTGTTCGGCGCGTCCTCGGGCGAAACGCTCAGCTTGAACATTTCCTTGTTGTTCGGCGCGAAGGCATCCAGCCACGGGTCTTCGAGAATGCCGGCTTCGAACGAAATGTGCAGGAGATTGCGGTCCATCGAATACGGCTTCTTGGCGGAGGCTTGCACCGGAATCTTCTTCTCGTCGCAATAGGCGATCATTTCGGCGCGGCCGGGAAATTCGTCGCGGAACCGGGAGTCGCGCCACGGCGCGATGATGTCGAGGTCGGGCGCGAGTGCGGCGGCGGTGAGCTCGAAACGCACCTGGTCGTTGCCCTTGCCGGTGGCGCCGTGCGCGAGGGCCTGTGCTTTTTCCTTTTTGGCGACGTCGATCATCGCCTTGGCAATCAGCGGGCGGGCGATGCTGGTGCCGAGCAGATACTGGCTCTCATAAATGGCGCCCGCCTGGATCATGGGGAAAATGAAGTCGCGCGCGAATTCCTCCTGCAAATCGAGAATATAGCATTTGGAAGCGCCGGTCTTTTTGGCCTTGGCTTCCAGCCCTTTGAGTTCCTCTTCCTGGCCGACGTTGGCGCAGAACGCGACGATCTCCGCGTCATACTTTTCCTTGATCCAGGAAAGAATCACCGAAGTATCCAAACCGCCCGAATACGCTAAGACAATTTTCATCGCGGCAGATTAAGCGGCAAATGACCGCAAACGAAAAGCCGAAAATGAGCCGGAGCGACTTATCCCGTTGCAAAATACCGGCGGGTGATGAAAATTCGCCGCACCGCTTTCATTGATTCGGCCGCATCAGGCGATGCGCCTGCACCTCTGGAAACTCCGTGAAACACGAACAACATGAAGACCAAATCGCGATTCGTCCGCCATCTCAGTGCAATTATTCCGGCCTGGCTGCTGCTGGCGGCGGCGCTCCCCGTTCGCGCCGCCGATGAAACATCCGCGACCAACGGGGACAACTACGTGACCGTTTACGGCGCGCGGATTCATTATCTGGAAGCGGGTGTCGGCCCGACCGTGGTGCTGGTGCATGGCCTCGCGGACAGCGCCAACACCTGGCGGCTCAGCATGACGGCGTTGTCCAAAAAATATCATGTGGTCGCGCCCGACCTTATCGGCCACGGCCGCTCCGACAAGCCGCTGCTCGATTATCGCGCGGAAACATTCACCGATTTCCTCACCGGCTTTCTCGACGCCCTGCACATCGAACGCGCGACGTTCGTGGGGCAATCGCTCGGCGGCTGGGCCATCACGCTGGGTGCGCTGCAACAACCGGCGCGCTTCGAGCGGCTCGTGCTGGTGGACAGCGCGGGCTTCGCCGACCAAAAACTTCCGTCCTGCCTGAATCCCGCCACGCTCGCGCAGAGCCAGGAATTGTTGCAATACGTTTTCGCCACGGCGCGGTTCACGAACAATCCCGCGCTGCCCATCGCGATCCTCAAAGCCCGCGTCACGAACGGAGACGGCTACACCATCGCGCGATTTCTGGAGTCGGCAAAACGAAACGAGGACGCCCTCGACGGCCGGCTGGCCGGGCTGAAGATTCCCACACTGGTCGTCTGGGGCGAACAGGACCGCCTGCTGCCGCTGGCGACCGGCCGGCGTTTCGCGCGGGAAATTGCCGGCGCCCGCCTGCAAATCATCCCGAACGGCGGACACGACGTGCAACTTGAAAATGCGCAGTTATTCAATCAGGCGCTGCTCGCCTTCTTGGCGGAACCGCTTCCAGCGTCGAACAAGTGACGGCAAATCAAGGCGGGCAGGCGAGGTCGAGATTCGTTTTCAGAATCTGTGGTTGATCGATCGCACTGCAGCGACTCGCCCAAAATATGTTAAACGTCCGCAGGGCATTGGGCATGGTGGGGTTCGGCCCACAGATCGTGCGGGCGATCTTGTCCGTGTTGAAGGTCTCGAACGTCAGGAAGTCTGGCTGGGTTTCCGTGCGCGCGATATGGCAGGAACGGCAGGAAACCTTGTAAACATTATCGTAGAGGTAACGCTGGGCGGGCGTCCCGGTCCAGCCGGCGGGCGCGTACTCCTTGTTGTAATTGCCGGGCAGCGTCGGGCCGCCATACCAGCCTTCCACGAGGTTCGAAATGGAAGTGGTCGCCGCCGCCCGCAACGTGGTGGCGTTCAGACGTTTGAAGGATTCAGCCTGGGCGGCCTGCGTGAAGGCCGGATTTTTGGAATAGCGAAATGATTCCTGATCGAATGGCAGGAAATTCGCCTCCATGTCCCCGGAGCCAATCTGCGCGGCCTCCGGCGGTCTTTTGCCGCCGTGACAAACCAGGCAGAGGTTCGGCAGATATTTTACACCACGACCGTCGAGTTCGACGCCGCCGACCCGTTTGTTTGCTTCGTCAAAAATGTAAAACTTCGTGAAACGATGGCCCGGGTTGTTCGGCGCGGCGGAGTATTCCATGCACACCGTGGCACCCAGGCCGTTCGTCTGTGAGCCGGCGCGGGCCGTGATCGCCGCGTCGGCGCTGCCATAATTGGAAACATAATACGCGATGTCACCATTCGCGTTTGTTTTCATGCCCATCCAGCGGCCGAAACCAAGGTCGCCGTTGTTAAAATAAATCGCTTCGGCATCCGGCGCGGGATTGAAACCGTTCGCGGCCTTCCAATCCGCAAAGGTGGTTTTGGCGTTCGCCGGGTCGATGGCCTTGTAATACGCCTCCGCATACTCCGGTGTGCCCGGCCCAAACTTGAAGGCCAGCAACTTGTCCGGCGTGGGAATTCCGGGGAACGTCAGTGCGACGGAAACGCAATTGGAACTCTGCGCCGAGAACGGATTTGCGGGCCCGGTATTGACGGAATTGCTGATGACGCAACTATTGGTCAGCGTGATTTCGTTCGCCTGAAAAATTTCAAACGAAACATTTTGGTTGGGCGGGAGGTCGTTGAAGGTGGTGAAGCGCTGCGTGATTTTCTTTACCTGCGTGGTGGGACGGCGAACCAGGACGTCCACCGGCAGATCAATGGAGTTGTTAATCTCGAGGGTCACACAGGACGTGTTGGTGGCGAGCGCGGAGACGGCGCAAACGGTGGTGCCCGTCTTCAGAATGGGCCACATGATCGAATTGGTGCCGGACTGATTGACGCCGCTGGTGAGAAATGAATACAGGCCGTTAGTCGGATTATACACCCACACTTCGTAAGCGACCGTGGTTTGCGTCTGGAACGACCCGACCGGCACGCTGATTTGCGGCGGGTTCAATGGATTGATGTACAGCGGCTGGCCGGTTTGCGTGGCGAGGGTGAGATTCGCCCCGGCAAAAACTGTGAGTGAGTAATTGGTGCCGCCCGGTCCGATCCCGTTTGGCGAACCCGGTAGCCGGCCGCTGGCGCCGCCCGGGTCGAAACCAGAAAAGGTGGCCGTCACCGGTTGCGTGTAGGGCGCGCCAAACTGGTCCACCACGCTGCCCGACGTAAAAACAATGACAATCTGGTTGCCTGTAATGATGGAAGTGCCCAGTGGCAAAAACGTGACCACCACGCTTTCATATAAAGAATAGGTCCCGTCCACCACCGGCTCCGAAAAAACCTGCGAGTAGGGTTCGCAGCCCTGCGATTGAATCGTCATCACATAAGGCGGGGTCGGATTGGTCACGGCGATAGAGAAATAACCGGACGAACCGCAGGCCACGGTCTGGCCGTTGATGGCGACGAACGTGGGGTTGACGGGCGGCAGTCCGCTTTGCAATACGGAACCGGTAAACAAAGCTGTCGGATCCGTTGAGACCGCAATCTTGCCGGTCGCAACGCCGCCTTTGTTGTCGCTGACGGTAAAATACATGACGTGCATGCCGCTGCCGAACGGCAATTGCCACAAGACCGAGGGTGAGTTGACGGATTGAAACGCCACGTCGCTCAGGCCCGGGACCCAATGATACGACAGTGCATCACCGTCCGGATCGGTGGCGGCCACGGTCAGGCGAACGACCTGGCCTGGGTTCGCGCGCACGAGCGGCTGGCCTGTGGCCGCGTCCTGCGCATACGCGGACAAAATCCTCGGATGAGTATTCGGCAGCGCGAGCACAATTGGCGTGGGGCTTGGCATTGTGATGGCCTGCGAAGACTGCGCGCCCTGGCAATTGATGTATAACGAGTAGGAGCCCGGGGCGACGCCGATAAAAACGAATTCACCCGCCTGATTGATTTGGGTGAGGTTCGTGTGTCCGAGGACATCCACGAGCCGCGCAAGCGCGGTAATGTTAATCCCGAGGAACGGGTCGATCTCCTGAAATAATGCCGCGCCGTCATTGAGAATCACCGACCCGTATAAGACCTGGCACGAGTCCGACAAAATGATCGGCGCGAGTGTGACCGCGTCGTGATTCAACACGATGGACTGCGGCAGACAGACGGTGCCGCAGCTAAACACAGCATTGCTGAGAGCGTAACAAACCGCATAGGAACCAGCCGGTTGGGCTGGAATGACAAACTGTCCATTCACATCCGACGGCACCGGCACCGTGGCCGCGCCGTTGGTGGTATTGGTCAGCCACACCCAGGCGCCCGGCATGGCGACGAGGTTGGTAACGCCGGGCGACGTCTGGATATTCATATAGACGGACCCGCTCACCTGCGCGTGCGGCCCGAAGATTTCTGTCACGGTCGGCGACTGAATCGGCGCGCCCGCCAGATTGGTGGAGGTGATGACGAGGTAATAGCGCCGGCCGGCCACCAGGCCGTTGATGTAGTACGGCAGCGTCACGCCGGAAAAAAGTTGCCCGCCCGGCAGCGAGGCGTAATTGGTCGGTTGCACGGCGGACGATTCCGCGAGGTAAAGATTGCATGCGGCGCCGGGCGGCACGGCATCCCAGTTCACATAAAAGGAACTCGTTTCCGGTACCAACATCGGTCCGGCGGGAAGCGACGTGGCGGTAATCAACCGAAAAAAGGTGCGTGACCCGGACGGCGAAAAGGTGGCGGAATAGACACTCTGGTTGGTCGTCACGGCGACGCCGCTATTAGTCCAGGTGACCGAAGAGTTCACCACCGGCGCTGACTGGATCACAAAGCCGGGCTCGGTCCAGGACAAAACGACCTGGCTGTTAGTGTAGTTGATTTTGAGATTTGGCGCGCCGAGAGCTGGCAGCGATAAGGCCAGCGTGAAAATGAGGAGCGCCGTGGTATTGAGTCTGGAAAAGCAATGAAAACCGGCGACGCCCTTGGCGCTGCGGCGAGGTGCGCGAAGGAGGGTTTCGGTTTTCGCGCTATTCGCCTGCTCAACGACTGACCACCAAAAGAGGAGTCGCGTCATGATTCAAGGGAGTCGGTAAAGTAAACCAGCGCCGGGCATGGGGCGTCAAGAAATATCCACGACTCTATCCCCCTTATTTGGGTCTTAAAGTCATCGATTAAGCCGCGACTCGCCAACTGCGGCCGAAGAGTGCATAGTATCTTCAACCAATGCGGCACGATCAATTCAGAGAAATACCCTTAGACGCATCATGAAATCCAAATCCCTGATCTTCTTCCTCCTCGCCCTCGCCGCACATTCCTTCGCGCAGACTTACGCTCCGCCGCCGCTGCCCGTGCCGGGCACACGCATGTCCGAGGCTTACGTGCAGCAAGTCGGCCGCTCCGCCTATTTTTGGGCGTGGCCCATGGTGAACCTGCACAACCGCCGGCTGCTGCTGAGCAAGATTCCCGAGCCCGGCCTTATGGGCAGCATCGTTCCCGTCGCGCCGCTGAATTCGCTGTGCATGTTGCGCGATTACATCCAGCCGCAGGAGCGCCTCGTGGCGTGTCCGAATCAGGACGTTGCGTATGGCTTCGGCATTTTGTCCATGGAACAGGAGCCCGTTGTAGTGCAAGTGCCGGATTTCGGTGATCGCTTCTGGGTGTATCAAATGTGCGATCAGCGCACCGATGGTTTCGGCGCGCTCGGCAAAATGTATAACACGCGCCCCGGTTTCTATCTATTGACCGGGCCGAACTGGAAAGGCCGCGCACCAATGGGCATCGCCAATGTCTTTCGTTCCCCGACCGATCTCGGCGTGGTCATCCCGCGGGTTTTTGTCACCGACGATCCCGCCGACAAGGCCGCCATCCAGCCGCTACTCAATGGCATCGTGATGTATCCCTTGAGCCAGTTCGATGGAAAGATGAAGACGAAGGACTGGTCGAAAGTGCCGATGTTCCCCAACACGAGCGCCAACCAGGGCGATCAGGAAACGCAGTGGGTCGTGCCCGACCGCTTTTTTGACGAGCTCGCCACGGTGATGATGGAAGTTCCGCCGTTGCCGGGTGAACAAGCCATGTATGCCAACATCGCGTCCGTCCTCGCTGCCGCCGCCAACGACGAGAAACTCAGAGCCGCTTTGAAGCGCGCGGCCCTTGAGGCCGATACCCAACTCGTGGCGCCGCTGTTCAAATTCCAAAACGCAGGCGTCCCGCTGCCTTACAATTGGTCCACCATCAACAACGGCGCGGCGTTCGGTGTGGATTACCTGAGCCGCACTGCGGCAGCCAAGGCGAACATCTTCGTCAACCGCACCAATGAAACCAAATACTACTACCAGGACCTCGACGAAAAGGGGCGCACGCTTAACGGCAGGGGGAAATACACCGTCACTTTTTCCAAGGGCAAACTCCCGCCGGTGAAAGGTTTTTGGTCGCTCACTCTTTACAACCAGCATCACTTCTTCGCGCCGAATGAAATCGGTCGCTTCTCGCTCGGAACGAAGAATAATAATCTGAAGTTTAACGGCGATGGCTCGCTGACGCTGCTCGTGCAGGCTGATGCGCCCGCTGACCAGACCAACTGGCTGCCCGCGCCGAAGGACGCCGATTTTGTGCTCTACATGCGCGCCTACTGGCCCGAGGAGGACATCAATCGCGGCAAGTGGACACCGCCGCCGGTGGTGACCCAGCAGGCCGCGGGGCAATAGCGCGTAAGGTGCATCGCGACAGTCCTTGAAATGAGGGTGATTAAAAGCTCGCCCTCACCCCGGCCCTCGCCCCCAGGCGAGGGAGAATTCTCCGCTGCACGACGACTAACCTGGGCCAGAGTGCGTCGTTTGGTCTTCCGACCGTCACTGGTGACCGAAGCTTTTCCTTCTTCCGGGGGGAGAAGGTAAGGATGAGGGCGAGCCAGGTGATTCGTTCATATCAACCAGCGATTCAAAAGCTATTTAAAGATGCGGCCTAGAGCGAACGCGCGGGCGTTTTGTGCTTTCGGCGATGGAAACGCCGCCGTAATCTTCGGACATATGGACTCCAAACTTTCCCGGCTGTTTTGGCTTCTCATCGCTCTCGCGCCGCTTTCCCTGTTCGCGCAAGCCGATCCGCTCCCGTCGTGGAACGACACTGCGCCGAAGAAAAATATTCTCGCGTTTGTGGACAAGGTGACGAAGGAAGGCTCGCCGGATTTCGTGCCGTTGCCGGAACGCATCGCGACGTTCGACAATGACGGCACGCTTTGGGTGGAGCAGCCGATGTATATCCAACTCATCTTTGTATTCGAGCGGGTCAAGGCACTCGCGCCGCAGCATCCAGAGTGGAAAACCAACGAGCCCTTCTCGGCGATCCTCGAAGGCGAATACAAACGCGCGCTCAGTTCCGGCGAGAAGGCCATCGACGCAATCCTCGTCGAAGTCGATTCACATATCACCGACGACGCCTACAACAAAATCGTCGCCGACTGGCTCGCGGCCTCCCGCGACGCGCGTTTCAAGCGGCCCTACACCGAATGCGTCTATCAACCGATGCTGGAGTTGTTGAGCTATCTCCGCGCGAAAGGTTTCAAGACCTTCATCGTTTCCGGCGGAGGCACTGAATTCATGCGCGTCTTCGCCGATAAGACCTACGGTGTGCCACCTGAGCAAATCGTGGGCAGCACCATCAAGACCAAATTTGAAATGATAAGGACCAAACCCGCCATCGTGCGCGGCACCGCCATTGATTTCATCGACGATGGCCCCGGCAAACCCGTCGGCATCGCGCGCAACATCGGCCGCCGGCCGGTGATGGCATTCGGAAATTCCGACGGCGATTTGCAAATGCTGCAATACACCACCGGCAGTCCCGGCGCCCGCTTCGGCCTGATCGTTCATCACACCGACGCCGTGCGCGAATACGCCTACGACCGCGATTCCGCCGTCGGAAGACTCGACAAGGCCCTCGACGCCGCTCCGGCGAACGGCTGGACGGTCGTGAGCATGAAGGACGATTGGAAGGTTATTTTCCCGAAAGAGCCGGCGAAGTAACGCTGCAAGTTATTCCAACGAAGGCCAGCGTGCGGCGTTGAGCGAGGCGCGCATCAGGAGATAAACGATCGCGACCACGGCAGTTTCGGCGATCAGGAACCAAGCGAACCAACCCATCGACTGCGCGAGGCTTGCGAGGCCTGACAGCGCGGACGAGGCAATCATCACAAGAATCATCGTCAAACCTCGACCGGCGGATTTCGCCTCCTCCGTGGGTTGTGAAAGCGGCATCGCCTTGCCGCCGAGCTGGGGAGTTATCGCGTAGACCGGCAGCGCAATGAGCCCCGGGATAAACATGAGCATCGTCGTGAGATCGTGACGAATCACCCAGGCAATCAGCGCCACCAAAACCACCAGCGGGAACGTGAGGAAAAGCAACACCGCGCGGCGCGCGCCATTGCATATCTGCGCCGGTCCCGTGATCGGCGCAACGCGAAAGATATCGGCGGCCTGCCATTGCTGGGAGTATTGCAGCAGCGTGAGCGCCATCAGCGGCACGAGGCCAAGAAAGCCGCCCGCAAAAGCGATGGTGAAGTGGCTGCTGCCGGCGCCGCGCGTGTCCTGCACCAAAAAGATAATTGGCAGAATGAGCATCGGGGCGAGCCCGGGATACATTCGGAGTTTCAGGTCGCGATCACGAAGCAGATATGCCGCAGTGAGCAGAAACGAGGCGCGCGCCACCGAGTCGCGCAGCCACCAGCTTAGCGGCGGCAGATACACAAGGCGGTCCAGCCAGCGGCCTTGTCCGCCGGATTTGCGTCGCACGGTCGTGGCTTCGTTCAGCGTTTGCAGGCCCATCTCGTAGTCGCGGGCCAGTTTTCCAAAAGCCAGCGAGAGCACGGTCGTCGTAGCTGCAAGTCCGATGGCGGCGAGAATCCAGGAGTGGGTGTTGCCGCGGCCGAGAAACGTTTGATCGATACCAGCAAACCAGGCGGGCGGCAGCAACGCGATCCACCAGGTCTCCGGCCCGAAGGTCGTTAGCTTGTCGAAACGTCCGATGAGTCGCGGCACGATTTGTCCGGCCGTCATCGCCATGACCGTCACCGCCACCTGCGCGGTGGTCATCAGGCCATCCAGCCGTTCCCGGCCAAACCAGCGCAGGCACAATTGGTACACCATCACGACGCAGCCCGTGCAGAACAACGCCTCCAGCGCGGTCGAGAACGCGTGCACGACTGGATAGAGCCAGCCACCGCCCCGCGCGAAACAGCCGATCCCGAAGCCCGCCAGATTGAATGCCCCCGCGAGCCAGAGCGACACCTCGACCAGCACGCCGATTTTGGCCCAGAGCAACGCGCGTGGCGTCACCGGCCGGTGCATCAGAATGTCCGCCTCTTCCTTGTTGAAAAGAATTTCCCCGGCGGACGACGCCACGAACATCCCGAGAAACACCAGCGTCATGCCGTGCAAATACAGGGACAGCGCGAAAATCGGCTGGCGGATCAACATTAAGGCGACGCAACCGGTCAACGCGTAGAAAAACAGGGTGAGCCCGAGCTTGGAACCCAGTGATTTCGGCGCGCTCTCCTTTTGCAATCCCCGCGAACTGCGGCCTCGCAGAAACAGCGTGAGAAAAAGCCGTCGCAACACGCGCCGCGTGGATGGCACCGAGGATTTCAATACCGGTGGCTCGCTCATGGCCGGAAGGTTTTCGCAAAGTCCGCCGCGCGACGTTCCAGTTCCGCGCCGCCCGTCAGGTTGGTGAAAAGTTTCTCCAGCGTCCCCGCGTTGTGGGTCGCCACAAGTTCGTCCGGCTTGCCGTCGAGCAACAGTTTTCCCTTGTCGATGATGATCACGCGGTCGCACACGCGTTCCACGACGTCGAGAATGTGCGAGCTGTAAACAATCGTCTTGCCCTCGCGCGCGAGCGTTTGAATGAGCGCTTTGAAACCGACCGCGGCGTTCGCGTCCAGGCCGTCGAGCGGTTCGTCGAAAAATACGACCGGCGGATTGTGCAGCAGCGCGGCGGTGATCACCACCTTGCGGCGCATGCCTTTCGAGTAGGCGCCGAGCAGTTTGTCGGTGAGGGTCTCGAAACTTAAATCGAAGAACGCGATGAATTGCCGGATGCGCGCGAGCGCCGCCTCCGGCGGAATGCTGTACAGCGCCGCGATCATCTGGAGATATTCCAGCCCGGTGAGCGATTCAAACACCGCGCCCGAATCGGGCACGAACCCGACGCGCCGTTTCACTTCGATGATATCGCGCCGCAGATCGAACCCGCAAATCGTGGCCGTGCCGCCGTTTGGATCCAGCATGCCGGTCAGCATTCGGAGCGTGGTTGACTTGCCTGCGCCATTGGGGCCGAGGAAGCCGACGATCTGTCCGCCGGGAATTTCAAACGACAGCGCATCCACCGCCACCTGCGCGCCAAAATGCTTGGTCAATCCCTGGACGGAAATCATGTTGCGCCATTCCTTAAACTGTTTTGCCGTCCGGAAACAAGTTCTGTTTGAATGGGGAAAAGGCCGCGAACCCCGTGGCAGCGTCTTCGCGCTTCAAAAACGTAACCTAGTCCCCTAAAATCACGTCCTAAACGTGATGATGTATTGCTTCGGTATCCGGGCGGTTTTGGCGGCGGCAATGAGCCTTCCGCTTTGGTGCGGCGCGCAATCCGCGCCCACCCGTTCCTTGAGCGAGGAAATGGACACGCCCGCGATGCGGCAGCGGCAGCATCTCACGCCGAACACCAACCTGCTTTTCAACGGCCTCGGTCTCGCGCCCGCCGGGCAACATGTGCCCATTAGCGATTTGCCGCTCAAGCTGGTCATCGCCCCCGATCGAAAGGCAGTCATCGCCGTCTGCGCTGGTTTTCAACATGTCGGGATCAACGTCGTCAGCCTCGACGCCGGGCATCGGACGCAGTTCATTCCACTGGATGAGACGTTCAACGGCCTCGCGTTCGCGCCGGATGGGAAACGCTTTTACGTGACGGGCGGCACCCGGGGTGTGATTTACATTTTCAAATACGCGGACGGGAAAGCGGATTTTGAAAAGACCGTCAAACCGGATCCCGATCCCGGCCTGGTATTTCTCGCCGGCCTGGCGGTGGATAAATCCTCCGGCAAACTGTACGTCTGCAACGAGGCGAACCACGAAGTCTGGGTTGTGGATCCGGTGACCTTCAAGGTCGAGCGTAATATCGGCGCGGGCCAGCATCCGCATTCGTGCATCTTCGGCGCGGACGGCCGGCATCTTTACGTCAGCAACTGGGGCAGCCGCACGGTCAGCATCATCGATACGAAAACGCAGCATCGGTTGCGCGACATCCCCGTTGGCATCCGCCCGAACGACATGGCGCTCGCGCCGGATGGCCGGCTCTTCGTCGCCTGCGCGGGGGACAACACGGTCAACGTCATCACCACTGCGCACGTGGAAAAAGTGGCGCCCGATGCTGGTCCCAAGCGCCGCCTTGCCGAGGGCGCGCGCGAAGTGCTCAGCACCTCGCTCTATCCGCAATCGCCGGAAGGCTCCACCCCGTGCGGCGTCGCAGTTTCGCCGGATGGCAAGACGCTGTTCGTCGTGAATGCCGATCAGAATAATGTGATGGTCGTGGATATTTCCGGTGCGTTGCTCGAAGACGCCGCGGAACGGAACGAAAAAATTTCCATGGTCAACGGGTTCATCCCCGTCGGCTGGTATCCCTCCGCCGTGGCGGTGTCGCCGGACAACCAATTCCTGCTTGTCGGCAACGGCAAGGGACTCGCGTCACGGGCCAGTTGGCCGGCGAAAACCGCGTCGCCGCGCAAGGGTTACAAGGGCATCGATTACGAGGCCAGCGGACGCATCTTCGAAGGCAGCATTTCCTTTATCGCGCGGCCCGACAACGCGCAGATGGTCGCCTACACCGCGCAGGCGCGCCGCAATTCCAACTACAAGCCCGAGTATCTCAAGCAGGCGCCGCTGCCGCAGGACAGCGTTATTCCCGCCCGCGTCGGCGATCCGTGCCCGATCAAATATGTGCTCTTCATCATCAAGGAGAACCGCACCTATGACCAGGTCTTCGGCGACATGACCGACGCGAACGGCAGGCTCATCGGCAACGGCGCGACGAACCTCGCGATCTTCGGCGAGAAGGTGACACCCAACCAGCACGCGCTCGCCCGCGAATACGTTCTCTTCGACAATTTATTCAGCAACAGCGAAGTCAGCGTGGACGGCCATAGCTGGTGCGACGCCGCCATCGCGACCGATTTCACGCAGCGCTCCTGGATTCATTCCTACTCGGGCCACGGCAAGCTGCCCGGCAATCAGGAAATGGAAACGCCGGTGAACGGTTACCTCTGGGACCTTTGCAAACGCAACGGCGTGACCTTCAAAACCTACGGCGAAGGTTCCGGCCGCGTGCCCTCCGCCAACCGCGGCACGTGGCCGCGCGCGCGCGACACGGAACGCGTCAAATTCTGGATCGCCGACTTGCAAAAGGCGGAGAAGACCGGCGTGCTGCCGCGCTTCACCATCATGTCGCTCGGCGAAAACCATACGCAGGGCACGCGGCCCGGCGCGCCGACGCCCGAAGCGTGTGTGGGCAGCAACGACCTCGCGCTCGGCCAGCTCGTCGCCGCTGCGAGCCGCAGCCGGTTTTGGAAGGAGATGGCGATCTTCGTCATTGAAGACGACACCCAGAACGGCCCGGACCACGTGGACGCCCACCGCACCGCCGGCCTGGTCATCAGTCCGTATTGCAAACGGAATTTCGTGGATAGCACGCTCTACACGACCGCGAGCATGTTGCGCACGATGGAATTGATTCTTGGCATGCCGCCGCTGACACAGTTCGATGCGGGCGCCACGCCGATGTTTAATTGCTTCCAAAAAAATGTCGCGCCAGCGCAGTTCACCGCCCTCCCGGCCCGCGTGCAACTCGACGCGAAGAACACGAAAAACTCACCCTTCGCCAAAGAGTCTGCAAAGATGAACTTTAGCGATTGGGACCTCGCGCCCGAGGATGAGCTGAACCGCATCCTGTGGTTCAACGCCCGTCCCGAAGAACCGTATCCCGCACCCATCCATCGCGCCCTATTCACCCGGGAAATGGAGTGAGCGGGGAAAGTCAGGGGACGCAACGTCTTCAGAGTGCCTTGCCATTTCGACGCTAAGGTGCGAGCGCTAGCTCCGCAGCCTGGTAGTTGAACGGGCGCAAAAATTCATCCGACCGCTCCAGTAATCGGAGTGCTGCGGGTCATAGACCCGCGCTCCCACTGAAACCGCCCTCTCCTCACGCTCACTGCGGCTTGCGCGCGACGCAATCGATTTCAACTTTGATGCTGTTCCAAAGCACGGATTGCACCGTCGTGCGCGCGGGCAGGACGTCGCAGCCTTTGAAAAAAGCGCGGTAAACCTCGTTGTAGCGATCGAAGTCCTCCATGTCACTGAGATGCACGGTGCATTTGACCACGTCATTTGGCGTGCAGCCGGCGGCTTTCAGGATTTTCCCCATCTGGCGCAGCGTGAATTCGGTTTCCTCCTCGATGGTGCCGCGCACGGGCTCGGCGGTTTTCGGATCGACCGGACCCTGGCCGCTCACGTACACCCAGCCGTCGATTTCCACGGCGGATGAATAGGCGCCGGTGCTCTTTTCCTTGTCGGGATGTTTGATTTCGCGTTTTGGCATGGCACCGCGAGTCTTGTGCGGAAGGCGCGGGTTGTCAACGAGGCTGGGGCAGGTTACGAACCTGCAGGTGCGTCTTGAAATCATCTTTGGATCTCTGGCTGATATGAACGAGATACTTGGCTCGCCCTCATTTCAATTACAGTGCCAGGCTTCACCGCGAACCGGCCGCAGCTCCGCGCGCGCGTCCTCACGGATGAAAAAACAGATAGTAAATTCCGGAGATGGCGATGAACACGAAAATGCCCTGCCGCATGCGGTGGGGATGAATGCGTTGCAACGCCAGATGGCCCAGCCAGATGGAAACCAGCACCACGATTGCGAGCGGCAGGGCCAGCGTCCATGAAATGCCCGCGAGCAGCCCGGCGCGGCGATAACAGAGCATACGGAGGGCGCAGGTAAGGGTAATGATGACCTGCAGCAACGCCATGATATGGCCGCGGCTCCAGGGCTGGGCGTAGGCATAGGCCGCGCTGGGAATGCCGCCGAGGTTGAACGCGCCGCTCATGACGCCGCTGAAAAGTCCCAGCGGCACCGTGAGAAAGGGCGGAAATTTTCTCGCGTGCTGCGGAAACAGAAACTCGCGCAATGCGTAGATCACCATCAGCGCGCCCAGGGTTTTGATGAGCAGCTTCTCACTGCCTTTCTCCAGAAAATAAACGCCGAACGGGACGCCGGCACACACCGCCGCCACAAACACCGCGCCGAGCCGCCAGTCATAATGGCGGCAATGCCGGATAAAAGTCGCAATGGTGGCGATGAGCGAAAACGCCGTGGAAACCACCGCCGCCTGTTTCACGCCCATGAAGAACGGCATGATGGACATGGAAAGCAGCCCGAAGCCGAAGCCGCTCAGGCCCTGCACGAATCCAGCGCAACCCAGCGCGAGGGCAAGAAGGAGCCAGTTGATTTCCACCGGCGAGAGTGTGCCATCGGCGATGGCGGGCCGCGAGCGGGATTTGTAATCGACGATTTGTTGCAGTGCGGTCTGGGAAAGCGGTCCGACCTCCGACGTGGCCCGGAGGAACAAGCGAAAATAGCCCCGCGTTTCAACGTGGGGAATCGTAGGGATGCGGGATAAGTCCCGAAGCGACGGCTGACGTTCCTTGCGATCAACAGCAAGGAGGAGGTGATCATCGACGGCGAAGCGGCCAACACGATCCCGTGCGATTTTGAACAGCGCTGTCTGTGAAGGGCCAGGATTTTACCTCGGCACGTCATTGGGGTTCAGCCGTCCCTTCGGACTTAGGGAGTGCGGAAATTGTCCCCCCACGTTGAAACGTGGGGCTATTGTCATTCGTACCTCCGGGACTCGGGCAAGACATCGCGGAACAATTTGATTACCTCTTGAACCGGCTTTGTTCGGCTTTATAATAATTAACGAGGCCGGGGGCGGACGGTGTCCGAGTCGGACAAAAAAGGAATGAAGCCCGCACAAATCAACGACCGCCAGTCGCGGAAAAATAAATAGGAAAGATATGGAGATCGCTTGGTTCTTTCTCCTTCCGGCGGCCGCCGGTGCGTATTTTACGAGCATTGGCTGTCGGCGGGCGCACGTGAAGCGTCAACCACCGCGGTGGCGGTACGCCTGGCTGGCAACCTTGGGTGCGGTGCTGCTTACGGTTGTGATTGTATGTCGGGAAGATTTGCTCCACCCCAGCCGGTCAGATGGTGGAAAGATGTCAATCTGGGCATCGGTGGTGATGCTTTCAATTGTCACCGGCATTTCAGCCATGCTGGCTTCTGCAATCGTCCTGGAAATTTTTTGGCGCAAGTTCAAGCGTCAGCGAATTAATTCCCAATGAGTGAGCTTGTCCCCGAAATTCGGACCACTCGTTAAGTAAGACTTTTTGGTGTCTGTTGGACGAACGCCCTGGTGGGCGGTAGAAAGAACAGACAACCAAATGAAAGCGAAGCGACAAAGACATCAACCGGCCTTCAAGGCC
>JBGALR010000013.1:0-142781 GCA_044223735.1 Limisphaerales bacterium | reverse complement strand
CTCGCGCCCATCAGTCTGTTTGGTGACGCCACGGCTGGCGTTGCCGAACCAAAGTCGGTGAGTTCCATTTACGCGCCGTTTGGCCGGCTGATCTCATGCGAGACGGTTGTGACCGTTGATTCAGCTTCAATCCAGACGCCCATCGTTGGACTCGTCACTGAAAATGTTTATCACGCGGGCAAGTTGGTCATTCCCGCAGGCACGGAGGTTCACGGCACGGCGGCGACCGACCGCCAACGCGAACGCATCTCCAGTGGCAACAGTTGGACGCTCGTTTGGCAGACGGGTGAGGAACTTCACCTGAAGGCGCTTGCCCTCGACCGGGAGTTTTCCGGCGACCAGGAAGGCTGGGGCATCACGGACGGCAGCGCCGGATTGCGCGGGCGCATCATCAAGTCCGACAACATGGCGGACATAAAGCTTTTCGCCGCGACGTTTCTTTCCGGCGCAGCCGGGGCGTTGACCGAAAAACAGCAAACCGTCTTTGGTCCGATCAACAGCCCATCGCTGGCTAACGCGCCGTTTGAAGGTGCGCAAAAAGTTCTCTCCGTTTACGCCGAGCGGATTTACGACGCGATCAAGAAGGACGGATTCTACGTTCGCGTGCCGAGCGGAAAGCAGTTCTACCTCTACGTTCTGCAAACGATTGACCGCGCGGATGCCGCCGTCGGCGGTTCGGCAAAGACGTTCGCAGAAGAAGACAAATCCGCGTTGTCGTCCGCGCCGGTCTTCACCAAATCACCATCAGCACCACCGTTCCAGCCATGAAATACCTCGCACTCATTCCACTCGTGTTTGTTGCCTCGTGCGCTTCGCGCCCGCAGCTCGTCGTCCGTCCCGCGCCGCCCGCCGCCGTCGAGCCGGTCGAGGGCGTGCGGTATTCGGAAGTGGTCCGCGCCTACTACATCGGGCGGTTCGTTGACCCGAATCATCCCGATACGATGAACGAGCAGCACCCGGTTTATCGCATCGAATCATCCGCGCGATGGAACTTGCACCCAGGTTCGGCGAACACGGTCAATCTGTTGAACCCGCCACCCGACGCGGCGTTCGCCCCGCCGCCAACGAACGATGCCGTTCTCGCCGAAATGAACCGCCAGCGCGAAGCGACGGAGCGTGTGATGTCGGAAGCGGTGCGGCTTTCTCGTTCTTACGAGGAGTTGCAGAACATTTTCTCCCAAATGAAAACCGTCGCCCGCAACAACGCGCTTCTCGGCGCGCGGCTCACCACTACCGAGCAGCGCGTCGCGGAGTTTGGAAAGGAATTTGAGAAACTTTCAAGCACGCCGCAGACGAATGACGTTCCCGCGCTTGTTCCCGACCCACCGGACGCGCCCAAACCATGAGAACAATTTACCAGGGTGAGGCGGGTTCACCGCATCGCTTTGGCGAACACGGCAAATGCCGCGCAACAAAACAACAAACAAATCGTATGAGCAAAGTAAAACCATCCGCGCCACCGAGCGCCAGCGGCTCTGCCGCCCCGTCCGACACGCCCACCTTCCGAAGCAACCCGGAAGTGGATGCCAAGATTGATGCCTACATCAAAGAGAACCCGAAGTATTGGACCTACGTTCAATCCATGCCCCGTGAGCGCCTGGAACGCTCCGTCGTCCTGAACGAGGTCCGGGAACTCGACCGCCAGCAACGCATCCGGGAAGGTGTCCTAAAACAGATCAATCGTAATCCCGAACTGAAGCGGGCTTACGACCTTCTGGTGAAAGACCTGCCGGAAGACCAGAAGGAGGGTGTCATCGCCCAAATCGGTCGAACTGCCCGACGCGCGGTTGCCCGCGTGCAGGGGCAGGCGCAAACAAAAGGGGAGGCTGTCACCGCTTGAAGCCACCATCGCACCCCGGCTTGGGTTTCCAAGCCGGGGATACGGTGACCACGCCCTGCCGCCACTTGCGAAATTCGCTTCTGAAGGACATACTCGACGCAAGATATTCCTAGCATGGAACTTGCTTGGTAAGAGTTGCCAGTGGCTGCGGGGACACGAACAAGCCTCGTAGAATGGTATGGAACACCCGGTTTCTTATGTCGCGCGTGTGACCAAGTTCTTGGATCGTTTGATTCAGGAGCATGGGGAGTATCTTTTCGTCGGCTTCGTCTTCCTCTGTCTCCTCATCATCGTCTGGATTGTTGTGCGCCGTCGCAAGCATCCGGTGCATGACGTTCCAGTAGTGGTTCTGCCGTTGGGCAATGCGCCACGTCGCGAGCCTGATCCTGAACCACCGCCTTTCGAGGAGCATCACGACCATTAACTCCCAGCCACATCACGACATCGGTTGGGTTCAAGTTTCCGTGGGCCTTCCTGTTGTTCAAAACCATGAAGCCCTGCTTGTAATTTTTGGAGGTGCTTATGCACCGCGACGAAAATGTTATCGGCCAGAACGTCGCAAAGTTTCGTTATCAACGCGGTTGGACGCAGGACGAGCTTGTGGGAAAACTGCAATTGCGCGGGTGCTACATGACCCGCGACATCCTCGCCAACATTGAAACGCAGCGTTCGATTGTCACCGACAAGCAGATCGAGTTCTTCGCGGAAATCTTCGGCATCAAGGAAGGGAACTTGTTCCCGGAAAAAAGGCGGTTGAGAGGCGGGTTGGTCGGCTTGGATATGAAAGTCGTGACGCGACGGCCTTGTCCCAATCGTCGCCCGCGCTCCAAAGCACCGCTTGCCCGCCCCACCAAAAAATAGGAAAGTCTCATGGCCGCCCGGCGAAACAATCCGAGTTCGGACGCGCAGCTTGACCTTTTCTCAACCCAAAGGCCGACAAATGACACCCCTGACACAATACGGACGGATGGCCGAGAAACACTGGCGCGAACATCGCCCGAAGATGGTGCGCGAATTGGAGCAAACGGGACACCTTCACCAGATGCTTCTGGAGGCGGAGGAAAAGACGAAAGACGAAATGGTCACGCTGCGAACGGATTTGATGCAGCGGGGATCAACGGCGCAACAGGCGCACGACCAGGCTTGGGAAATGGTGAGGGAGAAATACATTCTCCTCCCGCCCGAAGAATAGCCAAGCGCCATCAGGAAGAACCGCCGAAGAATCTCAACAGCTACCGCGTCACCGAAGCCGACCGCCTCGGTGACGGCGGACCGAAGCAGAAGTTTCAGCAAAATCTCAAGGCGATCAAAATACTACGATCGCTGGATGCCGAGGAGCGCCCGGCCACGGACGAGGAAAAAGCCGTGCTCGTTAAATACGTCGGCTGGGGTGCGATGCCCCAAGTGTTTGACGTGGACAGCAGGGATTGGCGCAAGGAACAAGTCCAGCTTTCTGAAATCCTGTCCGATGACGAGCATCGTTCCGCTCGCGCAACCACTCTTAATGCCCATTACACCGCGCCGACTGTCATCACGGCGATGTATCACGCCGCCAAGCGGTTCGGCTTCAAAGGCGGGCGTGTGCTCGAACCTGCCTGCGGCATTGGCCATTTCGTTGGCCTCATGCCCGAAGACATGCTGCGCCGCTCGACTGTCACCGGCATCGAGATTGATCCGCTGACCGCGCGCGTCGCGAAAGCGCTTTATCCCGACGCGGACATTCGCGCACAGCCGTTCGAGCAATCGAAACTCGCAGACGGCTTTTACGATCTTGCCATTTCCAATGTCCCGTTTGGCGACTACACCGTTCACGACCCGCGCTTCAATAGTCACAAGTTTTCCATCCACGACTATTTCTTTGCTGCCGCGCTGGAGAAAATTCGTCCGGGTGGTTTGCTCATGTTCATCACGTCGCGCGGCACGATGGACAAACTCGATTCGACGTTGCGTGAATTGCTGTCCACACGCACGGAGTTGCTCGGCGCGATTCGTCTTCCCAATGATGCCTTCAAACGCAATGCCGGCACGGAAGTCACGACTGACATCGTGATGCTCCGCAAGCTCCGGGTCGGCGAAATTCCCACCGCCACGGCTTGGAAAGAGACGGCGAGCTACAACAACGACATCGGCGAAGCTTTCACGCTCAACGAATACTTTGCCGCTCGACCGGAAATGATGCTGGGCAAAATGCGCCTTGGCGGTGGAATGTATGGTGGTAATGAACCCACACTAGAACCGGACGGCCGCAATCTGCGCGACGCGCTCGCGCAGGCCGTCGAGCGGCTGCCGCAGGGCATTTATCAAGCCCACGCTCATCAAGTCGCCGAGCCAACACTCGACCAGACCATCCCCGCGCCGGATTTCGTCAAACCCAATGCCTATTGCTTACATGACGGCATGGTTTGCATCCGGGAGGATGATGTTCTTCGTCCGCTTACCGATTTGCCGAGTGAGACACGCTCGCGAATCCGCCATTTGATCCCGGTGCGGGACGCGGTTCGGTCGTGTCTCCGTTCTCAAGTGGATGGTAGTGACGAGCAGCAAGTCGTGGATGCGAGGCAGGAACTCAATCACGTCTATGGAATGTTTGTCGGTCGCTTTGGCCCGATCAATCTCCGCGCTAACCAGCGCGCCTTTGACGGCGATCCCGACCTACCGTTGTTGCTTTCGCTGGAGAACTACAACGAAGAAACGAAGCGCGCGACCAAAGCTACCATTTTCACCGAGCGGACGATTCACTATCGCAAGCCTGTCGAAGCGGTCGCCGAGCCGAAGGAAGCCCTTCTAGTCTCGTTGAACGAACAAGGTCGCGTTGACCTCGACCTCATGGCCGGTTTGCTGAACAAGCCAGCCGAGGAATTCCTGCCTGATTTGAAGGGTATCATTTTCCTCAACCCGCAAACAAATCAGTGGGAGACCGACGACCAGTATCTATCAGGCAACGTGCGGGAGAAGCTGGCCGTCGCAGACGCTGCCGTTGTGACCGACGCGCGTTTTCACGAAAACGTCGAGGCGTTAAAGTCAATTCAGCCGGAGGATTTGCCCGCGACGGAAATTGACGTGCGGCTCGGGGCTTCGTGGCTGCCACCGGACGACGTGAAGCAATTCATCCACAAATTGCTCAACGTCTCATCCGGCGTAGAAGTGGGGCACGTCCACGCGCTCGGCTCTTGGCACATGAATGCCGATTGGGAGGCGCGCGGCGCGACTTCCAACACGACGGATTGGGGAACTGACCGCTACACCGGCTTGGAGTTGATTGAGGACGCACTGAATCTCAAGACCCCAACCGTTTATGACATGGTGGATAAAAAGCCCGTCATTAACGCGCAGGCAACCGAAGCCGCCCGCGAAAAACAGGAGCGCATCAAGGAACGATTCAAGGAATGGGTTTGGTCTGATGATTCAAGGCGCGAGCGGCTTTGCCGCCTCTACAACGACACGTTCAATCACACCCGGCTTCGCACTTTCAATGGCGATCACCTGACATTGCCCGGCGCAAGCCAGGCTGTTCAACTCCACCGGCATCAAAAGGCCGGCGTTTGGCGGATTCTGCAAACGCCCAACACGTTGCTCGCCCACGTCGTCGGCGCGGGTAAGACCTACACGATGGTCGCCGCCGCGATGGAATTGAAGCGGCTCGGCCTCGCCCGCAAGCCGATGTTCGCCGTGCCGAATCACATGCTGGGCCAATTCTCGACCGAATTGCTTACTTTGTATCCGGGCGCAAACATCCTGGTCGCGGGCAAAGAGGATTTCGAGTCGCAGAACCGGAAGAAGCTATTCAGCCGCATCGCCACCGGCAATTGGGATGCCGTCATCGTCACGCACTCCGGCTTCGAGCGAATCCCGCTTTCCTACGACACACAGAAACGATTCTTCGACGAGCAGCTTCACGAGTTGGAAATGATTCGACGGGAACACGCCGACAGTTCCAATCGTCGTTTGGTCAAGGAACTGGAAAAGGCGAAGAAGCGGCTCGAAGCAAAACTCCAAGCGTTGGCCGCTGACCACAAAAAAGACAACACCCTGACGTTTGAAGAACTTGGTGTGGACCGCATTTTCGTGGACGAGGCGCATTACTTCAAAAACCTGTTTTACATCACGAAGATGACGCGCATCGCCGGACTGCCGCAGACCGCCAGCGAGCGTGCTTTCGATATGTATCTCAAGGTCCGGCACGTTCAGTCCATGAACGGCGGCGGCGGGGTTGTGTTTGCCACTGGCACACCGATCGCAAACAGCATGGCGGAGATGTTCACGATGCAGCGTTATTTGCAGCCGGACGATTTAAAGAAACACAACCTGCATCACTTCGATTCGTGGGCGGCGACTTTCGGTGAGCCGGTGACGGCGATGGAACTTTCACCCGATGGCGCGGGTTATCGTTTGAACACACGCTTTGCCCGCTTCATCAACGTGCCGGAGTTGATGCAGATTTTCCGGCAATCCGCCGACGTGCAGACCGCCGCGATGCTCAATTTGCCCCGGCCAAAGCTTGACGGCGAAAAGCCTACTGTCCGCAACGCGCCCGCCACGCCGGAGCTGAAGGCGTTCGTTCAGGAACTCGCCGCGCGAGCTGAAAGGCTGAAAACCAATCGGGTTGATCCAAGCGTGGACAACATGCTGAAAATTACCTCCGAAGGCAGGAAAGCCGCTTTGGATCTCCGTCTGATGAAGCCATCCGCGAAAGACGACCCACAGGGCAAGGTCAATCAGGCGGTCGAAAACATTTTCCGCATCTGGCAGGAGTCGAAACCGGAGCGTTCTGCGCAGCTTGTTTTTTGTGACCTCTCGACACCGAAAGACAAGGGCTTTTCGGTTTATCGTGACGCGGCAGAAAAGCTGGAACGGCTTGGCGTGCCGAGTGGGGACATTGCCTTCATCCAAGATTACGATTCAGACGCTGCAAAACTTTCGTTATTCCGGGACGTGCGGGCTGGCAAAGTCCGCGTCCTTTTCGGCAGCACGCAAAAAATGGGTTCAGGCACGAATGTTCAGGAGCGTCTCATTGCTTTGCACCACTTCGACGCCCCGTGGCGTCCCGCCGACGTGGAGCAGCGCGAGGGACGTATTCTGCGCCAGGGAAATAAGAACGAAGTCGTCTCGATTTACCGCTACGTCACCGAGGGTTCGTTCGACGCTTATATGTGGCAGACGTTGGAGACGAAGGCCAAGTTCATCGCGCAGGTGATGAGCGGAGACATGACGATCCGCCGTCTCGAAGACCTTGATTCGGCTGCGTTGACCTACGCCGAAGTCAAAGCTATCGCGTCCGGCAATCCGCTCGTGATTGAGAAAGCCCAGGTGGACGCGGAGTTGATTAAACTCACTCGACTCCGTTCCGCCCATGCCGAGGAACAATATCGCATTCGGACCAATCTCCGCCGCTCCCACGAGGACGCTGAGGCTTTCACCGGACGCCTCACAAATCTCCGGCAAGACATCGCTACGCGACAGGACACTTCGGGCGACAAATTCAGTATCGAACTCGACGGGCAGACGCTCGACAACCGGGGAATTGCTGGCGAGTTGATTGTTCGTCGCGCCGAGAAAATCAAAAACCGCTTCGGCGACGACGTGCGGGTTGGCCGGTTTGCTGGCTTCGATTTGTTCCTGCGCCCCACGTTCGGCAATAACGTCGAAATGATTGTGCGCGGTAAGAACAGTTACGCCGCGCGGGTGACGGACACGGCGCAAGGCACGATCCGTTCGCTCGAAGCGAATGTCCAAGGTTTTGAGGAACGTGCGACCAAACTTGAATACGACATTGCCGACGCCACCAAGCGGGGGAAAGAATTGGAAACAAAGGTCGGCGCACACTTTGAGCGCGAGGAGCGTTATCAGGAGTTGACCCGCCGCCAGAGCGAGATAGAGGAAAAGCTCGACCTCACCAAAAACCAAGCCCCAAGTCAGGTTGATGCGGATGCACCCGAGGCGACCGAACAGAAGGCTTCTGAGAAACAAACCCAAACCCATTCGCCACGGCCCAAGCGTCGCGCGGCAGTCCAAGTATGAATATAACCGCGCAACAAACCGAATTCTTGAGTTGGAAGATCGTTCCGGCGCGGCTCGATGCGATGCAGGCTGCTTGGTTTCTCGGTTTCGAGCCGCACGAAGTTCCCATGCTTATTGCAGCAGGTCTGTTGAAGCCGTTGGGCCACCCCGCCCGGAACAGCACCAAATTCTTCGCCACCGAAACGCTGGAGCAATTCCGCCGCGACGAGAAATGGCTCGCCCGCGCCAGCGATGCCATTGCCAGCTACTGGCGGGAACGCAACGCCCGCAAGCAAAAGTCCGGCGGGCGCGTGATGCAGAAAGTTCAACGCATCGGTTGAACACATCATAAGAGTGTTTTGCCTTTGCTGGGATGAACCCTGACTTCCTCACGGATGGCAACGCGGACTTTCGCTTCGATGCGCTCTAGGAAGCTCATGCCGACCCGGCGGAATTTATTGGCTGGCCGGATCGTGGCGGCAATTTCCAGCGCGGTTTGTTTCACTTTGCTCCGGCAAAGATGCGGAGTGGTGTTGATGCTTTTAAGTGTGTCCGTCGTTTCAGTTGTTTCCATAATTTGCTTTCCTGGCTGCGTCGTTGATTCATTCAACGACACCACTATTTTATCAGGCGCACTTTTGTTGAACTGCGGATTGAGCGGTCGAAGCCTTGCAAACATTGAACAAAACCGATGTCACCGCCGATACTTGACACAAAAGCACCCTGATTTTGCGCGGGCCGATTTGGCCAGTTTTCGATTTCGACACCGTTTTCATTCAATGTTTGCAGGGTGAAAAATAGTTGAACTATTTTTTCCTGGTGCGGAACGGCTATGACGATTCCGCGAGACAGAACGCTTAACCAGCCGCCGAAATCGAGTGACCGTTTCTTTCGGTATTCGGCACAGGCGGAAGCAATGGAATGATGCGGCCTTCCAAGTTTTGCTTCTCGTAGCTTTCCAGCGAGGGAAGCCTTACCTTGGCCTTTCGTGAATAGGAGCGATGCACTGCCTTGCTGTTGTGACCGAGCGCTTCCTGTGCAAACCGTTCAGGGTAGCCGCACATCTTCGCCCGCTCCGCCCAAGCGTAGCGGTAAGAATGCAGCGACACGCCTTTGATGCCCAATCCTTCGCATCGTTGCTTGAATTCCGTGGCGCGGTCGCCAGAGCGAACGGATTGCAGATAGGGGAACAAATATCCCGCTGAGTTGAGTCGGCGCAGAACCGCCTCAATGTCCGGCCCGAAGTGAATCATCGCGAGGCTGCCGGTCTTTTTCCGGGCATAAGCGATGGTCTGGTTGGGCCAGTCAATGTCCTCCGCTTTGAGATTGGCGATGTCGGTTTGAGAACCGCCTAGATGCCAGCACAGTTCGTAGAAGCTGCGCCGCTCGGGGTTCTTTTCCCGCTCAATGATGCGCTGATGTTCTTCACTGGTGATGGCGCGTCTCTCCTTGAAACGCACTTCCGGCCAGAGCCGTTTCGGAATGAGCGGCCACGGCAGCCAGTTCATTGAAAGGCAGAAGTTGTGCAGCTTCCGCAGATGAACATTCGTGCTGACCGTGCCTGCCTTGAGGCAGGCGAGCAGATGATCGGCTTGCGTTTCCAGAATCACCCGATTGCGGATGTGATCCAACGCGGCTTCTTTCGCCGCGCGCCGCCAGCGATCTTGTGTTGAACCGCTCTTGGTTTCGACAATGGCATCAAGTGCTTGTTGCCACGTCCGGGTCGAGACGCCTGAATCCGTTCCGGCCAAATATGCCTTCGCGATCTGAAGATTCAGTTGTGGTTGACGGACGGATTCGTTGCGAGCGTTCAGCAAAGATGTGGCCTCGGCGCGGTCCTTCGTGCCAAGACTTTCCTGCTTTCGGGTTTGAGTGTCCTCGATGTAGAACGTGCCGCCAAGTTTGCGACGGTAGAGGATGAAACGACGTTTCATAAGTTCAGACTTTCTGTCCGAAGCTATGAAACTAAACGTGGCTTTGGGTGTATCAGCTACACCAAACGGGCTGCGAATCCCGTCATCGCGAGTGATTGCCGAGTAATGCCGGGTTAGTTGTTGAGTCGTATCCCGGTAATGATTTCACTGGCACTTTCACTGGCACTTGCCCCCTCTGGATTCTGCAACTCGTTGCAAAAGTGCAACTTGAAGTTGGAGGCGGAGGTCGGAATCGAACCGACGCATAAGGCTTTTGCAGAGCCCCGCCTTACCACTTGGCTACCCCGCCGCTTTCCAGGTGGCAAGGTAAGGGACGGGGCTTGTTCTGCAAGTCATTTTTGGAGCGACCTTGAGAAGGGGAGGGGGCGGGGATTTAGGGAAAACGGGATCGAGGGCGAGTACGAGTACTAGCAGGAGGACGATGTCGACGTGGCGGGGGGCGGGCTTCGCTTATTTTTCTTCGAAGCCGAGTTTGTGGCGGCGGGCCCAGAGGTCGCGGGGTTTGATGATGCCGGCGGGGGTGATGATGCCGGTGATGAGGTCGGCGGGGGTGACGTCGAAGCCGGGGTTGACGGCGCCGCTGGTGGGATTGGCGACGCGCACGTAGGTGCGGCGGCCGGCGGCGGATTTTTTCGGGCTCGCGGTGTGGAGTTTTTCCGGGGTGGTGGCGATGCCCCATGCGCCGAGGACTTCGCTTTCGTGGCGTTCCTCGATGGGGATGGCGAAGCCGGATTTGAGATTCCAATCGATGGTGGAGAGCGGGATGGCGACGTAGAACGGGATGCCGTGGCGTTTGGCGAGGACGGCTTTGGTGTAGGTGCCGATTTTGTTAGCGACTTCGCCGGTGCGGCCGAGGGTGCGGTCGGAGCCGACGATGACGAGGTCGATCTTGCCGCGTTGCATGAGGTGGCCGGCGGCGTTGTCGGCGATGATTTGGTGCGAGACTTTTTGCTGGGCGAGTTCCCAGGCGGTGAGGGTCGCGCCCTGGGAGCGCGGGCGGGTTTCGTCGCAATAGACGTGAAACTTTTTGCCCTGTGCCTGCGCGGCGTACATCGGGGCGGTGGCGCTGCCGACGTCCACGAACGCTAGCCAGCCGGCGTTGCAATGGGTGAGCACGTTCATGCCGTTGCGGATGAGCTTCGCGCCGTGCCTGCCGATGTCCTCGCAATGTTGCGCGTCCTCGTGGGCGAACTCCTCGGCGGCGGCGAGGGCGAGTGATTGCTGTTCCTCGACGGTTTCGCCGGCGGCAATGTCGCGGCGGAGTTGGAGCATGGCATTGACGGGGTCAACGGCGGTGGGCCGCGCGGCCTTGAGCGTTTGGAAAACGGTTTCGACGTGGCGGTTGAATTGTTTCAGGTCGCGTCCGCGAAAGGCGCGGATGCCTTGCGCCAGGCCGTAGGCGGCGGTGGCGCCGATGGCTCCCGCGCCGCGCACGACCATGTCGCGAATAGCGGCGGCGGTTTCGCGGAAGTCGCGGGTGCCGATGATTTTGAACTCGTGCGGGAGCAATCGTTGCTCGATGAGCTGCACGGAGTTTTTGGCGGAATCAAAAGTGACGGTGCGATAATGGCGGGTGCGGCCGCCAACGGTGACGTTCATGTGCTCAGGTTAATGCGCGGCCCGGACAAAGCAATTCCCGGATGGGTTGCGGGCGATTGGCCGGGTGGCTCGGCACTGTCTTTGAAATGAGGGAGATTAAAGCTCGCCCTCACCCCGGCCCTCGCCCCTTGTCATTACCCACATCTTTTTCAGTCTTTCATTAGTTTGGCTCCTAGGCACATCCAACTGAGTTTTTGCCAGCCTCGCCAGATAGTTTGCCAGCCTGGTTCGCCGTCGCTCTTGCGACCGATAAAGCCGCCGACTCGCGCCAGCGCCCGCAGGAGCGTTCGATTGGTCCAGCCCCCCTCGGGCACGCCCAACTTTTTTTCCAACAGGGTGATCATTTCCGGCCCAAAGCTTTGCGCCGCCTCAAAGGATTCGGGCTGGCTGCGCGCCAAAAACTTGGTTTGTAGCAAACGTACGGCCACCACTGCCAGCACCGCGATCAGCGCCTCCAATCGTCCCGCCTCGGCCAACTGGCTGGCTTCCACTCCCGTCCCGCTCTTGAGCGCCTTGTGATATTCCTCCACCCACCACCGCGCTTCGTAGCAACCCACCACCCGTTGCAGTTGCGCCCAGTTCTCACACGGCAAGGCGGTGAGCAAAACCCAATGCAATGGCTCTTTTACTTCCGCAGGTGGATCGAGCTCGATCACTTCCACCAGGCCCACACCGCGCAGCGGCGGGACTTTCCCACCCGGACGCCAGGGTCCGTCCAAATCCACCCGCACACTGCGGCCTTGCACCTGTGCGGTGCGGGCCGCGGCTCCGGGCCGGGCGCGCAGGCTCACCGTCGTCGTGCCCAGCACCGGCGCCTGGTCCAGTGCCGCCCACAACGCTCCGGCCCCCTCGGCCAGCCGCCGGTTCTGGCAGGCCCGAATCACATAATCCACCCCGTGCTGCCGACAACGCTGGATCGGCTCGTAACAATCCGATTCCCGATCCGCCACATAAATCCATTGGGCGCCTGGCGGCGGACCGCCTGCCGACTGGAGTCCGGCAGCCCACTTCTGTGATTTGCGTGGCCGGCTTAGCCGTTGTCCGCGGCTTTCTCCCGCCGGTGCCGGCCGCGGCCGGCGGCACCCTTGATCAAACAACCCCACCACCACGCCTTCAGGCCGGGCTTGCGCCGTCCAAGCCGTCACCCGCATCGCCAGCGCGCTGTGCAGTTCAAATCCCCGGCTGGTCCCATCGCCAATCACTCCCAGATGCTCCACCGCCCGATGGTCGCTGTAATCCAGATAGGTGCTGTCCTCAATGAGCAAATACTCTCCCGCCTCTCGGCACGCCTGCCGGGTGCGTTCCACATGCGGCGCCAGCACCCGCTCAAAGCTCACTTCCCGCTGCCCAAAGAAGCGGTAAGCGGCCTTGAGTTCCGCCCACTGGGCAAAGGCTTGAGGCAGGGTCCCGCCCGGACTGGCCGCCAAATGTTGCGCGATATTCACCAACCGTTGATTACGACGACGATCCCCCAGTTGGGCAAAACCAAATTCGTTCTGCGCCCACTGGGCCGGAGGCATGAGAAGCTCACTCATAAACCCACCGGAGAGGAACCAATCCGGCGCGACCTCAGCCGCGCTCTTACACTCCCATTATTCGCAAATCAGAATTACTAAAACAAACCCCAAAAGATGTGGGTAATGACAAGGCCCTCGCCCCCAGGCGAGGGGGAATTTTTCGCTGTCTGTTCGCGAACCTTTGACAGAGTACCGCCGTTGGGCAAACGAAAATCACGGATTGCCGCATGCTGTTCCTTCTCCACCGGGGGACTACAAAGCGCGGAGCACTCGTCGCTCGTGGGGAAACTAACTAGTGGCGGGCTTGGGAAGCCATTGGGTTGGGATGAGGGCAAGCCACCTGAATCGCTCATATCAACCGGCGATCCAGGAACAGTCTGGCGCGAGTTTTAGTACTGCGGCTTGCCGGGCACCATCGTCGATTTTTGTTTCTCAGCCACCTTCACCAGTTCGGCGGTGAGGTCGGGAAAGTTGGTGGAGAGATTGAAGCGTTCGGACGGATCGTCGGGGATGCGGAAGAGCAGGGCGGGGGTTTGCTCCTCGGGTTTGTCCTTGCTGTAGCCGTCGTGGGTCGTCAGGTGCGCTTTGTAGGGTCCCTGCCGCACGGCGTAGAGTTGATCGCCATAATAATAGAAATGGTTGGTGCGGAGATTTGGGCCGGTGCCAAAGAGGACGGGCGAGAGATCGACGCCATCGATCGGACGATCCTTGGGAACCTCCACGCCGCCGAGTTTCAGACAGGTGTTGAAAAGGTCCATGCCGCTCGCCATTTCGCTGGTGACCTGGCCGGGTTTGATTTTGCCGGGCCAGAACGCGATGGCGGGGACGCGATAGCCGCCTTCCCACGTGCCGCCTTTGCCGTCGCGCAAGAGGCCGGCGGAGCCGCCGTTCCATTTGCGCATGAGCCACGGGCCGTTGTCGCTGGTGAAGATCACGAGCGTGTTGGATTCGAGATTTTCGCGGGCGAGCGCCGCCAGCACCTGGCCGACGCTCCAGTCCACTTCCTCCACGGCATCGCCGTAGAGGCCGCGCAGGCTTTTACCCTTGAACTCCGGCGAGGCGAAGAGCGGGACGTGCGGGAACGTTTCAGCGAAGTAGAGAAAGAACGGGGTCTTTTTGTGTTGCTCGATGAATTGCACGGCCTCGGCGGTGTAGCGTTTCGTCAGCGTGGTTTGATCCGCCGGGCGCTCGACGATGTTGGTGTTGCGCTTCAACGGCACGTTGAAATCCTGCCAGCGGGGCGTCAGGCTCATGCTGTTTTTGTTGCGCACCTTTTCGTTCACGGGGTCCATGTCGTTCGAATACGGCAGGCCGAAGAAATAATCGAAGCCGTGATCGTTCGGCAGATAGGGGGAGATGTCGCCGAGATGCCATTTGCCGATGCACGCGGTGGCGTAGCCGGCCGTCTTGAGCGCTTTGGGAATGGTGATTTCAGTGGGCGGCAACCCCCCGTTGTTCTTCGGGTAGAGGACGTGACGTCCCGGCCCGCCCGCCATGCCGGTGCGAACGGCGAGCCGTCCGGTCAGGAGCGCCGCGCGGCTCGGTGTGCAGAGACACGCGCCCGCATAGAAATCGGTGAAGCGCAAACCCTGCGCGGCCATCTTGTCGAGATTCGGTGTTTTGATGGAGGGATGTCCGTAGCACCCGAGATCGCCGTAGCCGAGGTCATCGGCGAGAATGATGATGATGTTCGGCGGCGGGGCGGCGCCGAAGGTTACGCTCGCGGCGAGCAGCAGGAGGAGCAAAAGTGTGAATCGTTTCAGGGAGGAAAGAACGCTCGATGGGTGCATAGGGTTTAAGACGGTAAGACCAACCCAAGGGTTTCGGAAACCAAAAACTTCCCGGAAAATAATTATGCAGCGCCGGGATATCCCGGGCCGGCTAGGTCACTTTGACGCGCAGCTTGCGAATCTTGATTTGGAGTTCGCGGAAGAGCGGATGCTGGCGCAATGGAAGAAGGTCGGGATCGCGCGCGAGCCATTTGAAATCGCGATAGCCGAGATTCAGGGCGCGCTCCAGCGCGGCGGCGGCTTGATCGAAAGCCTCGTTGCGGGAGTAGCTGCAGGCCAGGTTGTAAAAGACGAGCGCGTTTTGCGGTTCGAGCTGGGACAACTGCTGGTCCACTTTCAGGCTGCTGTCGAATTTGCCGCGCTGGGTGTAGTGGTCTCCGAGAATTTGCAGTGCTTCGACGTAACAGGCGTCCCTGCGAACCAATCCTTCAAGAAAAGTGATTTTGACGTCGAGGTCTCGCGCTTCTTTGCGCGACAACGTTTTCCGTTTCGTACTACTTTTACCCGGCATACGGATACTGAATGTTCGCAAAACCCTGAACCAAGTCAAGTACCCCACGAGGAACTTTTTTGTAGGGGTGTTGAAATACGCCGGAATGCCGCGTAAGGGTACGCGGCCTACAGGGATTTCTGTCGAATTGAGCCGGCTGTAGGCCCGGTGCCTCCCACCGGGCGCATTGGGGCGCATTGTTCTGACTGCCAGGGCCAAAGGCCCGGAATTCCTTAGCCCAGCCCGACGGGCTGGGAAGTCGCGCTGTCTCCCCTCATCACCCGTTCAAACACATTCGCGATAATGATTGGGGCGGTGGTTCGTGGAAGATTATCGCGGCCCTTCAGGCCGCACAATTCTTGCACACCGCGAGTTCCCAGGCCGCTGGCCTGGGCTAAGGAATTTCGGCCCTTTGGGCCTTCGGATTTCCAGGTGCCGCCACCACTTTAAGGGCGTTCGGAAAACTTGAGTGTAAATCATGGGCTGAGGCCGTTATCATGGCACCATGAATTGTTTCGTTACCGGCGCCTCGGGTTTTGTCGGCGCGAATCTTGTGCATGAACTCGTCGCGCAGGGTCATCGCGTGGCTGTGCTGGTGCGCAAGGGAAGCGATCAGCGCGGGGTGGAGGGCGTGAAGTGCGAACGGGTGGAGGGTGACGTCAGTGATACGGCCCGGCTGAAATCCGCAATGGAGGGGTGCGACTGGTGTTTTCATGTGGCGGCGAGTTATCACCTTTGGCTGCGGGACTACGCGCCGATGTACGCCGCGAACGTGGAGGGAACGCGTAATGTGATTGAAGCGGCCGCGCGGGCAGGGTGCAGCCGGATTGTTTATACCAGCACGGTCGGCTGTATCGGTCTGCCGACGATGGTGGATGGCCGGTTGGTGCTGACGAACGAGACGACCGCCGTTTCTGAATCGCAAATGAGCAATCACTACAAGCGCTCGAAATGGCAGGCGGAACAGGTGGCGATCAGACTGGCGCGGCAGGGTTTGCCGGTGGTGATCGTGAATCCGACGGCGCCCATCGGTCCACGCGACGTGAAGCCAACGCCGACCGGAAAGGTCATTGTGGATTTTTTGAACCGCGCGATGCCGGCGTATCTCGATACCGGCTTGAACTGGGTGCATGTGCGCGATGTCGCCGCCGGCCACATTCTCGCGGCGAAGAAAGGGGTGATCGGCCAGCGCTACATCCTCGGCAATACGGAAGGCAACTGGACGATGAAAGAGGCGTTCGCGGTGTTGCAGGAAATCACCGGCGTGCCCGCGCCGAAGTTTCAGATTCCCTATGGAGTCGCGCTGGCCGCCGCCCACGTGGACGAAACGATTTCGCGTTTCACGGGCAAGCCGCCCAAGGCGCCGCTGGGCGGGGTGCGGATGGCCAAATATAAAATGTTTTTCGACACGTCGAAAGCGGTGCGCGAACTCGGCATGCCGCAGACACCGCCGAAACAGGCGCTGGCGGATGCGGTCGAGTGGTTTCAGGCGCGCGGATACGTGAAGAAGTGAGCCGCGTCCCTACGACGAGGTCTTGCGATGCGGGGCTTTGGGCTCCAGATCCTTGATCATATAATTGACCGAGAAGTCGATGAACGCGCGCACGCGAGTCGGCAGCAGGCGGTCGGCGGAGTAAACCACATGCACCGGCAGGTCTTTCGCCTGCCAGGGTGGCAGCACGCGCACGAGCCGTCCGGCTTGGAGGTCTTCGAGAATCAACCAATCGGGAAGTAAGGACACGCCCAGCCCGCATCGTGCGGCTTCGCGCATGCTGGTGACGCCTTCGGAGAGCAGCACGGGCGCGACATGGATGGTTTGCGCGGCGCGATTCCGGGTGAAGAGTTCGATCTCCCGGGCGTTCCAAAACTGAAAACCGGAGAGGCCGATCCAGGGCCACGATTCCAGATCGGACGGCACTTTAGCGGGCGGACGGCTTTTGATAAGGGCAGGGGCGGCGGCGAGAAAGAGCGTGATGTTTCCCGCCGGCCGGGCGACGACGCTTTCGTCGGTGATTTGTCCGGGCAAAATGCCGACATCGCAGCCTGCCTCGATCATGCGGAGCGGACGGTTGGTGAGCGCGAGTTCGGCGGTGACTTTCGGATTAAGCTGCAGAAAGCGGCTGACCATGCGGGTGACCGTGGCCTGGCCCCAATCAATGGTGGCGGAGATACGCAAGTGGCCGGCAAGGGTGGTTTGATCCTCGGTGAGTCGTTCTCCCGCCACCTCGGCGTGAGCCAGCAGAATGCGCGCGTCCGCCAGCAAACGCTGGCCGACCTGCGTGAGGCTCATCTGATGCGTGCTGCGGCGCAGGAGCGCGGCGCCCGAGCGTTTCTCCAGCAGCCGCAAATGACGGCTCAAGGTGGGCTGGGGAATTTTGAGGCGGCGCGCGGCGGCGGAGATGCTGCCGCATTCGACGATGCCCACGAAGGCGCGCAGCAGGGAAAGGTCGTCGAACGCGGTCATTCACTTTATGAATAGCTGTTATGGGAGGGCGGTGGCTACACAAAATCGGCGCGGCGCGGGATGGTGGAGGCGTTAGCAAAACTATTTTTGGAAAACGAAAAGGCATACCATGAAAATTGTTATCATCGGCGGCACCGGACTTATTGGATCAAAGACGGCGGAAAGGCTGCGCCAGCGGGGGCACGAGGTGTTGGCCGTCTCGCCGAAGTCGGGAGTCAACGCGGTCACGGGCGAGGGGCTGGCGACAGCGCTCGCGGGGGCGCAGGTGGTGCTGGACCTGGCGAACTCCCCGTCTTTCGAAGACCAGGCCGCGATGGATTTCTTCCAGGCGGCGGGGCGCAATCTGCTGGCCGCCGGGTCCGCGGCCGGAGTGAAGCATCACATCGCGCTCTCGGTAGTCGGCACGGATCGCCTGCAAGCCAGCGGTTACTTTCGTGCGAAACAGGTCCAGGAGAACCTGATCAAGGCATCGAAGATTCCTTACACAATCGTGCAGTCCACGCAGTTCTTTGAGTTCACCGGGAGCATTGCACATTCCGGCACCGTGGAGCAGACGGTGCATCTCCCGCCCGCTGCATATCAACCCATCGCCTCGGACGACGTGGCAGAGGTGATGGCCGATGTGGCGCTGGCAGCACCGATGAACGGCACGATCGAGATTGCCGGTCCCGAGCGGGCGCGGCTTGATGAACTGATTGGGCGATTCCTGACAGCGACGAACGATCCGCGCAAGGTGGTGGGCGACGCGCAGGCGCGCTATTTCGGTTTGGAGATCGATGATCGCAGCCTCACGCCGGGCGCGAATCCGCGTCTGGGCAAAACGCGTTTCGCGGAGTGGCTCGGCAGTTCCGCGCGGAAGTATTAGTGGATGAGTGCGACCCTCCGACTCGATATTTGGGCGGAAAGACGTTAAAACACTTCCGCGATTTCCGATCCTTCCGGGTTTGCCGATAATAATTGCTTTTTCTTAAGATTTGCTCTTGCAACTTATTGGGCCGGGGGGTAAGGTAGAAGGGTTGGTCACGCAGGCGGGACCATCGGGATCGGACGCACGTCCGGGCGGAAGACGAAATATTTTTTACAGAAGGGAACGAAGTCGGATGAAGGACGGAAGGGGGATTTGAAAACCATCAATCTTGGCGGAGCATCGGACCATGGATGTCCCACCCCTCCGGTTAGATTCGAGCAGGATGGATTTTGTTCTTTGAAAATAGCACGGAGATTGAAATGCAGAATGGCGGATTCCGAATGCTGAATTTCGGGAAGGGCGCCGACATGCTGGTCGCCGGTTTGGGCGCAACGCTCCGATGGGCCAAAGGTATCGGTGAAGTTTTGGCCGGGTTTGGAGGTCGGGCTGCTGCGGGCCACAGTCCCGCGCTCCGGCGGAAGCAAATAACCGGGCTGAGATGGTCTGCCTTGGCAATGCGAAGTGAGCATTTGGGCAGTCACGGGGCGGTTGGCGGACGGTTGCCCGGCGGTTTGTGGGTGGCAAGGGGCGTCATGGTGCGGCTGACTGCGGGCGTTTCCGGGAAGGATACGGCATGTGACGCTGGGTTGCGCGCCGTTGCGCTGTGTGCCGCAGCGCGGATTTTTGGGGAGAGGTTCGGCAATGGGTCGAAATTGTAAATTTTACGAAACGAACCCAACTCGAAAAATTTGCAAATGGTTTACTGGGAACAGATTGCGGCGTTTTTAAAGGTTAATGAAATTAAAAACGAACCCAACTTTCGAGTGAAAATTAATGATCACGAAATGAAAAATGGGCCGGTTAGTGCATCCCGAAAGCAGTCCACAAGCGGCTTGCGTTTCGGGCGGCGGTGGTGAAAGCTTTCGCGCTTTATGGGACATGTTAAATTACACATTCCGGGACCGGTGGAAGTCAGCGAGAAGACTTTTCGCGCCTTCTGCTCGCCGATGATCGGCCATCGCGGTCAGGGATTCAAAGATCTTTACGCCAAAATCCAACCGCAACTTCAGCAACTGCTGTCCACGAAGCAACTGGTTTATCTCTCGACGTCCAGCGCGTGGGGCGTGATGGAAGGGGCCATCCGCAATCTGGTGCAGAAGAAGGTTTTAAACTGCATGTGCGGAGCGTTTTCCGACAAGTGGTTCGACGTGTCGAAGAAATGCGGCAAGCAGGCCGAGGCGTTGCAGGTGGAGTGGGGTTCGCCTATCCGTGCGGAGCAGATCGACGCGAAGCTGGCGACGGGACAATTCGACGCGCTGACGCTCATCCACAACGAGACGAGCACCGGCGTGATGAGTCCGCTGACGGAGATCGCCGCGCTGAAGAAAAAATATCCGGACGTGATGTTCATCGTGGACTCGGTGAGTTCGATGACCGCGGTGCCGATCAAGTTCGACGAACTTGGCATCGATGTGCTGCTGGCCGGAACGCAAAAGGCATGGGCCATGCCGCCGGGATTTGCGGTGTTCGTCTGTTCGCCCGCGGCGCTCGCGAAAGCGGCGACGGCGAAGGATCGCGGTTATTACTTCGACTTCGTGGAGTTCCAAAAGAACGCGGAGCAAAGCATGACCCCGAGCACGCCGAGCATTTCGCACACGTATGCGCTGGCCTCGAAGCTTGAGGAATTTCTGGCCGAAGGGCTGGAGGCCCGTTATGCGCGTCATCGCAAGACAAACCAGATGACTCGCGATTGGGCGAAGAAGCATGGCTTCAATCTTTTCCCGGAGCCCGGTTTTGAATCCATCACGCTGACCTGTGTGAGCAACGGCGCCCGCCCCGGTGGCCGCACCGTGGACGTCGCAAAGCTGCAAAAGCTCGTGAAGGACCAGGGATTTCTGATCGATGGCGGCTACGGCAAGATCAAGGGCACGACGTTCCGTATCTCCAACATGGGCGATGAAACCGAGGCCACGATGGGCCCGCTTTTCGCCGCGCTGGACAATGCGATGAAGCAATTGTCGTAGCCGATCGAACTGCTGCATTTGAAAAGTTGCCAGCGGCTGGTTGAAGTGAAAACTTCACCAGCCGCTTTTTAATCGCGCCGCGCCTTGAACGGCCGGGCCGGAACGCGGGCGCAAAGGACGCTCACCGAACAAGGGTTTGCTTTTCCGCGAATCTCCAAGTTACGATTCGCCGGTTGAACCGCACTCCCCAACGAACTCATTCATGAATTACGTCAAATTCATTTTATCCGCTTTCCTCCTGGCGGTCACGCTGGCGAAGGCGCAGCCGGCCGTTCCGCCGGTCGAATCTTCCGCCGCGCACAATCAACGCATGGAGTGGTTTCGCGACGCGCGATTTGGTTTGTTCATTCATTGGGGGCTGTATGCGGTGCCGGCCGGGACGTGGAATGGAAATACGAATTACGGCGAATGGTTTCTCGAGGAGACAAAAATGCCGGTGTCGCAGTATGAAAAATACAAAAGCGATTTTGATCCGGTGAAGTTCGACGCGCATGAATGGGTGCGGCTGGCGAAGGAGGCGGGGATGAAATACATCGTCATCACCTCGAAGCATCACGATGGCTTCGGGATGTTTCGGTCGGACCAGACGGATTGGAGCATCAAGTCCACGCCGTTTCAGCGCGATCCGCTGAAGGAACTCGCCGAGGCGTGCCGCACCGCCGGCATCCGGCTTTGTTTCTATTACTCGATCATGGACTGGCATCATTCCGATTGGGGCCGGCGCCGCGCTTGGAACGACGTCGCCACCGGCAAACCGGACATGGATCGTTACGTCGCTTATATGAAAGCCGAGCTGAAGGAATTGCTGACACGCTACGGCGCGATCGGAATTTTGTGGTTCGATGGCGAATGGGAGGATGCGTGGACGCACGAGCGCGGCGTGGATCTTTACAACTACGTGCGGTCGTTGCAGCCGGACATTATCGTCAACAACCGCGTCGGCAAGGCGCGTTCCGGCATGGAAGGCATGGACAAAGGCGTGCAACGCATCGGCGATTACGGGACGCCGGAACAGCAGATTCCCGCCACCGGGTTCGGCGCGGGCGTGGATTGGGAATCGTGCATGACGATGAACAATCATTGGGGATACAACAAAAACGATCACAATTGGAAATCGACCGCGACGCTGATCCGCAACCTGATCGATTGCACAAGCAAGGGCGGAAATTATTTGTTGAACGTGGGGCCGACCGCGGAAGGCGTTTTTCCCGCGGCATCGGTGGAGCGGCTAAAGGAAATCGGCCGGTGGATGAAGATCAATCACGAGGCAATCTACGGGACGCAGGCAAGCCCGTTTGAAAATTTGGCCTGGGGACGCTGCTCGCAAAAGAAGCTGGCGGCCACGAATCCGGCGACCGGCTTTCAACAGCGCGCGGCGTGGCCGTTCGAAGATCTGCGTCCGGAGGCCGCCGCGGGTGAAACGCGGCTGTATCTTTTCGTTTACGACTGGCCAACGAACGGCCGGCTGGTGATTCCCGGCTTGGCCAATCCGGTGGCGCGTGCGTTCCTGCTCGATGGACACAAGCCGGTGGAGTTCTCGAAGGACAACCATTCTGTTTCCTTGCGCCTCCCCGCGAAAGCGCCCGATAAAACCGCCTCAGTCATCGCGGTCGATATCGAAGGTGCGCCGCGCATCGTGAAACCGGACCCCTATGCGGACGAGACGACCGCCGAACGGAATGCGCGCATGGCGTGGTGGCGGGATGCCCGCTTTGGGATGTTTATTCATTGGGGCGTTTATGCCGTTCCGGCGGGAACTTACAAGGGCGAGCAAGTCAAAGGCATTGGTGAATGGATTATGAATCGCGGCAAGATTCCGATGGCGGAATATCAACCTTTTGCGAAGGAGTTCAATCCGGTGAAGTTCAACGCCGACGAATGGGTTCGCACGGCGAAAAACGCGGGGATGAAGTACATCGTCATTACCTCCAAGCACCACGATGGCTTCGCAATGTTCGAAACGAAAGCGTCGCCGTGGAACATCGTGCAAAGCTCGCCGTTTGGTCGCGATCCATTGAAGGAGCTGGCCGCCGCGTGCAGGAAATACGGCCTCAAGCTCGGCTTCTATTATTCCCAGGCGCAGGATTGGAACAACGGCGGCGCCGCTTCCGGCGGGAAATGGGATCCCGCGCAGCAGCACGACATGGACGATTACATCGACAAGATTGCGGTGCCACAGGTCCGGGAAATTCTGACGCAATATGGGGATGCACCCGCGGTACTTTGGTGGGATACACCGCACGACATGAACAAGGAGCGCGCCGACAGGCTGATCGAGTTGCTGAAGCTCAGACCGGGCATCATTCACAACAATCGGCTCGGCGGTGGTTACAAGGGCGACACGGAAACGCCGGAGCAATTCGTGCCCGCCACCGGCTATCCCGGGCGCGATTGGGAAACGTGCATGACGATGAACGACACCTGGGGTTTTAAAAGCTACGACGATCATTGGAAAAGCACGGCCACGTTGATCCGCAATCTCGTCGATATCGCCAGCAAGGGCGGGAATTATTTGCTAAATGTCGGACCCACCTCTGAAGGCGTGATTCCGGCGGCTTCCGCGCAACGCCTGGAGGAGATCGGAAAATGGATGAAGGTGAACGGCGTGTCGATTTACGGTACTGGCGCCAGTCCATTTAATCGCCTGCCTTGGGGCCGCTGCACCCAACAGCCGGATACGGATGGCGCGACGCTGTATTTGCACGTCTTCAATTGGCCGCAGGATGGGAAGCTGGTCGTGCCCGGTTTGAAAAACGACGTCGCCAATGCGTACGTGCTCGGTGATCCCGCTAAAAAGTCGCTAACCTTCGAGCGTGGCGAAAAAGGCGTCACCCTCGCGGTGCCGCCGGCCGCGCCCGATCCGATTTCGTCAACGATTGCGTTGAAAGTGAAGGGACCCGTTGTGGTGGATCCGTCCCTCATCACCCAGGACTATGATGGCTCGGTGGCGTTGCCCGCGAATGAAGCGCACTTGCACGGCGGTGGAATTAAATTCGAATCCGGGCACGAACGGAATTGCATTGGATTTTGGACGAACCCCGGTGATTGGGCCGACTGGCAATTTGAAATTGCGAAGCCCGGCCGCTTCGAAGTGACGGCGGAAGTTGCCGGGCCGGAGAAGGCGTCCCTCGAAGTATCGGTGGGAAAATCCGCGACGAAAGGCGCGGCCGCGGCGACCGGTGACTATGGAAAATTCAAGCTCGCGCGGCTGGGCGTCGTGGAAATTCCAACCGCCGGCAAAACCACGCTAACGGTTCGCCCAGTCAAAGCGGGCTGGCATGCGGTGAACTTGAAAGCCGTGCGATTGACAGCGGTGGAAACGCAAAAATAGTGGATTGGGAAACTGTCGCGCACTGATGTTTGCAATGAAAAGAAAGGCGTTAAACAAGTTAATTTTCGTCCCATACGCGCCAAAAACTCCACATTTAGCATTGACCAAAGTCGTGTTCTCTGCCGACATGATAGGCTCTTAAACGGGTGTAATCAGAAGATGGCAAAAGTCCTTTCAAGAAACGGAAATGGTGCGCGGTCCTCGCAGGCCTCCAAGTACGACGCGCACAATACGGTGCTTTCCAAAACGTATGGAGCGCTGGCGGATTTGCGCCGGGAGCTGTCGGATTCCAAGGCCGCCGTGGGCGAGCGCGAGGAGATCCTGCGCAGCTTCGCGACGTGCGCCGACTCCCAACGCGCCTGGCTTTTGCTCGAGGATTATTTCGAGAAGCTTTCGCTTTCGCGGAAGGATTTTCCCGGCAACGACTGGTGGCCGACGCTGCTCGCGGCGCAAGGCTCCGCGCGGCTGGAGGAGGTGGCTTTTCTATTTCTGCGGGCGCGCCGTTCGCTGCCGACCGAACTCGCGCCTTACGGCAATCCCGAGCGCTTCGCCCAGGTGGAGCATGCCGCCCGCGAGCAGCAGCTCGTCAAGCATCTGGAAAGCTGGCTTTTCCCGCCGCCGCCGGTGCACCTGGATTCGCCCCGGGCTGCCTTGCGGGTCGTTTGCCGCGCTCAGCCGGACGAGGAGATTTCCGCCTGCCAGCGCCTGGCGGTTCAGTTTCATTTGATGCGTCCGCGCACGGGCGAGAAGGTCCGGGCCTTGTCGGAGATCGTCGAACTTACCACCCGCGCTGCCCACGAACAGGAACTCTTTCCGCCGACCGACTGGGAGTTCATTGAGTGGCTTTCCAACAGCCACGCCAACAGCGCGGACGGCGATGGCTCCCTCGTTTTGTCCGATTTGGAATTGCTGCAATGGCTCGCGCGCTGGGGGCAAAGTTCGCGCCTGGAAATGGTTGCCGCCGATGGTCGGACGCTGCCCCTTGGCTTTCACGGGCAGGTGGCGGAATTGACGCCGCACCTCGAAAACGGAAACAAGGAGCTATCCTTTACGCATCGGCTTTCCGTGCCGGGCGGCAAGACGCATCCGTTGAACGAGGTGCAATTTTTCAATCACCGTCCGCCGCTGGCGCTGGTGGAAAACACCTTTTACCTCTTGCGCAACGCGCCGCCGACCAAGCTGCTTGAGCTGTGGGACAACCAGCCGGAAATTCCCGTTCGCAAACTGAGTCACCGGCTGCTGACTCACCTCCGCAAGACGCAATCCAATCACGGAATGGATTGGGAGCAATTGTGTGTGGCACACCCGGCAAAGCCGCAGTTTATTTTCGAATTGCTGGATGACACAGTGCGATTGCGCTTGATGGCCAAGAGCCAGCGCGACCAAAGCCTGTGGCTATGGAATGGGCACGAATGGGTGCCCAAGGATGCGCGCAAGCCCGGTCAGGTTTCAAAGCCGGAGATTCTGGATGACGCGCGCCTCGAACCCGCCGCACTGTGGTTGCGACGGCTGGATTGGTTTACACCGGAGCCGGGACTTTGGGTCGGTGACGCCACCGAAGCGTTTCTCGCGGCGCTCGCACGCTCCTGGCCGGAGCGGCCGAAGGAAGCGGAATTTCTGGCGAACCCGGCGTTTCAGCGGCTGTTCCTTACGCCGAGACAATTGCGTCCCCGCCTCGTGGTGAAGGGCAGCGGCATTGACTGGCTGTCCGTCTCGGCGGAGTGGGAACAGGAAGGTCTCAAGCTGACGAGTGCTGATTTGCAACGGCTGCAGACCGCGACTGGACGCTTTGTAAAATTGCCCGATCTCGGCTGGGTTGAACTCGACAGCGCGGCGGTGCAATCCGCGCACGAAGCCATGGCGGACCTCGGCGTGGATGGATTGATGGCCACGCCGCAACGCATCGGACTGGAACACGCGGCGCATCTCGACGACGCGGAACTTCAAAGGTTCGGCGATTCTCCGCACGCCAAGGCGTTGCGTGAACGATTGAAGGATTTTCAGGGCGTGCCCGATACCGAACTGCCCTCGACCATTCAGGCTGAACTGCGGCCGTATCAAAAGGAAGGTTTTGATTTTCTCTGTCACCTCACCCAGGTGAAGCTCGGCGGCATTCTGGCCGACGACATGGGGTTGGGCAAAACGTTACAGACACTTGCGTGGCTTACGTGGCTGCAACAGCGGAACACGAAAAATCCCAAGCCCTCACTGGTGATTTGCCCGGCGTCGGTGCTGCATAACTGGCGTCGCGAAGCGAATCGATTCGCGCCTCATCTGAAAGTGCTGGTGCTGGAGAGCGGCGCGGCGCGGCATAATCTGCGCAAGCAAATCCCGCAGCACGATTTGATCGTCACCAACTACGCCTTGCTGCGTCGCGATCTGGAAGAACTGCAAAAGTTCGCCTTCCGCGCGACGATTCTCGACGAGGCGCAATTTATCAAAAATCCCACGGCGCAAGTGACGCAGTCGGTCAAACAATTGAAGTCCGAGCATCGTCTCGCGCTCACCGGCACGCCGCTGGAAAACCGTCTGCTGGATTTGTGGAGCATCACCGATTTCATCCAGCCCTCTTATCTCGGAACGCAGGATCAGTTTACGGAGACGTATGAACCGCGGGGCGCGGACGCTGAATCCGCTCAACGGATCGCGCGACGACGCCTCTCGGCGAAGCTGCGGCCCCTGTTGTTGCGCCGCCTCAAGCGGCATGTGGCCAAGGATTTGCCGGATCGCATCGAGCAGCGCCGCGATTGCAATCTCGGCGACGAGCAGCGGAAGCTTTATTTGGCGGAATTGCGCCGCAGCCGTGAGCAGGTGATGAAGACCGTCGCCGAAAAAGGCCTGGGCCAGAGCAAGATTCACGTGCTCGCCGCGCTGACGCGGTTGCGCCAGATTTGCTGCCATCCGAAACTCGTCGGCAGCGATTCGATTTCCGGCAAGACCGAAACCCTGTTCGAGTTGCTCGACACGCTCGTCGCGGACGGCCAGAAGGTTTTGGTGTTCAGCCAGTTCGTGCAGATGTTGCAATTGTTGGAAGGGGAATGCCGCCAGCGCCAGATACCCACGCATATACTCACCGGCCAGACGAAGGACCGGCAGGAAGTCGTGAGCGCATTCCAGAACGACCCGAATGCCTCGGTGTTTTTGCTCAGTTTGCGCGCGGCCGGCACCGGACTCAATCTCACCACCGCCAGCTACGTGGTGCTTTACGATCCATGGTGGAATCCGGCCGTGGAGGCCCAGGCCATCGATCGCTCGCACCGCATCGGTCAAACGCAGACGGTCAATGCGTATCGTTTGATTTCCCCGGGCACGGTCGAGGAAAAGATTTGGGAACTGCAACAGAGCAAAGCCCAGACGATTTCCGATGTGCTCGGAGAGGAAGGCTTTGCCCGCAGCCTTTCCAAGACCGACCTCGAATACCTGTTCTCGGAAGATTAAGCCGCGCGGTGTGCCTGCGAATCATTCCACCCGCGGTGCGGCCGGTGGTTGATCGTGCGAAAGGTCTTTCGCGTTGAGGACGGTGTAAGACTCCGCTTTGGAACGGCGACCTGTCTTGTCCTGCGAAAAGAAATGAAAGGACTCGTTCTCGTTTGCATCGCCCTGCCAGACGAAGTTCGTGCCGGTGCCGTGATAAATCACCTGGCCATCGCCGCGAGTAATGACCGTTTCCGCGAAGGCCGTTTGCAAGAAGTTCTGCCATTCGAACATGATCGAATTTCCCCCCGGTGATTTGGCGCCTTGGATTTCCAGCGGCGGCGCGAGATCCAGCCGGTTGATTTTTGCCGGCGTGGACGGTGGCCGGCCGTAGCCGCCGTCTTCAATCCAGCCCGTGCCGTAATTACTGGAACTTTGCCGCAAATGCTGGCGGGCGTCCCAGATATTGTATTCCGGATGGGCGTCGAGGATTTGCGCGAGTTTTCCGGCGACGATCCCCGCTGCATCCGCCTGATTGGTGAGTCCGAAAGACACCGCTTCCGGCATCGTGGGGTTATCAAAAAACTCCAGCCCCGGCCCAAAAGTCAGTTTGTTGGTGGTCTCTCCCAGTCCGACGGTGATCGCCGAGAAAAGCCTTGGCGGCGCGAGTCGGCGGGCTTCGGGTTTGCGCGAAGTGGAATACGAAGCGTGGTGCGGCACCACCACCAGCACGCTGGCAGCGACGGCGCGGTCCCATTCGCGTTTAAATTGGTAGGGTTCCTTTTCCGATATGCCGATGGGCGCCATCAACACGCGATAGTGGTTCGAGATGGCATAATCGACCATGGCCGAACGGTCCGGCAACACCGCCGCCGCCACGCCGTCGAGGGGTGTGGTCAAGTGGTCATAGAAGGAGTTGCCTTTTTGAAAGACGACGTCACAAACCCAGTTGGTCGCCACCTGCTGAAATCGATCCGTCAACTTTCGCGTGATGCTTTCGTCTGTGGCCGGCGATCCGAAGGCCACGCAGGTTTGATAGGCGCCGCAGTTCAAACCTTTAATGGTCCTCGTTTGATACGTTTCCATTCGGGATATCTCGCCCGACTGGTTCCGGGACCAATAGCGGAAAGTTTCGTCGCCATCGAGGTCGCTGTTCCAAACGAAGTTGGTGCCACGACCTTCGTATACGAGGCGGCCGTCGTTTCGCGCGATCACCGTGGCGGCAAAGCCGGTCATCAAAAAGTTTCGCCACTTGAAAGTGACCTGATGCCGATCGCGGGATTTAACCGCCATAAATTCCACCGGCGGGCCAGGAAGTAATTTTGCCACCGTGGTTCGTTCGTTGACGCGCCCGTAACCGTTGGCTTCCGTCCAGCCATTTGTCCAATAGCTGGCCGCTTGGCGCAAATGTTCGCGCGCATCCCAGATGTTGTACTCCGGGTGGGCGTCAAGAATCCGGGAAAATCTCGCGGCCACCGCCTGATTGGCCCAACTCTGGGCGGTGTCTTCGCGCTTGGGGTTCGGCCCGGATTCCGGCACCGCGTCAATGAACTCCAGGCTGGGGCCATACGTAGTCGCGTTGTTCCGAGTGCCGCCGGCGACGCTCACGGCGGCGCGGATCCCGATCGGGTCATCGAATCGGTAGCCGCCGACGTTGTTGTAATGCGGCCCAAACGGCATAATGCCGTTGTCCACGGCGGCGCCCCAATAGCCCGCTGTCTGGCCCATGGGCCCGCAATTCATCGCAATGCGGTAACCGAGGTGATGATCACCAAGGTATTTGAAGAGCGTCTCGGCGGGAGTGTTCGTGGGATCCATGCCGTATTTCACCTTCAAATCCCATTCGAACTCGCAGGTCCAGCCCTTCTTGGGATTATTGGAGAGATTGCCGACAAGATTGAGAAACGTCATCTTCGCACGCTGCGGATGCGTGTAGCCGCCGTTTGGCTCGCGATAGGGATCACCACGGCCCATCATGATGGCTTTTCTTCCCTGGTTGGTGCTGGAAGGTTCTGACTTGGGACCAGCAAATGTAGAAAGAGCAGCGACGGTGCAAGACACGGCCACAAACCCTGCAACAGCCTTTTGAAATAACGCGCTTTGGGGCTGGTACAATCGACGCTGGATAAAATAATTCACACGAAGTACCTCAACCTAGCGCTCAGTGGCGGTCACGGCAAGTGGCGGGGCCGTCACCAGCAATCGTAGCCGCGCCTCGCTTGACCAAGCTAAGGCGATTTGTCATTTTCCATTTAACAATGCCTCAAACGCAATCTGATGGTCGTCTCCATGCAAAATTGCGCGCAGGCCTGGAGAAGCCGGAGTGCGATCGGTGTTACACACATCCATTCTGAGATCGCATGCCATCGCCGATTAAAAAACTGGAAGCCGCGACCGCCACCGGTCCTAGTGATGCCGGGGATTCCCGCCTTCCACCAACGACTCGCAGCCATCCGAAAAATCCATGGATTACGAACACCCGGGTCGCAAGCCTGTTAATTTTTTTCACCCGCCACCGGGTGCCCGGGGTTTCGCGGTTATTCATGTATTTCCTCGGTTGTGACATTGGCCTGGCCTTGCCCCGTTCGGTGTTTTTGCCGCATCCGATGGGCATCGTAATTCACCGTGCGACACAGCTCGGTGACAATGTGGTGATTGGCCATCAAGTTACCTTGGGCGGGCGCGACCTGACCAACGGAGCCCCGATTATAGAGGAAGGCGTTTACATCGGCGCGGGTGCAAAGATCCTTGGGGCTCTGCGCATTGGCCGCGGGGCAACGGTGGGGGCGAACGCGGTGGTGACGCGTGATGTACCGGCAGGTATGACGGTCGTCGGTGCGAATCGCATCCTCACCAACCGCAGTCCCTATGCGCTGGATTAAGGTATGGCGTTGAAAGTCCTGCTTCATAATCACGTTCCCTTCATGCTGGCGCACGGTGGCGCACAGATTCAAATCGAACAGACCAAATACGGCCTTGAAAAACAGGGAGTGAATGTCGAAATGCTGCGCTGGTGGGACGAAGCGCAAACTGCTGACATTCTGCATTTCTTCGGCCGAATGCCGACCGGCCTCCTGCGTTTGGCACAGTCCAAGGGCATGAAGGTGGTGATGGGTGACCTGCTGACCGCGCAGGGCTCGCGTCCGGCATGGCGCCGGAAATTGCAGAAGACCATGATCAGGGTTGTTTCACGGTTGTCGCCCGGTGCGGCGGCGGCCTTCAACTGGCAATCTTATCGCCTTGCCGATGCCGTGGTGGCGTTGACGCCTTGGGAGGCGTTTCTCATGGCCGACGTATTTGGCGCGCCGTCCGGCAAAATTCACGTGGTGCCCAATGGTGTGGAGGAAGTTTTTTTAAAAAGTGAACCGGCTGCTCGTGGACCGTGGCTGGTGTGCACGGCCACCATCACCGAACGCAAGCGCGTGTTGGAACTGGCCGAAGCGGCGGTGGTGGCGAATACTCCGCTTTGGGTCATCGGCAAGCCGTATTCGGAAGCCGACCCGTATGGCCGCCGATTTATGGAACTTGCCCGGCGGCACTCGACGGTATTGCGCTACGAAGGTGCGATCAACGACCGGACAAGGCTGGCGCAGATCTACCGCGAGGCCCGCGGTTCGGTGCTGTTGAGCACGATGGAGAGCCTGAGTCTATCCGCGTTGGAAGCGGCGGCCTGCGAATGCCCGCTGTTGCTGAGCGACCTGCCGTGGGCGCGGACCACGTTTCGCGATGCCGCCAGGTATTGCCCGATCACATCGGCCGCCGCGACCGGGAAATTTTTGAGAGCCTTTTACGATGAAGCGCCGCGACTGAAACCGGCACCCAAGCCGCTTACGTGGGTGGAAGTCGGCGAACAATTCAAACGTCTCTACGAGACTTTGTTGAGCAGTTCACGGTAGATTTCCAGATGCCGGCGGGCGATCACCACGGGATGATATCGTTCCCGCGCCCGTGTTTTGGCGCGAGCCGCCATTTCCTGCGAGGCTTGGGGATGGGCCAGAATATTTTCGACCGCGGCGCGCATGCTTTCCGGATTCAGGGGGTCGCAGAAGATTCCCGTTTCCTTATCCTCAACCAGGTCCGGCACGCCGCCGACTTTCGCTGCGACCACCGGCATGTTTGCCGCCATCGCCTCAAGCACGACCATCGGGCAATTATCCTCGAGCGAGGGCAGAGCCAGCATGGTTGAGTTGCGCAAGTGAGCTTTGATGCCTTCACGGTCGGTGGTGCCTGCGTAGTTACACCACGATCGCTCCCGAACCAAACGAAAGAACTCCGCCCCATAAGGATTCTGTTCGCTGGCCTGGCCGATGAACGACAATTTGAATTTGTGCTTCGCTGCCAGCCCGTCCAGGGAGCGAATAAAAGCGTTTTGATTTTTTCGCAGGCAGACCACGCCGACGCACAATATGGCGGGCATCGGGTCTGACTGGGGGCGGGCCTCGAGGTCGAAAATGGTTGCGTCCACCGCATTCGGCGCCAGCCACGTGCGCCGCGCGACCGGCGCCACCGCTTCCTGTGTATAGCGGGTGATGCAAACGACACCGTCGGTGCGCGGGAGCGTGAAACCTTCCAGTTTCGCCGCCAGCCAGGGAAAGGAAAAAGCCCTGGCGCCGGTCACGTGCGCGATCAACCGCATGTTCCCATGGACCGTGACCACGTTGGGGTACCCGGAAAAAACCGCGCTAATGGCGCAATCCGCCTCTGTGCCCTGGCCATGAACGAGATCGGGTTTTATTTCCCTCAATTTTGTCCGGACGGCACGAATGCAACCCTGATAGCCGGTGCGCATCCAGCCGATTTTCGGCACGACCAGACTGTGAAAAAAAACGTTGGACGCCACTTGCGCCGGAGACTTGACGGGTTGTCGGATGCAAGAGAGGACATGTATCTCAGTACCCGGTTGCGATGGAAATCCCTGGAGTAGTGCCTCCACGGCGGTACCGAAGTACGGCTCGGTGGCGTTGTACGCTTTCAGCACCTCTCGTCCGTCGGTGGTCAGGATGGCAATCTTCATCGTTTGGCGCAGGACGGAGATGCGTCTTTAAGTGGTGAGCCGTCGTTGGTATTCGGCGAGAAGCCGGTCTCCATAATCCTGCCACGTGTTGCGAATTGCGCCTTTCCGGGCCGCCGCTTCTCCCATCCTGCGGTTCAACTCGCCATTTTGCGCCAGTTTGAGCATGGCGTCGGCAATGTTAGCCGGATCACGACCCCGGATGATAAATCCTTCCACTCCGTCCTCGACGAGAGTGGTCGCGCCGCCTTCATGCGTGCCCGCCAGCGGAAGTCCGCAGGCCAGCGCCTCGATTTGCGCCCGTGCGATGCCTTCCTCCTGCGAGGGAAAGATCATGGCCGTGCAGGTGCCCAGAATTTCGGCCACCTGTTTCGGCGACAAGCCAGAGTAATGCGTAAACGAACCCTCCCATTTGGGCCGTTCCAGCCGGAAATCGTGTTTGTAATTCCCGATGCAAATCAGTTCCGCCGCCGGCAGCTTTTGCTTCACGATTTGAAACGCGCGGAACAAATAAGGGTGGCCCTTTCGGAGGGAGAGGGCACCCACCATTACGAAGCGCGGTTTCGCCGGCACTACGGTTCTTGGTTTGAAAATTGAAGTGTCGACCCCCATGGGGTTGACGAGAACCTTGTCCGCCGGGATCCCATTCAGGATCATGGACTCTTTGCAAAAATTGGATTGGACGATGATGAGATCCGCCCGATCCAGTTCCCGGTTCATGCGCGAAAGAATCCAGCGCGGAACGGGAACGCGCTCGCCGGGACACCAAAGATCGCATTCCCGTTGCCAAAAACCATGGTAAGTCACCGGATGACTGTTCGGGCAATCAGCGACTTTCAACGCGCCAATTTTTTCGGCAAGATCGAAAGGTTCCGTGGCGAAGCCCACGATGGAATGCATCACGTTGCAATCCGGAGGTGACTGTGAATTGAACCAAGCTTTCCAAATCGGAAAGAGGGCATAAAACGCACGCTCAATGGTGATTTCCGAGGTCAGCCGATAGAACGGCGTCATCGCCGCATGAAAGGGCCAGGCCCGGCGATACTTGTCCTCGGGAATGGCCGGGCTCCGCCGGTTGGAAATCCAAAGGCCCGCCAGAGCGTCTTTCGCAGCAAATGCCTGGGCCGCATGCGGCAAATGCCATGCCCCAGGACAAGAAAGCAGGACGCGCGGCATTTTGCGCGCGGTGCCTTCACTGGCAATGGGAGGGGAGAATGGCATGCGAATCCAACTAACGTTGGTAGCGGCAAAACCGGGCTGGCAGGCAATTCTGGTAGCTCTTTGAGTGGGTCATGTGCGGATGCCCCAGACTGCAGTCGGATCTTCCGAGGCATGAATTTCGAAACCGCGTTCCTGCAGCCAGCGAATGCACTGTGCTTTTAGTTCCTCGCCGTGGGTTTCAACAAACATTCTTTTCACCCCGGCAACTTCATCCCCCATGCCTCGTAAAACTTCCATTTCGGCCCCTTCAACATCGAGTTTTATGAAGTCAGCAGGCTCGATTTTCTTGCTTTTCACCAGTTCCGCAATGGAGAACACCTGAACCTCGATGCGATTGGTGGTCTTCAGGTTCGCGTTCGCCAATCCGCCTTTTAGGTGGCCACCGCGCGGATCGTCATTGCATTCGAAGCTGGCCAGTTCGTTTTTCTCACCCACAGCCCAGGGAAAGGTCCGCGCCTTCCGCAAGTTTCCGCAATTCAATTTGCAGATTTCGAAATTGGCGGGCAGGGGTTCAAAGGCGTAGATCGTGGCACCGGGATAGAGGTCGGCAAAATAGAGGGCGGCGATGCCCACGTTGGCTCCAAGGTCGTATATTACCCTGGGTTGAAACGGAGGCAACTCGGTGGGGATTACGCGCGGGACGGCAGCAAAAAATTCCGCGATCGTTCCCACTTCGAGCCCATTGTCGCGCGCATGCACTTTATAGCGACTTTTTCCCGCGGCGTTAATTGAGAAAGACAGCACGGTTTGCGGGGAGTATTTACGCCATCCCCGCCAGACCAGGGTTGGTTTTAAGGCGAGGTAATAGAACAATCGCAGGCTGTCCTTGGTCGAAGCGGCCCGCAGTTGGGCGAACTTCCAGACGGAAATCCACCACTGAAGCCGTGCAACCGCGGATCGGCGCGGCTTTTTCTGCCGAGGTAAATGCTCAGAGGCTTCAGCCGTCATTTGGCGTCATTGTGAATACGATGCGCATTAGTTTCAAAACAATTAAGGCCCTTGGCTCAAGAGGGGTTGATTTCACGCAGGCGGTGATCGAGGACGACCGGTGGAGAGCGGGAGCCTTTCGGCACCATAAATCGAACCAACGCGTTCAATTAACTCAAGCGGCTGGAATGAGCCCGGTTTTGTCCTTGAAGAGGGCGGAGGTGGCCTTGACAAAAATAATGTCGATCTGCCAAAGCGCCTGGTCCGAGGGTCTTCGCATCAAGGTCGGAACGTCGTACGCTTGAAACCCTCTTTCATACATGAAGGCGATGACCTCATGCATGAGCGGATTACCGCGGTATAGTTCCATCAATGAAACTTCCATCGCAATCGCCTGCGCGGATGCGAGCGCCCGGGGGGCGCCTTTCAGCACCTCCAGCTCGTAGCCCTGCACATCGATCTTGATCAGTTCGGGGAACAAAAATTTCTCCGCCGCCAGGATGGAATCGAGTGTTTCCATCCGGCATACAACCCGGCGGGCGGGCGAGTTGCCATGATCCGCAAGCATAGAGGACCCGGTCGGCGCGGATTGATACTGATTGAATTCGACCTGCTCACGGTTCTCGGGGCCTAGGAGGGCGATGCGATAGTGCACCGACGCCGGATGTTGCGCCTTCACTTTCTCCAGGGCTTCACGTTTGTCGGCTTGGGCTTCGAGCATCAAGTACGAGGCGTCGGGGAAGATTTTACGCGTGGCTTCGGTCCATTCGCCCAGGTAGGCGCCGATATCGAGCACGCCCCGCGGACGGAAACCGAGCCGACGCATGTTTTCCAGGCTCCAATCCATGGAGGGAACGTTGAACCGGGTGATAATCTCCTTTTTCGCGGCTTCTTTCACGCTTCTCGGGAGCAATCTCGCTGCGGCTTGGATAAAATTCATTTTTATAGCAGGCAATTCTTCAAATCTGACCATCAACGCGGCGGGTGTGCCCACGGCTGGCGTCTTTAACAGTGGTAAATTATTATAACTGCCGGGAAGTCCAAGGCTAAAGCTTCAGAGCGGCTTTCATTCTCGGCAGCGCCTCGACAATCTGCTCCCGCGTCCACAAACACATCTCCCTGGGCGGATGCGTGCCGATATAGTCATCCACCCGGAATTTCACCTCCTTCGGCAAATAATAGGGATGAGCAAATAAATCAATCAGTCGAAAGTGACCGGAAGGGATGTCGGAATTGGCAAAGCCCGCGGGGTTCAGGTGTGTCGTGGTCAGGATGTACGGAACGCCGGAAGACGCAAAATTGTTCAACGCGCGATAAATATCATGGTTGCTGAGGTGGAACAGACAGTCCCGGCAAATCCATACATCCGCCTTCGGCGGAGGGTCCCGCGAAATATCGGCAACACTGAAGCTGACTCGGCCAGGCTTTTGATGCTGCTGGTGGCTTTCGATGAGCGCGGGAACTATGTCCGACCCGTGGTACGAGATATCGTTGTCGGCGACCACCTGCTTCATCCAATTGAAGTCCCCGCATGGCGCATCGTAGACCGCTTTAATGGAAAAGCGGCTGAACATTTGGGGCAGATGCCGTCTTAAATTCTCAGTGTAGAGCAGCGTCGAGCCGGCACCACTCGCGCTCTCGCCATCGCCCCAAAGATTCTCTTGATAGATTCTTGAAAACGCCTCTGCCGGCGTTTGACGGCTGAGTTGCCAGCGTCGCCAGCGGTCGCTCGCCACATTGGCGAGCCTGCGAACAGGATACGTCCCGCATTTTGCGGAGGTTTTCCACAGCCCGTCCTTGCGGAGTGAGGCTTTTAATTTTTCCAGCAGGGCTTGCATACGGCAATCCAGACTCCGGGAATTTATCGCTTTTGGATGACAGAATCAACGACGGCCAAATATCGAGCGCAGAATCTTCGCCTCGTCGCGCAAGTCGGTCGGGCTGAGGCCAATCAGCCAAGCGAGGCTGGACAAAACGGCGACGGCAACCACTGCCGTCCCCGCAATGGCGAGTGCGGAATGCAAAGGCAGGAAAATGTGCAAAGCCGCGCCGATCGCGACCACCGCCAGACTCAGCAGCCAGTTTCTAAAGGAAAGGTGCCACCACGATATTCCAATCTGGCGGCAGGAATACCAACCCAGTCCGAGCGTCATAACGGATTGTGTGATCACCAGCGCCAGGGCGATACCACCCAGATAACCGAGTTTGACAGCGATAAGCGACAATCCAAAATTGAGCAGGGAGGTGAGCGCAACGACAATGCCGCCGACCCGAATCCCGCCTTCGGAGCAACGAGCGGCCAGTTCAAAACCAGCCAGGCCGCCGGAAGTGATCGCAAGATTTGCCCCAAAAGCTGCCTGCCACGAAAGCGGAATTTGATAGCCTTTGCCGATCCACACGCCGATAAACCAGTCGTTTACTACCAGATAGAACAAAGCGCCAGCACACCCAATGAGCGTTTGAAATTTATTCAGCCGGTCGATTTCCCGCACCGCGCGGCCCCGGGTCTCGCTCCCCGCCAGCCACTGTGTGATCTTTGGCATGCTGGCCAGGCTGGCGCTGTTGATCACAAAATAAGCGAGTTCGCACAGGCGATTATTGTAGCGGTAGCCCGGCAGGGCTTCGGCGCCAAACCGCGCAGTGATTAACAGGGTGCCAATCAAAGTGTACATCGAACCCGATAACGCGTAGAGGTAAACCCAGACACTTTTACCGGCGAGGATGCGCAACTGCCTCCACTCCAGCGTGAGCGGACGGAGGCGGGCCAGCGAGGGATGGGAAAGGCGGATCCAACACCAGCCCAACAGATGCGTCATGACGGCCATCGCGACATAGGGGCAGTATTGAACCCAGAGTGGAAATCCTTGCCGGGCAAGCAGCCAGTGGGTGCACAGGCAGGATTGCAAAAGCACGAATCCTGGAATAACCGGCCAGAAGGTATTGCCGCTGCCGTAATTGAGGTTGTTAATGTAGCTGTTCAGGATGAGCATCATGATGGCCGCAGCACCAACCGCGCACAGGCCTCCGAGCGGCTGCGCCTGAGCCACGCGGTCAAACCCTTGCCAATGCGCGAGATGGGGCCACAGCAATAGATAGACGCCGACCGCCACCATGCACACCGCACCGAAGAATGCGCGCGCCGCCGCCAGAAATTTTTGCAGTTCCGGTTCCTTGCCCTGGCCCAACAGGCGTCCCGTTTGGATATTCACCATTCCGCCCATCCCCAAGTCGCCAAGGCCCCCCATGCTGGCCACCGATTGAAAGCTTAAAAATAAGCCGTTCAAGGTACTGCCCATCGCGCGCAACAAGAGCGGAATCCAAATGAGGGAACAAAGCGAGGAGAGCACCCGGATGGTGATCTGTGTAATAAACGTCAGCCGCGTTGCGCTACGTTGCGCCAGGAGCCATTTGGTGACACGGGACTGCATGATCAAGAGAGGCCAGAATTCAAAACCGCGCCTGCCCCGGGATCAGGGAATGTGGCCGCCGGGCGCATGGCGGCCTATTTCGACGATTTCACCCCCCCGGCGTTTGTTGGGGATAAAGTTTCCCCTGACATCGTCGCCGGAGGGGCTTGCCGGAGGGCGTAAGAATGCAATTGGCGCGGCCATCAAGCTCGGGATGATGGTTTGAAGCTTTCACCAGAGCAACGTTTTTTGCCGTCTCGCGTGCATCTCGTGCCGCCATCCCTAAAACCTGTGGGGGGGGAGGACCGGCGAAAGTATTTCTGATTTACGTTTGGCAGAACAACCGGTTATGTTTATTACATTAATTTTATATTTCGTTCTCATGAGGGACCAGTCCGACCAGCTATGAATGAGCCAAATTTCGAGGCCATTTCGAGTAGCACAGCACCGACGGTCGGGCATTCGCGTGCCCACATTGCGGCAGGGCGCAGTGCAACCGAAAGTTGCAGAGGGCGGGCATTCGGGCGGAACTGTGCTGCTTGGACGCCATGTCAGCGTGATGGGTATGGAGATTAAGCTGCCAAACAGTCGCTGCCACAAATGTGGCGGCTACTATGAAAGCCCAGATAAGAAAGGCAAACGGGTCCGGTGCCCACGATGCCACCCAAATAACCGAGTCGGCTTTTTAATTTGGTGGTATCGCTCAGGCCCGATCGTGGGTGGCATTTTCTGCCTCGTTTTGGGGTTTGTTTTTGCGTTTTTGAGGCTGAAGAGCGTTTCTAGCTACGCGGTGGTAGTGAGTGCTGCCCTAATTCTTGCTTTGCTTGATATCACAAACAAGCGCAAGCTCACCCGACCGTAGCCATTCCACACGCGTCTGAATTTAAAGCGCCGAAAATTAATCTGATCAAGAATTAAACCGATGAAGATGCGCCTCCGTAGCCTCTACTTCCGTTCACGCTTGTTTCGCGCTTTGGCGAATCTTGCGTACCGCGTCTCAAAGCCGGCACGTAAAATGCAGATAGGGCACTTTGTTTCGATGCAGGAGGAAGATGCATTTGGCCCAATGCAGCGCGAGGAAGCCTTGTTGCTTTTCGCGGTGGTTCGTGTGACTCGGCCTCGTACTCTTATAGAGTTTGGGTTCAGTGGGGGGAGGTCTGCCTTTAACTTTTTGCAGGCAATGCCGCCCGAAAGCCGGCTGTATTCATACGACACAAATGACGGGTCAGCCCGCATCGCTAAAGAATATTTTACAAGAGATCCGCGTTTTAGATTTCTTCACAAGTCGCAAACGGAGTTTAACGCTGGGGATATTCAGTCAGCTCCCGTTGACTTCGTGCTATTTGATGGTGCCCATAACCTGGAGCTAAATATGCAGGCATTCGAACGAATCAGGCCCGCACTTTCACCCGGCGCGATTGTGGCCGTGCATGACACGGGGCTTTGGGCTCGGGCGCACATCACGGCTACCCAGCAAAAGGTCATAGAGTTATGGGGAGGCAGTTGGATTGAGCCCGATTTGTTCCAAGCCAATACTCCAAAGGAGGAACGTGAATTTGTCAACTGGGTTAAATCTGCCCATCCAGAATGGCAGGCGATGCACTTTCATTCCGTCAATTGTCTGCGATATGGCATCACCATGCTTCAGCGGGGCAGCCTACTGCAGATAAAAGGATGACCGCATGAGCGATACGATTATAATGTGGTGCGGGATATGCCGACAGCAAAAGCCTTTTGCCAAAACGGGGGCAAATCATCTGCATCATGGCATCTTAGCGGTCTTCACTTTGGGAGTGTGGGTGCCAATATGGGCCGCGGTTTGTTGGCTGCACTGGCGCGTTAACCGAGACGACCGGGGCTATCGTTGCACTACATGCACAAGCTGCTCCGATTACCCCGTTGAGAACGGAAAATTTGTTCCAACGAGCACTCTCGAAGCTCGGCTAAATTCAAAGGAATGGCGGCACAGTATTACAGCCCTAAAGCCTCGCGGCTAGGCCTAAAGAAACCGCAGCTCACTGAGGGGGAATTTGTAGATTAGTTATGTCGGGTGGTCGGCTTCCACCGTTGACGGGAACAGCCTGCGAGCCCGAGCTGTACCAGACTCCAAAAAGGTAGCAGAGTCCGGTAATAACCGCGAGGGATGCCCAAAACAGCAACGTAATCAATGTGTCATTGTGTTGCCGACCTGCCGCTGCGGCCTGGAGCGATCCGCTTCTATCGGTCCTCCGAACGTCCAACTCGGCAGTGATGCGTCGGAATGCAAGCCCGCACTCCAAACCGCCGTGGTCCAAGTGCTTCTCGACAACAGCCTGTATTTCAAGGAGTTCACTCTCTGACAAGTGGCCTAATGGGCCCTTGGCTCGGTCGATAGCGGCCTCTAGCCTCATACTCTAGAATACCGCTTTAAGCGGCCACATGGCAAGAAACCTTACCCCCAGAAGTCAGTGCATATCGAGTCCGTCTTGAGCGAGGAGTGTTCTGAGGCTCACCCTCTTCGCCGTGCTTTGGGGCTAAACCTTCCGCGATTTAAGATTTAACTTGCTATATCTATCACTGTTACTATCGCCAGATCCCGCGACCGGGATAAGGTTGGATTTTGGCGCTCCGACAGGAGGTTTGAGTTTACGACCGGGTGGGCGATGGATATTTGACAGTTGAAAGGCGGCAGCTCTTCCACCTGCGGGTCCGTTGAGCCAACGCCTACAGAGATGAGACGGCTCTGCCACTATCCGAGGAACTGCTCCTTCCGGCTCGGTTAAATGACCAGACCATTGGACAGTATTTGTCCCACCCACCGGTTTATGATCGCGGGGTCGGATATATGTTCTTTGAAAATAGCGGGGATGCGGGAGGGATCACCTTACCGAGGGCACCGTCTGGAACTTCGGACGAAATATTTAGATGGTCACCGAGACCGCTCAAGAATGAATTTTTTTTCCGGCGCTCTCGGAGATCGCCCTACCTTTCGGACGCGTTCCGTCGGTAACGGACTGGCCTTCGCGCCCGAGCTTGAAGGTGGCATGGACGATGGGTAATTACGACCGCTTCGATCCCCTTCGCTCTGGTATTTTCGCGGACGGAAGGCGGCCTGTTACGGCAAAGTCACGGAGTGCTACGGCATGTCGCTGCATATAGCTCGGCACCGTTTTTGATGAGCGCGTCGGAATCTCACGGACATGTAAATTCTAGGAAACGAAACTAATTTTAAATGAAGGTTCAAGAATACAAAATGAAAAATGAACCTCGAGGGCCATTCATTCCCTAAAGTCCTTGACTGGCGTGAGGGCTGGCGGAAGTATTTCTGATTAACCAATGGGTCGTGGCGCTCGATAACTGCCGCGGAGTGGCTCTGACAAAAATGCAATCGATGACCGGACACAAGAATCGCTGGCGTGCAGCGGGCTGGGCGCTGTGGATTCTTCCGCTGCTGGTCATCTGCGTCGCCGTGGTGCTCAAGCCGGGCAATCACAGCCTCACGGACCTCTATCACAATGCCGTGTCCCGATGGTGGCAACGGCAGACGCTCTATGACGGTCCCAGTGGAATGAATTATCTGCCTCAGTTTACCATTCTTTTCGGGCCGTACCATTTGCTGGGGGTTGCGCTCAGCGACGTGCTGTGGCGTTGCACGGCGGTGGCGGGGCTGGCGGCGGGCCTATTCCTTTTTTGCAATTTGTTACCGGAACGTGAGCGGGCGCGGGGTTTTTTTGTCGTGACGCTGCTGGCGATGCCACTTTGTTTGCAGGCGCTGCAATTCGGCCAGGCCAATGCGCACCTGGCGGCGGCGTTGCTGCTGGCGGCGTGGTGTCTCAGCACGCAACGCTGGTGGGCCGCGACCTTGCTTCTCTGGCTGGCGACTGCGATCAAACCGCTGGGACTCGCGGCCATTGGATTGGCGTGGGCGGCTTATCCGCATCTCTGGTGGCGGCTGGCGTTGGGCTTGCCGGCGTTTCTGCTCGCCCCGTTTGCCTTTGGCCCGCCGGGCTACGTTTGGGCCCAATACCTCGCTTGCGCGGAAAACTTGCGCCAGTGCTCGGAAGTCACCGAGCACCGGTTTGCGGATCTCAACGGCCTGCTCCGCACCTTCGGCGCGGCGCTGACAGGCAAGCTCTCCTTTGCGGCGCGTGCGCTGTCGGGCCTGCTGCTGATGGTTCTTTGCTGGCGAACGCAATCGCGGGCGGAGCCGGTGAGGGCGCTCGTGTGGCTCGGGGCGTCGGGCGCGTTTCTCATGTTGTTCAACCCGATGACCGAGGCCAACAGCTATGCCGTGCTCGCGCCCGCGCTGGGGCTGCTGGCGTGGTGGAATTTCTGCCACGGCGCCCGCCTGCTCGGTTGGATACTGGCCGGGATGGTTTTAACCATGGGGCTGCTACCCGAACCGTTGCGGCCGCTCTTCGGAAATTATTTCGCCCTCGCCTGGTATCCGGCCATGGCTTTGGGATTTTTGGCCATACTCACGTGGATGACTTTTCGCCGGCCTCAGCCGGTGCACATCACGCTTTCGCCGAAGGCTTGCTAGCGTTTTTGCGCACCCGTGCGCGCCCTTGCTCCGCCGGACTTTCCCGCATACCTTGCGCCGGATAAATGTCGCAACGGCTGAAAGTTCTCATCTCTGCCTACGCCTGTGAACCCGGCAAAGGGTCCGAGCCTGAAGTCGGCTGGCAGTGGGCATTGCAAATGGCGCGCTTCCATGACGTGACCGTGGTCACGCGCACAAACAACCGGCCCGCCATCGAAAGCGCGCTGGCGACATTGCGCGGCCAGCAGCCGCTGCCGGTTTTCGTTTATCATGATCGCGGCTCGCTGATGCTGGATTTCAAGCGGCGCGCTCATGCCATCAAGCTTTACTACCTGCTCTGGCAGAGATCCGCCTGGGAATTGATCGACTGTCTTCACAAGGTGCATCGCTACGATTTGATGCACCATGTCACTTTCGCCGGTTTTCGTTATCCCACGGCCGTTTGGGGCCACGGTGTCCCGAGCATTTGGGGCCCGATCGGCGGCATCGAATCCATCCCGCTCGAACTGCTCCCGTGGCATCATCCGCCGTCCCTGCTGCACGAATTATTGCGCAACGCAAACAACGTGTTGCAGGCCACGCCGTTTCATGTCCTTCCGAAGCGCGCGCGTGCGACCACCTTGATCCTCACTTCGACGCCGGAAATGTGGCGCACGTTCCAACGGCTCGGCTTTTCCTCGACGCTAATGCCCACCATCGGCTTGAGCCCGGAAACGATGCCGCGCGGCATCCGGCGCGCCCCCACAGGTCCGCTGAAAATCCTGTTCGTGGGAAACATTATCACTTTGAAAGGCGTCGATCTGGCGCTGGATGCGGTAAAGGCTTCCGAGACCGACGCTACTTTCACGCTGATCGGCGGGGGGAACTATCTCACCGCCGCGAAGCAGCGCGTGCAACGGCTGGGACTGAGTCAACGGGTTAAGTTTCTGTCGCGTGTGCCGCGTGAGGAGTTGCTTAAACTCTATTCGGACTACGATGTTTTCCTGCTGCCGAGTCTCCATGATACCGGAGGATATTCTGTCATCGAAGCAATGTTGAACGAGCTGCCGGTGATTTGTCTGGATTGCGGTGGTCCGGCCGTGGCGGTGGAACCTGGCTGCGGGGTGAAGGTGTCGGTGGGCGCGCGCGCAAAGATCGTAGAAGACCTGGCGGCGGCGATTCGGAACTACGATCGCGACCGCGCGCTGCTGCATAACCACGGCGAGACCGCACGCGCGGCGATTCTGCATAACTACAATTGGGAGACCAAGGGCGTGCAAATGAATCAGCGCTACCACGAGGCGATTGCGCTTTATCAGGAACAGGCGGGTGGTCAACTCTCGCAAGGCGACTATCCGGGCATGGGACGCTTGACACCACTGCTGCATCACACGTTTTCCATGCGCGGAGTCGCGGTGGCAGTGGCGGGAATGTTGCTGGTGGGAACGCTGGGATTTCTCAGCGTCCAGAGTTTGAAAACCGATGCGGGAAAAATTGTCAACGATACCTTGCCGGGTCTGTCCTACGCGGGTGCGGCAGATGCAAGTTTGGCCCAGGGCTTCAATCGCACGTTGCTGTTTTTGATTTGTGAGGACCAGCAACGGGCCGCTAAGCTCCGTGGCGAGATCGAGGATTTCAGCCAGACCACCACCCAACACCTTACCAATTACCAAAACTCCATCTATGATGACAAAGACCGCCGACAGTTTAATCTGCTCTGGGAACGACGGCGTGAATACATCGAGATTCGCACCCGTGTTTTTGCGCTGGCTGATGGCGGCAGGAAGGCGGAGGCGTTGGCGGTGTGTGAAAAGGAATTAACGCCCGCGTACGTGCGATACAAGGAAAGTGCCGATCGCCTCTTCGATTACAACATGCGCCAGGGTCAATCGCGTGGGAAAAACATCCTGGTGGCCTGCACCGTGACTCAGCTCATCGTGGCCGCCATCGTTGTCAGCATTTTTGTGATCGGCTTTTTGATCGGGCTATTCAAATAGCGCGATCAAACCGCATCGGGAAAGATCGGCTGATTGCCGACAAAATCAATCAAGCCCGCTTTAAGGGCCTCGTCCGCATTGAATTCCGTCCCCTGCTGCAACCACGCCAGGACTTCGTCCATGGTCTTGCCCGTATCCCGTGCCAGGACCTCGGCGAAGACAGAAAATTCATAGCTGGCTGCGTCCTTGGCGGGTCGATCAAGGGAAAGTTCCTTGAAGGAAAAATGAGCGTCGGGCGAGGCAACACGAAATCCCTTTGTCCCATGCGCCGCGATTGCGACGGCGGGGCCACCGACGTGACCGGCGGAGAAAGTGACAATGGGACACCGGATGCCGCTCATCGTCGAAATCACCGTCAATCCCTCGGAAATAATCCCTTTGGAGGAGGCGATGTAATTAATAATCGGCAATTTGCTGCTTTCAGCCGCCAAAACGAGAAACCGCGCAATGCAGCAGGTGGCCACCACCTTGGTAAGCGGCCCACGCAGTGGCACGCTTCTTTCCCGATCTTGAGCCGTTCGGACGTTCGTGCGAGGGGGTATTTGAGTAGCCGGTCGGCGGCTGTGAGCAATGGATCTCATGCCCGCCGTTTCAGTGCCGACGTTAGTCTTAGTATTCACTTCTGAGTTCAACAATCCTGTGAGACCTTATCACGCAATCAACGGGTAGGAAAGCAGGAATCAAATTTTTTTATCGAATTTTGCATCAGGCGGGTGATTGGAACGGTCAGCTCGGGCGCCAATTCCGCGCCTTTAGTGAAAATCATGTGAGCGTGAGCCCGCCAGTTCACCGCATTTCAGTCGCTCGATTTTTTGGGCCTTGATGTGAATCACGTCTTTCACATGCTGCACTTCGCCTTCGATCAGTAAAAAAGACTCCTCCGTGACCAACAACCGGTTCGTTTCAAAAATCGGCGGCGTCAGGATGGCGTTGCTGATGCCGGTTTCGTCTTCAAGGCTCACAAACACGAATCCCTTTGCGGTGCCGGGCCGTTGACGACAAATGACGTTGCCCGCGACGCGCACTATCATGCCGTGGGTCGCCTTCGGCAGGTCGGCGGCGCGCCACACGTCTGGCAGGCTGGGGCGCACCAGCGCCATCGGATGTTTGCCCACCGTCAGACTCATGCCTTTGAAATCGGCCTGGAGCCGCCCTGCATAATCCAGCGGCGCCAGCGGCGAAATCATCGTCCCACCCGGCTCGGATGGGACGCCGAACAAATCATCCTCGCGCACCGGTGTTTCCGCGTGCCACAACGCGCCGCGGCGATGGCCGGCGAAACCGTTGAGCGCGCCAATCTCCGCGAGGAGGCGCAGCTCTGCTTTGTTAAGTGGAACCCGCCGTTTGAAATCGTCCAGCGATGCGAATGGCAGCCGGGTGCGCTCGGCGATCAATCGGAGCGCACTTTCGCGACCCAACCCGCGAACGACGGTGAAGCCCAGGCGGATGGAATCGTCGGGCTCGATTTTGCATTCAATCTCCGACTTGATCGCACACACCGAAATAAATTTCACCCCCCGTCGCTGCGCGTCCTTGATGAGCGTGGCTGAGGAATAAAATCCCATCGGCTGGTTGTTGAGCAGGCTGGTGAAAAATTCCACCGGCCGATGCACTTTGAGATACGACGATGAATAGGCAAGATGGGCGAAGCTGATGGCGTGGGATTCGGGAAAACCATACAGCGCGAACGAGCCGATGGTCTTGACGATTTCCTCGATGACGTTTTCATCGTGGCCCTTGAGTTTCAAAGCCTCGCGCAATTCCACTTTCACGCGGTCCATGCGTTCCGAGGAGCGATGATAACTCAGCGCCCGGCGCAATTCCTCCGCCTGCGCGCCGGTGAAATCCGCCATCACCATCGCCATCTTGAGCATTTGTTCCTGAAAAAGCGGCACACCCAATGTGCGTTTCAATTCATCTTCCAAATTCGGATGGGGATAGCTCACTTTTTGTTCACCACAACGGCGGGCGAGATAGGGATGAGTTAAATTTCCCTGAATGGGACCGGGCCGAATGATGGCGACCTCGATGGCCACATCATAAAAACACGCCGGCTTCATCCGCGGCAGCGTGGCCGTTTGCGCGCGGCTTTCGATTTGAAACACGCCGATGGTGTCGGCGCGCTGCATCAATTCAAACGTCGCCGCGTCGTTTTCCGGCAACTGCGTCAAATCCACCGGCCGGCCTCGCTGATGGGTCAAGGCCACCGCGTCTTGCAGCACCGACATCATGCCGAGCCCGAGAAAATCCACCTTGATGATGCCCAGGTCTTCGCAATCGTCCTTGTCCCACTGCGCGACCACGCGGTTGGGCATCGAGGCGTTTTCCAGCGGCATGACGGAACTGAGCTTGCCCTGACAAATAATCATGCCGCCGGAGTGCTGGCCCAAGTGGCGGGGCAGGCCGCGCACGGCATTGCAAAGCGTGACAAACGTCCGCGCGCGGGGATGCTGCGGCGGCAGGCCGGCTTTTTCCACCTGGGCCGGCAGTTCGAGCGTGTGCGGAAAATCGCCATTGGCATAGAGACTGGAAAATCGATCCAGCACATCGCTGGAGATATTCAGCGCCTTGCCGATTTCCCGCGCCGAACTGCGCCCGCGATACGTGATCACGTTAGCCGTCATGGCGGCGCCTTGTTTCCCGTAGCGCTGGTAAATCTCCTGCAATACCCGCTCGCGACGTTCGCCGCTGGGCAGATCGATATCGATGTCCGGCCACGAACTCTTGCGGCCTTCCGTCAGGAACCGCTCGAAGAGAGTGCGAAATTTCAGCGGATCCACCGCGGTGATGCCGAGACAAAAACACACCGTGCTGTTGGCCGCGCTGCCGCGCCCCTGCGCCATGATATTTTGCGCTTCGCAATATTTGATCATGTCCCAAACGATCAAAAAATATCCCGCCACTTTGAGCCGTCCAATCAAGGGCAGTTCCTCATTGATCTGCTTTTGCACTTTCTCCGGAATCCTGCCCTGATAGCGTCGCCGCGCACCGGCCAGCGTTTGTTCGAGCAAAAAGGAATCCATCGAATGCCCCGGCGGGACGGGGAACGACGGAAACTCGTAGCCAAGATTTTCGAGGGTGAATTCAATCCGCCCGGCGACTCGCCCGGTATTGGCCACCGCTTCCGGATAATCGGGAAACAAGTCGCGCATCGTGTGCCCGTTTTTCAAATGGCGCTCGCTGTTTTGCGAGAGCAAGGTGCCCGCCGCATCCAGGTGGGTGTGATGCCGGATGCAGGTGAACGCATCGAGAATCGGCCGCTCCGATTCCGACGCATACAACACGCCGTTCGTCGCCAGCAACGGCAATTGCAGGCTCTGCGACAATTCCACCTGCCGGCGCAACAAACGATCCTCGTCCCGGAGCCGGTGACGCTGAATTTCGAGATAGACATTTTCCCGCCCAAAAATGCCGATCAATTCCTTCAAGGGCGCGATCGGATCGCGCCGGGCAATTATCGCCTGCGCCAGCGGACCTTCTCTGTCGCCCGTGAGCGCTATCAACCCTTCGGCAAATTCCGGCAGCTCCTCCCAAAAAATCGAGCACTCGCCCTTTTTATTTCGCAAATGCGCCCGCGTCAGCAACTGGCAGAGATTCTGATAACCTTTCCGGGTTCGCACCAACACGGGTAGGATCGTCTGGTCCTGCATCGCGAGTTCCGCGCCGACGATGGGCCGGACGCCTGTATCTTTGACGCCGGTATAAAAACGCGGCGCCCCATACACGCCATTGCGGTCGCACACCGCCACGGCCGGCATTTGCAGGCGCGCGGCTTCCTGGGCAATCTTTTCCGGCACGGAGGCGCCCCTTAAAAAACTGAACGCGCTGCGGGCGTGCAATTCCACGTAATCAGTCATACACGCCCTCCACGAAACAGCCTTCGCTCGTCCGATAAATCCGGCAGAGCACGCCGTCGGGCGTTTCGATGTCCCATTCCTCGCGCGCCCAGGCGTGGAGATCCCACCAGTTCCCGGAACTGCGAAACGGCCCGCGCACTTCCGCCGCCACCAAGTTGAGGGCCGAACTGCGCACCAACGCGGGTCGCGCGCCGCGAAATTCAATGCGCGCGGGAACGGCGGGCCGAAATCGGCGCAACGCCAGGCCGGCGGGCGCGGCGCTGGATTTCGGGCTGGTGTGAATTTCGGAAAACGTCGGCGCCGTCAGCGAAAATACATCGGGCCGATGCGTCTTCTCCACCACCGGCGTGCCGACGCGATCGGAGCCGCACAGCGCGGTCAGCCGCGCCAGGGTTTCGGAAAATTGGTTGGGCTGGCGCAGTGTGGTTTCAAACAGGCCGAATTGATGTCCCACCGGCGGGCTCGGCCGCGCCAGCAGTTGCAGCGAAACAATCGGCGACTCCGTGCGCACATTTTCCAGATGCGTTTGCAGCATCCGGAAAAGCGTTGCGACCCGCGCCGTGGGGTCGGGAATCTTGAACGATTTCTCGTAGCTGGCGCCCGAGGCCAGTTGCAGGCGCAAATCCAGTTCGGCGATCACCAGATGCACCGCGTCCACGCGGCGGGCGAGTTGTTCCACAAACCGTTGCAGCATGAAGAGCAGGGGATCGATGGTCTGAATCTCGACTTCAAACTCCGCCTGTTCCGAAAAATCAAGTGACGGTGCAATGAGCTTGAGCGGGCGGACGGAGTGCGCGGAAATTTTCTCGAACAACTCCAGCGCTCCGCTGCCCAGCCGGTCGGCCACTTCATTGCGGCCCAGCGCCAGCAGTTCGCCGGCAAACGTGATGCCCCAGCGCGCAAGAATCTCCAGGATTTCCGCCGGCGGATTCAGGCTGGCGAGCGGCAGGCGGGCCACAAATGCCGGGAGATCCCGGACGATGTGAATACGCGCCGGTGTTTGCGCCGCCAGCAGGGCGAGTTCGGGCGTCGCCGCAAAACCGATCCGCGCCTCAAGGTTGCACGCCGAGAGCTGTTGTAAAATTTGCGCGGCCCAATGCTGCAACGCCGCGTCCGCATGCAGGCCCAGCCCTTTCAATTCCAGTGTGCAGACGCCGGGGAGCGTCGCTTCGATGTTGGGCGAAAACGCGTAGGCGGTTTGCAGCAGCACATCCGTGGCGGCGGCTTCCTGCCGGCGCGAACGGGATTTGATGACCAATTCGGGACAGCGCGCGAGAGCCTGATTCGTGCTCGAACCCACCAGGACGACGAAGCCCTCCGCCACCGGATTCAGTTGCACGATGAGCGGCTTGGACAATTCCGGGTCCACCAGCGCCACCGGCCGCGAATCATCCCGGTCCGGCTCATGCCGCAGCGCGGCTTGAATCGAAAAATGCGGAATGAAAATCGCGGCGAGCATGCGAATCCTCAGGCGCTGTGTTGAAACCGCTGGGCGTGCCGCGCCTCCGTCACTTCCATGCGGATCGTCGGCAGCAATTGTCCGGCTTCCTGCGCAAACGCCGCCAGTGAAAAGCGGCCGTGCAGCTTGATCTGCGTCAACGCGGGCGCCACCAGGTGATGCGGCGTGAACACGATGCAAACCGTCGAGGTGATCTCGATCAACCGTTGAAAGCGATACCACGTCGTCGCCGGGATTTTGCGAAGCTGCCATTCGTCGTTCGCGGCCAGGTCCAGCAGCACCAGCGGCAGGTTTTGGTCGCGCAGAATCAAATCCACCGCCTTCAACGCCTCCTCCGCCGAACGGCTGCGCACCCACAACAGCCGCGCGAGCACCGCCGGTTCCAGTTGCGTGACGTCCAGCGAATCCCGGCCGTCCACTACCGTTACGATTTCATTCTGCCTCGCCGCGTGCCGGATCAATTCCTGCAGCACCAGCGCGCTGCCCGAGCTTTTGCCGCCGGCGATAATTTCCGTCAGCGCTCCTCGCGTCAGCCCGCCTTCGGTCGCGCCGTCGATCTGCTGCAGCCCCGTCGCCCAATGATTCTGCACCGGCGATCCCGCCTCGGCACGGGCCCGCAATTGCGGAAACTTTTCCGCGAGCATCCGGCGTAATTGAATCACGTTAGGGGACATGCAGGCAGGTTACATTTTAATCCCAACCTGCGGGCAGGGCAAAAAAACATCTAAAAAATTATGGCTCATCCGGCCTCATCCTGGCTGAAGGTATGGGACATTTCCTGTCCAACCGTCTCCTAGCTGATATTGGGTTCGGCTTTCACTCGAAGAGCAACTTAAAATATTCATAACCATCTTTCCTTAAGTTATTTATGAATTTACTAAACGAATCAAAATGAGCCTATTTACAGGCACTAAAGGAAACATGTCGTAATTGCTTTGTGTGGCATTTAAGGCATTTAAAACAAATCCAAAGTCTGCGGCAGCGGTGCGAGGGTTTTGAATGTACTAAAAAGGTGATTTGGGCCGCTTCGTACCCCTTCGCACCGGCATTTTGTTTCAACTACGACAAGGATTTTAAGCTCATTCGAGGTGCGCGCTTCCAATCGGAATGGGCAAAAACGCGTTCGACTCGGTGCGGCGCTCAACGCATCATTGGCCAGTGCGCATTTCGATCGTAACCCCCAGCTTTCGAAGTTCAGGCTGGCTGAAGCTCTGCATTGCTTCGGTCGCGGACCAGAAAGTGGCGGCGGAGCATATCGTGCAGGATTCGGTCTCCGATGACGGCACGCTTGACTGGCTGCCGCGGGATTCGCGCGTTACCGCCATCGTGGAAAAAGATCAGGGAATGTATGACGCCATCAATCGCGGATTGCGACGTGCCAGCGGCGACGTGTTGGCTTACCTCAATTGCGACGAACAATATCTCCCGGGCACGTTATCCAAAGTAATTCGCTTCTTCGAGGAGCATCCGGACGTGGACGTGGTGTTCGGCGATGTGGTGCTGGTGGATGACAAGGGGGATTACCTCTATCATCGCAAGATGCAGGTGCCGTTGCTGTATCATACCTGGACCTGTCATCTGTCCACCTTGAGCTGTGCCACTTTTTTTCGTCGCCGGATCGTCACGGAGCACGGTCAATTGTTCGATCCCAAGTTGCGCGATGTGGGCGACGGGGAATGGATGGTTCGGTTGCTGCGAAGGGGTGTAAAAATGGCGGTGCTGGGAGAGTTCACCTCGGTGTTCACTTTTACCGGCGCGAATATGAGCGTGGGACCCAATGCCCGCCGCGAAGCCCGGGAATTATTTCTGGCCGCACCGCCACTGGCTCGCGTCATGAAGCCGTTGACGGTACTGCATCACCGCATCCGCCGTTGGCTGGGCGGGATGTATGCGCAACGTCCGTTTTCGTACGATATTTATACGCGCATCAGTCCGGAACAGCGACGGCATATCGAGGTGACGCGTCCGGAGTTTCGGCCCCGGCTTTGATGGCGCGGCCGCGGAATTGAACTGACAATTGCCGGGTCCAAAGGCCATCCTGCGTCAACTCATGAATGACTGGATCAACAAATACATCACGGCCCAAAAGGCCGCTCACGACTCAATTCCCGCCGATGCCGTTGCCAGGATGGTGGAGACACTCCGCGTGATGCTGCGCGAAGACCGGCAGATTTTTGTTTTCGGCAACGGCGGCAGCGCATCGAACGCGTGCCATTTCGCGACCGACCTCGGCAAGAGCGCGTCGGACAAAGTTGGAAAACGCTTTCGCGTCATTTCCCTCAACGCCAACTCCGCGTGGCTCACCGCCCTCGCGAATGACTATTCTTGCGAAGACATGTTTGTCGGCCAGTTGCAGAATTACGGCAAGGCCGGCGACCTCGCCATCGGCATCAGCGTGAGCGGCAATTCACCGAACACGGTGAAAGCGATGGAGTGGGCAAAGAATAACGGCATGCGGACCATTGCGCTGGTCGGCGCGAAACGGGGTCGCATGGCGGAAATCGCCGAGCAGTGCATCGTCATCAACGACACGCATTACGGCCGGGTGGAGGATGCGCAGATGGCGATCTGCCATTTGCTCTGCTACGCGTTCGTCGAAAATCCGCAGTGGGGCAAAGCCTGAGCGGCGGGCCGATTACTTTTTCGGCAATTCATCATCCACGATTTCGCACAGCACATGGAAGAGCAGCTTCTGCGCTTCCTGAATGCGGGCGGTCGAGGGGCCCTGCACAATCAAGTCGAGCGTGGCGATCCCCTTGGTGTAGCCGCCGTCGCGGCCGAGGAAGCAAATGCTTTTTAGCTTCTTGCGATTGGCCTCTTCAAGGGCGCGCAGCACGTTTTTGGATTTGCCGCTCGTGGTGAAGGCAATCAACACGTCTCCGCGCTCGCCCAGACCCCAGATTTGCCGCGCGAAAAGTTCGTCGGAATGATAGTCGTTGCAGACCGCCGTCATGTATTCGCCGTTGGCGGTCAGTGAAATGGCGGGGTACGGCCGGCGGTCCTCGCGAAAGCGGCAGAGAAATTCCGTCGCCATATGCGTGGCGTCCGAGGCGCTGCCGCCGTTGCCGCACACGAGCAATTTGTGGCCGGAGGTGAGCGAGGAGAGAATAATCTTCGCCGCCTTTTGCAGGGGCTTCTCGAACGGCGTCAGGGCCCGAAACGTGGAGACCGATTCATCAATGGCGCGTTGCAGCAAAGTCATGCGGGCACGGTAGGAATTTCCGGTGGGAAAGTAAAATCCGTTATCGGCGCCGCTTGCCACACCGCACCCACCGCCTGTAGGTTAGGGCTGGCATGTCAGTGGCCGAAAAAATACGCGCGAAGCTCAGCACGCTGCCGCACAAACCGGGCATCTATTTGATGCGCGACCGGTTCGGCACCGTCATTTACGTGGGCAAAGCCCGCGATCTCCGGAAGCGGGTGAGCCAGTATTTTCATCCCTCCCGCAAGATGGGTTGGGACCTGAAATTCAAGGCGCTGGTGGATGCCATCCACGATTTCGATTATCACCTCGTGCGGAGCGAGCCGGAGGCCTTGCTGCTCGAAAGCAAGCTGATCAAGGAATTTCATCCCCGCTACAACGTCAGTTTCCGGGACGATAAACGCTACCTGCTGTTAAAGGTCAACTTCAACGATCCCATTCCGCGCTTCACGTTGACCCGCCTGAAGCAGGAAGACGGCGCGCGATACTTCGGGCCGTTTCCGAATGCGGGTTCGTTGCGCAGCACGCTCGCGCTGGTGCGGCGGCAGTATCATTTGCGCGGCTGCCGCCCGCTCACACCGGGCGAGCGCGACTATCGGCATTGCCTGTATGGCCATTTGAAATACTGCACCGCGCCGTGCATCGGCAACATTTCGCGCGACGCATATCTGGAGCAGGTGAAAGCGGCGTGCGATTTCCTTGAAGGTCAATGCGGCGAAATGCAGGGCCAGCTGGAGGAGGAAATGAAAAAGGCCGCCGCCAATCAGGAATACGAGCGCGCGGCCTCCCTGCGTGACATGATCAAGGATTTGAAGCGCACCACCAAAAAGGTCAATCGCTTTGAACGCATGCCCTACAGTCTGCCGCTCGCGTTGAACGCCGACAAAGACCTCGCCGAGCTGGCGGCGGCGCTGGGATTGCCCGCGCCCCCGCAACGCATCGAGGGGTTTGATATTTCAAACATCAGCGGCACGTTCGCAGTGGCGTCACTGGTGAGCTTCCGGGGCGGCCGGCCGGACCGCGCCAATTATCGACGGTTCAAAATCAAATCGGTCGAGGGTCAGAATGATTTTGCGTCCATCGGCGAAGTGGTGCGCCGCCGTTACACGCGCGTGCTGAATGAGTCGAAGCTGAAGGCGGCTGTCGAAACCGAACCTGCGGTGGCAAATGGCGATGAAGAGAAGCCCGCACGTGCGCCGGTGCCGTTGCCCGATTTGATTCTGATCGACGGCGGGAAAGGGCAGCTTTCCGTCGCGTGCGAGGAGCTGGCGATTTTGGGCTTGAGCCACATTCCCATCATCGGACTCGCAAAAGAGTACGAGGAAATCCATCGGCCGAACGAGAAAGAGCCGCTGCGGCTGTCGCACGATAGCGGCGCACTCAAACTCTTGCAGCGCGTGCGCGACGAGTCGCATCGTCTGGCCAATACCTACAATGCAAAGCTTCGCCTCAAGAAAATTTCCGAAAGCCTGCTCGATGAATTTCCCAACATCGGCGAACGGCGCAAGGCCGCGCTGTTGAAGAAATTCGGTTCCCTCCAAAGGCTGCGCGCGGCGAGTGTGGAGCAGATCGCGGAAGTCTCCGGCTTCGGCGGCAAGGCGGCGGCGGAACTGAAGGCGTTTCTGGAAGCGCGCTCCCTCACACCTGCCGATTCAATCTCGCCGACCTAGGACCACGCCTCCTCCCGCCGGCCTCAAATTAAGTCGTGCCATTTCGTGATATTCGTGCCTTTATATCGCCCGGATGAATATTCAAGTGGCAGTGCTTTGTGATGCCGCGACGGACGACAACGGCAAACTGAATTTGCTGGGCGCGTTCGACACCATTTACACGCAGCAACTCCCCGCCATTCATCCGCAATGCTCCATCGCCTTGCGCGTCACCTTTTTCAGCAGCGACGAGGGAAAGCATAATCTGCGGCTGAACTTTGTGGACGCCGACGGCGCTTCCATCATGCGGGATTTTCCGCCAATCCCCGTCGATGTTTCGCTGCCCGACGAGGTGGATTTCGGCACGCGCAATTTCATCGTCAACATCCAGCAACTGCGGTTCGAGCGGCCCGGGCTTTATTCCATCGATATTTCCCTGGATGACGAGCCGCATTCGAATATTCCGCTGGTGGTGCGGTATAATCCTCCGGCCGAATTGCCGCCGGGCGCACCCTCCGCCGAGCAACAGATTCCTCCGCCGGGTCCAGCGTAGGCAAGGCATGGCCGGTCTGCCCCTCCTGACGCTGCTGATCTTCATCGCCGCGCTGTTGTACGCGTCGGTGGGGCACGGCGGTGCTTCAGGCTATCTGGCGGCGATGGCGTTGTTCGGGGTTGCACCTGCGGTGATGAAGCCGACTGCGCTGGTGCTGAATCTTTTCGTGGCCACCGTCGGGACCATTCGTTTCGCGCGAGCAGGATGCTTCTCGTGGAAAATCTTCTGGCCGTTCGCGATATTGTCCATTCCCTGCGCCTTCCTCGGCGGGAAATTTCATCTGCCGGACCCCGTTTATAAAATCATTCTTGGCTGCGTTCTGTTGTTCGCGGCGTGGCGGCTGGCCATCAAGCAATCGACGCACGCTCCGGCGGAACCGAAGCCCATCATCCTGCCGCTGGCGATCGTGCTGGGTGGCATCATCGGCTTGCTCTCCGGTCTCACCGGCGTTGGTGGTGGAATTTTTCTCAGCCCCATGCTCTTGATGCTGGGCTGGGCGGACATCCGCAAAACGGCCGGTGTATCGGTCGCGTTCATTCTCGTGAATTCCGCAGCGGGCTTGCTCGGTCACCTGGAAAGTGTCAAATCATTGCCGCCCCAAATTGTATGGTGGGTGCCTGCGGCGCTGGTCGGCGGTTTGATTGGCGCCGAAATGGGCAGTCGCCGGCTGACGCCGCTTGTGATGCGCCGCATGCTGGCGCTGGTGCTGGTTATCGCCGGAGTGAAAATGCTGTTCGGCGGTTGAGGCCCGTCAGCGGTAATCTTCCCACTCGGGCTCGTTCTCGAAGATCCAGCGGTAGTATTCCTTCTCGGCCAGTTCACTGGCGGCCTCTTCGTCCACAATCACACTACAACGCGCGTGCAATTGCAGCGTTGTCGCGGAAATCATGCTGGTGATGGGGCCTTCCACCGCTTTGGCGACCACGCTCGCCTTGCTGCCGCCGGTGGCGAGCAGGAGGCAGCGGCGACATTCGAGAATCGTGCCCACGCCCATCGTAATGGCCCGTCGCGGCACCTTGTCTTCGCCGCCGAACATCGGCCCGTTTTGCTTGAGTGTCGTCGGCGTCAGCGCCTTCACGCGCGTGCGTGAGCGCAACGCGGACAGTGGCTCATTGAATCCGATGTGGCCGGCCTTGCCGATGCCGAGCAATTGCAAATCGATGCCGCCGAAACGTTGAATGGTCGCCTCGTAGCGGCGGCATTCCTCGTCCAGATTGTCCGCCAGCCCGTTCGGCAAGTGCGTGTTGCGCGGATCAACGTTCACATGATTGAAAAGGTGGTGATCCATGTAGTGCCGGTAGGAATTTGGGTCGGAAGGAAACAGCCCTACGTATTCGTCGAGGTTGAAGGTGCGGCAAAGCGAGAAATCGAGCTTTTCCTGTTCATGCAATCGCACGAGGTGGCGGTACACCCGCTCCATCGTTTTGCCCGTGGCCAGGCCCAGCACAAGGTTGGGATTGGTGCGGATTTCGCGCGCGATGATCCGTGCGGCGAGCGCCGCCGCCGCCTCTTCGGTGGGTTGAATGATGACTTCCACAGCTTTACCGGGTCAGGCTGAAATTATTTTCCACAGGGCGAAAAATAGAAGGAATATGCGGTTCATCCAAGGTTAAAAGGTTCGCGGATGCGCTGGCCGGCGCGACGGCAATTTCCCGGCGTACAAAACTTGCCGATGTGGTTTTTGCGATTATAATTTCAGGGTAACCATCAAAGACCACCACCCGGGCACGCAGCTTTGTCGTGATCTTTTTTGGGGGCCATTTTGGGTGACAGGCAACGTTCGCTTGCTGTGGTTATGAAAAATTTTAAAGGCCTTCCCGATTCGGAGCCCAACGCCATGTCTCTTATCCTTTCCCTTCGCCGTGGCCTGCTGCTCCTGGCGGGCGCCGTGTTGGTCGTGGCCGGTGGTTCGGCGGGGATGGCGGACACCGCGCCGTTTGCGCTGACGTTTCACGGCACCAACGATTTCGTCACGATACCGCACCAATCCGAGTTTAATGCCTTTCCGCTGACGGTCACCGCCTGGATCAAGACCACCCAGGCCACCGGTGAAGTGGGCATCATTAACAAGTTCCTGGCCAACTCGTATAACGGCTGGCAGGTGTTCCTTTACCAGGGTTCCGTGCGCGCCTGGTATATGGTCAATCCGGGTAATATTGTCTGGGATGGCGCCAAGGGGCTGAATGGCGGTCCCGTGACCAACGGCTTATGGCATCACGTCGCGTTCACGGTGGATTCGGGTGGCGGAAAACTTTACGTGGACGGCGTGTTGAAAGACTCCCTCCCGTGGATCGGCGCCGCGAGTGCTTGCACTACGACACAAGAGGTGAGCTTTGCCAGGAACCCCGGCAGCAGCGGATCTTCATTCCTGGGCTCGCTGGATGAAGTCACCATCTGGACCGTCGCGCAGCCGCAATCGTGGATTTTGACCAATCTGAATCGTGGTATGATTGGCTCGGAATCCGGTCTGCTGGCGTATTATCGGCTAAACGAAGGCGCGTTTCAGACTGCGTATGATACGGCAGGTTCGGGTGGGAACAACTATGCGACATTGACCAATGGGCCGTCGTGGACCGGTGGATTGATTCTGCGCCCGGCCGCTGTCACCCGTCCTGCCACTTCCCTCACCAAGGTTTCGGCCACACTCAACGGAGTGGCGAATCCCAACGGCACGAACGCCACCGGCTGGTTCCAGTGGGGCACCAGCATTTCATATGGCAATGCAACGTCGCCGCAATCGATCGGTGCCGGGGTGGATAACGTCAACTTCGGTCAGGAGTTGAGCGGTTTGATTGAAGGCACGCTCTATCACTATCGCGTGGTGGTGACGAACAGTCTGACCGCGCCGCCCGGGTCTTCCTACGCTCCCTCCTATGGCGTGGACCAAACGTTTGTCGCCGTGGGCACCAACATGATCGTGGGCAGGATGAATCATACAGCCACGTTGTTGCCGGATGGCCGGGTGCTGGCGGTTGGTGGCAAGGATGACAACGGTATCGAGATTGCCAGCACGGAGTTGTTCGATCCCGCCACGGGCACCTGGGCTCTGACTGGCTCGCTCAATGCGGGGCGCTACTCCCACACCGCCACGTTGCTGCCAAACGGCAAGGTGCTTGTGGTCGGCGGCACAGGCGTTGGAGGGGGCTCCCTGGCCTCTGCCGAGCTGTATGATCCCGTCACCGGCCTTTGGACGCTGGCGAACCCCATGGCGGACGCCCGCGCGAATCACACGGCTTCGTTGCTGGCGCACGGGAAGGTACTCGTTGCTGGCGGTTGGAGCCTGGGTTGGATTGGCACGGCGGAACTTTACAATCCTGCCAATGGCACATGGGCGGCCGCCGGCACGCTGGCGGCGGCGCGCTACCAGCACACCGCCACATTGCTGCCGAATGGCAAGCTGCTTGTGGCGGGCGGTATGGGGACTGGCTCGACCGTGCTATCGAGCGCGGAATTGTTTGATCCGGTGGGGAACGCGTGGACCGCTGCGGCCCCCATGAGCACCAACCGGTATATCCACACGGCGACTTTGCTGGCCACCGGCAAGGTACTCATAGCGGGCGGCGAGAATTCGAATTTTAGTGCGCTCCGCAATTCTGAATTGTACGATCCGGTGCTGGGAACGTGGAGTGTGACCACTCCGATGCTGAACGGTCGCCATGCGCACACGGCGACGTTGCTGCCGAACGGGCAAGTGTTCGCCAACGCCGGCGCCGGCGCGGGAAACTCGGGGGAGATTTATAATCCAGCCACGGCGACCTGGACTTCTGTATCCGGGGTGCGCTCGCGTCAATCAGGAACGGCGACGCTGCTCGCGAACGGCAAAGTGCTGGCGGCGGGCGGCATCATCAACACTGTGCTGACCGATGCGCAATTATTCGATTTCGACAATGGTTTCTGGAGCGCGAGTGGCGGCCCGGGAGCGGTGCGCGAATTTCCGACCGCAACGCTGCTTTCGAACGGCAAGGTGCTCCTCGCGGGCGGTGATGACGGGTTTGTTTTCCCCGGTGCGTCGTATTTGTATGATCCGGTATCAGGCACGAGCACGGTAACCGGGACGATGTCTTCCAGCGGACGGGAGGCGCACACGGCGACGGTCCTGACGAGCGGGAACGTGTTGGTGACGGGCGGAAATTCCGGTGGCAGCGAGTTTAATGACGCGCTCGTTTATTACACGGCCAGCGGAACATGGAGCAACACGGCCGCGATGACGGCCGGACGCTATGGTCACACCGCCACTTTGCTGTTCAGCGGGAAGGTGCTGACTGCAGGCGGCTACAGCTTTAACAACGACCTGTGCTTGGCGGGCACGGAATTATACGACCCGCTCGCGGTCAACTGGACCAATGGCGGATTGTTGAAGACACCTCGCGCCTATCACACCGCCACGCTGCTGCCGGACGGTCGCGTACTGGTCGCGGGTGGGCTTTGGAGCAACGCCGGTTTTTCCACCAACTCGGCGGAGCTTTACGATCCCATCGCCGGTACGTGGACTTACACCGGCTCCATGAGCATCACTCGCTCGGGACACATCGCCGTGTTGCTGCCGAACGGGAAGGTGCTGGTGGCGGGTGGATCGAGCATGACGGGCCGGACGGCTGCAGCGGAACTGTATGAACCCGCAACCGGAACATGGAAAACGACCGGCTCGATGACTTCACCTCGCGTGAATCATACGGCGGTGTTGCTACCCAACGGCAAAGTGCTCGTCGCCGGTGGCACGACCGGCAGCGGTTCCTTGGCCACATGCGAATTATATGATCCCGAACTCGGTGCCTGGACTGCCACCGGGGCGCTCGCGATTGCCCGAAAATACCACGCCGCAACCGTTCTCCCAAACGGCCGGATTTTGGTTTATGGCGGGTTGAGTAACAGCAGCCTCCTTAACAGCGTGGAGGTTTTCGACGCGGGGCAGGGCATTACCAATTCGTGGCGCCCACAAATCACGTCGCTGACCACACCGTTGCCTTTAGGAAACAACCTCGTCATCTCGGGCGCGCAATTTCGTGGGGTTTCCGAGGCCTCAGGCGGAAATGGTTCGCAGGATTCCCCGGCGGATTATCCGGTGGTGCAAATGCGCGCCCTCGAAAGCGGACTGGTGCGTTTTCTGCAACCGACCAACTGGTCCACGAACATTTTTACGTCGCTCCCGATCAACAGTTTTCCGCCCGGTTGGGCGCTGGTCAGTGTGACGGCCAACGGCATCTCCAGCACCGGTGCGTTGTTGAGTATTTCCAAGCCGCTGGCGATGGTGACCTTCAGCAATCTCACGCAGACTTATGATCACAATGCCAAAACCGTTTCCGTTTACACTGTCCCGGCCGGACTCTCCGTGTTGGTGACGTACAACGGTTCGACCATTGCGCCAACCAATGTGGGCGACTACACGGTGGTGGGCACGATCAACGATGCCGTGTATCAAGGCGCGGCGACGAACACGTTTACGATTCTCGGCCTCGGCCGCAAATTTGGGGTGGACGTCTCGCATTTTCAGAATGAGTCCGGCGTTCCACCGGCCAACTGGGCGCAACTTTACGCGGAGGGCCGGCGGTTTGCCTTTATCAAGTCAACCGAAGGCCTGACGGGACCGGACGATCCGACGGTGTTTGTCAATCTCGCGAACGCGCGGCAGGCGGGGTTGCTCGCGGGCGTTTATCATTTCGCGCATGCGGAAAATCGCCCGACCACGAATGGGGCGGTGCTCGAGGCCGGCCATTTATTGGGATATGTCGGCAGCGCGATTGGGCCGGGCTACTTGCGGCCGGTGCTGGACATTGAATTCACCTCGGCCGTGTTGACCGCACCAGTCATGACCGACTGGGTCATCGCCTTCTCGAACGAAATCATCCGTCAACGCGGCGCGGGCGCGGCGCCAATTATTTATTGCACGCTCTCATTTGCCATCAACCAGTTCGATAGCCGCCTCGCGGGTTATGATTTATGGATTCGTTCCATCAATGGCACCGACCCTGGCGTCGCCAATCCCACCTCCACCGGCGTTTTCACCAACTGGTCCTTCTGGCAATACAGCGTGGGCAGCGCGGGGGGCATCAGCCCGCTCGACTTGAATGTTTGTCACGACGAGTACAAACCGCTGGCATCATTTCTCATTCCCGCTGCCTCGCCCGCTTTCACGCTTGGCGGCGTAAACACCGATGGCTCGGGATTTCATCTGAGTTTCTCCAACGTGCCGGGCACCCATTTCACCGTGCTTTCGTCGACGAACCTCACACTGCCGTTGAGCAATTGGATGGTGGTCGGCAGCGTCCCTGAAATCTCGCCCGGGCTGTTTCAATTCACCGATTCAGGCGCGACGAACCGGCCGCGCGTTTTCTATCAGGTGAGATCACCGTAGCGGGAAATAAAACTCCGTTGGCGCGGGTTTATTGCGACGGTGAACCGTCGTAGGACCAATTGATGTCTCCGACAGCAGGATCACCAATCTTGGTGTCTTTTCGATAGGCCATGTAGGTATAGCGGTAGTGGGCGGCATGGCCGTCGAGGAAGGTAAGATTCGCGCCCGCGTTGTGGCGCGCCGAGAGATGATTCAGCGAGCCGCGCGCCGCGCCGAGATCGCTCAAAGGATTGGAGCCGAAATACGGCGTCTCACCGGAATTGGCGCGGGCATCCGAGAAGAGAACGAAGGCGGAGGCGTTCCGCACCATTGTTGATTTAAAGGGAGTGCCGGCCGGCACCAGGCCATTCGTGCCTTTGAAATTAATGCCGTAACAAAATGCGACGCGGATATAGGGATCCACCTCGCCCGGCAGGAATTTGGCGGCGGGACAGTTGAAGATGCTTTTGCCGTTGACGAAATTCGTGGGGTCGTTCGCGTATTGCAGGAGGGGCTTTTGCGAGACATACGGGGGCAGGGCGTTGAACCACGCGCTGTGTCCGGTGTCAGCGGCGGCAAAGGCGGCGAGGTCGGACCAATTGATCCGGTCCTGGCTGTAGCCGGCGGGCGCGCCGGGAGTGCCGCTCGCGATGCTGAAGTCGGGCAGGGTCTGGTTGTAGTCGTCCAGATACATGTTGAGTGCGATGCCCCATTGCCGGAGATTGCTCAGGCAGGACGCGCTGTTGGCCTTTTGCTTGGCACGCGCGAGAGCGGGCAGCATCAGGGAAGCGAGGATGGCGATGATGGCAATCACCACCAGAAGTTCAATCAGCGTGAATCCGCGCTTCGTTTTCATGTCGCCCCAGTTTCCCAGATGCGATTTTTCCCCGCTATCGGTGGCTTGCGAAAGATTATCGGTCGGTTGCGGAGGCTGCGCCGACGATCAGGAAGAGAAGGCGGGACGAATGAGACCGGAGGGGGACTAACGAGGCCTGGCCCGCGCCGTGCGGCGCGGGCCAGGGTGCTTTCAAAAATTACGCGAGGCCGAACTCTTTTTTGTTTTGCTCGCAGGAGACGATTACGGGCTTGTCCGAGAGCTTCGCTTTGAGCAACGCTTGTTCATCGGCCCCCGAAGTGAGGGGCAGGGCAACCTGTCCGCCTTCGGCGGCGCTGCGCTGCATGGCGAGCATGATCTCGGCGCCGAGGACGGCGTGGTCGAAATTGCATTGGTGGACCTTCTTGTCATCGTCCAGCCAGTCGGCCATTTCCTGAATGTAGGGCGGCATGTCGAGATCGTAGTTCATCACGCCTTCGCCGCTTTGATAGCCGCCGCTCCTGGTGACCGCGCGCCAGCCGCCGTTGGTCAGGACTTCTGCGAAACCTTCGGTGCCTTGCGCGCCAATGCGGTTCTTGCCCCACCACTTGCCAACTTCCGGCTGGTCGGGAGCGCCGGCGCCGCATTCGTAGATGCCGCGCACGCCATTGGCGAATTGCACAAAACCGCCGATGTAGTCCGGCGAGGGATGGTTGTCGGCGAACTTCGCCTTGCCCGCGGCCTGGGCCATCGCCCAGACGCCGGGAGAATAGTCGTTATACCAGCAGGAGTAATCGATAAGGTGCGAGAGCATGTGGGTCATCCAGCCGGTGGCGCTGCCGTAAACCGTGTGGACGCGGCCGAGCGCGCCGCTCGCGACGATTTCCTTCACCTTGCGATAATGCGCGCCGTAACGATGTTGATGGCTGACGACCGCCTTGATGCCGGCCTTCTTCACGAGGTCGCGGATGGAAAGCACCTCGGCGCTGGTGAGCGCGACCGGTTTCTCGAACGCGAGCAGCTTTGCGCCGCATTCGATGCCGGCCTTGATGAGCGGCGTGCGGAGATTCGGCAGCGTGGTGAAGCAAAACACATCCGGCTTCACCGACTTGGCGAGCGCGGCGGCGTCGGAGCTTTTCTCGGGATTGCCGAGTTTGGCGGCGGCTTCGTCGAGCCGTTTCGGATCGATATCGCAAATGCCGACCACCTGGAATTTGGGATTGGCGTTGAAGCTGGTGGCGTGGTGCATGCCGCGCTTGCCCATGCCGACGACGAGAACTTTGTATTTGCTCATAAATTTGGATGCCGAATTACCTCACACCGTCTTATCACATTAACAAACGGGGTGGAAGAGCCAAACGACTCCGCCACCCCAAGCTGCTTGTTGTTCAGCGGCTATTTCTGAGATTTATCCCACTCCACAACCTTGGAGATGACGAAATCCACTTCCTCTTCCTTGAGTTCGGGGAACATCGGCAGGGAGATGCAGCTCGCGGCATTGTATTCCGCGTTGGTGAGCGAGCCGTGAATGCGGGCGTCCTTGCCCCACGGATAACCCGCCTGCTTGTGGATGGCGATGGAGTAATGCGTCTTCGCATCCACGCCGTTGTCATTGAGGAATTTCAGGAACGAATCGCGCACGGCCGCGTTCTTGGTTTCCACAACGTAGAGGTGGAACACATGGCGGTAGCCGGGCAATTCGGTCGGGAGCGTCAGATGCTTCACGTCCTTGAGACCGGCAGTGTAGCGCGCGGCCCATTTGCGGCGCAGGTCGTTGCCGGCGTCGATGTGCTTGAGCTTGGCGCTCAACACCCCGGCGTGCAGGTCGTCCAGGCGGCTGTTGAAACCGAAGCTGTGGACGTTGCGCGCGGTGGAGCCGTGATTGCGCAGGCGGCGGACGGTGGCGTCGATGGCCGCGTCGTTGGTAAGGAGCGCGCCGCCGTCACCGAAGGTGCCGAGGTTTTTCTGGATGATGAAGCTGGTGGTCGCTGCGTCGCTGAGATGGCCGATCTTGAAACCGGGGCCGGCGGCGCCGATGGCTTGCGCGTTGTCTTCGATGACCTTGAGCTTGTGCTTGTCGGCGATTTTCTTGATCGCAACCATGTCGGCGCACTGGCCGTACAGATGGACCGGGATGATCGCCTTGGTCTTCGGAGTAATGGCGGCTTCGATCTTGGCCGGGTCGATGCACTTGGTCTTGGGGTCGCAATCGATCAAGACGGCCGTCGCGTCCGCGATCCAGATCGCCTCGGCGGTGGCGAAGAAAGTGTTGGCGTTGGTGATGACTTCGTCACCCTTGCCGATGCCCATGGCCATGAGGGCGAGCCAGATGGCGTCGGTGCCGTTGGCGAGCCCGACGGCGTATTTCATCCCATGATAGGCGGCCAGTTCGCCTTCAAACTGCTTGAGCATCGGTCCCATGACATATTGGGAACTCTCAAGGACGGTTTGAATGTTTTTATCAATTTCCGATTTGATGTTATGGTACTGACGAACGTGTCCGTAAAATTCAACTTTCATGGGGCGTGAAACTAGCTTAGCGCCGCTGGGAAACAAGAAGATTCTATGCGGCCGAACGAGTCAGAAGTGAAGCTAACGGATGAAATGAGCGCAGCCAAATCCGGCGTGGGACGATCGAACTTATGCGCGTTTTGATGGCCCGGGAACACCTTGACGAAATCCCGCAACATGCGTTGCCTAACCACTTCTCATTGCGGTGGTACCAGCCGGGCGACGAGGCGCACTGGTTGCGCATCCATCAACTCGCCGACCTCGAAAACAAGATCACGCCGGAGTTGTTCGGGCAAAAATTCGGCTCGGACGCCACGGAACTGGCGCGGCGACAATGTTACCTGATTTCTCCGGAAGGCGAGGTTTTCGGCACCGCGACGGCGTGGTATGACGATAATTTCGGAGGCCGGAAATTCGGCCGGGTGCATTACGTTGCCATCCTGCAACACTTTCAGGGCAGAGGCCTGTCCAAACCTTTGATGACTATTGTATGCCGGAGATTGCACGAGCTGGGTCATCAACGAGCTTACCTCACCACCTCCACCACGCGCCTTCCCGCCATCAGACTTTACCTCGGTTTCGGTTTCCTGCCGCTGAAACGTAACGCGGAGGAAGCGAAATCGTGGGAAGGAATTTGTTCGCCCGGCCCGGCGGGCCAGATTAATATGGGCCAATGTCGCAACGGTCAGAACTCAGGCAATCCATGACACCGGGGATACAGGAAGCGGCGCGGGAGGTGTACCAGCGGATTGCCTCCAATATCGCGAAGGTCATGAAAGGGCAGGCGCCCGCCACGCGCAAGTTGCTGGCCTCCCTGGCGAGCGGCGGTCATGTGTTGCTCGAGGATTTTCCAGGCACCGGCAAAACCACCCTCGCCAAAGCGCTGGCCAAATCCATCGACGCCCGGTTCAAGCGCATTCAATTCACGCCTGATTTGCTGCCGTCCGATATCCTGGGCGTTTCGATCTTCAGCCAGCGCGACCAGCAGTTTCATTTTCACGAGGGCCCGATCTTCACCGACATTCTGCTCGCGGACGAAATCAACCGTGCTTCGCCCCGCACGCAATCGGCGTTGCTCGAAGCGATGGGCGAGAGCCAGGTGAGCGTGGACGGCGAACGCCGCAACCTCGCCGACATGTTCTTCGTCATCGCCACGCAAAACCCCGTGGAATTTCGCGGGACGTATCCATTGCCGGAGGCGCAGATGGACCGCTTCGCGTTGCAATTCGCTTTGGGTTATGTGCAATCGAGCGAGGAGGTCGCCATTCTCACCGCGCAGGAGCGCAATCATCCGCTGGACGAATTGAAACCGTGCGCGACCGGCGCCGACGTCATGATTTTGAAACAAGCCGTCCACGAAGTGCGCATCAGCGAGGAATTGAAACGTTACGTGGTCGATCTCGTGGGCGCGACCCGCACCATCGGCGATGCGCAGCTCGGCGCCAGCCCGCGCGCGTCGCTGGCGTTGATGAAGGCGGCCCAGGCGCTGGCGTTGTTTGACGGGCTGGATTTTGTCACGCCGGAGCAAATCCAGGAACTCGCGGTGCCGGTCATCGCGCACCGGCTCGTGATGCAGCCGCAGGCGCGGTTTTCCGGCCAGACCGCCCGCGGGCTGGTGGAGGAAGTGGTGAAGAAAATCCGCATCCCGGCGTGAATTGAAACGCGGTTTTTGAGAGTCCGGAATTTCTAACGTGAAGCGCGCAGCCTGTGAACGGCTTGCTTAAAATTCTTTATTACCTCTACCGCATCGGCTTCGGCTTGCGGCATTGGGCGCAACGGCGATTCACGCGGCCGGGATTGGTGATCGTCGGAGGGCTGGCCGTGGTGATGATGACCGGCCTGGACCCGGAAATCAGCGCCGCGTATCAAGCCTTCACACTTTTGCTGTGTCTCCTGCTGGTGTCCTTTGCCTTCTCCTGGTCTTTTCACGCGCCCTTTTCCGCCCGCCGTTCGCTTCCGCGATTTGGCACGGTCGGGACGCCGCTGGCTTACGGGGTGCGGTTGATGAATGAATCGAAATCCGCGCAAGCCGGGCTCGTGTTGATTGAGGACCTGATGAATTCCCGTCCCCCCTATCACGAGTGGGCCGCGGTGCAGCGGGCCGAAGCGCTGCAGCTCCGTTCCTTTCGGGTGAGCGCGCGCCGCACCACCCATCCGTTCAAGTCGGTCACCGTCAGGGATATGCCGGTTCCAACTTCGCTGCCGGGGCAGGAAGTGGAGGTGCGCATCGAGTTCACGCCGTTGCGACGCGGCATCCTCCGCCTGAAGGGCGTGACGCTGGCGCGCCCCGATCCGTTGGGACTGACCCGCGCGTTGATTTCCGTCCCGTTGCCGCAAACGCTCCTGATTCTGCCCCGGCGTTACCCGGTGCCGGCGTTGCAACTGCCCGGCGCGCAAAAATATCAAGAGGGCGGGGTGGCGTTCGCCGTAAGCGTCGGCCAGAGCGAGGAGTTTGTGGCCCTGCGGGATTATCGCCACGGCGATCCCATCCGGCATATTCACTGGCGGACCTGGGCGCGGGCCGGCAAACCGGTGGTGAAGGAATTTCAGGATGAATTTTTCGTCCGGCACGCGCTCGTGCTGGATACGTTCATGGATTTGCCGCACGACGATGTCTTTGAAGAGGCGGTGTCGGTGGCGGCCTCATTTGTGTGCACCATCCAGACCCAGGAATCGCTCCTCGACCTCCTGTTTGTGGGCCCGAAATCCTATTCGCTCACGGCCGGTCGCGGGCTCGCCCATGCGGACCAGATGCTGGAGATTCTGGCGTCGGTGCGGCCGTGCTCGGAGCAACAATTCGTCGAACTCGAAAGTCTCGTGCTGAACCACGCGCGGTTTGTCAGCGGCTGCATCTGCGTGCTGGTGGCATGGGATGACACGCGGCGGAAATTAGTCCAGGAAATGCGCGGGTCCGGCGTGCCGGTGCTGGTGGTCGTGATCGTGCCGCGCGGCCACGACGTGGCGCTGGATCCCGGGCCGATGCGGGATGACCCCGGTCGATTCCATGTGTTTGCCGCCGGAAAGGTCGAAGAGGGCCTGGCCCGTCTCAATTGACGCGTGAAGACTCCTCCTTTTTTGCTCGGCGCGGCGTTGCTCTTCTGGGGCTGGCAGACCGATTATTTGATCGCGGGCACCGTGATGGCCGTGGTGTTGGAAAGTCCCCGCTGGGTGAAGGCCCGGTGGGATTTCGCGGATGAGGATTTTCGGCGCATCTGGGTTTTTTGCGCGCTGTTGTTTCTCGGGGTGGCGGTGTTTGCCTTCACCTCCAACGGCGGCCTCAATGAACTGCGCGACTTCGTCGAGAACCCGAACATGGTCATCCAGCGCAGCGCGAGCGCCGCCAGCGCCCGCGTGGTGGCGGTATGGTTGCGCTGGGCGCCGCTGGCTTTTTTTCCATTTGTGGCCGCGCAGGCATTCAGCTCCGGTGAAGGCGTGCCGCCGGAAACGATTTCGCTGCTGCTCCGCCTCCGCTGGCAGCGCGCGCGCAAGGAAGGCCGTCGCCTCCCGGCGCCGCGCAGCATCAACGTCACCTATCCCTATTTCCTGGTCTGCCTGTTTTCCGCAAGTTTCCGCACGCGGGAGGACGGCACATTTTTCTGGGGTCTCTGCGCCTTGCTCACGTGGGCGATTTGGTCCGCACGCTCGCGGCGGTTCGGCGTCGTCATCTGGGCGTGCTCCCTGTCGGTGGCCGTGGTGCTGGGCTATTTCGGCGGTCGCGGCACGAGCAGGCTCTATCGCCTGCTCGAAGACTATAACGTCTCCTGGTTCACCCGCAGCGCGGGCGGCGGCGCGGATTTGTTGCAAAGCAAGACGGCCATCGGCCGCATTGGCGTGTTGAAGGGTTCCAGCCGGATCGTCGTGCGATTGGAACCCAAGCCGGGCAGCATCGCGCCGCCGTTGTTGCGCGAAGCCAGTTACCGCAAATACAAGGTGGAAGTCTGGTATTCCGAAACCGCCAAGGACCGCCTGGAACCGGTGGCGTCGCCGGACGCGGCCCATACGATCTGGACGCTGCTGCCGGACAAAACCAACAGCGAGGCGGCGACCATTGCGTCCTATCTGCCCGGGCCTTCCGGGCTGCTGCCGCTGCCGACCGGCTCCGGGCGGCTGGAGAATTTGTCGGCGTACAGCGTGGAAAAAAATCCCCTGGGCGCGGTGGTGGTGCAGGGCCCCGGCCTCGTGGTTTTCGACGCGCTTTATGGTCCCGGTGAAACCATCGATTCGCCACCGGAGCCATTGGACGACACCGATGTGCCGCGCGGCGAGACGAACGCCCTCAATCAGATCATCGAGGAACTGCATTTGCCGAAGGACAATCGCAAGCTGGCGATGCGGACCCTGGGCGCGTTCTTCCAGGACAAATTTAAGTACCAGATGTGGCAGCCTTCCGTGCGTTACAGCCGCACCAATGAGACGCCGCTGGCGCGCTTTCTCCTCCGCACCCGCGCGGGTCATTGCGAATATTTCGCCACCGCCACCGTCCTGCTCCTGCGGCAACTGAACATTCCCGCCCGCTACGCGGTGGGGTACGCCGTCCACGAGTCCAACGGCGGCAAATATGTGGTGCGCAATCGCGATGCCCACGCCTGGTGCCTGGTGTGGAATGAAAACACCCGCACCTGGCAGGATTTTGACACAACCCCCGGGTCGTGGATGGAAACCGAGGGCAAACGCGCCTCGGCGTTGCAAGGGTGGTACGACTTTTGGTCACGCATGTATTTCGAGTTCTCCAAGTTTCGGTGGGGACAGACGCATATGCGGCAGTACATCTTTTGGAGTTTGATCCCGATCCTCGCGATCCTCCTGTATCAAATTGTTTTTCGCCGCCGCCGCCGGAGCGCGGGAACCCACTCCTCCCCGGCCACTGAAATCTGGCCGGGGCTCGATTCGGAATTTTATCAAATCGAAAAGGAGCTGGGCGCGCGCGGCCTGACGCGGCTGCCGAGCGAACCGCTCTCGAACTGGCTGTCGGGCTTGCTCAACGATCCGGCGCTCGACCGGGCGCGCGAGCATTTCCGGCAATTGCTGCGATTGCACTATCGCTACCGGTTCGATCCGCACGGCCTGAGCGCGGAGGATCGCGAGGCGTTGCGGCGCGAGGCGCAAGGCTGCCTCGACAGCCTGAGAAGTGCGGCCGCGCCGCAAAACTAATCCCCGCGTTTGCGGAGAATCGGAAACAGGCTCGCGAAATCGTCCGTCCACAACGGGCCGTGCAACGAGTTCGTGCTCACCGCGTAGGCCACCGCGGCGATGGGGGTGGAGTCGATGATTGGCTGGCTGTGCGTCAGCAAAATCCAGGTGGAGGAATACAGCCACCACTCGCCTTCGTTGTCTTCATCCTCGTAATCAATCGGCGCGAGCTTGTAATCAAACGCCCGCGCCAGTTGCACGACGATCGGCTCGAGGTTGAGGTAATGATTCGAAATATGCACGGCGATGACGCCGTTGGTGTTGAGATGCCGGCCGTAAACTTCGAAGGCTTCGCGCGTCAATAGATGCACGGGAATGGCGTCGCTGCTGAAGGCGTCGAGCGCGATCAGGTCGAAGTTTTGCGGCGGTTCCTTTTCCAGTGACAGCCGCGCGTCGCCGAGCACGACGTCGAGTTTGCCGCCGTTCGTGACGAAGTTGCTGAGGTAATGAAATTGATTCGTGGCCACGCTGACCACCTGCGAATCGATTTCATAAATGCGGACATAATCGCCCGGGCGTCCGTGCGCCGCCATCGTGCCGGTGCCGAGCCCGACCACGCCGATGCGGCGCGGGCGCGACGGCAGGGCGTTCACGCCGAGCGCGATGCCGCTTTCCGGGCCGTAGTAGCTGATGGGCCATTTCGCCTGGTCGGGATCGGTGAATTGCAAGCCGTGTGTGATGCGCCCGTGTTGCAACAGTAGATACCGGGATAACGGATCATTGCGATTGTGGTCATACACGGTCAGCACCCCGTAAAAATTGCGCGAGCGATAAATCCGGTCTTCGTCGGTGTCGCGCGCCTGCATCCACAGCGTCGCGGCCAGCGCGGCCACGCCGAGGAAGAGCCAGAGGCAGGCCAGTCCGCGCCAGTAGCGATAGCCGCGAAAGTTTCCCCGCGCCACCCAGGAGATGACCATGAAAGCGAGGATCACCCACATGCCGATGCGTACGGCAGTGAAGGCGTGCTTTGACATCAAACGGCCTTCCCGGCCGAGATGGGCGAGAAACCAGTCGAGGCCGGCGAAGACGAACAGCGGCAGCAGGCAGGCCAGCCAGCGCCATTGCGAAAACGGTTTGTTCTCCGGCGTTGCCGCGCCTTCCCGGTCGGTCGCGCAGACCAGAAAGAAGAGCACCCCGCACAGCAGCAGTCCCCAATGCAATTCGTAGTAATCCTTGAAATACAGCGGCGCGAAAACCGCCACGAAAAGTCCCCCCAGCGCGCCGCCCGCCGCGATCATCAAATAAAAACGGGTGAGCTGCCGCGGGTCGGGCTTGAGCCGGTAGAGTTCACCGTGACAAACCATGCAGCACACAAACAAGGCTCCGCAATACACCGACACCTGTTTCGCCACCGCCCAGTCCGAGGCGTGGAACAGCGCCCAGCACATCGCCGCGAGAGCCGCCGCCAGCGCCAGCGTGAAAGGAACGCGTTGATACCAGCGCGGGCTGTCGAAGCAGATGATGAAGGTTAGCAGATAAATCGCGAGCGGCGCGACCCAGAGAAAGGGAAACACGGCGACGTCGAGGCACAGTTTGTTGGTGGTAGCCAGCAACAGCGCCGAGGCGCACGCGGGCAGCAACAGCCAGAAGGCCTGATGCCGCGCCGGGATGGGCAGGGCCGCGCCGGACGACGCATCGGCAGCCGCCAGCGATTTTTCCTCCGCGCCCGGGTGCGAACCGCGCCAGAGTTTCAAGGCGCACGCGCCGCAGCAAACGGCATACACGAGCAGACCCCAGCCCCACAGTTTCGCCTGCCAGACGCGCGTGAAATGCGTTTCGAAATAAAAGGGATAGGTCAACAACGCGAGCAGCGAGCCGATATTGGAAAGCGCGTAGAGCCGGTACGGTGATGTGCCGGGATTCGTGCGGCTGAACCATTGCTGCATGAGCGGACCGGTGGCCGAGAGGACAAAGTAGGGCAGGCCGATGGTGGCGGCCAGCAACGCCAGGATTTGCAGGATGGGATTCCCGCCGCCGGCCGGTTTCCAAACGCTGGCGGGCGTGATCGGCAGCAACAGCAGCGCGATGAGCAGCAGCGCCAGGTGCAGCGCCGCCTGCTGTCGCGCCTTGAGATACCGTGTGATGACATGCGCATACGCATAACCGCCGAGCAGCAGCATCTGAAAAAACAACATGCACGTCGTCCAGACACCGGGACCGCCACCGAACCACGGCAGAATGTATTTGCCGATCAACGGCTGAACCTGAAAAAGCAGGAACGCTCCCGTAAAAATCGTCAGCGCATAGGCAGCCATCGGCGGGAAGTTGGCAGAAGCAGCGAGGTGATAGAAGCGCTAAAGCGCCGAAACCTCGACATGTATAACAATAAAAAAGTATTGAGAAACGATAAACAATGTATTAATCTCGGGACATGAAACAAAGCTCAACCATCTTTCTTCAAGGGGTGATCGTGCTGATCGGCATCGGCGTGCTCGCCTTTATGTTAGCAGAACCTCACTTCGAAGGCCGGAATGCGCACGCCACCACCTTTGAAGTCTACTTCCACGATCCGTTTCTGGTGTACGCCTATGTCGGCTCCATTCCCTTTTTCGTGGCGCTCTACCAGGCCTTCAAACTATTGGGATTTGCCGGCAGAAAGGAAATATTTTCACCGCGTTCCGTCCGGGCTTTGCGGATGATAAAAATCTGTGCGCTGACCGTGGCCGCATTCCTCGTGGGAGCGGAAGCCTACTTCGGCCTCGTGGTGCGCGGGACGGACGATATTGCCGGGGGCGTCATGATGGGGCTGGTGCTGATATTCGTCTCCGCCATCGTGGCCACGGCGGCGGCGGTGTTTGAGCGGACCTTGCAAAGTGCCGTCGAACTGAAAGCCGAGAACGACCTGACCGTATAAGGACACCCGCATGGCAATCATCATCAATATCGACGTCATGCTGGCGAAGCGGAAAATGAGCGTGACAACCCTCAGCGAGAAAGTCGGCATCACGATGGCCAACATCTCCATCCTGAAAAACGGCAAAGCCAAAGCGATCCGGGTATCCACCCTCGAGGCGATTTGCAACGCCCTGGATTGCCAGCCAGGTGATATTTTGGAATATAGACAGTAAAGGCGGCGTCTCGCTGGAGCGGGCCGTTACGCAGTTGTGCCCCGCGTGGTTTGTGCAAGTGAATTGCAAATATCGCATTTGTCGGCGCGCACGAAATCTGCTACTCCTACATGGAGACATGATGTGGCGGGTAAAAACAGAAGCGAAGACCCTTGCGGGCCGGCGATTTAAGGCCGCGCTGCTGCTGGCGTTGTTCCTGTCTGTCCTGGCGCTGGCCAATTCCTCGACACTCCATCACCTGCTGCATGCGAACGCAGGCAGTGCCGATCATCAATGCGCGGTCACATTGCTGGCGTCCGGTCAGGTGGATGCGCCGACCGGCGTGCCCGAAATTATTCCGGCGACCGCAGTTTTAGTTTTTTCGGTTCTTCCCGAAGCCCCGCTGCTGGCGGGCGTTTCCTTTGACCTTCCTCCCGGCCGGGGTCCCCCGGCGCTCCTCTCCTAATTCGATACGGATCTTTTTGGCCTGGCGGTGTTGAACGCACCTCTGGAATGCCGAGAAGGGAAGTCGTGCAGGCATTTGGGTTTCTCCGCCGCTCAATTGCGCAGTCAGTCCAACGACGGAGTTGGTGAGAGAGGCATTTATGAAGAACAGCCCGAATAAGTTTCGGCACGGGTTCACGTTGATTGAGTTGCTCGTGGTCATCGCCATCATCGCGATCCTGGCGGGTATGTTGTTGCCGGCGCTGGCGCGCGCCAAGGTGCGGGGCCAGTCGGCGGCGTGCATGTCCAACCTGCGGCAGATCGGCGTCGCGATGCGGATGTACGCGGAGGAGGATCCCGGTGGTCTGCTCCCCGGCACCGCGCATTCCACCCTGACCAATACCTGGATCTATGGGCTCGCGCCGCAACTGGCCAACGTGGACAAGATCCGGATTTGTCTCGGCGACAAAAAACGGGACGACCGGCTGCTGAATCACGGCACCAGCTACGTGCTGAATGAGTACACCTCGATTGAGCCGCTGGACCCGTTCGGCAGTCCGATTCCCGGAGAACAGAGTTATCGCAAGCTGGATTCCATCCCGCGTCAGGTTGACACGATTACCGTCTTCGAAATCTCGGACCGTCAGGGAACGGGGACGGGTCAGGATCATACCCATTCCCGCAATTGGATCAACGGCTGGAGCAGCGTCCTCGATGACATCCAGCCCGATCGCCACGGTGCCACCGCGAATTACCTGTTCGCCGATGCCCACGTGCAAGCCTTGAAGCCGCAACCGTTGCGCACCCGCATCGAGGCGGGGGACAACTTCGCGAAACCGCCACCCTGAACGGAAAGTCAGCCAGCCTGGAAAATTCAAAAAAACTTAAAAGCAAAAATTGAAATACAGATGAAAACGAAATTAAACCAATTAGTCCGCCATGGTCGCCAGCTTGGGCTGGCGGCGCTCCTGTTAACCGCCACCTTGCTCCGCGCGCAACCGGTCCTCACGGAAGGTCATACCGATGTGGGCATCGACTACGACGTCAGTCTCAACGAATGGGACCTCCATATTCACGATGAGGTGCATGACGTGGAATATTCACCGCCGTCCGAAGCCTTGCTGTTGGTAAAATACGATGCGCACGGCATCGTTCCGGTGGGGGCGCAGTGGGATTTTCTCGGCGCGGCGGGCAGTGACGTCTGGACTTTGCCGAAGGTGCAGGATCCCAATCTCCTTTTCCTCGGCTTCGGCGCGGAGGAAATCGACAACGGGGTTTTTCAAGGAGACCAGTTTACGATGTCGCTTCGCGCCGTGAGCGGACCGGGTTCGCTCGTGGTTTATGATACCGATTCGTTCGGCAATCCGGAGTTGCTGATGAGCAGTCGCGATGGCGTCGATAACGCCGATTCGGTTTCGGTTCCGGCCGGTGAACACCGGCATGTGAATTGGGCATTCAGCGAGCCGGGCGATTACGTCGTGACGTTCGAAGCGTCCGGCGTGCGGGCGCTGGACTCGATCTTCACCACCAGCGGAGACGTGGAATACTTTTTTCACGTGGAAGCCGTGCCCGAGCCGACAGCATTGTCACTGATGGCATTGGGCGGAATTGCTTTGGCGCTCAAACGGCGCCGTTAAGAGCAGCGAGACAGACGCGGCGGCGGCGGTGAACGCGCCGCCGCGTCATCTCCTGCAACAAAATTTTTTACATGAGGATTCTAACAACAATGTTTGCGTCCGCCGCACTCGTTGCGATATCGGCGCAGGCGCAGGTGATTTATCTGGATCATCAGCACATGGACTTTCGGATCGAATATCATCCGGAGCTTTCCGGGACGAATCAGTTGGACACCATATTGGGCTATGATTCAGGGACGGACCACTTTCGGGTGACAAACGAACAGGTTTACATCGTGGGCGGGGCGGCCGCCAAATTGACCATCCCTTCCAACCCGGATTACGCGTTTCTGGGCTCGCCGGGTGCGCCAGTCTGGGTGCTGCCGCAATCGCAGAACCTGACGCTGCCGTATGTCGGGACGAGCGGCGAGGACCTGCCCGATGGCACGTTCGACGGGCCGGTGGTGTTTGAACTTCGCTCGGTCGAAGGACCGGGGAACTTTTTCGTGTGGCAGGTGAGCGGAGCGGGGCAGCCGCCCATCGTAAAAATGATCTGCACGAATGGGGTCGTAAGCCCCCGGAACAACAGCACCGCGCCGCTAATCGGCAGTCACGAACATTTCAACTGGGGCTTCAGCACCAACGGATTGTATCGCGTCACGTTTCGCTGCACGGGCCGCCGCCTGAACGAGTCCACCAACATTGTCGGACGCGACGTCGCCTGGGCGTTTCAAATACCGCCGTTGCGGCCGTGGGAGCAATGGGTTTCCACCAACTGGCCGCCTGCGACCGCAAGTAGCGTTGCCGGCGCGAATGCGGACCCCGATGGCGATGGTGTTGCCAACATTTTTGAATATTCTTCCGGCTCGAACCCCAATGATCCGGCGAGTTGGGCAAAGCCTGATATCGGCTTCGTAACTGTGGAGACGGAGAGCTACGGCGCCCTGACCTGGCTTCACGCCAAAAGCGCCCCGGATCTTGTTTTCAAGCCGGAGGTAAGTGGGGATTTGGCTGGCGGAACCTGGTCGCCGTTGGAAAACGTTTTTGGTGTCGTCGATGGGGGGCCAACCGAAGCGATCACGATGCGGGATGACGTCTCGCGAGAGGCTGACGCGCGGAGATTTTATCGGCTGCGCTTAAAACTTAATTACCCTTGAAAACCGCCGACGAAAGATTCGCGTGGGCGCTGAAGGTCTGCGAGCAGTCGCATATTCGTCCGACGGCCGTTCGTGCGGCAACGCTCGCATGCCTGGCCGGCCGGCGCGTTCCGGCGAATCTGGATTTCCTGGCGCAGGCCATCGGCACGAAGGATCAATGCGATCGGACTACCGTGTATCGCACTTTAATGATCTTCAAGGACGCAGGTTTGGTGCGCGATGTGGGACGTTGGCGCAAGAGCAGCCACTTCGTGCTGAATGTTCCCGGTGACGCGTGCCATTTTCTCATTTGTGAACGCTGCGGCAGCGTTCGGGAACTGGATCTCCCGGCGGACGTGGAGAGGGCAATGCAACGGCTCACGCGGGAGAACGGTTTCGCTGCCACCCGGCAATGCGTCGATGTTCAAGGGCTCTGTCAGACGTGTGAACTAAAAAGCCGGGGCGATGTCGCCGTCTCGAAAACGATGCCGCGGCGCAGCCTCGCGAAAGTATGAACCGGCGATGGCAGCGCTAAAGCGTCGGGGTTTTAAATGAGGTTTCGCGCGAAGGAAGTGACGCTGGAAAGTTCTCGTCGCTATGCCGTAAATCCGGCACGCTTGCGGGATGGGGAACCGGCCGCGCAATTGGCTGACTGCCTTTTTCATGGCGGTTGTCGCGGTGCTGTTGACCTGCCTGTTTTTCCGCGAAGACGAACCGCGTTACGAGGGAAAGTCGTTAAGCGACTGGGTCGTGGCCATGAGGGATGGTCCGGATCGCGAAGGGGCGCGCAAGGTCGTCCATCGAATGGGAACGAACGCGTGGCCCTTGTTTTTGGAATGGCTCCAACGGGAAGATCGTCCGACATTGAAAGGGAGGTTGAAGGGGTTGCGGCCCGGTGTCGAAGGCTGGCTGGTGAGCCACAAATGGATCAAGCCGCGCCCAATATCCTCGTCCTTTGACGCGAAAGGCAGTTACCGAGCTCTCGGAACGTTGGCATTGGAAGAGTTGGGACCCGAGGGCAAGGCAGCCATCCCGGGCCTTATTTGTTTGCTAGGCTATCGAGGTTCGAAGCCCGATGAGGTTTCTGCCGCTGCAGGAGCAGCGTTTATGATCTTACCCATGATGGCGCCCGATTCTGTTGGGCCGTTGATTCAGGCACTCTCCAGTACTAATGCGCAAGTTCAAGCCTTTGCGGCAGGTGCGTTGGGGAATATCGGGACGAACGCAAATGCCGCCATCCCATTTATGGAAAGGCGGCTTCATAGCACAAATTGCTGGACGCGAATTTCCACCTGCGACGCGTTTGAGAAAATTGGAGGCGACCCTCGCGTATTCGTGCCGGTGGTCATCGCCAACCTGCGCGAGGGGAGTTTTGATAACTTGAATTTTCAAATCGAATTCCTCGTGCGTAATAAAACGCACGCCAAGTCGGCGGTGCCGCTCCTGGTTGCCCTTCTAACGAATACCCCCGACTCCGGAGGTTCCACGAATGATGCCATTCGTGTCGAAGTGAGCCGCGCCTTGAGGGAAATCGATCCTGAAGCCGCGGCCAAAGCGGGCATCAAATAGTTGGCTGCGAGGTGAGCGGCTGAAGGGGTCGTGGACAAGCGAGCGATGGGCGGATTTGTCGCGGGATTTATTCTGAAAGACTCGGGCCGGCGTCGAAAATTTCGAAATTCAAGGACACTTTCAGGATCTGCGGGGCCATCGCACGTTTTTTTCTGGAATGCTTCCGGCAAACCCGGCACAAAATAAATCATGAATGTATTGACAACTGTTGCATATGCAACTATTGTGCCGTCGTGAGTAAAGCAACTGCGAGCGATTTGGAAGAGCACCTGGGCTATTGGCTGCGTTGTCTCTCCAATTTTGTTTCGCACAGCTTTGCGGAGCGGCTGGCGAAGCTGGATATTTCCGTCGCTCAATGGGTGGTTCTGCGGACGCTTTATGACCGCAGTGGCGTGACGTTAAACCAGGCAGCGGGGCTGGTGGGCGTCGATAAAAGCTCTCTTTCGCGCATGGTGGAACGACTCGTTCAAAAAGGCCTGCTGAATCGTCGCGAAGGAGGAGATCGGCGCTCGGTCGGGCTGTTTCTCACGCGAGCCGGGGAAAAATTGGTTCCGCAATTGGCGAAGCTGGCGGATGAAAACGACTCGGCATTTTTTCACACGCTGGCTGGCAAGCAACGGGCGGATTTCCTGGCAACGATCAAACAATTGCTCACTGCAAACGGCTGGGACGCATCCCAGCGAGGCCGCGACCGGATGGAATGACCGCCCCAACAATCCGAAACGACAAATTATGAATACGAAAACGATTATCGATGTCGCCAACAAAACGCTCGCCGGGAATATTTCATTCCCCGAGGTCGTTGACCAACTGCTCACGGCCGGCGTGGAGTATTATCATGTGGACTATGTGGGTCTGAGAACAACTTTTTACGGCACTGATGGCGAGGTGCTAATAACGCCAGTCAACTGCGAAAGTTTGCCGCCCGTCGCCGCCGATTTTTCAGCCGAAAATCTTCGCGCGGACATTCTCGACAGCCAGCGAAACGGACAAAAATTCCCCGACTTTACCCGTCGGGCAATGGAGGCGGGTGTGCAAGGCTACTTTGCGTTCCTGCGCGGCAGGCGGGTGACATACTTCGGTCGCCAAGGCGATCAACATACTGAATGGTTTCCCGGCGCGGCCCCGGTGAAATAATAAATTTCAGAAACCACGCCTCCGGCGCGGGACATGGCAACTTCGCGACAAAGAAGCGGCTGGATTTCAAGGTCACGCCGGACAGCTACGCCCGGACAAATTTGACATTCTGAAGCCTGAAAATCTTGTTGGCATTCCCGCCGTTGTTGCTCAGCCCGGGGGCGGATTAGGTGATGTTTTGTATGCCGGAGGTTCCCGTGAAAAGGGGCATTAGGACAGCTGCTATTGTCGCCGCTGATCAATCCACTCAGGGCATCCGAAGGGAAAATCATAACTTTGTATGAAAGAACTCATTTCATTTCTGATAAAAAATTTCTCGCTGACGTTCTTGTGCCTGGGCCTGGTGGTTTCGGCAGTGTCACTGCTTCGCCGACCGAGACCATTATCGAACGCAACGGTCGCTGACAAATTACTTTCTGATTACATTCTCTATGCGGTTGGCCTGATGTACCTTTACAACTTCGTGGTGCATACGGCATTCGCCGAGACCAGTGCGGCGTTTATTGGCTGGGCCAATAGCCCGTTCCAGTATGAAGTTGGATATGCGAGTCTGGGTTTCGGAGTGGCGGCGATCGTTGCGCATCGCGGCAACTTTGCGGCGCGGCTCGTTGCCGTCATCGGACCGTCGCTGTTCCTTTGGGGGGCGGCGGCGGGACATATCCATGAAATTCTAAAGACAAAGAACTTTTCTCCGGGAAACGCCGGAGTGGTTCTTTGGACCGATATTTTTCTTCCTGTAATTGGATTTGCCCTCCTTTGTTTTTATTATTCCCAGCAGAAACTCTTGAAGCCATCTAAAGATGAGAAGGCCGGAAGAGCTTGAGGTTTGCCGGCACTTGCGGCCCGAGGCGCGATTATCCGCCACGGCGAACGCAAACGGCTTCCGCGATTGCCGATCCTTCCGGGTGTTCCGATACAACTTGCTTATAATTTATTATTGCAGGTCATTCCGACGGAGGTAAGGTCAGGAGTGTGGGTGTCCCGCCGCGGCGACTGAACAGGGTAGCGGGGCGATGATCTTTGACATTTGAGTTTTACGGGTGGCGAGGCTGGCGGGGTGGCGGCGTTTCCGGGCCTTTCTCATCCGTTATATCCGGGCCATCGGTAATCCTCGGGTCTCGCGTCCCGCTCCGTGTGTTCTCTGTATGCTCCTGTTAAGTTTTTTTTGTCGGCGCTCCGCCGATGGACCATTGGACAGCATTTGTCCAACCCCCCAGGTTAGAATCGCGGGGTGAGTAGATATGTTCTTTGACAATAGCAGTTGTGAGCGCGGCGGCTGAGGTTGGGCGGCCTCGACACCAGTTCCGACCACCCTTGAGTAAGGATGGCCAAGGTGTTCCAAAACGCTCGGTTTGTACGGTTGATGGTCGTCTTGGTTCGGCTGGGTCATGGAGCCATACGGCGTGTTAAGCTGCGTGCTGTCTTACGCACCGTTGCGCGGCGCGACTTTTGGGGGCGAGTCCGAAATCCGCGCAAATGTAAATTTTACCAAACGAACCCAATTTTTAGAATGCAAAATGAAGAATGCACAATGCAGAATGGGCGGAAGTTCGAATGCTGATTTTCGATTGTCGAATGGCAAAATTGGAAAATGAAAATCAGGGATTTGGAGGCGATTCGCAGTAATTCGCACCTGATAGCACCTAATCGCACCAACAATTTAATTGGCGGCGATACGGTTGAGGCGGCTTCGCCTGGATGAAGACGTCAGGCTCCGCTTAGATCGATCATCACCGGCTCTTTGCGGAAGCCGCGCGTTTTGACGCCGAGATAAATGATTCCGGCGAGGCACCAGAGGCCGCCCACGAGTTTGGCCTTCAGCGGAAGGCTGATCCAAATCCAAAAGCAGAAGAGAAATGCGATGCCCGGCACGGCGATATCAAAAAGGAGATTCTTTTTATGATCCGGCGGGGGCCGGAAAAAGAACTCGCGAATGACGGCCATATTGACGCCGAGGAACGCGAGGAAGGCGCCGAAGTTGATGAGGGTGGCGGCTTCCTCGTAATTGAACGTCAGGGCGCCGAATAGAACCAGCGCGCCGATGAGCCAGATGTTACCGACGGGATTATCGTTTTTGTTCAGGCGGGCGAAAAAAGAAGGCAGCACTTTGTCGCGGCCCATGCCGAACAAAATTCGCGCGGCCCCTACTTGTCCGGTGAGCGCGCTGCCGAGGCAGGCGACGACCATGATCAGCACCATGCAGTTGAACAAAAATGGTCCGCCCACGCGACTGCAGACGTCGTAGAACGCGGTATCCAGATCTTTGAAGGTGGTGTAGTCAGGCCACACACGTTGCGCCAGATAGATTTGCAAGCCGGCGCAAATCCCGATCAAGAGGCAGACCGATACGACGGCCAGGGGCACGGTGCGCTTGGGTTCCTTGACGTCTTCCGAAAGAGTGGTGATGCCGTCAAAGCCGATGTAAGTGAGCGCGGCCAGCGAGGTGGCGGTGCCGATGGCGCTGAGCTTGAAGGTGGCGGGATTGTAAAATGGCTGGGTCGAGAAAAGCCCCGCCCAGCCTTGATTGCTCCAAAGATAGGCGACGGCATCGAAGACAAAAATTCCGATGACGAGAAACATGGCGACGGTGAGAATTTGATTGGTGCGGGCGGTCCATTTGATGCCGCGAACATTCAGCAGCGTGGTGAGGCATACGAATATGATCACCCAGAAAATCATTCCCGCCTTTTTTTCGTCCGCCAGTCCCATGGCGGCGGCGAGCGCGTGCGCCTTCCCCGGCCAGAGTGTCTCCATGCCTTTTTGCATGCTGATGGCGCCATAGACGACGCTGACAATGGGAATCACGAGGTAGTCGAGAAACATCGCCCAACCGGCGACGAAACCGCAATAGGGATTGAGGCCGCGGCCGACGTAGGTGTAGGCGGAACCGGCGGCGGGATACAGCCCGGCCATGCGGCCGTAGCTCCACGCGGTCAGCATCATGGCAGCCAGCGCGACGAAAATGGTGAGCGTGACGTGACCGAACGATTTCTGGTTGGCGAGGCCGAAGATGCCAACCGCGCCGACAGGTTGGATGAGAACGATGCCGTAAAATACCAGGTCGCCGAGGCCGAGCACCCGACGAAGCCGCGGCGTGCCGGGGCTTTCGGCGGCCGCGGTGGGCGTGGTCGAATCCTGCATCATGGATCGAAAGGCGAGTTCAAGTGCCGCGAAGTTTGGCGACGACCCAGGAAGTTAGAACGAGGAGATCCTCGGTGGCATGTTTTTGAAATTCGGGCGCGAGCTGGATGCGCTGCAAGTCCGAGAGCTTGCCGGAGACATTGGTTTCCTTTGTGATTTGATAACCGGCTTCGTTGAAGACCTCGCGAAAATCCGAGATGCGCATGCGGTTTTGCCACGTGAGAGGGCTGTTGAAATATTTCCAACGCTGACTGGTGAACTGGAGAAAATTATAAGGCGTAATCGAAGAATCGAAATACCAGTATTGATCGACGAGATTGAGGTAATGGCTTTGAGTGCCGCGGGGTGTGGCAAGGCGTCGAAATTCCTTGAGGATGTCTTTGAGCACAAATCGCGGGATGTATTCCAGCACGCCGGTCGAGACGAACAAATCGATGCTGCCAGCTTTCAGCCCCGTGTTCTGCGCGCCGCGGACATGCGGGTGAATATTGAAGCGCGACAAAAGTTCCGTTGGCGTCGGGGGCAGCGCGGCGGCGATTTCACGAAGCCGGGCCATGCGCTCGGGCAACACGCCCGGAAGAAATTTGCGCAGCGCGTCAGAGCGGTCGTAATCCAAAAAGCAGTCGAGCATGCGCTTCAACCGGTCCATGCGCAGGAGTGGGTCAATGTCGAAGGTCTGGATCGCGCCGGCGCCGCAAAGAAAGAGGCCGACCGGCACCACGGGATACCAACCGGTGCCGACCTCCAGGGCGGTGAAATCATTCGGATGGTCCGGTCGCGCGCCGGCGTAATTCTCCAAATGGATCCGACAATAGTCCAGGCGGGCCTCGAAGCGTTGCGGCGAAAGTTCGAGCGAACGGGTGACGTACGTCTGAAACAACGAGTTCCAGGCCTGGCTGGCGGGCAGCAGCGAGATGGTGCGTTGAATCGCGGACTTGATCAACCAGTGAGGCATCGGCGCAAGTTGCCAGCCCGAAGACGAACTGTGAAGAGCAAACTCCTCCTGAGAAACTAGACCTCCAGATCATTGGATGGGGACGAGGCGGTAGTTGGGAGTCATGGCCATGTTCTCTAGTCGCGCGAGTTTATTGCGCTGCATATTAGATTCCTCCTTGGCAAAGACTTCCGGGTTGAACGGTTGTTTAAACTTGAGCAAATGCCAGAGGATGCGCGCCAGCGTGTGCGCCATCGCGGTGATGGCTCTGGGACTGCCCAACCGCGCTTTCCAACGCCGATATAGATCACCAAACTAGTTCTTCGCCTGCCACAGGTTTTGGGCCGGCAGGCGCAAGGCTTCGGCCATGCGGCTCTTCACGTCGCGCGTACGCACGCTGTAAATCTTCCCGCCCGCGATCCGGTTGTCGGGGCCGAGTCCGAGCCAGTTCCCAAAATGTTTGGCCGGACCCAGTTCACACAGCAGCACCAGCACTGTAGGCGTGGCAAAGCCGGGTACGGCGGCAAGGTCAACGCCGAGCACATCGTTCGGCGCCGTGATTGACCCAAAACGAACCCAATTTTGGAATGTGGAATGCAGATTTTCGAATAGGGAATGAGCTGGCCTTCGAATGCGGATTTAGAATCGGGAATTTGGGGCTTTGGGAAGTGGGGCGATGAAACGCCCGAGGTTTAAAGGCATTTTGCAGTCATTCGCACGTTCTGGCACCTCATCGCACCAGATTTTTTTAGGCGATACCTTTGAGCCGAGGAGCGTGTTGGGATGCTCGCGAGGGGCCGGCCCGGTTTCTTATGTGCTCGCGTCTTTCTGAATCGCGGGGTATTGTCAGGCACACCATGTCTCTGGACCTCATGGCGGAACGAGCAACGGCGTTGTTCGCCAGATGCTTTGGCCATCCGCCGCGTTGGATGGTGGCGGCGCCCGGCCGGGTCAATCTCATCGGCGAACACACCGATTACAACGACGGCTTCGTCCTGCCCATGGCCATCGAGCAATGCACGGTCCTCGCTGCGGACACGAATCGCGGTCGCGACGTGACGCTGCACAGCATCACCACCGGCGAGACGGCCACGTTCAATTTGCGCGGCAACGTGGAGCGCGGCAATCCGCCCTGGTCGAATTACGTGCGCGGCGTGCTGGCGGGTTTTCAGCGGCGAAATAAAAAACTTCCCGGCCTCGACGTGGTGATTGAATCGAGCCTGCCCTACGGCGGCGGCCTCGCGAGCAGCGCGGCGCTCGAAGTGGCGGTGGCGACGCTGCTCGAAGTCATCCTGAAGGATCATTTGGAATCAATGGAGAAAACGCTTCTCTGTCAGCAGGCCGAGCACGATTTTGCCGGCGTGCCGTGCGGCATCATGGATCAATTTACCTCCATTCTCGGACAACAGGATCGCCTGCTGTTGCTCGACTGCCGCAGCCGCGAAATGACGCCCGTGGAAATGACCGATCCCGCGGTGACGGTGTTGATCGTCAACACGAACGTCCGTCGCGGAGTTGCGGAAGGCCACTATCGGGAGCGGCGCCGTCAATGCGAACAGGCCGCGCAGTCGCTCAAGGTGCCGGCGTTGCGGGACGCGACGCTCGAAGCGCTCGAAGGCGCGCAGGCGCATTTGGAGCCCGAGGTTTTTCGCCGCGCGCGGCATGTCATTACGGAAAACGCACGAACGCTGCACGCGGTCAACGCGATCGCCGCCGCGGATTGGCTGTCAGTGGGCCGGTTGATGTATGAAAGCCATGCCTCGTTGCGGGACGATTATCAGGTGAGTTGTCCCGAGCTTGATGCGGTCGTGGAAATCGCGCAAAACATAGGGGAGGCGGGCGGCATGCTGGGTTGCCGGATGACCGGCGCGGGCTTTGGCGGTTGCGCGGTGAGCCTGGTGCGCACCGAGGCGGCGCCGGTGATTACCCGTAAAATTGATCACGCGTACGAGAAGAAGAGTGGCAGGCAGGCTGCTATCTTTTCCTCGCGCCCGGCCGCCGGAGTTAGAATCCTGAAGTGAATTATGGACGAACTGTTACATATACTGCAGACGAACGCCCTCGAATCGCGCGAGAACATGGCGCGCATGCTCGGCGTGCCGGCGGCAGACGTTAAGCAACGCATCGAGGACTACGAAAAAAGCGGCGTGATCCGCGGCTACCAGGCCATCCTTAACGAAGACCGCCTTGAACTCGACAAGGTCACGGCCGTGATCGAAGTCAAGGTGACGCCGCAACGCGAAGGTGGGTTCGATATGATCGCGCAGCGCATCAGCCGGTTTCCGGAAGTGCAGGCGGCGTATCTGATGAGCGGGTCGTATGATCTATTGCTGTTCGTCGAGGGGCGCACCTTGCGCGAAGTGGCGGCGTTCGTCAGTGAGCGGCTTTCGTCGCTTGAAGGCGTGCTTTCGACCTCCACTCATTTCATGTTGAAAACTTACAAGCGTTTGGGCGTGCTGATGCACCAGGAAGCCACCGATGAGCGTCTCTCCGTCTCTCCGTAACCGCATCAACGCCACGGTGCGGGACATCCCGCGCTCGGGCATTCGTGATTTCTTCGACATCGTCACCACGATGCGCGACGTCATCAGCCTCGGCATCGGCGAACCCGATTTCGACACGCCGTGGCATGTGCGCGAGTCCACGGTGTTCGCGCTGGAACGCGGCGCAACGCATTACTCGAGCAACCTCGGTTATCTCGATCTGCGAAAAGCCATCGCGGGCTACGTGCGCAAGACGTTCAGCGCCGAGTACAATCCCGAGAACGAAGTTTTGGTGACGGTTGGCGTCAGCGAAGGTCTGGACCTCGCGCTGCGCGCGCTGCTCAATCCCGGCGATGAAGTGCTCTATCACGAGCCCTGCTACGTCTCGTATCGCGCCACAATACTTTTCGCCCACGGCGTGCCGGTGACGGTGGCGACGAAGGCGGAAAATGGTTTTCGCCTGACGCGCGCGATGCTCGAAGAGAAAGTCACGCCGCGCACGAAGGTGCTGATGCTGAATTTCCCGAACAATCCCACCGGCGCCATCATGAGCCGCGCGGATTTGGAAGACATCGCGGCGTTTGTGCGGGAGCGCGATTTGATTGTCATCACGGACGAAATTTACGCCGAGCTGACTTACGACGGACAGCACACGAGTCTCGTCAGTCTGCCGGGGATGCGGGAGCGCTCGATTTTTCTGCACGGCTTTTCCAAGGCGTGGGCGATGACGGGGTTTCGTCTCGGCTACGCGTGCGGTCCGGCGGAGTTGATCGACGCGATGATGAAGATTCATCAATACACGATGCTCTGCGCGTCGTCGCTCAGCCAGAAGGCGGGGCTCGAAGCGCTCGCGCGGCCGGAGGTGGACGTGACGGAAATGCTCAATGAGTATCGCCGTCGCCGAAATTATCTGGCAGCCGCGTTCGCCGACATGGGGCTGGAATGTCATCGTCCGCTGGGCGCGTTTTACGCGTTCCCGAGCGTCGCAAAATTTGGGCTGCCCGCGAAGGAGTTTGCGATGCGTTTCCTGCACGAGGAAAGAGTCGCCCTTGTGCCCGGCACCGCGTTTGGCGAATGCGGCGAAGGTTTCGTTCGCTGCGCATACGCGACCGGGATGGATAACATCAAGGAAGCGATGGTGCGGCTGAAACGGTTTGTCGGACGACTTTAGATAAATCCCGATGGATGTTGGCCGATTTTCCATTGAGAACGGCTAGTGTCCAAAAACTGGAAACCTTTGGAGGTTTCGAGTAAGCCGAGGACACATTCATCCTTGCGTATTGCTTTCCCACCCCTCCGTTCGCTTAAGGGCTAAACGGTCGCAAGCACATAATAGATAGGTGGCTGCGCCTGGGAATCACCTTAAACAGTACCCGCCGGGCATCCTAATTGGGATCCTGATTCCTATTGGCATTGGACTTGCGGCCCAGACGAGCGAAAACCAGTGGGGATAGGCGGTTTCGAACTCGGCTGGGTTTTGTGTTGACCGCCGGTGAGGTCGAGCGATCCGGCTCCGTTAAACCAAGGTCATTTCAATTGGATGATGAGAATGCATATGAATATCAGATCAATGCTGTTGACGCTGGCGCTGGCCGGCTTCGCCATGGGAGCCAGGGCCGTCACGATTTCCGAAGCCCCCGATGCCGGCGATCTGCCGCACACCGCTCAATCAACAACCGGCATCGGCGCGGTGGACACGATCACAGGCAGCATCACCAACGCGAGCGACGTGGACATGTACCGCATTCACATCACGGATCCCGCGCTGTTCACGGCCACAGTCAGCGACTTCCCGGCGGACAGCACGCTATGGCTCTTTGATCGGGATGGAAATTTCCTGGCGAGCAACGATGATTCGGCGACTCTGCTCTCACACATAGGATATGATTATGCGAACTGGCCGGAGCTCGCGGAGGGGGATTATTTTCTCGCCGTTACCGGATTGGGAAACGAACCGCGTGATGGCGGGGATGCGCCACTCTCGGTGGACGTCGGCGCCGGCTACAACGGCCTTCCCAACGGCGCGGGGCCGCTCGCGGCATGGGTGCATGTGGACGATGACCAGGAGGGCGATTATACGATTACGCTAACGGGCGCCAGTTTCAGTTCGGCCTCGCCGGAAATTGGCGTTCAGCAACCGGCAGGCAATTACCTGGGGAACGGCATGGCCACCGTGGACTTCGGCTTTACCGCCGTCCTCTCCGGCGCGTCCGACAAAACATTCATCATTGATAATGCCGGCGAAGCGGACCTTGTGATCGGCATGCCGACCATCGCAGGCGCGGATGCGAGCCAGTTTTCCGTCGTTGCCGAACCAACATCCCCGGTCTATTGGCTCGGTGGGGCGACGACCTTGACCGTGCGTTTTCAGCCCACCAGTCCCGGCGTGAAAACCGCCACGTTGAGCATTGCCAATGACGACGCCGAGGAGAGCCCGTTTACGGTCGTTTTGGAGGGCACCGCCCTGGCGGTGCAGAGCACGGCGATGAGTTTTACCGGCACGAACGACTACGCCGTCGCCAACGATTTCGCCAGCCTGCCCGTTGGCAATTCCTCCCGCACGATCGAGTTCTGGGTGAAATTGGCGCCCGAATTTGAAACCGGCACTGCGGTTTTGTGGGGCAATTTCAGTCAGCTCCAGGGTATCAATGGCGTCATGATCTTCAACAACGGCGGCGGTTATGCGATGCCGTACTTCCGCGGGCATTACGCGGACGCCACCAGTTCGCTCACGTTCCCGATGGATTCATGGGCGCATATTGCGTACGTTTATGATGCCACCACGTCCATGATGAGGTCGTACGTAAACGGTGTCCCCGGGGACGTCACGGAGGGCATCACGCTCAACACCGTCAGTACACCGCTTTATCTGGGCCTGCCGGTTCCTGAAGAGACCGATCCATTTCACGGTGAAATCGACGAAGTTCGCATCTGGAACATCGCGCGCAGCGCCGGGGAAATTGCCGCGAACATGAACACAGAACTCTCGGGTGCAGAGAACGGACTGGTTGCCTACTACAAGATGGATGACACCTCGCATCCCGGCGCGGATTGCTCGCCTCTATCCAACGTTCTCTGTTTGAATGGCCCCACTTTGACCAACGACAGTCCCGTGATTGTGGACGCGCCATGTGCCGGCGGCACGCCGGATGTGAGTGTGTTCGGCAACTCGGTCGCCATCACTCCGGGCGATCTCTCCCCCGACTCAGCCGACGGGACCGACTTTGGCGGCGTCCCGGTTGGCAGCGGCACGAACACCCAAACCTTTACGATTCAAAACACCGGTGGTGGCATTCTCCGAGTGTCGGGCATTGATTCCACCAATTCCCAATTCGTCGTGAGCGGCATCACCTTGCCGGTGGAACTGGCGGAGGGCGGATCCACGAATTTTGATGTTACGTTCACTCCAAACTCGGCGGGAATAAAGTCAACGCTGGTCGCGGTGACCATCGCAAACGTTTGCGAGAAGAATCCCTATCGCTTCGCCATACAGGGGACTGGGGTCGGCGCAAACACACTGCCGATGCTGACGACGCCGCCAAATGTCACGGCGGAAGCCACCGGCCCGGCCGGAGCAACCGTCACTTTCTCAGTCGTTGCCAGCGACGAAGAAGACGGCGCGTTGATTCCGATCGTCACCCCGCCCAGCGGCAGTTTGTTTGCCGTCGGCAGCACGCTGGTCACCGCCATCGCCACCGACAGCAATGACGCAAGCGTCACCAATACGTTCATGGTGAACGTAAACGACACGATACCGCCCACAATTGCGCTGCCCGCCGACATCACGGTAATTGCGACCAGTCCCAGCGGGGCGATCGTGACGTTTTCGGTGACGGCGACGGATATTGTGGATGGCGCCGTTAGCCCGTTCGCGGTTCCGGCCAGTGGCAGCACCTTCGCGCGGGGCTCAAATAATGTGGTGGTGACCGCCACCGATGCGCACGGCAATATCCGGACCGCCTCGTTTAACGTTTTCGTTTTGAATGCCGCGCCGGTGGTCGGCGCGCTTTCGGATCACACCGTGAACCCGGGGGGCACCGTCAGCTTCAATGCGACGGCCACGGATGCGGATGGCGATGCGCTTACCTTTAGCCTTTTGAGCCCGCCTGACAACGCAAGCATCGGGAGCGGCGGTGCTTTCACCTGGCGTCCTCACGTGAACCAGTCTCAAAGCACCAACATCATTACGGTGGTCGTCACTGACAACGGCACGCCAAACCTGTCGGCCACCAACTCCTTCAATGTGATCGTGAATCCGCTCGCTCCCGTCGTGCTTACTTCATTGGGCTTCGACACAAACGGTCACCACTTGGTGGCAGTCGAGGGAACCACTGGACCGGATTATGTAATCCAGACCACCACCGAGCTTCCGCTGGACGGCACAGCTGTGTGGGTGGACCTTTCCACCAACCTCGCGCCCGCTGCTCCGTTCGTGTTCGACGATGCCTCGGCCGATTACGGAACCAACCGATTTTACCGCATTCGGTTGCAGCCCTAAGCGACAAAGGCGTACGCTTTGGTAATGATTGGGTGGCTTCGTTCATCCATGGTCACCATTTAGTCACGTTTCCCTGGCCGTCGCGCCATCCAGAACCTTTTCAGCTTAGCATAAGCTGCTGCCACCATGCAGCTTATGCCGGGCGTTCTCGGTATTGAGAAAAAATCAGGTTGGCAGGCTACGCGCTAGGTATTGGGTATGGGAACGAAGATGGATTCGATCATGAAGCGGTTCGGGGGGGGTGGCTCACTTTTCGCAGCGAAGAAGCCCGCGCCGGTGGCGGCTCCCTCTTTACGCGATGCGGTGCGGCAGCCCAATGGCAGCTTTAATTTCAGCGCGGAATTACCCAAGGGCAGCCCGTTCGTGGTGCACTCGTCGGGCGACCGAAAAAATTGGAGCCCGGTTTTGAACGGCATCGCCACCGGGGAAATCATGGCCTTCTCGGACTCCCATGCCTCCAAATTCAACGTCCGCTTTTACCGTTTGATGACGAGCAAAGGCCAGACGTCGAACATCCTGGGCTACGTTTCCATGACCTTGCCGCCCGGCTTTTCGATGATCTCCAACCCGCTGAACTCCCCCGCCAACGTCGTCGGCCGCGTATTCAAAGACTGGCCCGACGGGACGACGCTGAACAAGTTCGACACGCAACTTTTTCGCCTGGTCGAAAACTCCGTCAAGTTTACCCAATGGATAAACGCCGCGGACGTTTTGAAACCGGGCGAGGGCGCGATCTTTTTCAACCCGACGCAGGATTATCGCTCCGTCTGTTTCACCGGCGATGTTTTGCAGGATGATCTCTCGATGGAATTGCCCGCGGGCTTTTCGATTCGCAGTTCGCTGCTGCCGCAAGCCGGCCACATCGTGGACGACCTGAAATTCCCCATCGCCAATGGCGACGTGGTGCATGTGTTCGACCGCGAGCGCCAGCAATATGTTTTGTATCCCTACGAGAACGGCGGTTGGACCAAAGGTTCGCCCGTGCTGGGTGTGGGCGAGGCGTTCTGGGTCGCCAAAGCGGAACCCGGCACGTGGGATCGCGGCACGACGCCGAAAGAACTGCCGCCCAAGATCGCGGAGAATTAAGCGGCGGAGCGGGAAACTTTTTGCAGTGTCGGACGCGCCTCAGGGGAGCGCAATGAATGGCATGTTCGGAGAACGGTGGACTACGGCTGGCCGCCGCCGCACATAATCATTGCGCCCCCCTGCGGTGTTGCCTCAGCCCTGCTTCAATGCGGAAAGCGCATCGCTCATGTCCTGCGGCCGGGGCGCCTCGAAATTCATGCGCTTGCCCGTGCGCGGATGCGTGAAGCCCAGCTTCGCGGCATGCAGCATCTGGCGGGACGCGGCGTAGTTCGTGAGTTCCTTCAGGCGCACGTTTTGGCGCTGCCCGTACGTGGAGTCGCCGACGAGCGGAAACCCGAGGTGTTGAAAGTGAACGCGAATCTGGTGCGTGCGGCCCGTGTGCAAGGTCGCTTCCACCAGCGTGGCGGATTTTAATCTTTCCAGAACGCGATAGCTCGTGCGGGATTCGCGGCCCTGCGCGTCGTCCACCGCCATGCGCTTGCGATGCGAGGGATGCCGCGCAATCGCCGCGCGGATCTCGCCGCGTTCGCGGGGCAATTCGCCGCAGACGATCGCGTGGTAAAACTTGTCCACTTTCCGATCCGCAAATTGCGCGGAGAGCGCCAGGTGCGTGTCGTCATTCTTCGCGACGACGAGGCAGCCGCTGGTTTCCTTGTCGAGCCGGTGCACGATGCCCGGTCGCGCGACGCCGCCGATGCCGCTCAGTCCGCCCTCGCAATGATGCAGCAGCGCGTTGACCAGGGTGTGCTCCTCATGACCTGCCGCGGGATGCACGACCAGTCCCGGCGGTTTGTTCAACACGAGCAACGCGGCGTCCTCGAACAGGATGTCGAGCGGCATGTCCTCCGGCCGCGCTTCCGCCGGCCGCGCATCGGGCCAATGCACCCGCACCTCTTCGCCCGCGCGCGGAGTGTGCGTCGGCTTGACCGTCTTGCCATTCACCCGGATGTGGCCTTCCTCGATCAAACGCTGGATGGCGCCGCGCGAGACGGCCGGAAACCGGGCGCGCAAAAAACTGTCGAGCCGGGCGGCGGGCAGGGAAAACTCGATGGAAAAAACTTCGGTGCGGTCGGACATTGCGCCGCCTTACTTGGTTGGCACGGGTTCGGCGGGCTTGCCTGACTTGCCGGCATGTTCGCTGCGCCACGTGAGTAGAAATATCAAACCCACGCCGGTGCAGATGGCGCTGTCGGCGATGTTGAACGCCGGGAATCCGCGCGCATCGCCGCCGCGCGGCTGGATGTAAAAATAAATGAAATCGATCACGTGCCCCACCGCCAGGCGGTCGATGAGATTGCCCACGATCCCGCCGAAGATCATGCCAAACGCGATCTGGCTCAGCAGCGAACGCGAGTCGAAGTGATGCCGGCTGAAGAACAAAACCACCAGCGCCACCAGCGCGACGATGGCGAGGAAACCGTTGTTGCCGCGAAAGAGGCTCCACGCCGCGCCGGTGTTTCCCCAATGGACAAATTTGAAAAAACCCTCGACGACGACCTTCTCAGTGTCGATCTGGGGCAGCAGCCGCAGCACGATCTGTTTCGTGAGTTGGTCAAAGGCAATCACCACCAGCGCGATGAGCGCAATCCGGCGATTCGGCGTTCGGACCAGGGCGTTGAGCATGCTCATGTCGGCAATTGGCCGATTATTTAACCCAAGCGCGGGCGATATAACAACCTTAAAGGGGCGGGGACGGACTCGGCGGGGTCTGTCTTTCGTGTCCGCAAGCCCTGGTAAGGTTGTTTCATCCGCTCTTGATTCAATACCAATTGGAGGCCATTGTGGGGTAGGATGCTTCGCTTGCTGGAAAAGGAAGTTTTGGGATTGCCCCCGCGTTCCCGTGTGCGGCTGGCGGAGAAAATCCTCGCGAGCATTGACGACTACGCCGACCCCAGCCTCGAAACCGCCTGGGATTCCGAAATCGAACGGCGTGTGAAAGAAATTCAATCGGGCGCGGCGAAAGGAATCTCCGCGCCCTTAAAGAAATCCGTCGCCTATCACCGGCTCGCCGCAACTGATTTCCGCCCGGTCAACGCCAACGGCGTTGCGTCCTCCAGCCCCAAGTTGGCCCGCAGATGTTCGGGCCAACATGGGGTAACGTCCGAAAATGAAGGCAACCTCGACGAGGTTGTGTCCACCGGGTGAATTATCTTCGGACCGAGGCGCAACCTCCGATGAGGTTGAAACCGCCGTTTTCGTTTTACCCCAGGTTGGTCCGAATGCTTTCGGGCCAACCATGGGGCTGGAGGTCGAAATCCCGTCGGGATTTTTCTGGCGTCCGAATTTTTAATGGGCGTCGCGGCAGCAACGCCCTACCGAGCTAGGTGTGTCCCGCATGCGCTCTCGAATTGCTCCTACCTCAGGCCCGAAATCACGTTCACCGCCGCGTCGATGTCTTCCGGTGAAACCATCAGGTTGGTCACGGCGCGGATCGTGTCGGGGCCGACGGCGAGCGTGAGGACGCCGCGGGCGTGGAGGCGGTCCACGAATTGCGCGGCCGGCATTGCCTTCACCTGGAAACGCACCATGTTCGTTTCCACTTCGGCGGGATCCACGGCCAGGCCCTCAATGCCGGACAGGCCGGCGGCGAGGCGTTTCGCGTTCGCGTGATCCTCCGCCAGCCGCGCGCGCTGATGCCGCATCGCGTGCAGCGCGCCGGCGGCGATGATTCCCGCCTGCCGCATCCCGCCGCCGAGCATCTTGCGAAACCGCCGCGCCCGCTCAATCAAAGCCCGCGACCCGGCCAGCGCCGAACCGACCGGCGCGCCGAGTCCCTTGGAAAAACAAACACTCACCGAATCGAACGCCGCCGCATACTCCCGCTCGGCGATGCCGCCGGCTACCGCCGCGTTCCAGAGCCGGGCGCCGTCCAGATGCAAAGTGAGACCCGCGCCGCGTGCCGCCGCCACGACGTCGCGGATTTGTTCGAGCGACCAGATTTTTCCGCCGCCGCGATTGTGCGTGTTTTCCAGGCAGACCAGCCGCGAGCGGGGGAAATGCACGTCCGGCGGACGCAGTGCCGCCGTGAGGTCGGCCCCGGAAAAAATGCCCCGCTGCCCGGGCAGACAGCGGCACGTCACCCCGCTCAATGCCGCCGGGCCGCCCGCTTCGTAGTAATAAATGTGCGCATTGGCCTCCACGAGGATTTCATCGCCCGATTCCGTCTGCGCGCGGATCGCGAGTTGATTCGCCATCGTGCCCGAAGGCGTGAAGAGCGCGGTCTCCTTGCCCAGCAACGCCGCCGTTTCCGTCTCCAGTTCCCGCACCGTCGGATCGTCGCCCAGCACATCGTCGCCGACCGCCGCCCGCGCCATTGCGTCCCGCATTGCGGGTGTGGGTTGGGTGACCGTATCGCTTCGCAAATCGATTGTCCGAGAGGTCATATCCGGCATGGCGGCATCATGAAGCAAACCCGAAAAAACGGAAATCCCGAATGAGTTTGTGGCGTGGATTGGGTACACCGCGAAATTGACGTTGAATGGTCGTGCCGGGGACACCGCCACCCACGGGCATTTATACGCACGCCAGAAAATGCCCGCGCGCCTCCGGCACCCTCGCTTCATCGCTTTTGCGATGAGGAGAGGGCCGGGGGCGGCGGCTCTTTTTGAAAATGGTCAAAGATTACCCGCATGCTGGTGGCGAATTTGTTCTGAATGGCGCGCGTCGCTGCGCTCAAGCCCCAAAGGGACAACCTGAGAATAGCCCAATGTTTCAACATTGGGGAAAACGATTTTGCAATTGCATAAGTCCCGAAGGGAAGGCTGAATCCCCGCCATGTCCTACGTCAGTTCGTATTTCCATTGCGTCTTTAGCACGAAGGAACGAAGGCCATTGATCCGTCCATCCTTGCGTGAAAGGCTATGGCCGTTCATGGGTGGCATCGCCCGGACCCACGACATAAAGGCCATTGAGATTGGCGGGGTTGCCGATCATGTGCATTTGCTTCTCTCGTTGCCATCAACGATGTCCCTGGCAAAAGCGATGCAACTTATCAAAGGCGGTTCGTCCAAGTGGGTTCACGAAAATTTTCCTGAGGCGCGTTTATTTGGATGGCGGAGCAAATACGGCGCATTCAGCGTGAGCATCTCGCAACTGGACAAGACCATCCAATACATCCGCCATCAGGAGGAGCATCATCGCAAGATGACGTTTCAAGAGGAGTTCGTGAAGCTGCTCAAAAAACATGCCATCGCGTACGATGAACGATATTTGTGGGATTGAGTGTCAGCCGTCCCTCCGGGACTTGGGGGATTTTCGATCATGGGTCCCAACGTTGAAACGTTGGGCTATTACCATGGCGTCCCTCCGGGATTTGCGTTCCATGGCCCTCTCCAACAATGTTGGAAAAAACGGGTAATGCGCAGGTCGTGGGATCCCTTCTGGACTTGGGAAAGTGCGGCACTATTCAAAATGACGCCGAATGACAACGGTGCTCCGACCCTTTCACCTGGCGTCCCGAAGGGACACTGGAGTTTGGCCCCTACTAGATAAAATCGTGTGGAGGTGGATTTTTATTGACTACATATCTAGTCTTATATGACTAGATATGCTCACCTATGGGTTATCCAACCAAAGTCCAGCTCATCGAACGCAAAGCCAGCAAACAGTGGTATATCAACTTCCCCGCCGCCATCGCTCAGGCCATGGACTTCTCCAAAGGCGAGGACGTCCAGTGGACCGTCGCTGACAAGGGTCACCTCATCCTGTCGCGCGAGCGGGTGCCCCCCAATCCGATTGCGCTAAAAAAAACTCTGCCCTCCTCCCTCAAGTCGAAGCGCTGATCCAGAACCTGGCGCCCGCATGCCCTTCACCACAGGCCTGGGCTCGGGCCCGTCGTCATATGCTCTCCCACATGGTTTGCTTTGGCCGACATACGATCACCGGCTTGCTACGGCTGCAGAACCGCAGCCAGCAGGACTGGACGGCCGATTACCGCTTCTATGCCGAGGATCATTTTGATGAGGATAAAGCCTTTGCCAGCCTCCGCGGCCAGATCGAGAAGGACCTGGCCGAGGACGCTCCGCTGGTCAGCGCCATGGACGACTCGCTGTTGCGCAAAACCGGCACCAGGATCAGCGGCGTGCGCTATATGCGCGACCCGATGAGTCCGCCCTTCCATGTCAATTTTATCCGGGGATTGCGGGTCTTGCAGATCTCCGCAGCGGTGCCGCAGGGCCAGCAGGGTGCGGCTCGGTTGGTTCCCATCGATTTTCAACACGCGGCCCTGCCGCCCAAACCGCGCAAGCATGCGCCGGCGCACCTGCATGAGGCTTATGCGAAGGAACGAGCCAGGAAAAACATCAATCTGGTCGGCCGGGAGCGCCTGGCCTTTCTGCGCCAGCAGATGGATCAGGGCGGGTCGGCTCAGCGCCCGTTGATCGTGAGTATTGACGGCCGATTCACCAATTCCACGGTGCTAAAGGAAATTCCCCCGCGCACCACCCTGATCGGCCGCGTGCGCAAGGATTCGGTATTCTTTCACCCGCCCCAGGAGCAGAAAAATCTGGGACGCAAACGCAAGTATGGCTTGCGCTGCCCCACGCCCGAAGAACTGCTCCACGATGAGAAAATCCCTTTTCAAAAAGTGGAAGCCTACCATGCCGGCAAGCGCCAGACTTTGGAGGTTAAAACACTTGGTCCGGTTTACACCCAGATGGATAAAGGACAAAAGCCCTTGCGCCTGCTGGTCATCAAGGGACCTCGCTATCACCTGACCAAGACCAAAACCGACCGACGCCAGCCAGCTTTCCTGATCAGCACGGATCCAAGCCTGTCCCTGGAGAAGGTGCTGCAATATTATTTATGGCGCTGGGACATTGAGGTGAACTTTAGGGACGAGAAGACGATCCTGGGTGTGGGCCAGGCGCAAGTCAGAAACCAAGCGTCCAACCAGAACGCCCCCGCACTGGCCGTGGCGGCCTACGCCGTTTTGTTGCTGGCGTCCCTGAAAACCTACGGGGCTGAAGGCCAACCCCAAAGGTTTCACACTCCGCGCTGGGATAAACGCAAGCGTCTCCGACGCGCTACCACCAATGACTTGAGAAACCAAATCCGCTATGAGCTGTGGTCCTCAGCCCTGCTCACCCATTTTCGCCCGCTCTCCTCAAAGGAGCCCCCAGACCAGAACGCCAGAAAATGTGATCTGCCGCTGCATTCGGCTTTGTTTCATACCATCAGATGAACCAACTGGGACCAAACTCCAGACCCCTTATATATAAGGGGGTGACGGTATGACGGTAACTATGATGGCTTACCGTCATGACGGTAGTTTGACGGTAGTTTGACGGTTGACGGTGAACACCCATTGCGCATCGGCTGGCATTCATAAAGTGTAGAGTCCAGCAGCAGAAAGTTTGATGACGGCGAGGCGCTTCATTGCAGCCACCTTCCGCTCGGCTGTTCGGTCACTTACCGTCAGCTGTGTTTTGACGGTAGTTTGGATATCGCTGTAACGCATTGATAGTCGGCCACTAAACACGTCTCGCGCAATGTCCATAAGGCTTTCCCGCTCTGCTTTCTCCTTGGCCGCCTGACGGCTTTCAATGGTGACGTGCATCCCGGCCGTGGTGTCGAACCGAAAGCGCGGTCCCAATGATTCAGGGATGCCGGCGCGCCGATTCTTGGTTGAGAAAATGACGGTGGATTCGTCCGGGTCTTTCTTCAGCGCGAGGTTCGTTTCCGCTTTGCGTTCGAGCTGGCTGCCCAAATGCCCGCGGCTTTTGTCAGATCCCGGGTTGAAATGAATAACGCCGGTGATGGGGCAATTCCGTTTGATCGCCACGTCCTGCAGGATGGCAACGAAGTCATTGGACTCAGCCGCATCGTTCACGTCGGAGACGAAGTCGGCGGCCCCGTCCAGGTGGATTGAGTGAATGCCGGGATGCCGTTCGCTGGCACGTTGGATTGCCGCCTCAACCGCTTCCCAGCCGCGTTTGCAGCCCAATCCCGTCAGGCAATAGGCATGAAACCAAAGCGGCGGCTTTTCCAGACCAGCGCGGCGCAGGGCACGAGAAACGCAATGCCAGAAATCAGCCGGGCTTTGCTCGGAGTCGAACAGCAGCAGAGCGCGCGCATCGGCATTGGACGATTTGAACCCAAGCAGGTCCGCATCGAACGCGTGAGGCAACGCCGATGCCACCATGGCGCCGATGACGGCCGACTTCCCGGTTTTTACAGCGGACGTGATGGTCGTCAGGTTTCCCGGCGTGCAAATGGTATGGCCAGCCAGGCTGAAAATTGTCTGGATCGGCGGCGGTTCGTTCGTGCCCCGAAACTCGCAGGCGGCCAGAATTTCACCGATTGATTGCCGGTTGCCGTACTCAACTTCGGTTTTGGGATCCAGCGCGGCTTTAATCTTAGCCTCACCCTCGGCAAGCATGGCACGGCGGCGCGCCAGTTTGCGAATGGCAGCCAGATAGGTAGGATGATTCTCAGGGCTGGGCGCAGAGTCAGCCAACACTGCGATATAGGCAGCCCCGCCGGCGTCATCGATCTCGAAGTCATCCCGCAAAGTTTGGTAAAGCGCTACGGAGTCCAGGCGCGCGCCGTCCTCATTCAGCCGCAGCAGCGCACGAAATACCGTCAGGTGCCGCCCGTCGTGGAAATAGTCCTCGTGTAGCTCGTCGAGGTATTGAACCGCCCGTGTGTGTTCGGCTGTCAGGACGCAAGCCAGTGCACCGGCTTCGGCTTGCTGGTCGTGTGGCGTCACATTCATCGGAGCCATTCGGGAACGGCTCCAAAGAGCGCTTTGACATCATCGGCAATCACCGCGCCGAAATGCACGGCGCAGAGCCAGCAACACGGCAGTTGCGTTCCGTCCGGCCGGTATAATCGCGGCGCATAAGGCGGCAGGAACTGGAAGGGTTTCCAGCAAAGCCCGCAAAGCGGCTTACCCGACTCCTTGGTGACGTGGATGACGATATGCGGCTTGGGGGTGTTCATTGGAATTAACCCACTTGGGTGGATTTGAGAAACCGTTCGATCTCGGAAACAGCAAACAGCTTAACCCGTAGGCCGCCAGACGATTTGAGAAGCCCGCGCTTGTTAAGGCGGTAAACTGTTTGGTAATTGACCCCGAGAAGGCCAGCGGTTTCCCGCATTGTGTAGGCCAAGCGCGGCCCGGGAAGCGCGGGCGCGGTGGTTTGATTAAGAAGTTCCGATCTGTTGACCGGCGCTGAGGATTTACCAGATAACGTTTTCACGCTATCTGGTATACGCCCTTTTCTATTTAATAATTAAGACTGTATCAGACTTTTTTTCGCTCTACCAGTCGGCGTTTCCTCCCGCCAGATTCTTTCCGAAATGGCACTCCCAACGCAATCACTTCCCGCCTAAACCAATCCATATTTCCGTTAAAGCCCACGAGCATCGCAAGGTGAGTCCGGGTATACTTAATTTTTCTTTGCTGGCAAATGCCCTTTAAAGTCAGCAGGTGCGCGCGTATCGGATCCACATACGGGATATTTAGCCCTTGCTTTCTTATCGTCAGCACTGCTTCGGCGAGCTCAAACAAAGGGACGTGATTGCGTTCGCGAATCGCTTTAATAACAAAATCAAAGATGGTTTGCTCTGACTGTGCTACGTATGGTTCTTCAAGTTTGCGCTGCTCTGCACCAGCTTCCGCCAAAGATTTAAGGCCACGAAGATAAAGCCACGTCATCTCTTCCGCATCGTTGTAAACCTTCCCTCGGGCAGCTAAACGGCTTGCCGCGAAAGCATCTTTTTCAGCCAAAGCGCGAACCATGCTCGGCAGTTTCTTCATACTACCTCCCCTGCTTTAGAGAACGTGACACGCTGCCCCATGTTGGCGCTGTGCTCTTTGCGCAAGTGCCCGTATACCTTCATTGCGAGCGCGCCGCCATCAGAGTGTCCAAGCCACCTCGATACCGTCATAATGTCCACCTCGGCTTCAATGCAACGCGTTGCGAACAAATGGCGCATGTCGTGGTGTGTCAGCTTCGGGATCCCAATTTTCTTGCACGCGGAAGTGAGGGAGATTTCACAATCTGACACTTTGTTGATCGGCGTGGACGGGCTCGGTCGGCCCTTTTTCAGCCGCTCCAACAATGCCCGCATATCTGGGACAATGGGAATGATGCGCGTTGGTGTCCAGTTTCGCGCTCGGCGCACCTTGGCGTTGTGGATGGTCAACAGACCTTTGGCAAGATCCACGTCGGCCCATGTGGCCGCGCGAGCTTCCGAAAGTCGGCACCCGCTAAAAGCCAGGAAGCGCGCAAAGTCCGCGGAGTATTGCTGTCGGCCGCTCCCACTCGTTTCGATTAACTTTATGATGCGCAAGAATTGTTCGGGCTCGGGAAGGGTTGGCGGCGAAAGCTTTATCCCCATTCGCTTGATCGTAAAAATCGGGCTATAAACGTCATGTGGTATCCCGGCGCGCGCGAGGATGGCTTTAAACGTTCCGAGCAAGTTGTTGTAGTATTGGGCGTCAATTTCCGATGAAAGCCTGCTAGACCATTTCTCGCACGCCTCCCGGGTGATTGATCGAAGCTTCAACGAGTCGAGCTCCGGCCAGGATTTCAGCAAACGTTTGATGCAGTTGGCGCGATAGGTCCGGCTTTTCTCTGACAGGGTGTGGTCGGCTGCGGTCGTGGCCTCGTAAAGAATCCTCGCGTCCTTGAACATGACCGGTGCGCCGGCGGATCGTCGCTGCCGGTCGTGCTCCTTTCGGAAATCGCCAAGAGCAAGCTTTGCTTCCTCGAACGTCCCAGCCTTCCTCAAACTTCGACGAATGAGCTTGCCATTAATTTTGGTTCGGGCAAAATAGGTGCCCGTGTCGACGTATTGCAGTAGATTTGGAACCTTGGGAAACGAACGCCACTTGCCGTCAGGCGAGAGACGTTCGGGCCGTGGTTTCTTTGCTTTCGTATCCTGCTTTGTGTCATGTGTAGTCGTCATATCAAGTCAGACTATGCGGGATACAATAGCGGGATACAAGCGAATCATCTTCAAAGCTGTAAGTCGTTGCACGTAAACTGGTTGCCTCGGTAGCTCAATTGGTAGAGCAGTTGACTCTTAATCAATTGGTTCTAGGTTCGAGTCCTAGCCGGGGCACCAAGTCTTTTATCCCAATCCTTGATGGCTGGTTTTTCACCAACTCTTGCGCCGTGACAAATCACGGAAAAAGCGTATCATGGTGGGTGTCGTTTCGGCAGATGTACAACTCCAATTTTGGTTTTCAAGAAATCCTCACAGCAGTATCTGAGTCATGGATGGTAAATCGCATTTTGCTGCTGACGGCGATGCTGGTTTTCGCCGCATGTCCACGCGCGGCATTTGCGGGTAATTTTTATGCCGGGACCACGCCCGCTAATGTGCCGTGGCCCGGCGGGATTGTGCCGTATCAATTCACCAACACGCTGAGTGTCGCGCAGCAGAAGGCTTATTTGGACGGGCTGCGGGAATGGGAATTGGCGGCGAACGTGAAGTTCGTGCCCCGGACCAACCAGACGCGCTGGATTCTGTTTACGTACAATACCAACGGGTTCGACAACGTTTCGGCCGGATACAATCCGCAGGTGGTGACAGTGGACAATTTGAATCGCGGCCAGGTGTGCCATGAGATGGGGCATTCCTTCGGTTTCACGCATGAGAATATTCGCGTGGACCAGACGAATCATATTTTGGTCGTCACGAACAATATCTTCGATGTGCCGGGCAATATTCATTGGTTCACCATTGATCCGACCAGCCTCACGAACGGCGTTTACGATTTCGAATCGGTCATGCATCTCGGGTGGGATTTCGATTCCGTGCAGCCGGAGGTGCTCGCGACGCAGCAGCCGCGCCCGGCCTTTGCGCCGCGCTACAACACGCGCATGGGAAATCTTTGTCTCAGTCCCGGGGATCGCGCGGCGCTGGCGTATCTCTACGGGCCGCCGGCCACGCCGCTGACGAATGTGGTGACCACCACGGCGGATGTCGGCGCGGGCAGCTTGCGCGCCGCGATGTATTACGTGACGGACCATCCGCAGGTCAGTGTGCGTTTCAATATTCCGACATCCGACCCTGGATACAGCAATGGCGTTTTCAATATTCATCTCTCCGGCCAACTGCCGCCGCTCGTAACGAATGGCATGGTCATCGACGGTTCGACGCAGCCCGGCTTCGCCGGCAAGCCATTGATTTTCGTGGATGGCTCGCAAATTTTGCCCGACCCGCGCAACGCCATCACCGGCCTTTTGATCTTCTGCGCTAGCAATCAGGTCAAAAATATTTCGTTCAGCGGCTTCAATTGGAACGGCCTCACCATGGATACGCCGGACACGACGAACAACACCATCGCCGGTTGCTGGTTTGGTTTGGATGCCACCGGGACGAATGCGGCGCCGAACGCGTATCAGGGCATTTTGATGGTGGGCGGCGCGAGTGGGAATGTCATTGGCGGCACCAATGCCACCGCGCGAAATGTTTTGTCGGGCAACGCGCAATACGGCATCTGGCTCGGCGATTCAAACACCGCGAACAATGTTATCCTTGGAAATTATATTGGCACGGACGCCTCGGGACAGAAGGCGCTGAACAACGGGCTCTCGGGATTGATTGCGGTCGGCGGGACGCATGATAACACGGTGGGAGGCTCCGCCGTTGGAGTGGGGAATGTCATCTCCGGCAATACCAACGCGGGCATTTGGTTTCGCGGCGCGGGCACGGCTCGAAATGTCGTGCGCGGCAACCTGGTGGGGCTCAACGCAACCGGCTCCGCCGCGCTGCCGAATACATTCATCGGCATGTATGTCGATACGGGATCGCAGAGCAACCAGATCGTCAACAATGTTTTCTCCGGCCATCCGTCGGAAGGATTGCGTCTCGTGGATGCCGGGACGTCGGGCAATATCGTGCGGGGAAATTATTTCGGCACGGATATCAGCGGCTCCAATGCCATTCCCAACAGCTTCGCCGGCGTCACCGTCTTCAATGGCGCCAGCGGCAACACCATCGGCGGCGCCGCGTTGGCGGATCGCAACGTAATTTCCGGCAACTACTACGGCGCCGTTCTCGGCGATCCCGGCACGAGCGGCAATGTGCTGGCCGGAAATTTCATCGGCCTTAACGCGAGTGGAAAGTCCGCGTTGCCCAATGGCTTCGCCGGTCTCGCGCTCTGGAACGGCGCGACGAGCAATCTGATCGGCGGCGTGACGGCTGGTGCGGCAAACTGCATCTCCGCCAACGGTGTTTACGGCGTGTACGTGGCCGACGGCGGAACCAGCGGCAATGTCTTTCAAGGGAACGTCATCGGCGCGGACGCCACCGGCACGAACGGGCAGGGCAATGGCTTTGCCAACGTCGTTTTCCTTGCGGGCGCGACCGGCAATCAGCTTGGAGATATTGCCGCTGGCGCGGGCAACATCATCGCGTTTGCGGTGGGTGGACCGGGGGTTGTTCTTTACGATACGGGAACGACCAACAACGCCATCCGGGGCAACTCCATTTTTAGCAACGCCGGACTGGGCATCGATTTCTCCAACGACGGCGTCACACCCAATGACGTTGGCGATCCGGATGTTGGCCCAAACAAGTTGCAAAATTTTCCGATTATCACGAATGCATTTGGCCTCGGCGCAAACACGATCGTAAGCGGGCGTTTAAACAGCCTGGCGGGGAAGAGCTTTTTCATCGATGCGTATCGCAGCCCGAGTGCGGATCCAAGCGGGTACGGCGAAGGTAAAACCTACCTCGGCACTGCCAGCGTGACCACCGACGGCTCCGGCAACGCGTTGTTCTCGCTGACAAATACCTTCGGAAATTACGCGGGCCAATACATCACCGCCACTGCGACCGCAACGTGGGGAGACACGAGCGAGTTCAGCCAGGCCTTGCTCGCGACGAATCGAGTGGTGGCCTTCGCGCAAATCAACGGGCCGTACAAGTGGTCCACGACCGGGTTCACGTTCACGGTGTCCCTCGCGACGAATTTTGCCTATCGGATGCAGGCGGCAACCAACGTCGACGCGCCTCCGATTACGTGGGTCGACCTGACGAACTTCACGGCGACCAACGTCTTGTTCCCTTTCATCGACCGCGGCGCCACGAATTATCGCGCCCGCTTTTACCGCGTCATCTCGCCGTAATCGCGCTACGTGGCTGAAGAAGACTTCCGATGGCGATTCCGATAGTAAAAATAAATCGGTGCGCCAAGGAGCACCAGGGCGGTTCCGAAGGCGGAATTGATGAGCGCGGGTTTGCCGGCGGCGACAGCGGCGCGGTAGCCCTCGATATCGTTGTAAACCGTGAAGCCCAGGTAGAGCACGGCGAAGATGATGAAAACCCACGGCACGTACGGATAACCGGGCACTTTGTAGGGACGCGGCGCATCGGGCGCTTTTTTGCGCATGACGAAGACGCCGTAGGCGCCGATGGCGTAAAAGGCCCAGCTCACAAAGATCAGCGTGTCGGTAAGGGTGTCAAACGTGCCGCTGAACAGCAGCAATGCGCTCCAGACGCCTTGGGCCACCAGCGACGCAGCGGGCGTGTGGAAGCGGGGATGGACATCACCCAGGCGTTTGGGAAAAACATTCATGCGCGCCATGGAAAAGTACACGCGCGCCGTTGCGAGAATGATGGCGTTGGTCGTACCAAACGTTGAAACCATAACGGCGGCGGCGATCCAGCGTCCGCCTCCCGCGAAGCAACGTTCCGCAACATCGGCCGCGACGAGTTTGGACTTGGCCATAATATCGATCGGCAAAACGTAGGCGTAGGCGACGTTCATCAGTAGATAGATCGCGGTCACGATCAACATGCCCCAAGCGAGGCCGAGCGGGATGTTGCGTTGCGGTTGCTTCACTTCACCCGCGATATACGTCAGCTTGTTCCAGCCATCATAGGCCCAAAAGGCGCCTTGCAGAGCGGCGGCAATTCCCGCGACGAGGGCAAGGCCGGTCACATGGATTTGCGCGCTGGGAGTGGTAAGGTTCGAGAACGCGCCGCCGGTCGGAAGCGTAAACGCGCCGATGACCAGCAACATCATCGCCGCCACTTTCGCGACCGTGAAAACGTTTTGCACGATGCCGCCAAACTTCACGCCGAGATAATTGATGGCGGTCAACAGGAGAATCAGCAGGGCGGCAAGCCCGCGGGTGCCAAATTCCTTGAAGGGCGAGATGTCGCCGATAAACCACACGTGAAAAGACCAGTCAGCGAGGGCAGGGGCCAGGTCGGGAAGTTTTACGAAATGGCCGGAGTATTCCGCGAAGACATAAGCGACGGCGGCGATGGAGCCGCTTTGCATCACGACGAAAACCGCCCACCCATAGAGGAACGCGAAGAACGGCCCGTACATGCGTTCGAAGTAAACATACTGGCCGCCCGTTTCGGGAATCATGCTGGCGATCTCGGCGTTCGTCAGCGCGCCAAACAATGTCAGCACTCCCGCCAGCACCCAAACGCCGAGGAGAATTTCCGGCGAGCCGACTTGCGCGGCCATGACTCCCGGCTTGCGAAAAATGCCGGAACCAATCACGCCGCCGATTACCAGCATGATGGTCGAAAAAAGACCGAGGGACGGAATCAGACCCGCGCTAAGGGAGCGGCTGCGGTCGGTTGGGTTGGATTCTTTGACAGGTTCGGCCACGAAAGAGTTTTCCCTTATTCCTTGAGCTCCTTCAACAGGCTAACCGCAGTGTTGACCAGCATTTCGCCGGCGCCCGGTTTCACGCGTGCGTTGGTAACTTCATAACTGCCTTCGCCAAATGCCTTTTGCGTGGGCACGTAACTTGGGCGATCATTGCAGATCTCCACGACGAATGTCTTCTTGAACGGGGACGCCTGTTTGATTTGCAAGCCAAGCTCCACGAAAATCTCGCAAGGAAGACAGACGATGGCGGTGTCGGCATCGAGGCGAAACACCTGGACTTCCATCGGCCAGTCAGCGCCGAGTTGAGCAAGGTCCATGAAGCGCACCGCTTCGACCTTCGTGAGAAAATCGATATTGGTGTCTCCCAATCGATCCACCACCGCCCGGGCGCCGGTGACCTGTTCCGGCGTCACGTCTTTCAAGGGCACCCGAATCGTGGTGCTGAGGGAATCGAACTGTGGTTTGGCAATCGGCGTCAGGCTTTTCGATGCGGCCACAACCGTCTGGCCCAGGGTGCTGCCGATATGCTCCGCCCGTTCGAAGCCTTTGGCGGTGTCGGCTTCCTTTACGTTGATGTGATTGAGATCGCCGCACGTGCCGAGACCAAAGGCCGAGATGAAGTTCGGCCCAAAGGTGCCGCGCAGTGTCTGTTGGAGAAAATATTCGTAGTCGGCGCTGAATAATGTTCCGCCAACCGTGTCCGAGTGAACGGCAAACACGGTCATGCCCGCGAACGGCTCCGCCGCTCCCATGCGACGAGCGAGCAGGATGCCGACATCGGGATCAATCGGTCCGGCCGGCGCCACGATCTCCGGATTGAGGCGTCCGGGATTGAAAACCACCTTGCCATTCTTCATCCAGAAACGGCGATTGAAGGAGAGACCGTCCTGTTTCGCGATTCCCGCCTCAAGTTCTGCGGGCCGCAGGTTTGCCTTCGCGGCGGCGATCACCTTTATCCATTGCTCCACGAGAAATGTCGGATAATCCACTTTCTCCTGCGGGTCGGTGCCCGACTTTTCGACGGCGGTTTTGTGAAAATAGTCTCGCAACGCGCCGTCATACAGCGGGCCGGTATGACTGTGCGTGGCGCAGATTACTATATTGCGGACGGGAATGCCGGTTTGCTTGCTCGCCAGCGAGCGGGCTTTCGACGTGATATCGAGCGTCACGCCCACCATGTCGCAAAATACTAAGGCGAAAGTCACCCGGCCCTGCTGCATCACGATGGCCTTGGCTTGAAGCGGATCGTGAACGCCGGTGGAAATGCGTTCGTTGAAATATCCCGCCATGCGATATCCCACGGGCGGCGTGACATCGACTTCCGCGGCCCCGACTTGCACGGCATCATTCTCATTCGGCGCCTGCCGCTCTCCCGCGCTGTGGCACCCCGCGACTGCCGCCAATAGCAACGACAGCGCCATGAGGGAAAAGAGTTTTCGCGCGTTGATGTTCATGAGTAGTGGTCAAACGATGTGGGAGGCCTCACGGGCTTACAAGGAAATTTTCCCGTTCGGCGGAAGCACCCGCGCCGAGCAACACCAATCTCGAAACCGCCGTGGCGCTGACTGATCAGTTTCCACTCCGTGCAGGTTCCAAATCCGATGGGATTGGCTTGATTAGGCTTTAGCATCCTTGATTTGCCTTTCGGCACGTTGATTCACAATGACTTGGCATTTCCATTCTCGCTGACGACCTCCCACCGTGCCGGTTCGGGAGTATCTTGACGCGCCCTGAAAAAAAGTTTGAACATTTTTTGGCCGGATTTCATCCAACCATTCCGAACGCGGCTGGCGTGGCTATAATGGTCCGGCCCCGGCCTGCCGCCTAAAAACCAGTTTACAAAGGCATCGCCGCTCGCTAATAGCACAGGGCGTTTCGATCAGAAGCGCACGACACTTATGATTAAGGTTCAAGATCTGGTAAAAATGTTTGGCGCCAAACGAGCCGTGGACGGCCTCTCTTTTACCGTGGAACGCGGGGAGGTCCTCGGCTTCCTTGGGCCGAACGGCGCCGGCAAATCCACCACCATGCGAATGGTAACCGGTTTTTTACCGCCGACGGCCGGAAAAATCACGGTCGGAGGCTTCGATGTCGTGGATCAGCCGATCGATGTCAAACGGCACATCGGCTATCTCCCCGAAAATGCGCCGGCCTACACCGATATGACGGTGCATGGTTTTTTAAATTTCACCGCGGAAATTCGCGGGATGCGGGGAGAGGCCAAAAAGAAGGCGGTTCAGCGCGTCGTGGAAATGTGTTTTCTCGAAGGTGTGCTGCATCAAAGTGTCGAGACGCTTTCCAAGGGCTATCGTCACCGCACCTGTTTCGCGCAATCCATCATTCACGACCCCGATGTGCTGGTGCTGGACGAGCCAACGGACGGTCTTGATCCCAACCAAAAGCACGAAGTGCGGCAGATCATTCGTCGCATGGGCGAGAAGAAGGCGATTATTTTTTCCACGCACATCCTTGAGGAGGTGGACGCTGTCTGTTCGCGCGCGGTGATTATCGATCGGGGCCGCATCGTGGCGAACGGCACACCGCAGGAGTTGCGGCAAAAATCCGAATGGGCGGGCGCGGTGACACTGCAAGTCAAAGGCGTCGCGGCGAACACGGTCACGACGAGGCTTTATCAAGTGCCGCAAATCAAGAAAGTGACCGTGATCGAGGACAAGGAAGGTCGCGTGGTCGTTCGCGCCTTTCCCAAAACCGCGGCGAACGGCGCTTTTGCCCAGGCGGTGGGCGAGGCCGCGCGCGAATGGCAGATCGAGCAGCTGCGCACCGAAGAGGGCCGGCTGGACGAGGTGTTCCGCAGTATTACCATGCCGGACACCGCCAAGGAACCGGTCAACACCCCGTAATTTCGTTTCGATTTATCCCATGAATGCCTGGCGCAATGTCTGGACCATTACTAAACGCGAGTTGGGGGCTTATTTTAGCTCGCCGCTCGCCTATATCTTTCTGGTCATATTTCTTTTGCTGAGCGGTCTCTTCACTTACTTCGTCTCGGATTTTCTGAAGGCGGGTGAAGCGTCGCTCGGGATGTTTTTCTACTGGCACCCGTGGTTTTACATGTTCCTTGTGCCCGCCATCGGCATGCGGCTGTGGGCTGAGGAACGCCGGGTGGGCACCATCGAATTGCTCCTGACCATGCCGATTGCTCCGTGGCACGCCATCGTGGGAAAATTTCTCGCGTCCTGGCTGTTTCTCGCGCTGGCGTTGGTCCTCACTTTTCCCATGGTGGCGACGGTCAACTACCTGGGGCATCCCGACAACGGAGTGATCATCACCGCTTATCTGGGAAGCTGGCTGATGGCGGGTGCATATCTCGCGATTAGTTGCGTGACGTCGGCGTTGACGCGAAGCCAGGTGGTGAGCTTCATTATCGCGGTCGTCGTCTGCCTTTTCCTGATTCTGGCCGGATGGCCGCCGGTCATCAACATGCTGGAGCAAGCCGGGCCGCGCGTGGCGGACTTGGTGACATCGTTCAGCGTGATGACGCATTTCGAAGCGTTCCAAAAAGGCGTCATCGATTCGCGCGACATTATTTTCTTTTTTTCAGTGATAGGATTCTCGCTGTTCACGACCAGTGTGATCTTGCGGACGCACCGCGCCGGTTGAACCCAGGAGATTACGATGCAAAAGAAATCATTCGAAACAGTTCTCTATTCGACGCTCGGCATCCTGGTGATGCTCATTATTGTCATCGCAGTGAACGTGCTGGTCGGCACGATGCGCATGCGGGCCGACCTTACGCAGGAAAAAGCGTACACTCTCTCCGAGGGGACGAAGGCCGTGCTCAAGAATCTTAAGTCGCCCGTAACCGTTCGCTTCTACTTTACGCACAGCGAATCGGCGACACCGCAAACCGTGTACCTCAAGGGTTACGCGCGCAAGGTCGAGGACCTGCTGTCGGAATACAAACAGATCGCGGGCAATAAATTGAAGATCGAAAAATACGATCCCCAGGCGGAGTCGGACGCGGAGGATTCCGCGCGGCTGGACGGCATGGAGCCCGTGCCGCTGGCCGGCGTGGATCGTTTTTATCTCGGCATCGCGGTGAAGAGCGCGGATGAAATCCAATCGATTGCGTTTCTCGAACCAAGCCGTGAGCGTCTTCTGGAATACGACCTGACGCGTGCCATTACCCGCGTTGAAAAACCTGAAAAGCCGACTGTTGGCATCATGAGTCCGTTGCCGGTCATGGGGCAGCAGGCGAACCCGATGATGATGCAAATGGGCCAGCAGGGGACGCCGCCATGGGCGCTGGTCACGGAATTGAAGAATGATTACAACGTCAAGCGAGTGGCGATGGACGTGGACCGGATCGATGACGATGTCAAAATGCTGCTGGTGATAGCGCCCAAGGACATCACCGACAAAGCACAGTATGCCATCGACCAGTTCGTGCTGCGCGGCGGCAAATTGATGGCGTTTCTGGATGCGCAATGTCTCGCCGATAATCGCCAGCAGAACCAAATGATGCCAAACATGGGCGGCGGGGGATCGTCGCTGGACAAACTGCTGAAGGCTTGGGGTGTCCAGTTTGACACCACCAAAGTAGTTGCGGACATGCGCTATCAAATGCAATTACGCGGGCGCAACGGTGACGCACAAAACGCGCCGGCGTGGCTCGGCCTCAATGGCGAAGCCATCAACACCAACGACGTCGCGACCAGCCAGCTCGACAACATCTGGCTGCCGTTGAGCGGCGCATTCTCCGGCACACCGGTGACGGGATTGACGGAAACAGTGCTGCTGCAAAGCTCAAAAGATTCTCAACTCGTCGATGGCATGCTGGCCAATATATCCGGCGAAAATATCATCAAGGAGTTCAAGCCGTCCGGCGTGAATTACAAGCTGGCGATTCGCCTCGCCGGCAAATTCAAGACGGCCTTTCCAGACGGTGAGCCGGCTGACAAGAAGGATGAAAAGCCCGACGGCGACAAGAAGCCGGAAGCGAAGAAGGGCGACTCGCTGAAGGAGGGCAAGGGGGACAACGTGGTGGTGCTCTTTGGCGACGCGGACATGCTTTATGATCCGTTTACCATGCAGCGCATGAACAGTCCGTTTGGCGCGATGCAGATGGCGTTGAACGCCAACCTCAATCTGGCGCAAAACGTCATCGATCAGATGACGGGGGACAGCAATCTCATCACGGTGCGCAGCCGCGCCACTTTGAACCGTCCGTTCACCCGCATCAAGGAAATGGAAGCGGTGGCGAACCAGAAGTTTCAAAGCGAAATCAAGCGGCTGGAGGACAAGGCCGCGGAATCGCAACAAAAAATCAATGAGATGCAGGTCCAGAAAAAGGACAAGGATCAGCGCTTCATCCTTTCGCCGGAGCAACGCGCCGAATTGGAAAAGCTGCGCAAGGAGGAGGCCGAAGCGAACAAACATTTGAAGCAGGTTAAAAAGGATTTGGCACGCGAGGTCGTCTCGCTGCAAACGCGGGTGAAATGGATCAGCATTTTGGCGGTCCCGATCGCCGTAATGGTCGTCGGGATTCTTATCGCGGTGGTCAAGTCCCGGAAAACTTCGGCAAAATGAATCGCAAACAGCTTCTCATTCTGGTGGTGGTCGTCGCGGTCCTGGGCGCGTTCGGCTGGATGAATTATCAACGCAACCAATCCTCGTGGCAGGCGGGCGGCCCCGGCGGCTCAAAGAAATTGCTCGGTGAACTGCCCGTGAACGACGTGGCGTCGATCGTCATCAAAGGCGGGACCAATGTGCTGGACCTCATCAAAAAGGACGGAACGTGGCGGGTGAAGCAGCGCAACGATTATCCCGCGAACTACGGCGAGATCAGCGGCTTTTTGCTCAAGGCGGCGGACCTCAAGGCGGCACAAGTGGAGGAAGTGGAGGCGTCGCAGCTACCACGCTATAAGCTCCTGCCGCCCAGCGCGGACACCAACTCGGCCGTGCAGGTTGACTTGCTCGATCAAGGCGGCAAAAATATTGGCACCCTCCTGCTCGGCAAGACCCACATGCGCAAAGCTTCCGGACAACGGCCCCAAATGGGAGAAGGCGACAGCGAAGGTTCGCCGGACGGTCGTTACGTAATGACGAGTCCAACCGCGAAATTCGTGGCGGTCATTTCCGATCCGTTCAGCGACTTTGGCGCCAGGCCTGAGGCGTGGCTGAGCAAGGACTTTTTCAAGGTGGAGAAGATTCGTTCGATTGCCTTGACCTCTCCGATCGCCACCAACTCGTGGAAGCTGACCCGGGAGAGCGAGACGGGCAACGAGTGGAAGCTGACCGATCCAAAACCCGGCGAGCAATTGGATCCGGCGAAAGCCTCCGCTTTTTCCTATTCGCTGAACTCTCCGGTCTTCAGTGACGTAATTTCCGGCGAGGCCAAACCGGAAAATGCCGGCCTCGACAAGCCGACCGTAATCACGATAAACACCTTTGATAATTTTACCTACACGCTCAACCTTGGGCAGAAGACCAATGACAATTATTTCGTGACGTTGACGGTTGCAGCCGATTTGCCAAAGGAACGTGTTCCGGGCAAAGACGAAAAGCCGGAGGACAAAGCGCGGCTCGACAAGGAATTTGCCGACCAGCAAAAGAAGCTCGCGGATAAACTTGCCCAGGAAAAGGCGTACGAGAAGTGGATCTACCTGGTGGCGAGCTATACCATCGATCCCTTGATCAAGGAACGGGCTCAGTTGTTGACGGATAAAAAGGAAGCACAACCCGGGGCAGGGAACGTCCCGCCTCCGGGTGGGCTGCCCCCCGGCCTTCCCGGCATCGAGCCGGACGGCAAATAGTTGCACGTCCCTGGCTTCCCTTCGTCCGTTTCATTTCCAGCAAGCGCTTTGCACGGCGACGGCGACTTCGGCCGTGGCACGGTGCCTGCGTGTTCAAATCCCGACATTGGTTGCGTTCGCGCCCTGGCGCGGAACCCTGTCTAATATGAACATTGGTAAACTATATCTTTACGCCAGCAGCAGGCTCGGATGGTTGCCCTTGCTTGCCTGGTTGCTTTGGCCAGTGGGTGCGTTCGCCGCTACCGAGGATACTTTGGACGTGCTTCAAGTTGGGTCAAAGGTGTACACAAATGTGACAGTCACTACCAAGGCCAAGGATTATATATTTATTCTGCACGCCAACGGCATGACGAGCATCAAGACTTCGCTGCTGAGCCCGGAAGTGCAGGAGAAGCTGGGATATTTCGATGAACAGAAGGCGAAGGCCGCCGCCACCAATACCGCCGTGGCCTGGGCGCAAACCGAGGTGGCCAAATTGGAAGGCGAAAAAATCAAAGAGGTAAAGAAACAGATGCACGAGAAATGGCAGGCGAACAAGGCCGCCGGTAAGGCGCCCCTGGCAAGCGCGCTTTCGATGGTGCCCATGAAATATTTGTGGATCGCACTCGGGGTGGGTCTCGCATCTTATCTTTTCTCTTCCTTTTGCATGATGCTTATCTCGCGCAAAGCGGGCCACGAACCAGGCATCTGGGTCTGGCTGCCAATATTTCAAATGGGCGTCATGCTGCGCGCGGCGAAGATGTCACTTTGGTGGATGGTCGCGTTGCTGCTCCCGTTCCTAAACCTCGTCGCGTACATTGTCTGGTGTTTCAAAATTGCCCAGGCACGCGGCAAGAGCGCGGTGGTGGGGATACTGCTGCTGCTTCCCATCACTTCGTTGTTTGCGTTTCTGTATCTGGCGTTTTCTTCTGGTTCCTCGCCGGATGACGACGATAAACGCGAACCGGAAATCATGTCCCTGCAGACCGCCTGAACGGGCATGGCCGGGCGTTTTCCGCATTGCAGGCGCGGGGACAGCGTCTATAGTTCCGGAATCATGAATCCAAAGTTTAGTCGGGCCTGCGGGTTCGTCGGGGTCTTCGCCTTGTTTTTTGCCACTGCGACCGCGTCCCTCGCGGGAGAGCCCACGGCGTTCGAACTGATGAAAGACGGCAATCGCTTTGTCGGTGAACAGAGCAAGGACAAAGTCGTTGAAATTCGGTCCGAAAAATCCATCGGCGGATTGGTGCCGAGCATCTGGTATATTACCTATTACGACCCGGACACGAGTTCGAAGCAAGCCGAGGTGAAATTTGGCGCGGGTCAACAATTGGGAGTCAAGCGTCCCTGGCGGCCCATCAGCGGCTCAACTGCGGCGACCAAAGTCATGGATCAGAAGGTGTTGAAAATTGACTCTGACAAGGCCATCAAGATAGCCACCAGCCAGCCCTTGCTCGAAAAGCTGACTTTGCGAGCGACACAACTGTTGTTGGAAAATGGCGGCGGCACACCCATGTGGCGGGTGCGTATCTACGCAGCCAAGCTGAGCAAGCCTGACGAAATGGTCGATATCGGGGAGGTAACGCTCTCCGCGGAAACCGGCCAGGTGACCAAGGCCGACCTCAAGATCAACAAGGTTGACTAGCGGTTTCACTCGGGGCGTCCGGCTCCGATTTCATTTCTCCTTTGCCTGCCGCCCAAACCGGGGGCAGTGTATATCCACGAATAGACAGGAATTTGATTATGGAAAAAGTGGTGATTATTGGATCGGGCTGTGCAGGTCTGACAGCGGCGCTATATACGGCGCGGGCAAACTTGCAACCGTTGGTGCTCACCGGCAAGCATCCGGGTGGATTGCTCACGACCACCACCGTCGTCGAGAATTTCCCCGGGTTTCCGGAAGGCATCGATGGCTATGACCTCGTTTGCAAGATGCAAAAGCAGGCGGAACGATTTGGGGCGAAGGTCAAATTCGCGACCGTGGAGGCGGCGGATCTTTCAAAGCGGCCATTCGTGCTGACCGTGGACGGCGAAAAAGTCGAAACGGAAACGGTGATCATTGCCAGCGGCGCGAGCCATCGCCATCTCGGTTTGGAAAACGAGCACAAGCTGGAGAATAAGGGCGTGACGTATTGTGCCACGTGCGACGGCGCGTTGCCGATGTTTCGCGACAAGCCGCTCGTGGTGGTCGGCGGCGGCGATTCGGCCTGTGAAGAGGCCATGTATCTTTCGCGCTTCGGCAAAACGGTTTACCTCGTGCACCGGCGCGATTCATTGCGCGCTTCAAAAATCATGAGCGACCGCACGTTGAGCAATCCGAAGATCAAACCGGTCTGGGATTCCGTCGTCGTGGACGTGCTGGGACTCAGTGAGAATAAAGTCACCGGTATAAAACTGAAAAATCTCAAAACGAATGCCGAAAACACGCTGGAGGTTTCAGGTGTTTTTGTGGCCATCGGACACGTGCCGAACACCGAGTTGTTCAAGGGCGTGATCGACATGGACGAGCACGGCTACATCGTGCCGAAGCAGGGGACGCAAACCAACATCGAGGGCGTGTTCGTGGCGGGCGATTGCGCGGACCGCGTTTATCGCCAGGCCATTACCGCTGCCGGGCTGGGATGCGCGGCGGCCATCGAGGCGGAGCGTTATCTCGCCGCGAAGGCGGGTTGATTTTGCGCGCCACATTGCAGATCTGGTGCCTTCTCTGCTGGCTGCCCGTGCTGTGCCTCGGGGCCAGCACCAATGAGACCCTCGCGAAAGCGGACGGGTATCGGGGCATCTGGTATTTCAATCAAGCGTCCGGGGACGAATACAAATTCAAATACAGCGGCGGCTTTGCCACGTATCCCCAACAGCATGCGCCCATCGCCATCTTTTCGAAGGCCGCGAACAAGACGTTCTTCTGCTACGGCGGCACCACCGCGCGTTCCGGCGAGGAAAAACAGAACCTGTTGCACATGGTTTCGTATTTTGACCATGCCACGGGAAAAGTCCCGCGCCCGACGATCCTGTTGGACAAGCACACCGATGACGCGCACGACAACCCGACCATGGCCATCGATGACGCCGGGTACATTTGGATTTTCTCGCCCTCGCATGGAACAGGCCGGCCGTCGTTCATCCACAAAAGTAAAAAGCCCTTATCGATTGACGAGTTTGAGCTGATCCAAAAAACGAATTTCTCCTACGCGCAGCCTTGGTGGCTTCCCGGCACGGGCTTCCTTTTTCTGCAAACACGATATAACAGCGGCTCGGAAGGGACGCATGGCATTCGCGGATTGCACTGGACCGCCAGCGCCGACGGAAAATCCTGGAACGATCCCGCACTGCTCGCCAACATCGAACTGGGTGATTACCAGATTAGCTGGCCGAACGGGAACACACTTTCCACCGCGTTTGACTTTCATCCAAAGCCGCAAGGTTTGAACGGCCGTGCGAACATCTATTTTCTGAAAACTTCGGACAATGGAAAAACGTGGACCACTGCGTCGGGTGAAAAAGTGAAGCTTCCGTTGGTGGTGACCAATAATGCCGCCTTGATTTTCGATTCACGGTCGAAGGGGCAATTGGTCTATTTGAAAGACCTGAATTACGATGCGAAGGGCAATCCGGTAATTCTGTTCCTCACGAGCAAAGGTTACGAGTCCGGTCCGAAAAACGATCCTCGTTCCTGGCAGACGGCACGCTGGGACGGTTCGAAATGGCTGTTCAATCCAGTCACCACGTCCCACAGTAACTACGATCACGGTTCGCTGTATATCGAAGACGACGGTACCTGGCGGCTGATCGCGCCCACCGAATCGGGCCCGCAGCCATATAATCCGGGGGGCGAAATGGTCATGTGGACAAGTGAGGATCAGGGAAAGACATGGTCGAGGGTCAAACAGCTCACCCGCGACAGCAAAATGAACCACACCTATGCGCGCCGTCCGTTAAACGCGCATCCCGATTTCTATGCGCTATGGGCGGACGGAAATCCGCGTCAACGTTCCGAATCCCATCTTTATTTTACCGACCGAACCGGATCGCACGTGTGGCAGTTGCCCTCGGTCATGAGTAACGATTTCGCCACGCCTGCGATTGCGTGGTGATTTCCAAAACGGGTGGCGCTGTTTGACAACGAACCAACCCGTGACACTTTTCTCTGCATGACCCGTGTGATCCGAATCCCGCTTCCGTTGTATCTGTTGTGTCTTTGGGCGGTTTTCTCCCACGTTGGCTTTGCGGGACCGCTTCAACGCGCGGGCAATTCGACGCTGAAGATGCCGTCCACACCTCCGTCGGTTGGCTATGGCACCACCAATGCGTTTCCCAATCTGGTTTTCAAAAATCCGGTTTGCATTGCCACGCCGCCCGGAGAGACAAACCGGCTTTTCATCGTGGAACGGGCGGGAGTCGTCGTGGTCATCACCAACCTGGCTGCGCCCACCCGCACAGTCTTCCTGGACATTTCCAGCGAAGTGACCAGCACGACTCTCGTTACCGGTGAAGAAGGCTTGCTGGGATTGGCGTTCCATCCCGGTTATGCAACGAACGGATATTTTTATCTCTTTTTTACCGGCCCCGCGGTCACCCCCGACGGCGGCGGGCGCCATGACATTTTGGCGCGTTTTCAGGCTAGTCCGACAAATGCCAATCAAGCGTCGGCGGCCACGGAAGTTCGGTTCATCATGCAGGTGGATCAGGCCAGCAACCACAACGGTGGCGATTTACACTTTGGCGCTGACGGCTATCTCTACGTGTCGCTTGGCGACGAAGGCGGCGAGTATGGCGAATACGGAAATGCGCAACGCATCGACCGGGATTTCTTTTGCTCCATCATGCGGCTCGACGTCGACAAGCGGCCGGGAAATCTCGTGCCCAATCCGCATCCGGGGCTCGCATCACTTACGAACTACTGGATTCCCGCGGACAACCCGTACGTTGGCGCGACTAATTTCAATGGCGCGGCGGTGAATCCAGCGAACGTGCGCACCGAGTTTTGGGCGGTGGGAATGCGCAATCCGTGGCGTTTCAGTTTTGATCCGCTCACCCAACTGCTTTACCTCGGACACGTCGGGCAGGTTTCGCTGGAATGGATTAACATCGTTACCAACAAGGCGAACTGCGGTTGGAATTTCTATGAGGGTTCCCTGCAGCTTACCAACCCACTGCCGGCGGGCTTCACTCTGACTCCACCGTTGTATCAATACGGTCACACGAACGGTCGCGTGGCCATCGTCGGTGGGGTGGTGTATCGGGGTTTCCGGATTCCCCAACTTTATGGCACCTACCTCTACGCGGATTTTGGCAGCGGCGAGGTCTTTGGCCTGCGACACAGCGGCGCAAATGTGACACAAAATAACGTGCTCTTCATAGATGCGAACGCCCGGTATTCCTCGTTTGGCTTGGATCCTTCGAATGGCGATGTCTTGTACGCTGCTGCCCGCTCTGGAAGCGACGGGACGATCAACCGGATCATCTACAGCGGCACAACCAACGGCACCCCTCTGCCGCCGACGCTGGCGGATACCGGGGCCTTCACAAATCTCATGTCGTTGACCAGTGCGCTCGATCCACTGGCGCCCGCCACCGGGATTGTGCCCTATGATATCAACGTGCCGTTCTGGTCGGATAATGCGGAAAAATCGCGCTGGTTTTCGGTGCCGAATCCCAACTTGACGATTGGCGTGGCGACAAACGGTAACTGGCTGTTTCCCACGGGCACCGTGTGGGTAAAACATTTCAACCTCCAATTGACGAACGGCGTGGCGGCGTCAACGCGCCGGGTTGAAACACGCTTGTTGGTGAAGAATGCGGCCGGAGTGTACGGCGCAGTCTACCGCTGGGGCGATTTGACGACCAATGCGACACTGGTGAGCGAGAACGGGTTCGACGAACCATTTATTATCGCCGATGGCGGTACCGTGCGGACCCAGGTCTGGCATTATCCCTCGCGGAACGAATGCACGCTGTGTCATACGCCTGAAGGAGGATATGCGCTTGGCTTTCGCAACGAGCAGTTGAATCGTGATCACACGTACGGCCTGACCGCCACGAATCAACTCGCCGCCCTGGCCGATGCCGGTTACTTCGCGGGTCCCCTCAGTAACATTGTTTCGGCGCTTGCCCCGGCGACAGACAATTCTGCGACCTTGGAATATCGCGTTCGCTCGTATCTCGCCGCCAATTGCGTTCAATGCCATCAGCCCGGTGGACAGGCACAACAGGCGAATTGGGATGCGCGCATCTCAACGCCGACCGCGCTGGCAGGCATCATTAATGGCCCGCTCGTTCAAAGTTTGGGAAATCCCGCCAACCGTGTGGTGGCGCCGGGATCGCCGTCAAACTCGGTTTTGCTCACGCGCATTTCGACGCGTGATTTGGGGCATGTCGGTTCCATTCAGATGCCGCCATTGGCTTCCAACCTTTTGGATACGCAGGCGATCGCCTTGGTGACGCAGTGGATATTGAGCATTACCAATACTATCTGGCTCACCGCCGCCCCGGATAAAAGCACGGTGATCATGCAGGGACCCACGAATCTCATTTCCCTGACGGTGGTGCCCACGCCGGATGTCAGCGGGCCAATTGCGCTCGCTGTCAGTGGAACGCCCTCCGGGCTCAGCGCAATTATCACCCCGTCTTCGGTGACAGGATCCAATCAAGCAAGCCTGCAGCTGGCAGCCAATTCGCTAGCTACGCCCGGGAATTATGCACTGACAGTCAATGCCATCGCCGGGGGGCGGACCAATTCCACCGCCATTGCTTTGACGATTGCCAATCCCTTATTCACGCCAGGCGCGTTGATGTGGAGTGCGGGTGGAGGGGCGAATACCAGTTGGAATAGCTCGTTGAACTGGACCAACGTCACGGCCCATACGAATGGTCTCCCAGGTCCGGCCAATGACGTGATATTTTCCCGCGCCGGAGCAGGGGCAAGTCTGGCCGTTATCAGCAACGTCGTGAATACGACGACGACGATCAAATCGTTGTGGTATGCGAACGGAACCGCGCCGGCCACCAACCACACCACATTGATCAGTCCGGGCGCTACGCTGAATGTCATCGGCACCACGAACATCTCTGGCGGCACCGGTTTCAAATCGGATGCCTTCACCCTGTTGGTGGGCATCAACGCCAGCACCACGCCCACGATGACGGCTAAAATCACGGGCGGGGGCGGTGCGCTTAATCTCAACAATTCGACCGGGGTGGTGCATGTCTCCCAGTTCAATACGATCAACAAGCACAACGGCGCGAATTTGCGGGCGGTGTTGGATATGAGCGGATTGGACACGTTCACCGCGAATGTGAGCCGTCTCCTTATCGGTTGCATGAGCAACGGCTCGGCGGGAATTGTTTATCTGGCAAAAACAAATCACCTGGTGTTGTCGGGCGCGGTCGCACCGCAATTGGATTTGGGAGATAACGACTCGAATCAGGGCAATCCCAGCCTGCTTTATTTGGGAGTGACAAACGCCATTTTTGCCGACGGCGTCGCGAGCGGTCGCGGGAAGGGCACCAACGGATCGATTTATTTCAATCCGGCGTTTGTTCCGCAAAATCCAGTGGCATATTTCCGCGGTCAGAATGGCATGGGGCGGGTGGCATCCTGGACCATTTCGGATTTGTTAAGTTCGAGTGGCACGGCTGATGTCACAAAGCCTAGTGGCACAAATGATTTCACGGGCGGACGGGTGGACGCGCTGGTGGATACGTTGGTGCTTGCAAGGACTACCGCCACGGCGCCGAGCCAGTATACGACTTCGAATCGAGTCTCCACTGGCACGCTCACGTTCTCGGCGGGAACCTTCGACGTGAATAATCTGACCAATGGTTTGCAGTTGGGCAACGCGAGGAACGGGGCCGCAAGCTGGGATACCGCCGCCGGTCAGATCAACGTGAATGGCGGCACGTTGCGCGTGAACAACAATCTCGTGCTTGCGGTCGGCATGACCAGCCTGTCACCGGCCTTTTCGCGCGGGATCGTCGCTGTCCGCAACGGAACACTTTTCGCCAGCCGCCTGATTGCAGGCGCTGGTTCGGCGTTGATTACGCTCACCAACTCGACTTTCGATCTGGTTAACGGCATGGCCACCAGCCCGCGCCTGGCAACGTTGGCGTTGACTAATTCGACACTTCGATTGCGATTGAATGCAGCGAGTCCCGGGGCGCAACTGGCGGCAACGAATCTTGCTGCTGCCGGCCTTAATACGATTGTCATCGAGTCCGTGGCGAACGTGGTCGGTTCCACCAACTTTCCGATTTTGGCGTACGGCACACTTGCGGGCTCGCTCGCCAATTTTGCACCGCCGATCCTGCCGCCCAACTATACCGGTCAACTGACGAACAACGTGGCCGCCAAAACCATCAGCCTTTTGCTCACCCGACTACCAGGAGCAGGCCCGCAAATCGCTTCGACGAAAATTTCGGGAGCGAACCTGATAATCAATGGTACGAATGGAACTCCGAACTCCGCCTTTTCCCTCCTGACCTCGACCAACATCGGCCTGCCGTTGAGCAATTGGAGTGTGGTCGGAACCGGCAGCTTCGACGCGACCGGCAATTTTCAGTTCACTAACGCTCTGGATGGAAGTATGCCACGGCGTTTTTATCGGTTGCGCGTCCCGTAATCGCGGGAATGTGCAGCTTGTTGCCGAGGCGCGAGGTGGCCAGTTGCATCAAGGGCTCGATATTTCCTTCGCAGGAGACCACCACGAGCTTTTGATCCCTAAGTACGGCCAGACAGCAGCTGACATGCCGCGGTGAACGCTCGTCATTCGGAACGTAGATCACCACGAGCTCTTCGTTGGAAAGCACTGTAATAGCGCGTTGCCAGCCGCGTGGCGCCATGGACTTGTCCGCAGCTTTCAGAATCGCCGAAGTATCGGACTGAGTGCCTGGCCCCTCCAATTCGTAGGCCCCCACCTCCCCGCTGTATCGGCGCGCCTGATTTGGAAAGGTTTTGAAAAGGTTTAAACAATTCCCCTCTTTTTCGAGTCTTTCCAGCCCGGCTTTAGGCTGGTCTTAAAGGTGGGTTAATTGGCGCTTGAGGACCCCATTTGGGCTCCGGGAGTGGGCAGGACTGCTCGGCGGCGCTGGTGAGGGCGAGCAATGGGCATTGGCAGACCAGGCAGACGGAATCGACGGTCAATCCCTTCGTATACAGCTTCAGGCGCTCCGGGTCTCTTGTGGCATGCTCGCACTCACGGCAGTGGTTCCGACGCTCCCGGATGGCCTCCACGCTCGCTGTGGCTTGCTTGTCGTGGTCGCAGGCTTGGCACCCCATACTTTAGATGTCTCCGTTGCACCCGCACGCTGGCGGCCAGTTCCAGCAGGGCGGCCGGTTCGAGATTCCAAAATAGTCCTCGTAACGGGCAATTTGGAAGCGCCGTAAGATGACCATGATGCCGTGCGGGCTTGGACCGATTGTGACGTCGCCAGTCGGCTGTAGAACGCAGTAGCCAACGTCCCAATGTGGCCATGCCTCGACACCCAAAATAGGGAATCCATCATCGGGGGTGTCCCATCGGTTTCGCATGAACGAACGAGGGGCATTTATTTGCACGGCGCAAGCGCCGACGTTCTCAACAAATCGTGTCTTCCCGACGCGCAAGGCCCAGTAGTTAAACACGCTCTCGGCAGTGGCCTCCTGGACGTTCATGCAAGCGAAGGTCGCGCCCTGGTCCGTGCCCACAAAAGCAGTGTCGGCCAGCACCTTAAAATTGCTCTGGCTGCTTGCATCAATAGCGTCTCCGTTTGGCCCTCCATATTCCGCCGTGGTGTTGCCTGGAAATCCAAACGGGTCAAGGGTGAGGTCCACCTGTTCATACATAATCCACTTCGCCACCGGACCGACTCCGTTGGGCCGATAAAAAGAGATCAGGTAAGACTTGTGGAACTCCAGTTTTTGTTTTCCGGCCGGGTCCAGCCACGAATATGTTTTGCTCAGATCGTTGAGGTCGATGCGGTCCAAAATTTCTTTCGCGTCGTTGTATAAACTGCCGCCTACGATCAATCCCGTTTCCGGGTCCGGCTGAAGATATTCCATCACGTACGCATTCGATTTTGTCACCTTCCATTTCATGTAGTAACTCGCGCCCGTAAAACCACCCGGCCCGTTGCCGTAAACCGGGTCCCCCGGATAGTTCGCGTGCACCTCGCGATTGGCCACGTTGCTCAAGTATCGGCCATCCTCGCCCTCGGCAAAGGTTGAATACTCAATCTCGTCACTCGCAGTGCCTCCAGAATCAATGGCGTTGTATTGGTCTAATCCGTTACTAGGCGCTTGGCCGTCGATATTCTTAATGTTGACGAGGGTATTTGCCGTGCCGTCTTCCTCCAATTTATACCAATAAAATATCCCGCCGAAATGTGCAGCCTCGCCGATGATTTCCACCGGCCCGCCATTGTTCCGCTTGTGATCAAAGGTATAGGTCCACTTGTAGCGGAGCGTGTTTGTCGTGCCCGCTGCCGAGCCGTAATCAGAACTCCAAGGGTCTGGCCCGCTGCCACCCACCGGAGCAGAGACTTCATACTCGATGATGCAAAGTTGGTAAACCATCGGAGCGCGAAGGTCGCCGCTGAAGTGCAGCATGTGCGGCGCGGCGTTCCAAATTTGCAGTGGCACCGTGTCAGCGATAGGCGTTCCGTTCATTTCCCATTCGTTCTCTCCGAAAGTCGTTGCGCGATGCCAGATCAACTTTCCGTCTGGTCCGAACGGTGGGCAGCCGATGAGCGGCAATTTCACCTGCACATTCACCGCACCCTGCGGGCCGTTGTCATCACAGCAACCAAACGAGGGAATGCCAGGAGGACAATCCATATCAAGGAGCGCCCAGACTGACCTCTGCGACGACGTTCGTTTGATAGAGCGAATTATCAGCCGAGACGCGCAAGGTCGCGGCCTTGCTGTTCGCGTTCGTGAGCACGCATTGATATTGCCCGTTGGTCACACCGAAGCCATTCGTCCCGCGCCATACCCAATTGGTTGGAAAACTCAGCACGCGGCTCGCGCCGTTGGGCCAGATGCGAATTTCCACCGCGCCCGGTCCGTTGGTGGCGTGCGCAAAGTTGACGTTGTTGGTCGCCAGTAATTTTTGGAAGTTTGCGCCGCTCAGATCGGCGACGAAGTTCGTCGCGCTGTCCGTCACGTTGATGGATCGGAAGGAAAACGACGTGCCTTTGTTGGTGCCGCCGCCGCGAGCGAGAAAGGCGAAATTGGAGTTCGCCGCCTGAATCCCTTCCCACACTTTGACGGCGCTCGGCGTGCCCGCGTTCGTCCACCACGTCACGCCGGTGTAATTGCCCGAGCCGTAAGGGATGAAAATGATTTCCTCGGACCAGGCCGTTGCCAGGCTCGCCGCAAATAAAATGATGGCTGTGATTTTCTTCATGCTGGTTCTCCGTCAGTGGTTGATGATTCGTCGTCGGTTGAGCCTTCGGAAGCTGTGGTTCCCTCGCCAGGCGTGAACGGCACGGCCATGGGCGCAAGCGTCACTTTTTGAACGCCGTCGACCTTCACGCAGGCCAGTCGGAATTCAACGTCGTGAACCTGGCCGTCCTCCGTTACGAGCGCGGAGAGGTCCAACACAACGCGGCCGTAACCCGGTGCGCGCTCGCCGGTGTCCTTGTCGACTACCTCCATGATGAACGACATGGTCGGACCGTCGCCGTAACATTTGAATTGCAAGGCCATGGCTCAAAGATCGTGTTCGACGCCGAAGCGGGAGAAGCCACCGGCTGAGTGCGCGGTGTCGTCGTTGGCGCTTTCGGTGCCGTTGTCGATGTCGCCGCCGCCGCCTTCGCCGGTCGCCCGGTTGAAGTCCATGCGGTAAAGCGTGCGGACCCGCGTGGCCTTCATCAGCGTCTGCAAAAAGTTAACGTTGGCTGGCGGCATGGGGCCGAAGCGCACTTCCATTTCGCCGGAGCACGGCCGTTCGGTGATGGTTTGCGGCACACAATTTTCAAACGTGGTGTTCGGTCCCACCAACGTCAGACGGCAGCCGATGCCGATGTCGCTGCGGACCTGGTCTCCGACGAAGGTAATCACGCCCGCGTGCATCGTGGCGTTGGCACTGCGATAGACCGCATCGGCCACACCGAGCGGCGGCAACTCGGGACTCTCGGCGCTGGAAAGAATCTTGAGCGTGCCAGTCTCCGCGTCGGTCAGGCGAATCGTCTTGTTAACCAGCTTGCCCGCCGCTTTCGCGCTCAGGTTGGTAAACGTGTCGTTGCTGTGCTGGTCATAGTGTTGCGCGGCCCGCACGGTCGCTCGCACGGAACCGTAACCCAATGCGCCCGCCCAGTGGGGCAGCGACGTATCCTTCAGCGCGTTGGGGTAAGTCTCGGTGTCGACTGGGTCGCCGTTCGCGTCCACGACTTCAGCATCGCCGATCAAAATGGAGTCCGGGTCAATCCTTGGATTGAGCAAGGTCGAATCGAGCGTCTTCCAGAAATCGAGCTTGGCCGCGTCATCACCAGACACCGCGTCGGCAATCGGCCGCGTCACAATGTCAGCGGTTTCGTATTGCGCACTGCCGCCCTGGAGCTCGACGAAGTGAATGGAGATTTTCGGCGTGTAGAGGTTGAGATCAACCGGCGCTTTGTCGATCCATTGATGCGGCACCTGGCGGCCGTCAATGTTGTCGATGCCCCAATAGTAAATGACCACGCCGGGAATCGTGCGCAGGTCCTGACGTTGCACCAACAATTGCCGCTCCTGCTCGGCGGTGATGGTCAACACGATCTCTGGCAGGTTGGTGTAATCGATGAACGTCGGCGGTGAATCGCCGTAATCCCATTTGCCGAGCGTGCGCACATTCAGCGACGGCGGGACGGTGGAATCATCAATCCAAATCAGCGTGTCCGGTTGCAGCCGGAAAATATTTTCCGCCGCCTCGGCGCAAAGAATCGTGCCGACGCGAGTAATCGGCAGATAGACACGCGGCTCAATGGTCCCGCCCTGCACGATGTCCTGCGAATCATCCCGGCCGCCCGTCGCGCCGCGCTTGGTCGCATTGAAACATTCGTTCATCCAATCGATAATTTCCTGCATCTGTTCGCCGTTGGTCTGGCGAGTGAACAGGTCGGACTTTTCCCCGAGGTAGACTTCGGCCGAGAGGACCTCCGCAAGCACGGGCGTGGTCCCGTCGTAATGGTCGATGATGTTCCGGCGCTGCTGAAACGGATGGCTCTCGAACAGCCACCACACATTGTGCAGCTCGTATTGCACGTTCTGGTCAGAGCCGTTGATGGTCCGCTTCGGCGAATCGAAATAGCCTTGAAAGTAAATGGTGCCACCGGAGCCGACGCCTGTGCGGTCCCGGTAAATGATGGCGGGCATGCCGTATTCAAACTGTGTCGCGCCCGCGTCGAAATCCTCCGTCGTGTTGAAGGTCACCGTTCCCCGCGCCTGGTTCGTTTGCGTGCGAGACCAGTCCTCCGCGATACCCCAGTCAGCCAGCGTCTTTTCCACGCCGTCATAAAGCAGCGTCCAAACACTCATGGGTTCGCGTTCCTCTGGATTTGAGATTCCACCTGTTTCAGTCGCGCCTCCATACCCGCTTTCAGCGCGACGATCTGGTCACCGAGCCCGCCGAATATCTCCGGGAGGCTGCTAAAGGCGTCCTGCACTTTGGATACGGCCGCATCCATGTCGGCACTGTGCTTGTCGGCGGCCGCGCCCAGTTCGGCGACGGCAGGCGGCGGGGTGTTCGGAATGAAATCACCGTTCGCTCCGACGCGCCCAATGGAACCTGTGGGAACAAACCCGGCCGGTGCCGGCGCTTCGTTGCCCGCAATTCTTTGGTTGGCTTCCTGAAGGCGACGCAAGCGGCCCATGTCGTCCTCGCGCTTTTGCCTGGAGTCAGTGATGAACTGTTCGTTCGCTTCCGCCTTCTGGCTGGCACGCTGCTCTTTGCGCGTGGCCTGCTCCAATTCCTTTTGCCGCTTGATCTGTTCGCCGGGGAGTTTGGTTACTGCTTCATCGGCCAGGCTGCTCGCGGCTTTTAGCTTTTCGTATTTGTCGAAAAGCTCCTGAGAAAAACCAGCGTCGGCAGGCCCGCCGTTTTTCACCTTTTCAAAACTATTAATCAGGTGAGAGTTGGCGGTGACAAACTCTTCCAGATCGGCATTCGCCTTCTTTTTATTTTCATCCAGCACGGATTGTTGCGGCAAGGCATCCAGACGTTTCTTCGCTTTGATCTTTTCTTCCAGCGCGGAATCCGCCTCGGCTTCGAGCGTCGGTTGTTTGGCGGCCGCTTCGATGGTGGCCTGATCGCGAGCCTCCATCTCGGCGGCAAGCTGGTCCTCCTGCGCCTGGCGTGCCTGCTCGCGATAGCGTTGCTCGATCTCGGCCTTGCGCTGCTGATATTCCTCTTCGGAAATCAGCTTGTCGTTGTTGAGCTTTTCCAGGTCGCGCAATTCGGCGTCCTTCGCGGAGTCGCGCACCTGGTTATCAAGCTGTGCCTGGTCACGTAGAGCGGAGACGGCCCGCTCGGTGGCCTCGCGCATACCGTCCTGCGCCCGTCGCGCTTCTTCCAGTCGGTCTGTGAACGCAGCGTGCGCAGTGCCTGCCTCCATCGCGGCTTCGCGCTGTGCGTCAAGCTGGCGAGTGAGCGGCTTGGCGGCTTCTTCAGTCACCGCCTTGTATTCCGCTTCGACCTCCTGCAAATAATCGTAAAGGAGTTTGATGCCCATCACCACGCCGGCAATCGCCGCGCCCTGCGGTGAGAACGCGCTTTGCATGGCCGTGCCGAGACCGGGCACGACTTCATTCAACGCGTGAAAAATCTTGTGGAGATTGGCGCTGTGGCCGGTGGTTTTCTCGATGGCCTTGCCCGCTTTGTCGTGGCCCTCAACGATGGTGTCGTTGAGAAAGGCTTCCTGCGCGGCCGCTTTACTATTTGCTTCAGCCAGGCGCGTGGCGGCGGCAGACCTCGCATCGTCAAAGGGATTGAGGATCGTGCTCTTTTGCCTGCCCGCTTCCTCCTGAGCGACCGCCATCTTTTCGAGCGCCTGTTGATAACGCGCCGCCTCGGCAACGGCCGCGTTCATCTGGAACGTCTGCGGCCGGGCCGATGCGGCCGCTTCGCTGGCTTCCTTCTGCGCCTCCGCCATGCGACGAAGCGCCTGCTCGTAGCGTGCCGTGTCGTCGGTCGCTTTGGCAGCGGCCGCGCCGGTCTGGTTAAACGCCTGAGCGCCTTGCTGGCCCGCCGCAACGAGCGAACCCGCGTCGCCAACCAAATCGTATTTGATTGTGCCGTCAGCCATGGCTCAAGGAACCTTGCGGCCGAGAATTAAATTATAGGCATCCCACATCGCTTGAACCTGAGCGGCCATCGTGGAGTTGATACCCGCGCCGATGCTGGCTCCAGCGAATGTCATGTTCGCGAATTGGCTCTGCCCGCCATATTGGTTTCTCGCGCCAATTGCCACCGGCGCGGAAACGGCCAGTGCCGAAGAGCTATCCGTCGTCGTGGTGGAAAGCGTTTTGAAATACAACGCCTGCGCAGCGCTGCCGGTTCGCGTGCCCAACACCGGACCGCGAACGTCACCAATCACGTTGGTCGACATATACGGACCACCCGCCGTGACAACGTTGTTGGCACTGAAGCCAGCCATGCCAAACGACGCGAAATTGTAGCCAATGGAGAGCCGCGCGAAATCATCATACATGCCCATCACAGTTATGGAGCCGACCGGCATGATTGAAGTGTCCTCCAAATAAATTCCCAGGTGTATGCTGTCCTTCGTTGCGCCGGCGATGTTGGCAGTTGTTGGTGTCCAGAGAGTGTCCATGTAAGCGGATGACGCCGCTCTAACAACGATGCCTGTCGAGGAATACGTGCAAGAATGGTTGACCATGTGAAACGCGTTCGTGCGCAGATTGTAAACCGCGTTGCTCATGTAATCTCCGGTCACCGGGTAGAGCGCGATAGTGTTAGTCCAATAACCAATCGCCTTGGATTGTGTGGCCAGATAATTGACGGCCACTTTCTGCGTGATGTTGTTGATTCCCGCCAAAGTAAAATAAGCGAGGGCGTCGGTGTCCCAAACGACGGGCGTCAGTGCGGTCATGAGGCCGTTTGAAAAGCTGATACTGTCCCCGGATGGCAGGATGTAAGACAAAGTTGCCCCGACCGTATTTGTCGCCGTGATGGTGCCAACCCCGACCTTGTCACCCGTCACTGTGCGGCTTGCAAGTTTGATTCCATCAATGCCATTTGCCGGTATGGAGTTGGAGTATTCGTAGAGGTTCGTGGCGAAAGAAAACGCCATGTTGGTGCGGTTGTTGAAAGTGTCCCAGAAAACAATTGGAGGCGTGGCAAAGATATGGCCCAAGGGGTCAAAGCTGTTGTAAACGCGAACGTCGCGCGCCGTGTAAGTGATGCGGTTGGGGTAGCTATTGAAAATGGAAATGGCGGCGTTCGTTGCGCAGATGGCAGCGCGGTTTGTCCCGGGGTCGCCAGTATAGTTGTAGAACCCGGTGCCAATCACCGTCAACTGGACACCCCACCCGCCGTTAGTCGAGCCGCAAACCACCATGTGGTTTGTGGAAAAATCCTCAAAGCGGCTGTTGTAGATCGTGGCATAAACGCCGTTCTGCAAATACACACCTTGAGCGGCTGCATGTTCCGCTGCAATATCGCATCCAGAAATCACCAAGCCGTCGCAGTTTGAAACGCGGACCTGGTTGGACCAGTTGTAAGAGACCTGGCAGTTTTCGAGCGTGATGTTGTTGGCCACGCCCTCAACATAAATGCCGATGGCGTTATACCCCGGAGAGCATGCCGTGAATTTGGAGTCGGCCAGCGAAACGCCATAAAAACCAATTCCAAAGTTTTGCACGCCGACCTGGGAGATCAGGGAGCAATCGGAGTCAGGCGAACCGCCGTCGAAGTAAATCCCGTAGCAGGCCGTGTTGGTGAAATTATTCGGCGGGTCCGCCGTAATCAAAACATTGTCGATACGCAGAGAGTCCACGGCGTTCAACAAGCGCAGGGCATGCTTGTTGCGGGTGAACTGTCGGATTTGTGCCTTCGATGAATAAATCCCGCTGGTCGTGTGTTTGCCCCCGCCGCCGCCCGTTAAATAAATTCCGTTGGTGACATAAAGCACATCCGTGATTTTGTAATATCCGCCCGGCGCTGGCGGCAACACAGCTTGAGCGTGGTTGCTCGAACAATAATTCAGCCAGCGTTGGAGCGCCGCCGTGTCGTCGGTAGTGCCGTCGCCGACCGCGCCGAATTGTTGGGGAATCCGAAACGCCTTGTGGAGATTCGTGAAAAGCATTTGCGTCCCAATGTCGGTTTGATTCGTGGTTAGCCCGGCGATGTTGGCGAGCGGAACCGTCCCGCTTGCGAGGTTGCCTGCGCTAAGGTTGGTCAATCCGGCCGCATCCCCAAAATAAGAAGCGGTGACTCCGTCGAAACTAAACGGCGTGTAGCCCGTCAAAGGATTTTGAATTTGCACGTTGCCGCTTTGGGCTCCGACTTGCGCGGTCCCGGCCGGATTTTTTATCCGGGCGTTGGTGATGCTGCCGGTCATGGTTCCGCCCGCGAGCGGGAGGTTCAGCGCGTTCCACGGAAAGCCGTTGGTCACCGTGGCCGCGATGGCAGATGAAAGAATGTTGACCGCGCCAGTGTCGGTCAGTGAGGACACCACGGTCACGCCGCCCGTTGCAATCATCGTGACATTGCTGCCCGGAGAGAGCGTGGCCAGGCCGGGCGGATAGTTCACGCTCAGCCCGTTGGTGATCAGATCGATGACGTTGTAAACATTGGTGGAGTCCGGGACGTTGAACGCGGCGAAGCGCGTCGAGCCATCGACCTTCAGCGTGTAGTTGCCGGGCAGCAAATAGTTGGTCGCACCTCCGAGCACGGGCGTCACAACGAGCGGCGTGCCGAATACCAGGTTGGTTCCGTGAAAGGTGCTGTCGCTCAAAAGCTCGTAGGTGATCGCACGGTTGTTGCGCGTGCCGCCGAAATGTTCGGCGTGATAAACCACCGTCGCGGCCGGGAGCGGGACGCAGGAGCGAATCAGAATTAAAGCGAGAGCTAAAGCGTGTTTAAACTTCATTTGAAAAACCTTTCTAAGCGGGCGTTGCACCATCGGCCGAATAACGAAATGTGGTAGCGGTGCCGTAAAGCTCGATGCACTCCACGTCGACGATGACGAGGCGGGAATAAGCGTCGACACCGTCAATCTGCATGCTGGCGTTGATGGGCACATCGGCCGCGTGCTCACGCGAGAACGCGGCGGCGGTCGCCTCATCTTCGTGACTGCGGGCAACCGTCCAGTTGAACGAGGTGGAACGGTTGCCCCGGCCTTTCGCAAAGACGCGAGGAGCGAACGCTAGCGGCCTGATTTGAGCGGCGCGGGCTTCCTTCGGCATTAGCGGCGGGTCAACGATAACGTCTCCCGCCGCGTCATCACCGAGGGTGATGTCGAGCGCGCCGTCCAAATCTGTGAGCGCGATTTGCACTAGGCGTCAGCGGAGAACTCGATCAAGGGAGCGCCATCGCCGCCCTCAAACAACTGGCTGTTGACGAAGCCTACTTCGCCGGTGCCGAGTTTCTGTCCGCCGAACTCGAAGCCCGCGCCGACGACATCCGCCCCGATGAAGTTGATCGATTTGCCGCTCGCGTGTTCCAGCGAGAGATCGTCCTCGGTGCCGAAGCCTGAGCCAACGAGGCGGCCGTTATGCAGACCGAGCGCGGTGGTCAGTTGCGCGTGAGTGGGACCGACGAGGCGAACCTTGACCATCCAACGCACGCTGATGAGTTTGCCGAGGATGGTGACCTTCTGCTTTTTATAGAGCTGATACTTCACCTCGGGCACGATCACCCATTCCTCTTCCGCCTCCATGCCGGTGTAAGCGCCCCAGGAGCCAATCCATTCGCCTTGCACGAAGTTCGCCATTTCGAGATCGCCGCCCGGATCGGCCGCGCCGCTGGCCACGTGCGTGTAAAGGCACGCGGCATCGCCAATCTTCTTGGACATGTCGACCACGGCCATGACTTCCATTTCGTCGAACATCGGAACGCCGACGCCGAGATGCATGGACGGCGGCTTGAGGATGCCGGTCCGCACGGCCGTGTAACTGCGGCCGTCGCCCGGCACCCAGATTTTTCCGGGGATGGGCGCGGCATCGGGACCGAACAGCCGAGAGCCGATGACGACGGAGCCCGGCGAGGCGCCGTGACTCGCGCCGAGATAATCGGGATAGATTTCGGGCAACAAATCCCAATCCGAAAACGGCTTGAGCTTGATGCGCCCGACCGCATCGCCCTGGTTGTAGCGTATGAAACCTGTGAGCGCGCTTGCGACCTCAAGTTTCTCCTGCTCGATGTCGAAACTGATTTCGCCGTTTTCCCCGTCCGCAAAGTAGGCTTTGCCGTTGCGGTAAAATTTGCCGGGACCGGCGTAGATGTTTGGTATCGCCATAATTTATTTTTGGTTGGTGCGTGGAGCGCGGTTACGTGGTCGCAGGTTTGCCCTCTTCGGCCGCGAGACGAGCGGGAGAGACGCGGCGGGACGGCAGCGGCTGAGCCGAACGCAACTGCGCGGGCATGCCGGGCACACGCTGGCCAGTGGCCGCAGGATCACTAGCGGCCGGAGCCTGCTTCAACCGGCGATACATCGTGCGGCATTCTTCAAACTGGCGTTTCCAGATGTCCCAGTCGCGCTGGTCCTGGCCTTCCTTGGTGAAGGAATCCATCGCGAACTTTTCAATCTCGAACGTGGTGGCCAGGGATTCGGATGCGAGCGCAGCCGCGCTGGAGGATTTGTAGAGGTCGAATTGTGTTTTCATGATTTGTCTTTGGTTGATGGTTTGTTTACGCGGGCGTTATCTGGGCGCGGCTCACACCGCTCGGCAGCCAGCCGTGGCGGAATGCGCGGGCGCGAATGTATCCGGCCGCCGTGATCGGAATGGGCACGGCGTAAAGTGTGGCCGTCGTATCGGCCTTGATGTCCTTGGGCAGCGGCGACGAATCGTCGAGCGTGAAATAAATTTCCGCATTCTCTGTGGCGCATGAGACGACAATCGTTTGCCCATCCATCGCAAAGCGCGGCGGCTCGACTTGCTTGGGGACCGTCTCCATTTGTTCCAGGCATTCAAAGTTGACGAGGTAGGAAATGACATTGCTGCCGAGAACCTGCCCGGCGTCGACCGGCTCAATGCTCGGATTGTCCGGGCGCATGTCCGTGATGAAGTCTGCCAGGTAAAAGCCCTTGATCGTGGTGACGATTCGGCGGGCTACGCGGCGCGCCGGTTTCTGGGTGCCTTCCGGTCCGCGATTGACTTCGGGCAACTCGATGACCTGAAACGCCGGATACAAATTCATTGGCCCCATGCGCACGCCCGGTTTCAAATCGGTGGCCAGCACTTGCAACACAACGACAGCCACGCCGATTTTCTTTTGCGTCTGGGTGAGGACCGCCATGCGCTGCTTGATGGTCGCTTCGATGTTGCCTTCGTCGGCGACGACGATGGGAATGTCCGAAAAGAAATAAGAGTCCGCTTCGAGCGCGGCTTTCAATTCGTGCGGCAACCGTTCGAGAATTTCAAGTGAGTCCATTTTTATTGCGGGAAAGTTTTCACAACGCGGCGGCTGATGGCCTGGCCGACTAAGTCGCTGTTTTCTTGCAAGCCGGTCCAGATCGGAGCGCGGGCGGGCATCGTGGTTTCATGAGCGGCCGCGCTGAAGGCGACTTCGCGGAAACGTTTATGCGGGCTGCGTTTGGTGCGGGCGAACACGGCCAGATGCGGACGGCCGGGCTGGCGTTTCAGATTTCCAGAGGCATCGGTTTGCAGCCGCACTTTGCCGGACCGCGCCGCGTGTTTGATCGTGCCTCCAAATTCGTGGATGTGAGCGTAGTGAACACTGTTGCCCACGCCGCCGACAACCTGGTCGCCATTGACGACGCTCTTCGCGGCCCACATCGCCTGGAACAAACGAGCGGTGCGCTTGCCGAGGCGATGCTCGGAAACTGGAAACGGTCCGGTGCCGACGAGGCGCGTCGCTTGAATCTGCCCCACGGCCATCTGCGCGCCTTCGTCCATGCCCTGCGCCACGGCCTTGAGCAACCTGGGCGACAAGGTCTGCATCCCCTGCACAATGCCGGTGGCCGCGGGGCTGAGTTTGATTCCAAAGGTGGCACCCATAATCAACTGAGTTGATAGCGGACGTATTTGCGGAGGATGGTTTCGACGAGGGGCGAAAGCTTGATGTCCGCGAGGTTGCTTTGAGTTCCGGGCTTCTCCGCCGTGCCCATGCCGAGCTTATCCTTCACCGCCCAGATCGCTTCGCACTGCCAGAGGAACGCGCTCAACAATTCGTCGGGAAGGTCCGCGACCTGTGCGCCATTGCGCAACGCGAGTTCGTCCGTGATCTCCGGCTTGGTGATGGGATCGGCTTCCGGCTCGGCGGTTTGAAACCAGTAACCGCCTGACCAGGTGGCGCGGACGCGCAACGGCGTGCGGCCGAGCGTGTAGCCAAAATGAATGAGCCCGGTTTCGTAGCTGATGCTGATAGGCTGGTCGGTGATCTCGGTCCAGTCGTCGGACTGAAAATAGCGCATCTCCACTTTGGAGATTCCAGAAATGGGAAAGCGCGGCAGATAGTAATGCGGACGGTCTCCCGAAAATTCAACGGTGTCATTCTCGACGTAGCCGAGGCGGCGATTGCAGAACGTCTCAAAGACGCCGCGCACTCCCGCACCAATCAGTTTAACCTGAAGGTCGAATTGCTTGGCCGAGCCGATGCTGTTTGCCAGCAAATGCTTCTTGAGCGTGTCGAGATTACAAAGGCCAGCGTTCATTGTGCTTTGGTCAGATGCCAGAATCCGCAGTGGGTGCAGCGATAGGCGCGGAGGGCTTTAACGTTTCGGCTTTTCTCCAGGATGATTCCGCCACGGAACAAGGCCGACTCGTGCGTTGCAAACTTGCGCTTGCCGCTAAGCCGACATTTTTTCCATTGGCCCATGTGGTCATTCGGAGGTTTCGCCCTGCCAGTTTCCGGCGTGCAGTTTTTGCTTGGTCACCCGGCGTTCATGGCGGCGCTTCAAACGGAGCATCCGGTTCATCGGGCGAAACGGTTGCTTCGCGTCGGCATTGCTCATCTGGCGCGGCTTCGGTTTCAAGTGTTCGAGTGGCATAACAGTTTTGGAATTGCCGGGCGGCGGTGTGTGCCACCGCCCGGCGTGATTACCTGAGAGCGTTACGGCCCGAAGCGGACCGGCTTCTGCCCAGTTTGCACCAACACGTTGGTTGCGTTGGCGGTAGCGTGCGGATTGGCGGCGGACTTGAACTTCCAGCCCGCCCATCCGCCGAGGTAGTCGCGCGTCAGGTTGGTTCCCCACCAAACTTCCGTAGTGCCGTTCATCGGGACGGCCAGCGATAGACTGGCGGTGGTCTCGAAGTTGGTGCCGTCAATGGTCCGCACGACGCCGAACGTCATGTTGCTGTTACACGCCGCGTCGCACTGCAAGCGAATCATCAGCGCTTCCTCCTCCCACTTCGCCACGGCGTTTGTCGGACCGAGCAGCGCGGTGGTGGTGGTCGCCGCCGTGAGCCGATTTGTCATCAGCGAGCTGGACAGCGTGGTGAGCTTGTAGGTTTGCGCCATGGCCGAACCGTTGCAGAGCAACAGCGCGAGCAAGGCGAGAGCCGCAAGCCGGGTGAAGTTCCACGCGAGGGCGGCGTATTGCTTCGCGGTGACAGAGCCCTCCTGGTCTTTCTCCCAGGGGCGGCCGTCCACGAGGACGAAGTTGTTCGCTTTGACCCGGACGGGCTTCGCCTCGTCGGCAGGCTCGTCTTTGGCGCGGGTTTCAAGTTCTTCATTGATGGCATCAATGATTTCCTTTGCGTCCTCGCGGCTGGAGTCTTTCAAGAGCACTTCGGCAGCCTCGGCTTTCATGGCGCTCAACTCTGAGGCCGTGGCCTTGCTGATTTGTTTTTTAATTTTGGCTTCGATCATAATTATTCTTTCGATTTTAGTTACGTTGGTTCGATGAAGCGGCCGGTTAGTTCGCGGCCAGCGTCATCACAGCAAGGGGCTTGAGCGTGTTGCTCGCAGCCAGTGTTTTGAGTTTCACCCCGGCGCGTGCGAGGCAACGGAAGGCCCGCATGTTTTCCGCGAACTTAATGTCGTCGGACGTCGCGAACTCCATATCCTGGCGCAAGCCGACTGCCTGGCCTTCGGGTTCGCCGAACGCAGCGACGGCATAACCGGGCGCGTTCGTGGTGGGAGCGACGGACGGGAGACCGACCGGATAGCCGAGGATGTTGCCGATGCCGCCCGGCATGGGCGCTTCGGTGTAGGTCTGAAACAACGGACGGCGATTCGCATCGCGGACCGCGAGCGCCCGAATCAGCATTTGCGGGTGCATCCACCAACGAGCCGAACGCTTCAACACCATGGGACTCACCGTGAGCAGGACGTTCTGCCAGTCTTCCAACTGCGTGGCTTCGACCGTGGTATTGCCGGGCGCGCACACGCTCGCAAGGTTGGTGTTGGCGGACGCGGCATTGAAGATGCCGATGTAGCCGCCGTTGGTTTGATCGGCAGCACCGCTGCCAATAAATGCCGCCGTGTCCAGGCCGAACGCGAGGCTCTGAAGCATTTGCTTCATGATGTAAGGAGCCATGTCCGTGCTTGCGTCCGCGAGCAGTTCACGGGCGGCGAGCAGGTAAACGCCGATGGTTTGAATCGAGAGCGTTACCGAACTACCCGCGAGCGAGCCTTCAGTGATCGCGCTGCCTTCGCCCGTGCCGCCAGTGCCGCTGCCAATCCAGTAGAAGCCTGGCCGCGACGTCGCGACCGGAATCAAATTGGTCCGCGCACCAACCGACACGACGTCCAACGACGCGTAGTCGCCGTATTCTTGCAGCGTGTCGTAGATGGTTTTGAACCATTCGCTCGGAATCGTTGCCTGGCCGAGCGAGGTATCAACGCCCGTCAACGCCTTGGATTTCGCGTTACAATCTTCCAGCACCTTGCGCATCTCTTCGGGCAACTGACTTGGTTGCGCACGGAGAATGCCCATGCGAGCGACGGCGTTGAGGAACACGCCGAGCTCTTCATTCTGGCTCAACAGTTTCTCCACCGGATTGCGCCAGCTTGACCGGACGTTTTTTTCAATGGCGGTTTGCACCTTGCGCATTTCCTTCATCGCGAGGTCGAAGTCGTTGACGGTGTTTTTCACCTTGGTCAAATCCTCCAGGGCTTTCTTAACCTCCTTGTCGGCATTGTCCAGGTTGCCCGCGACTTCGTTGAAGCGGCTCTGCTGTTTTTTCTGTTCCGCTTCGATGCCTTCCATTCCCTTGAGGACGCGAGTTTGAAACTCCTCCTCGGGAATGATGGCCACGGTGCCGAGCAGTGGAATGATGCCAAAGCCGAGCATGGCGGTCCGGGGGCACTCCAGGCAAATGACCAGGCCGACAAAGATCAGCACGGCATACAATGCGAGGATGGCCAGCCGCCGAGCGCGAAGCTGCGGCAGCATGAATTTTTCGATGTTTCGTTTGTGTTTCATTTTTCGTTGATGGGACTGCGGCTACATGCGCCGCGTTATTTTCTCGAACTCATCCAGGAACTTCTGTCGCTTCTGCTGCCGGGCCTGCGTAGCGGCAGCAGATTCCTTTGCTACGCTGGCGGATTCGCGTTTGGTCCGTTCCGTGGAAATCATTTCAATGCCGGAGTCGTCGATGATTCCGGCCTTGTAAGCTTTGGCGAGGGCGTTGGCGTTGGCTCCGATCACGCACGCGCTCAATTCAATTTGCTGCTGCTGCACGTAAATCGTCTGTGGTGTGCGGCCGCTGGCAAATCCCATGTCGGTGAGTTGCTGCTGCCAGATCGGTTTGCCTGGTCGCGATTGCGCCGGGAGAACGCGAGCCGCGCCCCAGTCCTCCGGCCAGTCGTCTTGCGGCAGGAGCGTCATCAAGATGTCCGGGATAAAGCCGACTGAAACCGCCTTTAAATAACCTTTGGCCGTCATGTTGTAGCCGATTTGAGCGAGCTCGCACTCCGGCACATCGATTGCCCACTGCACCACGTTGATCAAACGACGGGCTTCAACCCGAAAGCTGATGACCTTGCCCAGGAGAGCGCCGATGGTGCACATGCGGTGCGAGTCCAGAAGCGGCGCGTTCTTAACGAACCGGTCGAAGCGATAGCCGTCCGCACGAATGGCTTCCTGCTGAGCGTCGAGACTTTCATCGCTGGCGATATACTCAATCGTTCCAGTCCGCTCGTCGGATACCTTGACCTCGGGATGAATTTCGCGGCGTATCATATCGGGGGGAGGATGTTGGCGACGGGCATCTTGCTGCGCATGTGGTCCGCGACTTCGCGTTCACCACTGAAGCGATGCTCGTCCACGTGGTAAGTGAGCCCGGCCGCTTTCACGGTCGTTGTGCGGCGGCGGCTGTTGCGCGTCACCGCGAACTGCCCGCCAAATTCTTTTTTCAATTTTCTCAAGTTCATACTTCTTTCGGATTCATGACGGCGATTTGCACGCACTGACAGTTGATGATGTTCCCGGCACTGCCGTTGGGATCGCCCGGATACATGAGCGCTTCACCGCCGACGATGAACGGTTCATCGATGGGGACCGGCTTGTCTGCCTCCGCCGCTTCATGAGCGGGGCGAACGTTGGGGCCGTGCGAGCTCAGCCAGGCTTTGTATTCGATGCCCGCTTCTTTCATGGCTTCATCACGAGCAAACCCAAAGGCGATGCCGGTCTCGGTGCGGGCAACGCGCTCGGCCTCGCCCTTGGTCAAGCCGTTGAAAACGCTCCGCACGCGGTCGGACAATTCCTTTGTGGACTCGCCCGCCTCATAGCCTTCGCTAAGCGCGGTGTTGAGTTGGTCGCGGACCGTCTGGCCGCAATCCTGAATCGGTTGCGTCCGACTTTGCACATGCTCCAGCGCCTTCTGCGGCGGGAACTTCCACGGGTCGACAATGTTCAACTCGCCTTTGCGCAATTGGTCGGATGCGGTTTGCAGCGCGGTTAAGAGCGGTGCATTGAGGGCGGTGACTAAATCCTTGCCGAACCTGGTCGGGTCGAAAATCACATCGATAACATTTTTCTCAACGGTGCCGCCGAGACTCTTTTGTCCGCTGAGCGCGTCGAGCTTGCGCAACACTTCGCCGCGATACTGATTGAGCACGCGGCCAACTTTGCCCGCCATCATGCGAACGCTGGCTTCGCGGTTCCGCATGTGAGTTTCCCAAAGCAGATGCTTCGCGGATTTTCTCCGTTCCACTTTGGAGCGGAGCGCCTTGAACATTTCGCGCACGGCCGGGACCGCGTTCGCGTTCTCAATCTGGCGCGGCGCTTCCGGCGCGGGCGGTTCAAAGTTGCGGAGCGATTCAAAGATTCTTTGGAGCAACGCGAGATCGATCAGTGGGAACGCGGCTTGCGCCAGGGCGAGCGCCGCTTCGACTGGCAGATTGCCGGTCGCGACTTTCTCAGCCAGGTCTGCAAGCGCCTGCACCTGGGCACCGTTGAGCGCGGTCGCTTGAACATTCTCCGCACCGGCCGCCGCCGTGAGGTCCGTTGAGGGCTTGGTTTCCGCCAGCGCGGGATCTTCGGCCGGGTCGGTGTAGTCGGTCGCACTGCCAACCGGCATGGACGAAATGGGCATGTAGCCAACGTCGCTGCCGGGAAATTCCGGAAGATCCAAATGGAGATACTCGCTGATCTCATCCATCGGCATGCCGCGATCAGCCAGCTTGCTCATGGAATCAATCCGCTCGCGGCGCACGGCCTGCAAAACCGGATGCTCGTCCCACAGCAAACCGATCTCGTAAATTGTGCCGGTGAGTTTTTCGCCGAGGCGTTCGAGCGCGTCGCAGATTTTCGCACCGCACGGAATGCAGGTGTCGAGAATCAACTGATAGTATGCGCTCTGGCTCCCCATCGAATAATCGTTCTTCACGTCGAACATCGACATCGGCACCCCGAACGCGGTCGCAATTTCGTGACGGTTGCCCAGGCGTTGGGAAATGAAGTCGCCGTCCACGGTCTGAATTTGCGGGTCCTCAACACTGATGTCGCCCGTCATGAAGATTGGCCGGAACTCGCCGCGCAGTTGCGCTTCGCGCTTTGCCCGCAACTCATTGATAATCTGTTCGCGTTGCGGATCGGTGGGCACGCCGTTTTTGGAAACGATGATTGGCCCCTTGTCGCCGTTGTTGGCAGAAATGTTGCGCGAGAATCGGCCCGCGAGGTAATCGCCCTCAGCCGCGACGTGCGCCGCTTCGTATTCCGCCAGGCCGCGCCACTGGTCATACGGGTTCCAGTATTTGAGGTGGATGACCTGCTCGGGAACGAGCGTGTATTGTTTGCCGCCCGCGTCGGTGAACACCCACGCGATCAAAACACCGTTCTCGACGACATGACGCATGCGGTCCGGCCGGGCCACGACCAGCGGCGGAATCTTTCCCTTGCGCACTTCCGGGAACGGCACGGACATTTCATCCGACAACAGCCAGAACGCTTCGCCCTTCAGCTTGAGCCAGCCGATGGTTGCCTCAATGAAGTCGCTCCAGCCCAAACCCTTTGCCGGTTCCGAAAGCCACTCGCTCAACTTGGGCACGTCAACAAAGTCGGCCTTTGCCTTTTTGGCGACGCCCTTCCTGGTGCCGACGACCAGGTTGCGCTTGATGCGCTTTTCCCTTTTGGAATCGGACAGCCGGCCACCGCCCGGTTTCATGAACACCACTTCGACCGCCGCGACCGGCCCGGCGACTTTCTTAATCGCCCGTTGGACCCAAACGGAATTGCGGTAGGGCTGGTAAAGAGTGGCAGCGCCGCCCGTTTCTATGGCGCGGGAAAACCAATAAGCCGGAATTCCCTGGCTGGAACCGCCGCCGTCCATGGATTTCTTGGCCAGACTCAGGCCGTGGAGGACATCCGCAGCCATTTCCTGGGGCAAAGAGTTCCAGTCGCCATGGGCTCTGGCGGCACGGATGATTTCCGAATAGGTCATTCCGGGAATCCGACCGCTCATTTTTCACCCCCAAATGAAAGTCTGACTTCCCGCCCCAATAGGTTTAAGACCGCTTTAACGCTTCGACTGGCGCGTTTTTGGGCGGGGGGCCGCACGGAGCGCGGGCTTCCGGGCATCAAAACGTCCTGGAGCGCCGTCCAAGGCGCAAGGCGTGCCGCTCGAAAAGTCGGGTTAAAGGTCATATTAGGGAGGCGGAAAAGTTGCTTTTGGAAACCGAAGCCGCGTGTTGACGAAGCGCCTTAGCCCAGAAGCGGTCACAATGGCTGTCGTTACTCTCCCCGGCGAACCGGATGTTGCCACTCGAAGTGGTTTCCTTCTTGATGCCGCGCAAATCGGCCCGCAACTTTTCATCGGAAGGAATGCGTAGCTTCTTGTCCTCAAAGGCGGCGCGGAGTGGGAAGGCCAAATCTTGTTTCACCTGAGCCGTGAAAGTGACTGGTTCGACTTTGAATCCAAATTGATCCTTGGCTTCCTCGGCCAATTGCATGCCCAGCCCGGTGGCATCAATGCAGGCACGACGGAGCGACGGCAACCGCAGCAGGCGGTAAAGTTCCTCGCGAATCTCAGCGAACTTTTTGTTTTGCAGTTCGATCCGCAGGCGGTCCCACATCACGTCGCCAATCTTTTCACCAACGTCCAGAACGCAGAGGTCGGTTTTGCGAGCCACGTCCACACCGAGGTAAAGCGGGTTGCCGCAAGTTTGCAGATATTCCAGGTCGCGAAGCGGCGAGACGCTTTCCTCGCAGCCAGTAATCATGTCGTAGGAAATGAACGCGGTCGCTTCATCGGCCGGCACGCAGCAATATTCCTGCTGCCATTGTTCCTCGTCGATGCACTCGGCGCGTTGCTTTGCCAGCCACCATTCGCGCAAGGTCCACGTTGAACCGGACGCCTTGTATTCCGCTGTGAGCTTTCCGCCCGTCGCCTCATCGATCTTCTCAACGATGCCATCCTCAACGGCACGTTGAATTGGAATCGTGTGAAGACTCCAGCCCATTGGGTTGCCGTGTTCTTTGATGTCGATGATTCGCTGATTGAAAACAGTGGCAACGCCGCGATGCGTGGAGAGAACTGAGAGTGTGCCGCCCCATTGAATGACGGGTTTCGCGACGGCGTAAATCTCGCGCTGCAATTTGTGCAAAGCGAACTCATCAATCTTCACATGGCCCGTCTTGCCCGCGAGTGCATCAGGGTTCGACGAGAGCGCGTAGATGTTGAAGCCGCTCGCGAAACGGAGCACCTGCATTTGCGTGGCCTTGCCGTCGTCAGACAATACGGCCTGCATTCCCAAATCTTCCGCCGCGAACTTCGCGACGTTCGCCCATCGCTTGCAATAAACGATGTATTGGCGCGCCTGAATTTCATCGCGGCTGGTGACCCAGACGTCTTTGCCATCGGTCGTCGCCGCCTTCATCACCGAGTCGTAGCTGTCGGCGTAGGACATTCCGATTTGCCGTCCCTTCTCGCAAATGCGCAGGCGCGACGGGTCCTGAATCCACTTCGCCTGGTAAGGCAGGAAATATTTGGCAGCAGTGCGATTCATCAGAGCAGATTCAATTCGCGTTCGATCTTGGCGCGGGCCTCCTGTGACAGACCTCCGCTCGTGTTCGCCTCTTTTATTTCCGCTGCCAGCACGCGCTTCCGCTCGGCAACGTGATCCAGATATTTCTGCTGGTTCAGTTCGATCTCCTTGCGTTTTTCCGCAAGCTTTGCGTACTCCATGATGGGCTTCATCATGAGCGAGACAGTCTTCAGCAACTTGGGGTTCACCTTTGATTGAGTCACCAGTTGCAACACAACCAGACGGTGCATCTGGATTAGCGTTTCCAATTCCGGCGTTCGATTTTCCCCAAGCGCTTGCTCCACTTCTTTCACTTGGGCAGAGCCGTTGCGGATTCCCTCCAGATAATCTTTCGCCTCTTGGTCGTCCCGGCGACGCTTCCACCATGTGCAAATACGCGATGGCACAACCGAGAATGAATCGGAACGCAATTGCTCTGCGGCTTCGTGATAGGTAAGCCCACGGCCGCCCTCTTCCTTGGGAGTCAACCATTCGGTCAGACGCTCGGCGTGCTCGTCCAGTTTGGATTCTCGCGGCTTGCTCATTCATTTAGTTGCGCATTGCGGACAACATCAATTTGTCTGCCACCCATTGAGCGACGGGGGGACAAACCGCGTTGCCTGCTCCGTAGCGACTGGCGACATTGCTCGCGTCCAGTCCGCAGGGAATCCCATGTAGCGCAGACACTCGGCGCCGCTCATCCATCTGATGCCATCCGTTCTCTTCAGCCACGAGAACCTCACACCCCAGGGTGATGCGACTAGAGGCACTGAGGGCCTGTAAAGTATGTCCAGCGTAGTCATCCTCGCGCCTTGGGAGTCCGAGCGGGAAAGAC
>JBGALR010000061.1:0-20064 GCA_044223735.1 Limisphaerales bacterium | reverse complement strand
CGAAAGACCGTGAAGTCTCCGCGGCCGAAGGCGACGTGCTGAAATTGTTCCGGTGAATTGTAGAGACTGCCGCTATGATGACGTCCGCTGCCGCTGCGCTCGCGGGACTCGCGGTATAGGAGTGCCTTCGCTTTCTCGATACCGGCCAGTGCAAGATACCGCGCCTGAATACGGTCGCCGTAATTCTTCACCAAGATCAGGTCCATCCGCGACGTGTGCAGAACTCCAATCACCACCACGGACAGGAGCGCGAGGCACCAGAGCAATCCGATCAGGATCGAGCCACGACGAGACGTTGATTGGCTTCGCGTGCGCCTCATTGGGTCACTCCCGCTCCGGATGCGCCGTTGTCCGGCTGCCCGCTCGTATCGGAGCCGCCAGTGCCAGTGTCCTGCTGCGCCCTGACCAGGTTCAGTCGCGCGACGGTCTGAAACACCAGCGGCACCACTGTCGATTTGTCGCTTTCGGAAGGTGTGGTGACCTCACTGGCTTTCGCCGGCTTCGATTGTGGATTCGCGTCGAACCACATCGTGATGCGCACCGCCTCCGGCATGCCTTCGAGATTGTATCGCTCCTTGCGTGACGTGCCGGACTTGGCGCGACGATCCGTTTCACCCCAGGTATCGTACCACTCAAAGCCGTCATAGTAATCGAACTGCAATCCGAGCAGGCCCGAAGCAACTTCCTCCCGGGTGCCGCCCTGGGTCGCATCCAGCGCAATCACCGGATTGCGCCGACGATAAAGCGTGTATTGACCCGAAGTCGGATCCTTCTCGAGGAAGTAACTCAACTGGCAGTAATCGCCTTCACCATCCCGGCGCGGTGTATAATTGTGGGTGGCAAAATCTAGATTGTCGGCCGCCATCGGACCGATCATGCGGTGCATGCCAAGGAAATCGGCATCCTTTGACAAGGGACAGGCAGCGCGCAAGTCCGCCGAGAGCTGGGCCATCGCCACTCGGGCGCTTTGAAATACCGTCGCGCGCGGCTCGATCATCTTCTGGCTTTGCAGTGCGCTGTGCAGGCACATGTAGGCGGTGACCAGAATTATCGACATCAGCGCCGCCCCGATCAGCACTTCGATCAAGGTGAATGCCCGACGGCTTGCCGAAGCTGGATGCACGGTTAACTTCATCGGCGCCTCCGGGAACTGGACTGGCTCGACCGTCGCGGCTCGTCCTCGGGACGCTGGAACAACTGCGTGCGCAATTCATAAATCACGCCGCCGGATTTGGCGTTCTCCACGACCACCGTCACTTCATGAAGCCCATCCACCTCGGCTTTTGAGATTGTTTGTTTCCAGCGATACATCGTCAGGTTTTCGCCGCAATCGCCTTCGGTCTCGCCATCGGTAAAGTCCGGTTGCGCACGCAACGACTCGATCGTTCCGGCGGCAAAGAGCGCCGCCGTGGTTTGCAATTCTGATTCCTTGCTCGAACTCAACGCGACCGTCACGCCCTGCGTCAGCCCCACCAGCGCCACGCCCAAAATCAGGATGGCGACCATCACCTCGATCAGGGAAAAACCGGCGTTGGGGCGCGTGGCGTTCATTGGCGGGCCAGTTCAATGATGCGAACCCGCGCCGTGGCCGGGTTGATGCGGAGAGCGAGTCGAAAGCCATCCTGATCGCGCAGCAGGATTTCCCCGGCGTCTGCTGTGCCATCGGGGTAAAACGTGATGACATCCTCTGCGCCCTCCGCTCGAGGATTGGTTTCGGCCACAGCGGCAGGCTCAGGTATGGCAGGTCCGGTGTCCGACGCCAATTCGGTGTCCTGGGAAATCGGATCCATGGCGGGCCGCATCTGAATTGAAATGCGGGTGTCCAATTGTCCCTCCCCACCCGGCACTTCCTGCATCGGCGCGAGCCGACCTTGCGGCCCACCGCGACCGGGCATCACCTTCTCAATTATGTAACGACCGGTCTTTTGATCCAGGCGGAATTGATGCGCCTGGTTGACGCTGATGGCGCGACTCGACGCGACGTCAAACACACTGATCAATTGCCGCGACGTGGAACGTAGCAACGCGTCCTGATAAGTCCCCCGCATTTCGGGTACAATCATCGCCGTCATGATGCCGATGATGGCAATGACCACCATCAACTCAATCAGCGTGAAGCCCGCAGCGCGTGCGCTGCGCCCTGACCTCCCTTGACCCGGCGATACGATTTGGCGACCCATCCAACAATCTCCAGGCGACTACCAGTTTCCGAGGTCGGTATTCGGCCCGTCGCCGCCGTCCTGGCCATCCGCGCCGCGCGACCAGACGTCGAACGTCGTGGCATGATGGCCCCCCGGAACGCGGTATTGATAGGCATTGCCCCAAGGGTCGTCGCGCAATTGCTTCAGATAAGGGCCGCGCCATTTTTTATCGTCGCCCGGCGGCGCTTCGACGAGGACCTTCAATCCCTCGTCCATGGTCGGATAGCGATCCATGTTGAGGTTGAAGCGCTCGATGGCCGATTCGATTTGGGAGACGTCGCCCTTGGCGGCACTCACTTTGGCATCGGTGGTCGAGCCCATGAATTGCGGGATAATCATCGCCGCGAGCACGCCGATGATGATCACGACGACCATCATTTCAATGAGCGTAAAGCCGGCTGACCGTTTGAGTTGTGAACGTTGGTTCATGCGGAGTGTGAATACTTCCATTGGTATGATTATGTAACGATTCGGCAGGGTAAATTATTCATTTTCTGGAGCATGGCGGTCGCCTCAATGGATTGCGTGGCTCATCCTGAAGATGGGCAGCAGGATTGCAATGACGATGAATCCCACAATCGCGCCGATCACCAGAATCAAAATCGGCGCCAGGAGCGAGATCAGGGTTTTGGTATGTGTGCGCATGTGACGCTCCTCAATGACCGCCACCTTGAGCAGCATTTCGTCGAGACGACCCGTCTCCTCACCGACCTCGATCATTTGCACAACCGTCCTTGGAAAAATGCCCAGTTTCCGCAATGGCGCCGCCAGGGAATTTCCGCCGCGCGTCTCTTCCGCCACGCTCGCCACCTGCCGCGCGAGGACGCGGTTCCCAATGGTGTTTTCCACGATTTTCAACGAAGGCAAAAGGGAAACGCCGCTTTTGACAAGCGTGCCCAGCGTCCGCGCGAAGCGGCTCAACGCCGCGGATTTAAATACCGTGCCCATGAGCGGCAGGCGCAATTTCCAGGTATCCCACATCTCCGCGCCCTGCTCCGAGAGGACGTATTTCCGAATGCCGAAACCCGCCGCCACGATGCCGATTAAAACCCAATACCAGTAGTGTGAGAAAAAATCGCTTACCGCCAAAAGGATGACTGTCGGCAACGGTAATGACGGCAGCATGTCTTTCAACATGCCGGTAATTCTCGGCAACACGAAAGCGAGGAGGATTGCCACGGTGATGAGCCCGAAGACCACGACAAAAATCGGGTAAGCGACGGCCATTGTGACTTCGCTGCGCACTTCGTCCTCGTGCTCCAGCAAATCCGTCAGGTCCGACATCACCTTCTGCAACGCGCCAGCTTCCTCACCCACGCGAACCATGCTCGTGTAGAGTTTGCTGAACAACCTGGGGTGTTCATCAAGCGCCGCCGAAAACGACGCGCCTTTCCGCACCGACTCGGAAAGCTGCCGCACGACGGCGCGCATCGCCGGATTTTCCTCCTCCTCGCTCAGCCCATCCAGCGCCTGCGGAATTGGAATCGCAGCGGTCAGGAGCGCGCTCATCTCGCGCGTGAAAGCAGTGATGTCTTTTCGGCGGACGCGGCCACCCGTTCGTTCCACGGCCGCCTGCGTCTCGGAGCCGGCCGCGCTGGCTTTGGCGGCGGAGATTTCCAGATTCGACGGAAACAGGCCGCGCCGCCCCAAAAGCTGGAGCGCCGCCTTGCGGTCCTCGGCGTCGATCACTCCCTGCACGGAAGCGCCGCTGGCCTCAACTGCCTCGTAACGAAACGACGTCATTCCAACAAATCGCCCGAGGAGACACGCAGGATTTCCTCCAGCGAGGTGACACCGGCGGCGGCTTTCTGCATCGCGTCCTGATGCATCGTAGTCATGGTCTTCTGCGCCACCGCCTTAAGCCGGGCATTGGATTGCTTCTGCAAAATCATCTCGCGCAGTTCCGTATTGATGGCGAGCAGCTCAAAAATTCCGATCCGGCCGCGATATCCGGTTCCACGGCATTCATCGCAGCCCGCGCCGCGATAATAGGTATCCGCAATTTGATGCACGCCCTGTGATTTCAAGCGCTCGCGAACAATCGTGGGCACCGGTGTAACCGCGCGGCAGGCGGGACAAATGCGGCGAACCAGCCGTTGCGCCAGCACACCTTCGAGCGAGGAGGAAATCAGAAAAGCCTCCACCCCCATGTCGATGAGCCGCGTCACCGCGCCGGTCGCGTCGTTGGTGTGGAGCGTGCTGAAAACCTGATGGCCCGTCAGCGCGGCGCGGATGGCTATCTCGGCGGTTTCGGAATCGCGAATTTCGCCGACCATCACCACGTCGGGGTCCTGCCGGAGGATGGATCGCAGGCCGTTGGCGAAAGTGAAATTGCGACTCGGCTTGACGGGGATCTGCGCGACGCCCGGCAATTCATATTCCACCGGATCTTCGATGGTAACAATTTTTCGCTCCGGCGAATAAATTCGCTGGAGGATGGAATAGAGCGTCGTCGTCTTGCCGCTGCCCGTCGGACCGGTCGTCAGGAAAAGCCCGTGTGGTTTCTCGACCAAACGCGACAAGAGCTTGGAGCGTTCCGGATCGAGGCCAAGTTCCTCGGCGGTGAGCAGCTTCGAGTTTTTCTCCAGCAAGCGCAACACCATGCCCTCGCCGTAAATCGTCGGCAATGTGCCCACCCGAATGTCCACGCGCGCACCGCGATGATTGATCTGAATGTGGCCGTCCTGCGGCAGATAGCGCTCGGCGATGTTCATGTCCGCCATGATCTTGATCCGCGAGATGAGCGCCGGATGAAGCTGGCGCGGCGGCGGCGGTTTGTCCTGCAAAATACCGTCGATACGGTAGCGCAATTGCACCGACTGCTCGAAGGGAACCAGGTGGATATCGCTCGCGCGCTCCCGCAACGCAGTGGAAATGATGACGTTCACGAGGTTGATCACCGTCGGCTCGTTCGCCATCACTTCGATATCGTGGAGCGTGCGACCCTCGGCGGAGACAGCATTGTCCGCGTCGAGATTCTCGATCATCTTCTCGACAGTGACCTGGTAGCACTCGGCGATTTTTTCAAGGATTTCCGCCGCCGGCGCCTCGAACTCCTGCACCTCCAGGCCGCTCAGCAGCCGAATGTCTTCGATAATCTTTTGATTTCCCAGTTCGGCGGTGGCGATATCGATTGAGCCGTTGTGCAAACGAATGGGCAGGATGCGATGGCGTTTGACGAATTCCAACGGAAGAGCACGAATAGCCTCAGGCGAAACGACCAGCTTGGTGAGGCCTTCCACTTGCGTATGCGAGGGCGCGCGATGGCCGAGGACACCTTCCGCGTCCTCCACCGCCTGCAGCAGATTATCCTCTGGATCAGCTTTTCCCCTGCTCATTGTCGGATCACTTTGCGGAAGTTCCGGTCCACGAATTGTCACGCTTTTGTAAAATCCGGGTATCCGACGGCTTCCACCTGGCCCTAATTCACCGAAATAAACTTCCCGTTCGAGCCGCTACCCGGCTCACCACGAGCTACTTAGACACCTCCAGCGTGAAAAAGTTGCAAAAAAAGCGCAATGAAATTCGTACAGCCAATAACCCCCGCTGTTTGCAGGCTAATGCTCGTGTTGTTTAACGGCAGGAGCAAGCGCCGGCAGCCGGGAAATCGCAACGATCAGGAAGCCCGCCGCAAAGCGGGAGAAGCCTCCATGATGGGAGAGAATTGATTATACCCAAGCCACCAGCGTTTTAGGAGCTGGGCAATCTCGGCGGTCTGACGAAAATCGGCCGGCTTCTGCACGAAGGAATTGGTGCCGAGCTCGTAGGCGCGTTCCAATTCGGCGGGCGCGAGGGAGGAACTGAACAGCACCACCACGAGTTTCCTGAGTCCCGGCTGGCGCCGAATCCACGCGAGCACTTCCAGGCCGGAGAGTTTCGGCAGCTTGAGATCCAGCAGAATCAGGCACGGCAGCGGATACCGGGCGGTGTCTTCAAAAGTGGCCGCGGCGGAGAGATAATCGATCGCCGCCTGACCATCGGCCGCCACCCGCACGGGGTTGGTGATGCCCGCGGAAGCGAACGCGCGTTGCAGGAGGAACACGTCATTCTCGTCGTCCTCGACCTGCAAAATACATTGGTTCGTCAGATGCACAGCGTTACAGCGTTAACAGTTGAAAATTGATATACGGCAAAACCGGCAAATAATTTACGAGGGCGAGTGGGCGATGGCCTCCGCTACCGGCTCGGCCGTCAGCTCCGGCACCTCGGTGAGCAACTGCTCCACCAGCCCCGGCAGGCGCGCAAAAGCCTCGGATTTTTCCAACAGCGCAAAGCTGTCGGTTTTGGTGAAGTACGGTTCCACCTCCCAGGGCGTGCTCGACACCACCATGAGTTTGGTCATTGGGAATCTCTCGCGGAACCAGCGGGCCAGTTCCACGCCGTTCATTTCCGGCATGCGAAAGTCAGTCAGCAGCAGGTCGATTTTCACGTCGTTCGCGCTCATCTGCTGCGCTTCGAGCGGGCCGTCGGCTTCCAGCACGCCGTAGCCCAGGCCGCGCAAAAAGCCCGCGAACATGTCCCGCACGACCGCATGGTCGTCCACGACAAGAATGGTTTTTCGGGTGGTGATCGACGACTGCGCTGCACCCTTCGCGGACCGGGCCGCGGGTGCAATCAACGAGGTCGCCGAACCTCGGGCGCATGAGAATCGAACCATATTTCTTCGAGCTGCTTTCATAGCGTTTTGAACCACAGACTGACCGCGCGCCGGGTGCTGTTCCGGTCGCGGCGTATTGGCCTTATGCCCTACTTCGCAATGCTCACGGTCCCCATCATAGGCGCGCGGGAGTTTCTGTGAATCGTGGCTATCCCTGATTTAGTCATCGTGGAATCCACGATACAGCTTGCGCGGGCGGCGGGCGGGATGCGGCAGCTTAATTTTCGCCGGCGGGAAACTGATATCGGACAAACCGCGGCCAATACAGGCGCGGATCGGTGAAAAGATCCCAGAAATTCCAGGAATTGGCGGCATATGTGATCAGCAATTCATCGGGTGCCCCTGGCAATTCCGGGTGCGCTTTGGCGGCATAGCAAAACACCTTGGACGACCAGCCCGCGTCCGGGCAGCGATAGATCAATTGCGCCTCTCTCCATGGTCCCGTCAATGCCGGCGCCGAGCGAAGCACGATCCGGTCGCTGATGCCCTCGGTGTATACCGCGACATATTTTCCGTTCGACGGCAAACGCGAGATCGAAAACTCGCTGCCGAGGTTCTCGAAAAGCGGGGACAGCCTTTTAGTGTCCTTGCGCCATTCGCCATTGGAATGAAACCGCCACTGATCAAAGTCACCGAACTTCTCCACCGGCACACGCGCCATGACCAGGGAGGTTTGTGCGTTTCTCTTTTTCTCCTTCCACGATTCGCTGCCAAAAATGTAGGCAAAGCCTTTTTCCTCCAGCACCGCGCCGCCAAAGATCAGGGATTCGTCGCCGGAAATTTTCGTGAAAGGCACCTTCGTTTGCGTCATGCGCCATTCATCTGGCGACGCTTCCGGGTTGCTGACCCGGATCAACCAGCCGTCCTTCAATTTGAAGCCGAACGGTGACTTGGTGTCCACGGTTAAGACTTGGAGCGCGAAACAATAAAGCGCCTGCGGTGTTTTCAAACCGTGATTCAACCAGAAGTAACCGTTGGTCGCACCGTGAAGGGGATTGATAAAAGAATCGGGCCGGCCGTCGGAGGTTTTGCCGTAATAAAACACCGGTCGGTTGGTGCCGGATTGCAGCGCGATGGAATTGTGAATCATCCGCGCGTTCACGCGTTTGCCCTCCTTGATTTCACCGACAAAAGTATCACTGAAGAGCCACAGCGTTTCGTTCGGCGACAAAGGCACGGAATAATTTCCGTCCGCACCGATCCAGCCATTCGTCTGCTGAAAGAGCCCATCCCACGCCGGATCCGGCACGCCGCGCACTGCTTCCCCGGCGCCCAGCGAACAGGTCGCCAGCGTGATCAGCGCAAGGCAGCCAAGAATGCGATTGATCATCATGTGAAGGAAAAACCGGCTTTTGGCGGGGTGTGCATCGCCTTTTCCTATGCCCCCAGGGACCAGGGGACAAGTACATTTTGGGGAGTTGATTTACCCGCAGAATGCCTCATTTTGTACGCATCGTTATCTGTGGTGATGGACGAAGCACAGACCAAGACCAGCGCGAACGCGAACGAACCGGAAAAGCCGGCCAACTTGCTACGCGTGATTTTGATCGGACGCAATCCCCGTCGGACAGTCATTCGCATCGTCACACTTACGGTTCTCTGCCTGCTGGTTTTCAATCGCTACGTCCTCGTTCCCATTACCGTCGAAGGCGGCAGCATGCTGCCCACCTACCGGGAACACGGTGTGAATTTCATCAATCGTCTCGCCTACCTTTCGCATCCGCCCGAGCGCGGCGATGTGGTCGGCATCCGAACCACCGGAATGAGTTACATGTATCTCAAGCGCATCGTGGCGTTGCCGGGCGAAACGATTGCCTTCCACCGCGGTCGAATCTTCATCAATGGCAACGAATTGCCCGAGCCGTATCTCAAATTCAGTTGCGATTGGGAGATCGCCCCGCAAACTCTCAAGACCAACGAATATTATTTCGTCGGGGACAACCGATCCATGACGCCCGGGGAACATTTCAAAGGCATCGGTGATCGGAGCCGGATTGTGGGAAGAATATTGTTATGAAAAAAGGGGTGATGCTGGCGGTGTTGGTGGCGGTGCTGGGGGGTGCGGGTTACTGGGTTTGGGTGACGTTTTTTCCGAACGCCGAAACCGCCGTCCGCAAACGTCTGAACGCCCTCGCCGAAGCCGGCTCCTTCCCGTCCAACGAATCGCCGCTCGCGAAACTCGCCAGCGCCCAGGGCCTCGGCAATTTCTTCACCACGGACGCTGAAATATTGGTGAACGTCCCCGGCCGCTCGCAACAAACCTTGAGCGGCCGTGAGGAAGTCGTCCAGGCCGCGCTCGCCGCGCACTCCACCCTCGCCGGTCTCACCGTGAACTTCTACGACATCGTCGTGACCGTTGCGCCAGACAAGCAAAGCGCCACCGCCAATCTAACCGCCAAGGTAAGAATGCCCGGCGAAAAGGATTTCAACCTTCAGGAACTCAAGCTCGAACTCAAAAAGATCGAAGGCCAGTGGCTCATTCACAAGGTGGAGACGGTGAAGACGTTGTCGGAGCGGAAGATTTTTCAAACCTCACTTTGTATCACTTGAACAGGTGACCCGTGAAAAAGCGCGCGATTACGTTCGTGATTGGACTGATCGTTGTCATCGCGCTGGGTGCGGCAAGTTGGAGACTCTCGCAACCAACCGAACCGGTGTATCAGGACGAGCCGCTCAGCTACTGGCTGGATCAATATGACGAAAACTTCATCGGCATAGAGGGCCTGGAAACTCCGGCATCGAACCGGGATGCTGCGGCCGTTCGTGCGATCGGCACAAACAGCTTCCCGATTCTTTTCAAGATGCTGCGGGCCAAGGATTCGCCGCTGGCGGCAACCCTGGTCGACCTCGCGCGACGACAGAACGCAATGACGGTTTCATACCAAGGTGCGCAGTCGAAGAACCTTCAAGCCGTGAACGCCTTCAAGATACTCGGGTCCGCCGCCGGGGACGCGACGCCGGTGCTAATGCAGATTTTCGAGCAAAATATCTCGCCCTCCTCGAGTGAGGCGACGGCACTTTCGTTGCAGGGCATCGGCCCCAAAACCCACCCGGCAATTCCGTTGCTTTTGCGCGTGGCTCTCGACACGAATGAGGCCTCGTCTCGCCGGGCCAACGCTATCGTCGCGCTGGGAGGCATTCACGCGTCCAACAAAATAGTGGTCCCCGCGTTGGTCCGGCTCCTGAACGAGACGAACTCGATCATCCGCCGGGTCGCAGCCGCGAGCTTGCAAAAATTTGACACCCATGACTCCGCAACCGCGCTCGTGAGGGCGACCAGAGATGCGGACGTTGGCGTCAGGGGAAATGCCTGTTATGCGCTGCAAGACGCGCGTTCCGCGACTAACATTGTCATCCCGGTACTGCTCGATTGCCTCAACGATCCGAACGCCAACGTTCGTGAATTCGCCAAGAGGTCGCTGGAAAAATTTGCGTCCACCACCCCGGCGGACAATTGACTTGGGTAACGACCCGCACATTGCAATTCGCCAGGCGAACGGGCGAATCAATCGGCAACATCACGGCGTTCAGATACAAACTGCTTCGCCGCGATGACAAGAACCACCACCAACGGCGCGACCAACGCGTAGGGTCCGCAGTTCTGGTGTCCAAACGCGCCGCCCACGCCGCCGATCACAAACGCCAGAAAAATGCTCGCGAAGAGCAGCGCGTGTGTTCCCGACTGTGCACGCCCGGCATCGTTTTTCGGAGACAGCACATAGTTGGTGAATTCCTCCGCCATGCTTGTGATCATTCCGGTGACAAAGGTCGTGCTCACTTTGATGTCCTGCACCCGGCGCAACGCAGCGGCTTGAAGTCCCATGGCGATGGTAAGGCATTCCACCAGCACGAAAAAACGGCCGGAACCTTTGGCGACCGGATATCCCTGCGTCGCCGCCACCGCCATAAAGGCGATGAGGCAGGCAGATTCCATGAGCAGAACGATGCCGAACGGACTGCGAATTTGCTTCCGCTTCGCAATAATATCCGCTGCCACGCCAAGACACACCCCGGCGACGAATCCCGGAATGGCGGAGCCAAGGACAAGCGCCTCGTGAAAATTGCCCACGCCCAGTTCGGCCCCGGTGGCAGCCGCGTTACCGCTCATATGTGAGGTGAACTCGTGCGATAGCGCGAGGAAGCCGAGTGAGTCAACAAACCCCGCAGCCCAGGCCAGGACGATCGGCAACCAGAATTTTCGCACGAATATTTTTTCCACCGGACTAATTCGAGCACCCGGCGGGAAGTGTGAAACGGAAATTGGAGGGAAAGCCGGGCGGCGGCAAGTTATCTTGTCACGCTCCCCGGCGCTCAAGTTTGCCACCAGCCTTGGCAACTCTTGACCGCCATTCTAAATTCGCAGGGACCACATATATAGTATGACTCCCGAAATCCTGCGGCATCTCAGTTCCCGAGACAAAGTCCTGGCGCGGCTCATCAAGAAAGTTGGGCCGTGCGGCATCACCATCCGCAAGCGCAGCCCGTTCGAGGCGCTCGTTCAGTCGGTCGCGTATCAGCAACTCAACGGCACCGCCGCTGCCACAATTCTCGGTCGGGTGAAGGCGCTTTATCCACATCGCCGCTTTCCGACGCCGCAGGATTTGCTCGATACCCCTCTGGAAAAGTTGCGGGGAGCTGGATTGTCGCGCGCAAAGACCGCCGCGATCCTAGATATCGCCGCGCAAACACTGGCTGGTGTCGTTCCCACACGCCGGGCCATGGCGAAAATGACGGATGAGGAAATTATCGAGCGAGTAACCGTCGTCCGCGGTGTCGGACCATGGACCGTGGAAATGCTGCTGATTTTCACTTTGGGACGACAGGATGTGCTGCCCGTCTCGGATTACGGAGTGCGCAAAGGTTTCGCGCAAACATACGGCCTTAAGGCATTGCCCAGCCACCAGGAATTACTCGCTCACGGAGAGCGTTGGCGGCCGCATCGCTCCATCGCCGCATGGTATATGTGGCGCGCGCTTGACATGAAGGATTGAGAGAAATCGAATGAAGCCAAAAACTTTCAGTTTTGCGCCCATTATGGAAGATTTCTGCGCAAAATCGGCCAATTCGCCGATGAATTAGAAGAAACACTCACCATTAGAAGATAGTTTACAAACACTGCTTTTCTAAAAAAAAGTCTTGTAACCCCGGGCCCCTTCCGGCAGTTTCTTCGGGCTCCCGGCTCACAAGCCGGAATTACCTTGAGGACGTGGGTCGTCTTCACTATTAGCTTTTATATTTAGCGCGAAATGCGAGCAATTAGAATCATCTTGCTTTGGATCCTGCTGGCGGGCGTGCCAATGGTCGGCCACTGTGCGGAAGCCGTTGCGCACGACCATGTTGCAACTATACAGTCCGAGGTTGTCAAGTTCGATGAAGCTGCCGCCAAAGACGAGGCGCATGCCGAAAAGCACGAACTCAGCCCCAACGCTCTCGGCCTGGGCGAAACTGGCAAATCCTTTATTACCAGTTCCATGGTGGTAAGCTGGATGGTAGCCATTGTTATCATCGTTTTCGCCCGCTACGCGACCAAGAACATCCAGGCAATTCCTTCCGGTGCGCAGAATTTTTGGGAATGGCTGGTGGAAAGCCTGCATGATTTTCTGGAAGGCATTATTGGTTCCGATCTCGTGAAGAAAACCTTTTGGTTCTTCGCCTCGGCCTTCATCATTATTTTGTTCACGAACTGGTTTGGTTTGATTCCCGGCGTCGGCACGATGGGCTGGGGACATCATGATGCCAAGGGCCATTTTGCAATCACCAATCCCCTGCTCCGCGGCGGCAACGCCGATTTGAATATGACCCTGGCAATGTCGATGATTTTCTTCATCTGCTGGATTGTTTGGGCGTTTCAAGCCAACGGCATGGTGGGTATGTTCCTGCATCTGTTTGGACCGAAGGGTGAAACCACGGGAGCCCTGAAACTATTGCTGATTGTGGTGTTTTTCCTCGTTGGGTTTCTGGAAATCCTTTCCATCGTTTTCCGTCCGGTTTCGCTCAGCTTCCGTCTTTACGGCAATATTTTCGCCGGTGAAAACATGCTGGAATCGATGGCCAATCTGGTGCCCGGATTCGGCTGGCTGCTGCCCGTCCCGTTCTATTTCATGGAGTTGCTCGTCGGCGTGGTTCAAGCGCTGGTGTTCATGTTGCTCACGGCGGTCTTCACGATGCTGATTTGCATGCATGAAGACGATGGCCACGGCCATGCGCACAGCGAAGCGGAGCACTCCCATTAAGAAAACAATTTCGCCGGTTTGACCGTGTTCAATCGCGGGGGCCGGCGACAAGAGAAAGGTAAAGTTAAATGCATACGTTAATGCCAATGTTGGCGGAGTTGGCCGGAAATTTTCACGTCGGTATGGCGGCGCTGGGCGCAGCCATCGGCGTAGGATTTATCGGCATGAAGGCGTCGGAAGCGGTCGGGCGTAATCCCGGCGCTTCCACGAAGATTCTCGTGCAGGCGATTCTCGCAATCGCGTTCGCGGAAGCTATCGTGTTCTACGCCATCTTCCTTGTTAAACAAGGGCCGTAGTATTGTCCGGGTGCGGGGCGCAAGCCCTGCGCCTGGCTTTTTTCCCAATTTAAGATATTATGCAATCCGCGATTTTTTTTGGAAGTATCGGCAGCGACCTCGCCGAAATGGGCAAGGCAACTGCGCTGCAGTTCGGCGTGGACTGGCCGCACTTCATCGCCCAGTGCATCAGCTTTATCATCGTTGTCATCTGCCTGCAAAAGTTCGCCTACAAGCCGATCCTCGCGGTGCTCGCGCAACGCCGTCAGCTTATCAAGGAAGGCCTTGAGAATGCCGAGCAGGTGAAGAAGGAACTGGCGAACGCCCAGGCCAAAGCGCAGGAATTGCTGCAGAAAACCGGTGTTGAAGCAGCCAAAATGATCGAAACCGCCCGCGCGGCCGCGGCGAAAGTTCAGGAAACCGAAACGCAGAAAGCCATCGCCGCCGCCCAAGCCATCGTGGACAAGGCGCGCCAGGCCACCGAGGCGGAGCACGCCCGAATGCTGGCCGATCTGCGCCGTGAAGTCGGCCGCCTCGTCGTCGAAGCGACCACGAAAGTCACCGGCAAGGTTTTGACCGGCGACGACCAGAAGCGCCTGATCGAAGAAACCAACCGCGAACTGGCCACCAGAAATTAATTTTTTCTCCGACGCCTCCCCCGAAGCGTAACTGTGAAAATCACCAAACAAGAACGTCGCGACGCCAAGGAACTTTTCCATAGCTGCCGGGTCAACGGTGTGCTGGATGAGGGCCGGGTCCGCCAGGTGGTAACCAAGGTCATCGCCGCCAAACCGCGCGGTTACGTCGCCATCCTTTCGCAGTTCCAACGCCTCGTGAAGCTCGACCTCGACCGCCGCACGGCGCTGATTGAAAGCGCCATTCCGCTGGGCGAACCGCAGCAGGCCGCGATCAAGGCGAGCCTGACCCAGCGTTACGGCGCAGGGCTGGTTTATTCCTTTGCGCAAAATGCCAGCCTGCTGGGCGGGCTGCGCGTGCAGGTCGGCAGCGACGTGTTCGATGGCAGCGTGAAAGCGCGCCTGGCCGGGTTGGAAGAAAGTTTTTAAGCGCCTGTCAGAGGCTTTTAGCAAAATTCAAAAAAGATATGAGTTCGATACTTCAGGATATTGAAAGCCAGATCGCCGGCGTCAAATCGTCGGTGACGAAGCAGAACGTCGGCATCGTCCGCGAAATCGGTGACGGCGTGGCCAAGGTGGAAGGCCTGACCGACGCGATGTACAACGAGATGTTGGACTTCGGCGGAGGCATCACCGGCCTGGTGTTGAACCTCGAAGAAACCGAAGTCGGCGCCATCGTGCTGGGTGAATACACCAGCATCAAGGAAGGCCAGGAAGTCAAAACCACCGGCAAGGTGCTGCAAGTGCCTGTCGGCATGGGCATGCTCGGCCGCGTGGTCAACACGCTCGGCCAGCCCGTCGATGGCAAGGGCCCGATCAAGACCGACGTGATGTATCCCGTCGAGAAAATCGCCCCCGGCATCATCCGCCGCAAATCGGTCAATCAGCCCGTGCAAACCGGCATCATGGCGATCGACGCGATGATCCCCGTCGGCCGCGGCCAGCGCGAGTTGATCATCGGCGACCGTTCGACTGGCAAGACCACGCTCGGGATCGACACCATTATCAGCAACGCCCGCCTGAACAAGGCCGCGAAGGAATCCGGCGACACCAAACATCGCCCGCTTTACTCCATTTACGTCGCGATCGGCCAGAAGCAATCGAACGTCGCGAACGTCATCCGCATTCTCGAAGAAGCCGGCGCCCTGGCCTACACGATTATCGTCGTGGCGAGCGCGTCGGATTCCGCCACGAACCAATACCTCGCCCCGTTCGCCGGTTGCGCGATGGGCGAATGGTTTATGGACAACGGCATGGACGCGCTGATCATCTATGATGATCTTTCCAAGCACGCCGTGGCGTATCGCCAGGTTTCCCTGGTATTGAAGCGCCCCTCGGGCCGTGAAGCGTATCCCGGTGACGTGTTTTATCTGCACAGCCGCCTGTTGGAACGTTCCGCGCGCGTGTCGGAGAAATTCGGCAATGGCTCGCTCACCGCGCTGCCCATCATCGAAACGCAGGCGGGCGACGTCTCGGCCTACATCCCGACGAACGTGATCTCCATCACCGACGGCCAGATCTTCCTCGAAACCGATTTGTTCTACCAGGGCGTCCGCCCCGCCGTGTCGGTCGGCATCTCCGTTTCGCGCGTCGGTTCCGCCGCGCAAATCAAGGCGATGAAACAAGTCGCCGGACGTTTGAAGGGTGACCTCGCGCAGTTCCGCGAGCTGGCTGCGTTCGCGCAGTTCGGTTCCGACCTCGACGCGGGCACGCAGAAGCAAATCGAGCGCGGCAAACGCATCATCGAAATCTTCAAGCAGATGCCCTACAACCCGATGCCGGTTGAAGTGCAGGTCGCGGTCCTCTGGGTCGCGCAGAACGGCTTCATCGACGACGTCGCCGTGGAAAAGGTGAAGGATTTCCAGACGAAGCTCACCGAGTTTCTGTCGAACATGAAGGCCGACCTGCTGAAGAAAATTCAGAAGGAAGCCGCCTTGAGCGAGGCGTTGACCGGCGAGTTGAAAGCCGCCGCCACCGAGTTCAAGCAGACCTATCGTTGATCGCCACGCCGCCACTTTTGGACATTTAAACCATGCCCAGCACACGCGACATACGCCGCCGCATCAAGTCGGTCAAAAGCACGGCCCAGATCACCAAGGCCATGCAGATGGTGGCGTCGTCCAAAATGGTCAAGGCCCAGCAGGGCGCGTTGAACTATCGCCCCTTTGCGGCGATGGCCAGCGACATCATGGGGCATCTCGCCATCGACACCGGGGATTACAAGCATCCCCTGATGGAAGTGCGCCCGGTGAAGAAGCGCATGGTCATTGTCATCAGCACGGACAAGGGCCTGTGCGGAGCGCTGAACACGAATCTGCTGCGCGAAGTCGCGAAGTATGACGTCGCCACCACGGAATTTGTCGCCGCCGGCAAAAAAGGCGCGCAATTCCTGGCCCGCACCAAGCGGAATCTCGTGGGCGAGTTCACTTTCAAGGATACGCCGACGTTCGCGGAAGCCGCGGCCATTGCCCGTTTCGCCGTTGATGCCTTCACCAAGGGTGAAGTCGATGCCGTGGACGTGATGTTCACGCGATTCATCAACACGCTTTCCCAAAAGCCCGACATGCGCGTGCTGTTGCCGATGGGTTCGGTGGAAAGCCTGCGCGTGGCCGCCACCGGCAAGACCGCCGAGGAGCTGAAGAAGCCCGAGGGCGAGGGCATGGATTTCATTTACGAACCCGATGCGGCCGCGGTGATGGATCACCTGATCCTTTATTTCATCGATTTCCGCATCGCGCAGTTGCTGCTGGAAGCCAAGGCGAGCGAACACAGCGCGCGCATGGTCGCCATGAAAAGCGCAACCGACAACGCCAAGCAGCTCGTCAAGGATCTCACGCTCGAATACAACAAGATGCGCCAGGCCAGCATCACGAAGGAATTGCTGGAAATCTCCAGCGCCGCGATGGCCACCGGCTAAACGACTTTTTACAGGACTACCAAATGAATACCGGCAAAATTGTGCAAGTCATCGGTCCCGTGGTGGACGTCGAGTTCCCCGACCAGCTTCCGTCCATCTACAACGCCCTGACGATCGATTACGAAATGCCCCTCAAGGGCAAGACCCGCCTGACGCTCGAAGTGCAGCAGCACCTCGGCGACAACTGGGTTCGCACCGTCGCCATGTCCACCACGGACGGCCTCAAGCGCGGCATGCCCGCCGTGGACACCGGCAAACCCATCGCCATGCCTGCGGGCGAAGGCGTCATGGGCCGCGTGTTCGACGTCACCGGCAATCCCGTGGACGAGGGCGGTCCCGTCCAGGCCGACAAATATCTTCCCATTCATCGCGCCGCTCCGACGTTGATGGATCAATCCACTTCCCCGCAGATTCTGGTCACCGGCATCAAGGTCATCGACCTGATCTGCCCGTTCCTCAAGGGTGGCAAGGTCGGCGCGTTCGGTGGCGCCGGCGTCGGCAAGACCGTCGTCATCATGGAATTGATCAACAACATCGCGAAGCTGCACGGCGGTGTTTCCATGTTCGCCGGTGTCGGTGAACGCACGCGCGAAGGCAACGATCTTTACAACGAAATGATCGAAGCCAACGTCATCAAGGTGAAGAAGGATGCGAAGGGCCATCCGGTGATGGGCGACAACGGCCTGCCGATTGTCGAACCCGGCTCCCGTATCGGACTGGTGTACGGCCAGATGAACGAGCCGCCCGGCGCGCGTCTCCGCGTGGCGCTTTCCGCGCTCGCCGTGACCGAGTATTTCCGCGACGAAAAGAACCAGGACGTGCTCCTGTTCGTCGACAACGTTTTCCGTTTCTCGCAGGCCGGTTCCGAAGTGTCCGCGCTCCTGGGCCGCACGCCGAGCGCCGTCGGTTACCAGCCCACGCTGGCCGCCGAAATGGGTGACTTGCAGGAACGCATCACCTCGACCAAAAAAGGCTCCATCACGAGCTTCCAGGCCGTGTATGTGCCCGCCGACGACTTGACCGACCCCGCGCCGGCCACGACGTTCGCGCATTTGGACGCGACCATCGTGCTGGAACGTTCCATCGCCGAGCTTGGCATTTATCCCGCCGTCGATCCCCTGGCTTCGACCTCGCGCGCGCTCACCGCTGACATCGTCGGCCAGGAACATTACGACGTCGCCCGCGGCGTGCAAAAGGTGCTCCAACGCTACAAGGATCTGCAGGACATCATCGCGATTCTGGGCATGGACGAACTTTCGCCCGACGACAAGCAGACCGTCTTCCGCGCGCGGAAGATCCAACGCTTCCTCAGCCAGCCGTTCTCGGTGGCGCAGGTCTTCACCGGTCACGAAGGCAAGCAGGTGCCGGTCGCCGACACTGTGAAGGGCTTCAAGGAAATTCTCGAAGGCAAACACGACGACGTGCCCGAAGGTAATTTCTACATGAAGGGCGGCATCGAAGACGTCCGCAAGGAAGCGAAGTAATATCGTCGCCGCGGTTCGCCGCGGCCAAAATTTAAAGAACGCGCACCATGGCCGGCTTAAAACTCGAAGTCACGACTCCGACAGGACAGGTCTACTCCAAAGACGTGGACATGGTCACCCTGCCCGGCCGCGAAGGCGAAATGGGCATCCTGCCGATGCACGTGCCGCTTATTGCGCTGCTCGGTGACGGCGAGATCATCGCCCGCCGCGGAGCCCAGGAAGACCGCCTGCTCGTGACCGGCGGCTGCGCGGAAGTCACGCCCGATCGCGTGGCCATTCTGACCGTGTTTGCCACCGACACCGTGGCCATTGATGAAGCCAAGGCGGAAACGGCCCGCGCCCGCGCTGAGGCGCGCCTGAAGGAAAAAATTTCCCCCGAGGAGGTTGCCATGGTGCAAGCCTCGCTGACCCATTCGCTCGCGCAACTGAAGTACAAGCGGCGCGGTCAGCCTTGATTTTGCCGCGGTTTCGTTGATCCATCTCTCGTGAGCGCCGCCACCGGCGCCTCATCATTCATTATCGCCTATTTCCCGCGCCTCCCGTTTTTCTTAGTCCTCGACTTGTTTGAACCGCGCGGTGCATCATGCACCCCGATTACCTCACTCCGGCCATCGGCCACTCAATTTTTATGGAAGAAAAGATTTTAACCCTTCTCCGGCAGCCTGATTACACGCCGTCGGACATTTACGACCTTCGTGCCAAACTCAACGTTCCCGACAACCGGGAGCGCGAATTTCGCCAGACCCTCAACCGTCTCGTCCAGACCGGCCAGATCGCGTGCCTCAAGGAAGGCCGCTGCTACACCCTGCCCCAGGAGGCCGATCTCGTCCCCGGGCGCATCCGCATGAACCGCGCGGGCGTTGGGTTTTTGCAACCCGATGATTCCACCCTGAAGGAAATTCGCGTGCCGCAGGAAGCCACCGCGACCGCGCTGCATGGTGATCGCGTGATGGTCCGGCGGGAAACCAATGGCCGGGGCGAATCCACGGCCCGCGTCATGCGCATCCTCGAACGCGGCCGGACCAACTTCGTCGGCACGCTCCAGCGCAGTAAACAGTTTCTCTACGTCGTCCCCGATGATCCCCGCATCTCGCACGATATTTATGTGCCGCCGCCACGCGATGTCGGCCGCGAAGCATTGGTGGGCGACAAGGTCGTCGTGGAATTGCACGACTGGGCTTCCCGTCACGTGAATCCCGAGGGCGAGATCATCGAAGTGCTGGGCTCGCCGGACGCCGAGGGCGTGGACATGCTCTCCGTCATCCGCCAATACAATCTCTCCCTGCATTTTCCCAAGGAAGTGCTGGAGGAAGCGCGGATCATCGGCGACCAGGTCAGCGCGGAGGACCGGACGGGCCGCATGGATTGCCGCGAACATGAAGTCTTCACCATCGACCCCGAGGACGCGAAGGATTTCGACGACGCCATTTGCATTCAGCGCGGCGACGGCGGGAACTGGAAGGTCTGGGTCCATATCGCCGACGTTTCCCATTATGTGAAGCTCGGCTCGGAGCTGGACAATGAAGCCGCCCGCCGCGGCAACTCCACCTACCTCGTGGACCGTGTCGTGCCCATGTTGCCCGAGGCGTTGAGCAACGAGTTATGTTCGCTGAAACCCAACGTTGACCGCCTGACCAAATGCGTCGAGTTCCTCCTTGGACC
>JBGALR010000060.1:0-21024 GCA_044223735.1 Limisphaerales bacterium | reverse complement strand
CAAAACCAGGAATTTTCCCCTCCGGCCCTACGCAAAATCCATTTCCTCCCCGGGTAAGTTATCAGGCAGCAAACTACCTGGAGCCGTCGTCAACATTTTCCGGATTCGAGGTCAATCCATGCTCGCAGAATCTCATGATCGAGTACGACGAAATGAACACCGTTTCCCCATCTCCTTGCTCCAGTTCCAGAAACTGTGCGAAGAAATCGCGTTCGTGCGCGGGAAAGAGCTTTTTCCGGGACTTGAAAAGCACGTTGCGATAGACCACCAGGGCGCCGCCGTTCTTTTCGGCGCAATAGACATCGTAGCGTTTGGTGACGTCGAGGGAACAGGTTTGGGCGGCCATGGGATTCGTGGATGGGGCGGGATTGGGAACGACGGAGGCATCGTCACCAGGGACGAAATTAGGATCCAGTTGTTTCAAGATTTCCTGACGGGCGTGATCTGCATTAACATCGAGATTTTTCAGCACCCGGGCCGCAACCCCACCATCCTCGCGAAGTAGCCCCAGCAAAATATGCTCTGTGCCCACGTAGGTATGATTGAGTGATCTGGCTTCCTCCTGAGCCAGTGCGAGGACTCTCCTCACGCGGGGGGGGTAAGGAATATGACCTCCCGGACCTCGATCCGGTCCACTGCCAACTTGCGTTTCCACTTCATGCCGCACAGTTTCCAAATCGAGCCCCATTCGCTGAAGCACATTCACGGCGACGCCCTGCCCGAGTTTGACGAGACCCAGAAGCAAATGCTCTGTGCCGACAAAATTATGGTGCATGAGATCAGCCTCCCTCCGCGCGAAGGCCAGCACTTGTTGCGCGCGCGGTGTAAAGTTGTTGAAACTGTCGCCGGGATCTCCAACGGCAGGAATATTTTTTCGAAACGAGTCTAGCCATGCCATGGTTATAAATCCCTTCATTCCAACTCCGTATTTTCCGTTGCTGTAATCTCAATCAAACTGCCGGAAAAGCAACCTGCTTTTAAAAGCCCCGCCGCCCGGCATCCTAAGAATCACTCTTACCGTTTTTTTACAAATGATTTACCAATCTGAAACAAATTCCCTGGACTGCTGTCTAATATGCCGCCATGAGAGCAAAACCTGTCGGTTCCTATACCTGCGTGCCGGTCGCGCTGGCGATTCTGACCCTTTCCGCGCCCGCAGCGCAACCGGACCTCGTCGTGCATGAATGGGGCACCTTTACTTCGCTCCAAGACGAAAACGGCACGGCCATCGGTGGCATCAATACCGACGATGAACCGGTGCCCGCTTTTGTGCATCGCGTATCGAATTTCCTGCTGTTGCCGCACACGGAATTGCCGCCCGTATTCTTCAAGGGCACGCCGTATTGCAATCCGGAGGTGACGATGCGATTGGAAACGCCCGTCGTTTATTTCCATCCCGCAGCTTCCACTCCCGGAGTTTCGACACTCGATTTGCAGGTGAGATTTATTGGAGGCTGGCTTTCGGAATACTTTCCGATGGCGGCCGCCGTCACGCCCGGTTTGACATCAAACGGTTACAACCATGGGCCGCTCGACCCGGCCACTGTCAGCAGTCTCGCGTGGCAGAACCTTCAGGTGGGCGGCGCTTGGTCCGGGCCGCCCAGCAAGGCGCATGTCTGGACTTCGCCGCGAGCGGTTGACGCAGCAAATGTGCGCACCACGAACGGCGAAGCGGAGCGGTTTTTATTCTATCGCGGGGTCGCGCATCTCAACGCGCCCTTGAAGATTTCAAGCCGCAACGGCGAACTCACGTTTCGCAGCCAGCTTGATGCGGCTCTTGCGGAAAAATGTTCCCTCCCCATTCGCTCGCTTTGGCTGGTGGATATCCATCCCGACGGCAAACTCGCTTTCAAGACGCTGCCGCCGCTGACCCTCGACGGCGATCAAGGCAAGGTCCTCGCAACCATTTCGAGTCAATTCCAACCCGGCGATTATCAAGCGCGCCATCTCGAAGAACTCAGGCAATCGCTGCATACTGCTTTGTTGAGCGAAGGTCTTTTCGCGGATGAAGCACAGGCATTGCTGAATACCTGGGAATCGTCCTATTTCAAAAGCACCGGCTTGCGGGTGTTTTTCCTGGTACCCCGCACCTGGACCGATGCCGTGCTCCCGATCGAAATTTCCACCCGGGCGAAAATTGAAAGAGCCATGGTGGGCCGCATTGAATTGGTGTCGTCCACTCAACATCAACTCCTGACGGAGTTGAGCAAATGCACATTTCAAAAAACCACGAACGGAGCCATGCAACTACTCACCCAAGCGTACCAGCCATCGGTCATAAATGCGCACTGGCAGAAGCTCAACACGGGAGAGGAATCGTTGAACGAAGCCGGACTGTCAGTGCCGGATCCTTACGCCGTCTATTTACGCCTGGGACGTTTTCGCCAGGCTTTGGTCCTCGACGAGCAAGCCCGCCATCCCTCAACCAATCTGCAGGCATTCATCGATGCCTACCGGTTGGGAAACTATCGCCTGCAAACGCAGGGAGTGCTGCGCGCGACCGAATCACTTCCGCAACAAGCGGCTCACTAACTCCGGCAGTTGTTGCCCCATGAAGTGTCCCGCCTGGATCACTTTTCCCTCGGGACTGATAACGTAGCAGGTCGGAATGCCATGCAGGCGAAACGCCTTGGCGGCGGGTGAAAACCAACTATCGGCTCCGGCCCAGACATTGACAGTGTTGGTCCAGTCGCGCTTGAGCAAGTGCGCCCGAGCCTGGGTCAATTGATCGTCGATGCTGATCGTCACCAGCTCGACCCGGTTGCTCCACTCCGGATGGCTGCCGCGCAACTTTTGCAATTCCGCCATCGACTGCTGGCACGGCCCGCAACTGGTGGCCCACCAATCCAGCACCAGCACCTTGCCCCGAAAATCCGCCAGCCTCCCTTTCGACTGGTCATTGATCCGGGTAAATTCGATGTCCGGCACGGCCGTTCCGGGCGGCAGCGCACCATGCTTTGCGACGTAATTTTCAAACTCCAGGGTTTTCAACTCTTCCGGTCCCAACAGCCCGGCCGGAAATTTTTCCCAGCGGATTTTATCCTCGAGCGTCCACTTGTCCGCTCCGCGCAGCAGACCCGAAGCGGTGATGACATAATCGCCCGACATGGATTTGCCGTTTTTGGTTTTGCGATCGGATTGCACCGCGAGCAGGAAGCGCGTCTGCCCGGAACTGGTGCCGGCGAGCGAACCGAAGCCGCGACGCTGATGGCAATTTTCCGCCACGACATCTTTCACCGTGATTTGGGCGTTTGTGAAATCCAATCCCAACCGGTCAGCCTGCACCAACAAGCCCTGTGCGGAACCAAAAATCTGCTGGTGGAACGTACCGTAAAACTCGTCGAACTGCGCGCGCGGCGGTCGTTGTTTGGGGTCCAGCGTTTGAAATTCATTCCAACATTCCTCGCGGGAACGCAACGCATTCGTCTCGAAAACCGTTTCGTCGCGTTGCGCAATCAGCCGCGCCACCAACTCACCCAATTGCCCAAGCGCGGGATCATCCGCAGCATGGATTGCGTCGCTGTGAGCGGCGATTTTCGTATTCAGCCGCATATCGGCGCGGAGGCGCTCATCGGCCACCGCTTCCGGCATGCTCGCCCAACGAATGCCTTCGATGGCACGCCAGCCTGCGGGAAACTGCTGTGCTCCACCCATCGCCAGCTCGTATTCGCCTGCCACCAGATTCGAGGTCGAACCGCCCGCCACGGGTTCGCCAGTCAGAATTACCCTAAAGCTTGAAGCGTAAGGCAATCCGTCCGCTTTCAGCGGGACGCGGGGATCCTTGAAATTCCCCAGTTGTTTGCCGACTACTTCCTTCACTTGAAAATGGACGCGCGACGGTATCAATCCCAGGCGATCGGCTTCGGACAAAACTTTCCGTGCGCTTTCCGCCACCGATTTTTGCTGATAATCCAGACCTTTTTGAAAGTCCGCCCCTAACGGATCGGGAGCGTTGGCAGCCACGTCGTTGGTCACACAAACGCTTCGCCAGTCTGCCAGCGACGGCGCCGCTTCAGCGGCGAATCGCTCCGCATCGCGCTCCTGCAACAATTCCAACGCCTGTTTACCCAGCGCGGTCAATGCCGGGTCATTCGTGGCGGCATCGCCGCGTCCCACCGAAGCGAAAATAACGACAGCTGCACAAACAGCGCCGCGACGCAAAAAGTTCGAGTTCATTGGATGTGGATTACCCTGCTGCGAGCATTCGACCAGCGGCACGGCCCCTCGTCACGCTTTTTCGCACATACTTCGAAGAGGCGCCGGCCGCCGGCGTCGAAAATCCGGGATTTGTAATATGAAGCGATATGCGTTAGTTCTAAACGTGTTTGACCCATGAGCCGACAACCACAACCTGATTCGAGCCGCCCTTCCGGCTCCGCCCCCCACACACCATGAGCGCTGACCCCAACGCAGTCAAAGCCGCGCAGGATAAACTCGACGCCCACGTGCGCGAGATCATTCACTGGCATTTTTCGCCGGAAACCGGCTGCCCGTTTTGGCTTGATTGGGCGAGCAAAGCGGGCCGCGACCCGCGCCAGGAAATCACCTCGTTTTCCGACATCATCGCCCGCTTTCCGCATTTTCAGGACGAATGGCTGCGCGATTTCCAACCGGACGTCTGGGTGCCCGCAAAATACAGGGGCCGACCCTATAACATTTTCGAAACTGGCGGCACCACCGGCATGCCCAAGCAGCGAATCGGCTGGGACGACTACAAGATCGATTATGAGGAGTTTTCGACGCGCATTTCTGACGAGCATTTTCCCCGCGGCGTCGCGTGGTTGATGGTCGGCCCGACCGGCCCGCGCCGGCTCCGCCTCGCCATCGAACATCTCGCGAATTTCCGCGGCAGCCCCTGCTATTTTGTGGATCTCGATCCGCGCTGGGTCAAAAAAATCATCGCCGAAAAAAAACTCGACCAGGCCCACGCGTACATGGAACACGTGGTGAATCAAGCCACCATGCTGCTCCGGCATCGCAAGATCGCCGGCCTCTTCACGACACCCAAGCTTCTCGAAGCCATCGGCGAAAAAGTGCATCTCTACGACGCGGGCATCCGGGGTGTGTTCTGCGGCGGCACCACGATGAAGCCGCAATACGTGCGCTTCATCCTTGAAGAGGTGCTTGAAAACAAAGTGGGCTTTTATCCCACGTACGGCAACACGCTCATGGGCCTCGCCGCCAGTGTGCCGTTGAAGCCGGAGGACAATTTCACCATCACGTACCACGCCCCGCAACCTCGCGCCGTCCTGCGCACGGTGGATCCCGACAAAACCGGGCACCTCGTGGAATACGGCGCCTGGGGCCGCGTCGAATTGACGACCCTTACGAAGGAACTCTTCCTGCCGCGTTTTCTGGAACGCGACGAAGCGATGCGCCGTCCACCTTGCGCGCTATATCCGTGGGACGGCGTGGCGGACGTCCGGCCTTTCGGCGCGATGGAAAAAAACATCGTCGAGGGTGTTTACTAGGCACGAAGGATTCTGACTAAAATGCTGCCTCACATTCCAGCCCTTCGCCGCGGCAAACCTTACGCGAGCCTCGATACCGTTAGCGTCAACGACTGCCGCACCGGCGAACCGTTGGCCCGCATCAGCCAGGTCAACGCCGGCGTCGTCCGGAAAGACCTCGCCAAAATTGGCGAATCACGCAACGCCCTCAAGCAGTTCTCCTGCGAAAAACTGATTGCGATCTGCGCCGAAGCCGCCCGGTTGTTCGTGAACGAAACGCTGCCGCTCGGCGATCAAGGCCACACACAATCACCCGAGCAATATGTCGAGACGCTCTCCGCCACGAGCGGCCTGCCGTTCGTGATGGTGCGGCGTAACATGCAAAAGGTCGCGTCGGCGCTGGGCAACATGCGCACCGTGCTTAACGGCCTTACGCGGGGGCTTGATCTTTCCGTGATCGATCGTGGATTCGGCGAACAGGGTGGATCCCGCATCAGCTTTTACGCGGCCACACAGTCGCTCGGGCTCGTGATGCCAAGCAACTCCCCCGGCGTGAACTCGCTCTGGCTGCCGGCCGTCGCGCTCAAAATTCCCGTGATTCTCAAGCCGGGGCGGGAAGAGCCCTGGACGCCGTTTCGTTTGATCCAGGCGTTGACCGCCGCCGGCTGCCCGGCGGAAGCGTTTGGATTTTATCCCACCGACCACGAAGGCTCCGGCGAAATTCTACGAGCCTGCAATCGCGCGCTCATCTTCGGCGACAAAACGACCACCGCCCAGTATGCGAACGATCCGCGCATTCAGCTTCATGGTCCGGGCTTCAGCAAAATCCTGATTGGCGACGACGAAATCGAACGCTGGCCCGACTATATTGATCTGATGGTTTCGTCCATCGCGGACAACGGCGGCCGCAGTTGCATCAACGCTTCCGCCGTCATCGTTCCCAAGTACGCCGCCGAAATCGCCGACGCGCTCGCGCGCAAGCTCGGTCCAATTGCTCCGTTGAGCGCCCGCGACGACGGAGCGCGGCTCTCGGCATTCGCCAATCACAAAATGGCTTCCGGCATCGAGGCGACCCTCGAAGAAGGATTGAAAACCCCGGGTGCCAGCGACGTCACCGCGAAATATCGCCACGGCCCGCGCCACGCCGCGTTTGAAGGCGGCGTTTATCTCAGACCCACCATCGTGCACTGCCACTCCATTACGCATCCGCTGGCGAATCGCGAATTTCTATTTCCGTACGCCAGCGTCGTTGAAATCCCGCAAGGCGAGATGCTCAACCGGATCGGGCCTTCGCTCGTGGTCACCGCCGTGACGAAAGACCCGGCATTTCGCGACGCGCTGCTGGAATCCCCCGATATCGACCGGCTGAATCTCGGCCCCATCTCCACGATGCAGGTTTCGTGGGACCAGCCGCACGAGGGAAATCTTTTCGAATTTTTATACCGCAGGCGGGCGCTGGAGGCTGTTTGAAATGGATGCTGTTCCCGAGATATTGAATCACGCCCTCGCGCCGTTCGATTATCAGCCACGCACGCGCCTCGTCTTCGGCGTCGACAGCGTTGATCGTGTCGGTGAATTTGCCAAAGAACTGGGCGCGAAATCCGTCTTGCTCGTTACCGACCGCGGCATCGTCGCCGCCGGCCACGCGGCCCGCGTGACGCAAATCCTGGAAGGGCTGGGCATGAGTGTCGCGTGCTTTGACGAGGTGCAGGAAAATCCGGGCACGCAGTGTGTGGAACGCTGCGTCGAAGTCGCGCGGCGCTCGCGCACGGATACCATCATTGGCCTCGGCGGTGGCAGCAGCATGGACACGGCGAAGGGCTGCAATTTTATTTTCACCAACGGGGGACGGATGCAGGACTACTGGGGCATCGGCAAAGCCAAGGAACGCATGCTGCCACTCATCGCAATTCCCACCACGGGTGGCACCGGCAGCGAATGCCAGTCGTTCGCGCTTATTTCGGACGAGACCACCCATCAAAAGATGGCGTGCGGCGATCCCAAGGCGGCGGCGCGCATCGCCATTCTCGATCCCGCGCTCACTGTCTCCCAACCGCCACGCGTCACCGCGTGCAGTGGCATCGACGCCATTGCCCACGCGCTCGAAACCGCTGTCACAAAGGCCCGCACGCCACTCTCCCTGCTGTTCTCACGCGAAGCCTTGCGTCTCACGATGACCGGTCTCCCGCGCGTTCTGGCATCGCCGCAGGATTTGGAGGCGCGCGGCTGGATGCTGTTGGGCGCCGCCCTCGGCGGCACCGCCATCGAAAACAGCATGCTCGGCGCGGCGCATTCCGCGGCGAATCCCCTGACCGCGCACTACGGAATCGTTCATGGGCACGCCATCGGCCTCATGCTGCCGCACGTGGTTCGCTTCAACGCCCGCGATGCCGCCACGGCGCGGGCCTACGAGGAAATCGCACAAGGCACCGGCGTATTGCCGGCCGCGAACGGCGGTCAATCGATTGCCGACCAATTCGCGAAACGCCTCGAGTATTTTCTTACCCTCAGCGGTTTATCGCCAAGCCTCAAGTCGGGCGGCGTGACCGAATCAGCCATTCCCAGGCTTGCCGCCGAAGCCGCCGCTCAATGGACTGCGAAGTTCAATCCCCGCATGGTGTCCGCCGCCGATTTCGAAGAGATTTATTCTGCGGCCCTTGGGTAATTTGCGCACTTTTGCGACGATTGTTAACCGGCAGGGCGTGAGGTATAAATGTAACGGTAAGTGAACAAGCGCCTGCTTTATTATCCGCTCGTCCTGATCGTTTTCGGCCTGGGTATTTTTGCGATTTTGCGGCAGGGACAAAATCTTCCGCAGCCGCAACGCGCACCTTCGCAAACCCAGCCCCAATCTCTCGCACATGCGAAAACATCCCCGGCCCCCGTCCCCTCGCTGCTGGCGGCATTGCCGCAGCATTTTCAGGATCCGCTGGCCCGACTCTTCACGCAACTCATCCTGATTGTCATCGTCGCGCGCCTTTGCGGGGCGCTCGCGCGCAAGCTGGGACAACCGGCCGTGATCGGCGAAATGTTCGCCGGCATTTTTCTTGGCCCTTCCCTTCTCGGATGGGTATGGCCGGATGCTTTTGGCTTTTTCTTTCCGCAACCATCGCTCGGCACGTTACGCATGCTAAGCCAGATCGGTATCTGCCTTTTCATGTTCGTGGTCGGCATGGAACTTGACCTCCATCACCTCAAGCATGAGGCGCATACTGTGGTGCTCGTCAGCAAGGTCAGCATTTTATTCCCCTACCTCCTCGGCGTCGCCGCGTCGCTTTGGCTTTTTCCGGCGTTCGGCGTCCCCGGCGTAAAATTTCTGCCGTTTGCGTTGTTCATCGGCATTTCGATGAGCATTACCGCGTTCCCGGTGCTCGCCCGCATTCTGGAGGAACGTGGGCTCACCAAAACCGCGCTTGGCACCACTGCCATCGCCTGCGCGGCGGCGAACGACGTCATCGCCTGGTGCGTGCTCGCGCTGGTGGTGGCAATCGCCAAGGCCGGCAATCTCGCGTCGACATTTCTCAGCATGGTGTTGGTGGTGCTGTTCGTCGCGGTGATGCTGATGTGGGTGCGGCCCCGACTGGCACGCTGGGTCGTGCGCTCCGGCGGCGCGGATGCCACGGGCAAGGGCTTGATGGCGGGCATCATCGTCCTGCTGTTTGCGAGCGCACTCTTTACGGATGTCATCGGCATTCACGCTTTGTTCGGCGCATTCCTCGCGGGCGTCATCATGCCGCAGCATGGCAAAATCCGCGAAGTCTTAAAGGAACGCCTCGAATACTTCAGTTCTGTATTTCTCCTCCCGTTATTTTTCGTCTTCACCGGATTGCGCACGCAAGTGGGTTTGCTAAATGAACCGAGCGGATGGATTACCTGCGTCGCGCTCATCGCGCTGGCCACCATTGGCAAACTCGGCGGGACCATGATCACGGCCCGGCTGACGGGCGTGAACTGGATCGACTCCTTCGCGTTGGGTTCACTGATGAATGCACGCGGCCTCGTCGAATTGATCGCGCTCAACATCGGCTACGATCTCGGCATTCTTTCGCCGTCCATGTTCACGATGCTCATCATCATGGCGCTGCTCACCACCAGCCTTGCCGGACCGTTTCTGACGTTTGCCGATTTTCTTCGCGGCCGAAAGGCCATGACAATCAGGCCGGCATAATTGCAAAGCAAGGTAGAGGCATCGCGCTGCGATGCCTCCGACCGCGTTCAGCGGTCGGAACATGATCAACGTATGGTGTATCGCGTATGACTATCAGAGCGCCATCTTTTGTCCCCGTTGCGCGGCAACGGTGCCGCGCGGTCATCGCAGCGCGATGACCCTACCTCAGAAATCGTTCGCGGCCCGGCGGCAATTCAAAATCATCTTGCGATTGAGCGTTGGACGATTAGCCTCGCGGCAATGGAACGGCGCGGGCGACTTCGTGCCGCGTCATTTGCACACACCCGATAATCAACAGCCATGAATCCAGCCGGGACCAGCGCCACTGTGGCGGTACGGAAGAAAGCGGATGGCGCAGGGATTGTCGAAATCGGCGGCGACTGGCTTGCCGACAAAGGTACGCCGCATTTCAACGCCGTCGAAAAGGAAATTGCGACCCAGGGTAGCGTCAAAGCCCTGGAGTTCGACACCACACATCTCGGGAAGTGGAACAGCGGCCTGATGACTTTCGTTGTCGAAGCAGCCGAGTATTGCCGGAAAAACCAGGTTGAATTTCGGGCCGCCTCGCTGCCCGCCGGTGTGCGCAAGCTGGTGGAACTGGCCGAAGCGGTGCCCGAAAAGAAGGACGCGGCCCGCAAAACCGTCGCCACCCCCTTTCTCGCGCGCGTGGGCGATTCCGCCATCCAGACCTGGGAAGGCGGGCGCGGGATGCTCACTTTCATCGGGGAAAACGTGATCGCCATGGGCCGGCTGTTTCGCGGGCGCGCGCAATTTCGCTGGTCCGACGCGTTCATGGTCATGCAGGAATGCGGGCCGCAGGCGCTGGGAATTGTCGCCCTTATCAATTTTCTCATCGGCCTGATTCTCGCGTTCGTGGGCGCCACGGAACTCACGCGCTTCGGCGCTTCGATCTACGTGGCCGACCTCGTCGGCATCGCGAGCGTTCGAGAAATGGGTTGCATCATGACTGGCATCATCATTTGCGGTCGCACCGGCGCCGCGTTCGCAGCCCAACTCGGCACGATGAAGGTGAACCAGGAAATCGAAGCCTTTCAAACCTTCGGTATTTCCCCCGTCGAATTTCTCGTGCTTCCGCGCATGATTGCGCTGATCGCAATGATGCCGCTGCTCTGCGCATTCGCGGACATCATTTCCATCGGCGGCGGTTTCCTTATTTCCACCGGCATGCTGCACATCACTCCGACCTTGTATATGCACCGAACCGTCGAAGCCATCACGCTGGGTTCGTTTCTTTTGGGCATCATCAAAGGCACCTACTTCGGCGTGGTCATCGCGCTCACCGGCTGTTTGCGCGGCATTCAATGCGGCTCCAACGCCGCCGCCGTCGGCCAGGCGACCACCTCCGCCGTCGTCACCGGCATCACCGCCATCATCGCCTCCGATGGCATCTTCGCGGTGATCTGCAACGCCTTGAACATCTAGGTCATGAGCGCCGCCGAAACCTCACCCGTAAAAATCGAGATTCGCAAACTCACGATGGCGTACGGCTCGTTCGTGGTGATGCGGGACATCAGCGCCAAAATCAAGAGCGGCGAAATTTTCATCATCATGGGCGGCAGCGGCTGCGGCAAAAGCACGTTGCTGCGCCACATGATCGGCCTCAAGGAACCGGCGCAGGGCGAAATTTATTACGACGGCGTGCCGTATTGGGCTTCGGGCGACGAGGTGCGGCAGAAATTTCTTCGCTCGTTCGGCGTCGCCTTTCAAAGCGGAGCGCTGTGGAGTTCGATGACGCTGTCGCAGAACATCACCCTGCCGCTCGGCGAATACACCGACCTCTCCGCCTCCGACATGGACGAAATCGCCCGTCTCAAGCTGGCCCTCGTCGGCCTCAAGGGTTTCGAGGACTATTACCCCTCCGAGATTTCCGGCGGGATGTGCAAACGTGCCGGTCTCGCGCGCGCCCTGGCATTGGACCCGGATATCTTGTTTTTTGACGAACCCTCGGCGGGCCTCGACCCCATCAGCTCGCGCAATCTGGACGAGTTGATCCTGCAGTTGCGCGACAGTCTCGGCGCAACGTTCGTGATCGTGACGCATGAGTTGCAAAGCATTTTTGCCATCGGCGACAACTCGGTCTTTCTCGACACGAATACCCGGACGATGCGGGCGGAGGGGAATCCCAAAGAGCTGCTGAAAAACTCGACCGACCCCTACGTGCGGGAGTTTTTGACACGGGGCGAAGCCACGCCCGCGAAAGCGAAGGCCGAACCAACGCCGGCTTAACCATTGTTTATGAGCAAGAAACTCAATCCGACTTCCATCGGGCTGTTCATCGTGATCGGGGTGGGCCTGATCGTGGCCGGCCTGCTCACGTTCAGTTCGATCCGGTTATTCTCCAAAAGCATCCATTGTGTGTTGTATTTCAACAGCTCGCTCAACGGCCTGAACGTCGGCGCGCCCGTGAAATATCGCGGTGTGCGCATCGGCACCGTCCAGCGCGTGATGATTCATTTCAATCAGGCCACGAACGACTGGAGCATGCCGGTGATCATCGAAATCCAGGACGACCTCTTGCAGGAACGCCTGCAGGGCACCCTGCTCTTCACTGACAAGGCGATGTTTGAAAGCGTCGTGCGCCGCGGCCTGCGCGGCAGTCTCGAGGCTGAAAGCATGGTAACCGGCGTCCTCTACGTGAATCTCGACGTCGTGCCAGATGCGCCGGAACCGATCTTTCATCAACTCCAGCAGACCTATGTGGAAATCCCCACGCGCACCACTGGCATCCAGGAGTTGCTATCCAATCTCGCGCACGTGGACTTCAAGGGCCTTGAGGAAAAGATAAGCATGCTCGTCGTGAGAATTGATACGACGCTCGGTGGCCTGAAAGTCGGCGAGATGAGCGATGGCATCACCAATCTGGTTTCGTCGCTCAATCGCCTCGCGATCTCACCGCAAATAACGAACACGCTGGTGGCCGTGCAAACCACGCTCGCCGAATACAAGCGCCTCGCCGAAAATCTGAACAGCAAGATCGATCCGATCGCCGATGGCGCGACCAACACGCTCGCCCAGGCAAACCAAACGTTGATCCAGTTGCGCGCCAGCGTGCAGGACCTCGGCAACGTGCTCGCGCCCGATTCGCCCTTGCGCAACGATCTCTCGCAGGCCTTGCAGCAGCTTTCCGAAGCCGCCCAATCCATTTCCGCGCTGACGGATTTCCTCCAGCGTCATCCCAACGCCCTGATCACTGGCCTGAAAGATACCAACAAGAAGCCATGAAAAAATTCCTTCCAAATTTGCTGCTCGCCGCCTTCACCCTCGCCACGGTCGCCGTGTGCGGCTGCCTGAATCTGAAGCCCGCACGCCAGACCGCGCGATACTTCGTGCTGAGCCCGATCGCGACCGCACCTGCCGCCGCCCCGGATGCGAAGCTCCCCATCGTCGGCGTCGGCATCGTGAAAATTCCGGATTACCTCTTCAAGAGCACCATGGCCGTGCGCCAAGGCACCAACGAAGTCAGCTATCTGTTGATGGACATCTGGGCGGAACGCCTCAACCTCGGAATCCAGCGCATCCTCGCCGCCAATCTCGCCGCGCTCGTCCCCGCGCAAATCCGCCTGTCAGACTGGCGCTCGACCGACGTGACCGTCGGCGTGCACGTCGCCATCGAACAATTTGACGTGAGCAATCACGGTGAAGGCACGCTCGTCGCCTGGTGGCGCGTGGTCTCGCCGGGCGGCGAACAAACGCTGAAGTCCGGCCAGTTCCGCGCGACCCTCGCCGGCCCCGCACCCTACAACGATCCCCAAGGCGCGACCGGCACGCTCAGCAAACTCGCCGGTCAGTTGAGCGAAGAAATCGCCGGTGCCGTCAAGGAAGTGGCGGCGAAGAAATAATGGTTCGCTTTCCGAGCCCCAGTGCTCCGATGCCTGAAGCGTAAGCGTTAATTCTTGACTCTTTTCACCGTCGAGTTGCTGCGGGTTCCGCATGCGGGACCCGCGCTCCGGCCGAACCCTGAGTCTTGACTTTGGAGTTTGGCATTTCGTTTGGAGCTCATTAAGCTCGAGCACCATGAAGATCCTATTCCGCCCCCTCACCCTCCTCGCCGTGTGCGCCACGTTCGCCGCCAACCCGCTCGTCGCCGATGACGCCGACGGGCTGGGCGTCAGCATGGGCAACCTCTATCAACTCTCCAAAGCCAAGTCGCGCTCCATCAGCCCGGAGAATTTCACGGGCGAGAAAGGCAAAGCCGGCATGGCCACCGAAGGCACCGGCAAGGGCGCCGCGCGCGACCTCGGCCAGGGTTGGAAAATCTCCCCCTCAGTCCGCGTGAAGGCCGGCACGACGTTCACGCTCGGCGAAATCAAGGGGCCCGGCTGCATCCAGCAAATCTGGATGACGCCCACCGGCAACTGGCAGAAGTCCATCCTGCGCTTTTATTGGGACGACGAAACCGAACCGTCGGTGGAATGCCCCGTCGGCCATTTCTTCGCGTGCGGTCTCGGCAAGTATTGCCAGATCAATTCGCTTGCGGTCTGCGTGAATCCCGGCAGCGCATTCAATTGCTACTGGCAGATGCCGTTCCGCAAGAAGGCGCGCATCACCCTGGAAAACGTCGATGAAAAGGACATGATCGTTTATTACCAGATCAACTACACGCTCACCGATGTGCCGAAGGACGCCGGCTATTTCCACGCGCAATTCCGCCGTGAATTTCCGCTCAAGCAAAAAGGCATCTACACCATTCTCGACAACGTCGAAGGCCAGGGTCAGTACGTCGGCACATATCTGACCTGGGGTACGCACAGTCCCGGATGGTGGGGCGAAGGCGAAATCAAATTCTTCATGGACGGCGACAAGGAGTTCCCGACCATTTGCGGCACCGGCACGGAGGATTATTTCTGCGGCTCGTATGATTTCATCAATCAAGAGACAAAAAAATACCAGACCTTTTCAACCCCCTACACCGGCGTGACGCAGGTGATGCCGCCCGACAAAGTGAAGGAACCGGATCAGCAATTTGGCATGTACCGCTGGCACATCGCCGACCCCATCCGTTTCGAGAAGGATTTGAAAGTCACGATCCAGGCGCTTGGCTGGACCGCTGATCGGCATTACTTGCAACTCGAAGACGACATTTCCTCCGTCGCCTTCTGGTATCAGAAGGAACCGCACACGAAATTTCCGAAGTTTTAGGCGACCAGAACGGTCACTCGACGATTTGCCCCAGCCACGTGATGGCTGGGGCATTTGTTTGGAATTAAAAGACGGAGCGTCTGGCGGATCAACTTTCACCGCGCTTTGTCCGTCGTTACCATTTCTATCGTATCTGCGGTTACAACATACCCGCGCGATACATTCCTGGTCCCGGCATTCCAATTGAAGCCATAGATCGCCCAATAAATTTTGGCATCTTCTTTGATTGGAGTGAGGCTCGGCAGGACGTGCTCTCCCAAAATGATGTGCGCGGCGTTTCTGGCACCATCAAATTGGGCCGCCGTAACGACAAACCCCAAAAGGTGTTTGCGCAATTCATCCTGACACGAAAACGGCGGATAGGGTCCACAGGCGAACAATCTCTCCTTCGTTTTGGAATGTATGGCGATTGGTGTGTTGGACAAAATTGAGAAGTCCACTTTCCGACCCGTTGCAGCCCCAATCTTTCCAAAATCGTAATGGACACCTGCCGGCCCTGCCGTGACATCGACCACGGTAGCGCCATTCAGCTCCGCGAGGAGCCCTGTGACCGCATCGTTCGACATCGAGTAGTTCTCTCCCCTGTCCCGGTTACTGCCCGTGGCCGGCCGGATTGGTTTCCGTCAGCACGAAGTTTTCAAAATTGTTCACTTGGTGAGACGAGGGCACATGCTCCTGACGTTTCTGAATCTCCAAACCGGCCACATCAATGACGTTTCTCCCATTCAAACGAGTCCGGGTGCGCGCAACAGCGTGGACGGCTGAAAAGTGGCTGATGACCAAAACGCAGGTTGTCGCGCCCAATACCACGAGCCAGATGATTTTTTTCCGATTCATTTTTATATGAGAGGATTTCAGCGTTGCTCGTTCAATGATGCACAACCTGCGCGGGTGGGCCGGTAGTCGATAGGCGGCTATAGCCAGCGAATAGGCTGAACTCGACCGCAATTTCATTCGTGCCTGGTTTGAGAGAGCGGTGGAAATAACGCAACAGACAATTTCCATTGGCAGCGCGCCAGCACAGAGGGCTTGTGTCTGCTCTATGCCCATTTATCAACAACGAGAACTTGCCGGCCCGGCTGAATGAAGCATCTTCTCGTTGACCCTTTTGGAGCGTTTCCGGCTCGAACAAACCATACTTCTGCAGTAGATCCCACGAAACGGGGACTTCCACCGCGTCACACTCCGACTCGTTGTTGTAAATGACCCGGACGATTCGTAGCGGATGGTCGGCGTTGTTGGTCCCTGTCCTCAACACCGGCAACCATTCCTCCAGGTTACGACCCTGATACCTTGGCCGCTGCAAGCCTCGAATCGTCCACGGATTAGGCGACACCAGGAACGAACGCAAATCAACCCGGTACAGGTAGGTAAATGCGCCGATGCTAATCGCGGCTCCAAACCAAACCGCATGCACCACCTCATGAGCTGCTATGGATGCCCGGACCGCCGGTAAGAACGCTGCCACCACCAACCACCCCACCGCTGAAAGCACCAGAACCGCCAAGAGGACCGAGAACGTCTTCCCTAGCGGCTTGGCAAACCGCGCAGGGTCGATGTCCACAATCAGGGTGGCGGCAATGATCGCTGCCATCCCCAACATAGCTCCGGACGCGAGAGCAACCAGGAGGTGAATGCCCGAGCGTTCGCGAAGCGCATAGGTGAACCAGGCGGCGGCAGCCAGCAGGCAGAGCGCTACAAACATGATGCTCATAACGGCAAACGTCCAGAGTTCCGGCCCGCGCGGGTAACCAGCGCAAACCGGGAAACGGACACGCGATGACCATCGCGCGCTACCCGCAACGACTTAGGCTCCTTTTTCTGCCGAGATACCATATTTTCGCAAAATTCGTTGCGCCCGCTCAAAAGGGACGCTGCGTCCACTAAAGTAGCCGCTTAATGCGGCGGCCTCGCTTGTGCTCATTTGCAAAAGCTCCGCCAAATACCGGACCGCAACGATTTCCGGAAGCGTAACGTGCCGTGTGATGGGCGGCAATTCCATCGGGACCGAACTCGGCTGCGACATGATGACGTCGATTAAATCTTTACAGCCGGGCGGCAAGGAGCCATCGCGACTCTTTTCCTTTGGCGCTGGAACAAAGTGTTCCTCTTTCCCGAACCAGCCAAATAATTTTGAGAACCATGACATTTAACTATCGCCTCAATCTCGCTCACTTCTTTTTTGTTCGCCGCTTCGATAACTCGTGACGGTACTTGCCGTAGTCCATAACCCGGCAAATGGGTGGCTTCGCTCGCGGCGCAATTTCGACAAGGTCGATTCTGCGCGTCTGTGCCAGCCTCAATGCCTCAACAAGCGGCATGATGCCAAGCTGCTCTCCTCGTTCCCCGACGACACGTACCTCGCGCGCTTTAATTTTTCCATTCACCCGTGTCGTACTAAGGGAGTGCTTCGATTTTGGACCCTCCAAAACATCGATGAGATCCTTGCATCCAGGTGCGAGCAAGTGACTGCGCTTCATCGGATTTGGCGTGGTGTTGGACATCAATGATTTGATTTGGCCGCCGGGTCTTGCTGATCCTGTTTCTTCGTCAGGGATGATGGCGCGCCGGGGCGCGGGGCTCGCGTCCGGCCGAAGGCATTGCGCCGGTTACACCAACAGACGGCTGCTGGAATCCACAAAAGCGCGCCGCCACCCAAATAAATAAATGCAAACCCGACTTCTTTGGCGGTCCCGGCATTGTAGAGAGCCGAGAACGCGTATGTCCCGTAAAGACCAGCCAGCCCATGTACCATGCCCAAATGGAGCGCTGTTGCAAAGCGAACGAACTCAGACAGCACACCACGGCGATAATGATAAACGGCAACATGTTTAATAACGCTTAACTCCGGGGCACCTTCATTGGGATTGAGGCGCCTCGTGGGACGACATCCCTATATCACCCTGCTCATCCACAGTCCAAATCTCCGTGCCGGGCGGAATATCGCTCGTCGTAACGGTCGTAGGCAATAAAATGTCCCGATGCGGATGTGTGATCGCGCAGATGCTCGTACGCAACGTCGAACCGTCGGGGCGACGCAGCGTGATCACATCACCCACTTTTGCGCGGCCAATGCCCCATTCTCCCGGTGAAGCGCATACGCCCCGCCCTTCAATGGTGAATGTGTCGGCAATTTTGAAAATGAGGCCTGGCATAATGCTCGAATCGACTATGTCGTCCTCTCCAAAATCTCCACCAAGGCTTGTTGCGGCGCGACGGCGGTTGCTGTGTTCATCTTCGCGGAGCGGAAAGTCAGCGACGCACACCACCCGCCGGCAAAGTAAAATTTGTCGCGGTGCCAACCGGCGGGCTCCAGTTCTCCGCACTGATTGGCGGGATCGTCCGCTCTGCGGAATAATCCCCAGGCTTCACCACATCTCCATGACGGCCGAGAATTCGCAGCCTGGCAGGGCCGGTCTCTTCGACGGTTCCAATCTCCTGACCGTTTTCCCAATGATTGAAGTAGCCATAGCCTCGCTGCGAGCCAAGGCACAGAAAGACGCGGACCCCGCTGTTGGTGCCACCCGACACGAAAACATCCATGTCGTCGAAAGGCTCAGAACGCGACTGTTCCAGTTTTGCTCCGTTGCGTCGCAGCATGCCAATCTCTGATCGATGACGTCCGGATCCGTAAGAACTGGTGTAGTAAAACGCCCCATTTTTTACCGTACCGGACATCATCCCAAACCCGCCAAAATTAGCCGTCAATTGAGTGACCTTTCCATCATGATACAGGCCAACGAACCCACCGATGCTATAGCCCTCATGTCCATAATGGATGTCGAAGACTTCGACCTGCAACGCTTCCCACAGACCTTTGACATTAATTTTATCCACGAAAAATGTCGTGTTGGTTTTCAGGCCGGGCTCGCTGGAGATGACAAAATCTCGAACCAAGCGTTCGATCCGTTCAGTAGTGGGCGGTTCCTCGGCTCGGCCAGGCATCCCCAGCATGACTAGAAAGCAGATCGTGAGTGGAAAGCGCGTCGTCATTCCTTTTCGTGCAAACAGTTCATCAGCAGCCTCGGCTTGCTTAATTATACAATTGGACAGGGGGTGTAAAAATCTTTCTGTAAATTGTCTTTCTTCCCTCTGCCTCCACCCCTTTGGGGTGAGGCGGAGCGGAGGCGAGCGTAGCGAGCCGCAGCGCAGCCGAGTAGAGTAGGCGGGAGGTGACGGGTTGAAAGGCCCGCAGGCCAATGACCGTCGCCCTCGCCGCCCCTCATCGAACCGTACGAGCGGTTTTCCCGCATACGGCTCTCCGAATGCCATTCTTCGGTCAGCCTTTGGCTGTGCTCCGTCCGATCAACCGGTACAGTCCGTGGGTGTCGGCCAGAGCCGCGTAATCCACCCGCTGTTTCTTGCCGTGCCGTTTCCAGAGCCAGCGTCCGACTTTCATCCGGACATAGTACTGCATCTGCTCGAACGCGTGCGTGTGGTTGCGGTAGCGGAAGTAGCCCGCCCAACCTTTCAACAGGCGGTTCAGACCTTGGATTACTTTCTCCTCAGCCTGTCCCTCCGTCCAGTGATTGAGGCGTGCCTTCACCCCATCCCGCAGCTTCTGCCGACTTTTGGCGTGGGGCTCGACATGGATATAATTTCGTCCATCAAACCCGCGCCGCTGTCCCAAGCTGAAGCCCAGGAACTTGATACCATCCCGGCGGATGTCCACCAGCCGGGTTTTGGTCTCGTTCAGGGTCAGGCCCCGGTGGTCCAGCCAGTGCTGGAGTCGGGTCATGAGTTCCGCGCCTTGCCCGCGCCGGCACAGGATCACAAAGTCATCGGCATAGCGCACCATCACCGGCCTGCGTTCACACCGTTCGTTGACTTCGTAATCCAGCCGGTTCAGATACAGGTTGGCCAGCAGGGGCGAGATTACCCCACCCTGCGGCGTCCCCCGCTCGTTTCCTTTCCGTCGCGGCCCGCCACCAGCCGGGTCCTCCGTTTGAATGGGCGCTCGCAGCCATGCGCGTATCAATTTCAACAGGGTCCCGTCGCTGACCCTTCGGGCCACCAATTTCATCAACGCTTGATGGGGAATGCTGTCGAAGTAGCCGCTCAGGTCCGCATCAATCACCTCGGTACGGCCGCCAGCCAGTGCGCTGACAATCGCCCCAATGGCCTGATGCGCGTTCCTGCCCGGTCGATACGCGTAACTCTGCTCATGCATGTCGGCTTCAAAGATGGGCAGCAGCACGATAACCGCCGCCGCCTGCACCACCCGGTCTTTGACCGTCGGGATGCCCAGCGGTCGAACCTTGCCTTCCCCTTTGGGAATATACACCCGCCGTACCGGACTGGGCCGATACCGCTGGCGGCTCAGTTCCTCCGCCAGCTCTTCAAGCCACTGCTCCCGCCTGGCCTCGTGATTGACCGCGGCCAGTTCCACCCCATCCACCCCGGCGGCCCCCGCATTGCGGGTGGCCAGCCCTAGCGCATGGTCCAGAATGTCCTTCCGGCACACCTCTCCGTACAGACTATAGAACCGGTATTTCGGTTCCGCCTTTGCTTTCCGATATAGCGTCCGCTGCAACTTCCGAATCTTTTCGGGAGTTACTATCCGGGTCCACTCCGTCAGGAGTTGTTCCCAGCCATCTCCCTGTCCTTCGTCACTTGGTAACGCTTTGGCATAAGTGCCTCCCCTTGGCTCCCCGCAGGTTTTGCTGTCCTGCGGCTCAACGCTACTACGGGAGACTCCGACTGCTCCCACCGTCCCGTCGGCCTCGCACGAAGCTTGTGCCGCAGGTTGCCGTTGTCCGGCCCGAGGGGAGCTCTCCTGGCTTAACCCAGCATCCTTTCCAGACATGCCGTCCACGCTGACGCCGCCACGGTCCACCGCCCCGGGACTGTTTGATAGCGGTGGCTGGCACCCTTCATCCTCAGGACAGGGATTCGGGTTCGTGGTTCTGCCCCTTTCGACGCTCATTCGATGTGGTTCACTTTCATTACGGCCTGCCTGTTCGACGACATCCTGCTTACGCCCCGGCCTCACGGCCTCGGCGCGGATGCCCTCTTACGCCGTGAACAGTTCAATTCGGCGTGTGGGACTTCCACCCACATTGATGCTGGCTTCACCAGCGCACACCCCAAAGGGGTGGAGCGGCGCGCGCGAAAAACTGGTCGAGGGCGGGCCATATTGGTTTCCTGTTGGGGTGTTACCAACACATCCAACATCAACATCACATGGCCCACCAAAACAAGTCTGAACTATTGAACACCGTCCTGCAATTACTCACTGAAGAAGGC
>JBGALR010000012.1:0-163964 GCA_044223735.1 Limisphaerales bacterium | reverse complement strand
CCGGAGGCATGAGAAGCTCACTCATAAACCCACCGGAGAGGAACCAATCCGGCGCGACCTCAGCCGCGCTCTTACACTCCCATTATTCGCAAATCAGTACTACTAAAACAAACCCCAAAAGATGTGGGTAACGACAAGGCATACATGCCGGGCGAGAAGCCGCCGTTGCCGATCAGCGGTTGAAACGCCGCGTTGTAAATGAAATAGCCTTTGCCGAACGGCTTTACGATCAGATACGGATACGCATCGCCGCTCGCGAGCACCGTCGCGTCCGTGACGGTCACCTGCCAGAGATCGTGCGCGGCGAGGAACGGATGCGCCGGCGAAACCCCCCAAGGAATTTCATCCGCGCCTGACGGCATGCGCCAGGTAAGCTGGCCGGCCGGAATGTCGGCCACCAGCCGGTGATTGGTCTGCTTCGTAAAATAATTGTTGGCGCCCCAGTTGGTCAGCCCCGGTTTGGCAAGATGCAGGCCCAATGCGTTCGCGAACGCGAAATCCCCGCGGGAAGCGCCGTTGGTATCCCGCGTAAATGCCGAGGAGCCGACTACGAGGAAGCCGCCTGCGGCGACGTAGTTGGTGAGGGCGGCGATCTCATCATTGCGAATCGCTTCACTCCCCAGGCTGATGACGATGGGATACGCCGGCGCACCGTTGCTAAGCAACAACCCGGCGCTGATGTTGGCGTCGCTCACCGTGGCGAACGGGGTGCCGTCCGAGCGCAACGCTTCCTTCATCGCTTCGGGAAGAACGAAATAATGCCAGTCGGTTGGCCACCATTGAAAACCGGTGGTGCCCGAACCGGTGGGGGTGGTTCCCGAGGCGGGCATTGTTTCCAATGCGCGCGTCAATTCTGAATCATGCACCGCAACCATGGGTTGCGCCGCTTGAATGGTTGCGGCTGCCACCGCCACCAGACTTCCAAACAACGATTTCAATCTCATTCTCGTCTCCATCATCTCCATCATTTTCGGCGAACCGGAACTTTCGGACGCCGCTCCCAACTTCACGATTAAAGCTACGTTGGAGGGAGGAGAACGCCAGCGGCGCGGGCCGCAATTGAATACGGAAAAACCTTCGGGTTGATTACGGAACCAACCTTCAGCATACATACCCCGGGGTTTTCCGGGGACGCGTGATTACGCATCGTGGCCGGTGGAAGTGTAGTGCGGGCGGAAAGAGATTTTGTCCTGCGTGAGCCAGTTTATTCTTAAAGCTCGTGCGGCGCCGCTTTCGTCCAAAACCGCGTGCGCAAGGCAGCCACCACGGCGCGGTCTGCGCGTTCGGAAAACATTTCAAGCGGTGAGAAACCGCGTACGCACGCGAGGAGGATCGTGAGGACAACCAACGCGCCGGTGATCACCAAGTTCGGCCACGCATTCAACGCCCATTGCCCCGGCCAGACAAGCTGCAGAGTATTCGAAAACGGCAGAAGATAGGGGATCGGCCATTGTTCGCCATCCGGGCCGCGCGCCCCCACCAAATCCCCGAGCAAGTGGAGATGGAAACTCACGAAGACCAGCAAAGTCGTGGCCCATTTGTGACGGGCGAAGATTGCCGCAACGATGCAGACCAAAAGGGAAAACATCAGATTATGGCCCAGCACGTGATGGTATTCGCTCCACCAATTGAGGGGATGTGCCGTGTTGCGCGTCGCCAACTCAGCAACGATGCCCAGGCCGTCCAGATCGGGAATAACTCCCGCCCAAGTCACCATCGCACGCTCCCGCTTCGTAAGGGCTGGGACGATGTTGGCCACCGCCCAGCCCGCGAGAAAATGCGTGATTGGACTCATCTCAGCGGTTGGGAACCGCGAAATTCGTGCCAATATTCGGCCCTAATTAACCAACCGCGCTTAAGCCGCTTTTTTCAGCGACTCGGACTTGGAGGCGATGACGCCCATCAAATCGTTCCAGGATTTGACGAACGACTTCGCACCGTCCGACTGGAGCTGCATGGCGAGCGCATCAAGATCGATGCCGGCCTTGGTAAATTCGGCGAGCACGGTTTCGCAATCGCCGCCGTCCATGGGCATGATGTCACCCACTTCGCCATGGTCCCCGAAGGCAAGCAGCGTGGCTTCCGGCATAGTGTTGACGGTTCCCGGAGATGCGAGTGCCTTGATATAAAGAATGTCCGACGCCTTCGGATCCTTGGTGCCGGTGCTGGCCCACAGCAACCGCTGCGGGCGGGCGCCATTGTTGTAGGACTTGAGCCACTGCGGTGAGGTGAGCACATCGCGGCAGGCCTTGAACGTCCGTTGAGCGATGGCGATGCCGAGTTTGTTCAGTAATGCGGCCGGAACCTTGCCGACGACGGCGCCATCCCAACGACTCACGAACACGGAGGCAACCGAAGCCACGTTCGGCTTCAAGCCAGCCGCGATGCGGCGCTCGGTGCCGCGCATGAAAGCTTGTGCGGCAGCGACGTATTGTTCACGCGAAAAGAGCAGCGTGACGTTGATCGGGATGCCCGCAAAAATCGCTTCCTCAATGGCGGGCAAACCTTCCTTGGTGCCGGGGATCTTGATGAACAGATTCGGCCGCGCCGCGCGGGCATATAAATCCTTGGCGGCCGCGAGTGTGCTAGCGGTGTCGTACGCGAGCAGCGGCGAAACTTCGAGCGAAACAAAACCATCCACGCCATTGGTCTGGTCGTAAATCGGGCGGAATAAATCGGCAGCCTGCGTCAGGTCTTCGAGCGCCAGATCAAAAAACAGTGCTTCGCCGGTCTTGCCTTGTTGCAACTTCTTGCGAATGGAAGTGTCGTACGACGCGCTTTTGCTGATGGCGTGATCGAAGATGGTCGGATTCGAGGTAAGCCCGGTGACGGAAAGTTCGTCGATGTACCGCTTCAGCGTGCCGCTCGTGAGCAGGTCGCGGGTGATATTGTCGAGCCAGAGGCTCTGGCCAAGATTGTGCAGTTGCTGTGTCGCTTTCATATAATTGTTTTCTTTCAATGTGCGCCGACCGCCGAAGACGGGGCACTGGTTGCCTCAGGGGCTGCCAGGGCATTGTTCACGATTTGTCCGGCTTCCGCAACGATGGCTTGCAGATGTTTTTCGTCCCGGAAACTCTCGGCGTAAATCTTGTATATATTTTCCGTGCCCGACGGTCGCGCGGCAAACCAACCGGACGCCGTCACGACTTTGAGCCCGCCGATGGCGGCGTTGTTGCCGGGCGCGCGCGTCAACTTTGCCGTGATCGGCTCGCCGGCAAGAGTGGACTCCTTCAAGGCCTCGGGCGAAAGCTTGCCGAGTCGCGCTTTTTGTTGCGGCGTCGCTGGGGCGTCAATGCGCGTGTAACACGGCATGCCAAATTCGGACGCCAACTTCTGGAAATGTTCGCCGGGGTCACTACCTGTGCGTGCAGTAATTTCCGCCGCCAGCAGATCCATGATCGGACCGTCCTTATCCGTCGTCCATACGGTGCCGTCCTGGCGGAGAAAACTCGCGCCCGCGCTTTCTTCGCCGCCAAAACAAAACGAACCATCGAACAATCCCGGCGCAAACCACTTGAAACCGACGGGCGTTTCGCAGAGGCGGCGGCCCAGCTTACGGACGACCCGATCAATCATGCTGCTGCTCACCAGCGTCTTGCCGACCGCGGCACTCGCCGACCACTTCGGGCGATGCGTCAGGAGATAGTTAATCGCCACGGCCAGAAAATGATTGGGGTTCATTAGGCCAGCCGAAGGCGTCACAATGCCGTGACGGTCCGAATCCGGGTCGTTCGCGAAGGCCACTTGAAAGCGATCTTTCAACCCGACCAGGCCCGCCATCGCATAAGGGCTGGAGCAATCCATGCGGATCACTCCGTCATGATCCAGCGTCATAAACGAAAAGGTCGGATCGAGTCGCGGATTTACGACTTCAATGGAAAGTTTGTAAACCGAATTGATCGGCTCCCAATAGGGTAGCGCGGCCCCACCGAGCGGATCCACCCCGAGTTTCAGCCCGGCACTGCGAATGGCTTCCAGGTCGATGACATTCACGAGGTCTTTGACGTACGGCAGGACATAATCCTCCTGCTTCGTCGTTGCCGCATTGATGGCTGTGGAGTACGGCACGCGCTTCACGCCGGCGTTTGCGGAACGCAGTAATTCATTCGCCCGGTCCTGCACCCATTTTGTCACATCGGTATCGGCCGGGCCGCCATTTGGCGGGTTGTATTTGAAGCCACCGTCCTCCGGAGGATTGTGTGACGGTGTGATAACAATCCCGTCCGCGAATCCGCTTTTTCGGCCGCGATTATAAACGATGATCGCCCGGGAGATGACCGGCGTCGGCGTCACGCCGTCATCGGATTGGACAACCGTCGTCACGCCGTTGGCCGCCAGCACCTCCAAGGCGGTGCGTTGCGCGGGGCCCGAAAGCGCATGGGTATCCTTGCCCATGTAGAGGGGGCCGTCGATTTTCTGAGCGTGCCGATATTCGCAAATCGCCTGGGTTATCGCCTGGATGTGCGCCTCCGTAAACGTGCCGCACAGCGACGAACCGCGATGACCACTCGTGCCGAAGCTCACCATTTGGTTTGCATCGGCCAGATCAGGACGGCGATCGTGGTATTCACGCTCAAGGCGCGCGAGGTCCACAAGCAGGTTTTTGGGCGCGGGTTTGCCGGCCAGAGGTGAAAGACTCATTTCAAAATTGAATTAAAGGCACTCGATTAAATTGTTCTCGAATTGCACCATACTCAACTCAACGTACACGACAACTCCGATAAAGAAAAGCGGGCTGCGGCAAACGCCACGCCCGCGTGAATCATTCCTCTACATGTCGAGTGTCATCCCAGAGCCGGATGACCGGGCGCGCGAGTTCATGTTCATAACCCAAGGCGCTCAGACTGGCGGTGATCAACATCAACCGCTCGGCGGCGGCCGGTTCGAAACCCACCCAGCGCGACGCCAGCACGCGAAGGAAATGACCGCTGGAAAATAGCAGCACATTGCCCGACACCGCGCGCAAGCGCGCGACCACCCGGTCGGCGCGCGCGCCGATTTGCACCGTCGATTCCCCGCCGGGACAGCCATCCCGAAAGAGATTCCAGTCCGGACGTTCCTTGCGAATGTCCGCCGTCGTGCGCCCCTCATATTCGCCATAATTCCATTCGACCAAATCGGGATCCGTCTGGGCCGCCTCGTGAAAACCGGAAAGCTCGCACGTCCGCGACGCCCGGAGCAACGGGCTTGTGAATACTTTCGCGAAGTTCAGACCTCGCAACCGGTGACCGAGATTTCGCGCATTGCGTTCGCCGCGCGCGGTGAGCGGCAGGTCGGTCATGCCGGTATGTTGACCGGAAAGGCTCCATTCGGTTTCGCCATGGCGGGCCAGATAAATGATGGGCAGGGTTGAACTCATGATTGTTACACTCGTATTCCGCGCATACCAATACGCCAGCGCGAACCGCAGCGCAAATCCCTTGCAAAAGATTTCCGGCCAAACCGTTTCCCGCCTAATGACCGGCCGTACGGGCGAAGAGCACCGAATCCTCGTAGCGCTTCGTGGTCGAGCGGACGCGGGCGGCCACGGTCTTGCTGATGGCCAGCAACAGTGGCGCAGCGAGCGCGGGAGCTTCCTGAAACAACTTCTTCAAGTCGCCCGCCGAAATCTTAAGCAGCACTGACTCACGATTCACGATCACATCCGCCGAGCGGGGACTCTCATCAATGATCGCCAGTTCACCAACGCATTCGCCCACGCCGAGCGTGGCGAGCGTTGACTCCTTGCCGCCCACGATGCTGCGGGCGCGCACTTCGCCCTCAAGCACCATGAACATCGCGTCACCATGATCGCCCTTTTTAAAAAGCATCGCCCCGGTCAGCAGCTTCACGACTTCCATGTATTGCAGCAGTGAAACAATCTGCCGCTCTTCCATCGCCGCCAGAATCTTTATGCGGCGCAAGGCATTGGGAGTAATTCCAGGAAGATCGGTTGCCGCAGTGGCAACTCCCGGGCCCGGCTTGGATTTGAAGAGCACTTTGAATTCCGTCATGTCGGACGCTCGCGCCCATTCGCTCCGGTCATGGCGATAAACCCACGAATCGGGCAGCACCCGCTGGTCGCGAATCCATGTTACCAGCGTGGGGAGTTCGACCGGGCCGTACGCGACAAAATCAAGGCCCCAAACATGATAATAAACCGCGGCATTTACTTCCATAGAGTATGGTGTTCTTTCTTCCGGGCGCTTTCTTGCAAGAGATTTTAGCTGGTTACCGGGACGTTACAAGCTTAACACGGCACTGGCCACTACCATCCCCGCCGGCTGATTTTGCATTCGGCTGGACTTCTCCCAGTGCCGCGGTTAACAGGTCATCATGAGTACGTTGCCAGATAAATTTCTCGGCGCGATGATCGCCGTCGCGCCGCTGCCGGGTTCGCCTGGCTATGAAGGAGACGATCGCAAGATCGTGGCTCAGGCTATGGATGATTTGCGTCACTACCGCGAGGTCGGCGCGGAAGTCATCGTGCTGGAGAACAGCCATGACCTGCCCTACATCAAGCCACCCCTGCCCGTCCGTGCCATCGAAGTGATGAAGCGCGTCGCCCGGGAAGTCCGCGCCGCGTTCGGCGGACCTATCGGCCTTCAGATGCTCGAAGCGGCCAACGACGCCGCACTCGAAATCGCTCATGCCGCCGAATTGGATTTTCTCCGCGTCGAAGGCTACGTCTTCGCGCACATCGGCGGCGCAGGCCTGATCGAAGGCTGCGCCGGCAAACTATTGAGACGCCGCAAAGAACTGGGCTGTCAGCACATCAAGATTTTCGGCGATGTGAAAAAGAAACACTGCTCACACGCCATCACCGGCGACCTCGACATCGTGGACGTGGTAAAGCAATCCGAGTTTTTCCTCGTGGACGGCGTGATCGTCACCGGCGCCCGCACTGCCGAGCCGCCCTCCGTGACGGAATTGCGCCGCGTAAAAAAAGCCGCGCATGTCCCCGTGCTAATTGGCTCAGGCATGACGCCGGAAAATATCGCCAAATACTATGCGCTCGCCGACGGCTTCATCATTGGCTCCACCTTCCGCGAAGGTGGCCGTTTCCTCGGCCGCCTCGAACGCTCACGCCTCGACGCGTTCATGAAAGTATTCAATGGCCTGCGTAACGCGAAAAAATAGCACGAGCCGCACCGCATGCTATCCCGTGGTGCTCATGCCATGAACGGCTTCACGGAATCAGCACAACTCGATAAAGTCGCTGCGTGTCTGCGCCCACCTCATCGAAGGTAGTCATCGTCCCGTTGGTCGCCGTGATCCAGCCGCCCAGATTGGTCCAATCACCAAATGTTGGACTCGTTCGACACTGCACTTGGTACGTCTGACTGGCGACGGCGGTCCAGGTTAAGGCAACGGCGTCACCCATCCGGGAAATCCTCGTGAACGTTGATGGCAGCGGGACGCTGAGGCGGAAGATTGTCCCGCGACCATATTGACCTCCGCCTTGTGACAAGCCGTATAGATTCCCGTCGCTGGCCTGGAGGAGACCGCCGTAGCAATAACCTCCGTTGGTTCCGTCGAACGTCATTAGAATCGTCAGCGCACCCTCCGGCGTGATTCGGAAAATATTGCCCTTGTTATTGAAATAATCCGGCCCGCCAAAGATGGCGCTGCCTTGGCCGCAAAGCCCATAAAAATTACCGTCCGCGCAGCGTAACAACCCGCCCGGATTGGACCCGTCGTATCCACTAAAAGAAAACAGGTTGGTCACCGAACCATCGAGGCCGACTTTGAAGAAATTGCCAATTCCTCCCACGTTGCTGCGGAGCGGCCCGCCGCGGCTGGTGCCATAGAGGCTGCCGTCAGGCGCCTGCACGAGGGCAAATCGGTTCGCATACCCATTGGTCCCGTCGAACATGGCTATCCGCGACATCGTGCCGTCCAGACTCATTCTAAATACGGTGCCCTGGCTATATCCCAGCTCATTTGTAAAAGTCCCCCCTAAGGTGGTTGTACCATAGAGATTGCCATCCGCCGCCTGGATCAACGGCGCCTCCGGTCCGGCACCCACGAGGGCCTCGTTGAAAGAAACGAGTTTGGCAAACTCCCCTTGCTGAGAGATTCGAAAAACCGTGCCGGACTTCAGATTGGATAAGAAAGGTTCAAGAATGGGATTGTCGCCGCCCAACTCAGTCGTTCCGTAAAGATTTCCATCCGATGCCAGAACCAGCCCAGCAAGAGGGGTGCCCCCATTAGTATTATCGAATGAAAATACGGTGTTCAATAACCCCTGCGGCGTGATTTTAAAGACCGTGCCTGCCGGGAACTGGGCAGGGCCATAGACACCCCCATCAGCTGTGGTTCCATAAAAGTTTCCATCCAAGGCCTCCACGAGCCCTTGCCGTGGACTGGAGCCGTTGGTAAAACCGAACCACGCCAGATTTGTAAATACGCCATGGAGGCTCACTCGAAACACCGTTCCGTCATTGCCAGGCCCGCCACTAGCGACGCCGTAAAGGTTGCCATCACGTCCTTGAACCAGGGTCCCGTGAGGAGAATTACCATTGGTCCCGTTGAAATGAAAAATGTTCGTGAAGGTGATCCCAGCTTCGGCGGCCGTCGAAAACAAGGAGAGCAAAACGACGCTGGCGAATTTCCGAGCCAATGTGAAATGCTTGTGTCGCATCCGGGATTTCAAAGCGTTTTCGGTAATTCGCGTTCTCATGGGATCAATGCGACGCGATACAATCGTTGCGCATCCGGACCAGGATTATCGAACGTCGTCATGATGCCGTTGGTCGCGGTGATTGCGCCGCCGAGATTGCTCCAATTCCCGAATGTCGGGCTCATGCGATACTGTACCTGATACGTCTGGCTCGCGACCGAACTCCAGGTCAACGCGATGCCTGCATTCGTTTGAGTAACGCTTTTGAATGCGGGCGGAAGTGGAATGCTGAGGCGGAAAACTGTGTGATCGGTTGTCCCATAAAGATTGCCATCGCTCGCCTGCATCAGGCCGGCGTAAGAAAATCCCACCGTGTTGACATCGAAATTCATCAGAACGGTGAACTGGCCGTCCGGTGTCAGTTTGAAGATATTTCCCAATCCGCTGGTATTGGTTGGACCTGCGGACGGACCACCAATGCGGCACAAACCGTAAAAGTTGCCGTCGGCGCATTGAAGCACCTGAAGCGGATAAGAGCCGTTCGTTCCGGCGAATGAGAACACGTTGGTTACCATTCCATCCGCCGAGATGCGAAAGAAATTTCCGAAACCGTACACGCTTCCACCTTTATATACGCCGCCCCGGAAGGTCGTTCCATAAAAGTTTCCATCGGCCGCCTGCACGGGTGGAAAGAGGGGAGAATCGCCATTGGTCCCATCAAACGAACTGATGAATGTCAGCTCGCCATCCAAACTCATGCGAAACGTCGTGCCAAATCCATACCAGGCATAATCCGCGTTGGTGATGGACCCACCACTCGAAGTCAGGCCGTAAAGAAATCCATCGCGTCCCTCCCCCAGCGCACCCATGGGATAAAAACCTGTTTGGTTGGTGCCGCTAAAATTCACCAGCGTAGTGAAGAGGCCGTTGGGACCGAGCCGATATATCGTTCCCGCGAACATCGATGATGGACTGGTGCCACCCTGACTGGTTGTGCCGTAAAGAAATCCGTTGGAAGCAAGGATGGGCGGGCTGTGAGGATACGAACCATTCGTTCCGTTAAAGGCCACAATTGTGGTCACCACGCCCTCCGGCGTGACCTTGAAAAGCGTGCCCGGAGAATTCACCGTCGCTCCGCCCTCCCAGGAAGTGCCGTAAAAATTTCCGTCAATTCCCTCCGCCAAGCCGTTCGCGCTCACTCCATTGGTAACGGCCAGAGTGGCGAAATTGGTGTAGGTGCCGTCCAGGCTCATTCTGAAAACCACGCCGCCCAAAGTGATGCCATACAACTTGCCGTCCCTGCCTTGTACAAGATTGCCGCGGGGTGAACCACTTACCACGGCCATATTGGTAAACGTCACACTCGCATGCGCCGCCCTCGAAAAAATGCCCAGCAACAATACCCCCGCGGCCATCCACATCACTGCATTTTTGCGGCGAGTTGAGATTGTCATGGCACTTCGTCCAATCTGGGTTCTCATGGTATCAAAATTATTCGATGGAGGCGGCAAAATTTGAGCGGCTTGTCGCTCGCAGGCTATTTTGAAGACTTGGGCGCGCCTTGGCCGCTAAACCAAAATCGAGGATCAGACCAAAAACCTGCCACAGGACAATGGCGGCGTAAGCTTCCGTTTGCGAATTGATCGCGCCGTTCACGCCCAGAAACCAGATCAAGAATAGCGCCATCCATGGCACCACCAACACGCGGCCGAGGGTTGCCAGGATCGCCCGGTGATGTCCGCGTGCCCGCAACCCCATCCACATGCCGGTCCATGTCAGTGCATGGCCGTCGGTGAGCAACAGAATTACCCCTCCGCAAATAAGGGTGGAAAATATCGTCCCATCATTAGACCGCATGCGCATCGGATCAGGCCCCATCAGCAATATGATCAGGCCGATGCTGCAAGTCGCGGCGACGAGCAGCGGAATCAAAAATGCCTTCTTCACCGCCCGCCGCTGCCCTTCAAGAATCGCCTCCACGGGAAGCGGCGTGACCAGCAGCAATTCCAGCGCGCCGCTGTGACGATCCTCATTTAGTCGTCGTGAGGATTCCGTCGCCACAAACCATTTTGCCACGAGGTGCAAACCTATCGCCACCACCAGGCCGCTGCCAAAGGAAACATTGCGCGTCGAAAACTTGCGCGAGAAGCAGCCCGCCATCAGTCCCGCCCAAATCAAAAAAAGTACGATCAGCGCGAAGGCGGCCAGATAGCGTGGCATGCGGTCGCGGCTCGCCAGCCAATAGTAAGGATTTTGATCCAGCAGAGCGCGGCGGGCGGCTCGATATTTTTCGCTGCCGAAACGCCAGCGCAAGATCCAGGCGTCCAGCCGGCCCCGCGCCCGACCACCGCCGCCTTCCTGCCAGGAGCGGGGCAATCGGATGTGAACCGCTACAAGCGCAGACAGCGCCAGTCCGCTCACGGTCATCCATGAAATCCAATATTCGGCGAGACCAACGGACCGAAAATTGGCATCGAACGCCTGGGAGAACAAAAATGACGGACTGGCCCAGTAAAATACATCCATCGGCATGCCCCACTGCGACCGGGCCATCCACGCCAGCAGCGGCGACAATCCACAAAAAAAGATCGTGAACAGCAACGTGCTCGACATTGCCTGCCGTGCCTCCCGAGCGAAGCACGAAATCATGAGGCCCGTGCACAATGAAAAAGCCAGCGTCGTCACCAATGCGAGCACCACGCGCCAGAACTCGGCAAAAGACACTCCCCCCATCAACAGCGGCACCGCAAGCACCGGAAAAATTGTCAGCAACCCGTAGATGGCCGGCAGCGAGGTCGCGATCAATTTTCCCATGACCACGTCGTAGCCGCGCAATTCGGTCAGGAAGAGCAACCCAAGCGTCCCCTCCCGGCGTTCTTCACTCAAACAATCCGCCGTGAGAAAAACGCCCGCAAACATGCAAAAGACCAGCGCCAGACTGCTGATCACCGCGAAAAAAAAGGGGCCGATCCGGGCCTGCGGCATCTGTCCCGTTCCGACGGTGAGCATGAGGAGACAAATGGCGATCACGACACCAGCCAGCGCGCTTCTCATCCAATAAGTCGCGCGACGCCGCGAGGCGAGGCGCAGTTCGCGAACCGCAATGGGGAGAAAAGTCATGCGAGTGCGCTCAATTCAATGTCCCGCATCATTGGCCCCGAGGATAAACGACCGGTTATGCAATCGGTTAATCAGCCGCGGCAAAAGAAAGGCGGCCAGACCGAACTCACACATGACACACCAGATGGAAAGGCGCATCCTCCAGCTAAAATACACGTTGTCCGGGTCGAACAGGGACCAAATGAAGGCGACCACCGGCGGCAACACCAGCGGCACAAGCAGCCCGACCGCCAGGGTGCACAGCAACGCGTAGATAAAATTCCGGCAGCGCAGCGAGTAGTATAATCCGATCACCGGCAACGTCAGAAACGTGCCGGCATAATAAAGTATCGCCTCGCCATCGTGCAGCTCGCCGAAAAAACCCAGGAAATACAACCACACTCCCAGAAGCAGTCCGACCGTGGGCAGGAATTGCCCCCACAAGCCGCGCAACCGCCCCCATACAATCGCGGACTCGCCCACGGTCGACACCAGCAGCAACTCCAGCACGCCGTTCTCCCGCTCGCGTTGAAAACTGCCGGAGGCGCTGGCGCCGATGGTCACGGCAATGGACCAGGCGCACAGATGTTGCAGCCCGCTGAAGCTGCGAAATAGTGTGCTGTCCGAGAAGGCGGCGCTATACACGGAGACGATCACCGCAAACCAGCCCCAAGTCACCAGGCGTCCGGTCCAGGTTCGTTGTTCCAGCCAGCCGACCGGGTTGCGTTCCAATTTACGCCGCATCCAGCGTTTGAAAAAACCCACCCACACCACGGGCGTACAAAAGGTGTTGCGCCACCAGATAACCCGTTCGGATGGTGGTTCCTCTTGCCAGACGGTTCGGATGCGCCGACCCGCGAAAAAAATTGCCGCCGCCAGCACGCCGAAGGAAAAGACTGTCAACTCGACCATCGCCAACAGCATGCCGCTGCTCGCGTTCAGGCGGAGATACGCGGGCCAGATCCCCAGAGAATTGGTGACGAAGCCGATCCCGCTTACCAGGCTGAAGATGAAGCTGCCATAGCCCAGAGAGAGCGCGCGACGGCTGAAAACTGGCGCGAGGAATTCACCGGCCACGAATCCCATGCAGACGAAAAAGCACACGGACAGGCACCCCGCCTGAATCAGCGAGCGAATCCAGATTTTGTTGAGCGCCGAAGCCAGCAATCCCGCCGCGAGCGCCCACAAGATGGCGTTGAGATTGATCAGCACCGTCAGCATCACCTGCGTCCAACTCACGCCGCCGAGCAGGATGGGGACAACCAGCACGGGCAACACCGCCAGCCACAAGCTCAACGCCCGCACGCCGTGCGCGAGCCCCTTGGCCAGCACCACGCCGTTCGCGGTCAACGGTGTCAGGAAGAGGAGACCGAGCGTGCCCTCGCGGCGTTCGCGGCTGATGCAATCCGCGGTGAGCAACGGCACGAGAATCCAAATCGCCATGAACAGCGTCAAATGCAGACTCGCAAACAGCGCCGCGCCACGGTCGGGCGAGAAACCGTTTTCCATGCCGAACAACAGGCTCGCCAGCAGCATCGCCGTCACACCCAATACGCGCAGATAATAACTGAAGGAATGCCGCGCGGCCGCCCGAAGCTCCCGTCCGATGATTGGCAGGACTGTCATGAAATTTAAAACCCGTGGATCAAAGATCGCTTCGAGAATTTGGACATGCGCGGCCTCGTTTCGTTACGAAGTTGTCCAGCGTTGCGCATCCGTCGAGCCCGTCACAAATTCGGTTTGCAGGCGCCGGCGGGCAAAATGAATTAGCGCTGCGACGCGCCCGCAAGTCGCGTCCGATGATCGGCAGGAATGTCATGGCCGCCCCCTGAGAGACGCCGTCGGAGGGACCGCTGCGGCGCGTCCATCCAGCGGCCGAAAGTTCATTGAGTTTCGCCGCGCGTCACGCGCATGAAGACTTCTTCAAGCCCGATTTCGTCCTCGCGCAGTTCCGTCAGTCGAGCTCCGCCGCGCACCAGCACATCGGCCACAATGCTGTGATCCGTCTCCGCATTAGCGAGCGTGACTTTGATTTCGCCATCGACCGTGCCCACCTCGGAAATCTCCGGCCGGGTCTTGAGTAACTCGACGGCCTGAGCGGTATCGCTGGAAACCCGCACCCAAATAACACGCCCTTGGGCCATTTGATCGCGCACCCCTTGAACCGGGCCGCTGTAAATCAGCCGGCCTTTTTCGATGATGGCGACGCGGTTACAGAGCGTTTGCAGCTCGCTGAGAATGTGGGACGAAATGATGATCGTTTTGCCAAGGCGCTGGAGTTCCTGGAGGATCGCCATCATCTCGATGCGCGCGCGCGGATCGAGGCCGCTGGCTGGTTCGTCGAGCAGGAGCAATTGCGGATCGTGAATCAACACACGCGCGAGGCCGAGCCGTTGCTGCATGCCGCGGCTCAAGGCGCCGATCAGCGCGCCTTTCTTTTCACTGAGGCCGACGAGTTCGAGGACGTCGTTCACCGTTTTCTCACGCTGGGCCGTGGGGATCTTGTAACAGGCGCCGAAGAAATCGAGATACTCGGTCACTTCCATGTCCTTGTACACGCCAAAGAAATCGGGCATGTAACCGATGACGTGCCGGACCGCATCGGCTTCCTTCACGACGTCGTGACCGAGGATCTGCGCGGTCCCGGCCGAGGGCGCCAGGAACGTGGCGAGGATGCGCAAGGTCGTGGTCTTGCCCGCGCCATTCGAACCGATGAAGCCGAACAGATCGCCTTTATTCACGGTCAGGTCCAGTCCGGACAAGGCGGCCATCGCCCCATACATCCGAGTGAGGCCAAAGGTCTGAACGGCGGGAATTACAGGTGTGCTCATATCGGTCGTTGCGTCAACATTTGAACGAAAGCGATCATTTCGGTGCCACGGCCACGCGCCACAGCGTATTGCGATGGGTGCGGCGGGGGGAAATTTGGTAGAGCGGTTTCACGGGCGAATAATTGGCGGCCCAGGCCAGCACGATCGCATTGCCATGATCAGCCACCGTCGACAAGTCGAGGCCGGTGGGTTGCGCGAATGTGCCCACGTTATTTTCGCTGCCGGACAACTGCGACAGAAAGGACGCCGCGGCGGTGGCGTCCGCTGCGTTATCGATCCGCCAGTTTTCGCCGCCGCCAAATGTCCGGAGCCGCGAGTTCACCGCCGTCTGAAATGCATTGGCATAACTTGCCACAAATCGCTTGAGCGGCATCCCCTGCTCCTTCGCCACGGTGAAAACCTTCGCGTCCGAGGACGGCACTTCGCCGAGGTCAAAAATCTGGCCATTCACGACCAGGCGGGAACTGGTGAGTTTGCTCGTGGTGCGGTTGTCCACTTTTACCACCCAGCTACTTCCCTTGTCCTCAACCGACGCATACAACGGCGCCGCGTCCGGCTGCCACCAATCGCTCACCAAAAGCTGGCTCGTCCAGACCGGCACGAAAATCTCCGCCTTGAAGCTGTCGCCATTCATGACGATGTTCATCTTTTCACTGGAGGCTCCCGCGCTGTAGCGTCCCGCAAACTCCCCGCGCAACGCGGCAAATTGCTGGCCGCTCACCAGCGCGTATTTCTGGTTCGCGGGCGAATAGACGGAGGAATATGTTTCCCCGCGCAATTCCGCATGGTCGCCGCTCTGCAACACGTCCACCACGTGCAACTCGCTCCATTCCGACTCGCCCGCGCGCAGCTTGTAGCCGATGAAATAAATCAGCAGCGAAAACAAGACGACATAACAGGGAAACGTGATCCACGTGAGCATCGGTTTGCCGATGCGTTTGAGCCAGTATTGATCCAGCGGGCCGATGATCACGAGGTAAACGATCAACAACAACAGCAACCAGCCGACCGGCAGTTTATGGACCTGACGGCTGTCAATCATCGCGCCAAAAATACCGTCGCTGCTCCAGCCGCTTTGGCCGCCAAAGGCATTCGACACATACCAGCCGCCCGGGACCTCAATCATCTTCGCCCAGAACGTCGGCAAATTTTTCCACGAGCGAAATGGCTCGCGTTCCGCGCTGAAGAGGAGCGCCGTAACGCGTCCCCGGCCGCGATTGGCTTTCACAATGAGCGGAGTGTCGCCCGCCGCGACTACCGTGGTACCGTCGCGCAACGGCCCAAACGCCACCTGCATGGGGGCGGCTTCGAAGGCGGCGTCCACCGGCAATTCGGCGAACGGCTGCGCGAGGTTGCCGCTCGGCTCCGAAACCACCGGGGCATTCCTTTTTGGGCGTCCCATCGGCGGCATCCGCGGACCGGTGGTCACCGTGACATTTGTATCCCACGTCGGCGACTGGAGCCACGATTGCAACTCGGTATGCTGGTTGACCGATTGCATATCCTTGAGGTCGCAGGGAAACAGGCTGCGCAGCCACGGGGTGGACATGACGTCGGAAATCTGTTCCACGCCCACGATCAAATGCCCGCCCGCGTTGAGCCAGTTCAATAACGCGTTGACCTGGTTGACCTTCAATTCCGGCGCCTTTTCGGAACTTAGATAGATCGTGGTAAGTCCTGCCAGAACGATGGGATTGTCCGGGAAGAGCGTTGACTGAAGCCGGGCCACGACCGGTTGCAAATCCTGCTCTTGTTGTAAAATGGGCCGGATGGTGGGCATTCCGCTGACGGTGCGCGGCAGTGCGCCCATTAAAGGGGCGGTGGAAGGCAGAAATTTCCGCGGCCGAATCGCCGCCTGTTCGCCGCGCAGGCGACCACGTTCATCAAACAGGCGGATGTCCCAGGTGTTGAAACCGCGCGCGCCCGAAAATAACGGGATCACGACCCGCTTTAGCGTTCCGGTCGGCAATTCGACCGGCACGCGCAACGCCTGCCCGTCATTCATCTGGGCACCGATTTCTATCGTGCCATTAAACGCCGGGCCATCGTTTTTAATTTCGCAAACCACCGGAAACCAACTCGCCTCCGGCACCATGTTGTCATAGCCCAGAAATGCGTCGAATTGCAGTTCCGCCCGTGCAGAGTACGTGGCGCTGCCCAAAACGAATACGGCGAGGAGTAAAAAGAGAATGGGAAAACGTCGGACTGCATGCCGCGACTTCGCCCCGGATTTTGTGTTCACCACCATGTTTGTTAGCGACAATTCCCGTTGCGCTACTCTATAAGCAGACCACCGCCCTTTAGCAACGTTCAATTCGGGATTCATATCGTGAACCGGGAAAAGACGATGGAACATACCTGCGGATGCTCGAATCGAATGCTTGCTCGTGCCAGCCATATCCATCTCTCTTCATTAAGACCGCGCTGGCGAATCCCTGTCACGGCCGACTCGCAAGACACCTCCTCTCGCGCGCTCAAGACGTCTTTATAAACTCGAATACTCAAAAAAGTTTCCTCGCAGTTCGTTCGCGTCCCAGCTTCGTGCGCCAGGATTTCTCCACATTTATTCTGTCCTTGCCCGTCAGTTTTCAGCTACCCGACCGACACTCGAAATTGGGTTCGTTTTCGCTCCGGTCGGACGACAAAAAAGTCATATCTAATTATAAACCAGCAGTTTATGCGTTTTTATATTTGGGTTCGTTTGGTAAAATTTACATTTCGCGACGGATTGCGAAGCCCGCAATCCAAGTGCTCGTGAAGCTATTTTTGGCTCGACCTCCATAACGTTCCGGCGCTGCATCATATTTCAAACAATCCTTTCGGTGGAGACCGCGATTACCGCAAAAAGCGGTACGCACAATAGGGGCACAGGTGATTATCGTCGCCTCGCACGGTTGATAGCGTGCCATCGCCTCCACTAAGTCTCATCATATATGAAAGCCGTCGAAGTGACAAGAGCAGACAGGCCCGCCGCGCAAGATTTTTTGGCGAGATCGACAATTTCGGCAGGCTCGGCAGGATTTAAAGCCCCGTTTCGCGGACCAGATCCTTTCCACCAATGAAATGCGGGGAAATTTCATCCGACGCCGGTCGCACGCTAAACTTGCCGTAACGCAACGCGAGGGTAGGCAGCACCAGAAGATTCAACGCGGTCGAAGTGGCCAGGCCGCCGAGGATCACGATCGCCATCGGCCCTTCAATTTCCCGGCCGGCTTCGCCGCTGCCGAGGGCCAGCGGCAACAGGCCCAAAGCCGTCACGAGGGCCGTCATCAAAATGGGAATGAGTCGTTCCGTCGATCCGCGCATGGCCGTGGAGGTATTCCATTCCTGGCCCTCATCGCGCACCAGATGCTCATAATGGGAAAGCAGCATGATGCCATTGCGCGTCGTGATTCCGAACAACGTCACAAATCCCACCAATGAACCCATTGTCAACCCGTCTCCTCCCGACAGGCTCGTGAAATAAACCGCGAGCACGCCTCCCACCAGGGCAAACGGCAGGTTCACCAGCACGAGCAGCAGATTGCGCCAGTTGCCCATCACGACGTAGAGCAGCACGAGGATGCCCACCGCCGCAATGGCGCTGTGCAGGAACAATTGCCGGGCCGCCGCCCGCCCCGCCTCCGCAGCGCCGCTGTATTCCAGATACACACCGCGTGGCAGATTCACTTTTCCGGCGATGGCTCGCTTCGCATTTTCCACAAAACTCACCGTGTCAACGCCAGTCGGATGACAGGTCACCGTCTGGCGGCGCCGCGCTCCGTCGTGCAGAATTGAGAAGCGCCCGCCCGCACGTTGAATATCGGCAAGCTGTTTGAGCGGCACGCCCAATCCGCCCGCGTTGCGCAGCCACAAATCATCGATGGCGCCGGTGTCCATGGTCACCGCCACGTCGGCCACACGATTTCCCTCATAGATTTGCCCCACCACGTTTCCCTGGCTCGCCGTCTGAATCGCTTCCAGCACTTCCACCGGACGAAATCCCAGTTCCGTCATCCGCTCGCTATCCAGGCGGATGGAAAGTTGCGGGGCGCCGGACAGCGATTTCGATTGCACCTCCGCCGCCCCGGGAACTTCCGACAGGGCTTTGCTTACTTTTCGCGCTGTCGCGTCGAGGGCGTCCAGGTCGTCGCCATAGATGTTGATCACGACCGGCGCCGTTTCCCCGGTGATGCTCTCGCCGATGCGGTCGCCGAGAAAGGTCATCACTTCGAATTGAATGCCGGGAACATTTTTCAACGCCGCCCGGATTTCATCAGCGACTTTCTCCTCCTCGTCCGCGGGCAGCTTTTTCAATTCCACATGCAATTCGCAACGTTCCGGTCCCCATGGATCTTCCCCCTGCTCGGCGCGGCCGGCTTGTTGTTCGACCGTATCGATATGCGGATTGCGCAATAGTTCGACGGACAAACGCTGTCCCATTCGCAACATTTCGGGAAGCGAGGTGCCCGGCGCCATGGAGATCTGCACCACGAAATGTCCCTCGCGAAATTCCGGCAAAAATTCGCCGCCGAGAAAAGGAATGCGTGAAAGCGCCAGCACGCACCCTACCACGACCGCGCCAATCACCCAGGCGGGACGGCGTGAGACGCCCCACAGGACGCTTTCGTATTTTTCGCGCAACCACGTTTGCAGACGGGGCGGACGTTCGTCGCCCGCGCCATCGCGAAAGAGAAAGTAAGTCATCGCCGGCGTGACCGTAAGCGCCACCAGCAACGAGGCGAGAATCGCAAAAATGTAGCTCAGGGCCAGCGGCGCGAAGAAGCTTCCCTGCAAACCGGTCAGCGTCAGCACGGGCGTGAGGACCAACACCACGATAAAGGTCGCGTACACCACCGAACTCCGCACTTCAAGCGACGCGTCGAGTATCACCCGGACCACTGGACGCGGAGATGGGAGCGCCACGTTTTCACGCAGCCGGCGCAGAATGTTTTCGACGTCGATGATCGCGTCATCGACGACTTCCCCGATGGCGATGGCAAGGCCGCCCAGCGTGATGGTGTTCAGCGAAATGCCCAGCCGATCCATTACGATGATGGCCGCCAGCAGCGAGAGCGGAATGGCCGTCAGGGAAATCACCGCCGCCCGGAAATGACCGAGAAACAACAGCAATACGATCACCACCAGCACCGCACCGAGCACCAGCGAATGCGTGATATTGGCCAGAGACGTTTCGATGAACGTGGCCGGCCGATGCAGGCGGGGATACACCTTGATGCCTTCCCGCTCAAAAACGGGTTTCAATTCGGCGAGGGCCGCTTCCAGCGCCCCCGTCACCTCCATCGTATTCGCCCCATACTGGCTGGACATCGTAAGCAGCACGCCCGGACCGCCCATGATTTGCGCATCGCCGAATTTGGGCTCCGGTCCTTCGCGCACGGTCGCCACTTCTTTGAGTCGCACCGGTATCCCGTTGCTGCTGGTGGTGATCACCACATTCGCCAGTTGGGTGACGGAGAGTGATTGTCCCTCAGTTTGCAACACGACCCGCTGCACCGCGTTTTCGACAAAGCCGGCGCCGCGCACTCCGGTCGCCACCCGGGCCGCGTTCAACACATCGGTCAGCGCGAGATCATGCGCCCGCAATCGTTCCGGCTGCACCTGTATCTGCCACTGCCGCACCTGGCCGCCAAACACGCTGCACTTCGCCACGCCGGGCACGGACAACAAACGCGGCTTGAGCGTCCAATCGGCGAAACCGCGCAGCTCCATCGGCGTCAGGCGTTCGCTGACCAGCCCGATCTTCAGCAAATCCATCGTCGCCGAAACCAGCGGCGACATCTTGGGTGCCTTCACGCCTGCGGGCAGCGTGCCGGAAAGTTCCGCGAGTTTTTCTGCGACCACCTGCCGCGCCGGCAATATCTCGGTGCCATCCTTGAACACCACCGTCACCACCGACAAACCCTGGATCGATTCGGAGCGCAACGATTCCAGGCTGCCAAGTCCATTGATGGCCGTCTCCACGTTGCGCGTTACGAGCGTCTCCACCTGTTCCGGCGATAATCCGGGCGCTTCCGTCTGGATTGTGACCTGCGGCGGCACGAAATTGGGGAACACATCGAGCTTGGCGTGCGCGGCCACATAAATACCGTAAACCAGCGTGACCAACGCCAGCGACAACACGATGCCGCGAAAGCGAAGGGAGAATTTGACGAGCGCCTGAAGCATGAATTACGAGCAGGGCTTTATTCGCCTCCGCCTTTAAGCTCTTCCGAGAGCAACGCCTGCGCGCCCACGGTGACGACACGATCCTCCGCCGCGACGCCCGAACTTACAAAAACCCCGTCGCGCCGGGGCGGCCCGACTTCAACCCGCTTCCGCTCAAACGTTTCGTCACCGGTCTGTAAAAAAACGAACATTCCCCGCTCGTACTGCACGACGGCGGCGGTCGGCAGGAGAAACCCGTTTTGTTTCGCGCCATCGGTTGCGAGCTGCGCCGTAAGCGCCATGCCCGGCAAAAAGCCGGGCGCGCGGATCAAGACCAGAAACGCCTGGCCCTGTCCCTGCAAATCGGCGCTCGGCGCCGCGCCCAGCAGCTCCGCCGCTTGCAAAGTCCCATTGCCCGCCACCCGCGCGATGCGAATGGCGGAAGGCGCTCCGTTGAATTGTTCTCCTGCGGGAACCTCAACCCGCGCCAGTGCGGACTCCTGCGCCAATAACGAATGCGTCAACGCGGCCAGATCAGTTCGCTCCGCCAATGCCTTGCCCCACCCTGCGAGAAGGCGCGAGTGCGCGGATTCTGACAGTGCACGGTCGCGCTTCATCGCCGCCTCCGCAGCTTCCAATGCCCGCACGGAAGCGTTTTCCCCCAGAGTTTTCAGGCGCTCATATTCCCGGGCGGATGCAGTGGTCGCAGCCTCTGCGGTATCGATTTCAGCAAGCAGAGCCGCCAGCGGCGTCGCATCCAAAACGCGACCAAACCCCTTGACCTCGGGCTGCCATTCGACAGGCACCGGATTGGTGACTACCACACCCGCTTCAGCCTGCTGCTCTTTCGAAAGGTGCAGGCCAGGTTCGTTGGTTGCCGTTTCGGCGGGCTTCGTTTCGGGCGGCGAATCGTGAGGTTGAGGTCGCAGCCACAATATCACGGCCGCACCTACCAACACTCCGACAATCGTTCCCAAAATAAATTTCTTCATGGGTGTGACTTATCGTTCGCGGACATCGAGACGGTCAAGGCAGGCAGCTCCAGACGCCGTTGCAGCGTATTCTCCAGCGTCGCCTCCGCCAGTTGCACCTGCAACAGCGCGTCGATTCGCGCCACCCCGGCATTCGCCGATTCGAGTTTCGCGCTTACGATCGCCTGCCGGGAGACCGCGCCCGCCCTGAACATTTCATCGGCGACCTTTTCCTGCTTTTTCGCCTGTGCCAACAACCCGCTTGCCACGTCAAATTTCTCACGCGCGTTTTCACACGCGGCGAGGGCGAGCTCAATTTCCCCGATGACCCGCGCCTGCGTGGCGTTGAAACGGGCCGCCGCTTCCTGACGCCGTCCCTCCGCTTCCGCAATCGGACCAAGATTGTGATTAATGATGGGCAATTCGAAACCCACGCCCACGCCCCATTTGTCGCTGCCCTGATCAAATTCGTAGCCGGGATTCAGATGGATGTCGGGATACTGTCGGGCGATTTCCAGGCGTAACGCCGATTCGCTGGCCGCGTATTCTGCCAGCGCACCAAGGATGTCCGCGCGGCGCAACATTGCGTTGCGCCGGGCCTCCGCCGGCGGCAGTTTCGCCGGCGGCTCGTTGAAACCCTCGAAAGAAATCGTCAGGCCCTCCAGCGCACGGACCGGCACTCCGATGACCGTGGCCAGTTGTGTGCGTGCCTGAACGCGGCGATTTTCCGCATCCACTCTCGCCAGTTGTGCCCGCTCCGAAGCAATGCGCTCGCGCGTCACCTCTGCGGGCGCAATGCCGCCTGCCCCCATCTCCTTGACCAGCATTTCCACGATGACCTTCTCCGCGTCCGCCTGTTCACGCAAAAGGATTTCGCTTTCTTCCGCTGCCCAAAGCTCCACGAGCGCACGCCGCAACCGCACGCGCACATCCCACGCTGCGGTGGTCATCGCGTAACGCGCCGCATCTGTCAGGTGTTTCGCGCGCGCCAGACGGTAGCCGCGTTTCCCGGCGGTTTCGATGGGCACATCCAGGTTGGCCGTCACGAGCCACGGTGACGGCACCGCGACCGTGGTGTTGTAAACCGGGTTGACGCTGAGGGTCGGATTCGGACTCTGGCCGGCCGTGATTTTCCCGGCCGCGACCGCTTCGTAATTGCCCCGCGCCACTGCCAGGTCCGGATTGTAATACAACGCTGCGACAGTGAGCGTTTCCAAATCCCAGGCTGGCGGAGGCCACGCTGACAGCGAGCGATGGAGGTTCGTTTCGGCGAATCGATGCAGCGACTCGTCCACCAGCGCGCGTCGTTCGAAATGATCAGCCCCGGCCTCCGGCGAGATCGGATGAGGCTTGAAGCGCACACAACCGGCCAGCGTCACACACGCAACTGCCGTCAATACAGTCCAGCGGGGGTTCACGAGTTTTTAGCCAGCGGCAACCGCACCCTCACGGTGGTCTTCACTCCCGGTTCGGAAGTCATTCGAATCTGCCCCCCGTGCGCGGAGACGATCCATTGCGCGATGCTCAAGCCCAGCCCGCAACCGTCCACTAAGTTGCCATGCGCCGGATCGGCGCGATAAAATCGGTCATATACGCGCGGCAGGACCTCGGCCGAAACGCCGGGTCCCGTGTTGGTCACGACCATTTCAGCCTCGTCTCCTGGGGCAGTCAGTGAAATGCTCACCGTGCCATTCGGAACATTATACTTAATGGCATTGTCCACGAGATTGAGCAGCAATTGGCGCAGGCGATGACGGTCGCCGTTGATAGCCGCCGGCTCGCATTGCGTCAGGTCCACTTGAATGGAAGTCGGCTTGGCCAGGATTTGCGCGTCGGCAAAAACGTCACGAACGATTTCGTCAAATTGCAAACGCTCCTGTTTCAACGGGATCTCACCGGCGTCCGCCTTGGTCAATAATGTGAGACCATCCACGATTTTGGCGAGCCGCTGAACCTCATCGAGTTCGCTGGCCAGCCGTTCCCGCTGGGCTGGACCAAGCGGTTCTTCCGACAACGCAGTTTCCATTTCACCATGCAGCACGGTCAAAGGGGTTTTCAATTCGTGCGAGGCGTGGAGCGTAAATTCCCGGATGCGCTGAAACGATGTATCGAGCCGTGCGGTCATCGCATTGAAAACCTCGGTAAGACGATCCAGTTCGTCGCCATTGCCGGTACGCGGAAGCTTTTCGTGCAAATTGCGGTCGTGGATTTTCTCAGCCATTCGCGTGAGCGCAGCCACGGGCGCCAGAGCTTGGCGGGTCAACCACCACCCGCCCACCAGACCGATGGCTACCGACGGCAGTACGGTCGCACAGAAAATTTCGACCAGGTCTTCGACGTCATCATCCGCACGCTCTTGCGCCGGCCGCGGTTGACGTCGCTCGACGACAAATTCGTGGTAGGAAAATCCGCCCATTACCAGCAGGGCCAGGCATAAAATGCCCGCGTACCACAGATTTAGCCGCGTACGAATCGTCATGCGGTCTCCTTCAGCACATAGCCCAGGCCACGCACCGTTTGGAGCACCTTGGGCTCAAAACCGTCGTCGATTTTTTCGCGCAGCCGCCGGATGTATACATCCACCAAATTCGAACCCGGATCGAAATCATAGCTCCAGACTTTCTCCAGGATCGCCATGCGACCGCAAATGCGACCCGCCGACCGCATCAAAAACTCCAGGAGCAAATATTCGCGGGTCGTGAGTTCGATTTTCGTCTGATCTCGATGTGCCTCGTGCGTGATGGTGTCGAGCGTGAGATTAGCGATCCGCAACACCGGGGATTTCGCCTCCCACCCCCGTCGACCCAAAGCCCGTACCCGGGCTACCAGTTCGGCAATGATAAACGGCTTCGGCAGGTAATCGTCGGCGCCGGCGTTGAGACCGTCAACCCGTTCACGCACTTCGCCGCGCGCGGACAACAGCAACACCGGCGTCGCATCGCGCCGCGCGCGTAATTCCCGCAAAACACTGAGCCCATCGCGTCCGGGCAGCATGATGTCGAGCACCATGCCGTCGAAGCGGGTGGCGCTGACTGCGGCCAGCGCGTCGTCGCCGGAGTGGCAAACATCCACGGCAAAGCCCTCGGCTTGGAGCGCCTTGCGAATGAACGAGGCGGTCTTCTTTTCGTCTTCGACTACCAGCACACGCATAATTCGACACTGTAGTTAAAACCGGACTGGCGACGAGCTAATCCTATGGCCGAGGAGGCGTTCAAGGATTGGGATGCTGCACGGCATATTTGTTGATGAATTTGTTCAAATCCTTTTGCGCCTCGTTGATGCCGGCGATCACCAGCGGCTCCGTCACTTCCGTCAGGAGCTGGTCGAGCACTGCGAGCCGCTTTTGCATCACTTCGATATCGTGCGGCGACGGGTTGTTTGGATTCGTGCCGTGATCCGCAAAGTCCTCCGCGAGATTCTTGCGGTTGTCGGCCGGCAGGGAGGCATCGCCCATCGCGGCGTAAAAGAAATTGTCGGCCATCGGGTTCGTGCCCGCCGTTTCGAGCGCGACCTGCGCCAGCCGTTCCCTCGCACCGGCATCGGTCACGCGTGGGTCTTGATACGCCTGCAGCGCGAGCGCGAGGGTTTTTGCCGGCTGCGTTTGCTGAAGATACTTCAGCGCCGCCGTGTCCACCTTGCCATCGGCCTGCACCAGTTGGGTTTGGGCCTGCGCGGCGAAGGAGGAATCGTTCAGGAATGTCAGGGTGGCAAAAAGAAAACCGCGGTCGTCCTTGTCCCCGCCGTTGATGTAGGGGTGATTGAGCAATTCCAGCGCGGCTTGCGCGGCGGCGGCCCGGTATTTGCCCGGCGCCAGTTGCTCCAGCACGCGCACGAGATAAGCGACCTCCAGTCCGCGTCCCGCAGTGGTCAGCGCCTCCGCCAGAATTTTTTCCGCCTCCGGTCCGCCGATGTTTTTCACCGCCTCAAACACTCCGAGTCGAAGCGAGGGCGGCACGCTGAACTCCGTGGACAGGCGGCCTCCGCGCGCGTTCTTGATGAAGGCGGCAAGATCATATTCCACCTCCACGTTCTCCGCGATGAAATCGCGCGCCACCGGCAACGCCAGCGGACCACAGGTGATGAAGTTTTCAATTTCCCGCACGAGCAGCCGGCCGGTGCGCGGTTGACCGGCGGCAATCCTCATGGTCTTCAGCTTCGCCAGGATCTCCGCCGGCGAATCCTTGCGGTCGACTTCAACGACCCTCGTCTTCGCCGACGCCACGATCACCGGCTGGCGGGCGGCCGCCGCCGCCGCCTCAAGTTCGACTTTTTCCGCCTGCCACGCGATTTTTTCCGCAGCGAACTCCTCGTGTTGTCGCTGGAGCGATTGCTTGAACCAACCGTAGGCGCAGAGAAATCCGGCCGCACCCGCAACCACCATCAACACGAGGGATTTTTTCATGGGTTATTCCTTGTCAGTTCCGTAAACGAGGATTTTAAAACTATCCGCAACCACCTTGCCCCGTCGCTGACCGGGCGCGAGTGCTTCAAACTTCGCAGAGGCCAGATAAATTTTGTGCGTGGCCGGATCAATGGTCATGGTTCGCGCGCCCTTCTTGGTTTTCAAGGTCTGCACGACGCTGAGCTTGTCCGGCGCATCTTCATGAGCAATGGTCACGGTGCCGTCACCGCAGGAGGCGAAGGCAAGTTGAGTCGCCGGATCGAAGGCATTCGCATCCACGCCATCACCGATGGGCACGTGCGCCACAACCTTGCCGCTTTCGCTGTCCACCATGGCCATCATTTTATTGCCGCAACCGAGAAACAGCCGGTGGTTTTTCTCATCGTACGCCATCCCGGATGCCTCCTCGCCCGGCGCGATGGGCCAGCGATTTTTCACCGCATGTGTTTTCGTATCAATCGCGACGAGTTCGCTTTTGTCTTCCAGATTGTTGAACACCATGCCTGCTTTCACATCCACGGCGGCGAACTCGGGCTTGCCGCCCAGCGGAATGGTGGCGACCACTTTGCCGCTCTTCGCATCCATCACCGTGGCGGAAGCGCCCCGGCCATTGAACGCGTAAAACTCCTCGTTTGCCGGATCGAACAACATGCCATCGGGATTCGCGCCGGTTTCCACCGTGAACAGCGTTTCCAGCGTTTTAAGATCCACAATGACGGCTTTGTTATCACGGCCGCAGGTGACCACGCCGCGTCCCAATGACGGCGCGGGCGCGAGACCATGCACGCCGGGCATATTGGTGATCTCGCCAATCACCTTGTCCCCGGTGAGATCAATCACGACGACTTTGGTCGCGTGCGACACATACAGCCGGTGGGCCGCGGAATCGACCGAGAGATAATCCCAGCCGCCGTCGCCGCCGACGGGAATTTCCTTCAAAAGATGATACGCCGCGGCGCCGTGAGCGGCCGTGGCGAGCAGGAGCGACAATAAAACGGGCGATACTATTTTTTTCATGAACGGAGTTTCGATGATTTGATTTTGGCCAGCTTGATTGCGCGCCCGCTCTCAATCGGCAAGGCCGGGTCCGTGATGGCAGCCCGGCCTTTTGAACCATGGCCAGCCGGATGCGGTCAGTCTTTGTCTTCCTTGTTTTTCTTTTTCGCGTCCTCGGCCGCTTCCTTGGCCTGTTCGGCCGGCGATTCCGTATCGACCGAAAGGACCTCGCCCGTGATTGCGTCCACGGCCACTTCCTTGATGTCTTTGGAGCCCGGAATGGCGATGTCAAAGGACCAGATCAATTTTCCCTTTTCCTTTTCAAGTTCGCCTTCCTTGACCATGCCACCCGGCACTTTCGCCAGCGCGGCCGCCTGGGCGGCTTCCTTGGTCACCTTCGCCCCGGCCATCAAGTTGGCCTCTTTTTCGCCTTTTTCACTCGCGCAGCCCAGCAGCAAACAGGCGGCCAGCGCGGAACAGACAATCAATTTAATCTTCATTTTGGTTCGATATGGTTTGTGTCGTTATAAATTCTGACACGTCATTGAACCGGGGGAGCATGAACTGGAAATGAACGCCAAATGACAGTTTTGTCATCTGCCGGGAAATGTAACGGGTGGCTCCCGTCACTGACGGACCGCAGGAGATTTCACTTCCAGGCCAGCACCATCGCTCCCGCCACGACGAGCGCGCCGCCGAGCCATTGGTGCCAGGTCATTTGCTCGCGCAGGACAATGATCGCCAGCGCGATGGCGAAGACCACGCTCAGCTTGTCAACGGGCGCGACGCGTGAAGCATCGCCAAGCTGCAGGGCGCGAAAGTAACAAAGCCAGGAGGCGCCGGTCGCCAGCCCCGAGAGGATGAGAAACATCCAGGTGCGGCGATTCAACTCGAACACGGCCGCCGGTTTGCTGGTGACGAAAGCGATGCTCCACGTGATGACCAGCACCACCGACGTCCGCACTGCGGTCGCCAGATTGGAATCCACTCCCGCCACTCCCAGCTTGGCTAGGATGGCGGTAAGTCCGGCGAAAAAGGCGGATAACAGTGCCCAGAGAAACCAGTTCATAATATCGCTTTCTTGTGTTCCCGCAGCGCATGAACTTCAACGCGCCGCCCCGCGGTGAACCCACGCTACAGCCCGCCCTCGCGCCAAAACCACCAAAGGCCGACCATGCAGCGGTGAAAATCGTGATCCAACATTTCCCGATACGCGCGCTGCCCGCACCAGTCATCCACTTTGACACGGTAAGCCGCGATCACCAACCCGGTGCGATCCTGTCCGTGTGTGCAATGGACATAGGTGTTTTTCGAGATGGAATTGACTGCCTGGTCGATCTGCGCCCGCTCCGGTCCCAGCACCATCTGCGGAAGAGTAATCGGAACATGCGTGACTTTCATGCCCAGTTCCTCGGCGTATGTGTCCTCACCCAAATTCAGCTTAACGACATTCGTCACGCCGAGATGATGTTTGAGATATCGCCACCCTCGGTCCGTCGGCTGTCCCCCACGCCAGACGCCCGGCGACACTTCGACCAGATTGGGAACTCCATGGGTATGCTTGGTGGCGGAACAACCCGCACCGGCGAGCACGCAGGCCAGCGCCAGCAGTTTCGACAGCGTTATGATTTTTGATGTCACCGCCAAATTGAACTGGAACCTACACGGAAGGCCCGTGTGGTGGCAATGCGGGAGGCTAACCGCGCTCCCACAGAAGCGCGGCGCAATCCCTCAAGTTCACCTGGCGTCGATTACACCGTCAAAATGCCACCCTGGCTCGCATTGCTAACGAGCTTTTGATAACGCGCGAGCCAGCCGGAGAGATGCCGTTTCACCGGCTTGTAGGTGAGCTTGCGCTCGGCCAGCTCGGCTTCGGAAACTTCGATGTCGATCTTGCGGTTCGGGAAATCAATGCGCAACCGATCGCCCTCGCGCAACAATCCGATCGGGCCGCCTTCCTCCGCCTCGGGCGAAACGTGGCCGATGCAGGCGCCGGCCGTGCCGCCGCTGAACCGGCCGTCGGTGATGAGCGCGACCTTGTCGCCCAGGCCCATGCCGACAATATAGCTCGTCGGGGACAACATCTCCTGCATGCCGGGGCCGCCGCGCGGCCCTTCGTTGCGGATGATGACGACATCGCCCGCCTTCACCTTGCCGGCGAGAATGCCTTCACAGGCTTCATCCTGGCTCTCAAAAATGACGCACGGCCCGGTGAACACGAAACTTGGACCGCAATATTGCTTGAACGCATCGCTGATGCCGGCCGTCTTGACGACGCTGCCTTCGGGCGCGAGTTGGCCGTATAGAATCGAAAGTCCGCCATCCACCGTGTAAGCGGTTTCCTTGGAGCGAATGCAATCCTTCGCATTGAACATGAAGGCCGAATCATACGGCATCAACCCGGCCGGCTGCGCATCCTTGATTTGCGCGGCGCGCGAATCGTTGTAGGCGTAACTGATCTGCCAGGAACGCAGGCGTCCCGTGCGCACGAGCGTCAGGATCTGCTTTTCGGCGCCCTTCTCGTATTTCCAGAGGACGACCAGCGGCGTGCCTTTGAGCTGGCCGAGTTCGGCGCGGACCATGCCCTTGTACTCGCTGAACTTTTGCTTGAACCCGGCTTCGATCTGCTCCGGGCCTTTCCACATCGTCGCGTCGTCCACTTCAAATTCCGCATCCTTGGTGAACAGTTGCGACAGCGTCGCCGCGTCGCCCGTATTGAACGCCGCCGCGAAACGCCACAGCGTGATCGCCCGCGTGTCGCCGGGGAAAAACAGCAGCGGCTTGGGCGCCAGGTTGCCGTTGGCCGTGCGGGCCGCCGGTCCGAGTTTGTCTTCGGGATCCAACACCAGCGCGGAGCAACCCGACACTCGAACGGTCTTGGCCCAGGCAGTGCAATTCTCGGAACGCACATCCCATTCGTCGATGTTCTCGCCGATGGTTTTGCCAGTGACGGTTTTGCAGTTCGTCGAAAGCGCGCCCATGCGTTTCAACTCGCCGAGAATGGTGTGAATGCCGCCCGCGCGATGCACATCCTGCACGTGATAATTTGACGACGGCGACACTTTGCAAATGCACGGCACCCGGCGCGAAATTTCGTCCATGCGCTTGATGTTGTAATCCAGCCCGGCCTCCCGCGCGATGGCAAGGGTGTGGAGGATGGTGTTGGTCGAACCGCCCATGGCGACGTCGAGCGCGATTGCGTTGTCAAACGCCTCAATCGTCGCGATATCGCGCGGCTTCAGATCCTGCTTCACGAGCTTGATGATCGCATGAGCGGCTCGCTCATAGAGCGCCTCACGTTCCTTTGAGACGGCCAGAATGGTGCCGTTGCCCGGAAGCGCGATGCCGAGCGCTTCGCACAGACAGTTCATTGAGTTGGCGGTGAACATGCCGGAGCAGGAACCGCACGTGGGACAGGCCGCCTGCTCCAGTTTTTTCAAGTCGGCTTCGGTGATCTTGCCGCTTTGCAATTCACCCACGCCTTTGAACACCGAAATGAGGTCGGCCTTTTGCGTGGCCGGATGCAGATGCTCCGGCAGATCTCCCGCCTCTTCCTTCTGCGCCACGCCGGCCGCCATCGGGCCGCCGCTGACGAAGACCGTCGGAATGTTGAGGCGCATCGTGGCCATCATCATGCCGGGCACGATCTTGTCGCAGTTGGGAATGCACACCATGCCGTCGAAGCAGTGCGCCTTCACCATGGTCTCGACGCAGTCGGCGATCAGTTCGCGCGAAGGCAGCGAATATTTCATCCCGCCGTGCCCCATCGCGATGCCGTCATCGACACCAATGGTGTTGAAAATGAAGGGGACGCCGCCCGCTTCGCGCACCAGCCGCTTGACCAGCATGCCGACCTCGTTCAAGTGGGCGTGGCCCGGGATGCAGTCGGTGTAGGAATTGCAAATGGCGATGAACGGCTTGTCCCAGTCCGCCTCGGACTCGATGGAACCGGTGGCGCGCAACAGCGAACGATGCGGCGCACGTTCAAAACCTTTCTTGATGGTATCGGAACGCATAAAATCAATATAACGCTTCAGCCAGATTACTTCTTAAACGGCTTAAAGAACTGCAAATTACCAGCTAGGCTGGCGGTTGTCACGCGGGTGAATCGGGAAACATTTGCGCCTTCCGCCGCGCGCGGTGGCTTCGTAGTCTCATGGCGGATTGAATATGAACACGTCCGCCTCCACCAATGCGACAACACCAGCCTCGGCCCGTCTGATGTCGCTGGATGTGTTTCGCGGCGCGACCATCGCTTCGATGATGCTCGTGAACAATCCGGGCACGTGGGACGCCACCTACGCTCAGCTCGACCATGCGGAATGGCATGGCTGGACGTTTACCGACCTCATTTTTCCGTTTTTCCTTTGGATTGTCGGCGTCGCCATTCCCCTCTCCACGGCCCGACGGCTCGAACAGGGACAGAGCCGCATGGAACTGTTTCGCCACGCGTTCCGCCGCGCATTGATCATTTTCGCGCTTGGATTTTTTCTGAACTCGCTGCTGTTTTTTATCGATGGCTCGATGTTCCGTGATGGCTTCACGGTGTGGCTTCATAACTATCTGACCAATGTTCGCATCCCGGGAGTCTTGCAGCGCATCGCGGTTTGCTACCTGATAACCGTGCTGATTTTTCTGCGCACGGGCATTCGCGGCCAGGCTATCGCCGCGGTTACTCTTCTGGCCGCATACTGGTTTTTGATGCTGGCCGGACCCGCGCTTGGGTTCGGCACGGCGGGATTTGAAAAGGGCGCGAACTTTGCGCAATTCGTGGACGAGCATGTGCTGAACGGCCCGATAATAGGCATTCACGTTTTCAAGGCTGGCAAAACCTGGGATCCCGAAGGCATTATCAGCACCCTGCCTGCCATCGCCACCTGTCTGTTCGGCGTGCTCACCGGACATTTATTGCGGCTGAAATTGACGCCCGAGACCAAGACGGCATGGCTTTTGGTCGCGGGCAACGTGCTATTGCTGTTCGGCGCCATCATGAATATCTGGCTGCCCATCAACAAAAGCCTCTGGACGAGCAGCTATGCGGTCTTCATGGCGGGCATGGCGATGAATTGTTTCGGCGTGCTCTACTGGCTCGTGGATGTGCAGGGGTGGAAGAATTGGGCCAAGCCATTTGCCATCTACGGTATGAATGCGATCACCGTGTTTGTGCTGGCGGGAGTGATCGGCCGCATAAACCTCGCCATCAAAGTGACCAATGACGCCGGCAAAAGTGTTTCACTCCAGCCGTTTCTTTATCACAAATTCTTTGCGCCCCTCGCCGCGCCGAAAAACGCGTCGCTGATCTGGGCGGCGCTCTTCGTCCTGGCGCTCTACCTCGTGGCGTATCTTATGTACCGCCGCAAGTGGTTTGTGAAATTCTGAGCACCACCTACGGCGTCTGCACCCGATAAAAGCGCACCGCCGGGCCGTTGGTCGTGGTGAATTGATAGGAGCTGCCCGGAACATTGGTGGTCAATCCCGCCGTGCCGTTGGTGACCCAGACACCGTTAATTTGATCCTGCTGCAGCAAATGGAAGGTCGAAGCCGAGCCGGAGCTGACACTAAAATTGATCTTTATAGTGCCGCCGGTAAGGGTGAGTGAATTGAGCGTGATCTGCGGCGCTCCCACCACAGCCGTGACTTGCTTGGTCGTCCCCAAATCGGTGGGGAACTCGGTAAAAATAACGCCCCGCGCTTGCAGCAAATAACCGCCAACTTGCGTGGGAACGAAATTGAAATTCGTCGAGACTGTGGAGTTGGTGACGACGTTCAGCAGTTTCAGCGAGTTCGTCACCACGATATTTTCCAGGTGCCAGCCAACGCCCGAGTCGGTTTGGGGAAAGCGGCTGCCGCCGGTGTAATCGTAGTTGAAACGAACCACCGTGCTTTTACCGACATAGTTCGAAAGCGAGACGCTGCGCTGGGTGAACGCGGCTTCGCCGGAGCCGCCGGTGCCGGCTTGCGTGTAAAGATCCTGCCATGAACTCCCGCCGTCGCCGGAGGCTTGCACGCGCGCAATTTGCGTGGATGAGGCCCAGGCCAGCATGCTTTTAAAACTCACCACCGTCGAATTGGACGGGTAGAGCACGGAGACCAGTTGCAGCAACTGGGCCGTGGGCGTGGGCTGCGCGAGGTGAAAACAATTGCCGCCGCCCACCGGCGCATTGGTAATGATCGAATACGTTGGTGTGGGGGAAATAGTGAAATTGACCAGGCCGTTCAGGGCGTTGTCCACCAGGTTTCCATTGGTCGTCTGCATCGCCAGCCATTGATAACCGGTGGTAGCGGGGTTTGCCGAAGGAGTGCAGGAATAGGCGTTCGCCGCATTGACCGCGGGCTGGCTCGGACCACTGATCACCAGCGGAGCATAATCGCCACCCGTCGTGGCGGGATCAAAGAGCGTGACAGTGTAGGCAAAATTTCTCGCGCCTGCGGCCGTCATCACGTTGCTCACCGTAATTCCATACACGGTGTCCGCGCCGCTGAATGGAAAAGCGACCGCCGTTCCCGGATTGAGGCTTGAAGGATACCAAACAATGGAGTTCTCACCGAAGCCGGTTGCGTATGCCTGCACTGAGACGGCAACCGGCACTCCGTTGCTTGTCATCGTGACCGTCGCGCCGCCCAGGTTGGCATTCGTCAGCGCGAAGGACCATTGTGGATAGACAACTTGATAGGGCACGTAGCCTGCCGGCGGCCAGGACACGTACGGCGTGCGTGTCGCCGGACGCGCTCCGCCGAAATTACCGTCGAAAACCCACGTGGCGTTGGCGGAATTGTAGCTTCCCTGCACCGGCATGTCGCCCGTGGCCATCACCTGCGTTTGCGGATAAAGAATCCAGCGACGGTGTCCCACCTGGGCATTATTGGTGCCGTAGTCCCAAATGTAGGCGGTGATGGCGTCGGGCCCGTTGTTGCCGAGGGCGAGATTGGAATTGCCGGCTGCGTTCGTGCCGTCTGCGGTCACACAGTTCCAGTTGGTCCAAATACCGACGTGCTGCAGCGCGCCGTGCTCCGACATCATCAATGCCGCCGCCTGGTCTTTCGTCGATTCGCTGGCGTCAAACGTTATCGCCGCCGGTACTCCCGCCATCGCGCGAAACCAGTTGATGCGACGCAGCGTCACGTCCATGAAAAGAGGTGAATTGGTTCCGGGAAAACAGGAGCCGATCACGGCCGTGGAATTGATCGGCACGCCCGCAGAGGAAAGATAGACGCTGTTGTAAAACTGCCGCACCTGTTCCCGCGAACTTGTATCCACATTGAAACCGCCGGTGACCACGCGGGGACGCGGACCGCGCCCTGGCAAACCAGATACGTCCGATGGCGCCAGCGGGGCGTTGCCCAATACGCCATTCGGGTCCACTTCGGCCCGCAGGGAAACCGAAGTGCCGATAAAGCCCAGAATGATTACAACGATGGATAACCGAAGGGTGCGCATGATAACTCCAAGAAACTCCGTCCGGGCAACAAAATCAAGCACGAACAGGTATTGCGCGCCGCTCTTGCGGCACGGTGCGAAGCCTAAAATTTCCCGTAGTGCCAGCCCGCCCGATACGTGCGCCGCAGGAACCGGTTCGCATCAGCGTTGTTGGTGAACTTCATTGACGGAGAGTTCCAGAGCAATTTTTGGCCGGGCACACGGATGGCAACAGTGCCGAGCAGAATTGCCTCGGTCATCGGTCCGGTTTGCGCAAAAAAAGACTCGTTGAGTTCGCCGCCGAGGCAGGCATCCACGAAATGATGATAGTGATTGCGCGCCGGCAACGTCGGAGGCTTCACGTCCTTGAACTTTTCCTCCGGAAACAATTGCGGCGGATAATTGTGCGGGATCAGCAAGGAGCCTTCCGTGCCGATGAGCATCGAAGATTCGGAAGGATAATCCTTGAGATCGGGACCGGCAATTTTGCGTATGTGTTCGGGCGGATAGTATTCGCCGTCAAACCATTCGAGGACGAGTTCGCCGCCGGCGATGGCGTCGTTGCCGGGAAATGTCCAGGTGATGTGGTCCCCTTGCGGCCAGGTTTCCGCGCGGCGATCCGGCGACTTGGCCCAGGATTCCTGCACCTCAGCGGAGACGGTCAGCGGCGGCTGCAACCCGAGACCTTTCCAGACCGGATCAAAAATATGACAGCCGATATCACCGGACCAACCGGTGCCAAAATCCTGCCACGCGCGCCATTTGGCCGGCGCATAGATGCCCGGCACGTAAGGCCGCATCGGCGCAGTGCCGATCCACAAATCCCATTTCAAGGATGCGGGTGGTTCCTCGCCGGCGGGCGGACGCGGCCCCACCAGGCGATAATCCTGGATCGCGCCGGGGCGGTTGGAGCACAGATACGTGTGCGTCACCTTGCCGATGCGACCTTCCTTCAACCATTGCACCGCAGTGCGATCATGCAGGCTTGAGGCAACCTGAGTTCCCAGTTGCGTGAAAACACCTTTCTTGATCGCGGTTTGCGTCAGCAATCGCACCTCGGCCACGTCGTGGCACATCGGCTTCTGGCAATAAACATGTTTGCCGGCCTGGATCGCACTGTATGCGATCGCAAAGTGCATGTGGTCGGGTACGGCGATATTGACCGAATCGATTTTATCACCTTCCTTCGCCAGCAACTCGCGCCAATCGACATACAACCGCGCGCCTGGCACCAGCTTCGCCGCCGCGTCCAAATGCGCGGAATCGACATCGCACAACGCCACGATCTGCAGGCGCTGATGCTGAAGGAAATTTTGCAGATCAACGGCGCCCATGCCGCCGACACCAATGCAGGCGTGGCTCATCTTCCCATTGGGCGGGATCACTCGTGGCTGAGCGCTGCGACAGGAAGCGAAAAATGGGACGGTAATGCTCGCGACCGCGGTGGCCCGCAAGAAACGGCGACGCGACCAGGAGTTTCGGAAGGCATCCTGGCCGGCCGGCTTCGTTTGCGGAAATAAACCAGGACTATTTATCATGGTGGCAGCTTGAGGAGGCACCCGGCCAATATCAAGTCTTTCACACTCGCAAAATCTTCACACCGTCCATCGCGGAATCGAGATTGAAAAAACGCGGGCGGTGCTAGAATCTGGAGCCATGAACCGTATGCGCCCCGTAGCGCTCTTGATGGCCGCCATCGTGTGCGGCGGTTGCAACGACTCGCCTACTCCCACGGTCGAGCCCATCCAGTCATTAACGCCCTCCTTGCCGACCGCGGCCCAACCTAAATTGCAAACCATGAAATTGTGGCTCGGCGCCGAGCAGATGGAGGCCGAACTCGCCCTGAACGGCATTGAGCAACAGACCGGCATGATGTTCCGCACCAACCTCGCCGAGCAGGCGGGGATGTTGTTTGTATTTCCGATGACCCATCGCGCCGGATTCTGGATGAAAAATTGTCCCCTGCCCCTTTCCGCCGCCTACATCGATCCCGACGGCGTCATTTTGGAAATTCATGATCTGGAACCTTACAATACCAACTCTGTGAACGCAGCCACCGACCGGGTGCAATACGTATTGGAAACCAGTCGCGGCTGGTTTGGCCGGCATAACGTCAGCACTGGCGCCGTGGTGCGCACCGAGCACGGAGGTCTGACCGAAACGTTTTTTCAAAAGCGCTGAACGGTCTGCAACGCAAAGCGCGACGGCTCACTTCTCTTTGCGAATCGCATCAAGCTTCGCTTTGGCTTGATCGACCAGGCTCCGCAACTGTCCCAATTGATCCCGAGAAAGTGGCAGCGCCGGCGACGCCGTTCTGGAAGTGCGCACACTGTATTCAATCGCACCCGTTCGCCGGCCGCCATACGCCAGCACACGGAATCCTCCCCGCGTGGTGAAGCTGGCGTCGAATGCAGGAAACGACGTGATCGACCAATCCACACGATTCAGATAGTCGATGCCATTGAGCAGCCCGTTCAACTCATCATAATCAATCAACACCGAGTCCACGCGCAGTCCACCCATGGCAATATCGATGGAGATGCCCAACTCCCGCTGATTCGCGCCCGCATCGGTGAAATCACGAGCCTTGACGGACACCGTGCCACCACTCGCCGCGACCGAACCCATGAGTGCGGACGCCCGGATGAGGATGGTGTCGGTATTCGTTTCCATCGCGTCGAGCCTGGTGGGCGGGGTCAGGTAAACATTGGTTTCCTGGGCAAAGGCGGCGTTGAGCAGAAATGTGGTACAAAGAGAGACGGAAAGGATGGTTAGGAATTTTCGCATATGGTGACCTCATTAATATGACGCCAAAGGGCGCACATCCCTTCAACCGATTTATCACGGGGAAGCGAGACTACTCCGCCGATCGGAACTGATTTTGATCGGGACGAACGTGAATCCGTGAGAGGGCGTCCTGCCCCAATTCGAGAATGCCCGAGAGTGATCCCACATCGCCGGTTTCCACCAGGTTATCCAACCAGTCGGTGAAAACGGCTTCGGGACGAACATGCGGGTCGGGCAGCAAACGCCAGCAGCGCGAGGGCCAGTCGTAAAAGAGGCGGGTATTGTCGTAGGCGTAGGGCTTGGTGAGGCCGCTCAGCAAAATCGAAAGCATTCCACGGTCACATCCCGCTATTACGAGCGAGCCGACAAATCGCAACTCTGCTTCCTGCGCTTCGTCGAGCCGGGGGGTGTTGGGCGGGGAAAAACTAAGCCAGCCGTCGTCGAAAAGTTTCAGGGCGGCCCACCAATTGAGGCCCATTTGCTCGCAGACGGCTCGTGGATTGGCGGGAAACAACAACTGCTGGCCAGCTCCCACGCGAGCCAATATTGGACTATCGTCGAATGTTGTTTTTGAACCTGACATATCCCTCTGGGCTGATTCCACCGGATCCGGGACCTGAAACCGCCACACACCTTCGCTACGCTTGCCCCGCATCCTAGCCAGAGCAAAAATAAAAGGGAAGAACTAATTTTAAATATCGGCGATAAACACGTGAATTTTAATTCAGAGAACCGGTGAATTGCTCCGCGCAAAACTGCATCCCACCCCTGGCCCAGCCTCACACCAAAGTCTCAGAGTTGACTCAACTTCACTCCTTCCCGCTTCGCAATGGTGGCTTCGATCTTGGGGACGTACATCTGCGTTTCGGCGGGCAGGCGGGTGGCAATTTCGTCGAAAGTTTTTGCTTTGTATCGCTCCAGGGTTCGTTGCACGGTGCCTTCACCCGCGTTATACGCCGCAATGGCGAGGCGCCAGTCCTTGAATTTGCGATGGAGATATTCGAAGTATTTCGCCGCCGCGCGTGCGCTGGCCTCGGCTTGCAACCGCTCATCGGGGAATTCCTTGAGGCCGAATCGTTTCGCGGTGGGCGGCATCAATTGATACAAGCCCGCCGCCCCCACAGGACTGCGTGCCTTGGGGTTGAACGATGATTCCACCTCCGCGACCCATACCAATTCCGCCGGCACCTTTTGTTCGACGAAAATCGGTTTCAGGCTCGTGACGTATTCCTTCGCTGCCGGGGGCCATGGTCGTTCCACGAGTTGCTTGGCCCACATCTCCCGTTCCTTTTGCGCTGAGGGATTGGCGATGGGTTTCGCCGGTTTGCCGGGCGCGGGTTTGGGTATGGGGGTGCTGCGTTTGATTTGATCGGCCACCGCGAAATAATCAAGTCGCGTCTTGAGCCAGGCAGCGTAAGGCTTCGTTTCCTCGGTGCTTTCCAACAACGGCACGAGCGCCTGAGCGGTGTCGTTCACCGACGCCATATCGACGACGTATTCGCCGTGAAATTCCTTTTCGATATCGTCGAAAAGGGCCTTCACTTTTTTCTGGTCCACGTCCTGCAAGGAACGCAGTGCGTTTTCGTCGAGGTTTTCCGCGGCCCACTGGTTCGCGGCCGCCACCACGTCATCGAGTGACAGCGTGTCGTCCTGAGCGAAGGCGCCCACCGCGCTCACGAGAACCACCGTGGCGAGGCAGATTCTTTTCATGGCAGGCTACAGGACGGTTAGGATGCTAGAATTTTATCGAGGCGACGGACGAGTTCCTTAAGCCCTTCCGGGCTGTCGCCGCCGGGCTGTTCGGTAATCGCCCAGCCGTGATACGGAATTTGATCCAACGCCTTCATGACGGCCGGCCAGTCATCGTCACCTTCCAGCAAGTCCACTTTGAAACCCGACCATTTGCCCGTCTTGTCGGCTTTGGTGCGGCTGTATTCCTTGATGTGCAATTTCTGGATGCGCGGCCCGAGAATTGCCACCCATTGTTCGGGCCAGCCATAGGTGATGACGTTGCCGACATCAAAATGCCATCCGACGGCCGGACTCTTAAATTCATCCACGAAACGTGCGGCTTCGAGCGGGCTGAGGAGAAAATGATTCCACACGTTCTCGCACGCAATCTTCACACCAAGTTCCTCCGCCAGCGGAATCGCTTTGCGAATTTCAGCCTGGGAACGCGTGTAGGCATCAGCGTAAGAGATTTCCTTGCTAACCACACCCGGCACGAGCAACACCGAAGACGCGCCGTAGCGCTTGGCGTCGCGCAACGATTGCTTGAGCGCCTCAACGCCTTCCGCACGCACGGCAGGATCGGGCGAAGAGAGCGGCTTCGACCAATGGTCACGATCGCAGACGCTCGGAATGGCCAGGCCCGTTTCATCCCGAGCGCGCAGGACCTCATCCTGATCCATGTGACTCATCATCTCGGTCCCCTCGAAACCGGCTTCCTTGATGGCCTTCATTTTCTCCAGCACGGAACCCTTCATTCCGACCGTGGCCCACATGATGGCCTTTTTGATATCGCGCTTCGGCTTCGCCACTTCCGCCGGCTTGTCTTCGGCCAAAACCGCGGGCGCCAGGGCGGCCAAGGCAAGCGCGGCGGCGCTGTTCCTCAAAAAATCGCGGCGGGAGAATGATTTGTTCATGGCTTGGTTCATGTGTTGGTGGTGCTGAATAACGAAAGGCCCCGCACAACCTAGCTAAATTTTGTCTGGCCGGGAATTGCCACCGCCGGAAGGGTGACCGGAGATTCCCAGTTCGTGATGACCGGCGTGAGATTTTCCTGTGAATTCATCGCCTCCTCCCACGTGATTTGCTGGCCGGTGTACGCGGCCATGCGGCCCATAATCGCGAGCAAAGTGCTGTGTGCCATCCGCACCCCGTCGTTGATCGGTTTGCCGGCGCGAATACTCGCGAACAGTTCGTCATGTTCGTTCTGATACATGTTCGTGGGCGGATCCTCACGGAAACGCCACGAGGTTTTGCCACGAATGATGAACGGCCCGTTGAAAGCCTGCACGATATCGGCCGTGCCTTCGGTGCCCATGTAGTGATCCGAATTGTCGTTCGCGCAATTTGCCTGCTGCCGCGAGAAATGATAGCCGCGTGCGCCGCTGGCGTATTCATAGACCACGGCAAAATGATCAAAGATCTGGCCGAACTCGGGAGCGGTGCGGGCCTGTCTTCCGCCGTGGGCGACGCATTTGACCGGCGGCTCGTCGTTCATGGCCCACGCCATTTTATCAATTGAATGAACTGCCTGCTCGACGATATGATCGCCCGAGAGCCAGGTGTAATAATACCAGTTCTTCACCTGATATTGGAGGTCGGTCCAGTCCGGCTGGCGGGGAAACGGCGACCACACGGGACCGGTGTTGTAAGTATTGTAGAGCGCGCGAACCTGGCCGATTTCGCCGGCTTGAATTTTCTGCATCAACGCGCGGACACCGTGATGATATCGGTAACAAAAACCGGCGACCATCGCGAGGTTTTTCTTCTTCGCCTCCTCAACGCTGGCGAGAACAGAGCGAACGCCGGGCGCGTCGGTCGCCATCGGCTTCTCCGTGAAGATATGTTTGCCGGCGGCGACGGCTGCCTTGATGTGCATCGGGCGAAAACCGGGAGGCGTGGCGAGGATGACTACATCCACGCCGCTATCGATCACCTTCTGGTAGGCGTCGAGGCCCACAAAGCATTTTTCCGGCGTCACCTTGACCTTGTCACCGTGCGCCGTCTGCAAACCCTTCAAGCTGGATTGAAGGCGGTCGTCGAAAGCATCACCCATGGCCACGAGCACGACATTCTTATCCGCCTTCAACGCCTGGTCGGCAGCACCCGAACCGCGGCCGCCACAGCCCACCAGACCGACGCGCAGCGTTTCGTTATTTTCCGCGGCAAAAAGGCCGGAGGGCAGGATGGCCGGACCGGCCAGCGCGCCCGTGACCAGTGCAGATGTTTTGATGAAGTCCCGGCGGGACAGGGGGTGATTGGACGGAGTATTCATGGTGAAATATTGCGGATTGATATTGAGCGTCGAAACCTGCGTGCTGTAAACACTCAAATTCGACTGTTGCCGACGGATAATTATTCTGTTTAAATGAACCCAGCCTGAAAGCGGGTGTGGTTCAGTGGTAGAATGCGGGCTTCCCAAGCCTGAGATGAGGGTTCGATTCCCTTCACCCGCTCCATTCTTCTGGCTCAACGGTCGCGCTAAAAGACTCAACAGCGGCGCACATTTTATTTTTCCCGTCTTTGAAATAGTCGGCACTTCTCGTCCAATATCTCGGAGAGCTCCGATTGCGCTTCCTCGATAAATTCGCCTGCATGAATGCGAAGTTGGAAGTCGGCTCAACATTGTCATGGGAGATCCCGCCGGTTGGCTAGCCGGCGCCATTCACTGTGGCCGGTTAAAATTTGGAGCACTTTCCGCAATTTTTGCCGCGGAACGAGGTGATGATCGACAACCCGATTCGCCGGGACGTCGAAGCGTGAAAACTGTGCTATTTTGCGGAGAACGGAAATTGAAATGCTAGCTGCCATCTCACTTGGTCAGGTCCTGGCGGTATTAGTGACGCTCAACCTCATTGGGCTTTCTTTTGTTGCCTACAGGATTTTGCGCAAGAAATGAGCATCCGACGGAGCGATAAATGCACTCACGCATCGCGATCTCCCGCCATCCGAGCGCCTGGCATTGGAACTCGAAATTACGCCAAGGACAAATACCGGAGGTAAGAGTTTTCCATTTTTCAGGAGGAAGAAGTCAATTTCGATCCGGTGCAGATCGCGCGGGAATACGAAGCCGTTACGCCAGCACTTCCTTGACCACGCGACCGTAAACGTCGGTAAGGCGAAAATCGCGGCCGGCATAGCGGTAGTTGAATTTTTCGTGGTCGAAACCCAGCAAATGTAACAGGGTCGCGTGCAGGTCGTGGACATGGACTTTGTTTTCGACGGCTTTGAAACCAAATTCATCGGTGGCGCCGTAGATGGTGCCGCCTTTTGTTCCGCCGCCCGCCAGGCACATGGTGAAGCCAAAGGGATTGTGATCACGGCCGTTCAGCGCCTTGTCGTTGGCGCTCAACTCGACGGTCGGAGTGCGGCCGAATTCGCCACCAAAAATGATCAACGTGTCATCCAGCATGCCGCGCTGTTTCAAATCCTTGATGAGGGCGGCGGCAGGTTGGTCGATTTCCTTCGCCAGTTTGCGGTGACCGCTTTCGATTTCCGTATGGCTGTCCCACGGCTGCCCGGCGCCATGCCAGAGTTGCACGAAGCGAACACCGCGTTCCAGCAGGCGGCGGGCAATCAATGTCTGCCGTCCGTGAACGCCTTCGCCATACATGTCGCGGATGGCCTGGGGCTCTTTCTTGATGTCAAACGCGTCGGCGGCATCCATTTGCATGCGATACGCGAGTTCGAAGGACTGAATGCGCGCGTCGAGCCGGGCATCCTCGGTACGGCTGACTTGATGTTCCGCATTGAGTTGATGCAGCAGATCGAGCTGACGGCGCTGCTCCTTGAGCGACGTGTTGTTGCTGCGGATGTTCTCGATCAACCGCTCGATGTTGGTATATTGCGAATCGATGTATGTGCCTTGATACGCCCCGGGCAGAAATCCGGCACGCCAGTTGTCGGTTTCCTTTACCGGATAACCGCCCGGACACATCGAGATGAAGCCCGGAAGGTTTTGGTTTTCCGTTCCGAGGCCATACAGCGTCCACGAGCCGAAGCTGGGACGGCTTTGCACGGCATCGCCGCAATTCATGAGCATGAGGGAGGGCTCATGATTCGGCACCTCGGCCTGCATGGAGCGAATGAGCGTGAGGTCGTCGGCGCATTCGGCCAGATGGGGAAACAAGTCGCTGATTTCCATGCCGCACTGCCCGTGCTTTTTGAATTTGAATGGCGAGGGAAACGCCGCGCCGGTTTTGCGTTCGGTCTTGATGTATTCGCCCGGCAGCGATTTACCCGCATATTTTTCGAGCGCGGGCTTGGGGTCGAAACTGTCCACGTGGGATGGCCCGCCGTTGAGAAAGAAATGCACGACGCGTTTCGCGCGAGCCGGCAGCGGCGGCAACTTCGGCGCGAGCGGGTTGGCGTTCTCCATCGCCTGCGCGGGGGGCACCAAAATCCCGCGTTCGCCGAGCAACGCCGCCAGCGCCATCGCGCCCATGCCCATGCCGCTGCGACGGAGAAATTGGCGCCGGGTCAGAAAGGCGTCTTCGAGTCGTTGGCGATGATGCGACATCTCAGTATCTCCATTCGACGATTGCGCACGCGTGGCTCTTCATTCAGTCAATAAAATAGAACTCGTTCGCCAGCAACAGCACCTGCGCATACTTTTCCCACGGGCTCATGGTAACCAGGGTGGTCGAGGGAACGCCGCCAAAATCCTTCGTTGCGTTCCACTCTTTCGCGTAGCCATTGGCGTCCACGAACTCCTTGCCCTGCGCCTGAATGACCGGGGCCCACGCGAAGTCGTTGCTGTTCAACGTCGCGGCGATGCTCACGTAAAAATCAACCGTTTCGCCTCGCTTCACTTCGAGGGCGGGAATCTTTACGTCGGCGGAATTGTTGTGGAGCGTCCACGAGTTCAACAAACCGTGGCGGCTGGAAATGATTTTGGCGGTGATGCCATCGCCGACGGGGCGTTCATGAACGATTTTTCCCTGAATGGACACGACGCCATCGATCGGCGAAACCCAGCGCCGGATCACGGCATGTTGCAAATCGTTGCCGGCGTGGCCGCCTTCGGCGGTGAGTTGCGCCCAACCCAGCGCGGCGTCCGGCCACATTGCTCCGCCGCGCCAGGCTTCGTCGTTGAAGTATGGCAACGGACTGAAACTCTTGAGCCGTTTGGCGGCTTCATCGAACTCTCCGTAACCATATTGCCAGGGGCCGGCGACGTTTTTGGCAACCTCGTTCGTGGGCTCTGTTTGCACGGTGGCGATGAAATTCAATCCCTCGGCGATTTGCCGGGTGGTGGGCTCGCGCTGGAACGTCAGGCGATAAAGTTCCCGGAGTTTCTCCCTGGGTTGGCCCTCACCGGCGCGTGCCGCGAGCGCACGGGATTGTTCCACCACGAAGGGACTGTTCATGAAGAAGAGCGCCTGCTGCGGCACAGTGGTGTCGGACCGTTGCGCGGCGTGCATGTCGGGATTCGCAAAATCGAAGACGCGATAGGGACCGGGCAGAAACTGACGATCAATAAACCCATAGACGGATCGGCGCGCATTGGCCGGGTTTTTGAAAAGGTCCGTGCCGGGGCCGCCCATTTTCAAATCAAGCCGACCGGAGGTGGCGAGCAGCGAGTCGCGCAACACTTCGAAATCAAGCCGCCGGTGGTTCATGCGGGCGAGCAGTTTGTTTTCGGGATCGGCCGCCGCGGCGAGCGGATAGTCGCCGCTGCTTTGCTGATAGGTGGCGGACAACATGATGGTCCGCTGGAGTTTCTTTATGGACCAATTGTGATCCATGAAATCGCGGGCGAGCCAGTCGAGCAGTTCGGGATGGCTGGGCGGGTCGCTGCGGGTGCCGAAATCACTCGGCGTGCGCACCAGGCCCGCACCAAAATGATGAAGCCAGATGCGATTGGCCATGACCCGCGCGGTCAAAGGGTTGTCCTTGCTGGCGATGGCATTGGCGAGTTCGAAGCGGCCGCTTCCGGTGGCGAAGGGCTTGCGCTCGGCGCCACTCAGTATGGCCAAATATTGACGCGGTACTTCGTCGCCTTTGTTGGCGGGATTGCCGCGCCGGAAGACACGGGGATTTCTTTGGAGGGCGCGATCCTGAAGAATCACCGCGTGCGGCGGCGAGCCGGGCGACTGTGTCATCCAGAGATCAATCTGTGCCTGGAGCGTGCCCAACTCCACGCGCGTCGGTTCGTCGAAAAACCATTCCAGATCCACGATGGCGCCGGACGGAACTGCTGCCGGGGAATCGGGCCCATGCAGCACCAGGCGCAATTCCTCCTCGTTGGCCGATAACTTTTTACCTTCGGCTTTGGTCCATTTCGCATCCACCTCCAGTAACAGCGCACCATAGCGGTCGGCCAGGTCGCGCATGGTCGCCGGCGGATTGTTCGTCAACGCCTTCACAACCAGTGGATTGATTTTATTCGTCGAAGCGAGGAAGGCGGTGAAGTTGGTGGGCGAAGTCGCAAACGCGTTCCAAGGCGCCCAGACTGAATTGCTGCTTTTGGCCGCGGCTAGCAGATACGTTTGCCACTGACGCACGACGACGGGATTGATCTCGTCCTTCGTCACGAAGGCGTAAAATGTTTCCGTGGATAATTTCTCCACCTCCAGCACGGCGCGCAAATATTCGGTCGTCCTGGCCCGAAAGCGTTTGGCCTGCTCTTCGCGCCGGCGATCAAGCGCCTCACGATATTTGTCCTCGCGCTTTTTTAGTTCCGTGTCGTAGTCGAGCGCGTTTTTGGCGGAAATGGAACGCGCATCGAGTTCGATCGTGCGTTCGTAGGAGCCGGCGAACACGCCGTAAAGCGAGTAATAATCTTTCGTCGGAATGGGATCGAATTTGTGGTCGTGACAACGGGCGCAGCTCACGGTCAGCGCCTGCGTGCCGCGCATCAGGACATCGATGCGGTCGTCGATGATGTCATGCACGACGCCGAGAAAACGGCGGCCGAGCGTCAGATAACCCATCGCCGCCAGCGACTCGCGGTCTGCATCCATTTGATCGGCGGCGATCTGGAGTTTTAGAAACTGGTCGTAAGGAAGATCCTCGTTGAATGCGCGAATGACCCAGTCGCGATAAGCGGCGGAGTGCACGAATTTTGTCTCCTCCCGTCCGCCATACACATAGCCCTTGGTATCAGCGTATCGTGCCACATCGAGCCAGTAACGGCCCCAGCGTTCGCCGTAACGCGGCGACGCCAGCAAACGATCCACCAGTTTCTCGTAAGCGGCAGGCGAATGGTCTCTGGCAAAGGCGTCCACTTCTTCCGGCGTCGGCGGAAGGCCGGTCAGATCATAGGTCGCACGGCGAATCAGCGTGCGCGGATCTGCGGGCGGCGACGGTGGCAACTTTGCCGCTTCCAGCTTGGACAGAATGAAATTGTCCACCGGCGACCTCACCCATTTTTTCTCGCGCACGGAAGGCACAGGGGGATTGCCCACGGGCTGAAATGCCCAGTGCGGTTTCGCGGACGCCGCCTTGGAGTTCGTCACTCCAGGCGATTCCGGAAAAGGCGCACCCGAATTGACCCACCGCACGAAATCGGCAATTTGTTCGTCCGGCAGTTTGCCTTGCTTGGCAGGAGGCATCTGAAAGTCGGCATTGTGGTATCGGATCGCCTCGATCAACCGGCTGGTTTCGGCGTTGCCAGGAACGACCACCGGACCATCCGTGCCGCCTTTGAGCAAGTCGGCACGAGAATCCAGCTTTAAGTCGCCCTTGAGCTTTTCAGCGTCGGCGCTATGGCAAGAATAACAACGCTCCACCAGCACGGGCCGGATGCTCTTTTCAAAAAATTCCAGGTCCTCTGCCTTCTGTGCTCCCCTCACTGAAACCCCGGCGCAGATGACGATACCGACGATTAAGGCAACCCGCATCATATCGACGCAGGCAAACTACGACGCCATCGAAAATATGAGAAGGTTATTTTTCGCCCGCGCGGGCGGCGTTCCCAAGCTCCGTTTGAAAGCGGGCTCCCACGTATTCGCGGTTGCTAAACCCAGCCGACGAACTCCGCCGATTACCGGCAAGATTTTGATCTCGCCCGATTTTGGAGATGTAATACTGTGGCCTAATGCGTGGAATGAATTTAGTGTGCAGTCGCATTCGCACATATGTTACGTGCCTTATTCTCCTTGGATTCGGAGTGAGCTCGCTTCGGGCTGAGGCTTACAAAGAACCGCACACGGGCATCGAATTTCCCGATGCCCTTGACGGTTTTAAGCGTGAAAAGGTCACGCCGTATCAAGCGGAACCGGGCAAGGCCGGGGTGGCAATCGCCTATCATTCCAAGGATGGCGAGATCACGGTTTTTGTGAGGAATGGGAGCGACGAATCGAGGAGAACCAGCGCGGACTACTTGAAGGGCAGCCTTGCCGCCGTAAAAGCCCTTGAGTCGCAAGGTCAGTATACCAACGTTCAGATTCGGGAGTTCAGCGCCGACAAGGAGAAGCCTGGCTGGAAATCGGCAGTGTTCACGTCCGGCTCGACCAATCGATTTATCGTTTCGATTATTCATTGCAAGGTGACGCCGGGCCCGTGGGTGAAGATTCGCGCCACCACGGGAAATCCCAAATACGACGACCTGCAGTCAGCGGCTAAAAATCTCCAGGAGTCGGTGGACAAAGCATTGGAGAAATCAGGCATCGACGCGGGCATTCCACCGAATGGAAGCCAGCCGGGTTATTCATCCACAAATGCAGCAGACACGACTCGTTCTCGTCGTTGACGCTGCCGCACGACGGGCGCAACCGTGCGTTGAACTATGGCCGCGGTCCCATCCCAATTGTGCGACTTACCGGCTAGACGAACTTTCAGGCCTCAGAGCCTTTCTCCTTGAATTTTCTCTCTGCGAAAACCAACCGTCTGGTTCGCAAAACAGCCGGGAGCTTGAATCTTGGCGTCAGGGCCGGGGTTGTCGACCGTCAACCCGCGTTGCCATTTCAATAACTTTGGCCTTGCTGCCATTCGGCAATATCGCTATCCATGCTCTCATAAATGGCAAAAGCACTAACTAAATCACAAATTGTCGCATCACTTGCGGAAACTGTTGGTCTGTCGAAAAAGCAGACTGTGGAAACTTTGGAAGCCCTGGTGAGCCTGGCGTACAAGAACGCCAAGAACTCGTTCACCATCCCCGGCCTGGGCAAGATTGTCCTCGTCAATCGCAAAGCTCGCATGGGCCGCAACCCGGCCACCGGTGAGACCATCAAGATTGCCGCCAAGCGCGTGGTGAAATTCCGCGTGGCGAAGGCCGCCAAGGACGCGATCCTCGGCGCGAAGTAATCTCAAACCATTTTTGTTGCAGGTTTGGGCGAAGGAGCAATCCTTCGCCTTTTTCTTTTGGAAAGGAGCCGGGCACCACGACGAAATCAAACTCGCGCTGCCTCGCTCAGTTGCCAGTGTTCGCCGTGCCGCAGCCGGACTGGGAAAAATCTCCCTGCTTGGCGTCAGGCGCCTCTGCTTGCTAATCTGTCGCTGAGATGGCTGGGATTATTTCGGGCAGGCCGTTCGGCGCATTCGCGATGTTCGCGGACAGCCGGAGCCATTTCTGAACGCTTTGCTTCCATTGGCCAGAACTGCATGAGTTAGGTCACCTTCATCTGGGCGATGATCGCGTCCGCGTGCCTCACGCTGGCGATGGTGCATGGGCGGGTGTGAACTTGACAAGAAGATGGAGCAGATGAAGAACTCTCATGCGAACTAATCGATTACTGTAAAACGGGCAACCCGCCAGGGCCGCCCGTTTTCTCAACGACCCAAAACCCATGGAAAGGAAATCAGTTATGAAGACAGCAATGAAACTCGGTTTGGCTCTGATGATGTTCACCACCATCCCGGGCGCGATGGCGCAGGCGCCCAACCAGGCTCTCGCAGCCGCGATGGTGGCAACGCGCGCGAAGAACGCGGCGCTTATGAAGCAATATTCCTGGAACTGCCGAATGGAAGTGCTCGAGAATGGCACGATCAAGGACACGCGCATCGATCTTGTCAATTACGGCCCCAACGGCACCGTGCAATATTCGTTGCTCAACGATACCGGCGCGCCATTGCCGCACGGATTTTTGCGCAAACGCGTGGCGGAAAAGGAACGCGCCGAGTCCGAGAAATACATGCAGGACATTCGCACGCTGCTCAATCAATACACCCTCCCGGCCTCGGCCAGCGTCGGCACTTTCCTGGCAACCGCGACCATTCAAGCGCCGGACGCCAATAACCTGTTGCAGGTCACCGGCGGCAGTGTGGTCGTTCCCGGCGATACCTTCTCCCTCTGGGTGGCGGCACCGGCCGGCACAGTGAAGCAAATGAAGGCGATGACCTTTTACGAAGGCGACGAGGTCAATGTCACCGCTTCCTTCAAAACGCTTGCCAGCGGTTTGAACTACATGGCTTTCGCAACGGTCACGATTCCCGCAAAAAATCTGACCATCCAGGTTCAAAACTTCGATTACGTGAACCAAAACAACTAAAACCCAATTCGAAAACCAGGCCTGCATAACGAAGCCCACCTCCGTTATGCAGGCAAACTATTGAAAACGCTCGCTGCCGCTCCTCGCGGACATAGTCCTCGCGTTTGCCGCACGGTCGCTGCCCGCGCAGCAAATCATCGGCACTCCTGGTTCGCCGAGTGCGACGGTGATTAACCCTCGTGACTTGGATTTCCGAACATGAAAGTGGACCAATTTCATTCATTTCAGACGTCGCCCCGGAATGCAAAACCGGGCTTGTAAAAGAGGCGGTTGCGGCACATAATCTTCACCTCAGACAGGACCTTAAAAGAGCGAAATTACCACGGCCATCACCCATTTGGGTCGATGTGCCCCCGCAGCAAGCGACGATTTCCGGTGGTGACCGCTGGCACGGCTTCCCGGGATATCCAGCCAATAAAACAACCAAATATAGTGGAAAGGCAGTTCCGAAATATGAAAACCAAATTGATCAAATATGGCCTGGCCGTGCTTGCGGCCTCTGCCTCGCTGACGAGTGCCGTCAGTGCGGCTCATGCGGCCGAGGCGGCGAAGAAACCCAACATTCTTTTCATCATGGGCGATGACATCGGCTGGATGCAGCCAAGCTGTTATCACCGCGGACTCATGGTCGGGGAAACACCCAATATCGACCGCCTCGCCAAAGAGGGTGGCATGTTCATGCACTATTACGCTGAGTCGAGCTGCACCGCAGGGCGTTGCGCTTTCTTCACCGGCATGCATCCGTACCGGGCGGGCATGGTTCTGCCGCAGTTGCCGGGGGCGATTTCATATCTGCGGCCCGGCACCCCGGCCCTCGCGAAGTTCTTGTTCGATCAGGGCTACAACACCGGCGAGTTCGGCAAAAACCATTTGGGCGACCACCCTGATTCCCTGCCGACGGCCCATGGCTTCCAGGAGTTCTGGGGTTATCTTTATCACCTGGACGCGATGCAGCAGGTAAGTTTTCCGGACATCAACAGCAGCCCGACCGTGCAGGCCGTCGTGCCGCCGTGCGAGCCGGTTCCGATTCCCGGAGTACCAAACTCTCCCGGGGGGATTGACCCGAAGACCGGGACGTGCATGTTCGCGCCCCGGCCGGTCCTGTGGATGAAATCCTCCGATGGCACCGCAAAAAATCAGTCCGGCAAGGATGAGGGCCCGCTCACTCTGGAGCGCTCGAAAACGGTGGACGAGGAAATCTCCTCCCATGTGATTGACTTCCTGGATCGCAACACACCCAGGAAAACCGGCAAGCCCTTCTTCGCCTGGTATAATCCCGCCCGCATGCACGTCACCACCGTGCTGTCAAAAAAGTACGAGGATATGATTGGCACCAAGGGAGGCAAGGACTGGGGCGCCAACGAGGCCGGTATGAAGCAAATGGATGACAACATCGGCTACGTCCTCAAGAAGCTGGAAGACATGGGCGAACTCGACAATACCATCGTCGTCTTCACCACCGACAACGGCGCCGAGGTTCAGACCTTCCCCGACGGGGGCGTCACCCCGTTCAAAGCCGGGAAACTGAGCACTTGGGAAGGTGGCATGCGCGCGCCGTGTGTCATCCGCTGGCCGGGCGTCATCAAGCCAGGCACGATCTTCAAGGAAATGTTCTCCTCACTGGACTGGTTGCCCACGTTCGTGGAAATCGCCGGTGGAGCCAAGGGCAATACGTTGAACGAGCAGATTATGGCGGGCAAGTATCCGGGCATCGTGAAGACCAAGCTGGATGGCGTCAACCAGATCGACTATCTCACGGGCAAATCCGCGGCGTCGGCCCGGGACACCTTCTTCTATTACCAGGGCCGACTCCCGTCGGCGGTGCGCTACAAGAACTGGAAGTTCTACTACACCATGATGGGCTCCATGGGCGTTGATGCTCTCAATGCGCCCACCACGTATCACTGGACCCAGCTTCAGAATATCATGCGCGATCCGTTCGAGAACAATGTCGGAGCGGAACAGAAGGGCGCGTTCTCCGTGGCGGGCGCGCTCGCCTCCCCGAGCACGGCATATATCTATGACTGGAACCTCCTTCCCATCGGCCAGCTCCTGTGGGAAAAGGAACTCATGTCTTATGTGGATTTCCCGCCGCTCCAGTTGGCGGCGAGCTACAACCTCGAACAGGTGCTCCAGCAGGTACGGGAGATGGGTTCAAAACACCCAAGCCAATAGGCGCCGAACAGGATAATTCATCGACGGTGAAACACGCGGGCCGCCGCTCAACCGGCGGCCCGCAAATTCACCACCAAAGCCAAAACCTTCAGCAACCAACAAACAACAAAGCCCGCTATGAAAGCGAAGAGCAGACACAGCATCCCCTCCGCGCGGTTTAATGGCAATTTCATCAAGCATGTCCTGACGGTCCTGGCGGTGGCAACCGTACTCGTGATCGTCACGGGTTGCTCAACCACCAAGCAAACCGAAAATCTCCTTTCGGCGGCCGGTTTCAACACCCTCCCAGCCAACACGCCGGAGCGACAGGCTCATCTCAAGACCCTCCCGCCTCACAAAGTCACCCTGGTGGTGCGTGACGGCAAGACCTACTACGTATACCCGGATCAGGCTCAGCAGGTGTTGTATGTGGGCCAGCAGGCTCAGTACGATGAATATCAGAAACTACGCCTCCAGAAACAGTTGGCAGAAGACCAGGTTCAGGCTGCGGATATGAACGCGGATGCCGGATGGGGCGCGTGGGGTGGGTTCGGTGGGGTTGTGGATGTGTACCGGCGATAAACAAAAGATCTGATTGTAACAGTCTTTCCGGCAACCAGCGGGGGCGCACTATTCCTTTGGCGAAAACGTCTCCATGATCTGCGCGGAAGCCGGGGAAGCAAACAGTTGACGAAGAGGCATGGCGCTCAGGCCGCCGCATGCCCGCAATAACAATTGGCAATAAACGAAGCAAAAACATGAAATCAAAACTTATCAACATAGTTCTGGTCGTTGGGTTCGCGCTCATCGGCTCGGTTTCGCAAGCGCAGGCAAAGAAACCCAACATCCTTATCCTGTGGGGTGACGACATCGGCTGGTGGAATGTCTCCGCCTACAATCACGGTCAGATGGGTTACAAGACACCGAACATTGACTCGATCGCCAGGAGCGGCGCGATGTTCACCGACTGGTATGGTCAGCAGAGCTGCACCGCCGGTCGTTCCTGTTTCATCACCGGGCAATCCGGCTTCCGCACGGGCCTGCTCAAGGTAGGTCTCCCGGGCGCGAAGGAAGGTTTGAAGGCTCGTGACGTGACGATTGCCGAATTGCTCAAGGCACAGGGCTACGTGACCGGCCAGTTCGGCAAGAATCATCTTGGCGACCTGGACGAGCATCTGCCCACAGCCCACGGCTTCGGCGAGTTTTTCGGCTCGCTCTACCATTTGAACGCCGAGGAGGAGCCGGAGAACCCGGACTATTTCAAGGACCCGGCGCTGATCAAAAAATATGGCACGCGCGGCATCATCCATAGCTGGGCCAACGCCGACGGCACCCAGAAGATCGAGAGCACCGGGCCACTGACGAAGAAGCGCATGGAAACCTGCGATGAGGAATTCACGAAAGAGGCCCTGCGTTTCATGACCGACGCGAGCAAGGGCGACAAGCCGTTCTTCCTCTGGTGGAATGCCACCCGCATGCACATCTGGACGCACCTCAAGCCCGGGAGCGAAGGTAAGACCGGCCTGGGCATTTATCCCGACGGCATGGTCGAGCATGACGGCCACGTGGGCGAGATTCTCGCGAAGCTCAAGGAACTGGGCCTCGATGACAACACCATCGTCATGTATTCCACCGACAACGGCGCGGAAAAATTCTCCTGGCCGGATGGCGGTTCGTCACCGTTCCGCAATGAAAAAGCCTCCAACTGGGAGGGCGCCTATCGCGTGCCGTGCGTCATCCGCTGGCCGGGTGTGATTCAACCTGGCACCGTGATCAATGACATCTGCGCGCACGAGGACATGCTGCCCACGCTGCTCGCCGCCGCCGGCGTGCCGGATGTGAAGGAGCAGTTGCTCAAAGGCATGAAGGTCGGCGACAAAACCTTCAAGGTGCATCTCGACGGTTACAACCTGACCGACCTGCTCGCCGGCAAATCGCCCAGCCCGCGCAAGGAATTTTTCTACTTCAACGACGACGGCTCGCTCGTGGCGCTGCGTTTCAACCAATGGAAGATGGTCTTTGCCGAACAGCGCGCGCAAGGCCTGGATGTCTGGCAGGATCCGTTCGTGCCCCTCCGTTTTCCGAAGCTCTTCAACCTGCGGTCCGATCCCTTCGAGATCGCCGACCACGAGAGCATCAACTACGGCAAATGGCGGATTGACCGCGCGTTCCTCCTCGTGCCGGCGCAGCAATACGTCGGGCAATTCCTGGCCACATTCAAGGAATTCCCGCCGAGTCAGAAAGCCGGCAGCTTCAGCCTCGACAGCGTGCTGCAAACCCTTACGCAAAATAGCGACTAACGTCCGGACTTCGCGCTCGCGAAATGTCGCGCCATCCCTCCCGGGGCGGCTAACGAATTCGCGGGCCGGAATCGGAGCGAGGAAAATACAGAAAAACTTAACCCAAGCAACCGAAGGCGCAGAGGTTTTCCTCTGGTTCATCCGGGAACTTTTTCAGTTCACGAAAACCGGGACATAGTAATAAAATCGCCGGCAAACACGATCGCTCGAATGCCGGCGGGATTAGTTCCGCCGCGGCGTTTTCGGCGAGAAACGAAATTCACATAATTAACATGCAACCCATCCGACTCCTTTTATTCACTGCCCTCGGGGCACTCGTAACCAGCCTCAACGCCCAAAGCCTGCCCGGAACTTCCGGTGGCCAAACGGGCTTTTATAGTCCGTTGACCCTCGCGCCGGCCGAGCCGACGGAGGCCAGCGGCGGGGGCCACAACGAAAAGAGCGCCGAGGAATTGGCGAAGGAAACGCAGAACCCGGTCGCCAACCTCATCAGCGTTCCGTTCCAGAACAATTTCAATTTCGGCATCGGGCCCAACAACGTGATGCAATACGTGCTGAATTTTCAGCCCGTGATTCCCATCAGCCTGAACGACGATTGGAATCTCATTACGCGCACCATTCTCCCGACCATCAACATGCCCTCCCCGGCGCCCGGCATTCGCAGCGCCTTTGGCTTGGGCGACCTGAATCCGACCTTCTTTTTCGCGCCGGCCAAGGCGACGAAATTCATCTGGGGTATCGGGCCGACCTTCACGCTGCCGACCGCAACCGATCCGCTGCTGGGCAACGGAAAATGGAGCGCGGGACCGGCGGTCGTCGGATTGGTCACCGCCGGCCCGTGGGTGATCGGCGCGCTGGCGAACAATCAATGGTCGTTCGCGGGCTGGGGTAACAAGAACGTCAATGGCATGCTCATCCAGCCTTTTGTGAATTACAATTTCAAGCACGGCTGGTATCTCACCACCGCTCCCATCATGACCGCCGATTGGGAGGCGCGCCACGACAACATGTGGACCGTCCCCGTGGGTGGCGGCGCGGGCAAGATCGTAAAAATCGGCAAACTGCCGTTCAACATCTCACTGGCAGCCTACTACAACGCCGTCACTCCGAAGGATTTCGGCGCGGACTGGCAGCTTCGCTTTCAAGTGCAGATGTTGTTTCCCAAATAACCGGCGGCCGCACTGCCGATGGCAAATTCTTTACCAACATGAAACCCAACCAACTCAATTCCCTCACGACGATCGGACTCGCGCTTGCGCTGATCACCAGCGCTGCATCCGCAATCGCCCAAACTGCGCCCAAAGATCCCGGCTGGCCCCGCGTGTTCGAGCAAGGCGGCAAAAAACTGACGGTCTATCAGCCGCAGGTCGATGCCTGGAACGGCTACACCAATTTGCAATTCCACTGCGCCGTCGCCGTGGACGGTGTGACGGCGGATCAGCAATACGGCACCATCGCGGTAAGTGCTTCCACCGTCACCGACCAGCGCACGCGCACGGTGATCATTACGCCGTCGAGCCGCACCATCACCTTTCCCAATCGGCCCGACTCGGAAGTCGCCAACTTGCGCGCGGCCGTGGACCAACTCGTGCCGCCCAACAAGGTCTCGACCATTTCCCTCGACCGCATCGTCGCGTATCTGGATCCGTCCACCCAGCCGCATCAAAAATCCGTGGATGTAAATCTGAATCCGCCCACGATCTATTACAGTCCGCGCCCGGCGATCCTCGTGATGTTCATGGGTGCGCCGCAGTTCAAGCCGGTGGTGTCGGGAAATATGGATCTCACCTTCGCCCTGAACAGCAACTGGGACATTCTGTATGACAAAGCCAGCCAGCAATACTTTCTCCTCGATGGCGAAGGCTGGCTCACCGCGCCCGATCCCGTGAAGGGACCGTGGACGGCCGCCGCGACACTGCCGAAATCGTTCTCCTCGCTCCCGGCGAACGACAACTGGTCGGAAGCTCGCAAACATATCCCGGGAAAGCCGCTCAAATATGTTCCCGCCGTTTTTGTTTCCACGCAGCCAGCGGAATTGATCGTGACGCAAGGCAAGCCCGCGTTCGCCGCCATCGACGGGACAAAGCTCCTGCGCGTCGTGAACTCGGACAGCGTCGTCTTCCAGGACCAGACCGACAACGCGTTCTACCTGCTGGTCGCCGGCCGCTGGTTTCGCGCGACGGATCTGACCGGTCCCTGGTCCTCCGCCAGCAAGGATTTGCCGGCGGACTTCGCGAAGATTCCCAACAGCAGCCCCTCGGCAATCGTGAAAGCCTCCGTCCCCGGCACTCGTGAAGCCAGCGAAGCCGTGCTGCTCGCCTCCGTTCCCACCACGACCACCGTAACCATGGGCACACCCACATTGAAGGTGGCTTACAACGGTGCTCCGCAGTTTCAACCCATCGCGGGCACCACGGTTCAATATGCCGTCAACTCTCCGAACACGGTTTTCCTCGTAGACGGCGGTTATTATTGCTGCGACCAGGGCGTCTGGTTTTCCGGCACGACGGCCAACGGTCCGTGGGCTTACTGCACCGCCGTGCCGCCGGCGATTTACAACATTCCGCCGTCGAGCCCCGTGCACAACGTCACTTATGTGGGCGTTCAAAGTTCCTCTCCCAGCTCCGTCACCTATCAGCAAACCGGCGGCTACAGCGGCGAATATGTCGGGCCCAACGATGTGCTGATGTACGGTTCCGGCATGTCGTCCGCAGTGACGAACGCGGACAACAGCGGTGACGGCTATTATTATTCCAGCTATCCGGCTTATTATTCCTACGGCTGCGGCGCGCTCTACGATCACGCCTACGGCGGTTACTACAATTCGGCCCTCGCTTACGGCCCATACGGTGGCGTGGCGAGAACCGCCGCTTACAACCCCGCCACCGGCACTTATTCCCGCAGCGCCTATGCCTACGGTCCCTACGACAGCGCGGGCGCGAAGCAGGCTTACAATCCCTACACGCACACCTACGCGCAGACCGCGCAGGTTAACACTCCCATCGGCTCGGCCACGCGCGGCTACGTGCAACATGGCGATGAGTCCGCCTACGGCGGCACCCGCACCAGCGCTTACGGCTCGGCCGGCGCGGTCAAAACCAGCAGCGGCGCCGCGGCCGCCGGTTACAATACGCGGGAAGGACAGGGAGCGGTGGTCAAGACCCAGTCGGGCAACTATTACGCCGACAGCAATGGCAATGTTTACATGAAGGACGCGAGCGGAAACTGGACCACTTATAACGGCCACAGTTGGCAGCCGGTAAGCAAAACGGGAACGTCCGCCGCAGCTTCGACGCAAGCCCGTCCGCAAACCGCGCCAGCCAGCACCATGTCGTCGGAAAACCTCGAAGCCCAGGAACAGGCCCGCCAGCGCGGCAATGAACAGAGCCAGCGCGCCAGCGCATATCAAGGCGGTGGCGGCGGCCGTCGTCGCTAGGTTAAGTGGCCGACTCTGGTCCCGCATTCAGCGCGCGGATTTCAGCAACGGAGCTTTCACCGGCTCCTCGCTGAATTCGCGCCGCCCCCCAACCTGCGCCATGCGCCCGCAGCCACGAAACCAACCAACCGTCGCCGGGAGGATTGGCTTCGTTCATCTGCTGCAATTGGCCTTGCTGCTCACCTTGCCAGCTTATGCGCTGAGCCGGCTTCCCGACACTGTTCCCTGGCGGTTGCTCTCCGCGTCGCCCATCGCGGTGTCGTTCTTCACCTTCCTCGCTTATCGCACAGATAAAATGCGCGCACAGGCCGGCGAGTGGCGCATCCCCGAAGCGACGCTGCATTTTTCGGAATTGCTCGGTGGCTGGCCGGGCGGTTTTCTGGCGCAACGCAAGTACCGGCACAAGACCGCCAAGGGGTCCTATCAATTCGTGTTTTGGGCCATCGTCCTGCTCCACGAATACCTCGCGTTTGATTCCCTCTTCCACTGGAAATACACCACGCTCCTTTTTCACTTCGTCGATTCCCACAAGCGCTGATCCGCGCGCTGTCTCCCTTTTTCCGAACGGCTTCTTTACGGAATCTTAACGCCCCCGGCTCCCCTCTTGATTAGCCGGGCGGGCCTTCATTGGCGCAAGGTGATGCGTGAACCAGCGCGTTGTGCGCGGGTTCCGCCAATGAACTATGATTGATCTGATCTACATCGCCGTCGTGCTGGTTTTTTTCGCGGCCAGCGTCCTTTACCTGCGCGCCTGCTCCAGCCTTTAGGAACTCCCATGGAATCGCTCCTCGCCGGCGGCATCGCGCTCGCCCTTTTCATCTACCTCCTCGTGGCGATGCTGCGACCGGAGAAATTCTAAGCCTTCACTATGAACGCCAACGGCTGGTTGCAGCTTGTCCTGTTCGTCGCCGCTCTCGCGGTGATCACCAAACCCATGGGGCTTTACCTGATGCAGGTTCTCGAGCCCAACGGCCGCACGTGGCTGGATCCGCTGATGCGTCCGCTGGAACGGCTCACGTATCGCTGGATGGGCGTCCAGCGGGAGGAGGAGCATGATTGGAAACAATACACTCGCGCGATGCTTTGGTTCAGTCTGCTCGGCTGCCTCTTCACGTACGCCGTGCTTCGCCTCCAGCATCTCCTGCCGTTGAACCCGCAAGGCTTCGGCCCGCTCTCGCCTCACGTCGCCTTCAACACGGCCGTCAGCTTCACCACCAACACCAACTGGCAAAGCTACGCTGGCGAATCGACGATGTCCTACTTGTCGCAAATGGTCGCCCTGACCATTCACAATTTCACGTCCGCCGCCGTCGGCATCGGCCTCGCCGCCGCGCTCGTGCGCGGTATCGCGCGCCAGTCCATCCAAACGCTCGGCAACTTCTGGGTCGATCTCGTGCGCGTCACCTACTATCTGCTGTTGCCCATCTGCTTTGGTTTCGCGCTCTTCCTTGTCTCGCAGGGCATGATTCAAAATTTCAAGCCGTACACCCGGGCGAAGCTGATCGAGCCGCATAAAATCCAGGTGGAGAAAAAGAATGACCAGGGCGGATCGGTCCTCGGCGCCGATGGCAAACCGGTAATGGAAGACCAGACGGTGGAGGAACAACTCATCGCCCAGGGCCCGATGGCATCGCAAGTCGCCATCAAAATGCTGGGGACCAACGGAGGCGGTTTTGCCAACGCGAACGCGGCGCATCCGTTTGAAAACCCCACCCCGCTCTCCAACTTTCTCCAGATGCTGTCCATCTTCAGCATCGGCAGCGGGCTGACCTACTACCTCGGCCGCATGACGAGGAACCAGGGCCACGGCTGGTCGGTGTGGGCGGCGATGATGATCCTGTTCCTGGCTGGCGTGTTGGCTTGTTGGTGGGCCGAGTCGGCGGGCAACCCGATTCATCAGGCACTGGGTGTCGCCGCGGGCGACGGCAATATGGAGGGGAAGGAAGTCCGCTTCGGCATCTTCCATTCCGTGTTGTTCAGCGTGATCACGACCGACGCTTCGTGCGGCGCGGTCAATTCCATGCTCGATTCGTTCACGCCCCTCGGCGGTTTTGTGCCGCTGTTCAACATCCAACTCGGTGAGATCATCTTCGGCGGCGTGGGCGCGGGCCTTTACGGCATGCTGGTGTTTGTGGTGCTCGCGGTGTTCATCGCGGGCCTGATGGTGGGACGCACGCCGGAATACCTCGGCAAAAAAATTCAGGCGCGCGAGGTGAAGATGGCGATGTTGTCGCTGCTCGTGCTGTGCCTCTCGATCCTTGGCTTCTCGGCGTGGGCGGCCGTGAGCGACTGGGGCAAGGCGGGCCTGAACAACGCGGGGCCGCACGGCTTGAGTGAGATGCTGTATGCCTTCAGCTCCGCCACAGGCAACAATGGCAGCGCGTTCGCCGGCCTCAATGCCAACACCGCCTGGTATGACACGACACTTGGCATCGCGATGCTGACCGGTCGTTTCTGGATGATCATTCCCATCATGGCGCTGGCCGGGGCGCTGGCGCAAAAGCCGGCGGCTCCCGTAAGCGCCGGCACTTTCCCCGTTTCCGGCGGCACGTTCATCGTTCTGTTGCTCGGCACGATTCTCCTCGTGGGCGCGCTCAATTTTCTGCCCGCGCTGGCGCTCGGCCCCATCGTGGAACATTTCCTGATGCTGCACGGAAAACTTTTTTGACCCGAAGGAATTCTCATGACCAACAAAAGTCCCTCGCTCTTCGATTGGAACATCGCCGGTCCGGCCATCGGCGCGTCGTTCAAAAAACTCGACCCACGGCTCATGTTTCGAAACCCGGTGATGTTCGTCACGATGGCCGGCGCCGCCCTGACCACCGTGGCGATTTTCACGTCCGCCACGCACCGCGGTTTTATCGCCCAGCTCGCCGTGTGGCTCTGGTTCACGGTGCTTTTTGCCAACTTCGCCGAGGCGGTGGCCGAAGGTCGCGGCAAGGCCCAAGCCGACAGCTTGCGAAAGGCACGCAAAGACACAATTGCCAGGCGCCAGCGCGATGGTCGGGAGGAAAAAGTGCCTGCGCCGCAGTTGCAGAAAGGCGACCTCGTCGTGTGCGACGCGGGAGATATCATTCCCGCCGACGGCGAGGTCGTCGACGGCATCGCCAGCGTGGACGAAGCCGCCATCACCGGCGAATCGGCTCCAGTAATCCGTGAAAGCGGCGGGGACCGTAGCGCCGTCACCGGCGGCACGCGCGTCATCAGCGACCGCATCGTGATTCGCATTACGACGGAAAGTGGGCAGGGCTTCCTCGACCGGATGATCGCCATGGTGGAAGGCGCGAAACGGCAGAAAACGCCGAATGAGATTGCGCTGACCATTCTGCTGGCGGCGCTCACGATTACATTTCTGCTGGTCTGCGTCTCCCTGAAACCGTTCGGTCTCTATTCCGTCGTGGATTTCTCCGTCCCGGTATTAATCGCCCTGCTCGTATGTTTGATTCCCACCACGATTGGCGGCCTGCTGAGCGCCATCGGCATCAGCGGTATCGATCGCCTTATTCGACGAAACGTGATGGCCACCAGCGGACGCGCGGTGGAAGCCGCCGGTGACGTCGATGTATTGCTCCTCGACAAAACCGGCACGATTACGCTCGGCAACCGCATGGCCTCCGCTTTCCTACCGGCGCCGGGCATATCAGCAGAGCGACTCGCCGACGCCGCGCAACTCGCCTCCCTCGCCGACGAAACGCCCGAAGGCCGCAGCATCGTCGTGCTGGCCAAGGAGAAATTCAATTTGCGCGGCCGCGAAGTCGCCCAGCCGCACGCAAAATTTGTCCCCTTCACCGCCCAGACGCGGATGAGCGGCGTCGATTTTCCTGCAAACGGCTCGGCCGCGCGCAGCATTCGTAAAGGCGCGGCCGAGGCCATGCGCGTTTACGTGGACCTTCAAGGCGGTCAATTCCCCGCCGCCATCGGCCAGGCGGTAGACGAAGTGTCGCGTTCCGGCGGGACGCCGCTGGTCGTCGCGGAAGGCCGCGAGGTGCTGGGTGTCGTGCAACTCAAGGATGTCGTCAAAGGCGGTATCAAGGAGCGATTCGCGCATCTCCGCAAAATGGGCATCAAGACCATCATGATCACCGGTGACAACCCGCTCACCGCCGCCGCCATCGCGACTGAGGCGGGCGTGGATGATTTCATGGCGCAGGCGACGCCCGAGGCGAAGTTGAAACGCATCCGTGACGAACAGGCCAGCGGCCACCTCGTGGCGATGACCGGCGACGGCACCAACGACGCACCTGCCCTCGCCCAGGCTGACGTGGGTGTGGCGATGAATACCGGCACCCAGGCCGCCCGCGAGGCCGGCAACATGGTGGACCTGGATAGCAACCCGACGAAGCTCATCGAAATCGTCGAAATCGGGAAACAGCTCCTGATGACGCGCGGCTCGCTGACGACGTTCAGCATCGCCAACGATGTAGCGAAATATTTCGCCATCATTCCCGCGATGTTGATGGTGACCTTCCCCGCCATTGCGCCGCTCAATGTGATGCGGCTCGCCTCGCCCCAAAGCGCCATCCTGAGCGCGGTGATTTTCAATGCGCTGATCATCATTGCGCTCATCCCGCTAGCGTTGCGCGGCGTGAGCTACAAACCGATCGGCGCTCTCGCCATTCTGCAACGCAATCTGCTCATCTACGGCCTGGGCGGCATTATCATTCCATTCGTCGGGATCAAAGCCATCGACGTCGTCATCACCAGCTTGAAACTCATCTAATCCATGAAAACATTACTCAACGAAATTCGCGGCGCAGTGGTTTCCACGCTGGTTCTCGCGGTGATTTGCTGCGGTCTGTATCCCCTGGCCGTATGGGGAATCGCGCAACTTGCCTTTTCACATCAGGCAAACGGCAGCCTGATAATTGGACCCGACGGCACGGTTCGCGGATCGGAACTGCTCGGCCAGAATTTTACGGCTCCGAAATATTTTCACCCGCGTCCGTCCGCCGCTGGCAGCGGTTACGACGCCACTAGTTCCGGTGGCAGCAATCTGGGACCCACCTCCCGGAAATTGAACGACGCCATCACGGACCGCATCACGGCTTATCGAACGGAAAACGGATTGGGAAACACCGCTCCCGTTCCTGCCGACGCCGTGCTGGCCTCCGGTAGCGGCCTCGACCCACATATCAGTACGACCAATGCTGAGTTGCAAGTTGCCCGCGTGGCTAAGTCGCGAAATCTCACCACCGAACAAGTGCGAGGGGTGGTTCGACAACACATCACCGGTCCCGGCCTGGGTTTTCTCGGCGAACCAGGCGTGAACGTTTTAAAGCTGAATCTCGCTCTGGATTCGCTAAAATGAACACGTGAGCGACGGCCACCGCCCCAATCCGGATGTCCTGCTGAATTCAATTCAGCGCGAGGAAGCCGCGAAAAAGCGCGGTCGGCTAAAGGTGTTTCTCGGCATGTGCCCGGGCGTTGGCAAGACTTTCGCGATGCTGGAGGCCGCGCATCGCGAGTTGAACACAGGTCACGATCTGGTCGTCGGCTACATTGAGACTCACGGCCGCAAGGAAACCGATGCTCTCGCCGCCAACCTGCCCCAGCTTCCACGAAAACAGTTCGAGTACCGTGGTGTTGCCTTGGATGAACTGGACCTCGACGCCTTGCTGAAACGCCGTCCGCGGATAGCGCTGGTCGATGAACTGGCGCATACCAACGCCGCCGGCGCGCGCCATCCAAAACGCTGGCAGGACGTCGCCGAACTGCTCGACGCCGGCATCGACGTCTTCACCACGCTCAACGTGCAACATGTTGAAAGTCGTGCCGACACTGTGCGGCAGGTCACGGGCGCGGAAATTCGGGAGACTGTCCCCGATAGCGTGCTCGACGACGCCGTTCTGGAACTGGTGGATTTGCCGCCCGCCGAACTTGTTCAACGTTTACAGGAAGGCAAGGTCTACCTGCCCGATCGGGCCGCCGCTGCCGCTCGCAATTTCTTTCGCGAAGCGAATCTCACGGCGCTCCGGGAACTCTCCTTGCGGTTGGTGGCCGACCATGTCGGCGCCGACACACGCGAATTTCGCCAGACACAGGCCGGCAGCGGCCCGTGGAAGACCGGCCACTGCCTGTTGGTTGGCATTGGCCCAAGCCCCACTTCGGAATCCCTCCTGCGCTGGACGCGACGCATGGCCGACGGCTTGCGATGTCGCTGGCTGGCGGTGCATGTCGAAAACTCCCGTGCGCTGGCGTCGCACGCCCAGGCGCAACTCGAGAAAAACCTCGCCACCGCGCGCGAACTCGGCGCGGAAGTTTTAACGACCACGGACGATGACCTCGTTGGCGGTTTGCTCCGGATCGGCCGCCAGCAGAACGTCACCCAAATCATAGTCGGCAAGCCTGCCGGCTCCAACTGGTGGGAATGGCTTCGGGGCGACCGCCTGCTGAAACGCCTCGCCCGCGAGAGCGGCGATATCGATGTGCAACTCGTGCGTACTGGTAAAGGGGGCGGCGACTTTACACGCGTCTGGTTGCCGGCGCTCGCCTCTGGCACCGGCCAATACTGGTTCGCGGCGGCGGTGGTGGCGGTCACGGGAATCATCAATTGGGGGTTGATGATGCTTTCAGGACCGCGGGTGCCGGGCTTGGTATTTCTACTCGCGGTGGTGTTGCTCGCGTTGAAGGTGGGGCGGGGCCCCGTGTTGATGGCGGGCGCACTCAGTGCCGTGGCGTGGAATTTTTTCTTTCTCCCCCCCCGTTTCACTTTCGTCATCGCCAGGGTCGAGGACGCCCTTTTGTTCGGCCTTTATTTTGTGGTGGCGATCGTGCTGGGGCAATTGGTAACGCGGATCCGCACGCAGGAGGAGGCGGAACGACGACGCGAGGAACGCGCCGTGGCTCTCTATGAATTTACGCGGGAACTCTCCGAGGCGACGAGCCGCGATGAAATAATCTGGCAGCTTGTGTCGCAAGTGAACCGGGTGTTCCATGCGCCCAGCGCTGTGATCCTGCCAGTGAACGATCAACTCGCTGCACATCCGGATGGTTCGCTCTTGCTTTCCGAAAAAGAACTCGGCGTGGCTGACTGGGCATTTCGCCAGCGCAAAGCCGCCGGACGCTATACCGACAATCTGCCGGGAGCGGAGGCGTTTCACCTGCCGCTGGTCACCGAGCGAAAAGCGTTCGGCGTTCTGGCAGTCAAATTGACCGGCAGCAACCTACCACTGGCGCAACGGGATTTGCTGGAAACCTTCGCCCGCCAGGCAGCCCTGATTCTGGACCGCGCCGAATTGCGCTCCGCAGCCGAGCAGGCACGCCTGCTATCAGAGTCGGAAAAATTCAGCCGTATTCTTTTGAACTCCATTTCGCACGAATTACGCACGCCGCTCGCGGCCAGCACCAGCGCTGCCTCCGCGCTGGATTCGCTCGGCGAATCAACCCCGGAGCAACGACGTGCTTTGATGGACGAAATTCTGGAGGCGAACGCCCGGCTCAATCGGGTGGTGGGCAACCTTCTTGACGTGGCCCGTCTCGAAGCCGGACGAGTGCGACCGCATCTTGACTGGCATGACGCGCGCGACTTGGTGCAGACCACGTTGCGGGAATTGAAACGCGAACTCGCCACGCATCCCATCACACTCGCCCTGCCCGCCAAGCCGGTGCTGGCACGACTCGATTTTTCACTCGTGCAGCATGCCCTGGGTAATCTTCTGTTGAACGCCGCCACGCACACTCCTCCGGGAACTCCAGTCGAAGTTTCGTTGCGGATCGTGGACGGCCAATTACTCCTGCACGTTGCGGATCGCGGCCTCGGCATCACTGCCGAAAATCTTTCGCGGGTATTCGACAAGTTTTTCCGCGCACCGCATGCGCCCACCGGCGGGAGCGGCCTCGGTCTTACAATTATGAAGGGTTTCATTGAGGCGCAGGGGGGAACTGTGAGCGCCGACAATCGGCCTGGCGGCGGCGCGGTTTTTACCATCCGCTTGCCGCAACCCGAAAAACCACCGAACTTTGAACCCGGATGACCAAACAGGAACCAGTTAAAGGCACACAAACAGCACTCGTCATCGACGACGAGCCGCAAATCCGCCGCCTGTTGCGCGTCACGCTGGAAGCCAACGGATATCGCGTCCTTGATACCTCCACTGGGCAGGATGGGCTCGCGGAAGCCGCCCAACGCAAGCCTGACGTCATCCTGCTCGACCTTGGTTTGCCCGACCTTGATGGGCGGGAAGTCCTCAAGCGCATCCGCGAATGGAGCCAGGTGCCCGTCATCATCCTTAGCGTGCGGGATCAGGAGGAGGAAAAGGTGGCGGCGCTTGATGCCGGCGCGGATGACTACGTGACCAAACCTTTCAACAGCTCCGAATTGCTCGCCCGCGTCCGCGCTGCCTTGCGCCACAGCCAACCGCAGGGTGTGGAGGCAATTTTCCAAACGGGCAATCTGGTCGTTGACCTTTCCAAACGCGTGGTGCTTAAAAAAGGCGAGGAAGTCAAATTGACGCCCATCGAGTATTCGCTGTTGCGCCTGCTGGTCAGCCACGCCGGAAAAGTGCTGACGCACCGCCAGCTTCTCACCGAAGTCTGGGGACCAAAAGCCGTGGAGCAATCCCATTATCTGCGAGTTCATATCGCGCACTTGCGCGAGAAACTGGAAAATAATCCTTCCGCGCCCGATCTGATTATCACCGAACCTGCGGTGGGTTATCGGCTGCTGGTGGCTCGGTAATGACACCCGAACGCGCTGGCCGACGTATTCTTGCAGCGGTGCCACGAAATAGCTCTCAAGTGTTTGGCTAACTTCCCCGGTTGGGCTAGATTGGAGTGCATGGATGAGGCGATGCCCAACGCGAATATTCATAATCTCGAATATCTGGAAGATCTTTATTCGGAGTTCCGTCGCGACCCGAAAACGGTGTCGCCGGAATGGCGTGCCTATTTCACTGCCAATGCCAGCAACGGCAAGAGCTCTTGGGAGCGTGGTCCGTCGTTTCCTCGTCACAGTCTCTTTAATCCCCCGGCAGGCATAGGCACCGCCGAGGCCGGCGCCAGAAGCCTTCCACTCAGCGAACTTTCCGCCAGTGTCAGCGATCGCCTCAACCAGTTGATTCGCAATTATCGCGTGCGCGGACACCTGCTCGCCTCGCTGGATCCGCTGGGAACGACGCGTCCCTCGCCGCCGGAATTGGAACTGGAATATTACGGCTTCAGCGAAATGGAGCTGGATTTGCTCACCGCAACGCCTTCCCTGGGCTTCGAACAACCGCTGACCATCCGGGAAATCTACCAGCGTTTGCGCAACACCTATTGCCGCTTCATCGGCGTGCAATTCATGCAACTCGGCGATCCCGTCGCCCGCCAGTGGCTCCAGCGGCGGATGGAAAGCACGCAGAACCATCTCAAGCTTTCCCACGACGAACAAATGCGCATCCTCGTGCGGCTTACCGACGCCGTGGTCTTCGAGGAATTTCTCCGCAAGAAATTCATCGGCACCAAAACGTTTTCCCTCGAAGGCAGCGAAACATTGCTGCCACTGCTCGACCTCGCAATCGACAAGGCCAGTCGCCAGGGAGTGAAGGATGTCATCATGGGCATGGCGCACCGCGGACGCCTCAACGTGCTCGCTCATATCATTGGCAAGGATCCGGCGGAAATCTTTCGCGAGTTTGCGGATACCGATCCTGAGGCCTGGATTGGACGTGGCGACGTGCGATATCACCTCGGGCACAGCGGCGAATGGCAGGCGGCGGACGGCTCGAAAGTGGATGTTTCGCTCTGCTTTAACCCCAGCCATCTCGAATTTATCAGTCCCGTGGTTCTCGGCCGAGTGCGCGCGCGACAGGATCGTCGAGCGGACTCGCAGCACGGACAGGTCTTGAGTCTGATCATTCATGGCGACGCCGCGTTCGCCGGCGAAGGCGTCGTGCAGGAAACGTTGAACCTCACGAACCTCGCCGGCTACACCGTGGGCGGCGCGTTGCACGTCATCATCAACAATCAGATCGGCTTCACCACCATGCCCGACGAGGCGCGCTCGACGGTTTACGCCACGGACATTGCGCGGATGTTGCAGGCACCGATTTTTCATGTGAACGGCGAGGACCCGGAGGCCGTAGCGCAGGTGGTCGAACTGGCGATGGATTTCCGCCGTGAATTTCAAACCGATGTTTTCATCGACATGTATGGCTACCGTCGCTGGGGCCACAATGAAACCGATGAACCGGCGTTCACCCAACCGACGATCTATCGCCAGATCGAGCAGCGACCGAGCATTCGTGAAAGCTATTTGGAACATTTGTATTCGCTGAAAGGTGTGACGCAGGAGGAGGCGGCCGAAGTGGAGCACCAACGGCGCGACAAGCTTCAGGAGCAATTGAAAGCGGCCACCGGCGCCACCAAATTGCCCATGGCCGACAAGCAGGAATATTGGGAAGGCTTCATCGGCGGCCCCGAACCCGCCGACGAGTTGAAAACCGGCGTCCCCACGGAGCGTCTTTCGCAGCTCCTGCGGCAACTTACAAAGCTGCCCCCGGGCTTTCGTCTGCATCCGAAATTGGAAAAATTTACCAGCTCGCGATTGGAAATGGCCGACGGAAAACTTCCGCTCGATTGGGCCGCGGCTGAGGCGCTGGCCCTGGCGTCGCTGGCAACTGAAGGCGTCCGCATCCGCCTTACCGGGCAGGACTCCGGGCGCGGCACATTCAGCCAGCGTCACGCGGTGCTGCACGACCAGGAGGGCGCCGCGCGTCATATTCCTCTGCAACATCTCGCGCCAAACCAGGCGCCCGTGGAAATTATCAACAGCCCCCTCTCCGAGGTCGCCGCGCTCGGTTTCGAATACGGATATAGCCTGGAATACCCGGACGGCCTCGTTTTGTGGGAGGCGCAGTTCGGCGATTTCGTCAACGTCGCGCAGGTCATCATCGATCAATTCATCGCCGCGGCTGAAGACAAATGGCGGCAGCTTTCCGGCCTCGTGCTGCTGCTGCCCCATGGCTTTGAAGGCATGGGCCCGGAACACTCCAGCGCCCGTCTCGAAAGATTTCTTCAACTTGCGGCGGAGGACAATATTCAAATCGTGCAACCGACAACTCCCGCGCAGTACTTCCATTGTTTGCGACGACAGGGACTTTCGAAATGGCGCAAGCCGCTCGTCGTCTTCACTCCCAAAAGTCTGCTGCGCCATCTGCGGGCCGTCTCGACCCTGGCCGAGTGTGCCGAGGGCAATTTCCGGCGTGTGTTGCCGGATGCAAGCCCGACCACTGCGCGACAAAGAGTGATTCTGTGTTCCGGCAAGGTCTATTACGATTTGCTCGCCTATCGTGATGAGCACAAGCGCAACGCCGCCATCATCCGACTGGAGCAACTGTACCCGCTGAAACGCGACGCCATCGAAGCGGCAGTGCCTGCCAAAAGCGATCCCAAGGCCGTCTTCTGGGTTCAGGAGGAGCCCGAAAACATGGGCGCCTGGCAATATTTGCACGCGCGCTTGGGTGATGAAGTGAAAGCTCGTCTCCCCTTGCGCGTGATCTCCCGCTCTGAATCTGCCAGTCCGGCGACCGGCTCCGCCGGCGCACACAAGCTGGAACAGCTGCGCCTCATCCAAGCGGCATTCGGTGACGAGAGCCTGCAAGCCGCGCCTGCCACATCTTCCCAAATAGAAACCAAACTGCCTCAAGCAAAATAATTTATGGCGATCGAATTGAAAGTCCCCACGGTTGGCGAATCCATTACCGAGGTTCAAATCGGCCAGTGGTTGAAAGCTGAAGGTGATCCCGTGCAAAAGGACGAAGCGGTGGTGATCATCGAGTCGGAAAAAGCGACGCTCGAAGTGCCCGCGCCCGAAAGCGGTAAACTGACGAAGATACTTCGCAGGTCCGGCGAGACTGTTCCCATAGGAACCCTGATCGCTCAAATGGAAAAGGGAGACGCCAGCACTGCCAAGCCATCCGCCCCCGAGGCTGCTAATCGCCCTCGAAGCACCAAGGACGAAACTGCGCCTGATCGCCGCAATAAACCCGTTGCGTCGGCTCCTGCGGAAACCGCCTTCGTCGCCGCTGAAGGAAACGGGAAAGAGAAGGCGTCCCCGAGAGAATCGACCGCGAAGGAAGAAGCTCCAGCGGCGGCACCGCTCGCTCGTGCGGCCAAAGTGGAAACCACTTCGGCCAAACCAATCGCTTCGACCGCCCGGCAGGAAGAGGTGGTGCCGATGAGCATGTTGCGCCGCACCGTCGCCCGGCGACTGGTCGAGGCACACCAAACGATGGCCACGGTCACCACTTTCAACGAAGTGGACATGAGCGGCGTGCAGGCATTACGGCGGCAACATCAGGAGGAGTTTCAAAAGCGTTACAACATCAAACTCGGCCTGATGTCTTTTTTCGTAAAGGCGGCGATTGCCGGTCTCAAGGAGTTTCCGCAAGTCAACGCCGAGGTGCGTGGGAACGACATCGTCTATCGCAACTTTTTCGACATCGGCGTCGCCATCGCTGCGCCGCGCGGGCTGGTCGTCCCGGTGCTCACCAATGCCGAACGTCTTAGCTTTGCCGAGGTGGAAAGTCGCATCGCCGATTTTGCGGCGCGCTCAAAAGAGGGAAAGCTCAAGCCCAACGAACTCGAAGGCGGCACTTTCACGATCACCAACGGCGGCACTTTCGGCTCGCTCCTTTCGACGCCCGCGATCAACCCGCCGCAGTCAGGCATTCTCGGATTGCACAGCATCGTCGAGCGCCCCATTGCGCAGGAATCAAATGTCGTTATTCGTCCCATGATGTATGTCGCCCTAACTTACGATCATCGTATCGTGGATGGCCGCGAAGCCGTATTGTTTCTACGACGCGTCAGAGAAGTGATTGAAAATCCCGCCCGGATGTTGCTGGAGATTTAGTTTCCCGTGCGCCCCGGATCGAGCAGCCGGTCCAATGTCGCTGCATCAAGCCTGGAAAGTTCCCGCGCGACTTCCTTGAGCGTGCGGCCTGATTCGGCGGCGGACTTTACGATCTTCGCCGTCAGGTCATAGCCAATCAACGGCGCAAGCGCTGTGGCAAGAGCCAGGCTCTGCTCCAGATGATGCCGGCATCGCATTTCGTCCACTTCGAGCCCCGCCACACAACGCCGCGCAAAGATTTCACTGACGTTCGCGAGCAGGTCGATGGATTGCAGCAAATTGTAGGCGATCACGGGAATCATGGTGTTCAATTCCAGATTTCCAAACGCGCCCCCAAAGCTGATCGCGGCATCGTTGCCGATGACCTGCGCCCCCACCTGAATCACCATCTCGCACATCACCGGATTGACCTTGCCCGGCATTATGGAAGAGCCCGGCTGCGTCGCCGGTAATTTAAGTTCGCCCAAACCCGACTTCGGTCCCGACGCGAGCCAGCGAATATCATTCGCAATCTTGATCAAACTCACCGCGAGGGTTTTCAACGCTCCGCTGGCCTCGACACACGCGTCCCGGGCGGATTGCGCTTCAAAATGATTTTCCGCCTCGTGCAACGGCAGCTTCATTTCCGCCGCGAGCCGCGCGATGGTGCGCCGGGCAAACTCGGGATGCGTATTGATCCCCGTTCCCACGGCAGTGCCGCCAAGCGCGAGCTCGCCCAGAAAATCTTCCACCTGTTTCAGTCGCGCAATCCCGTGCGAAACTTGCGCCGCGTAACCGCTAAACTCCTGGCCTACCGTCATCGGCGTGGCATCCTGCAGATGTGTCCGGCCCAGCTTGGGAATTTTTCCGAACGCCTTGCTCTTCGCCGCCAGCGCGTCGTGCAATTCCTGCAACGCCGGCACCAGCCGCAATTCGATGCCCTCCAGCGCCGCGAGATGCAGCGCGGTGGGAATCACGTCGTTGCTGCTTTGACCCAGGTTGACGTGATCGTTGGCATGCACCGCGCGGTCGCTACGCTGGCAGCCCAGGATTTCGCCGGCACGATGGGCGATCACCTCGTTGGCGTTCATGTTGGTCGACGTGCCCGAACCGGTCTGAAAAACATCGACCACGAACTGCGAATCCAGCTTTCCCTCCGCCACCTCTTGCGCCGCCCGCTCGATTCCTTGCGCCAAGGTGGCATCGAGAAGATTGAGTTCCGCGTTGGTAATGGCGGCGTGTTTCTTGACCAGGCCCAACACCCGCACAAAACCGCGCGAAAACCGCAAGCCACTCACCGGAAAGTTCTCCACCGCCCGCGCGGTTTGCGCGCCGTAATACGCGTCCGCAGGCACGCGCATTTTTCCCATGGAATCGCTTTCCTCTCGAAATGAAGCGCTCATGACGTTGGGCTCAAGCTGCCTGATGCTTTAATACTATAACCGAATCGGCCGGTAATGTAACGGCGCCCGCTTCCGTTTTTATCCCGTGCTCGGACTGTAAAAGCATCTCGTGGTTTCCAGCGCGCAACGAGATCCGTCGCGGACCATCGCCCAGGTTGCAGGCTACGGTGATCGGACCGCGCTCGACCACCAGCCAGCGCGCTGCTTCATCGTATCGCGTTTTCACGCTCTCGAGGCGCGTGTCCAGCGTCGTCAATTCATCACGACGAACGGCAAACAATTGCCGGTGCCACTCCAGCATTTCCGCGTGGGACGATTGCGAAAGTTCCGTCCAATCGAGTTTCGATTCCAAAAACGTGGTCTGCGCCTGCGGATCCGGCGTTGTTCCTTGCAGCTTGAAACCCAGCTCCTCGAAACCGGCGACGCGGCCTTCGCGAACCGCCTTGCCCAAATGTTCCTCCGCATGATCCGTGAAATATTGGAAGCGCGTGGCCGTCGCCCATTCCTCGCCTTGAAACAGCATCGGCACAAACGGCGACGTCAACATCAGCGCCGCCGCGATCTTCAAACGTCCCGGGCTGACTTGATGACTCAGCCGGTCGCCCATCGGGCGATTGCCGACTTGATCGTGGTTTTGCGTGTAGGCCAGCAAATGATGGCCGCCGATTCCGGCGGGAGCGCGACCACGACGACGCTGGCGAAATTCGCAATATTGCCCGTCGAATACGTAGCCTTGCGCGAGCGCCTTCGCGAGGTCGGCCATCTTGCCAAAATCGACGTAGTAACCGTTTTGTTCGCCCGTCAGCACGCTGTGCAGCGCGTGATGAAAATCGTCGTTCCATTTGGCATCGAGCCCATAGCCGCCGTTCTCCCGGGCGCGCAAGAGCTTCGGATCATTGACGTCGGATTCGGCGATTAACACCAGCGGTCGGTCGAGTTGTGATGCGAGATCGCCCACTTCCGCGCTCAATTGCTCGAGGATCGGCACCGCGCTCGTGTCGAGAATGTGATCCACCGCGTCGAGCCGCAGGCCGTCGAAGTGATAATCGCGCAGCCACATCAACGCGTTGTCGCAGCAGAACCGGCGCACCTCGTCACTGTGCGGGCCATCGAAATTCACCGCTTCGCCCCACGGCGTCGAATAGCGGCGCGTGAGATAATGCCCATACTTGCCCAGATAATTTCCCGACGGCCCTATGTGGTTGTAAACCACGTCGAGCAGCACCGCGAGACCGCGCGCGTGGCACCCATTCACCAACTCTTTCAACCCATCGGGCCCGCCATAGACATGATGCGGCGCAAACAAATCCACGCCGTCATAGCCCCAACCGCGCTCGCCGGAAAATTCCGCCACCGGCATCAACTCGACGTGGGTGACGCCAAGTTCAACGAGGTAATCCAGTTTCTCCATGGCGGCTTTGAACGTACCATCCGCCGTGAACGTACCAACGTGTAATTCATAGATCACCGCACGCGACAGCGGCACGGCCCGGAAGCCCTGGTCGCTCCACCGAAAAGCCGCATGATCGACTAATCGCGAGAGACCATGGACGCCGTGCGGTTGATACGGCGACCGCGGATCCGGGAGCGGTCCATGACTATCCAGTACGAAGCCGTAATCGTCCCCCGTCATCACCTCGACAACCGCGCTCCACCACCCGCCCGGCTCCGCCTGCATCGGGTGTCGCTCAGTGCCCACCTGAACTTCCACTTTGCGGGGCAACGGTGCCCAAACTCGAAATACGTGCATTTGCCGTTTTAGTTCGTCGTTAAAGTCTCGCCGACGCGTGTTTTTGAATCGCATCGACACAAAAAATTTCCGCCCGCAATTCTCCCTCAGCCCTGGCCTTTTGCCAAGGTTCGCCTCATCGATTCGGAAGCCGTAACCACACTTTCCAGCCGGAACGTAAATATCCTTCCGCCAGCGCGCCCAAAAATTTGAGGTGCGAATTGGCGCCATAAGGTGCGACGTACCGCGAATTATCTCTACATCCTTGAAATTCATGGCACCACTTTTCGTTCTTACACATTCATGCGTCCCTCGGATTGATTCGGCCTGATGGAGTTTGATGGATCCTGATGCGGCGTAAACGCTGCCTTCCGAACCCACGCCTTCCGCTACGATGCGGTTTTGACTCCACGTCGCGCCAGCGCCACTTTGGCGCGGATGAGCACGGCCCGACACGCCGCCCGCCTCCAAGAGCGCTGCTCCGCCGGACGATCCCCAGTTGCCGATATTTTCGAGACAATCTCTCATCCGCGAATATCGTAGCACCGCGGGTTGGACATCCATGGTCCAATGCTCCCTCCCCATCCGCACCTTGGTGATTTCGCGAAACTCACTCCCTCTGTTCTCGCTTACACCGCTTTGTGCTTTGAAATTTCCCCAAATCCATGATGCTGCGCCGGTCACACGACATTGCATGAACGACACGACCGAAACGCCCTCGAACGCCAGCGCCCTGCTGACCGACCTCTATCAGCTCACGATGGCCCATGGCTATTGGAAAGCGGGCAAGGCCGAAGAGGAGGCGGTGTTTCATCTCCTGTTTCGCAAACATCCCTTCGGCGGCGGCTTCACCATCGCCAGCGGACTCGAGGATTGCGTCCGCTACCTGAACCGCTTTCGCTTCGACGAAGTCGATGTCGCCTACCTCTCCGGCCTGAAGGGCAACGACGATCGCCCGCTCTTCGAACCGGCGTTCCTGAAATATTTACGCGACTTGCGCCTCACGCTGGACGTTGACGCCGTGCCCGAAGGCACCGTCGTGTTTCCGCACGAACCCCTGTTGCGCGTGCGCGGCCCCATCCTGCAGGCGCAACTCGTCGAAACCGCCCTGCTCAACTTTGTCAATTTCCAATCGCTCGTCGCCACCAAGGCCGCGCGCGTCTGCCTCGCCGCCGGCAGCGATCCCGTCATCGAGTTCGGCCTCCGCCGCGCGCAAGGGGTGGACGGCGCGCTCACCGCCAGCCGCGCCGCGTACATCGGCGGCTGCGCGGGCACGTCGAATGTCCTGGCCGGCCAGCGCCTCGGGATACCCATTAAAGGCACGCACGCCCACAGCTGGGTCATGTCCTTCGATAACGAGGAAGCCGCCTTCAGCACCTACGCGAACGCGTTGCCGAACAACTGCATTTTTCTCGTCGATACCTACGACACGCTCACTGGCGTGCAACGCGCCATCGAAGCGGGCAAAAAATTACAACAGCAGGGCCACCGAATGATCGGCATCCGGCTCGACTCCGGCGACCTCGCATACCTCAGCATCGAAGCCCGCAAAATGCTCGATGCAGCGGGCTTCACCAACGCCGTCATCCTCGCCAGCAACGACCTCGACGAGCACCTCATCACGAGCCTCAAACAACAAGGCGCAAAAATCAACGTCTGGTGCGTCGGCACCAAACTCGTCACCGCCTACGATCAGCCCGCGCTCGGCGTCGTTTACAAGCTCGCCGCGTTGCGCCAGGCCGACGGCACCTGGCAGCACAAACTGAAACTCTCCGAGCAAGTCGCCAAGGTCACCAATCCCGGCATCCTGCAAGTGCGGCGCTTTCGCAACGACACCGAGTTTCTCGGCGATGCGATTTACGATGAATTGCAACCAGCCGTCGAGGAAACGGTAATCGTGGACCCCACCGATCCCACCCGCCGGAAGCGCTTCTCCAAAAGCATCACGTCCGAGGACTTGCTGGTTCCCATTCTGCGAAAGGGAAAACTCGCCGGCGCATTGCCCTCGCTCGACGCCATTCGCACCCGCGCCCGGCAGCAAATAGCGATGCTGCACGACGGCATCAAACGCTTCGATCACCCGCACGAATACCCCGCCGGCCTTGAACTCCAGCTTCATGACCTTAAGACCCAGCTCATCCTCCGCGCCCGCGGCGAGGGTTGAGGCTTCTCCCGGTCATAAGTTTTCGGACGCGCAGGCCGCTCAACATCCTGAAGGGATGTCGGATATTAGCCGGGGGTCGAGCGAGGCGACTACCCCCGGAAAAGGCCCTCATGTGAAATGCGGCCTGAAGGGACGCGAGATTTCTCTCGCGACTGCAAGCTCCGCGAAACTTTTCCTTTGACATAGTGTTATTTATACACTACTAATGAACCATGTAGGCGAACAACAACCGTCCGATGAACATTGCACCAACCATTTTATTTCGACCGACCGGCCCCAAGGAACTGGCGTTGATCGCTGCCAGCGGTTATCGGGAGTTTCCTCCGCGCCTTCCGGAACAGCCGATCTTTTACCCGGTGCTTAACGAGGAATACGCCCGCCAGATTGCCCGCGATTGGAATGTGCCCCAAAGCGGCAAAGGTTACGTCCTGCGATTCGCGCTGAAAAAGGAATTTACCGATCGCTTCGCCGTACAAACAGTGGGCGCGGGCATTCATCAGGAATTGTGGATTCCGGCCGAAGAGGTGGCCGAAATGAATCGGAATATTATCGGTCTCATTGAAGTCGTGGCGGAATTTTAAAACAAAAGCATATACGCATGTCATACACCTACAAATATCCCCGCGGCGCGCTGACCGTTGATTGCGTCGTGTTCGGTTACGACGAGGGCGGCTTGAAGATCCTCCTCATCGAGCGCGGCCAGGCGCCCTTCAAGGGCTCCTGGGCGCTGCCGGGCGGGTTTGTGCGAACCGATGAAACCCTCGACCAGGGGGCACGCCGCGAACTCTATGAGGAAGCGGGATTGACGAATGTCTTTCTCGAACAGCTCTATACCTTCGGCGCGGTGAACCGCGATCCGCGCGAACGTGTGGTGAGCGTGGCGCACTACGCCCTCGTTAAACTCTCGAATCACGAGGCGCGCGCCGCGACCGATGCCGCCAAGGCCAGTTGGTTTTCGCTGTCGAAAATTCCCAAGCTCGCGTTCGATCACGCCGAGATCCTGCAAATGGCGTTCGCGCGGTTGCAGTCCAAGGTGCGCTATGAGCCCATCGGATTCGAACTGTTGCCGCCGAAATTCACCCTGTCACAACTGCAACATCTGTACGAAGCCCTCATCGGCGCTCCGCTCGACAAACGTAATTTCCGCAAGAAGGTCCAGGGCTTCGACCTGCTCATCCCGTTGAAGGAGACCTATCAATCAGGCCGCCACCGCCCCGCACAACTGTTCCGCTTCGACGCGGTCAAATATGAGAAACTGAAGAAGCACGGCTTCAATTTTGAGATATGACACGTGACGCCAGAGCCAGACTCGCCCGTGAGACGGCCCCATGGGATTACTTCAGACAATAAAACGCCCGCCGTGGCGGACCATTTTGCCAGGATGCTCTTTGCTCCTCGTTCTGTGGCTCGCCTACGCCTTGTGGAGTCCAGGTCTGGATGTGCGCGACGGCCGTCACGACCGGGGACAAAATGCCATTTGGCTGGGCCACGGCTGGCTGGGCGGGAACGATTGGTTCATAACGAACGAAAAGACAAATCAGTTGGCTCGTTTTCGTGACCCGGTACACATTCGTGAACTCGCCGGCAAGTTACGCAGTCATCACATTACTGACGTCTTTCCTCATTTATGTCCCGTAGGTCTGGATGGACGGCTCCCCTCGGTGGACACCTATCAAGTGGAGCGATTTCTGGATGCCTTCACAAATTTCCATGTGATGCCCTGGGTCGGCGGTCCCAATGGTGGCAACGCCCGTGTGGAAAACGCAACCTGGCGCGGCGCTTTCACGACCAATGTCGTTAACCTGCTCGCCAGCCATCCCCGGCTGGCCGGCGTCCAAATCAATGTGGAACCGCTCACAACCGGCGACACCAATTTTTTGACGTTGCTGGATTCGCTTCATGCCGCCATGCCACCGGGAAAGCGCCTCTCAGTGGCCGCCTATCCCCCGCCCACCCGCTGGCACCCCTACGAGGACGTTCACTGGAACGAAAGCTACTTCAAGGAAGTCGCCAAACGCGTCGATCAAATAGCAGTCATGACGTACGATGCCGGACAGCGCATCCCCAAAGCCTATCAAGGATTAATGGCCGATTGGACACGGGAAACACTGGACTGGAGCGAAGGCAAACCCGTGTTGCTCGGCGTACCGACATACGACGATGCCGGCTCCGGCTATCACAATCCCTTGGTCGAAAATCTCGCCAACGCCTTGCGCGGCATACACCGCGGATTAACGGGCCGGCCCTTGCCAACGAATTATCAGGGTGTCGCACTTTACTGCGAATGGGAAACCAGCGACGCGGAGTGGGCATACTTTCGAGATCACTTTCAAAGCCAGAACAACCATACGAAATGAAACTCATTCTCATTCTTGAAGACAACGAGGAGCGGATTGAGGTCTTTGGAAAGGCCGTGGCTCAATTGGGAGTCGGGTACGAGCATAAACTCTGGCGTGATTCCCACTCCATGCGGGCGGAGTGCGGGCAATTTTTCCCCGAAGCAGTGCTTATTTCACTCGACCACGATTTGAACCCCGTCTCGGAGAGCGCCGGCGATCCAGGCACCGGGCGCGAAGTCGCGGAGTTTTTGGGAGATTTTCCACCCGTATGTCCGGTCTTGCTTCACTCTTCCAACACTGACCGCGTTTACTCGATGCAAAACGATCTGAGATTCGCGGGCTGGAACGTCGACCGCGTCGGCCCGCTGGGTTCGGATTGGATTTTGACAACGTGGCTGCGCCATGCCGGCGAACTCATCGCCAAATATCCGAACACCTGGAAGGCCAGTCTGCCATCAGATCATGCGGCGCGACTTGAAAGAATGATGCTGTCTCTGGACGGACTCAGCATCGGAGATGCTCTTGGCGAAATGTGCGCCTACCGCTACGAAACCGCAGGTGCACGGCTGAGGCAAAACGATCTTCCCGCCGGACCATGGTTTCACACAGACGATACCGAGATGGCAATATCCATTGTCGCTGTGCTCAAATCTCATGGCACCATCGAACAGGATTTTTTGGCCAAGCGATTTATGCGTCGCTGGGAGCGAGACCCGGAGCGCGGTTATGGCAAAATGACGCGCATGCAATTGCGCGACATGCTCATGGGTGAAAACTGGCGAGAGACTTCTGCGAAGGCGTTTGGCGGACAGGGTTCCAAAGGAAACGGCGGTGCGATGCGCGTCGCACCATTGGGCGCCTATTTTGCCGGACAACCCGAACTTGCGGCAAGAGAAGCGGAAGCTTCGTCGCTGGTCACTCATACACATCCCGAGGCAGTGGCGGGCGCCATCGCCACCGCCGTGGCCGCGTCAGCCGCCTGGCGGCTGCGAAGCTCGGATAAATTCACCCGCGCCCACGCGCTTTTTGAAGAAGTGCTGCGTTTGACACCGGAAAGCGAAGTGAGACGAAAACTGCTGCTCGCCAGCGAAACTTCGATTGAAGTCGGGGTCCACGCTGCGGCAAAAGCCTTCGGCAAAGGAGAACTCGTTACCGCGCCAGACACCGTGCCCTTCTGCATTTGGAGAGCCGCGCATCACCTGGATAACTATGTCGAAGCCCTCGCGGAGACGATTAGCGTCGGAGGTGACTGCGATACGAACGCGGCCATCGTCGGAGGAATTGTGGCTATCAGCGCGGGAAAAGAATCAATTCCTGAGGACTGGTTGAAAGCACGGGAGCCCTACGTCGTATGACCACAGCTTTTTTAGCAACGGCAGACGGTAATCCCGAAAATCAAGACCGTGGTGCGGTGATTGATTCGGAGGTCGGTTTGGTATTGATCGTGGCCGATGGCGCAGGCGGGCAAAGTGGAGGCACGGAGGCAGCAGTGATGGCCGTTGAATGGGTGCGTCAACGAGTGCACGAGCTGGCGGACGCGGAAGCGTGCGCTGATGTCCTTCGTCGGATGGACCGGGCCATTAGCGACGACCGGCTGGCGGGCGAAACGACCTGCGTTCTGGCGGTAATCACGGCCGAGACGATATACGGAGCCAGCGTGGGAGATTCGGGCGCGTGGGTCGTCGGTGGAAACGGCATCGCCAACCTGACGGAAGGACAAGTCAGAAAGCCCTTTCTGGGATCTGGCGCGGCGTGGCCCGTCGCGTTTTCGTATCGTCGTGCGGAGAATGAAACGCTGCTGCTGGCCACGGACGGTCTTTTGAAATATACGTCGGCAGAGCGCATTAAAGCCATTTGCGTCAGCAATAATGCCGGGGAGGCCTCACAACAATTGATCGCGCTGGTTCGCACTGCCTCCGGCGCATTGCCCGATGATGTCACCGTGATCGTCGCGCGTTTATGAAAGCCGCTGCTGAACTCGCGCACTAATCGGAGATTTGTGGATATTTTCACCCATGCAGGCATCGGATTGATCGCGGCGAGCCCGTTTCTCGGGACACGGCCGGAGCTGGCGCTTGGGGTCGTCGCGGGTTCGGTGTTGCCGGATCTGGACGCGGTGTGTCGCATGGCAGGCAAGCGAACATTTCTGCGGGCGCATCAGACTTGGAGCCATGCGCTGCCGGTACAGTTTGCGGCGAGCGTAATCCTCGGTGCGGTGGCCGGTCTGACGGGCTGGCCAAGCATGGCCATCGGCGTCGGGTTGTTTGCAGGGATGCTGGGCCATAGCCTGCTGGACATCACGAATACGTACGGCGTGATGTGGCTGGCGCCGTTCTCCCGACGGCGACGTTGTCTGGAGTGGGTCTTTTTTATTGATGCCACGGTCATCCTCGCCGTGCTGGCCGGCCTTGCGGTCATCCTGCCAACGTTGGTTCGCGGCGAAGCGGTATCACCGGTTTGGGCAATTCTATTTCTGTCATTCCTGGCGGTTTACGTTTTTATCAAAGGATGGATGCGGCGTCGCGCGGCGCGGTTTTGTCCCGGCACGAAATCGTTGGTTCCTTCGGCATTGCTGCCCTGGCGTTATCTCGGCGCACGCCGCGAGGGGACGTTCATGAAGCTGTTTCAAGTGAACGCATTGACAGGGGCACAGAAATCTTTGGGCGAAGTCCCGTTGCTGGACGAACCGTTTGCGGCGGTTCTCGAATCACTGCCGGACTTTCGACTGATGCGTGAACTATCGCCGGAATATCACGTCATTGCGTCGGAGCCTGACGGCGAAACCACCCACCTGGTATGCCGCGATTTGCGGGTGCGCAATTTTAACACGCGCTTCGGCGATCTCGAAGTCTGGCTTGATGCCGGGCAACGGATCGTGCGCCGCCATTTCCATGTTTGATTTTATGAGCGATGACAAGAATACCGTCCGCGCCAGCAAATTTCTGACCCTGATTATCCGGCACGAACCGGAAAAGGTCGGCTTGCAACTGGACGAAGCGGGCTGGGTGGGCGTCGATGAATTGCTGGCGGCGGTGAATCGCAACGGCCTCGCCCTGACGCTGGAGCAACTGAAATCCATCGTCGCGAACAACGACAAAAAGCGTTTCGCCTTCAGCGAGGACGGCGTCCGCATTCGCGCGAGCCAGGGCCATTCCGTGGAGGTGGATTTGAAATATTCGCCGCAGACGCCGCCGGAATGGCTATATCACGGCACGCCGGAGCGATTCGTGGAATCCATCCGCACAGGCGGCCTGCACAAAGGCGAGCGGCATCATGTGCATCTCGCCGCGGACGAAGCCACGGCCAGCAAGGTCGGCGAACGGCGCGGCCGCCGGGTGATTCTCAAAATCCGCGCCGGCGAGATGCACCGCGCTGGTCATGCGTTCTTCCGGTCCGACAACGGCGTCTGGCTGGCGGAAAGTGTGCCCGGAGAATTTATCGAATTTCCCGCTTAAAGATTGCCGCGTCAACGAGTGAACAGCGTTTATCCAGACCGCAAATTATGAGTGGGAATTTGCAGCAGCAATCAATTGCGACGAGCGAGAGAATCGTCGGGGGCTTGTGGGGCGCCCTGGTGGGCGACGCGCTCGGAGTGCCCGTGGAGTTTTCGAACCGCGCCAGTGTTCAAAGCAACCCGGTGACCGGAATGCGCGAATACGGGACCCACAATCAACCAAAAGGAACCTGGTCGGATGATGGCGCGCTGACGCTTTGTACGGTGGATAGTCTTGTGCATCACGAATTCAGTACAGAAGATATGGCGAAGCGGTTCCTCGCATGGTATCAACGAGGTCTTTGGGCAGCACGAGGTGTCGTCTTCGATGTGGGAATAGCAACCGAACGGGCGTTGAGATATGTCGCCGACGGTCTGCTGGCTGAGATGGCCGGAGGCGACAGCGAATCGAGCAATGGAAACGGCTCGTTGATGCGCATAGCGCCAGTCGCGTTGAGATGCTTCACACTGCCGACAGCCCTTCTGCTCGACCGAATCCATCGGGCATCCGCCATCACCCACCGGCATCCACGATCACAGATTGCCTGCGGTTTTTATGCGCTCATGATACGGGAATTGCTGCACGGCCTGGCACCTCAGGACGCGTATCGACATGGGCTGAGTGAATTTCGTAAATTCTATGGAGCGAAAGGATATTGGGCCGTTGAGCTGGAGCCCTTTCAACTGTTATTGAATGGCGACCTGAACTCCCGCGCCGAAGTCGAAATCGATTCCGGCGGATACGTGGTTGATACACTCATCGCCAGTGTGTGGTGCCTCTTGAATACGGAAAACTATCAGCAATGCGTGCTCAAGGCAGTGAACCTAGGCGGCGACACGGATACAACTGGCTGCGTCGCCGGCGGGCTTGCGGGGGTGGCATACGGCCTTCAGAATATTCCCCGGGAATGGACTCAAACACTTCCCAGGCAGGACGAACTCAATCGACTGTTCGCACAATTCACCAAACTGAAACCGTTAATATGAAAGCCCTGATCCTCGTTGATTTGCAGAACGACTTTTTGCCGGGCGGCGCGCTGGCGGTGCACGACGGTCATGCGATCATCCCGATCGTGAATCGTTTGCAGGCGGCCTTTGAAATCGTCGTGGCAACTCAGGACTGGCATCCGCCGGAGCATAAAAGTTTTGCCGCGCATCACCCGGGAAAAAAGCATTTTGACCAGGTGGAACTCAACGGCCAGCCGCAAACGCTCTGGCCGGTTCACTGCGTACAGAACACGCCGGGCGCGGAGCTATCCCCGGCCTTGCATCGGCAGCGTATCGCAAAAACATTTCCCAAAGGCACGCATCACGAAATCGACAGCTACAGCGCGTTCTTCGACAACCATCACCGCCACGCGACCGGCCTCGGCGACTGGCTCAAGGCGCAGGGCGTGACCGAAGTGTTCGTCTGCGGGCTGGCGACGGATTATTGCGTGAAGTTCACCGCGCTCGACGCCGTAAAGCTCGGCTTCAAAACGCACCTCATCCTCGACGCCTCGCGTGGTGTAGGCCTAAAGCCGGGCGATGTGAAAGACGCGGTCGAGGAAATGGCCAAAGCAGGCGTCATCGTGACCGACAGCGAGAGCGTGATCAACCTGGGGAGGAGCAGCGCGGGACTGTGACCCGCAGCGCCCTTTCTCCTGAACCGGCGTGGCGCGTAACTTTAGAAATTCAGCAATCGGAGTGCTGCGACGCGCATTCTATTGGGGCGCGCGGGAGATATCGTCGAGCAATTGCCTGGCCTGCGCGTGCTGCGGATTTATTTCGAGGGCGCGCGACGCGGCGAGGCGGGCTTCCGGGAACTGGCGCAGGCGCATGAGGATCGTGGCGCGCGCATAAGGGATTTGCGCATCGGCCGGATTGAGCGACTCGGCGCGGAGCAAGGCCTCCACGGCGGCATCGGGCTGGCCAACCGAATTTCTTGCGAGGCCGAGGTTATACCAGGCGCGCGCATGACGCGGGTCGAGTTGCACGGCCTTTTCCAGGGCAGCCACAGTGCGGTCGAGCGAACCGACTTCGCTGTAAGCGAGGCCAAGCTTGAATTGGTATTCGGCATCGTTGGGTTCCAGACGGGAGGCGGCCTGAAGCTGCTCGATGGCGTCATTGCTTCGTCCCAGCATGCTCAGGACCACTGCGAGATCGTGCCGGATGGGAGCGGAATTGGTGTCCCAGCCAACCGCCTTTTGGTAATGCGTGAGCGCGTCGGTGGTCTGGCCGCGCGCCAGCGAAAACGCGCCGAGTTCCAGTTGCCCCGTCGGCTGGTCGGCGTTGATGGCGAGATAGTGGGCCAGTTCATCGCCCGCCTTTGAACCGGGCGGCAGGTCCGCGCGCAACGCCCAGGCGGCAGCCACACGCACGCTGCGCGACGGATCGTCGAGGCGGTCCTGCACGGCGGAGGAAAGCGCCGAGGTGGGTTGCGCCAGCGCCGGTTCGAGCGCGCGCACCGCCTGTTCCCGGACGAGCGGATGCGGGTCTTGCAACGCCTTCATCAACGCGTCCCGCACAGCAGGCTCGGCAATCCATTGACCCAGCATTCCGGCGGCGACGGCGCGCCAGTATTCGCTTTCCCTGCCTGCCAGCAGATTCATGAGCGGCTGTCGAGCCGACGCATCGCCGCGCCGCGCGAGGGCGACCCATTTCGTGCGCTCGCGGGTCGCACGCTCCATTTTAGGGCCGTACCATTTGTCGCAATTCTCCAATGCCCAGTCGGCACTCTTGTCGGCATGGCAGCGATTGCAGGCGTTGGGGATGCCAAATTCCTTCGTCAGCAGCGGATCGGGCGTGGTGAAGCCGTGGTCGTGCCGCCAGTGCCGCTGCATGTAAACCGTCTGCGGCATATGGCAATTGATGCATTCGCCACCCGACTCTTTCACCTCTTTCGATTTGTAAGCCAGCAAGTCCGTGTTCACCAGTTTGCCGTCGGCATCATAGCCATAAACCTTGTGATGGCTGTGACCGACGGGATCGATCACGGGCGCGTTGGGATAGGTGCCGTTGTGGCACCGCAGGCAAAGGAAGTTGCCGGGCAAAATGGTCTTGAGCGTGTGCGGATTATGACAATCGGCGCAGGTGACGCCGTTGGTGTGCATTCGGCTGCCGAGGAACGCGGCGAACTCGTAATCCTCCTCATGCACCTGGCCGTCGGGATGATACACGCCCGATTGATTCACGATGCCAAGCGACTGATGGTCGAAGAAGGAATCGCCGGGCTTGAAGTCACCAGTCAGGTCGCTGCGGCGCGAGTGACAGAAGGCGCAGTTCTCCATCACCTGTTGGCGCGTGAACTTCGGCAGGGTTGGATCCTTCCGGTCGCTTTTGCCATATTGCTTCTGCCAGTCCACGTGGCTCTTGAGGGGGCCATGGCAGGATTCGCAGCCGACGGTCATTTCGGCCATGGTGGTGTGATACGAATCGGTGGCTTCGTCGTAATTTTTTCGCAGGCGGGTGTTGTGGCAAGTGGCGCACATGTTATTCCAATTCATGCCGCGCCCCGTCCAGTGTCCCCACTCACCCGGTTTGCGATCCTCTTCTCCATAGACGTCATACCATTCGTTGCGATGCGGATCGTAGGTGGCTTCGAGCGTCTGAAAGCGTCCGCCGGGAAACGGCACGAGAAACTGTCGCAACGGATCGTTGCCGATAACGCGCGCGACCGTGTGCATTTCGTTGGTGGCCGTGAAGCCTGGACAGATGACAGTAAAGTTCGTGCCTTCGACTCGCAGGCTGGTTTGCTGTGTGCCGTGTTTGAACTTGCGCGCCGGATCGAATGCCTTGCGATCCATGCCGTCCACCGGCAGGCGCTCGGCGAGGCCGTGGTTTGATCTGGCCCACTGTTGATAGGCGTCCGCGTGGCATTCGCGGCAACTCCCGGAACCGGCGTATTGCGCGAATACTTTTTTCTCGTCCTCGACGACGGCGGTGGGAGCGTAGGTCGGGACTTTCGATTCAGTTTGCGTTTGAGGAGGCGCAGCGGGATGAGGCCGAAGAATTAACCAGCCACCGGCCACTAAAACAACAGCCACGATCACAATCCAAATCCACGCACCACCCCTTGCAGGCGCTGATTTTTTCGGCGTGGTCGGAGAAGGCTTTTTGGCGCGTGGCGGCATCGACGATTCAAGCTACTGCAAATTACGGCACTCAAACAGTTCCAGCCAGCGATAGACCCGGCCTTTGTAAATCACGGGGAAGACGCCAAGGCTCTTAAAGGATTCGAATTTGCCGGGTCGCAAACCGAGGTAGATCTGCGGTTCGGGATTGGGCAGTGGCGCGGGCGGGATGCCGGTAAAGAGCGAGCGGAACCATTCGTTCATCGGCGTCTGCGGCAGGTCCACTTCCACGACGAAAATCGCGTTTTCACCCTTGCGAAGCTCCTTGTAACGATATTCCGGCCAGAAAAAGAACTGGTTCTGCGGCATCGGTTCAATGACGGAATACACCGACGGCATCGCGCCCGGACGAGTCCTTCCCTCGGGCATGTAAAACGACAGCAAACCTGTGAGCCCGTAGTGGTGCGCGAGCACGAAGGCCGGTTTGCCGCCCTCTGAAAGTTTGGCGCGCTCTTTTTCGACGACGTCGGCGGTGGCCTTCCATGCGCGCACGCGCCGCAGCGGATCCTTGTCCGGCGGCAACGGCTGGCCGACAATTTTCCCGATGAGCCGCGGCTCGTGCAGGATGACGGCCGCCAGCACGCCGAGGATCAGACCGGTGGTCAGCCAAGCTTTCACGCCCCGCGCGCCTTCGCGCCAGCGACGTTCCCAGTAAAGCACCATCAGACAAAACATCGGGACGACGGCGGGCGCGATCCAATTAGGCTGCACTTGCGAATGCAACGAGTAAAGCCAGTGGCCCAGGTAAACCGGTCCGCCCATGCAAAAAAGATAAATCATCAATTCGCGGCGCGACGAAGGACCCGGTCCGGAGCCGGCTTCGGGCTTTTCGCGCCAGAAGGCCGCCAACGCCCAGAGGGCACCAACGCAAAACACGGGGTTTAGCAGGCCCAACTCCGCTCCGGTAAAATCGCCCAGATTGCGAAATGGATGTTTCCATTGCTCCTTGAGGCTCGCATTTTGCGAGAGATGCGACAGCGTTACCCAGTGATTTTGAGTGTTCCACACGAGCACGGGGATGGTACACAACAGCATGACTAAAAGGGCGAGCCACGGTCCGGGCTTTCGCAATTGGACCCGCGCAGCAGGCCAGAGAATAAAAAAGAGCGCCCAGCACACCAGCAGGTAGAGCGCGCTGTATTTGCTCAAAAAGGCCAGGCCCATCGCCAGCCCCGCGCCCAGCCAGAGCCAGAGGTTTGAATCTTCATGCACCGCCCGCCAGCCGAGAATCATCGCGAGTGTCCAGAACATGACCAACAGCGGATCGATCGTTAGCAGCGTGGAGCCGACCGCCAGCAGCGGCGTCGCCAGCAAAATAAACACCAGCCAGAACGCGTTTCGTCCGCCGGCGTATTTTGCGAACCAAAGCATCAGCAGCATCAACAGCACGGAGCCGATAACCGGCGAAAAGAAACGGACGCCAAAAGCGGTGTCGCCCCACAGCGCGGTACCGAGCCATTGGGTGTAGGCGATCATCGGAGGTTTGCTGTAATAGGAGAGCGCAAGATGTTTGGACCAAAGCCATTGATAGGCTTCGTCCTTGCTCAACTCGATGCTGCCGCTCGCGAGGAAGATCAACCGGCTGAGGAGCACGCCGGCGATTAGAATGCAGCCGAGCCGCAGCCAATGTTGATCCAATGTGATTAACTTGATCGCTTCCTGGTCCTCAACCCGAGCGCCGGGATCCCGCAGCACCGGGAGCCGCCGCCACCAGAGCGGAAGCCATTTTCGTCCGACGAAGGTCCATAATGCACTTAGTCCGACCACGCCCAGCAAGCCATAGGCCGCTCCCACCAGTGCGCCCGCCAGCACATCGGCGGGATAATGCGCCCCGACATACAGCCGTGAAAAAGCTATCAAACAGGCGAGTGGCAACATGAAGCGCACGCTCCGCCGATAATATATGGCGCCAATCATCGTGGCCGCAAACCATGTGGCCGCGTGCGCCGAGGGCATGCTGCGTCCATCCGATTTGCCACCGACCACATGCGCGTCGGCCAGGACATCGGAAGGCCGCTCGCGGGCGATGGCATGCTTGAGCGGATTCACGATGCAGCCGTCGCCGAGGGGCAGAATGATCGCTAGCATTAACACCATGATCCGCAGGCGAAGACTGCCTTTCCACAAGACGCCGACGGCGAGCAAAATGAGCGCCGGCGCGAAAAGCGCGTTCCCACTCAAGAACCGCATCACACCGTCCAAGGCAGGATGATGCAGGTTGAGGTTCACGAAGTGGAACAAATCCGCATCCAGCGTGCGCAACCAGGACATTACCGGTAAATTCTGTCCGACCCATGGAAGTTGCCAAGGAGAAATCACACTTCGAGAACTCGAATTGCGACAATGCTCCTCGTCGAGAACTCAGCCCTTCCATCCGTCAAACACGTTGTCAGCCCGTGGATTGTGCTTGAGCTATGCCGAAACGGACATACGATGCGCTCGTAATCGTGGCTAGCCCGGGCATTATTTTATCGATCGTCATTCCTGTTTACAACGAAGCGGAGAGTTTGCCCGAATTGTTTCGGGAATTGACGCGCGTTCGGCGAGGGGCGTTGCGAAATATTCCCCGCGTGGAGATTGTGCTCGTGGACGACGGCAGCAAGGACCGCAGTTGGGAACTCATCAGCGCGCAGTGCAATGCTGATTCCGATTATGTGGGCGTAAAACTCTCGCGAAATTTCGGCCACCAACTCGCCCTCGCCGCCGGACTCGAAGCCTCGCGCGGAGAATCGGTCGTCTCAATGGATGCTGACCTGCAGGATCCGCCCGATTTGATTCCCCAAATGCTCGCCGCGCATCGCGAGGGTTACGACGTGGTGTATGCGACCCGGAAAAGCCGGGGACGCGAGCCACTCTCAAAACGACTTTCGGCCGCGCTGTTTTATTACGTGATGGAAAAAATCAGCGGTGTTACCATCCCCCGCAACACCGGCGATTTTCGACTGCTCAGCCGCCGCGCGCTGACCGAGCTGGCAAAGTTACGCGAATCCCATCGTCTCCTGCGCGGCCTCGTTCCCTGGATTGGCTTTCCGCAAACGCAAGTCATGTATGATCGAGCGAACCGCACCGCAGGCGAGACACATTATCCGTGGCACAAGATGATGCTGCTCGCGTGGGACGGCATCACCTCCATGTCGCGCGCGCCGTTGCGGCTCGCCTACGGCGTATCCATGCTGTTGCTGGCAGTCTATGTGGCCTACACACTGTATGTGATGTTCGATCATTTCGCGCTGGGCGGAAAACTGGTGCCAGGGTGGACGTCCTTGATGGCCACCATCACGATTTTTGGAACGGTTCAACTCGTGCTGCTGGGAGTTTTCGGGGAATACCTCGGGCGGATTCACGAACAAGTGAAACAACGCCCCTTATATGTCATTGAACAACTGAAACGGACTTGTCCCGACACTGGGGCGATCGAAGGGCCAGCCTCGCCGTCAGCCATGATCCTTGAAGGGTCATTACGGGAAGGATTCCAAATTCGGTGACGATTTCCGGAGGCCCGACAGCGGCATCAGCCGCTCCAATCAACAAGACCAGCGCCGTGCGAGTCGCCATTTGGTGCCTGGCGATCGTCACACTTGTCCGGCTTTGGTGCACCACCTGCCTGGAACTGGTTCCGGACGAGGCCTACTATTGGCTCTGGTCCAAACATCTCGCTGCCTCCTACCGCGACAAGGGACCCGCCGTCGCGTGGACGATTGCTTTTGGTCGTGCGCTCTTTGGCGATAACGCATTTGGCATTCGCGTGATGAGCGTCCTGCTCGGCACCGGCACCGCGTGGCAATTATTTCGCCTTGCGCAACGACTCTACAACGACCGCATCGCCCTTTGGTGCCTCGCTATCGGGCTGATCCTTCCCCTCTTCGCGATCGGTTCCATCCTGATGACGATCGATTCCTTGAGCGTTTTCTTTTGGGCCTGGGCGGCGAATTTGTTTTGGGACGGGCTTGAAACCCGGCGAATCCGTTACTGGATCCTATTGGGAATCGCCATTGGACTGGGATTCCTGGCGAAATTCACGAACGGCGTGCAGCTCGCGTGCATGGGTTTGTTCCTCCTGTGGTCCAAGCCACACCGGCATTTCATCTTCTCGCGACAGAGTATTGCCGCAGTGATTGCCTTTGGGTTTTGCGTCCTGCCCATTCTTGTGTGGAACATTCAAACAGGATGGATTCACGCCATGGCGTTGCAGGACCGTAGCGGTGTGGAGGGCTCGTTTCACATTCGACCCGGCGAAGTATTTCGTTATCTGGGCGGGCAACTGGCGGTGGGCTCACCGTTGCTGATGATCGGCATCGTCATCGCCGCGTTTGGCCTGTGGCGCGCTCACGGCGAAGAAACGCGTGTCAAACTGCTGCTGACGCAATACTTTCCGCTGCAGGCGATATTTTTATTTTTCAGCCTGAACAAAATGGGCGAGGCCAACTGGATCGCCCCCTCTCTCATCACGGGCGTCGTGATGCTGGTGGTCTTTTGGCGCGAATTGTTCGCGCTGAAACCGGGTTGGAAATGGGCTGGCTGGTGCGCGCTTGGCACCGCCCTCATCATGACGCTGGGCATTCACCTGATGCCTTTGTTTCATCTGCCGCGCAATTTGAATCCTTTACGACGCGCCGAAGGCTGGACTGATTTCGCCCGGCATCTCCAGAAAGCCCGGGAGAAATATCACCCCGATCTGCTCTTCGCCAACCATTACAACTACGCGAGCCTGATGCAGTTTTATCTGCCGGATCACCCGGTGACGTATTTGCCGCCCGAGCCTTACGGTTCAAGTCAATTTGCACTCTGGCCGGGATTTGAAGTGAAGTCTGGAACGCGCGCCCTCTACGTCACCGACGATCTTTATCCACCGCAGGTGCCGCTAAACACCCGCTTCAGCCGCTACCGACTCGTTGAAGATTTCTGGACCGAACACCACGGCCAGCAGGTATATCGTTTCCACATTTACCTGCTTGAGATGGATTAGCCCGATTAGTGCAACGTGTAGATGAACGGCGCCAGGCCGGTGCCGGCCAGGAAGATCAGGAGGCCAAAAATCAGCAGCATGATGACGATGGGCAGAAGCCACCACTTCTTGTTCATGCGCAAAAAGCCCAGGAACTCCCGCACGAATCCGCCCCGCTGCTTTTCGGCGGAGGCTCTTTCAAAATCATTTCCGGCGGGCTTGCTCATAGTAGTGGTTCGGTGCGTCTTCAATACTGGCAGAAATAACGGCGCACGTCTCGCGGCATTTCTTTCGGGGACCAAAACGTATTCTCACCAGGGGAAGTCTTGCGCCTGAGCAGATCGCGTCCCCGCAGCCGAAAAAACAACGCCACGGGCGTTATCAGACAGAAAAACATTAGCAGCAGCATGATTTGAGAAATCGTCCATCCGATGGGAAACGCCGCCACCATCCAGCCCACAAAAATCCATTTCAACGCTCGCGGAAATATCAAGCCTGTCAGGCCCATTACCAAACCCACTGCGATTAGAATCGTTCCCGCCGTGGTGTGATGCCGGGCAAAATATTGAAAGGCGCCGATGGCCGGAAATATGACCAGGCAGCCGCCCGCAAACTGGCGCAGCGCTTTTTGAGTCGGCTGAAATGGAATGTCAGACCAGGTCACGGTTTTGCTTCAGTTATTCAAACGTATTAGGCCAGAGGACCGCACGTTAATCGAGTTCGAATTGAGCCAGATATTTCTCACGCTCCGCCGACGCCATGGTTTTGTCCATCTTTTCCTTGATCAACACGAAATCCTCCAGCACAAGGACATCCATGTCGGTGGCGAGGAAACAGCGATAAGCCTGCTGTGGCGTGCAAACAATCGGTTCGCCACGAACGTTGAAGCTCGTATTGATGATCACCCCGCAGCCCGTCAGCCGCTCGAAGGATTTTATCAGGCGATAATACCGGCCGTGCCGCCGTTCATCAACCGTCTGGATGCGCGCGCTGTAGTCCACGTGCGTCACCGCCGGTATGGCGGACCGTACGATTTTAACGCGTTCACGGAGATCGCCCGCCGACGTCATTTTTTTGCGCTCGGCGTCGGACAACGTCACGCGCTGCTTTTCCACCACCGGCGCGACCAGCAGCATATAAGGGCTTTCCTGGTTTGAACGCATGTCGAAATAGTCGCTCACCCGCTCTTGCAGCACACACGGCGCGAACGGCCGGAAACTCTCGCGAAATTTGATTTTCAAATTCATCGCGGCCTGCATCGCGAGATTTCGCGCGTCGCCGATGATGCTTCGCGCGCCCAGCGCCCGCGGCCCGAACTCCATGCGCCCGTGAAACCAGCCGATGATTTTGCCTTCGTTAATCAGCCGCGCAACATATTCGAGCAACTTTGCCTCATTGGAGAAACGCTCATGGGGCGCGGCCATTTCCTCCAGGAACGTCGCGATCCGGTCGTTCGCATAACAAGGCCCCAGCAGGCTGCCTTTCTGGCTGTCCCGTCCTTCCGGGTGGCGCGGTTTGTCCATCAGGTGATGCCAGACAAAAGTCGCCGCCCCGAGCGCCCCGCCGGCATCCCCGGCCGCTGGCTGAATCCATATATTGTCGAACGGCCCCTCGCGGAGCAGCACACCGTTGGCCACGCAGTTCAGCGCCACCCCGCCTGCGAGCACGAGATTATTCATCCCGGTCAACCGATGCGCTTCGCGAGCCATGCGTAGCATGATTTCCTCGGTCACCTTCTGGATGCTGGCCGCGACGTTCATGTGACGTTGCTCGAGCTGTGACTCAGGCGGGCGCGCTGGCCCGCCGAACAACCCGTCAAACCGCTCATTGGTCATCGTTAAACCCTGGCAGTAGTTAAAATACTCCATGTTCATCCAAAAACTGCCGTCCGGTTTCAGAGAAATAAGCTTTTCCAGAATCACGTCCTGATAAATCGACTGACCATATGGCGCCAGTCCCATCAGTTTATATTCGCCGCTGTTGACCTTGAAACCGCAGTAATAGGTGAACGCGGAATAGAGCAGCCCGAGCGAGTGCGGAAACTGAAGCTGCCGGAGCATTTTTAGTTTATTCCCCTCGCCCGCCCCAATCGTCGCGGTGCTCCACTCACCGACGCCATCCACAGTCAGCACGGCGGCGCGATCAAAGGGACTCGGAAAGAAAGCGCTGGCAGCGTGGCTTTCGTGATGATCAGTAAAAATCAATCGCGCGTGTCGCGCCGCCTTGAATTGCTCCCGCAACGTGCGGCGCATGTGCAGCTTGTCCTTCAGCCACACCGGCATCGCCAGCCGGAAATTCTTGAAACCCTGCGGCGCAAAGGCCAGATACGTCTCCAGCAGCCGATCGAACTTGACCAGCGGTTTGTCGTAGAAAGCGATATAGTTCAACTGCTCCGCTGACACGCCGGCCTCCTTGAGGCAATAATCAATGGCATTGGCAGGAAAAGCCGGGTCATGCTTCTTGCGAGTGAAACGTTCCTCCTGGGCGGCAGCTACGATATCGCCATCGACGATCAGCGCCGCAGCGCTATCGTGATAAAATGCAGAGATGCCCAGTATCGCTGTCATCCATTGACCGTTCGGCGGTCAGTCCGTCATTCCTGCGGATAGACGAGAATACGATCATGCACCAGCAAGATCAGATCATTTTTGCCGTCACCCGTCACATCGGCCACCGCCGCCTCGCGAGGTTCCGTGGAATCCCCGCGGCGGCTGCGAAATGTGCGTTCTTCAAAGACCTGCCAGCGGTTGGCCGGAATTAGTTTGTGATTTGCGTCGAAAATAACCAGATCGAGATAATTTCTGGCGGTTTCCAAAAACACCAGGTCTTTGCGGCCATCATTGTCGAGGTCACCGGATACCACGTCATTGAGGCGGCCATCCTTGATCGGGGTTTCGTAGCTGTCCAGTTCGTCCAATTCCCAAACCTGGCCATCGAGCGGCAGGCAGGCAACGGCATTCAGACCGAGGAATGCCACCGCGTTCGTCTTGCCCTTTCCCAGGGTGATCGCCTGCAACGCGCTGAACTCGGACACCGGCAACGGCACGTTGCGCACCACCTGCCACACTCCTGCACGATCTCGCTCACAGAGCGTCAATGACTTGCGCTCCACGTCCAACAGGAACAATGAGGGGATGCCATTGGTCCCGTTCGGCACCGTCGCTGCGCCGGCGAGTCGCGAATTACTGGCGGCGCCGTTAATCTGGTCTTTGACTTCAAATGTCCACGCTCCGGGGGTCCGCGAGTTTTCCGGTGTCGCTTCCCGCTTCAGAACCACCGCACGGAGGAAATTCCTCTGCGACAAAAGCAGTTCGGGCTTGCCGTCGCCGTCCACGTCAGCGGAAACCAACCAGGGCTGTTCAACCGCCCCGCCGGGCTGGGCGACATCCAATTCCTCAAAATCACGGCCCGGCACCTGCCGCAGCACTTTTACTTTTTCGTAGGGGATAAGCACGACAAGGTCCGTCAAGCCATCCTGATCCACGTCGTGAAACGCGAGTGTGGAGGGATTGGATTTGAAATCCTTGCTTAACCGTTGCGTTCGGGTCTTGCCGTCGGCGGTCCGCGTCACAAGCACTCGGCGGGCGCCCTGCTCGCCTTTGCTTTCCTGGTCCACAATGACGGCCAGCACCGGCTTGCCACCCGCCTCCAGCTTCCCCGCCGCCAATGCCAGGGGCCGACCTTCAATCGGCAGCAAGGTCGGAAATGCGAGCCCTAGTTTGTCATCAAGATACGTCACGCCGATCTGTCGCTCGTCGGCGCTGAGCAGAAAGATCTCCTGTTTGCCATCACCATTCCAATCCGCGACCGCCAGGTCGCTCACGCCCGCGAGGGTCGGATAAGTCTTGGGCGCCGCCAGCGTCCCGTCCGGCCGCTGCAGGTAAATCGATAGCTGGCCGCTTTCAGGTTCCGCCACGAGCAGATCCGCAAGCCCGTCACCATTCACGTCGGCCCACAGCAAGCCCCGGCGTGCCTTATCAGTTTTGTTCAAGGGCAACACTTGAAACTGTCCGCGCCGAAACAATCCGGAAAGTTTTTCCGCCTCCTGGCGCTTAAATTCCGAGATTTGTGCCCGGCCGGAGTTCTGCGCGATAGTCATGATTTGGGTCTTCGGACTGGCTTCCAGATTGTCCGCCCAATACGAACGAATCGGCGCCGAGGAAAAATAATATTCCGGCCCCAGTTCGCCGTCCTTCTGTTGCAAACGAATGCGAAATGGATTCCGGTCCTCCCAGTTCACGAGCAGCAAGTCGCTTCGCCCGTCGCCGTCCAGGTCCGCAACCTGAATCGATTTGACCGAGCCGGAGAACGGGATCTTTTGCTGTTCGCCCAGGGTGTGATCTTCCTTCTGCGGCAGGAAATAGATGCAATTTTCGCCCAGCAAAACCAGATCCGTGCGGCCATCGCCGTTTAAATCGCCGGCGGACAAAGCATTGGGGGTGAGCTGTCCATCCTCAATCGGCCAATGTTTAGGCGCACTCCAACCGTTGGTACCTTGATTGTAGAGAACGATCAATTCCCTGGGATCACCGTAGTAGGCGAGGTCAGGCCGGCCGTCGCCATTGAGGTCGGCCACCACGAGTGAAAAAATGCGCTTTTCGGAGGCGATTGACTCAATGCGAAACCGGGAGCCCGGCGGCAGTTCGTTCAACTCGCGTTTCTCCAGCGCTTCTCCCGCGGGCGACTGGTTCGTTTTTCCGGTGTCGTTATAGAGAATGTTGATTTTGGCGCGGGAGTTGTTGACGAGCACCAGGTCGTTCAAGCCGTCACCATTCAAATCCGCGACGTGCAGCTGATTGATCTGGCTGTCGATGGGAAAAATCTCCGGCCCGGTGAAACCGAATCGATTTGTCTGGGCCACCGCTGCCAGGCCACCCCACACTATCGTTGCGCCCGCGACTCCCATCGTCCACCGACGAATCTGTTGTCGCAATGAAATCATAATTTTAATCGTATCGCAAAGTGCCATCGGTTGGGCTGGTTGGGAAGCAGATAGTAGCCGATTTGTCGCGCCGCCCCTTTTAAAATCCCAGGCCGGATCATTCCCCGATGCAGTGCAACGCTATCGACCGCGAGTGCGGCGCATGGCGGTGCTCCCAGAGATAAATTCCCTGCCAGGTTCCCAGGACGAGCCGCCCGTGGGCGAGTGGAATGGCGAGATTTACTGTCGTCAACGCGGTCCGAATGTGGGCCGGCATGTCATCCTTGCCCTCGGCCGTATGAATGAAAATGGAATCTCCGTCCGGCACCAGGCGCGCAAAAAACGATTCAAGGTCAATGCGGACATCCGGGTCGGCATTTTCCTGGATCAACAATGACGCTGAGGTATGTCGTAAATGCAGCGTGACCAGGCCCGTCTGAAAGTTTTGCTTCGCCACCCAGGCGGTAACTTGTGGCGTGAATTCGTAAAGTCCGCGACCGCGGGTTGCCAGCCTGATCTCGTGTGAAGCCTGGCGCAACATGACGTCCGCGAAGCTTGTTTACTGGGTGGAGTCGGCGGGCTTTTTCGTCTCGAACACCTTTTCGAGCTCGACATTCTTCGGCGAACCGGCCTCGAGTGCCTTTTGATAATGCCAGCGGGCGAGTTCCACCAGCGGTGGCGTCTGGGTGACGTAGATCACTGCCAGATTGTTGTGCGCTTCGGCGTAGCCCGGTTCGATTTGAATGGCTTTCCGCAACGCAGCTTCCGCCGGCCCGCGCATGCCCTTCTGGCTTAAGGTAAGTCCGAGATAATTTTCCACCTCGGCGTTTTGCGGATCGGCGATCACCGCGCGCCCGAGCGCGTCGAGGGCGTCGTCGTATTTGGCCTGACGATATTTTATGCGGCCCAAAACGGACAGGCTGTAGGCGTCATTGGGCGTCAGCGCGAGGGCCTTCTTGATGTTGGCTTCGGCTTTGTCGAGTTGATTCATCTCCAGGTCAACGGCCGCCAGGTTCGCCAGGGTGGAACCGTTCGCTTCGTTCTGCTGCACCACTTGCAGATATCGTTCCTCGGCCTTTTCATACTGCTTGGCGGAAAAATAGCGCTGCGCTTCGGCCACCAGCGCCACGGAGCCCTGCGACATTTCCTTGGGCTGCCCCGCGCTGGCCTTGGGATCGACCGGCGCCAGATGGGCGTCCGGCTTGCGAAACAACGCCAGCTCTTCCGTGGTGTACGGCACTTTGCGCGCCTCGAAAACCTCGAGTTTCGCCCGGAGACCGGCAACTTGATTTTCCATTTCCACCACCCGCGCGGTGCCGGCCTTGCCCTTGCGGGTGGCCACGAGTTCCTTGTTGGCCGTGTCGAGTTCCTTGCGCAAATCGTCGCGCTCCTGCTCCAGCTTGTTGATGCGCCCCACGTCCTCGGGCCGCGGGCCGGACGCTGTCGTGGCTGCGGAGGCGGCGGCGACAGTTGCCACGGCAGGAGCCGTCTTGCCCTTGGAACTAAGTGCACGGTTCGCTTCCTCAAGTTGCTTGCGCAAGGTATCCCGTTCCTTTTGAAGTTTGGCGATCACGTCCGCGTCCCGCAGCAGCGCCGCCTGACGATCGGCCGCAACGACCTTGGCCATCGCCAGCTCACCTTTGCGACCGTTTAACTCAAATTTGGCCACTTCTAGTTGCTTTTGCAGCCCGTCCCGCTCGGTCTGCAATTTTTTGATTTGCTGCGCCTGCATCGAGTCCGCCATCTGCTTGACTCGTTTTTCGAGCGCGGCTTTCTCCAGGCGGAGCATGTCGCGGTCGGATTCGAGCGTGGCGAGCTGCGTGCGCGCCAGCGCCAGTTGCCGGCGGACATCGTCGGTTTTGGCGTTCGCGGGCGGCATCGCCTTCAGATCGGCCAGTTGCTTTTTCAACACCGCGTTTTCCGCCCGTATTGCCGCCGCCGCGTCAGCTTCCGCTGTCAAGGTTTTCACGCGCGTCTGCAAGGCATTTCGCTCCTCGGTCAGTTTTGCCGCCAGCTTGGTTTGCTCGTCGAGCTTGCGTTCCATGGACTGCACCGTCTTTTTGGTCGCGTCGATGGCGTTGGAATTATAGGAGTTCGGGGTCAGGGTATTCAGCTTGCTCTGAAAATAATTGCGTTCCTGCTCCAGCGCGCTGGCGCGTTTGGCCTGCTCGGCCGCCTCATTCTTCGCCTGCTCCAGCGCCTTGCGCATTTGCTCAAGTTCCGGGGAGGTGGCGGTCAACGCGGGCGCGGCCTTTTGCTGGTCCACACTGAGTTTCAGCAAATCGTTTTCCTTCGACAAATTCCGGATTTTGTCCTGTGCCTGCGCGAGTTCCTTGGGATCGACCGCCGAAGGCCGGGCCGAAAGCGCCTCTTTCAATTTTGCTTCCAGCGCCCCCTTGTCGGTTTGCAACTGGCGCACCTGGCCGTTCAGATTGCTTACCTGGTCTTCCCAATCGGGCGGCACTCCGGGCCGACTGGCGGGCCGGGCGGCGGCGGCGAACTGCGTCACCGCGTTCGTGTCCACGGCAGGCGGTGGCGGCAGGCTTTCCTGCAATGCGGCGATTTTGGCGGCGACATAAGTCATTCGGAAATTCACCACCTTGGGATTCCATTCGGGATACCCTTTGCGAAATTTCTCCAGCGCATTCTGCGCTTCAGTGTATTTCACCAGCGCCGGGCGTACCTGGCCATTGCTGCCGAGCACATCACCCTCCTGAATGAGGTTGTACACGGCCACGTACTGATCGTCTGGTCCGTCCGCCTGCACACGTGCCACGGCCAATAAAATCGCCATGACGCCAAAAAGCCATTTCATAGTATCAAGTTAGGCAGCGGGTGCGGCTTTGGCAATCCCAACATCCTCCGGCAAGCCAGTGTGGCCGCTGGTTTTCTGTTGAACTGCGCCGACACTTCCGCAAAATGAACCCGCCGCAATGCACTGCATTTTCGACATCGCCACCAGCAACTCCCCCCTGCGGTCCGTCACGGATCCCCTCTCCGCCTAAGCGACGCCAATGCCGGCCGCCATTCCAAAACAGGCAACTCCCGCGAGTCCCTCGCGACGAAGCCACATACTACTCATTGGCGTAGTAATTGCCCTGGCGACCGTAGGCGTTTACTGGCAGGTCACCGAGAATGATTTCATCAATTTCGACGATCCGGACTACGTGGCGTCCAACCAACATGTGCTCAGCGGCCTGACCGCCAGTGGTGTGAATTGGGCGTTCACCGCGTATCACTCCAGCAACTGGCATCCCATTACCTGGCTGTCGCACATGTTCGACGCGCAGATATACGGCCCAAAACCCGGCGGACATCATTTCACCAACGTTTTGTTTCATGTGGCAAATAGCTGGCTGCTATTTGGCTTGCTGTTGCGCATGACGGGAGCGCGATGGCGTAGCGCAATGGTCGCAGCGCTCTTCGCTCTCCACCCGCTGCACGTGGAATCAGTCGCGTGGGTTTCGGAACGCAAGGATGTGCTCAGCACTTTTTTTGGACTATTGTCGATCTGGGCCTACGTGCGCTACGCGCAGGCACCCAACGCGGAAAGTCCGCCCGCCATCACCCGATCGTGGTCGAATCCCGGCTGGTATCTGCTCGCCCTCCTTCTGCTTGCCATCGGGCTTATGAGCAAACCCATGCTCGTCACCCTGCCCTGTGTTTTGCTTCTGCTTGATTACTGGCCGCTTCGCCGTTTCATTTTTTCGCCTGTGGATCGCCCGCCAATCGCCAAATTTCGCCCGGCTTCGATCACGTTTTTGATCCTGGAGAAAATCCCTTTCCTCATCCTGTCGGCGGCTTCCTGTGTGGCGACTTTTTATGTGCAGAAGGCCAGCGGCGCGGTTCTCTCGCTTACATACTCTTCAATTGAATCGCGGGTCGCCAACGCGTTCGTTGCGTATGGCACTTATCTGCAAAAGACGTTTTGGCCCGCCGACCTCAGTGTATTTTATCCTCTGACAGCCCGCGGTTGGTCGTCCGAGGAAACCATCGCCTCCACGCTGGTGCTGTTGGTCATAACTGTGGCGGTCGTTTTCGCCGCCCGCAAATCCTCCTACCTGCTCGTGGGCTGGCTGTGGTTTATCGGGACTCTGGTGCCGGTCATCGGACTCGTGCAAGTGGGACGCCAAGGCCTGGCTGACCGCTACACGTATCTCCCGCACATCGGACTCTTTATCATGCTCGTTTGGGGGGCCGCTGAACTGTGGCGGGGCCTTCGCCTGCCGCGCGCGGCGGCTTTGGGAGTCGCGGTCGCCATCCTGGTCGCGCTCGGAGTGCTCACCGCGCATCAAGTATCTTATTGGCGCGACAGCAAAACGCTGTTCACGCATGCCCTCACCGTGACTCCGCGAAATTACGTTGCCTACGCGGTGCTGAGCAATGTGCTCAACGAGGAGGGCAAAATTTCCGAGGCGCTCGAAATGTGCGAGCAGGCACTGCTGCTCTCGCCGCAATATCCCGAAGCACTCAACACACGCGGCAATCTCTACCTCAAGCAGGAAAAATACGCGGAAGCCGTCGAGACCTATCGCGAGGCGGCGAAGGTCGATCCGACGTTTCCCGATCCGCATGCCGGCATGGGCAGCGCCTACATGAAGATGGGCCAACTTCCCGAGGCCGAGGCGGAATCGCGCGAAGCGTTGCGTCTGGCGCCGCTGCATTTGCCCGCAATGTTCAGTCTCGCCACATCGCTGCACAATCAAGGCAAGCTGGATGAGGCGGCCGGCATGTACCGGCAGATCATTACGCTGCAGCCCGGCTTGTTTACCCCGCGTCGACTTCTGGGGAATGTCCTCTTCGCCCAGGGAAAATCAGAGGAGGCCATCCAGCAGTTTCAGGCGGCGTTGAAGGTTCGGCCCAATGATGTCGAAACACATCTCGTTCTGGGCGTCGCGTTCATGCAGAAAAATCAACTCGACGAAGCCGCCGCGCAGTTTCAGGAAGTCATCGGCGTCCAGCCGGGCAACCCGATCGCGAATTATCAATTGGGGCAAATCCACCAGGTGCGGAAGGAATCCGCCGCCGCCGTCGCTTTCTATCACGCGGCCTTGCGGGTCCAGCCGGACTGGCCCGAAGCGCTCAACAACCTCGCCTGGTTGCTCGCAGCCAATGCCAATCCGGCAGTACGCAATGGCGCCGGGGCGGTTCAATACGCCGAACGTGCCTGCACACTTTCCAACTACAAGGAGGCCATGTTCGTCGGCACGCTCGCCGCCGCCTACGCCGAGGCGGGCCGTTTTCCCGAGGCCGTGAGCGCCGCGGAAAAGGCGCGCGATATCGCCACCGCCGCCGGCCAGAAAGAGGTCGCGGAGAAAAACTCGGAGCTGCTCAAAACTTACCGTGAAGGAAAGCCGTATCATGAACCCGAGTGAGCGGGAAACAACCTGCCCTTGGATAACCCGTCTGGTGCGGTGGGGCTTCGTCGCGGGCGTCGTTTTTGCCGTCGGCTGGTGCTGGTGGATCTCTCAATACGACAGCCGCGTGCCGTTTCTGCCGAAGGCCGGCCCGGCGGACTGGATCATCTATCCAAAATCCGCGGATACCACCCCGCATCAGATGGTGTCGCTGGCCACGGTTTTTCGGAGGACATGGACTCTCCCCGCCGCGCCAGCAGACGCCCGCCTTTCCGTTCGGGTATTCAAGGAAGGTGAAGTACGAATCAACGGCCGGGCGCTGTCGGAAATTCAGCTCAGAGCGCGGGATTGGAAAAAGATCCGTACGGCCGACATCACAAAATGGCTTCATGCCGGCGACAACGAAATCCTGGTCACTGTCACCAATTCTCTTGGGCCGCCTGCCCTCTGGCTGGAGATTAACGCGAACACCTCAATCCTGGCCAGCGACATCAAATGGCAGGCTTCGTTCGCCGGTGCCATCTGGCAACCCGCCATCGCGGCTTCAGCGCCGCCCATCATCCGGCCCGGAAACTATCTGAGCGGTCGGGAATTGGTGGCGCATTCATTGATTAAAGTCTGGCCCATCTTGGTGTTCCTTCTCCTCCTCGCAGTCGCACTCGTTACCGGCGCCACCAGGTTGTTGCCACCACGCAAATGGTTCGACTGGCAGAAGGCGCCGGTCATGGTGTTGGTGTTGATTCTCCTTTCCTGGGGCGCCTTGTTCGCCAATAACCTTCCGCAAATTGCCCCGTTGCTCGGGTTCGACCGCGATGGCCACCTTCAATACATCGATTACATCTTGAAAAATGGTTCTCTGCCGCTCGCGGACCAGGGATGGCAAATGTATCAGCCGCCGCTTTTCTATGCATTGTCCGCCATCGTCGCCATTCCTTTCGGCAATTCCGCATCCGGCGACGCCGCCATCCTGGCATTACGAGCATTGTCAGCAGTGACCGGCATGGGTTTGGTGGCGGCGGTCTTTTTATGTCTACGGCTTATGTTTGCTGATCAACCAGGCCGGCAAATCTTTGGGCTCCTGATTGCCGGCTATCTCCCAGCGAACGTCTGCCTCTCGCACCATATCACCAATGAAATTCTTTCCGCCCTCTGTCTGACGCTCACCCTCTATTTTACGCTCCGAGTTTTGCGCTCTGAAGCCCCCTCGCGCGGCTTGCTGCTGGCCGTGGGATTGTTTTTGGGGCTGTCACTCCTGACAAAATTTTCGACCCTGCTGGCGATTCCATTCATCGTCGGAGTGGTGGCCTGGCGGCCCGCTTCCGCCCATCGATTTTCTGCCGCCGGTCGCGCGGCCGGCTGGGTCGCTCTGACCGCGCTCCTGGTGTGTGGCTGGCATTTCGTTCGGGTCTGGGCGCACTTTGGCACGCCATTGATCGGTAACTGGGATCCGCGCCTGCCCTTTGCGTGGTGGCAGGATCCCGGGTATCACACTGCCGGATGGTACATTACATTTGGCAATGCCCTGACCTGTCCGCTCTTCAGTAGTATCAACGGTTTCGCCGATGGCATTTATACGTCTCTATGGGGCGACGGGCTGTGCAGTGGTTCGACGATCATGAGCTTCCGCCCGCAATGGAATTATGACCTGATGAACGCGGCGTATCTACTCGCTTTGCCAGCCACGATCCTGGTGTTCGGGGGGCTGTTGATCACGCTCGCGCGCCTTCTCCGGCGGCCGGCGCCTGAATCTTTTCTTGTAGCCGGACTCACCCTCGCCTTCGGCGCGGGAATCGCGCTCATGAGCCTCAGCGTTCCCTCCTATGCGCAGGTGAAAGCATTCTATGGATTGCCAGCGATCTTCCCCGTTTGTGCGCTGGCCGTGATCGGCTGCGATTCTCTGACCCGGATTGCGCGTCGGCTGCGCCCGGCGCTCTGGGTCTGGCTGGGCGCGTGGGTGATGACAATTTACGGAGCCTTTTGGATTCGTTCAAACCAGCCCTTTACCTACACCGTCCGCGGGGTCGGCTTCGCGAGCGAAAATCGCTTCAGCGATGCGGCCGAGGAATTTACCCGCGCGTTGAAGTTCGATCCCAATTCGCTCAAGGGGCGCATCGGCCTGGCCAGTGCGTTGAGTGACCTCGGCCGGCGGGAAGAGGCGCAAGACATCGCAGCGGCCACCCTCGCGCAATATCCCGAGGACGGACAGGCACTCATTAAGGCCGGCCTCATTGCCAGCGTCAACGGGCATCATGACCGGGCCATCGAACCGCTCCGGCGAGGCATCACCCTGCAACCCGACGATCCGATTGCCTACGGTCAATTCGCCCTTAGCCTTGCCCGTCTTGGCCGCCCCGGGGAGGCTCGGGAGGTTTGCGTGCAAGGCCTGCGCGTTGATCCATTCAGCGCCGACCTTCACCAGAAACTCGGGGCCGTATTTGGCGAACTTGGCGACCTGACAAACGCCGTTTCGCAGCTTCGTCTCGCGCTGCTGCTCGATCCAGGTTCGGCATCCGCGCAAAGCACGCTGGCCATGGCGCTGGCTTCGCTCGGGGAATTGGATGAGTCCGCCGGGCTCTATCAACGCGCGGTCGAGGCCCGGCCAAATGATCCGTCACTCCGTTATCAGTTCGCCGTCGCGTTGACCATGCAGGGGAACGCACGCGGCGCCGTGGAGCAGTATTATCAGCTGCTCACTCTCCAACCGGATAACGTCGAAGCGCTTAACAATCTCGCGTGGATGTTTGCGGTAAACGCCAGCGATACGGTGCGCAATGGTGCCGAGGCGGTGCGCCTCGCCGAGCGCGCCTGCGAATTAACCGCCCGTCAGCAACCGGTCCTGCTCGGCACACTGGCGGCCGCCTACGCCGAGGCGGGCCGCTACAATGACGCCATTGCCACCGCCGAAAAAGCACGTGACCTCGCCGCCACCATCGGTCAAAAGGACGTGGCGGAAAAAAACACCCAATTGCTCGACCTTTATCGTGCCGGCAAGCCATTGCGTGAACCGGACGTGAAAAAACGTTGACCAAAATTCTGTCTGCCGGAAGAATTCCCCACCCCACCCCAAGGAATCACAATTCTACTATGAAGCCGATTGCAATCCTCATGTCTCGCTTGGTTCAGGGCGCACCGTTTCGCCTTGTTTCGATGGTGGCATTCGCCTGCTGCGCCAACCTGGTTTCCTTCGCCCAGGACAAAACCGTAACGGAATGGCGGAACCCCAGGCTCACCGGCGTCAACAACCAGATGCCACACGCGACCGCCGTCATTTGTCCGGACGCAAAAACCGCACACGGCATCCGGCAGGCGGACAACGCGGAGCGAGTCAAATCACCGTTCTATCGCTCGCTCAATGGAGATTGGAAATATCATTACGCCACGAATCACCTGGGCCGCATTCCGGATTTCTGGCAGCCCAATTTCGACGATCACGCGTGGGGCACCGTGCCCGTTCCGGGCAACGTCGAAATGTTCGGCCACGGCATTCCCATTTACGTGAACATCAAATATCCGTGGACGTGGCACGGCATCGAACCGAACCCGCCCTTCGTGCCCGAAGACGACCCGAACAACACCGTCAATTCCTACCGCCGAACATTCAAAGTGCCCTCCGATTGGAATGGGCGGCGCGTTTTCCTTACGTTCGACGGCGTCAACTCGTTCTTCTTTCTTTGGATCAACGGCCAGAGCGTCGGGCTCGGCAAGGACAGCCGCACGCCGGTGGAATTTGACATCACGCCCCATCTGAAATCCGGCGAAAATCTTATCGCCGTGGAGAATTTTCGCTGGTCGGACGGTTCCTATCTCGAGGACCAGGACATGTGGCGCATGAGCGGGATTTTTCGCGATGTTTATTTGTGGTCGCCGCCCAATATTCACATTCGCGATTTTGAAATAAAAACCGAACTGGACGCCCAATATCAGGATGCGGATTTTCGGGGCAGCGTCAGCCTGATCAATTACGGCAAAGAAAGCGCGACTATCACCCTCGATGGCGATCTGTTCGATCCAAGCGGCAAAAAAATTATTTCGCGCAGTGCGGAACGAACGATCAACGCCGGCGAGGAAATCAAAATCACCGGCCACGCGCCGGTCGAAAACCCGCTGAAATGGACCGCCGAAACACCGCATCTCTATAAGCTGCTGATGACGCTCAAGGACTCCAGTGGGAAGATCCTGGAAGTCATTCCCGCTAACGTCGGATTTCGCAAAGTGGAAATTCGCGACGGCAATCTGCTGGTCAACGGCCGGCGCGTGCTCATCAAGGGCGTCAACCGCCACGAGTTCGACCCTGATCGCGGACAAGCCATCACGGTCGAAGGCATGGAGCGTGATATCCAGCGGATGAAACAATTCAACGTGAACACCATGCGCTGCAGCCATTATCCGAACCAGACAGCCTGGTATGACCTCTGCGACCGCTACGGCCTATACCTTATCGACGAGGCCAACATCGAAAGCCACGGCATGGGTTATGGTCCCAAAACGCTCGCAAAAAATCCTGAGTGGGCGGACGCGCACATGAATCGAACCGTCCGCATGCTGGAACGCGATAAAAATCATCCCTCCGTCATCATCTGGTCTCTCGGCAATGAAGCCGGTGACGGTCCCAACTTCGAGGCGACATCGAAATGGATTCACGAGCGTGACAACAGCCGCCCTGTTCATTACGAGCAAGCCGCGAGGAAGCCCTACACCGACATCGTCTGCCCCATGTATCCGCGCCCCGGTGAACTGAAAAAATATTCCACCGAGAAACAGGACCGCCCGTTCATCATGTGCGAATACGAACACGCGATGGGCAACGGCTCCGGCGATTTCTGGTCGTATTGGAAACAGATATACGAACAACCCTTCCTTCAAGGCGGCAGCATCTGGGACTGGGTGGATCAGGGTATCCGTCAACCACAAGGTAAACTGCCGTTCGCACGCGTGCAGCCGGTGAAGCGCGGCGACAAAACTTTCTGGGCCTACGGAGGCGATTTCGGACCCGAAGGCACACCCAGCGATGACAACTTTTGCTGCAACGGCCTCGTCAACCCCGACCGCGAACCCCACCCCGGCCTGTTCGCGGTGAAACATGTTTATCAATACATTCATTGCCACCCGGTCGATCTCGCAAAACGAATGATTGAAGTGAAGAACTGGTATGACTTTACGAATTTGAAAGGCTTCGCCAATGGCCAATGGCAGCTCAAGGCGGATGGCAAGGTGATTCAGAGCGGCCGCCTGCCGGAACTGGATCTCGCTCCCCATGCCAGCATGGAAATCCCGATTCCTCTCAAGTCCTTCACGCCCAAACCCGGCGTCGAATACTTCCTCGAGTTGACTTTTGCGCTCGCGAAAAATCTGCCATGGGCAAAAGCGGGTCACGAAATTGCGTGGGATGAATTCAAACTGCCGGACACCGCGCCCGCCATCGTGGCCTCTGTACAATGGCCCGCACCGAAAGTCACCGAGGAAACCTCGCGCATTGTCGTCAGCGGCAAGGAATTTGAAATCGTGTTGGACAAGACCTCCGGCGGATTGGTTTCATGGCGCAACCACGGCATCGAACTCATCCAATCACCCCTGCGCCCCAATTTCTGGCGTGCCGAAATCGACAACGATCGCGGCCGTAAAATGGACAAGTCGCAAGGCATCTGGCGCACCGCCGTTGACGATGCGCGCTGCACCCGATGCATCGTGGCGACGAATGACGGTGCTCCCTCAGTCACGATCGCGACGACGCTGTTGCTCCCTTCGGTGAACGCCACATGGCAGACAGCCTGCGTCATACACGGTGATGGTGACGTTACTGTGAACGCAAGCTTTCATCCCGATAAGGAGAAGCTGCCCAAACTCGTTCGCCTTGGCATGCAAATGACCATGCCGCCTGGCTTCGAACAAGTGACGTGGCTGGGCCTTGGACCCCAAGAAAGTTATTCCGATCGAAAGGATTACAAGATGGGCGTCTATAGCGGCACCGTCTCGGACCAATTTTATGCCGACTACACCGAACCCGGCGAATGCGGCAATAAAGCAGACGCGCGCTGGCTCGCTTTGACCAATGAAAAAGGACGGGGCTTGCTCGCCATCGGCATGCCGCTTCTCAGCGCCAGCGCGTTGCACTACGGCACTGCCGACCTGAATGCCGGCAAACACGCGTTCGAGTTACCACGCCGCGATTACATCACAGTGAACCTCGACCTGACGCAGCAAGGCGTGGGCGGGGACAACAGTTGGGGCCTGTGGCCGCACGAGGAATTCTTGATTCCGTGCAAGGATTACAACTACAGCTTCCGACTGCATCCGATCCAAAGTGGAGAAGACTTCGGCAACGTGGCGCGAAAGGCGAAGGAAGTACGCATCTCGGTGCGTTGATCCGTCGCGCTTTCCTACGCCATAATCCCCTGCACGGGATTACCGGAAACGTCAGTGAGACGAAACCGGCGTCCCTGATGTTTGAAGATCAGACGTTCGTGGTCGATTCCGAGAAGGCGCAACATCGTGGCGTGAAAATCGTGCACATGCACGGGATCCTTCACGACGTTGTAGCCAAATTCGCACGTTTCGCCGTAAATCGTGCCCGGCTTCACCCCACCGCCCGCCATCCAACTCGTAAAACATCTCGGATGATGATCGCGTCCGTAATCGTTAGCCGTGAGTTTTCCTTGCGAGTAATTGGTGCGGCCAAATTCCCCGCCCCATACGACCAGGGTATCATCGAGCAGGCCGCGCTGCTTCAGATCGATAATCAACGCGGCGGACGCCTGATCGGTCTCCTTGCACTGGCGCGCGATGGCTTGCGGCAGATTACCATGCTGATCCCAACCCTGGTGATAGACCTGAACAAACTTCACCCCGCGTTCCGTCAATCGCCGCGCGAGCAGACAATTCGCCGCGAACGTTCCCGGTTTTTTCGCGTCGGCGCCGTATAGGTCAAAAACACTTTCCGGTTCCTTTGAATTATCCACGACTTCCGGCACTGAAGTTTGGAGGCGAAACGCCATCTCATATTGTTTGATGCGCGCGTCGATTTCCGGATCGGCTAGTTGAGCCTTTTCAATCTCTTGCAGATCGCGCAGACGATTCAGCATCAGCCGGCGGCCTTCGCGGGTGATGCCGCCAGGATTGCTGAGATACAACACCGGCTCCTTTCCCGAACGAAATTGCACGCCCTGATATTCGGTCGGCAAAAAGCCGCTGCCCCAAAGTCGCGAATATAATGGTTGGTCCACTTTGCCCGGCGTAATGAGCACGACAAACGCGGGAAGGTTTTCATTGTCGCTGCCCAGGCCATAGTTGAGCCATGCGCCGATGCTCGGGCGGCCGGAAAGCTGCGAGCCCGTCTGCATGAACGTGATGGCGGGATCGTGATTGATCGCCTCGGTATACATCGACCGCACGAGGCAAATGTCGTCCACAATTTTTGCCGAGTGCGGCAGCAATTCGCTGACCCACGCCCCCGATTTGCCATATTGCTGAAATTTGAAAATCGAGCCAGCCAGCGGCAGCGTCGCCTGGTTCCCCGACATTCCGGTGAGCCGCTGGCCCATGCGCACGGAGTCCGGCAGGTTCTCGCCATTGCGCTGATTCAGCAGCGGCTTGTAATCAAAGGTCTCCAGTTGCGAAGGCCCACCCGCCATGAAAAGGTAAATCACCCGCTTCGCTTTCGGCGGAAAGTGGGGCGCCGACAAAATACCTCCGTGCGATTGAATCAGTGCCTCCGCGGCCTTGGCGTTTCCGCCACCGAGCAAATGTCCCAGCGCGATACCGCCGAGCCCCATACCGAACCGGCTCAGAAAATGGCGGCGACTCAGACCCAGCGCCGGCAGGGGCCCGGTGCAAAGCGGTGTGGAACTATTGTCAGGGAAGCTCATCGCAGGGTAACAAATTCGTCGAGGTTGATGATCGCATTAGCCACGACCGCCGTGGCCGCAAGTTGTGGCGTCGGCAACGTTTTGTCCGCGGGCCGTTCGCCGATGCTTAGATATTTTTCCGCCGCGGCCACATCGACTGTGAACAGCTTCAGTTGCTCTTGATACAACTCCCGCAATATCGTGAGTTCCGCGTCCGTGGGCGCCCGCCCTATCGCCAGCCGGAATCCGCGCCGCAGGCATGCTTCCGTATCTGAGCCGCAATGCCGCACCAACTGCTCCGCCAGCACGCGACTGGCCTCCACAAATTGCGGATCATTGAGCAGCACCAGCGCCTGCAACGGTGTCGAGGTGGTCTCGCGCTTCGCCGTGCAGACCTCGCGCGAAGGCGCGTCAAAGATCAACATGGACGGCGGCGGCGACGTCCGGCGCCAAAACGTGTAGAGGCTGCGGCGATAAAGATTTTCACCTTTATCCTCCGTGTAATGTTTCCCTGTGCCGGCTTCCTCCCACAACCCCGCCGGCTGATAGGGCTTCACGCTCGGTCCACCGAGACGTTTGGATAACAGTCCACTGACAGCGAGCGCGTTATCGCGAATCTCCTCGGCCCGCAATCGATGCTTTGGCCCGCGGGCGAGCAGATGATTCTCCGGGTCCTTCGCGACCGCCTCGGCAGTTCCAAGCGAACTTTGGCGGTAAGTGGCTGACGTTACGATCAACTTGTGTAAAGCCTTCAGGTCCCAGCCGTCCGCCATAAATTTCCCGGCCAGCCAGTCGAGCAACTCCGGTTGCGCCGGCAGTTTTCCTTGAGTGCCGAAATCCTCCTCTGTCTCGACGAGCCCCCTGCCAAAATGACTGCGCCATACCCGGTTGACTTCCACGCGCGCGGTCAACGGATTGCGCCGATCCACCATCCATTTAGCGAGGCTGAGACGATTGGCCGGCAACTCTTTCGCCATTGGGAAAATCTTTTCCGGCGTTCCCGGCTGCACTTCCTCGCCCCGGGCATCGTAGGCGCCGCGTCTCAACAGATAAGTGGGATGGCGCGGTGACATCTCGGACATCACCATGATTTCGGGCACATCGTTGACGAGTTGGTTCTCCTTATCCCTCAGCGACTGGAGTTCCGCCTTCATCGCGCGAGTGCGGTCGTCCACGTTTTGCAGATACCAGGCAAATAGCGCCGCACGATCCGGCGCGCCGGTCACGGTACCGGCAGCAAGCTTCACCTCCCACGGAGTCAGGCTGTAATCATAAACTTCAAATTCATCGATCAAGCCCTCCTTAAATCCGGAATCGCGAAAGCGACCGGCCAGTGTCAGCTCGACGCTTCCGGATTCGAAATCACCCCACTGATCCCGATGAATAATGTCCTTTAACAAATGATCCCGCACCACATCCACTGGCATGGGGTTCCCATTCAGATATAATTGCAGCCCCGAGGCGCGGCTGGAACCATCATAAGTAATTGTCAGGTGTGACCATTCGTTTGTGGGAAGTGCCGTCTTCGAGCGGAGCTTGATGGCATTACCCGGCCAGAAATGCACAAGGCTGAACGTCGGCACTCCCTCCTCCAACACCAACTCGTAACCGCGACTTCCCGAGTCGGTCCACGCGCGGGAACGATGGAATACCACCGCGCGTTCCTGCTTTTCTGTCGGCTTGAGCCAGAGCGCAAAGCTGAAGGGCGTGGTACGGTTGAACACGCCGACGCCCTTGCACACTGCCGAGTTGTCCCCGCTGAATTTCAAGGCCTTACCCACCCTGCCTTCAACCACCTTCGGGCCATCCACCAGCGTGGCCGGATGATTGGTTGTCATCCGGTCCGGTGTGGTATCGCCTTTGACCGTTTCAAAAGCGTAAGCCGCCACCGGCTGCGGGCGGGGCACGGTGCGATTGGTCGCTTCCAGCCATCTTTCGAATCCCCTTTGGGCGTCTGTCGCTCGTTCACCGAGTGCGTTTTCCTTGGCCTGAATTTGCGCCGCGAGAGTCTGGTGTTTCGCTTCCTGGCCCTCGGGATACAGCAGCAAACTTGGCGATGGCGTCGCATGCGTGTAATGAGAGTAAACGCCGGACTCGTCGATATTGTTGAAAAATGCCGCCATCCGATAGAACTCCTTCTGCGTCACCGGATCATATTTGTGATCGTGACACCGCGCGCAACCCAGCGTAATTCCCAGAAAGGCCGTGCCGGTCGTCGCTACGCGATCCGCCACATATTCCGCGCGAAACTCATCGTCAATGCTCCCGCCCTCGTTGGTCTGGCGGTGAAGCCGGTTGAACGCCGTCGCCAGCACCTGATCGCGAGTGGGCTTTGGCAAGAGGTCCCCGGCGATTTGCCATAGGATGAATTGATCGTAGGGAAGATTTTCATTAAAAGCGCGGATGACCCAATCCCGCCACGGCGACATGTCACGCTCGACGTCGTTTTGATATCCGTAAGTATCCGCGTAGCGCGCCAGGTCCAGCCAGAGGGCGGCTTGCTGCTCGCCATACGACGGCGAAGCGAGCATCCGATCCACGAGTTTTTCATCCGCTGCCGGCGAAGTGTCGGCCAGAAACGCGTCGATTTCTTCCAGGCTCGGCGGCAAGCCGCGCAGGTCAAAGCTGAGACGCCGGATTAATATCTCCCGCGAAGCCTCGGGCGCGGGCTTTAAACCTTCGCGCTGCAATCGCGCGAGCACGAATGCATCGATCCCATTTCGCGCGGGTGCATCGTCAGCGAGCTTCGGCAAAGGCACTTGTTCGACCGGACGGAATGCCCAGTGAGGCTTGTATTCGGCGCCCTGCTCAATCCACCGCCGCAGCAAGACCTTTTCGCCGTCAGTCAACACGAGGTTGCTGTCCACCGGTGGCATCTGGTCGTCTTGATTCGTCGTGGTAATCCGCTGGCACAACTGGCTCAATTCCGGATGAAACGGGACGACCGCAGCCTCGCTGGTCTTTGGGTCACGAATCGCATAAGCGCTTTCCGGGAGATCCAGGCGAAGTTTTGCCTTGCGGGTTTTCTCATCCGGGCCGTGGCACTTGAAGCATCGATCGGACAGGATGGGCCGGATGTGGAAACTGAAGTCAATTTTATCCTCCGCCCCCAACACCACACCGAAACTGACCGCGACCGTGAGGAAGGTGAAGAAATACCGTACGACACACCTGCTCGGAAACCGTACTGCGACGAGACTTTTCAAACGTAGAATGAATCTACTCCCCCGCGACCTGTTGACAAGCCCGCGCTATGCATTGTCCCGGCTCACCCAGCCTCGAATTCAATCCGGCCAATTCGTCGGTTTCCGGCCCCCTTTTTTCCGGCCGTGAGCCTGCCGGCGTATCCAAAGGGCGATTGCGACCAGCAGCAACAGGATAAGATAAAACCACCAGACCGCTTTTTTGGTCAGACCCACCGTCATATCGGCAAACCAGGCGATGAAGGGATTTTGATTGGGCTCCTCCGCTTCGGAAGGCCCCGAACCCACTCCACCGCCGCCCGAGTTCCCGTTGGTAACACTGTGCGACTTCGGCGTGGCGGAAGATCCGGCGTCGGCGGCGCTCACAAAGGCCAGCGGACGTTTTCCGCCGTTGTCACCCGAAGGTGTCCCGGCCAGGTCCGGCGGCCCGGCCCAAGGCTCGGTGGTCTTGTTGGTGGCAGCGGTTCTATCGAGGTGCACCAAAGGCAATGTCGGCGAACGTCCCGAATCCCGGGTTGGAGAGGCACTGCCGCCCGCACCCGGCCCACCGCCTCCATTATTTCCCCCACTGCCGCCATCCGTGGAGCCCCCAGGATCAGGTGTCGGCACCGCCATGGTGGTGGTTGTCGAACCCTGTCCCCTGGGCGACGCCAACGCCGCGTTGTTTGGTTCCTGCACGCTGCCATCGGACAACAAAAGATTACCCTTGAACCGGTGCATTTCCGAAGTCCAGCGCAGCGTACTGTTCGGTCCCAGCTGACTGATGGAACCGCCGGGCACCCAATCATTGGTCACATTGCGATCGCCCGCCAGAATTGAACCCGGTTGGGCAAAGTCGGCGGTAATCGCCACGAAATAGCTGAGGTTCGTGTTTCTAAAGCTGTTGAAATTGGTCGCCACCGGTCGGGTGTCGGCCGGGCAAACCAATACTTTAGGTGTCACCAGATCGCTGGCGAGCGGCAGGAAAAATGTATAGGCGAGATAAAAGTCACCGTTGAGTCGGCTGGCCACCTGCGCATATTCCAGAGCCCCGCCGGAATTGGTCGAAACCGCCATGGGAAACTTGCTGTTGTGGTCATGCGCGAAGCCGTGAAAGGCCACGCCTTGCTGGCGAAGGTAATCAACGCATTGGATTCGCCGGGCCCGTATCCCAGCCTGCCCGAGCACGGGCAATAAAAGCGCGGCCAGAATGCCAATGATGGCGATAACCACAAGCAATTCGATGAGAGTAAAAGCTACAGCATGGTTACGTAATGTTTTCACTAGGTTCCCGCAGCCAATTACCGCTTAGCACGACCAATGCCACCACGCTTTCAGGCCAAAACCCAATGCTTTGGCGCCTGCGGGGTGCGATCCTCACGCATAACGCGTTTTCCACGCGCAAGGGTTCCTCTTGTATTAGCATCGCCAAATTCCCAAGCTTTGACTACATGAAATTTGCCATTTGCAACGAGATTTTTCGCGGCTGGAAACCCGGCCGTATTTTCGAATATGCCGCGCAGCTCGGCTATTCCGGCATCGAGATCGCACCGTTTACCCTCGCGGATTCGGTCACGGATATTTCCGCCGGCGAACGCCAGTCATTGCGCGACATCGCCGCTCGAAGTCGCATCGAAATCGCGGGCATCCACTGGGTGCTGATGAAGCCGGATGGCCTTTACATGAATCACACCGACCCCGCCGTGCGGCAGCGCACCGCGACCTATCTGCGTGATCTGGTGGATTTCTGCGCGGATATCGGCGGCAAGGTCATGGTCGTGGGTTCACCGAAGCAACGGAACATCATGACCGGTGTTTCGACGGAGCAGGCATGGGAGTGGACGGCGGCCACATTTCGCGACGCGGTCGCCCAGGCGGAAGCAAGGGGTGTGACGATCTGTTTTGAACCACTGGGTCCGGTGGAGACGAATTTTGTCAATACGGCGGCGGAGGCCATCCAGTTCGTTCAACGCGTGCCATCGCCGCGATTTCAAATCATTCTCGATGTGAAGGCGATGAGTTCGGAATCAAAACCGATCCCGCAAATCATCACTGAATCGTGGCCCCACTTCGCGCATTTTCATGCGAACGATCCGAACCTGAAAGGTCCGGGATTCGGCGAAGTGGATTTCAAGCCCATCGCCGCCGCGCTGAAAAAAACCGGCTACGAAGGATACGTATCCGTGGAGGTATTTAACTTTGACGAAGGCCCGGAAGTCATCGCCACAAAAAGCCTCGAGTATCTCAAGCGAACGTTCGCCTGAGAAGTCCCGGCGCCATCAAGCGACGGCGGCGACTTCGTTTTTCCGTGCAGACTCGTCCAAAGCCTTCCGGATCATGCCCAGCAACTCATCGTTGTTAATAGGCTTATGGAAAAAGCTGGAGGCACCGGCTGCCATTGCGCGTTCCTTGTATTTTACCGGATCGCCTCCGGTAACAACGATGATGGGAATTGTCTTCGCCTCTTCAAGCCGCTGGAGCCATTGCATGATGAGAAAGCCGTCCCACGGCACACCGCCGGCGCCGTCGGGCGGAAAGCTGATATCGAGCAGGATGAGGTCGGGTTTTTCACGCCGGACGACGCTAACGGCCTCGGCGCCGTCCTCGGCGGTAAGCGCCTGATAACCCTCCGATGTCAGTTTCATGGACATCGACTTCAGAATGACACGATTGTCATCCACAATAAGGACTTTTTTCTGGCTCATATGGGATTCCCAAACACCCGTTGTTGGGTCACAAAGGGCCGCAAACCGCCAAAAATCATCCGGCGGGCATTCTTCCGTGAGTCGAAAGTGCAGACCATTGCAACCTCAAGAAAGCAGGAATTGTTCCAGCCCTCGGGCGAACTTCCCAAATATTCGTTCGCCGGAACGCAGGATTTTCAGCAGGATTCGAACGTGGTGATTTCCCAATGACCAACGCGTTTTTTGATCCGGGTCAGCAACGGGCGGCAAAGGTGAACGACTTGTTCACCCAAATCGCCCCGCGTTACGACCTGATCAACGACCTCCAAAGCTTCGGCCTTCACCGATACTGGAAACGGCGCGTGGTCACCTTTTCGGGCGCATCCCCCACTTCGCGCGCGCTCGATATCTGTTGCGGCACGGGCGACCTGACTTTTTCCATGGCTGCCCGCGGCGCCCGGGTGGTTGGCCTCGATTTCAATTCGGGCATGCTCGCAATGGCGGCGAAAAGATCGAACTCACATCCCGCATTGTTTGTGCGCGGCGACGCCCAACGCCTGCCCTTCCCCGATTGCCATTTCGACGTGGTGACGGTTGGTTACGGTCTTCGAAATCTGGCGAGTTGGGAAACAGGCCTGGCCGAACTGTGGCGGGTGAGCAAACCGCGCGGGCGCATTGTCATTCTCGACTTTGGCAAGCCGGACAATGCGCTCTGGCGTGCGCTCTATTTCACCTATCTGCGCTTGTTTGTGCCGTGCCTGGGATTGATTTTTTGCGGCAATGCCGCCGCATATGCCTACATCCTTGAATCCCTGAAGCATTACCCGGCGCAGAACGGCGTCGCGGCAAGAATGCGCGAAATGAAATTCACCAACGTCCGCATCATTAACATTCTCGGTGGAGTAATGAGCATCAACTACGCGGAGAAACCCGTCTGAGCGTGGTGGGTTGGCGCTACTCCTCCCTCGACACACACCGACGATTCTGACCAGAATATAACCGTGAATTTTCGCGAGAAAATCATTCCCTGGAACAAGCTGCCCGAATGGCGGGCGGCCATGCGTGCCTCCGGTAAAAAGCTGGTGGTCACGAACGGCTGCTTCGATCTGCTGCACGTCGGCCATGTCACTTATCTTGAATCCGCCCGTCAGCATGGCGATGCGTTATTGATCGGCGTCAATAGCGACGACGCGGTGCGCAAGCTGAAAGGCGAGGACCGTCCCGTAAATGAGGAAGCTGACCGTGCGGCCGTTTTGGCCGCATTGGAGAGCGTTAGCGGCATTTGCATTTTTAATGACTCCACAGCCACGCGCTTTCTAGCGGCGGCGCAGCCGGACATTTACGTCAAAGGTGGTGATTACACCCTGGAAACCCTCAACCAGGATGAACGCCGCACCGTCGAACAGGCCGGTGGCCGAATCGTGCTGATTCAATTCGTGCCCGGGAAATCCACGACGGCGTTGTTAAAGAAAATCGCGCGATTATAAACCGGTTCGCGCATGAACATCCTGGTCATCTCGCTGGCGGGGATAGGTGACACTCTCTTCGCGACCCCGCTGATTCACGAACTGCGTCAAAACTTTCCCCAAGCCCGCATTGATGCCCTGGTGCTGTGGAAGGGTTCCAAGGACGTCCTGGAAGGCAATCCGCATCTGACTTCCGTTCATCAGAAAAACCTGATCACCGCCAGCAAGGCGGACGCACTGAATTTTCTCTGGCGCTTGCGCGGACACAAATACGACCTCTCGCTTAACACGCATCCGCAAAGCAAGATTCACTACCGCGCCGTGGCCCGCATCATCAACGCCCGCACACGCGTCAGTCATGTTTACGACAATCCCAGCCCGCTGGACCGGCTGCTGGTAAATCGCACGCTGCATCAGGACTATGCCAAGCACGCAGTCGAAAACAATCTCGCGCTGTTGCATTTCGCCGGCGCAAAGAGCCTGCTGCCCCGCCACACCTATGAGCTTTTCCTTTCATTGGATGACGCGGCGTGGGCGGCTTCGGAGCTCGCCAAAATTAACTGGTCGCAGAAAAAAATCCTCGGCATTCACGTTGGTTCCGGCGGCACGAAGAATCTTGGGCTGCGGCGCTGGCCGTTGAACCGCTATCTCGAATTGTTGAAGAAGCTGCGCCAGCATCACCCTGAAATCGGCGTCCTGCTCTTCGGGGGGCCCGAGGAGGAAAAGGACAATCAAACCATTCTCGCCGAAACCAGCCGGGAACAGGTGCAGGTGATCAAGACGGCGAATCTTCGCCAGGCCGCCGCGTTGCTCAAGCATTGCGGTTGCTTTCTGAGCGTGGATACCGCGCTGATGCATGTGGCGGCCGCCATGCAGGTGCCGCATCAATTCGTGATTGAAACTCCCACATGGAACAAACCCATCGAGCCGTTCAACCACCCGTTTTCACTGATCCAAAATCCCGCAGTCGCCGGACGGAACTTGCAATTCTATCGCTATGACGGCCGCGGGATTCAGGGCAGTGCGGAGGAATTAGTCCGATGCATGAATTCGGTTACCGCTGACGCGGTTTACGCGGCGCTGCTGAAGGCGCTCTGAAGGCATGACCGCGCCCCTCCTCACGATCATTGTGCTGAACTACAACGGCGCGCAGTGGCTGGAAAAATGCCTGGCGTCATTGCAGCGGCAATCGATCTTTGATCGTCTTGAAGTTATCGTCGCGGATAATCTTTCAACCGATGGATCGGATCGCCTCGCCGAACAACTGCTGAAGCCCTTCCCTCTTGGGAGATTTATTCAGCACGGGCAGAATCTCGGGTATTGCGCGGGCAATAATCGCGCGGCCGACGCGGCGAGCGGCGACTATCTGTTGTTTCTCAACAATGATACGTGGCTGGAACCAGATTGCCTTGAAAAGCTCATGGCTGAGGCGCAACGTCTCGGCGCCAAAGCGGGCGCACCGCTGGCCCTGAATTATGACGACAACAGCTTTCAATCGCTCGGCGCGTTCGGCTTCGACATTTTTGGACTTACCAGCACGCGGGGCGAATCAACCACCACTCGTGAAGTGTTGATGCCCGAAGGCTGCGCTTATTTGATCGAACGGAAATTATTCACCGAGCTGGGACAATTCGACGCGGAATTTTTCATGTATGCCGACGAATACGACCTGTCGTGGAGGGTCTGGATTTCGGGCAATCGCGCCATCGGCGCCCCCCCCGCGCGCCTGCACCATCGCGGGGCGGCCCAGGTGAATCCCGCCGGCGGCGGCACGCAGGTGGAGTTTCGCACCAGCGATTCCAAACGGTTTTACTCGAACCGCAACAACCTTCTCGTGCTGCTCAAGGGCGCTCATTGCCTGCTCCTGGCGATGGTTCCCGCACAACTGATGTTGCTGGCGCTCGAAGCGGTGGCGAGCTTGATTTTGATCCGGCGCTGGTCGTTCGTGAAGCGTGCCTATTGGGACGCGGTGGCCGATTGCTGGCGGCTGCGCGGCCATATAATGGCCGAACGGCGGCGGATTCGTAATTTCCGGAAACGCGGCGACCTCGACATGCTCCGATTTCTCCGCCTCAGATTCAATCGTTGGGACGAAGTCCAGCGGGTGCGTCAAACCGGCCTGCCAAAAATCACCAATCGCTAGGCGACGTTCGTTGGCCGCCGTGTTACTCTACGCAGCGTTTGAGAAAGTCTTCGTAGGCGAGGCGGATGCCCTGTTCGAGTTCCACTTGTGGTTTCCAGCCCAAGGCCAGCAGCCGGGAGCTGTCCATCAACTTGCGGGGCGTACCATCCGGTTTGGACTTGTCCCACACAATTTCGCCGGTATAGCCAATGACGCGCTTCACGATTTGCGTAAGGTCGCGAATGGTGATTTCGCTGCCAGACCCGATATTGATAAATTGTTCCTCGCTGTAATTCTCCAACAGAAAAACACAGCCGCGCGCAAGGTCGTCCGCGTACAGAAACTCCCGTAGCGGCGAGCCCGTTCCCCAGCACACCACCGTGGGTGAGTTGGTGGCTTTGGCTTCATGAAACTTGCGAATGAGCGCGGGCAGAACATGCGAACCTTGTAAATCGTAATTGTCGTTTGGCCCGTACATGTTCGTGGGCATCGCACTGATGAAGTCACACCCATACTGGCGTCGCAACGCTTCGCACAATTTGATGCCGGCGATCTTGGCGATGGCGTACCATTGATTGGTCGGCTCCAGTGGACCGGTCAGCAAGTATTCCTCCTTCAAAGGTTGCGGCGCGAGGCGCGGGTAAATGCACGAGCTGCCCAGAAACAAAAGCTTTTTGACACCCGCCTGATACGCACCGTGGATCAGGTTGTTCTGAATCTGAAGGTTCTGATAGATGAACTCCGCGGGCTGTTTGTCATTCGCATAAATGCCGCCGACTTTCGCGGCTGCAATAATGACGTGCTCGGGTTTCTCTGCGGCATAGAATTTTTTCACCGCTTCCGCATCCAACAAATCCAATTCGGCATGGGTCCGCCCGATGAGCTGCGTCACGCCCCGGCGCTGTAACTCCCGCCAGATGGCACTGCCCACCAAACCGCGGTGGCCGGCCACATAAATTCGAGCATCCCGAGTCAATTCCATGGAATCACAGATAAACCAGCAGGTCGGTGGAAACAAGCCGCGATGCGCCTCCGACCGGGTCTCGGCGCGGCAAACTACTGCATTCCCAAAATCCAGCTTGTCAGGGCTTTGGTTTCCTCCTCACCGATCGTGGGAAACGGCGGCATGAGGTTCGAACCCCACTTGCCGGAGCCGCCGTTATGGATCTGCTCGGCGATCTTCGCTTCGGCCTTCGGATCGTTGCGATATTTCACCGCAATTTCCTTGTAGCTCGGACCATTGATTTTGACGCCGAGGTTATGGCAGCCGAGACAGCCATATTTCGCGGCTGTGGCCTCCCCGCCCAGCGCCACGGGCGCAGCGTTCGTCGTAAGCGCGACCGTCCGGTTCGTTTCGGTGCCGTAGTTCGTGACCAAATACGTCACCAGTGCCTCAGCCTGTTCATCGGTGAGTTGCGCGGCATACTTGTCGCGCATTTTTTTGACCGTAGCCGTCCACGGGGTGCGTCCCAGGGGCGGTTGCGAACTGATATAGTCCACCGAATGACAAATCAGACATTGGGCGTTGGCGAGAGGCGCGCCGTCCCCACCTTTAAATGAAGTGGTTTCCCGCGGCAGTTCTATCTTTAATACGCTCGCAGTTGCGATCACGGTGAAGAAGACGAAGGCCAAACCGCCGCCCAGGATGGAGAGATTGGTTTTCATCGGAATTAAGTGGCCGTGACGCGCACCGTTTCCACCACATTTCGCATGTAGCCCGGCGGATTCCAGCGCGCGTCGAGCGGCTGTGTTTCCCCGCGACCATCCACCGCCCGGGAACGCAACTCGTACACGCCCGGACGAGGCGGCGTGAACGATGTCGTCCATTCGCGAAACGAATATTTGCCGTAATCATGGCCCAGCGTGGTGTCCTGCCAGGCTTTCACCCCGTCGTCGGAAAACGAAACCGATTTGATGCCGTAGCCGCCGTCGAAAGCGATACCACGCACGCTTACGGGCTTGCCAACGGCGATCTTATTGCCATCCGCGAGGCTGGTGATAAACGACCGCACGTTCAATCGCCCAATGGGCTTGGTCTTTTGCGGCACGGTGCCGGGTTGGACGCACGCGCAGTCGTTGTCGGGAATCATATAGGCCGTGGACATCCAGAAACCGGTGTACATTTCGTCAACCACGGTGATATCGGTGATATGTTTGACCCAATAAGTGCCATAGTAACCGGGCACCACGACGCGCAATGGATAGCCATTGAGCATCGGCAGGTCTTCGCCGTTCATCTGGTAGGCGAGCATGACTTCGCCGTCGAGCGCGTGATCCACGTCGAGCGCCTTGATAAAATCCGGTGTCTTCTCCTTCACGGCCGTGTCCGCGCCGTTAAGCGTGACCTGTCGTGCGCCCGCGCCGACACCCGCTTTGTTGAGCACATCTTTGAGGCGCACGCCTTTCCATTTCGCATTGCCCATCGCGCCGTTGCCGAGTTGTCCGCCAGGCACTCGCGGCTGGCTGAAGCCGCGGCCGTTGCCGGAACATTGGTTCACCGCTGCGATCTCCACCGGCTCGAACTGACTCTTCAATTCCGCCAGCGACAATTTCAACGGTGACTTTACATTGCCCTTGATTTCGACACGGAACTCATCGGAATCAACCGACGTCGGCACCTGCGCGTTGTGATAGCGAACGAAGAAAGCGTCGTTCGGAGTGAACACGCCGTCGTTGAAAACCGAAAATGGCGTCTCCAACTGCGGCGGACGCATGGTGAGAACGATCATCGGGCGCTTCTGTGGAAACGCGACCAACCGCCGCTCGCCATTTGCAAACGGCATCGTGATTGTCCCTTCCGCCTCTCCCGTTTTGGCCGTTCCGACAAAAATACTTCCGGCGCCCGCCAACACCGCAGCTTGCAAAAAGCGACGCCGGCTCAGCAGACCGCTGGCTCGGGGAAATTTCTCGGACATATGGCAAATTTATCATCGGCCTCGCGACGGGGAAAGGCCCGGCTCGCGGTCAGACCGCATTCTATGGTCGCAAGTGCGTCAATTTCACTGGCTCGGTCCAAAGTTTCACTTTCCCGTCATCCTGGGAAACATAAATATTTTTCAACCAGCTAGTGTGATCCGTCTCCGGAAAATCTTCGCGATAATGGGCGCCACGACTGTCTTCGCGCGCCAGGGCGCTGCGGGCAATGAGGTCCGATGCCGTCAATAGATTCCGCAAGTCGAGCGCCTGCTGCCAGGTGAGATTAAATTCACGGCCGCCGCCCGCAGCCAGGCACGATGCGCGTTCCCGCATTACTGCAAGGTTACTCACAGCCTTTTGCAGTTTCGCGCCGTGACGGACGATGCCCACCTGTTCCCACATCAATTTCCCCAACTCTTCGCGCAACTGCCACGGATCTTCGCCCGCCGACGATTTGAGGAAATGGTCGGCGACGCTTTTCGCAGTCGTAATCTGGCCCGACTGCTTTTCACCAAGTGGAACGCCCGGTTCGTTCTTTACCCACCCCGCGACTGCATCGCCGACACGCGCGCCGTAAACCGTGGATTCCGCCACGCCGTTGCCACCGAGGCGATTCGCGCCGTGCACGCCGCTGGAATCCTCGCCGGCCGCAAAAAGACCGGCGAGATTCGTAAAGCCATCGCGGTCGATGCGAATGCCGCCCATGTTGAAATGCGCGGTGGGGCAGACCTCCACCTTCTCGCGCGCGAGATCGAAGCCGATGCGCAGGCAACGATCACGCATGCCGGTAAAATTCTTTTCCACGAACTCCGCGCCGAGATGCGAAACATCGATCCAGACACCGCCGTTTTTCGTCCCGCGACCCGCCATCACTTCCAGGTAGCTCGCGCGGGAAACCCTGTCGCGCGTGGAACGTTCCATGCGCTCGGGGTCATAACGCTGCATGAACCGTTCGTTCGGACCGTTGAAAAGATGGGCGCCCGCGCCGCGCAACCCCTCTTCCAGCAGTGCGCCGTTCAGCCGTGAACCGGGCACGACCATGCCGGTCGGGTGGAACTGCACCATTTCCATGTCCATCAGGCGCGCTCCGGCACGATACGCCATGGCAACGCCGTCCATCGCCTTTTCCTGCGCACACGCGGAACGCTGATACATCAAAGGTCCCGCGCCCGTGCATAAAATCACGGCCCGGGCGCTGACCTCGATAAATTCTCCGGTTTGAATGTCGAGCAACACCGCGCCGATGACGCGGCCGTCGTCCGTCTGCAACAATTCCAAACCGCGCGTGTATTGCAGGCAGCGAATGCGGCTCGCAAAAATCTGGTCCCGCAGCCGCGACATGATCTCGATGCCCGTAAGGTCCCCGACGTGCACCGTGCGATCAAAGCTTTGGCCGGCGAATGCTTTTTGATGAATCCGGCCATCGGGACGGCGATCAAACAGGCAACCGATTTTATTTTCCAACTCGCGGACAATGCGGGGCGCATCCTCGACCAGCGTCAACGCCATCTCCTGATCGTTGAGATAACCGCCGCCTTTCACCGTATCTTCAAAATGCGCCCGCACGGAATCGCGTGGATCCAGCACGACGTTGTATCCGCCCTGCACCATGCGGGTGCAGCCGCTCTTGCCCAGCATGCCTTTCGAAACCAGCGTGATATCGAGCGACGGATCCGTTTGAAATGCGTGCAAGGCCGCCATCAGGCCCGCCCCGCCGGTGCCGAGAATGAGAATGTCCGTGGTGAGTTGCGCGCTCACTTGGCCGGTTTCGCGGCGCGGGCGCCGCCAAAAAATTTGCCAAACCAGCCGCCGAACCAGTCCATGACCGCAAGGCGCTTCAACCGTTCGATGGAATGCGTGGGCGAAATGCCGCGCGGGCAGACATCGCGGCAATTGCCGAGCGTGTGACAGCGAAAAGCCCCCGCCTCGCCTGCGACAATTTGCAGGCGTTCGGCGCGCGCCTTGTCCCGGGGATCCACAATCAAATTGAGCGCGCGGTGCAGCGCCATCGGGCCGGCATAGCGCGGATGCAACGTGACCAGCGTGCACGCGGAATAGCAAGCGCCGCAATCAATGCACTGCGGCTGATGGCTCAGCGCCTTCCACTCGCGGCTGTCGTGCGGAATCGGATAAAAATCATCCAACCCCTCGCGCGGGGTGAAGTGCGGCTGCACCCGGCGATACGCATCGAAAAACGGCGTCAGGCTCACCGCGAGGTCGCGGACCACGGGGAGGTTCCGCAGAGGTTCGATGCGGAGGCGATCACCAATGTTTTTGACCAGCGTGCTGCAGGTGAGTTGTTCCCGACCGTTGACCACCATCGCGCACGAACCACACATCCCGACACGGCAGGAGAAGCGAAACGCCAGAGAGGGACATGGGCCGCGCTGCAAGGTGAAGAGCGCATCAAGCACACTGGCCTTTTCGCCAACCTGGATTTGGTGTTCCTCGAAGCGGGGTTTGCCCTGCGGCTCCGAAGCCGAGCGTTGCACGCTCACGGTCACCGATAACATGCGCTGAATCTAGTTCAGCGCTTTCGGGTTGCAAAGGTTTTGCTGCGCTAAAATCGCTGGCACCCGGCCAAATCGGCGTGTAACTTGCCGCGAGCCCGACGATGGAAGCGCCCGAAACATTTTATAGTTTAGTCGAGAACCTTTGCCGCGATCTCTATATTCAATCCCTCAAGGAGATTCCGCCCGATGTAGTCGAAGCCATCCGTCGTGCCGCGAAAAACGAAACAAAGGAAGTCGGTCGGCGCATTTTTTCTCATTACCTCAAATCCATCGATCTCGGCCGGGAGAAAAACATGATGGTGTGCCAGGACACCGGAATTCCAATTTACTGGGTCGAAATTGGCGGACGCCTGCGGCTGGACGGCTCGCGCCTCAACTCGGCGATCATCCGCGGCACTGAGCGCGCCACGCGCGAACATCCGTTGCGCTCCAGCATCGTATCGCCAATCAGCCGGGAGAACCGCCAAACCAGCACCGGCGAGCGCATCCCGATCATTCACTACGATTTTGTGGCGGACTCGGACACACTGGAGATTCTTTTCATGCCCAAGGGTTCCGGCTCGGAAAACATGTCCTTCATGAAAATGCTCGTGCCCGCCGACGGCGTGAACGGCATCAAGCGATTCGTGCTCGAACAGGTAATCGGCGCCGGGGCGAAGCCCTGTCCGCCCACCATTGTGGGAGTCGGGATCGGCGGCTCGTCGGATCTCTGCATGACCCTCGCCAAGAAGGCGACCACGCGTCCGGTGGGACAAAAAAGTCCAGACCCAGAACTGGCCGCCATCGAGGAGGAATTGCTGACGGCGATCAACCAGAGCGGCATTGGCCCGCAAGGACTGGGCGGCGACACGACCGCGCTGGGTGTGCATATCGAATCGGCGTGGACTCATATCACATGCAATCCGGTGGCGGTCAACCTGCAATGCTGGCGCGCCGAACGCCGTCGCGCAAAAATCCGGCTGGATGGCACGGTGGAGATGGGTTTCTAACATGGCCGAGTATAGTTTCAAAACACCACTCACGGAGGCAAACGTGCGGCAATTGCGCGTCGGAGATTCGGTGTTACTGGACGGGATTATTTACGGTGTTCGCGATGCGAACATGATCCGCATCTTCGACAAACAAGTGCCTCCGCCCGTCGATTGGCACGGGGCCGCGCTCTTGCATACGGCTCCCAATGTTCGCAAGGTTGGCCCCGGCAAATACGAACCCATTTGCGTCGGCACCACCACGAGCATGAGGATGGATCGATTCACGGAAGGCTTGCTGCGCGACTGTGGCGTGCGGGCCATCCTCGGCAAAGGCGGCTTGTCGGCAAAAAGCGCCGAGTTGATGCAAAAATATGGCGGCTGTTATCTCAGCGTCACCGGTGGAGCCGCCGCGATGGAAACGTTGCAACTCGAGGAAATCGAGAAAGCCTATTGGGAGGACCTCATGCCGGAATGCATCTGGCAATTGCGCTTCTCCGGCCTCGGCCCGCTGACGGTGGGCATTGATGCGCACGGCGGCAATTTGCAATTGAACGTCCAGCAGCAGGCTCAGCAAAAGACCGCCGAATTGTTGCGAAAGATGGGCATCACATGAGCGTGCCAAAACGATTTCAAAGCTATCGCGGCACCTGGGCCTGGCTGATACAGCGATTCAGCGCCATCGGTTTGTTCCTCTTGATTCCCGTAAAGATTTATTCGGGTTGGGCGGCAAAAGGCAAGGTTCCCTACCCTGAGTTTCTCGGTTCCAGCCGGCAGCTCCATTTCAACGCGGCCATCGACATCGGGCTGCTCCTCTTTTTTCTAATCCACGCGTTTTATGGCTTGCGCGTCATCCTGATCGACGTCGGCGCGCTGAAGGAGGATTCCTTTTTTTGGCGAACCCTGACGCTCGCGCTCGTCATTTTTGCGTTCACCGTCTGGTTTGTTTACGTTCACGAATACTGAAACCGCGATACCCCGACACGGGTTTTGCAGCGGAAGTGTTACGATCGGGTGAACAAAGCGGTTCCCGCTCCTTAATTCCTTGCGCTCCCGCTTGCGCAGTGCGAGGCTCGCCGCATTACCGGGCTAATTGGTAAATTCCTTTTTCCGAAGGCTACGCGCAGCCAGAGAAAACGGCGCATACGCGCTTTCTTTTTCTGGGTGATCGGCAGCGTCGTGATCGTCGCAAGCGTCGCCGGAATGCTCTACCTGGCTTATCTCAAGCAGGCGCGTTAATTCCTGGAAACGCCGCTGGCGGCGGATCAATTCGGAATCGATGCGGCCGATGGCGAAGTGGCAACTTCACCGTTCAGCACCCGCAAGGCAGCGTCGCGATCAAATTCGTTTTCCCACCGGGCGATGACAACGGTGGCCACGCTGTTGCCGACCAGGTTCGTCATGGCGCGCGCCTGGGCCATAAACCAATCCACCGCGAGGATTAAAACCATTCCCTCGACGGGAATTGTGTGCATCGACGATAGCGTGGCGGCCAGGGTGATAAAGGCGCTGCCCACCACCGCCGCCGCCCCTTTGGAGGTCAGCAGGCAAACCAGCAGCACTCCGACTTCCTGGCCCAGCGTCAAATCCGTGTTAGTGGCCTGCGCGATGAACAAAGCCGCCATCGTGAGATAAATCGACGATCCATCCAGGTTAAATGAATACCCGGCCGGGAGCACGACCCCCACCAAAGGACGGGAACAACCTAGCTGCTCCAGCTTGGCCATGACCCGGGGCAAAACCGATTCCGAGGTGCCCGTCCCGAACACGATGAACAATTCATCGCGGAGGTATTTCACGAGCTTCATGATGCTGATGCCATTCGCCCGCAACAGTGAGCCCAGGCAGACAAGCACAAAGAAGATGCACGTGAGATAAACACACGCCAAGAGCTTCCCCAGATGCTCGAGCGAACCGACGCCCAATTTGGCAACGGTGCAACTCATGGCGCCAAAAACGGCAATCGGCGCCAGCTTGATGATCATCCCAACCATTCGCATCAATGCCTTCGATATTAATTCCAGCGCATGAATTACCGGCCGATTGGCCTCCCCCACCCCGCCCATCGCCACGCCAAACAGCACCGAGAAGAAAAGGACCTGGAGAATCTCTCCCTCCGCGAAGGCGCCGACAATGGTTCGTGGAATGATGTTCAGGAAAAAATCCACGAGGCTGTGGTGCGCCTTGGCGGCATCGAGCGTTCGCTGAATGGGGGCAAGATCCAACTGGCTGATGTCCTTGTTCATCCCCGCTCCCGGCTGAAAAACTTTCGCCACGATCCACCCAAGGACAAGTGCCAGCGTGGTCATCACCTCAAAATACACAAAAGCCTTGAGACCGATACGCCCCACCCGTTTAAGCTGGCCCATGCCGGCGATGCCGACGACCACGGTGGTGAAGATAATGGGCGCGATCATCATCCGGATGAGGCGGATGAATCCATCACTCAATGGTTGCAACTGGCTGCCAACCTGGGGAAAGAAATGTCCCACCAGAATCCCCAGAAGCATCCCCACGAAAACCCAAAAATAGAGCTGGGAGTAAAATCGAGGTTTCCGCATGCAGTTTTGACGACGAGGCTGGAAACTATCGGTCTCCCCGACCGTCCACAAGGAATGATTTCGAGGTCGCCCGCAAATGATCGCATCGTGTCTTTTGCCGATTGACTACGCGCGAGCCTTACGCCAAACGTAACGACCGTCATGCAGAAAATTCGACGCGCACTTTTATCCGTATCGGACAAGGCCGGCCTGCCCGCCCTGGCCCAGGCCCTCGCCACCGCGGGTGTGGAACTGATCTCCACCGGCGGCACGGCCAAGGCTCTGCGCGACGCGGGATTGAAAGTCATCGAGCTGGGCGATTACACCGGCTTTCCCGAAATGCTCGATGGCCGGGTCAAAACGCTGCATCCGAAAGTGCACGGCGGGCTGCTCTACGTGCGCGGTAATGCCAGGCACGAGGAAGCCGTACGTAACCATTCAATCCAGCCGATCGATCTCGTGGTGGTAAATCTTTATCCGTTCGAGCAAACCATTGCCCGCCCGGGCGCGACGCTGCCCGAGGCCATCGAAAACATCGATATCGGCGGACCTTCGATGCTGCGGAGCGCGGCCAAGAATTACGAAAGCGTCACCGTCGTCGCCGATCCGGCCGACTATGACGAAGTAGCCCGCGAAATTCGCGAGACGGGCGGCACCACACTCGAATTGCGCAGCCGGCTGGCGGCCAAGGTATTTGCGCGCACAGCGTCGTACGACGCCGCCATCGCCCGGCATCTGGAACAGGCTTTCGGCGCCGCGAAGGGGATCGAAGCTTCAGCCACATTGCGGGTCGAAGCACCGCTGGCGCAAGCGTTGCGCTATGGCGAAAATCCCCACCAGCAAGCAGCGCTCTATGGTCGCTTCAATGAATACTTCAGCCAGTTGCACGGCAAGGAACTTTCGTACAACAACATCCTTGATCTGACCGCTGCCGCGGCATTGATCACCGAATTCTCCGGCGAAGAACCGACCCTCGCCATCCTCAAGCATACCAATCCCTGCGGCGTTGGGCGCGGGCTTAATTTACGCGAGGCATGGGACAAAGCATTGGCGACCGATCGCCAGGCGCCGTTCGGCGGCATCATCGCCACGAACCGCACGCTGGACCTGGAATGCGCCGAAGGCATCGCGGAGATCTTCAGCGAAGTGATCGTGGCGCCGGATTTCAGCCCGGACGCGCTGGCTTTGTTGCAAAAGAAAAAGAACCTGCGCCTGATTAGAATCCTGAAATCGCCGCTGGCCGCGCCCGGTTGGGATTTACGCAGTGTCGGCGCGGAGTCATACCTCTGGCAGGAACGGGATTTGAAAACCACCCGCCGGAAGGATCTGAAAGTCGTGACGCGGCGCGCCCCTACGGAAGCTGAGTTCAACGCGATGCTTTTTGGCTGGCGAGTCGTAAAACATGTGAAGTCGAACGCCATCGTTTACGTCGCCGCGGATCGCACACTGGGTATCGGCGCCGGGCAAATGAGCCGGGTCGATGCCAGCCGAATCGCCGTCTGGAAAGCGGGCGAGGCGAAGCTCTCCCTCCAAAACAGCATCGTTTGCAGCGATGCATTCTTTCCTTTTGCGGACGGTCTCATCGCTGCCGCTGAAGCCGGTGCCACGGCGGTGATTCAGCCGGGAAATTCCGTGCGAGATGCCGAAGTGATCGCCGCAGCGGACGAGCGAAATGTGGCGATGGTGTTTACCGGTGCGCGCCACTTCCGCCATTGACGCTCAGCGGGAAAGAAAATAAATCAGCGCGACCTGAAAGGCGGAAATCGCCGCGATGGTGAACCAGGTAAGACCTTCCCGGATACGAAGGCCGGATTGCCGGGTTTCGCTTAGCCAAAATTGGAGCCTTACGGCACCCAGATTGATTTCGTCCCCGTTGCGAAGGACGGTCTCCTCCAGAGGCTGCCCGTTAACGGTGGCCAGTGCGCCGGCTTCAGTATTGAAAACGAAACCAGTGTCCGGCTGGAGTACCAGCCGCGCATGCTGATCCCAGATTCCATTCTCCTCCAATTGCAACTCATTGCCCGCCGCCCGACCGATCCGTACAGGAAAGCGGCGGGCCGCATAAACAACGCCCGCCTTTTTTCCAGACAAAATCTTAAATTGAACCATTACCAAAACCGGCGCGGCACGGTAATCTTGTCCCCGGGATACACTTCCAAATCAAGGGCCGGATTCACCAGCGCCTTCTTACAATCGACGATTTGCACATGACCATTGGCACGGGTTAATCTAACTTTCGATTTTTTCGCAAAATCTGTGAAATCTCCCGCTGTTTGAATCGCCTTGGTGACTGTGATCGGCCCGATATAAACCTGTCGGGCCGGCGCGCGAACTTCGCCACCAACGTAATAGAAGCGACTCTGCCCGGAATGAGTGACCTTAACGGTAAGGAGCTTGTAATAATCGGGAACATATCGCTCCCGAATTTCCACCTCCAATTCAGCCCGGGTTTTGTTGGTCACAACAAAAGTTTGGTTGTGAATCAGGGTCATCGTGCCGGTTTCCTTGACCTTGTCTTCGAAGGGCGGAAACTTTTCCGGAGTGTCGGAGAACTCGACAATCAATGTGTCACCGACTCCCACGCGGTCGACACTGCCCTCACTCAACACCGGCGCGGCGGCGGCCTTGCCCTTCGGGGTTTTAGGATCATGCGAGGCGCAACCCGTGAAGGCAAAACCCAAAACCAGCAATAAGACTGCGGCCGTCCAACTTCCAAAGCCCTTGCGGACAAAATTGATGCTCATTGAATTAACCCGAATCCCTAATATTTCTGCTTGATATCCAGCTTGGTTTTATCCGAAGCCCCGGCATCCGCCGGCTTGGCGCCAGGTTCTGATTCCTCGCTGCGATAATAATAATCGTGGTAGTACCCGCTGTAGTAATAATAGCTCTCATCCTGCGACATGTTAATGTTGTTGAGGACGATACCCACCAGGTTACCTCCGACCTTCTCGATCAACTGCTTGGCCCGGATGTTCATTGGCTGCGGATAGCGGCGGTACTGAATGACCTGCAAAGTCATGTCCACTTCGCTCGCCAGGATGGAGGCGTCGCTGACGCCCATGATGGGCGGCGAGTCGAAAAACACATAATCATACCGTTGCTTCAAATCGCTGATGAGGTCCTTCATTTGCGCCGAACTGAGAATACCGAGCGAGCTGCTGGGTAATTTACCGCTGGCCAGAAAGTCCAGGGTTGGCAGGCTCGTGGTCTGAACCACTTCTTCCAGCGTGTTTTGCTTCAGCAAGTAATTCGTGAGACCAAGACTGTTGCTGACTTTGAGCATTTTGTGCAGCGTAGGGCGGCGCAAGTCGGAATCCACGATGATGATGCGCTGGCCGCTTTGAGCGAACACCGAGGCAAGGTTGAACACTGTCGTGGACTTACCTTCACCGGCGCCGGCGCTGACCACGGCTATGGTATTGAGCTTGTCGTCCTTGCGGGAGAACAAAAGATTGGTACGTAGCACGCGATAGGCCTCGGCATGTGGACTCTCCGCTCCTTCGTCCAACAACAAGCCGACGTTTTGCGGGATCACCCCCAAGACCTGGCACTGCAACGATCGCTCGACATCGTCAATCGTCTTTACGCTTGTATCAAGATACTCGATGAAGAATGCGAGACCGATGCCAACCACCAGGCCAATGATGATTCCCAAAGCGATATTGAGGGGCTTGTTGGGCCGAACCGGACGCGGTCCGGGAATGGCCTTATCGATAATTTCAACCATTGTGGTTTTGGGCAAAACCACGTCAATTTTTTCAGCGGCGATCTTCATGTCGAGGACCTGACGGAAACGCCTGAGCGACTCAAGATTGGCCTTCGCCTCAAAGTAGGGCCGGCTGGTCGTGGCCAGCGCAATGTCGTTGGTTTTCAGCAAAGCCACCTCACGCTCCAGGTTGGAAAGGCTGGCCTCAAGCGATTTGACCTTGACATCCAAACCGATCATGATGCCATCCACGCGATTAGTGATCTTCTGGTGAAGATCCTCAACCCGGGCCTTGAGCTTCACGACTTCCGAATTTTTCGGACCCAATTCCTTTTCCGCGCCCACCAAACTTTGCTCGCTGAGAGTCAATTGCTGGAGTAAATCGGACAACTGGCCGTCTGGCGCCGCCGTGGGAATGGCCTGGGCCAGTCCTTCGGGACCGCGTTGTGCAAGCAATACGCGCAACTGGTTCAACATTGTCCGCTGCATGTCCAGCTGGGTCTGTCCGTCGATGCGCAAGCTTTCGACACGGCGCAAGGTGTCCGCGGACATCAACGGCGAAGGACCGTCGCCGGCGGCGATCGCATCCGAAATGCCCAATTCCGCGCGAAGGTCATCCACCTTTTTCTGCTGGTCCCGGATTTTCTCCTCCTGATCGCGAAAGCGATCTTCGAGCGATCGAATACCGCCGAGACTCAAATCCTCGCGCTGCTTTTTACGATGAGCTTGATAAGCTTCAGCGACAGCATTGGCAATCTTGGCTGCCTCGTCCGGCTTTTCACTGAACACCTTGATTTCGATGAGGCTGGTATTTCGCACCGGACGCAAATCCATGCGAGACTTGAGCAACTGCATGGTCTCGGTGGTTTTGAGGGGGTTGCCATCACCATACTTGCGGCCCCATTCCCGATTAAGATCGAGTTGTGTGATTACCCGACCGAGAATTACCTCCGATTGGATGAGCTCAAACTCGGTTTGAATGAAATACGGATCGTAGGCATTCCCAAATCCACGCTCCGTGAATCCTGCAATGTCCGACTGGTCGCGCTCAATTTTGATCCGCGTGCTGCTGGCGAACGATTCCGGGAGGATGAACGTCACCAAGGTGGCCGTGATGACCACTAGCAGGAAGACCGCAAGAATAACCGTCTTGCGGAGGCGGATGATGCGCCAATAATCCAGGAAGTGAAGTTTCGTTTCCTGGTTCGGCGCGGCTTTCAATGGATCCATAAGTCAAAAAAAAGGGGGGGCTAGTTTTACAGCCCAGCCCCCCACCGTTAAAATCACGGATTGCTAATAACTGGCTGTAACACCGATATAAACACGGTTGCGGTCGTAGTTTTGATAGGAGATATCGCCCCCAACGTTGTCGTAGTCATAGCCGACCTGAGCGGAGAAGTAGCGATTGAACTGATATTCCAGCTGCAGGCCGAGCACCCAGTACTGTTGCGTCATGTTGTTGTAGGCGCCGCCATAGTATTCGTTGTTTTGGAACTGTCCAAAAAGGCTGCCGTGCAGTTTGGGCGTGATCCGATGATGCAGCGTCGCATACAGACTGCTCGCATATGAGCCCAACGTGAGGTTGCCGGGCTGGTTAATCGAACTGAAATTAGCCGATGAATTGAAGTCGTAGGTATAACCCACTTCCAGGTAACTTTCCGGCAGGTACGTATATCGCAAACTTACGAGCGCGTAGGGCGCCAGATTATTTTGCCCGCCGCTGTTATAGAAATCGTTGTAATTTCCACCCGCACGGAAGGAGCCGGTCAGGTCCGGCCGAAAGTTATGATCGGCACCGAGGTAAATATAATGGCCATAAAAATTCCGGGAATCGCTCATCACGAGCGAACCAGGAATAAGAACAGATCCACCAATGGGCTGGTCGCCGGTATAATCAACCGCACGGAACTGGTATCCGAGGACGCCAATCGTCTGAGGTTGAATCTGAAAGCGCCCATCCAAATGAACCACCTGGTCCATTTCATTTAACAACCCGGCATTGCTGCCAGTGACGAAACCTGCCGGCCCAATTGTGTAGGATTGGTCCGAATAATTGTAGAGGGTATTTGCGTAACCCAGTTCGATGCCAAACCGGGTTGTCAGCTGAGCCTCCAAATTGATGACGCCGTAATTGCGATTATTATCTCCAGAAATGCGCTGAAAGGTGTTGTACGTGTTGCCCGCCCGCAAAATGTCCGGTTCCTGACCGATGACGAAGGAGTCTTTGACGCTGATCTGGTACCGCTCGCTGAACGCATGGTTAAGGGCCGCGTTCAAGACATGCGTCATGTCATAGTACTCGGAATTGTTCACCGGCTTGTTTTCGTAATACTTGAAAGAATAAATGTAGCTCAATCCGATCGACGTCTGCTCCATCGGAAAGCTGAGGAAAAGCGCCGGGCTGATTTCGTAACCAGCACTACCGCGCGAATATCCCGGCGGCAATGGCGTGCTGTTGGGATACGTGTTGATGTTGTCATCGTAGAAGCCGCGAAGCGTGGCGGAAACGCTCCAGAACCTGCCCGAATCTGACGGCACGCCCATGTCCGAGGCCGCGTGAAGTCCAGACGCGCTAAGCGCAACCAATCCGACGGAGGCAACCATTTTTTTCATAGTTAAAACTTTCGCTTTTTTCACACCCTATATCCAGTGCCACAACACAGTACTAATGTGGTTTCTACCGGAAATCCGCCGTGACTGTCAAACACTTCTTCAACTTTTTTTCGTCCGCAAAGTTTCAAATATCGCCCATCGAACTGCTTGAACATCACTTTGTTGACTCCGTTTCAAAACCCTGGCAGCGCCTCACACCGGGCAATCCTGACAGCGTAAAGTTCAGACCATTGACCGCCACTATATAATTTCGTTCAAATCTTTTTTTGTGGCCGGTCACTGATTTCATTTCCACGGGGTTTATTGACAGTGCCCCCCTCAAAGACTGGATGGTGGAAGGTTGACCGTCTGCCCCACCCGCATCCGCCGGGCGTCCAGTCGCGGATTCGCCGACATCAATGCCTCCACTTTGATACGATATTTCTTCGCAATCGTGCTGGGAGTTTCCCCTGCCTGAACCGTGTGTGTTCGTGGAGTTGATGCCGCCGGAGTGTTCGAACGAGCATTATTGCGAACGGAATTGATCGTCGCATTGCTCCTGGCCGAATCGACCTCCAAATCCCGTTGCGTAACACGATTCACCGCCGGTGTTGGCGGAGCCTGGTTGGTCATCTTTTGCAGTTGCCCGGCGTAGGCACGCCATTTCTCCACTTCATCGGTCAGCCGTTTGTTTTCCTGCACGACCCGCTCGAACTCTTTCTGCTGGCGTTCCGTGACCGGCCCCAGCGAAACGGTCTTTACCAGATCCTGTTTCAGCGCCAGGACGTGCTGATTTACGATCTCGGTATTCTCGGCGTTGGGCCGCAGCTTCAAATATTCCTGGTAATGGTAGATGGCCGCTGCCGGATCCAGTTCGCGATTTTCATACAGGCAAGCCAGCTCGAAATGAGCGGCGGAGGATCGCGGATTGACCATCAACGCTTTTTCAAACGACTCGATCGCCGCCGGATAATCCATCGCGCTCACACGGCTCTTACCCATGAGAAAATGTGACTCCCTCTCCTCATCCATCTGGCTCTGCGAGGAATCCGTGCAACCGCTCAGCAGCAACGCCCCCAGCAGCGCGAGCGCTGCGCGTCGGGTGGCGGCGGAAAAAGTCATGTGCCAACCCTAGCGAAACCCGGCCTCGCACGCAATCACGCGAAAGGATTTCCCTTGGTGGCCGGATCGATCATCTGCCGCGGCGCCCGCAACGCGCCCCACCCGGCGTAAACCCAGCCGATAATCCAGTGCGCTCCCCACACGGCAAAGAGTTCGATCAAGCCGAACGTTCCCAGACCATACAGAAAAATTGCCGCGGTAGCGACCAGCGCCCCCGGCATGAGCGCGGCGCCAGCCAGCCGCCAGCTTCCCCCCAACGTCAGTTTTCGATCCGTAAAAAACGCGATCAACCACACCGGCACGCAATAGACCGTGCCTAGAAAAGTCCAGAACAACATCAGGAAGGCCATGGTGCCCAGCATGAGCAGTGCGAGAAACCACGGGGACCACGCGCCCCACCACGGCACCAGTTCCTCGCGGTTGAAGGGAAATCTCCATTGCGGCGGATACGGCTTCTGCACGAAACCAAGCAAAGAAAAAACGCGCACTTCCCGGTCACCAAATTCGACCTGGACGTGGGCGGGCAAACGCGCCCGCGCCTCATGCTTCATATCCACGGTGAAGGCAAGGCATCGTCCCTCCGCCAGCCGCGCGAGCGGATCACCCTGCCAGTCCAGCACGCCGGAACGCAGCTCTCCGTTCGGAGGTAATTGCGCGACCGCGGCGCCGATCACCGGAAACCAGGCGGCATGAACCGCCCATGCCACCACCCCGGACGAGAGCAGAGAAACGAGAAATTGAAAGCCAAAAAGCCATGCGGCCGAAGCCTGCGCGAAAGCCGCGACGCCGCGGGGCGTGAACGGCTGCCACGCCAGCGGGGGCTTTTCAACGGGCGCCGGTGCATCCATAATTGCTTGCGGTCACCCTCTCAACCAAGGGCGGCCTGCTCCTGCAGGATACCAGCTCGGGCACGGCTTGTCGCGAAGGATTCCGCCGGCAGACCCCGAGGACGCAGCCTTATGCCGCAGGCTGGGGCGGTTGACCCTGCGGTTGGTTGGGCGGTGGCGCCACCACCACGGGCACCGAATAACGGATCTTCATCACGTCATCCACCAGCACTTCCACGAAGTACAATCCGGCGGCCTTGAACTCCACCTGGCCAAAAATGGTGAACGTGGTCGCGCTTTGCGCCGGATCCTGCAAGCCGAATTTTACCTCGGTCTTGCGCATCACCGTCGTCTGGTCCGGCGCGATAAGGCGCGCGGTTTCGGTAAACTGCCCCACGCCCGCGGTCCACCGGTTGAACAGGCTCAGTTTGAGCGCGGTCACCGGGAGCTGCGGCACGCGAATGACATTGATGACGCCGATCAGGAAAAAATTTCCATTCGCTTCCTGGCGGATTTCCTCGCAGATCAGCGAGCATTGGAGATCGGGCAATATTCGGGTTGGTTGCATAGGGTAAAATTTATTGGAAGTCGCGCGACTTTCCTCGTCGATCAGGCGGTCGCCATTTCGGCGGCCCGCACGGTGTTTTGCATCAGCATCGCAATGGTCATGGGCCCCACGCCACCGGGATTGGGCGTGATTTTTCCCGCGATTGGTTGCACGGCCGCGAAATCCACGTCGCCCACCAGACGCGAGCCGCCTTTTGCCGCGGCGTCTGCGACGCGATTGACGCCCACATCCACAACGACTGCGCCGGGAGCCACCATGTCGGCCTTTACAAACTCAGCGACGCCCATCGCCGCGATCAAAATATCCGCACGGCGTGTGTGTGCTTTGATGTCGCGCGTGGACGCATGGCAAATGGTCACCGTGGCGTTGGCGTGTTTGTCTTTCTGGCACAGCAATGCCGCCATCGGTTTGCCGACGATGTTGCCGCGCCCCAGCACGACGACTTCCGCGCCGGGAATTTTTACGCTGGATCGCACGAGCAATTCCCGAATGCCGGCGGGCGTGCAGGGAAAAAATCCCGTCGTATCGCCGAGCATCAATTTGCCGACATTCACGGGGTTGAAACCGTCCACGTCCTTGTGCGGCACCACGAACGCATAAACCTTGGTTGAGCTGATGTGTGACGGCAGGGGTGCCTGGACCAGAATGCCATGCACGCGGTCGTCAGCATTGAGTCGCGTTAGCAGTGCCAGGAGATCCTGTTCCGAAGTCGATTCCGGCAGAACGTGGGTTTCCGAAAGGATGCCCAATTCGCGGGAGGTCTTTTCCTTGCGACCAACGTAGACTTTCGACGCCGGATCTTCGCCGACACGCACAAACGCCAGGCCCGGCTGGACGCCCCGGGATTTCAGCGCGGCAACGCGCTCCCTCAGTTCGTCCTGCAGTTGACCCGCGATGGTGCGGCCATCAATGAGATTGGCCGCCGACATTAGCTGCCCGAACCGGGAGCTTCCTCCACCACCTGGATACGCTGAATCGTGAGCACCGGCGTGTTCGGCCAGCGATCATCCAATCCCTCTTCGCCGGTCACAATGATGCGCAGGCCTTTGTAGCGGCGCAAATCGAGGCTCGGCGAGGTCGTGTAAAGATAATCCATGTTCTTTTTGTCATCGGGATTGATGAGCGCGAACGCGGACGGCGCCTGGATGCTGGTCATGCCGCGAACAATGCCTTCGCGCTGCACGATGCGGGGCGGCGGCGGCTCGTCGGGAATGGGTTCAATCGCCGGCGTGCCGGGGGTCGAAGCAGTTTCCGGAGGCGCGGGCGGCACCGGAACTGGAGCCGGAGGCGCTGGTGAGGGCGGCGGTACGGGCGCATCGGTCGGGGCCGGTGCTACCGTCGGTCCCGCGCCAACCTTAGCGACTTCAGGCGCAGGTTCCGGCGCAGGCGGCGGGGTCGGATGAGTTGGCTCAACCACCGGAACGGGCGTGACCGGCGTTGAAGCGATCGTGACGGGCGCCTCAGGTTCCTGCTTCAAATATTGCGCAGCCACAAAAGCGTACGCGCTCGCCGGGGCTTCGATCTCGATCCAGTCACCTTTCGTGGTCACTTCCTTTACGGCGTCGCCGGCCATCAGCAATCCGACCACGCTATAATTTTCACCGGGACCGCTGCGCAGGTTGAGCTTTTTCGGCTTCACGGCGCCATTGGTCACGAACAGGGTGTTGACCCAGACATGCCCGCCGGGCGGCAAAAGAATTTTCGCCCAAGCCGAGGGTTCTTCCGGACCCGAATCATTGCGGACCACTTCCTCGAGCACGGTCACGGTTTGACCTTTTTGAATGCGGGTGACCACTTCGCTCTTCAGCTTGGCCTGGCCGCGCACATTGACGTTGCTGGCCACGCACGTGGCCGGGCCCGCCACCAACGGCGTCGATCTCAACTCCGCTGCGAAGTCTTTCTTTGGCGCGGGCTTCTTCGCCACGCTCTTTTCCGGCGTCTTGGCGGATTTCTTCTTGGCCGCTTTTTTCTTCGGCGCTTTGGCGGGCGGAATTTCCGTGGCCGAATCAGCCGGGGCGATCGTCGCCGCCGGAGCAGCCGCGGGAGTGGCGATCGGCGCGGAGGTGTTCGTTTGCGCCAGCAGACTGGTGGAAAGCATCACGCCCAAAATCAGGCAGTAGTTCGTTTTCATAACTCAACTCAGTAGAGATTTAATCTCCGGTTCTGTCAATGTCCGCCATTTGCCCGGTTTCAATTCGCCGAGCTTGATTTTTCCGACCTGGACCCGCACGAGCCGTTTAACACTCAAATTCTGCGATTCAAACAATCGGCGCACCTCGCGGTTCTTACCTTCGGCCAGCACCAGTTCCACAACGCTCTGTGAACTGCCGCCGGAAACCAGCCGCGCCTTCTCCGCTTTCAGGCGTTCACCCAGGTGAACCACGCCCCGCATAAACTGCCCCAGCATTTCACCGCCCACCTTCCCGGCCACCGTCGCAATATATATCTTGCGAACGCCGTAACGGGGATGCGTCAAGTGCAGGCTGAATTGACCATCATTGGTCAGGAAAATCAATCCTTCGCTGTTGAAATCCAGCCGCCCCACCGGATGCAGATGCCCCCATTCGTTGGGCAAAAGCGTAAAAATTGTCGGACGATCCTGTTCATCCTTCCGCGAACAAACCAGCCCGCGCGGTTTGTTCAGCGCCAGATACATCTTTCGCTTCGCGCGGATGGCCTTGCCGTCCACCACCACGCGGTCATGGTCGGGATCGATCCGCGCGCCCAGCGTCTTGATCTGCTCTCCATTGACCTTGACGCGGCCCTCAAGAATGATCGCCTCGCCGGACCGGCGCGAGGCCACACCGGCATCCGCCAGAAATTTTTGGAGCCGAACCATGAGGTGATCCCGAAAATGACGAGCGGCAGCGCGGGCGATGCCCGTGCTGCCAACAACCACGCCCTCGCGCAATAGCGCGCGGCGCTTATTCCGCCTTCTTGGTCTTGCGCAACCCGGTGATGCGGTCGCCGTCTTTCCACTGCCCGCGTTTCTTCAACACCTCAACGCGCTCGAAGCGCTTGAGAACATTTCTTTTGCCGCCCAAAGTGGATGCGGCGCGCAGACTACGATGCTGTGACATAGCTCAAATCTCTGTTTTTGTTACGTTTTCAGGCCGCCCCAGTCCGAAGCGGACACTGTTTGTATCACGTTCCGATCCTAAAAGCCAATTGTTAATTTGGATTCCCGGACCGGCCCGGTTTTCCTTTATCCCGCATAATCACACGCAACGATTGGCAATTTCCCGCAGGAACTCCCCAACCACTCGAAACTATCCGGGAACAATCGGGCGAGCTTGCGCCTCTTACAGACATGCCGGCACTTGAACTTGTTGATTCCCGGCACGACTGTGGAATCAGCACGTGACCGCTCGTTGTAAAAAATCCTGAGGTTGAGATATGAATCATTCCCGAAAATTGTTGCTCGTTGCGTTGCTCCTCGCGACCGGTCGCGTCGCTCACGGCGGGCTTTTCCTGCCGTCGATTACCAATGGCACCATCGCCATTTATCTAAAACCGGTCGCCACCGGCCTCTCCGCGCCTGATTACGCCATCAGCCCACCCGGCGACACAAACCACCTTTTCGTTGTCGAACAGAATGGCTTGTTGCGTGTCATCGAAAACGGCGTGTTGTTGCCCGGAGCAGCACTGAACATCCAAAGCCGGGTGCAGCCGCCGCTGAACGCAGGCAGCCCCAACGACGAACGCGGCTTTCTCGGTCTTGCGTTTCATCCCGGATTCAACAATCCGGCCAGCTCCGGGTATCAGACGCTTTACACCTACAACAGCGAGCCTACCAACGGCACGCTTGTCTATACCGCGCCTAATGGGGCGGCGAACACTTATCGAAACGTCGTCAACGAATGGAAAATGTCCTCCACGAATGCGGTGGTGGTCGATCCCAATTCCCGCCGTGAAATTATTTCGTTCGGCAAAAATGCGTCCAATCATAATGGCGGCACGGTGACGTTCGGTCCCGATGGTTACCTGTATCTTGGCTTGGGCGATGGCGGCAACGCCAACGATTCCGGGCCGAGCCACCTTGAGCCCGGCGGCAATGCGCAGAATCTCACGGCGCCACTCGGCAAAATGTTGCGCATCGATCCGCTGAATCCCGCGCTCACGCCCACGAGTTCCGACGGCGTCAGCTCCAACGGCCAGTATCGCATCCCCGCCACCAACCCCTTCCAGGCTCCGGGCCAGGTGCCGGAAATTTACGCGTACGGATTTCGCAATCCCTATCGCTTTTCGTTCGACCGCGCGAATGGCGATTTGATCGTGGCGGACGTGGGCCAGAATACCATCGAAGAAATCGACAAGGTCGTCCTCGGCGGCAATTACGGTTGGGCGGTCAAGGAAGGTGATTTTCTTTTCAATCGCACCAACGGCACCGTCGGCGCCGCGCCGGGGAATCGCAGCCCGGGCGTGCCCGCCGGTTTGATCGATCCCATCAGCGGCACGGATGGCACGCTCGAATACGATCATGGCGACGGCATCTCCATCACCGGCGGTTTTGTGTATCGCGGGAGCGCGATTCCGGAACTCTACGGCAAATATATCTTCGGCGACCTCGCGCTCAAAACGGCGCCTGTTCGCGCCGACGGTCGAATCTTTTACGCCGACCTGGTGAGCGGCCACATCAACGCCTTTGCGCTGGCGCCGCTCACCAACGCCGTATTGCCCAATGGCCTGACCGTCCACGGCTTTGGCCAGGACGATGCCGGCGAACTGTATGCGCTGGTCACCAACACCGCCGCGAACGGCGCGGGCGGCATTGTTTATAAACTCATGCGCGCCATCCTGCTGACTCTTCAACGAGCGGGAAATAATTTGAACATCGCGTGGAACATCCCCGACGGGCACCTCGAATCGCAAACCAACAGCCCCGGCACCGGTATCTCGACGAATTGGGTGACGGTTCCCGGCACGAGCGGGGGCACGACCAATATCGTCATTCCCATCGGCCCGAACAACGGCAGCGTGTTTTACCGCGTGGTTGCGCCGTAAAAATCGGCACATCGCAATTCAATTTCACGGTGGTCGGCCCCCGGGCTGCCCACCGTGATTTTTTCAACCGCCCGCCCGCAACAACGCGCTCTCGCGTTCCAGCAACGTCGGATGTGAATAATAAAAGCCGCTGTAGAGCGGATGCGGCGAGAGGTTGCTGAGATTTTTCTCGTTCAACTTTCGCAACGCGCCGATAAGCGAGTGCGGCTCGTTCATCACGCCGGCGGCGTAGGCATCGGCTTCGTATTCGTAACGGCGCGACCACCAATAAAACCATTCCTGCCGCGCGAGCAGGGAGATCAGATAGAACGCGAATAACGAGCCCGCCGCGGCCATCATCAGCGATTTCGGAATGTGCTTCTTTTTAAAGTGACCAATTTCGTGCGCGAGCACGGCCTCCAATTCCGGCTCCGCCAGTTGTTCCACCAACGTATCGAAGAGCACAATTTTGCGGAAGCCGCCGAAGCCGGTAAAAAAAGCGTTGGAATGTCGCGAGCGTTTGCTGCCGTCCATGATCTGAATACTGCGCGCCCGAAAACTGGTGCGGTCGGCGAGTTTCAACAAACGCTCGCGCAAGCTCCCCTCCGGCAGCGGCGTGAATCTATTGAATAACGGCATGATGACCACCGGCGCGACCACCACCATGATCAACTGAAATCCCATCATCGCGCCCCATGCCCACAGCCACCACGAATTGCCCATCCATTCGACGAGCTTCAACACCAGCACCAGCAACGGAAAGAGCAATACGATGCCCAGCACCAAACCTTTCAAGCGATCCAGCCACCACGTTTTCGGCGTGGTGGTGTTGAACCCAAACCGTTGCTCCAGCCGAAATTGATCATACCATTCGAGCGGCATCCCAGGCAGTGAGAGCGCAATGCCAGCCACAAACATATAGGCGGCCATCGACCACACCGACGTTCCGATGCCAGTCGTGAAAAGATGAAACGACCACGGCAGGACGCCGCTAAACAGCACCACCAGCAAAACGGCCGTATTATACAACGTTTGGATCTGGTCAAATTGACCTTTCGCCAACGTATATTTCACGGACTTGTCATAGGTCGCCTGATCCATCACCCCGCGAAACGCTTCGGGAATCGCGCCTGCGTGCGCCAGCACGTTGCGACGATTCAGGACATCGAGCCAGAGTTGGGCAACGCACTTGGCGGCGATCAAGCCGGCGACAACCCAGGGAATTGTTTTGAGCACATCCACCATGAAACTATGAACCGGGTTGGCAGCGGGAGCAAGTTTCAGCGAAGGCCGAGGTTACGGCCTTGCCTGTCCGGCATTTCCACTTTTAGCTTTCGTCGTGCCGATGGTAACGCCAACCAAATCGCTCCGAAGTGAGATTTCATGAAGTCGTCTGACGAGATGCCCCAGCTCTCCTGCGCCACCCAGGCGGCGTGGCGCGAGTGGCTGGATAAGAACCATTCCACCATGCCGGGCGTCTGGCTCAAGTTCGCGAAGCAGGCGTCGGGAATCCCATCCGTAAACTACGCCGAAGCGCTCGAAGTGGCGCTGTGCTACGGCTGGATCGACGGCCAAAGCAAGAGTGTGGATGAGAGTTTTTGGCGGCAAAAGTTCACACCACGAAAATCAAATAGCATTTGGTCACAGGTCAATCGTCGCAAAGCGCTCGCGCTTGTCCGACGCGGCCTTATGCAGCCGGCCGGGCGCGCTGCCATCCAACGCGCCAAAGCGAACGGCCGCTGGAAATCCGCCTATCAACCGCAGGGAAAATCCACGGTCCCGCCCGACCTCGCGGCAGCGCTTAAAAAAAATCCCGCCGCAGCCAGATTCTTCGCCACTTTGAGCAGTCAAAATCGCTACGCCGTACTCTTTCGCCTCCAAACGGCCAGGAAGGCTGAAACGCGCGGCCCGCCTGGTAAAATTCATAGGGATGCTGGAGCGCGGCGAAACGTTGCACTGAAGTTTAATTACTTGCCGCGAACTGCTGGACTAGGCTTTCGCCGCCGGGCAAAATGATCTCCTTGGATATGACAAGGTTTATTCTCCGTCGCATCAAGGCCGCAGGATCTCTCGGCTTGGGAATTTTCGTCGTTCTCAATTTTCTGAGTCTGGCATCCCTATATGCCGCCGAGATGCCGACGCCCGTCGCACCAGGAGAAAGTCCGCGCTTCGTCACCGTCACCAACCTCGACACCGCATTCACTCAGGGCGCGGCCTCTTGCACGCTTTCCAGTTACGCCATCGTCGCAAGTTATTTCACAGGCAAACCGGTGACGGAATTTTTCGAAGGCTACTGTCACAACTTCCACCTTTTCTACGTTACGCCGTTGCAGGCGGAACGGCGCTATGCCGCCCATTTCGACGGCGAATTTCAACGGCGCAACTGCCGCGGCATCGAGGTCATTCTCGATTTGCATTCGAACGCCACTGAAAAATGCTACGCGGCAGCGCGCGGTATTTTCGACGCTCGTTTCTACTTAAGCACCAACGAACACATCGAAGAGTTGGAAAAGGCGCTAAAAACGAGCGAGGCGTTTCTCAACGTCGGCTATGAAACGAAAAATGATGTCCATACCGTCACGGTGTTTTACGACGGGAGCCGCTTTCTGGTGCGCGACACGAATTGGAAGGGTTTTTATCCGGTGGACAGTTTGAAAGACATCGGCAGCCTGGTGGATTCCGTGCTGTATGTGCGACGATCGTCCACATCCGAAACAGGAAAATAGCGCTTCCACCCCATTTCCCTTCCAAGACCGCGAGCAGGATTACCAGGCGCAACATTTTAGGCGACAATCATGATCGTCCACGATATTTTGCAGCCAGGCACAGGCATGCACTCCCTCAACACGCATCGTCAACTCCCATGAAATTTCATTGGTGGTGGATACTCATCGGGCTGCTCGTGCTCTGGGCCATCGGCTGGCTGGTGGGCGTGATCTTTGGTGTCTTTTTCAATCCCGCCGATACAGCAGAGGATAAGCGCAAGGATTTTCGCGGCCGCCTGCTGAGCCAGGCGCTGCTCAATTGGATTCTCTGGCCTATGCTGCTGCCTGCGATCTTGAACCAGCGGAAATTCAATCGCGACGTGCGTACGGGCAAGATACCAGCCTGGATGGTGCTGGCCGACGGCGAGGAGCGCGGCAAGGAATGGAAACTCTCCGACGGCACGCTATTTGGCGCGTATGTCTCGGACGGCTCCTCGTCCGAACGTTCGCACATTTCCGCCGACTACGAGGGCGACGCGGTCCCAGGGCCGGTGGAATATCGCATTCGCACGCTCGCGCCGACGCCGCAACCCGCGACGGACTGGAAGCAATTCAAGCTCGCCCCGCGCGGGCTGAAACCCGACCCGGACGATGAGGACGCTGCGGACGGTTCCCAGGGATCTTGCTTTGAAGTTTCGGTTCAACTGCCGCGCGGAAAGCACCTGGTCGAATTTCGCGTTCCAAATCGTTCCGGCAAAATCGAGGAGTGCTCGGGAGTCACCTTGATAGTTACCGATCCGGGCGACTATGATTAGCGCGCCGAGCTCGCTCATGGCGCCGCTCGCGTGGAATCAATGAATCTCAAATCTCTCTGCGTTTATTGCGGCTCCAGTCCCGGCCTGCATCCGGCATATCTGGCGATGGCCACCGCGTTCGGCCGGCTGCTCGCCAGCGAACGGGTCACGCTCGTTTATGGCGGCGGCAACGTCGGGCTGATGGGTGCGGTTGCAGACGGCGCGCTGGCGGCGGGCGGCGAGGTCATCGGCGTCATCCCGAAGCAACTCGTGGCCATGGAAGTGGCGCACAAGGGATTGACCCAATTGCACTGCGTGGACTCCATGCACGAGCGAAAGATGAAGATGGCGGAACTCTCCGACGCCTTCGTGGCGCTGCCCGGCGGCGCGGGAACCATCGAGGAAATTTTCGAAGTGTTCACCTGGACGCAACTCGGCTTTCACCTGAAGCCCTGCGCGTTTCTGGATATCGAAAATTATTACAGACCGCTCTTTCAATTTCTCGACCACATGGCGGCGCAACGATTCATCAGGCAGGAACATCTCGCCTCGCTGATCCGCGCCCATGATCCCGTCGAATTGCTCGCGAGCCTCCGCAACTACACGCCTCGCAACGTGGACAAGTGGCTGGATCGAAAACCGAAATTGCCGCTGAACAACACGTGATTCCGGCAGCTCCTGGATGGGTGCGTCCTAACACTGAACTAAAATGGGAAAACCAAGCTCGCCCTCACCTGAATTTTCAAGCGCATCGGTGATACTTTCTCCCAAGCACATGGGTTACACATCGGGGAATGGCCGGCTGCCGGCTGAGGTGTGTTCGTGTTCGGTTGCCAGATTTTGTCGATCGTAATTCCCTCCCCTCTCCGGCTCTCGCCCCGCACCGTCGCGGAGCCAGAGTGCATCGGCGCGCTAGCGTTCCTTGATCCATCCCGGCCCAAGCCCAAGGCAGCCGGGTGCGCGCCCGAATGCAGCATCGCTCCAAAAATTCCCAAGCGCTTCGAACCCTTCTTTTCCGCGCAGCGGAGGAGGCCGGGAGAGGAGGTGCTTGAACGTTCATCCCGGTCGCGCTGCGACCGGGAATGTCCGCGCGTCGCGGACAAAACTTCACCTGCGAGCATCGGGAACAAACATCAGCCCGTTTCGATTTTTCCCTGGCGTAAATTTCCACTCCATTCCACGCCAGCCTTCGCGGGCCGGGGCGGGCGCAGCGCGACCGCCGCCACCCACAATCAGCGCCCGAGACGGAAATTAAACCCGCCCTCCCTTTCATAATTCTCCATCTCAAACCTCACCCGCACCCGCGCTGCCACGCGCATTCGCCTGATTTCATTGGCTGATTTCGCCCTCCGTTTCCTTTCAGAAGTGTAATCAACCGGAAAGGCCCCAGATAAAGCCGTGTGGTCTGTTACTGCAGTGAAGAGAGCGGCTCTCGCAGGCGCTCCAGCAAAGAAAAAAAATAATTAAAGCTCTATGAACAATCCGAACTGGAACAAGCACACAGACCTCAGCGCCCACCGGCCTCACACTTCCGTCGGGGCGACCAATCCCGCCGGCCAGCCGGCCACCGAGGATGAATTGGAAGCCTACCGTTTCCGCGGCACGCCCGTCCGCCGCGCGGTGTCGCCCGCGATGGCGCAACCGATGCCGGCCCCCGCCCTCGGCAACGGCGCCGCCCCCCTGAGCGGCGGTCACAACGATCGCATCCAGGCGATCAACGAAGCCGTGCGTCAAAGTTCCGCGTGGGTCCAGCCGCTGCGCCAGGAAATCGCCCGCGTGCTCGTCGGCCAGAAACATCTCGTGGACCGCCTCCTCGTCGGGCTCGTCACCAACGGCCACATTTTGCTCGAGGGCGTCCCGGGTCTCGCCAAGACGCTTTCGCTCAAGACGCTCGCCGGGGCGACGCGCATGCAATTCCATCGCCTGCAATTCACGCCGGACATGCTCCCCGCCGATATCGTCGGCACGATGATTTATAATCCGCGCGACGGCACGTTCCTCACGAAGCACGGCCCGATTTTCAGCAACTTCATTCTCGCGGACGAAATCAACCGCGCGCCGGCCAAGGTGCAGAGCGCGTTGCTCGAAGCGATGCAGGAACGCCAGGTGACGCTCGGTGACGACACGTATCGCTTGCCGGAGCCGTTCCTGGTGATGGCGACGCAAAACCCGCTCGAACAGGAGGGCACCTATCCCCTGCCCGAAGCGCAGGTTGATCGCTTCATGCTGAAGGTGATCGTCGATTATCCGACTCGCGCCGAGGAACGGGCCATTCTCGAAAGCATGGCGGCGACCGACGCCGACCTGACGGTGCAACCAGTGGTTTCCGCCGAGGACATCGTAAACGCTCGCAAGGTGACCAACTCCATCTACGTGGACGACAAGATCAAGGATTACATCGTGGATATCGTCTGGGCCACGCGCGACCCGAAACGCTACGGCATCGATTTGAACGGCTACATACGTTACGGCGCCTCGCCGCGCGCGACGCTCGCGCTCACCCGGGCCGCCAAGGCATGGGCCTTCCTGAACGGCCGCGGATACGTGACGCCGCAGGATGTGAAAACGTTCGCGCTCGACGTGCTGCGTCACCGTGTCGCGGTGAGCTACGAAGCCGAGGCGGAAAATATCACGTCGGAAAATATCATCGCCAAAGTGCTCGAAACCCTGCCGGTTCCCTGAACGCAACGTGGGCCCTGAACGGAGACCCTGATATGAACACCGACCAAGCCAAGGAAATCCTGAAGAAGGTGCGCCAGATAGAAATCCGCACCAGCCGGCTCGTGAACGATTCGCTCGCCGGCGAATATCACTCGGTCTTCAAGGGCCGGGGCATGGATTTCGACGAGGTGCGCGAATACGCGCCCGGCGACGAAGTCCGCGCCATCGATTGGAACGTCACCGCCCGCGCGGGCCGTCCGTTCATCAAGAAATTCACCGAGGAACGGGAACTGACGATCCTGCTCGTGGTGGACGTCAGCGCCTCGGGCAATTTCGGCTCCGGCCGGCAAAGCAAACGCCAGATGGCCGCCGAGCTGGCGAGTGCCCTCGCCTTTTCGGCCATCCGCAACAACGACAAGGTCGGCCTGGTGCTCTTCTCCGACCAGATCGAGCAATACATCCCGCCGAAAAAAGGACGGCAGCATGTGCTGCGCGTGATTCGCGAGATCCTGTTTTTCGAACCGCATTCGCGCGGCACGAACATTGTCCGCGCGCTGGACTTCGCCAATCAAATCACCTCGCGCCGGGCCATCATGTTCCTGGTGTCCGACTTCGAATTGCCGAACCAGGACGGCGCGCTCACCGAGGTCCGCCGCGCCATCCGGCTTGCGAGCCGCCGCCATGATGTCGTGGGCCTGCACGTGCACGACCAGCGCGAGGCGGAATTGCCGGACATCGGCCAGCTCACCGTGGAAGACGCCGAGACCGGCGAATTGATCGAACTCGACACCACCGATGAACGCGTCCGCAGCCGCTTCGCCGAACTGGCCCGCGACCGCGTCGTGAATCTGAACCGCGCCCTCGCCGCCGAAGGCGTGGACACCCTTAACCTGGACACGCAGGAGCCGTATGAACCCGCCTTGCGCGCCTTTTTCAAAAATCGTGAACGGAGAATGCGATGAACTTTCGAACCCTTAGCCAGACTTTTCCCGCCGGGGCCGCCGCAGTTGCCGTCAGCCTTGCGCTGACGGTCTCAACCGCCACCGCCCTCCAAACCACCAGCCACACGGCCGGCCCCGGCGGACAATCCACTCCCGTGCATCAGGGCTCAGCTCCGATGCCGAACGGGGCCAGTCAACCGTCAACCACTTTGACGCCGGCCGCACCGGTGTCTTCCAAAGTTCCTGCCTCCTCTGCGGAAGACATCCGGGATATCCGGCAACCCAGGCATCTCCCCACTCCCATCCCCTGGGTTGCAGGTGCGGTCGGCGTCGTGCTTCTCGGCGCCGCCGTCTTCGGCGTCTGGCGCTGGCTTAAGCGCGGCCGGTTCGCCGCGATGACGCCGCAGGAAATCGCGCTCCAGAAACTGGACGAGGCGCGCGGCCTGATGAATCCCGATCACGCCCGCGAATACTGTTTCGCGGTGTCCGAGATCATCCGCCATTACCTGGAGGTACAGTTCCACTTCCAGGCGCCCCGGCTCACGACCGAGGAATTTCTGCGCGACCTCGTGGAAGTGCGCCAGCAGATGCTGGCCACGCACCGCTCGTTGCTCGGGGATTTTCTCCAGCACTGCGACCTCGCGAAATTCGCCGGCTGGGTTTACTCCACGCCCGCGCTCGAGGACATGCACCGCGCCGCGGTCGAGTTCGTGCAACAGACCGCGCTCGACAGCGTCGCCCCCGAATCCATCACCGCCCAACCCGTACCGACCACCCACTAACTCCGGCCATGCAAGCTACCCTTATGAAACCCAGCCAAGCATCCTCCGCCTGGTCCCTGCGCTCGGTCACCAGCGTCGACGGTCGCCGCCTCATCACGCTCTGGCGGGGTGAGACCACCGCCGACAAGCCGGCCACGGCGAAAGCCCTGCCGGCCCGCTCGAAAAATGCCACGGGCATCGCGGTGAATTTCGCCGCGGAAACGGCGTCGGCCTTCAAGCCGGCCATTCACACCGCGCCGGTCGCTTCGAAATCGCAAATTCCGAAAACTCACTAATTTTTATGATCCGCTTTCTCGATCCTGGATTTCTCTGGTTGCTGGCGCTGTTGCCGCTGCTGGCGTTGTGGCGGGGACGCAAAGGCCGCGTGGCCGCCGTGGAATATTCGAACGTCGAAATTGCCCGCGCCGTCGCCCGCGAAACGCGCAGCCGTCCGATCCGCTGGACCACCCTGCTGCAATTGCTCGTCGCCACGTTGATCATCGTCGGCCTTGCCCGTCCGCAATGGGGCCAGGGCCGCACCGAGGTGCAGGCAAGCGGCGTGGACCTCATGCTGGCGCTGGATGTCTCCGGCTCGATGGAGGCGCTCGATTTCAATCTCGGTGATCAACCCGCCAGCCGCGTCGAAGTGGTGAAGTCGGTGGTCGCGAAATTCGTTGAGGCCCGCCCGAGCGACCGCATCGGGATGGTGGCCTTCGCCGGCGCGCCTTATCTTGTCAGCCCGCTTACGCTCGATCATGACTGGCTCAAACAAAATCTGGAACGTGTCCACATCGGCATCGGCGAGGACGGCACGGCCATCGGCTCGGCCCTGACGACCTGCGTCAATCGTCTGCGCGACCAGCCTTCGAAGTCGAAGATTGTGGTGCTGCTGACCGACGGCGTGAACAACGCCGGCAAGGTCGCGCCGCAAACCGCCGCCGAGGCCGCCCGTGCGATGGGCGTGAAGGTTTATACGATTGCCGCCGGCACGCGCGGCGACGCGCCGGTGCCGGTCAAGGATCAGTTCGGCAACCGCCGCATCGCCATGGCGAAGGTGGACGTGGACGAGGAGGCGTTGAAAAAGATCGCCGACGAAACGGGCGGGAAATTTTTCCGCGCCACCGACACGGATTCGCTGCTGAAAATTTACGCGGAAATCGATCGCATGGAAAAAACCACGCACCAGGTGAAGAAGTTCGAGAAGTATCATGAGCTGTTCGCCTTCGCGGTGGTGCCCGCCATGCTCCTGCTAGGTCTCACCGTCGGCCTGGAACAAACCCGCTTCCGCCGCCTGCCGGGTGTGTGATTCCGCCGCCCCCCAAAAACACTTAACTCGAAAACACCTATGAGATTCGCCCAACCTTTCTGGATCCTCGCCGGAGTGCTCGCCTGCGCCGTGTTGATCTGGCGGTATCGCCAATTCGACGCCCGCCAGCGCGCCGAGCTCAAGAAGTTTGCCTCGGAAAACCTCATCGCCCAGCTCACGACCTCGGTCAGCACCGCGCGCCGCCGGTTCAAGCGCGCGCTGGTCGTGGCGAACGTGGCGTGTTTCGCCCTCGCCCTCGCCCGGCCGCAAATCGGTTTCCGCTGGGAGGAAGCCAGACGCAACGGCCTCGACCTCCTGTTCGCGGTGGATACTTCCAAAAGCATGCTCGCGCAGGACGTGAAGCCGGACCGCATCACCCGCGCGAAAATGGCGATTGAAGATTTGCTGGAGAAAATGGACGGCGACCGTGTCGGCCTGATCGCCTTCGCCGGGAACGCTTTCCTGCAATGCCCGTTGACGCTCGACTACGACGCCTTCCGCCAGTCGCTCGACGCTGTGGACACACACATCATTCCACGCGGCGGCACCGATATCGCCGGCGCCATCCACGAAGCCGAGGCGGCGCTCGAAGGCAACGGCAACAACCAGCGCATCCTCGTATTGCTCACGGACGGCGAAGACCTGGAAGGCAGCGCGCTCGAAGCGGCCCGCGCGGCGAGCAAGAACGGCTTGAAGATTTTCACGGTCGGCATCGGCAGCGCCAGCGGCGAGTTGATTCCCGTGGCCGACGAAAAGGGCGGCACGCAATTCATGAAGGACGCCTCCGGCCAGTTCGTGAAGTCGCACCTCGATGACACGATGCTCAAGCAAATCGCCGAGGCAACGGGCGCGATGTATCAGCCGCTCGGCCAGCAATCGCAGGGTCTGGCGGCGATTTACCAGCAGGGCCTGGCAAAATTCACGCGCCACAATCTGACCTCGCGCATGAACAAGGTTTACATCGAACGCTTCCAATGGCCGCTGGCGCTCGGGCTCCTCTGTCTCGTCGCCGAACCGCTCATCGGCATGCGCCGCCGCAAAGTGGCGAAGCGCGCCACGCCCTCCGCCCGTCCCGCGATGGCCGCCTCGTGGAACAAAATCGCCCGCCCCGCGCCAGCCGCAATCACCGCCGCCGTCGCGTTCGCGGCCGTGACGCTGACCGGCAGCGCGCAAGCCTCGGTTAGCAACGGCGAGAAGGCGTTTCAGCAAGGCGACTTCACGAAAGCCGAACAGGAATATCGCCAGGCCGCCACGAAGAGCCCGGAGAAACCGATCCTGCACTACAATCATGGCGCCGCCGCCTACAAATCCGGCAACTTCGACGCCGCCGCGCAGTCCTTCACCAAGGCGATGACGACCGACGATCTCAAGTTGCAGCAGGACGACTACTACAACCTCGGCAACACCCAGTATCGCATGGGTCAGAAAACGGAAAAGGCGAACGCGCAGGAAACCATCAAAACCTGGGAACAAGCCGTGCAGTCATACGAGGCGGCGTTGCAACTCAAGAAGGATGACGGAGACGCCAAATACAATCGCGACCTCGTGAAACGCAAGCTTGAGGAATTAAAGAAGCAGGAAGAACAAAAGAAGCAACAACAGCAGCAACAAGACCAGAAACAGGATCAGCAAAAAGATCAGCAGGAGCAGAACAAGAATCAACCGAGCCAGAACAACCAGGACAAACAAGACCAGAGCAAGCAGGATCAAAAGCAAAACTCCGGCTCCGGTCAGGACCAGAAAGATCAGAAAGACCAGAACAAGTCCGACGATCAAAAAGGCTCCAAGGATAACAAACCGGAAATGGCCAAGGATCAGCCGAAATCGGAAGACGGCAAGAAAGACGAACCGAAAGACAAACAGAACGCCAGCGCCGGCAACCAGAACAAGCAGGACAAACAGGATAAGCCTGACCAGAAAGGCCAGGACCAGAACAAGCCGGAACAGGCCAGCCAGAAGCCGGACCAAAAAGATCAGAAGGGCCAGCCCGATCAAAAATCGGAGCAGGCGAAAAAAGACGGCCAGCCTCAGGCGCGCAATCAACAGCCGGAACAAGCGGCCAACGACAAGGCCGACGGGCAGGCCGAACCCGGCAAGATGTCCCGGGAGGAAGCGAAACAGTTGCTCGACTCGCTCAAGAGCGGCGACCGCAAGATGCCCGTCGAGCCCTACGCTCGCGGGACCGAAAGCGCCCGCAACGATGAACCGCTGAAAGACTGGTAATCCCTCAACCGGAGTTAAGGCGTATGAAAAACGAAGCTTGCAACACTCCCGCGAAACCCGCGATGGAAACTCCCACGCCCAACCAAACCACCCCGACCGCGAACGAGTCCGCCGCGAAGAATGACAACCCGCTCGCGCTGACCGATCGCTCCGTAAAACGCCGCGCCGCCCGGTTCCATGCCCGGCTGCGCCGCTCCGTGCTGCCGGTCGCCGCGCTGCTCGCGATCACCCTCGGCCTCTCCGCGCGGGCGGCCAACGTTACCGCCACGCTTCAACCGTCCGAGATCACCTTCGGCGAAGCCGCCCAACTGACCGTCAGCGTTCAGGGCCAGTCCGATGAAGCGCCGCAGATTCCCCAGGTCAACGGCCTCGCGTTCCAGCCGATGGGGCAATCGAGCCAGATCCAGATCATCAACGGCTCCATGTCCGCGAATGTCAGTCACTCCTATATGGTCACGCCGACTCGTCTTGGTTCTTTCACGATTCCAGCGATCCAATTCGACGGCGGGCAATCGCAGCCGCTCGTGCTGAAGGTTCTCAAACGCACCGGCGCTTCACCGCAGGCCTCGGCGGGCCAAAGCGCCCTGCCCGCCCCCGCCGTGAACAGTGCGGACCAGGACGTAAGCGTTCCCGATCAACGAAGCTTTGGCTTCCTTCGCATTGTTTCGCCGAAGAAGGAATTTTATGTCGGCGAAATGGTGCCCGTGGAATTGAAGGCTTACTTCCGCGCGGGTGTGGAACTGCGCGTCGACGGATTGCCGAAGTTGAACAGCGACGCCTTCACCATGAACAGGCTCAGCGACCAGCCCACGCGCAGCCAGCAGATGATCAACGGCGCGCCTTACACCGTGTTCTCCTGGCAAACCGTCGTTACCGCCGTCAAAGCCGGCGACTACGAAATGAGCGTGGAGATTCCCACCACTGTCACCGTGCGGCAGCGCGCGCAACGTCCGCAATTGCGCAATCCCACCGGCGATTCCTTCTTCGACGACGTCTTTAACGACCCGTTCTTCGCGAACTTTTTCGGTTCCTCCACCCAGAAACAAATCGCTCTCAGCAGCCAGCCGAACGGTGTGAGGATTCTCGCGCTCCCCGGCGAAAATCGCCCGGCGGGCTTCTCGGGCGCGGTCGGACAATTTGAGTTCGCCGCCGAAGTTGCGCCCACGCAAGCCGCCGTCGGCGACCCGGTGACGTTGAAGATGAAAGTGACCGGCGCGGGGAATTTCGACCGCGTCAACGCCCCCGACCTCGGAAAGAACGATACGTGGAAGGCCTACAAACCGGGCGCGAAGTTCGACGCCGAAGACAGCGCCGGTTATGCCGGCACAAAAACATTCGAGCAGGCGCTGGTGCCGGAACGCGCGGGCAAGCTGGAGATTCCGGCCCTCGCGTTCAGCTTCTTTAATCCCGACACGAAACAATACGTGACGCGCACGGCGTCTCCCCTCGCGATCGAAGTCGCTCCCGGCCAGACGGTCGCGGGCGCCCCGGCCGCAACGCCTTTGGTCGCGGAAGACGCGCCCGCGAAGACCGCCGTCGCCGCGCCGGAACTGGTCGCCAACAAGCCCGCACCCGGCCATTTCACGCGCACGTTGCGCCCGTGGTTCATGAACGCCTGGCTGGTCAGTGGTTACGCCATCACCGCCCTGACGTTGCTCATCGTCAATTTTCTGGTTCGCCGCCGGCAGATGCTGGCCCGCGATCCGCAACGCCTGTTTGTCGCCAACACCCGGCGCGAAGTGCAGGCGCAGATAAAAATTATGGAAAGCGCTGTGGCACAGGGGGCCGCCTCGGAATTCTTCGCTGCGGCACGCGGCGCTTTCCAATCTGCTCTCGGCCTGCGGTGGAATGTTCCGCCGCGCGCCATCACCCTCGCCGAGGTCAACAGCCGCATGAACGGCCAGGCGGAAGGCTTCCGCTTCATCTTTGAACTCGCGGACGAGGTCACTTACACCGGCCGCAATTTCGCGCCGAACGACCTGCGCAAATGGCTGCAGACCGTAAACGTCGAACTCAAAAAACTGGAGGCTGTATGAAGACCCCGAAAGTCGTGCTCAAAGGCCTGGTCTCAGGCCGTGTCAAATTAACGCCCGAACTCCTGGAAATTTTGAAAAAGCATCGCGACGAAAAGACGCCGGTCTCCACGGAATCTCCGCGTGAAAAGCTCGCGACCGAACCTTCGCCGGCGCGCCGCCGCCATCAGCGAATGATTTTTGCCAGCCCCCTGCCGGGGCGCTGGATTCAATGCTCTGGGCTGCTCATGGTTTGTGCTTGCCTGATGCTGCCCATGCTCGCGCGCGCCGCGGGAACGGATTCCACCTTCGACCAGGCTAATCGCGCCTACGCCGAAGGGAAGATGTCCGCCGCTGCGCGCGCTTTTCAATCTGTGATCGCCAGCCGGGGATTCTCCGCGCCGGTCCTCTTCAACCTCGCGAACGCGCAACTGCGTGACGGCCAGGTCGGCCCGGCGATTCTTAACTACGAACGCGCCCGCTGGCTCGCGCCCAACGATCCCGACATCGCCGCGAATCTCGACTTCGCGCGCCGCAAAGCCGGGCTGCCGGCGGAAACATCCTCGCGCATGCAGAGTGTTTTGGGTGCGTTGAGCTTGAGCGCCTGGGCCGGGATTGCTGCGGCTGCAGTGCTGCTGCTGGCCTCGCTGCCACTCATCAAACGCCTTTATCCCGCAGCGCGCCTTGCGAGTCATGCCGGATTGGTCACGGCCTCCATCGTGTTGTTGTTCGCCCTTGTGGGTGTTTCAAACCGCTGGTCGATCCTCGATCGCGCCGTCATCACCGCGCCGGAAACCGCCGCGCGCGTCTCGCCGGTCACGGTGGTCCAACCCTTGTTCACACTGCACGCGGGCGAGGCCGTGACCGTAAAGAAAATCCACGGTGCGTTCGCCTTGATCATCAACGGCCAGGGACACGAAGGCTGGGTCAGCCGCGATGCCATCGTTCAGGTGATTCCAGGCAAAACACCCCCACGCGTTCCTTCCGCATCGTAAACGAAGGGCTTTGTCAGCTCGCAGCCGGTTCAAACGCCGCCAGTCCGTCGATGCTCTTCACATTCTTCGCGGCGCGATAGGCTTTCAGTTTTTCCGACCCTTGCGTCGCCGACCAGCGGTCCAGGGTATCGCGCCCCTCCCGATAATCGTAAAACGGCACGCTGTAACCACACGAGGACGATACGCGGTTAACTGTTACGTGAAAAAACGCCCGCGTGCCCGCATTCGCCGGAAAGCGCGCCTCCAAATCCGCAAATTTTTCATCACCGGGCACCACCACCGTGGCCGTGCCGTGCAGCCGGACGATTTTCGGCGGGCCCTCGAACGCGCAAAACATGATCACGATCCGGCCGTTCTCGCGCACGTGGGCGGCCGTCTCCGCGCCGCTGCCGGTGTAGTCCTGATAGGCGACCTCCATCGGCCCGAGGATGCGCAAGGCTTCGCCGCCCTTGGGCGAGGTATTAATATGGCCGCCGGACGAAAGCGGAGCGCTGGCGACAAAAAATATCTTTTGCCGGCCGATCCATTCGGCCAGTTCCGGGTCGATTTTCTCAAGCACTTTGCCCATACGCGATACGCCTTTCCACAGGCCTCATTATACACGGATTTGACCGCCCCGCCAGCGCCGTCCCCGGGGGAAATCCGGGGCCATTTTCAGGGTTTTTTTAAATTCTGCGGATTGCGTTCGGTGCCGCCATGGTTGACCATAAGCGAAGGCAAACTTTCAAAACTGTAATGTTCCGGAAAGAGGCTCGAAACTGCGGTCGTCTAGTTTTAGGGCATGAGATGGCAGCCAGAGGCATTAAAAATGACGACGGTTTACCGGTCTGCCAGCGCATGAACAGTACAACGACGATATCCGCCAACACCGCAGTCTGCGATACCATATGAAATCCAAGTCAATTTTCACCACCCTGGGCGCCATGGCTGTGATCGGGAGTATCACGCTTTCCGCCTATCGCCTGCACGGCACCACGGTGCCGGGCGAGGACGACGCCATCATCGCGCGGGTCACCGCTCGACTGCTGGAGAACTCCGGCTATACCGGCCATCACCAGCCTGAGGAAATCTCCAACAAATTCCTCACCCGTTACCTGGAAACGCTCGATCCCAACCACCTCTATTTCCTGCAATCGGATCTTTCCGAGTTCGCGCCATATCGCACCAATCTCGAAACGTTGACGTTCAAGTCCGGCGACACCCGCCCGGCGCATGTCATTTTCGACCGGTACCAACAGCGCGTGCAACAGCGCGTCGCCTATGCGCAGGATTTGCTGAAAACCAACTCGTTCGATTTCACCGCCGACGATACGTATCGCTGGGACCGCCAGAAAGCGCCCCGTCCGCGCGATCTCGACGAAGCCCGCCAGCTCTGGAGCCAGCAACTGCGTTACGAGTATCTCCAGGAGAAACTCGCCGATAAAAAGCACGACGAAATCGTCAAGACGCTCTCCCGCCGTTATGAACGGACACTGCATGCGCAAAAGCAGATCAACGGCGAACAGGTATTGGAATTGTATCTCACCGCGCTCAGCCATGCGTATGACCCGCACTCGGATTACATGGGCCGGCAACAGATGGAGGATTTCTCCATCGCCATGAATCTCTCCCTCGTGGGCGTGGGCGCCACGCTGGTCGCGGACGACGGTTACTGCAAGATTGTGGATTTCGTCCCGGGCGGCCCGGCGGCGCGCAGCAAGCTGCTCAAAATCGGCGACCGCATCGTGGCCGTCGCGCAGGAAGGCAAGGAACCGGTGGATGTCATCGACATGCCATTGTCCGACGCGGTGGAATTGATTCGCGGCAAGAAGGGCACGAAAGTGCGCCTGACCATCCAGCCGGCCAACTCGACGGACCGCAAGACGATCACGCTCGTCCGGGACGAGATCAAACTGGAAGACCAGGCCGCGAAAGCCCGCGTCATCGATTTGGGCACGGATAAAACGATGCGTATCGGCGTCATCGATTTGCCCTCGTTCTATGCCGGCTCCGAGGAATCCGCGAATGGCACGCACAAGAGCGTCACCGCCGACGTGAAAAAGCTCCTCGAAAAATTGAAGGAGGAAAAAGTGCAAGGCATCATCCTAGACCTGCGCCGGAACGGCGGCGGCTCGCTGGAAGAAGCTATTTCGCTCACGGGCCTCTTCATCAAAAAAGGCGTCGTGGTGCAAACCCGTGACATCGATGGCGAAGTCCAGCCGGAACCGGATATCGATCCTACCGTGCAATACGACGGTCCGCTGGTGGTGCTCACCAGTTCCATGAGCGCCTCCGCCTCCGAGATTCTCGCCGGCGCGCTGCAGGATTACGGCCGCGCCCTGGTGGTGGGCGATCCCACCACGTTCGGCAAAGGCACCGTCCAGTCCGTGGTGCCGCTCATGAATCCCATGCGCAAATACGGCGTGAACGTCCACAACAACCCCGGCGCGCTCAAGCTCACCATCCGCCAGTTCTTCCGCCCCGGCGGTTCCTCCACCCAACTCAAGGGTGTGGCCTCGGACATCGTGCTCCCGTCCGCCACGGCCGCGCTCAAGATCGGCGAAGCGGAAATGGCCGATGCGTTGCCCTGGACCAATCTGCCATCCGCCAAGTTCAACCAGCTTGATCGCGTGGCCCCGTGGGTCGCGGACCTGCGCACGGCCTCCGCGAAACGGGTGTCCACCAACCAGGATTTGATCTGGATAAACGAGGACATCGCGCGCATCAAGAAACAACTGGCGACCCCGGTGGTTTCGTTGAACGAGAAACAACGGCGGGCGGAAAAAGCCGAGGAAACCGAGCGCACCGATGCCCGCAAGAAGGAACGCGCCAGCCGCCCGCCTTCCAAGCAGACGCAATATGAGATCACACTCAATAACGCGGGCCAGCCCGGCCTCCCGGCGCCGTTGACCTTCGCTTCCACGACGCAGACGAATAATGTCGAAGACTTCGAAGCGGACGCCGACATGCCCGAGCAGGCAAAAGCCGCCAAGGAACCCGCCAGCGATCCGACCCTCGAGGAAACCAAACACATTTTGGTGGACTACATCGGCGTGCTGCAAAACGCCGCCGACCCGTCGGTCGCCCGGCAGGCCATCCCGGCGCGCGCCATCAACTTTTAACCAGCAGAGCCCGGCGCCGGCTCGACCGGCGCCGGGTTTTCGTTTATCCAATCCCCAACCAACCCACTATGAAGCACCTGCTGTCCGCAACGTTCCTCGCTGCCGCGCTGGCCACCAGCGCGGTTGCCGCGTCAACACCCTCCGCCGACCTCGGCAAAAATCTCGACATCCCCTACAAAAAATTCGTTCTCAAGAACGGCCTGACGCTCATCGTTCACGAAGATCACAAGGCGCCCATCGTCGCGGTGAACGTCTGGTATCATGTCGGCTCCAAAAACGAGCGGCCGGGCAAGACGGGCTTTGCCCATCTCTTCGAGCATTTGATGTTCAACGGCAGCGAACATTTCGACGATGACTATTTCAAGGCCATGGAACAGGTCGGCGCCAGCGAGTTGAACGGCACGACCAGCGAGGACCGGACAAATTATTTCGAGGACGCGCCCAAAGACGCGCTCGATTTTCTGTTGTGGATGGAATCCGACCGCATGGGCCATTTGCTCGGCGTGGTCACGCAGGCCAAACTCGACGAACAGCGCGGCGTCGTCCAAAACGAAAAGCGGCAGCGGGAGAATCAGCCCTACGCCATCGCGCATGAGCTGATCACCAAGGCGACCTATCCCACGGGTCACCCGTATTCGTGGACCGTCATCGGCTCCATGGACGATCTCAACGCCGCATCGCTCGACGACGTGAAGGATTGGTTCCGCAAATATTACGGCGCGGGCAACGCCACGCTGGTGGTGGCGGGCGACGTGAACGCGGAGGAGGTTTACAAGAAGGTGGAGAAGTATTTCGGCGACATCCCCGGCGGACAGCCGATTGCGCGTCACGAAGCATGGATCGCGCCTCGCACGGGCGAGCAACGCCAGACCGCCCAGGATCGCGTGCCGCAACCGCGCATTTATAAAGTCTGGAATGTGCCGCAATACGGCTCGGCCGACATGGATTATTTGAATCTCGTTTCCGACCTGCTCTCGGCCGGGAAATCCTCGCGACTCTACAAACGCTTGGTCTATGACGAGCAGCTCGCCACGTCGGTGGCCGCTTACGTCGACCCGCGCGAAATCGCCGGTCAATTTATCATCATGGCGACCGCCCGCCCCGGCGTGCCGCTGGAGAAGGTGGAAAAGGCCATCGACGAGGAACTCGCGCGCTTCATCGAGAAAGGCCCGACCACCGGGGAATTGGACCGCGTGAAGACGCAGTATATCGCCAACTTCATCCGCGGAAACGAACGCATCGGCGGCTTCAGCGGCAAATCCGACACGCTCGCCATGAACCAGGTTTTCACCGGCAGTCCGGATAACTGGAAGAAAACGCTTGCCCGCGTTCGCGCCGCCACCCCGGCCGAACTCCGCGCCGTGGCGAAAAAATGGCTGAGCGACGGGGTTTACGTGCTCGAGATCCAGCCCCTGCCCGAATTTCAAACCGTGAAATCGGACGTGGACCGCTCGAAACTGCCGGTGCCGACGATCAAGCCGAACGTGGGCTTTCCGAAACTCGAACATGCCACGCTCTCCAACGGCCTGAAGGTCATCCTTGCCGAACGTCACACCATCCCGGTCGTGAATTTCTCGCTGCTCGTGGACGCCGGCTATGCGGCTGATCAGTCCGCACAACCCGGCACCGCCAAACTCGCGATGAACATGCTGGACGAAGGCACCAAGTCCAAAAACGCACTTCAGATCAGCGATGAACTCGACCGCCTCGGCGCCAGCCTTGAAACCGGCTCGGACCTCGACACGTCGTTCGTCTCCATGTCGGCGCTCACCAATAATCTGACGCCCTCGCTCGAATTGTTCGCCGACGTCGTGCTCAATCCCACCTTTCCCGAGGCCGATTTCCAACGCTTGCAGAAGCTGCAACTCGACGGCATCAAGCGCGAGAAGGCCGAGCCGAACAGCATGGCCTTGCGCGTATTGCCCAAGCTGCTCTACGGCCCGGACCATGCCTACAGCACGCCGTTCACCGGCTCCGGCAGTGAAGATTCAGTCGCCAAAATCACCCGCGCCGACGCGGCGAAGTTCCACGACACCTGGTTCAAGCCGAACAACGCCACGCTCGTGGTCGTCGGCGATGTGACCATGGCGGAAATCAAACCGCGCCTCGAACAGCTTTTTGCGAAATGGAAGTCCGGCGACGCGCCGAAAAAGAATGTCGCCGCCGTGCCCGCCGCCGAAAAGCCGGTGGTATATTTGCTCGACCGCCCGGGTTCGCAGCAGTCGTCCATCTTCGTCGCCGAACTCGCGCCGCCCAAGGCGAACACGAACGAAACCGCCATCGAAGTGATGAACGACATTCTCGGAGGCACCTTCACCTCGCGCCTCAACATGAACCTGCGCGAAGACAAGCATTGGAGTTACGGCGTGCGGAGTTCACTCGTCGATGCGCGCGGTCCCCGGCCCTACTTCGTCATGGCTCCGGTCCAGACTGACAAGACCAAGGAAGCCATGGGTGAAATCCTCAAGGAACTGCAAGGCGTCGGAAGCGACAAGCCGGTGACGGACGCCGAGGTCGGCAAGATTCAAAAGGAACGCACGTTGAAACTCGCGGGCGCGTGGGAAACCGGCGACGCCGTCGAAGGCTCCATCTCGCGCATGGTGCGCTTCAATCTCCCGGAGGATTATTACGACACTTATACCGCGCGCGTGCTCGGCCTGAATCAAGCCCAGGTGCAAGGCGCCGCGAAGGATAACGTCCACCCCAACCGCCGCGTCTGGGTGGTGGTCGGCGACCGTTCGAAGATCGAAGCCGGCATCCGCGAGCTGAATCTGGGCGAAGTCCGCCTCATCGACGCCGACGGCAAACCCCAATAAAACGGGTGTTCCAATAAAAAAAGAAAGGCCGGACTTTTGATCCGGCCTTTCCCACACATTCTACACAGAGAACACTCTTAAATTTTCACCCGATGCACTACCACATCGGTAACACGTCATTAAATTAGCAGAACGCCTGTCCGCAACCAGTCACCAGAACTGGTGACAACGTCCCCAACGCGGATTTGCCTCAAAACCACCCAATTTCGACAAAAAGAAAGGCCGGACTTTTGGTCCGGCCTTTCCCACACACAGTTTACACTGAGAACGACTTTTAAATTCTCATCCGACGCACAGCATCGGTTACACGCCATTAACTTACCAGAACCCGCGTCCCCAGCCAGTCACCAGAACTGGTGACACCGTCCCCGGTAGTGTCCTAATTTGAAAGTGAAGATTTTGCAAAATTTCCCATGTTTATGCGGTCAGGAATGGGGTAATTTTGAAATCTGCAAATTTGGAACGAAACCTGACAATTTAGTGGCTCTTTAGGCCCTTAATCGTCAGCCATTACAGGTTGCATCCCTCGACTGCAAGGAGAAGCAGTAACGGGCATAAATCTAGCCTTTTCAAAATCCATAGTTTTCATTCGTTCTGGAAGATGATGGCGAAGTGCAGAAATGCTCACATTTCTCACCCCAACTAATTCTACCCCTATTACCTCTCCGTTGGAGTCCAGGTCAATAGCAACAATGGTCTTGCCACTTTGTCGGTTCAGGGTCTTGTTCACCTTAGCTCGCTTGAAACGAATATATACAGAGCTGCACGAAGGGTCGATCTCAACCGTTTGTGGAGGCGTGGCGCGTATCACAAGACTGTTAAAATCACTCATGATAAGTAGTTATAACCCAACAATCGCTTTTTTTCAATTCTGCAACAACTGTTACCTTGCCGCCAGAAGTGGTCCTGGAAAACTTGTAAATCTTGCCGCCGTGATCTCCATTTCCCACAAAAACCTTATCCTGATGATTCCGAACGACATATTTTATCTCTTCAGACCCAATACCGCGCTCGGAAAGTCTCCTGATCGAATGCTCCGTAAGATGGAATCTCTTAACATTTTCCACATAAGGCTCGTCACCAACACATGCGAGCCTCGATTCTTTTGACAGGACATCCGAATATTGTCAATACAACTCGTATAATCTTTATACGATAACCAGCAGGATTTAGACCGAAAAACCTACCGCCTCATTCATTTTCCTTTGGAATCCGCCATAATTGAGGCTTGAACGGCGGTTTTAGCGGATTCAACCGGGGGAATCTCAAGCACGGCCACAAACCGCTCTCCCTCATCGTTCTTGCCTTCAGCATGGCTCCAAGCATAGGCGCGTTTGGCATTGGGGTGTCCGGTCAGGTCAAACACCTCAACCTGGCCTTTCCAGACCGTTTGACCGCGAAAGACTTCATGCACAGGGATTGTCTCGCGCCAGATCGCGCCAGTCCCGTGCATGTGCTCAACCGCCAGTTTCAGCCTGTTTAGATAATCCTGCCTATTCGCCAGTCCGCTGGATAAAGTCCCCCTCAGTCCACCGTGATACCATAATGCGCCTTGGTGTTCGGGTGGGTGAAGCATGCGCTAAGATCGTAGGCGATGCCATAACCGCATCAGGGTTGAGCAAATCGGATTTTGCTAGAAAAGCCTTGATTTACGTTGCCTCCAATGGTATTCGTATTACGTAAATTAGATGGAGCCAGAGGGGATCGGACCCTCGGTAGCACAGTTGTAAAGACGGCTACCGTCACCGAGACTGGCCCCAGCTAAACCTGGGTGCCTAGCGGCCTGATCGGTCGGGTTGGAACCGGCCCGTTGGTTGCATTCTTGGCTTTGGACGCCAAGCTGGAGCAAACCAGCTTCGACCCACTAGGTCTTACGAATCACCCAGCAGCCTCCGCTGCTGGGTTTTTCGTGCGGCCATCACTGGCTGCAAGGGGAGTTTTGCACGGTTCAGGACGGGTTGCAAGTACATTTCGCGTTTAATTTTTCGTTACTTCTCGGCACTGGAATACGTTTACCATTACGTTAACGCCAAGTTTGTGGTTGCAATTAAACTCGCCACGGGTATAGTTTAACCATCATGAGCAACGAAATCAAAAGAGAGCGTAGCCCCAACTTCCCCAAAATGCCCTTGGAGCAAGCCATCGAAACGGTGTCTAGAATGCATAAAAAGGCTGGTAAATCAAAGGTTCAGCCCGCTGTTGCAGCAGCCGCTATTGGGTACGGAGGCATCAATGGTGCGGCTTTAACTACAATCGGCGCCCTTAGCCAATACGGACTTATTGATCGAGAAAAGACTGGAGAACTATCTGTTTCACAGTTGGCTTTGAGGGTGATTCACCCCGTTAATGAGGCTCAATCTGTCTCCTCTTTGCGAGAAGCAAGCCTGAGGCCCAAAGTATATTCTGAGCTTTTTACTGGTGGATTCCAACATTGCGATGAGAATTTAATTGCAAATCACCTGATTCAATTGGAATTTACGCCAGATGGCGCTAAAAAAGCTGCCGCTGTATTTAAGGCGAATGTGGATTATGCAAAACTTCGGGATGGAGATGTTAAACTTGATTCTGAGCCTGATATATCGCAAGATAGTACAAGCGCGGTAACTCCAGCGCCCCTAATATCTGCGGCCCCACCAGTGACACAGGGGATCGTAGCTCAAGCAATAAATAAGAAAGTGCTAGCATCATATTCAGTCCCGCTCGGTTCAAACGAGGTTCAGATTGTCTTTACTGGGGAGCAGTTGCGCCCCGAGGACTTCGACGCTTTGGCGGACTATGTCGCCCTGTTCAAAAAGCAATATCAACGGAAACTAGAAGCGGAGGCAAGTGTCGGGGCACACTCAATGAAAGACGTCCAGATCAACCTGGCGAACATGCTAGTGTCCTGAGTCATAAATGACTTGATAATATAGTCGGCTGAGGTATTTTTCTTTCATGGCACAACGTGGAAGGAAAGCCTCACCTATCCTACTTACCCAAGAACAACGCACCGAGTTGGAGCGCTTGGCGCGGCGCAGACGACAGGCTCGTGGT
>JBGALR010000011.1:0-169069 GCA_044223735.1 Limisphaerales bacterium | reverse complement strand
GGCGGCAGCGCCAGTTTCGTGGAGCAACAACTCACGAGATTGGTATCCAAAGTGGAAAAATAAAATTCGTTGGTGCCCGGACACGGCGCAGTGCGTTTACACCTGAAGGTTCAGCGTGCAGGTCATGCCCGGCAACAGCAGGCTCCCGCCGTAAGCCAGCAACGTCAGATCGAGCATCGCGGGCACCGAACGACACACACGACTGTTCGGCACCAAAACCCACGAACTTGAGCGGCGAGCCCGTGACATTTTGCAACGTGATGGAGTAATTGTAAGTGCTCACGCTGCCCACCGTGTTGACGAACGTCAGCGTGTTGGTCAGCACACGATTGCAACAGATTGGCAGATCGATGCAATCCGGTATGGAGCATGCCGGTCACTTCATCCGACGTATGCGCACCGATCTTGAAGCAGAGACTCGCCAGTGAGGCCGGCCCGTGAATGAGCACGGAGACCGTTCGACTCTGACCGCTGCCCAGGGGCGGACTCAACGTGATGAGTCCCGGCGTGAAGCTGACGCCAGGCGGCGGATTGAAGAGCGAAACAAAATTCAAGGGGCTCGTGCCGATATTTGTTACGCAAAAGCTGTAGCTCCACGTTCCGCCCGAGAGACATTCCACCACTGGACAGCCGAGGCTGACGCAGGTATCCACCCAGAGTTTGCTGACCGTGGCGGAACTGAAGAGCCGGCCCGCGCTGTTGGTGTAGGTGGCCGTGAGATAATCAATACCCAACCCGCCCTTGCCGGTGTAGGTGAAGCAGGCGACGCCGTTGGAATCGCTTAACGCGGTGGTGAAGTTGGTGACGGCGTTTGAAATGGTGAACGTGATCGCCACGCCTGCATTCGGAACAACGTTGGTGGAAGGCTGCACAGACAGTGGCGTGAAGCAGGCGACGCCGTTGGAATCGCTCAACGTGGTGAAGTTGGTGACGGCGTTCGGCCCGCTTGAAATGGTGAACGTGATCGCCACGCCTGCATTCGGAACAACATTGGTGGAAATGGCTGCACAGACAGTGTGCGTAGTGCCCAGATTGTTCGTCGCGATGGGCGGCCCCAGTGTGATCGGGCCGATGGGCGTCAGCCCTTGTCCACGAGCGAGAATATACGGAATGCCGTTGCTGCCATCGGTGGCGGTGTAAGCGCCGTTGGTCAATGCGATGGCGAGCACGGTGAAGCTGGGCGGCCAGACGTCGAAGCCTTCGTGCGTGGAACATCCCCAGTTGCTCAACTCCGCATCAGTCAGCGGCGGCGGGGCGACAAGCACGGGATGCGAGGCCACAATGTGGGCGTCGTCGAAACAGACACCCCCATAACCGCGCACTTTGAACAACCCAAAGCCCGCGAGATGCGGCACGACCGTCGGTGTTGCCGTCGTTTGATAAAAGCAACTCATCGCGTAGTAGAAACCGGTCTTCGTCGCATCATCCACGGCGAAAGCGATGCCGCGCTTGATGGTCTTGTCGGCCCCGGCCATTGCCGATGGGAAGGAAGCACCCAATGCGTGCCACGCGTTATCAACGCCTTCGATGATGGCGTTACCCGTGCACACCGGACTCCAAGTCGCTTTCGAGGCATTCAATGCCGTCAGGCCCGCCACATAACCCGGCCCGTTCTGGCACTTGGGATCGCCGATAATGATCGCGCGATATTCGTCGAAGCCATGTCCGGTCGGACCCGTGCTGCCCGAAGCCGGAATCGACGTCCACAGGGCCGCCGGCACGATATCGATTGCACATCCCGGAATGGCGAGCGACGCCGCAGCCGCTTCCTGGCTCGATGCGCCGCCCGTGACGGTTTCATCCAGGATCAACACTCGCGGCGGCGAAGTAGCCGGCGCAGCCTGAACCGACATGGGCCACGATGCGAGGCTCAACCAAACGACGCCGAGCACCACGCCGAGCCCGCAAATTGTCCGCGAAAATTTAAGCGATTTCATACAAGGCAGACTTAAGGTTGACGGCGGGAAGCACGATAAAAGCGGGCGCGATCATTGGCCACCGGCTCCGTAACGGTCACCGTTCCGCCGGGACCATCAATCAACTGGAGCGTTTGCCACAAGCCCGTCGCCAGGTTCGTGGAATATTCGATGGTGTAGGAATGGCCCACCGACGTTGGCAGGCTCAACAGCACCGAACTCCCGGTGACGCCCACCGAAAGCGTGGGCGGCTCATGGTCATGATCGGGATCTTCGATGGGATCCACGACGGTCAATTCAACCGGGTCCGAGGACTCAATCGCCCCGCTCTCCGTTGTGCCGGAATCCAGTTCCGCCACGGCCGTGAGATGGTGAAGTCCCGGCGGCAGATTGGAGACCGTGAGATCAAACGCGCCCGGGAGCGTGCCGGGGGTCGCATCGCCAAGGTAGGTTTCGCCGTCGTAAAATTTCACCCAGCGCAAGGCCACCTGGGTCAACGAAATGGCGCGCACCAGCACCGCCGTATTTTTCAGCATCACGGAGCCATCGAAGGGCGAAATGATCTTCACCGTCGGCGGCGGCAGCGTCACCTTGGATGAACAACAGGCGGTAAGGTTGGTGCCAAAAGTGGAAAGATGGAATGTGTTGGGACTTGCACACGGCGCGGTGCGTTTCACCTGAAGATTCAGCGTGCGCGTCATGCCTGGAAGCAACAGCCCGCCACCGTAAGCGGGCAGCGTCAAATCGAGCATCGGCGGCACGAACGACACGCACGGCTGGTCCGCGCCGAAACCGACAAACTTCAGCGGCGAGCCCGTGACATTTTGCAACGTGATCGAGTAATTGTAGGTGCTCACGCTGCCGACGGTGCCCGCGAATGTAAGCGAGTTGGCGAGGATGCGATTGCAGCAGGTCGGCAAATCGATGCAATTCGGAATGGAGCACGACGGTATGACTTCATTGGTCGTATGCGCGCCGACCTTGAAACAGATGTTCGACAGGGTTATCGGACCGTGAATGAGAAGGGAGACCGTGCGGCTCTGACCGCTGTTCAGCGGCGGACTCAAAGTGATGAGGCCCGGCACGAAGCTGACCCCGGGCGGCGGATTGAACAGCGAGACAAAATTCATGGGATTCGCGCCGATGTTCGTGATGCAAAAGCTGTAGCTCCATGTCCCATCGGACAGGCACTCCACTGCGGGACAACCGAGATTCACGCAAGCGCCCACCCAAAGTTTTGTCACCGTGCCGGAACTGAGCACCTTCCCGAGGCTGTTCGTGTAAGATGCGGATATATAATCCACACCGAGCCCGCCGTTCCCCGCGTAGGTGAAGCACGCCACGCCGTTGGAATCGGTCAGCGTGGTGTAGTTGGTCACCGAGTTGGGCCCGCTTCCAATGGTAAACGTGACCGCGACGCCCGCATGCGGAATGACATTCGTGGCGATGGCGGCGCACACCGTATGCGTCGTGCCGAGATCGTTGGTCGCATTCGCCGGCCCCAGCGTGATGGGACCGATGGGCATCACCCCTTCGCCCCGGACCAGAACGTACGGCACACCATTGCTGCCGTCGGAGGCCGTGTAAGCGCCATTGGTCAACGCGATGGCGAGCACGACGAAGCCCGGCGGCCAGACATCGAACCCCTCATGCACGGAACAATTCCAACCGCTCAGGTGCGCATCGCTCAACGCCGGTGGCGTGGTGAAAACCGGATGCGTCGCCACGATGTGGGCATCGTCGAAACAGACACCGGGGTAGTTGCGAACTTCAAACCTCCCGAAGCCCGCGAGGTGCGGCACCACCAAAGGCACAACGGCCGGCAGCACGTAATCGTAATAGGAGCTGAGCGAGTAATAGAATCCGGTTTTCGCGGGATCATTCGCAGCAAAGGCGACGCCACGATGGACGGTCCAAAATGCACCATTCGTGGGCGTGGAGGTGGCGTGATGGGCATTGTCCATTCCCAACAAAATCACATTGCCCGCACACGCCGGAATCCAGTTGGTCTGGGTCGCGTTCAAGGCATTCAGCGCGGAAAGATAGGCCGCGGAACCGGGCATGCCGCCCGGGTCGCCGACGATCACCGCGCGATATTGATCGAAGCCAAATCCCGTCGGGCCGCCCAGGCCGCCTTTGGGGATGCCATACCAACTCGCTGCGCTCACGATATCAACCGCACAACCGGGGAGCGCCGCCTGCGCCGCCAGCGATTCCCAACTGCTCGCTCCCAACACCACCGTCTCATCCAAAATTAATACGCGCGGCGGAGAAGTCGCCGGTGCGGCCGGCGCGATTCCAGCCGAGAGAAACATCCACACCAGCAAAGCCGCCAGAAGTTGCGCAAAGCCGGAAGTAAAAATTACGCGCACGGGAAAATATTTTTGCATAATGATTCCGTTCCGACTCTGAACAATTCCGACCGGGGACGGCCATTCTCGGACGCTGCGGCACCTGGTTCCGAACTCACCCTGCCGAAAGCCGATCCGCGCTTGGAGTTCGCGGGATGACGAGGCACGACGTGGAATACTTTAATTGACGTTAATCCGCAATGGGTAAGTCAATTTAAAATCGCCGGAGAAGGAGTTACTGCCTCATGAAAAAGACGCATCTGGATCCTGTCAGCCATCAACAATTCCGCAATGCCGTTGACACTCCTCGGGGAAAATTTCACTCTGGCCCCGCCACTTTGTGCAGGAAATGAGCATGATAACGGGAGGCAAGTACCGGAATGCGGTGCCGGTCGCAACGCTTGTGGTGATCGGATTGTTCATCCTGACGATTGGTATCCGCTTTGCCTATACCTTCATGGACGAGGTTTATTTCGCGGAGCCCGTAATCAACCTTTTGCGCGGGGACCATTATGCCTCCTTTGCCTGGTATGTAACCACCAGCGTCCAAACTCACGTTTCGACGGCACCCGCGTATTCATTTCTCCTTTACCTTTGGCTCGGAATCTGGGGCATATCGCAATATCCCGTCCGTTCGCTGGCAGTGGCATTTGCGCTGGCGGGCGTTACGATGCTGTGGCGCGCCTGCGTCCGGCTCGGATGGATAAAAAGCGGCCTGGCGGGGGCGTTGATTATTTCGGTGATTCTGTTGGATTACGGCGTCGCCTTTTCTTATTCGTGCGGCCGGCCCGATTCGCTGGCTTTTTTGCTCCTGGCGACGCTTTTTTACCTCGCCTCCCTGCACCAACGGGCGCTGGCGCTCTGGCTCACGGGATTGGTCGGCGTCGTGATGCCGTTTGTTCAATGGTCCGTGGTCATTTACACATTCTGCCTCGCCGGCGCATTACTCCTCCTCTTTCGAAAAAACGTTCTGAAACCGATTCTGGCGGTGGGTGCGGGAATAATCCTGGGCCTCATCGCTGAACGATTGATCTATACAAAGCTGGGCCTGTGGGAGACCTGGGTGCACACCATTCAGGGAGAGGGCTCTCCCAACCTTTTTATCCGAATCCTGAACCGGCTCACTCAAAACCCCCTCAGGAACCATAGTAATACCATCCCGAAAGACTTCACTTCCTGGATTTTGCTCGCGGGTCTGGGTTTCGAGTTTTGCCGCAGCCGGCTATTTCGGGATCCTCCCGCCATCCGGCTCTGTAACGCTGGCGCCATCATTGCGGTGGCCGTGGGCGTTGGCATGTATGTCGTGGGCAAATTTCCCACCTATTACGGATGGATGCTTTGCGCACCGCTGGCCGTACTGTTCGCGATATATTGTGATCAGGTCGGCAGCCAGCACCCGCGATTGTTGGCCGGCGCAACCGTCATCGCCGCCGCGGCGTGCGCGTTGGGGCTGCCACTGCAACTCTGCGCAGCGCTGCATGATTGGGAAGATCGGAAAGCGGAACCCGTCACCACCTGGTTGCAAGCGAATATCAGCAAAGACGATGTCGTTTATTGCGACTATCCCTTTTATTACGCCACCAAGTTTCAAGCCAAGCGGGTCTATACCGGCCTGTATATTGAGCCCATGACACCCGAGGAGGCACGACAGGTGACCCTGGTTATTTTGGGACCACGAAACCCTTATAATGCCGGGGCAAAAATCGATTTATCCCACGCGCAGGAGATAGGCCGGTGGACACCTCGCCATTCCGGTTTGTTTGGCAACTCATTGGAGTACGGATTTCTCTCAAGCCCAAACTACGAGTGTGTGGTTTACAAAGTTCGGGCGCCATAAAGGGTAGAAAACCAGGTTCAGAGGCGCCGAATAAAATCCCAACCGGGGTGAAAGCCATTTTTCGAAGGATGAAAAATGGTGCGCATAGCAGGACTTGAACCTGCACGGATTACTCCACTACCACCTCAAAGTAGCGCGTCTGCCAATTCCGCCATATGCGCAGTCTAACTGGTTCAAAAATCCAAGGACTTTTGGACAAGCCAACAAGGAGATTGTCCGGTAATCGCCCCTGAATGTCAACATCGCCATCGCCACCGATTTTTGGCGGTCGCTCGCGGGGAAATCCAATGCTCGATACCCCCAACCGCTAGGTCGCAACGTCGGACGTTTTGCGCGGGCGTATCAAGAGGACAAGGATGACCGACACAGCCGCCACGATGGCGCAAAAGGAAAAGATCGGCGTGGGCGCGACGCCGGCATCCCGTAAGGCACCGATTTTTTTAGTGAACCACCCGCCGGCGGTGATGCTGGCCATGTTCATCAAGCCGTAGCCGGTGGCGCGCAGTTCGGGCCGTACGATCTGGCAGAGGATGGGCATGTTGTTGCAGTCGAAGAAACCCCAGCCGATGCCAAAGAGAATTAAAAATCCAATGGCCACTCCCAACGTGGGCGAATAACCGACGCCAAACAAGGCCGGGATCATGAGCGTCACTCCGAGTGCGCTGGTGTAAACGCAGCCGCGCGGGGAGCGGCGCATCCAACGGTCGGCGATCACTCCTCCGCCCAGCACTCCAACCAGCGACGCCACCGTAATCCACAGGGTGGCATTAATGCCTGCCTTGCCCTGTCCCAGTTTGAAAATGTCCGCGAGAATCGCCGGGAGCCAGTTCTTCATCAGCCACCCCGCCAGCGCCGGCAGCGTGAAATGAATCACCAACAAAAGAAACGATCCGATGCAGAGCAACGATGTCAGCGCCTTCCATGGATTGATCGAAGCGACGGTCGAAGTGGCGCTTGCCACCTTCGGCGGATTTCGCAAAAAGGCAATCAGCACGAACGCATACAACACGCCCGCGAGTCCAAACCACGTAAACGCCGCCCGCCAGCCGTAACTCGAGTCGGCGATATAGCCGCCCAATCCTCCCAGCGCGATGCCGGTGTAAATGCCGGCCTGATGCACTCCCACAGCCCGCGAACGTGTGCCGCCGGAATGAAATTCGGAGATCAACGCCAGCGCGGCGGGGATGTAGCAAGCTTCACTTAATCCCATGGCGGCGCGCGCCCACCACATCTGATCGTAGTCGCGCGCGTGTCCGGTCAGCCAGGTCACGAGCGACCACACGGCCAGCGACACGATGACCGTCCAGCGGCGGTTGAAGCGGTCCGCGAGATAGCCGCCGACGGGGCTGAACAATCCGTAAACGATCAGGAAAATTCCCATCAACGCGCCGAACCGCTCCTCGCTCGCGATGCTGCCCATGTCGGCCATCATCGATTTTTTCATCGTCGAAAAAATCTGACGGTCGAGATAGTTCAACAGTGCGACGGGAAATAGCAGCGCGACCACCACCCAGGGATAGAGCGAGGAACGCGACGCACTTGGAGCGAGGGGGCCGGGCGTGGGGTTCATCCGGCGAAAAGACTAACGCACTTCCACTTCCCAGACTTCGGGGGTGCGGCGCCCGGGTTTTTCCTCGCCGTTGGGAATCACGGTTTTGTGGCGCCAGTCCACCGCCGGCACCGTTGCGCGCGAAAGCGGCGAATCGCCGAGCCGCGTCCATTGATCGTGAAACGCATCATACGCGATGACGTCCCGCACAAAACCGGGATGCGCCGACTTCGGCTCGAAGTTCACCAGTTCGCCGTCATCGCCGCTGACAATCAGCAATTGATCCCCGCGCGTCATCGCCGGCGAGGGCGCGGCAACGGCGGCGCGCGGCAAATCCGCGATTTGCCGCCAGCCTTTTCCCGGCGTATGGCGATAGGCGTCTTTCAAGTAATGACGAACCGGCTTTCCCGCCGCATCACAGCCTAAAGAAACGCCGCTGAACAGAAAAAAATCTCCACCGTGCACGCCCGCCACGGCCAGCATGCGCGGGGCGCCGGGACACGGCTCCAGCTCGCGCCAGTGCGGATTGGCTTCCGCGAGATTGAGCGACCAAAACGTATTCAGCGCGTTGGTCGCGTCCGGGCGATCTATGCCGCCCGCGAGATAAACCGTTTCACCTATGCGCGCGCCACACCCGTTCGCCATCGGTCCGGGCAATGGCGGCAGCGGCTTCGTCTGGATGGCGCCGTTGGTCCACTGCAACAGGAAGACGTCGCAAAAATGTTCGGCCGCGTCACCGCCGCCCGCGCAGAGCACGCCGTTGCTCGTCGTCACCGAGACACCGTAGCCGATGGCACGCGGCAACTTGAAGCCAGTGACCCATTTGCCATCGGGCTTGGGCAACACGAAGACCGCGTCGTGCCAGACTTTTTTGCCACCTTCCCACGGCATCGCACCCGGAAAATTCGCGCCACCGGCAACGATCAACGCGCCGCCGCTCACGCCGGCAAAGGGCGCGGCGAAACCAACGCGGTCGGGAATTGGGGGAAGTTGCCGCCAGCGCAAACTCGCGGTTTCACAATCGGCTTGCAGGGCGGCGATCATTGTAAAAATTCCAGCAACCGGGACAAACGAGCGCAAACAGCGGGCAAAACGGTATCGCTTCATCGCTGCCGCTGGCGGGCTTCCAGCCATGCCACGGGAAATCGCGCGAGCGAAATATTCTCGTAGGAATTGGTTTTACCACACTCGAACAGACAGCCAACGGTATTGTCAGGCAACATTGCCATGCAGGAATACGCGGCGGGCCCGGCGAAGATCACTTTTTCCACGGGCCACGTTGCGCCTTCGTCGTAGCTCACTCGTACGGTCAAATTCTCCCGTTTCAAGCTTGCGGGATTGCAAAAGAGAATACGGCTTTTTTCACCGGCGTCGGGCCAGGTGCAGCGAAGAATATTCCCTTCACATACCGGCTCGATCAACACCGGATCGGTTTTTACGGGCGACCACGTCATGCCGCCGTCCTTGCTGGTGGCGACCGCCCGGCGATTTTGGCCGTGATACGACCGCATGTTGTGCATCAGCACACCGTCGGACAATTCGACGATGGTGGACTCATTGGTTTTTTCATCCTCAATGCCGCCCAACTGCCACGTCGCGCCGTGGTCGTCAGAGTAGATAACGTGCGAGCGCGAGGGATTTTGACTCTTTGAATTCGGCTGGTTGTGATTGCATGGAATCACGAGCCGGCTCCGGTGCGGGCCGCGCGTGAGTTGAATGCCATTTCCTGGACCGGTGGCATACCAACCCCAATCCGACTTCTTCGTCGTCGCCGTGATCTCCTCGGGCTGCGACCAGGTGACGCCATCGTCGGCGCTGTGCGACACAAACACCCGGCGCGTGTTGCGGCTGTTTTGGTAGCCGATGGTTTTCTCCTGGTCGTTGCCGTCGTTCCAGGTGAGGAGCAACCAGACAACGCCCGTGGCCTGGTCCACGACCGCTGTGGGATTTCCGCACGTATTGCCCTCGTCCGACCAGATCAATTGCTGCGGGCTCCACGTTTTGCCCCCGTCGGTGGAGCGTTTCAACAGCAGGTCAATGTCGCCCGTGTCACTCTTGCTCTTTTTCCGTCCTTCACAAAAAGCGAGCACGGTGCCGTTGGTGGTCACGACCATCGACGGAATACGATACGTGTGATAGCCGTCGGCCCCGGACGCAAAAACCACGGAGGTTTCCATTTCTGCCGCCGTCGCCGCCCGCAGAAGAAGCGCGCCCATCAGACACGCCAAAGAGAACGTTCGAAAATTCACAGGCAAACGCATGTGACGTTCAAGATTGCGCCACCGCCTGCAACGCCGGTTTCAGGGGCGCTGTGACTGGTTGCGGAAAACCCACCCGCTCCAGTTCGCGCGCGAGCGATTCGAGCGCCTCGGCGGAGAGATTTTGCAACGGCGGCCGCACGGGTCCGCAATCGATGCCCGCCATCTTCATCATCGCCTTACCCGCCGACATGCCGCCGCGACGGCTCATTACGGCGATGACCTGGATGGCCTGCGATTGAAACTTGCGCGCGGCTTCGATGTCGCCGGCGTTGAATGCTTCGATGACGCGCAGATAAATTCCCGGCATGTAATTATAGGTGCTGCCGACGGCGCCGGTCGCCCCCAGGGCCAGCGCGGCCAGGAGAATTTCATCACGACCAAACAGGATGTTGTAGCGCCCGTCTTCAAACTCCACGCAACGCCGGTAGTCCATCAGATTCTCATGGGTGAACTTGATCCCGACGAGATTTGGAATGCGTGGGCCGGCCAGTTTCAAAAAGTCGCACATCGGCAGGTCGATGCCCGTCATCGTCGGGATATGATAATAATAAAACGGCAGCTTCGGCGCAGCGTCCGCCACCCGGGCGCAGAAATCCACGAGCTGTTCCAGATTCGTCGGCCGAAAGAACGTCGGACCGATGGCGGCGAACGCCGCCGCCTTGATCTTTTCCGCGTGCGCCGCCAGCAAGCGGCATTCCTCCAGCGCGCTGGCGCCGACATGCACGATGACCTTGAGGGAGGGTGGCGCGGAGGCCACCCACTCCTCGGCGACTTGCAAGCGTTCGTCCGTCGTTAGCGAAAGCCCTTCGCCGGTGGTGCCGCAAACAAATGCTCCGCTGACGCCGTTGGCGGCGAGCGCGGACGCCTGCCGCCGGATCATGGGAGCGTTGACGCTGCCGTCGGCGTTCATCGGTGTGAACGGCGCCGCGATCAGCCCGGTAATTTTCGATTTCATAAATCAGTGCTGCGCCACGTCAGTTTTTTGCCGTGGTTCTTTGTTGAAGCCAGACGAGATCCTGGTTGTCGGGGGACAAAATTTTCAGCGGCGAGCGGCCATCGGCGAACGCGAGGCCCGTGGCGTTGTTGTGACAGCTCGCCGGGTAATTTACCCAGGTGATGGTGCGCGGCTGGTCGGGATAGCCGGTCATGTTCACGGCGAAATAGGCGTCGTGGATGCTGTCCTCGCGCTCATCGATGAACACCCGGGTGTTCGCCGGGCCGGGCACGGTCAGGTCGGAGGACTTTTTGTAAACGCGATAACCGGGCGAGGCGGAAAGCCGGCCCTCGGACATCCAGCGATTCATCGCCAGCGCGCGTACGCGCGGGTACGTCGCGCCACCGTGGGTGGAAACGGAACGATCGCCCGGACATCGCCATATCTTCACGTTGCTACCATAGCGGTAGAGGAGGCTATCCGTAAGCAGAAACGTGTTGGCGTTGTCGGTGCTGTTGGACAGGGTCAGCACGCCGAAGTCCAGGTGCGCTGGATGCCCACCGACTTCGTTTTCGCCTGGGCGGACGACCGCAGCAACAACGCCGCGCGCGACGCGGAAACGATTTTGATGTTTCGCAATGGTTGCCTGGATCCCGGCGACCGTGTTGCCGTCCCGCACATAATCCGCGCAGGCAAGCAACTGCTTCGCCTGGCCCGTCGGAGATGACCGCGGGATGATGCCGGTTGCCGCCGTTCAACCCCCTTTCCGAAAGAGGCTGCTTTCATCGCGCGGGATCACGACTCGTTTCTCGAACATATGGTCCCGAAGGTTGCACGGTACCACGTGGACCCGTCCTCTTCGCCCACAAGCTCTCGCCCGTCGTGCTGGAAATGGCCTCCGGCGGCAACACCCGCTCCCGCGACTACCGCATCGATCCAAAACTGATTTCCGGCAGGACGCTGGGTTAAAGATTCAACCTGTTCTCCGGCAAAAAAAATCCCCCGCAAGAAAGCTCGCGAGGGAGATGTATCGAATTAACCCTTATTCCCTTAATTCGACTGGGATGTTATTCAACGGCGGATAATTTGGCGCATTCACGGTTGGATAACTGATTGGATAGCCCACCGGCGAGATGAGCATGTTGGTGTAAGTCTGCGTCACCCCTTGCAGCGTGATCGCATTGTTGGCATCCAGCGTGGTCGAATAGGAAACCGACTGGTCACCGGCCAGCGAGCGGTTCAGCTCCGCAAGATTGCGAAAGCGAACCACCGCGATTTCCTCGGCGGTGCGGGTCTGGAGCATTTTGCCCGTCTCCTGCGTTTCGCGAGTTTCATAAGCCGCGGATTTCTTCTCGTCGTACTTGTATTTCTTTTGCAGATCGTCCGGGAGATCGCGGAATTTGAGTTTCGCCAGGCCGATGCCGCCGGGGCTCGGCTTGTAATCCACGACGATGCCGTCTGGATCGGCGCGCACTCGTTCGACGCCGCTATAGACCTTGCCATCGCGGGTGGTGATTTGGGAGGGCACGACTGTGTCGTGGCCCGCCGCCACGACCGTGCAGACAGACAGCACGGCCGGGAGTATGGAAAAGAGGAGGCGCGTTTTCATGACTCCTACTTTAGCTCCGCTCGTGCCATCGAATTCTTAAAAGAAAATCAAATCAGCATTTCCGCGAGAACCGAAAAGCGGAGTCGCAACCCGCCTGTTTTCAAGCGCCTGCGGGAGGGGCTGTTTTTATTATCAATTTTGATAAAAAGCGGCGGCGTCAGCGGCCGTTGCAGTACGCAAATGGGGACGTGCAAGTTGCGCGATTGGTTGCCCGTCGGCGGCGAGGGCCCTGTTACTTGAGTGAGCTAGGGATGGCTCAAGCGATAGTACTTTGATGGGTCGGTAAAAAGGGAGGTCACCGTAAGTTGACCTCCCATGGCCACCGGCACATTGGTTACCGCCGACCACGAGGACATTAGGTTCGTCGTGAATTCAAGTTGATAGCCCGCCCATTCCGGCCAGGAAATCCGAAGGCCACAATTGACCGGAGCAATTTTCAATGCGGGAATGCTTTGGTTCAAACATACACTCACAGAGTTGGCGGCATAATTCGCGGTCAGTATATCCGGCCGGCCATCTCCGTTTACGTCGGCCACGGCGACGTAGCGTTGGGTTCCGCCAACATTCAAAAATATATTCGTGGAAAATGTCCCGTCGCCGTTGCCCAGCCGCAGTGTCACACTTTTGCTGGAAGTGTTGGCCGTCACAAAATCCAGATTGCCGTCGCCGTTGAAATCCCCCACGGCAATTGCCCATGGCGAATTACCAACATTATTCGTGGCCGTTGCCAAAAACGAGCCATCTCCCTTGCCTTTGAGAAAAGTTGACGAGCCCCCGTAGTTTGCCGTGACCAAATCCAGCTTGCCGTCGTTGTTGAAGTCGCCGCCGGCCACCGCTAGAAGATCGACCGCGCCGCCGATACCGCTGGTTGCAGGGTAATTCGAAACCGCACCAAATGTGCCATCACCCTTCCCTAGCATCACAAAGATACTGCTGCTATAGCCACAAGTCACAGCCAGGTCAGGCAGACCATCGCCGTTGAAATCACCGCTGATCACGAAAGTAAGCGTGCCACCCGGCATCGAATTGGTGATTGGATTGGGAAATGCGCCATGACCATTTCCCAACAGCAGGAGAACCTGATTTCCGGCGGTATTAACCACCGCGAGATCGGGATTGTGATCCTGATTGAAATCGGCGACGGCGATGGCTTTTGCGGAGCGCCCCGCCGGCCAATTCGTTGCGGGAAAAAAAGTTCCATCACCCGTTCCCGATAAGACGCTAACTGTGCCGTCGTAGGGTGCGTAATTGGCGGTGACGACGTCCGGCTGGCCGTTGGTATCAAAATCACCCACGGTCACGAACACCGGGTTTGATGCGACCGGATAATTCGTGAGCGCCTGAAACGCGCCCCCACCCAGCCCAAGCAGCACGGAAATCGAACTGCCACTTTGGTTTACTGTCACCACGTCCGGCCAGTTGTCATGGTTGAGATCCGCAACAGAAATTCCCACAGGAGCGCCAGGGACAACATAATTGGTGGCGGCTGCAAATTGAACCGGCGGCACCGCTTGAACGACACCGGGCAAGGCTATCGATGCCACGGCGAATATCAAATAGACAAGGCTGGCAAAGGGGCGCAATACTCTCATACTTCTGCGGTGTGTGTAAATGAGTGGCCGCCAACATTGACTAACCGCATGCGAACTTTTGTTGGACGGCCAATCGTTCATTTCCTTTTCTTTTGGAAGCACGAGGATCGTGACACGCCATGCTTGTCGTAAAACGCCCGATTAGCCTCAGGCACGAATATCCACTGTCCCTTGTACTTCAGCACGTCCAGGGATTTTAAGTGTCCTTCCATGGTTCCCTCCTCCTTCGACGGTTTGAAAAAAATGCGCTTGCCTTTCAATATCCAGTCGCCTGAGGCCTCTCCATCAGAGCCCGTGCACCCGCTCATCTCGGCTGTGTATTTGCCACCCGCCTCAAGGCTCAGCCAAATGTTGCAACCCACGCGACCGCGATAGTAGATGCCTGCCACGGCCTCTGCGTTCGGGGGCGCTTCCGGCGTGCCTTTCTCCCGGTCCTCAGCGGCGAAGGAGCCAGAGCAAATGAAACAAAATAAAGCCAAGCCCGCTGCAAAAGGAAAAAATTGTCCAGGTTTCATGTCCTTGGAGATGCAAGATACCACATAACCCCAAATATCCAACTGATTACCAACGTGATTCGATCTCACCTCCCCCTTGGTGGGGCGGCATCTCAAAATCCGGCGGTCCAATAGCTCTCGTGATCGGCCGCATAGCGCAACCCGCCGCGCACGCCTTGCCGGGGGGGGTGCCGCACGCGAACGTCCGGCACAAATCTCCGACAAACAATGCGACCCGGAACTCACCGTCACCGCCCTTCCACTGAAATTCGTAAGCCACCTCCCTAGCCTGCAAATTGATGGTGGCGGAGGCGATGGCACTGACCGCGTTCGTAACACCGTCGGCCACATAACGGCCGGTGAAACGCTGGCCGTCCGGTCCGGTGATCACCATTTTGACCGGGCGCGCCGCCACCGGCGGCGAGCAGAAGGTGTGCAGCGCCGCGAACAGGGCGACAGCCCCACCAACGTGAGTCCGATTATGATGGTCAACTTTTTCATAAGGTATAATTCCCGGTGCCGTCTGTTGCCACCCCTCGGCGAACCATTCCACCGCCGCAGAGGACCCGCCGCGCAAGTCTCGTGTCGGGGCGAAGCTCAAGAATACGATCGCCGACGGCGTTTACGATGAACTCGGCGCACTCCACAGCGAACTTCTCCTCTGTCGGTTATTTGAAGCACCTCTGAATGAACTCGACTGATGGTTTGGAATTCATGTTGACGCTTTCTGTTTCTGCATCAAATACAAACCAAGCCAAATATCACGGCGACAAGTGCCGACAATCCGGCAGAGACGAAAAAAACCCCAACGGACAACACGCATGAAAAATATCATCGCGGCCATCTGAACCACAGCCTGTGCAACCAGACGAATATGGGAATGTATCATCGTGTGGGATCGCACGCCGAACGATTCCAATCAACGATCCCGCGTTTACAGTGGTCGATTTGAAACAAAAGCGTCACCGCCGGATTCGCTGCATTTCGATAGGGGTTAGGCGACACTCTACTGCTTCTCATCCCCCCAATCAAGTCTCCGCCACCGTGCTCGATTTCGAGTAAGCGGAAACGTATCAGACCAAGAAAAGTCTGCCTCTGAAATTCGGAGCTCCTTTTGGCTGCTGCCCAAATCATAGTGGTAAAAATAATGAAAACCCTCTCGGCTGCCCATGTAAGTTTGGCGTTCATGGCGCGCTGATGCCTTATTATTAATATACAACAGCCTGTCGTATATTAAAATCTCTGCCTGGACGTTGAAAAATAAGCCCTTTGTTTCGCGCAAGGCATTCACCATGGGCTTGCCAAGATCGCTCCAAGCAACCCGCGCCTGCGCGTGGTAGGGCGGTGCTGCCGCGCCGCCCAATTATCATTTGCCCCATTGCCAATCCTTGTTCTGTGCGCTTCGGGCAAGCATCGCGTTGCGGACGAGAGCTCCGGGATCGTCAAACATCTCCAGTCACATGGTCGGGCGTCATGGGACTGCGACTGGCGTCGTTGTCGTCCGACTGGATGCTGGGTCTAAAAGATCTGGGCGGCGCGGCAGCACCGCCCTACCAACTCGGATGGAACGCGGCTGCCGCACCCGGCGTCACCTTCGTTCGGAGGATATTGGGGCAAACCGACCTGGGCCGAGCAGCAACTCGGCCGGCCTTAACCTGGTAGGCGACCTCTCCGAGGGCGCGCGCCGTAAACAAATTGATATCCCGTCGGCCCCTTCGAGTCCGATCTGTCATCTTGTTTGGCAAATGTCGATAGGAGATGTTTGGGCGGTCGCCGAGACCGGCCAGGAAACACTTTGCTTTTCGGCGCTCTCGGAGAGTGCGCCCTATCTTCGCGCTGTGTTCCGGCGGCAGCAGGATTTTCCACTTTCTTAAAATATTTCTAGAAAATACTTGCCACCCTTTTAATCGCGAGGTAAGGTCGGGGTGTCGGTGTCCTGCCGTTGGACCCTTTCGCACGTCCAGGGAGAGTCATGATCGAGCTTATTGATATTTGCACCGCTGGGATGGTCGCGTCTTCGCGCGCACGCCACGGCGAGGCGGAGCTTTGGTCACTTGGGTTTCGGCGGCGGGTGAGGCGGCGTTTCGATGGCGCAAGGGGGTTGGTGAAATCATGGCTCGATGGGGAACGTCGGGCTGCCGCGGTACCGCATGCGGGACCCGCGCTCCATTTGAGCGAGAACTCGAAGTGCGAAGGCCGTCCCTGGGTTTCCATTGGCACGGGGTTGGCCGGTGGAGGGATAGTTTGTGACGCGATGAGAACCGCCATATATCGAGGGGTTTTGAAAAAAAGGAACAGCGGCGGGACGCCGCTGCCACTAGGTCCGAGTCGGTCCCGCCGTCGCGCCCGACTTGGACGGTGGCATGGACGATGGGGTGTTAACCTCTTCGCCCCGGTATCTTCGGCGTGGGGACGGCGTGGTACGCCCGATTCGTGGAGCGTTACGGCATGTGTCGCTGTGTTGCGCACCGTTGCGCACCCGGGTTTTTTTGGAAGCGAGGCCGACACTGACGCAATTGTAAATTTTACCAAACGAACCCAAATCAAGAAATTCACAAATGTTTCAGGCATAGCAGGTTATGAGTATTTTGAGCGTTTTCCGTTTGAAAAACGAACCCAACTTGCAAATGACGAATGGAGATTTTCAAATGTCGAATGACAATGTGGAGGAAAAAAGGGGATGCCGCGAAAGGGGGTGCGATGAATTTGCTGACTTTAAAGGCAATTCGCGGTGATTCGCACCTTATATAAAGGAAGATTGAAGATTTTTGAATGCAAAATGAAGGAGGCGGAGATTAAAGCCTATTCGCACCTTATAGCACCTAATTGCAGCTCGAAGCGGTCAGGCAATGCGGGGTGTTGCCATCGGTATAAATTGGCGATTGTGCGCCTTGGGGACGTAAGCTATTTTTACCCTAACTTCCTGGCATCAGGTTGGATGACGCCGGAAAACGAGCCTTGCAGTTTTTGAGAACCGAACGTTTTAGCAGGTTTGGGCTCCGGCGTCTGCGCGCCGGATTGTCGCTGGCTTTTGTCCCGCTCGCCTCACTCACGGCAACTTTTGGCGCCGCCCCGCCCGTGCCGTTGGAGATCAATATCCTCGATATCGACGCCAAAGCGGCGGGTCAGGTGAGTTACGCGCGGCAGATCAAGCCGCTGCTGGACGCGAATTGCACGGACTGTCATTCGCCCGATGAAGCGAAAGGCGGCCTGGATTCGACGTCGGTGGCGAGCCTGTTCAAAGGCGGCAAAAAAGCCGGGCCGGCCATCGTGGCGGGGAAGCCGGACGAGAGCCCGATGGTGCAATATCTTCGCGGCCTCAAGAAGCCGCAAATGCCCAAGGGAAATCCCGCGTTGAGCCAGGCGGAGGTGCATTTGATCCGGCAATGGATTTTCGCAGGTGCGAAGGATGATTCGGCGAGCGTGGCGGCCGAGGCGAAATCCGGGCCGGCCGCATCGGCGGACACCAACGTCGTCGCGCCGGCCAACGATCCGGCGGCGAAAGAGGCGTTGAACAATTTGCTGTTCACCGGCAACAACGAGCAGCGGTTGATTGCATTGCGGAAATACCGCCTGGGCCTGCTCCCAAAACCGCCCGAGCCGCCGCAAGTGAAGACGGCGGTTTTCAATCCGATCGACCAGTTTATCATCGCCAAATGGGAGGCGGCGAATCTTGCATCCGCGACGAACCCGCCCTCGTTGTGCAGCGATGCCGCGTTTTTGCGGCGTGTGTATCTGGACATCATTGGTGTGATTCCCACGGCGGACGCCGCGAAGAAGTTTCTCGACGACAAGGCGCCGGATAAACGCACGCGGCTCATTGATGAGTTGCTGGCGCGGAACCAGGATTACGCAGCGCATTGGACGCCGTTCTGGGAGGAGGCGATCGGCAGTTCCACCGTTACCATCAACGGCGGCATCGGTTCCCGGGGCAATCATCGCGAATGGATTTATCAGAGCTTCGTTACCAACAAACCGTTCGATTTGATGGTGGCGGAATTGATCGACCCCACCCTGCCCGGCTATCGGCAGCCTGAAGTGGGAAATGCCAACGGCCGCAAAGTGGTGTCCGCATACATTCGCAGCGAAAACCATCTCGAAACGATCCAGAGCGCGGCGAACGTCGCCCAGGTGTTTCTCGGCACGGGAATGAAATGCGCCAGTTGCCACAGTCATTTCCTCAACAAGGAATGGCCGCAGACCCGCTTCCTCGCGTTCGCGGGACTCTTCGCGCCCAACGATTTGGAAGTGATTCGTTGCGAAAAGAAAAGCGGGCAATTTGTCGCCGCGAAATTCCCTTTCGACTTGCCCGGTGTGCCCACGAACGCACCGGCGACCGCGGACGAACGGCTGCATCGCGTGGCACAATTGATCGTGGATCCGACAAATCCGCGTTTCGCCAAGGCCATCGTCAACCGCCTCTGGCACCGGTATCTCGGCCTTGGCCTATTCGAGCCGCAGGACGATTTTCGTCTCGATACCCCGGCAACGAATCCCGAATTGCTGGCGTGGCTGGCCGATGATTTCATGCGCAACGGTTACGACCTCAAGCACACGATTCGCCTGATCCTCACGAGCCGGACATATCAATTGCGTTACGACCCTGCGCTCGAGGATCACTTCGATGTGAACAAACCCCAGGAGGTGCGTTACTACCGGTCTCCATCCTTGCGACGCCTGACGTCGGAGCAATTAATCGATAGCCTGCTGGTCGCGAGCACACAGGAACTGGATGGCAAACGCCGCAGCTATCTCGACAAGGCATCCACTGCCCTGTCGCGCGCGCTGGGACGTCCCGCGTCGCACAACGAAATCAGCACGGCCCGGCCGGATGATGTGGCGGTGGTGCAGGCGTTGGAGCTGTTGAACGGCGAGGAATTTTACGAACGCATTTATACCGGACACCTCGTGGATCAGGCGGATTCCGAGCAGGATTTCGGCGGCATGATCGACCAGCTTTACTGGCGCACGTTGAGCCGGCCCGCGTCAAAACAGGAACAGGCGTTGGGAGCGAAATTCCTCAAGACCGGTTTGCCGACAACCGAGGTGGCGGAATTGCCACCACGCGACCGCATCTGGCTCGAAGACGAATTGCCCGAGGGCGCCACCGCCAACGGCACGATGGGTGCAAATGCGTGGAAATGGGTTTCAGCGCCGGACGCGCCCGTGGCAAGTGGTCAGCACGCGCATGTGCTCGGTGTCAACGGCGACAAATTGCGTCAGCAATATTTTACCGACGCGAAGAAGCCGATGCACGTGGAGCCGAATGACGTGCTGTTTGCCTACGTCTATATTGATCCGAAGACGATGCCGAAAGAAATCATGTTGCAATGGAACGACGGCACCTGGGACCACCGCGCGTTTTGGGGCGACGATGCGATTCCATTCGGCGATGCCAACACCGGATCTCGGCGACACATCGGTCCCCTGCCGCCCGCCGGACGCTGGGTGCGGTTGGAAGTTTTGGCACGCGAAGTGGGCTTCACAACGGCGCGGGACATCAATGGGCTTTCGTTTGATCAGGAAGGTGCGGGGACGGTTTATTGGGACAAGTCCGGCGTGAACAATGCGCCGAAAAATCCGCGGCGCGAGCCGGTGGGCGACGTGGCGTGGGCCTTGTTCGCCAGCCCGGAATTCCAGTATATTCGCTAAGTTATGAAGACGAGGTTGACACGGCGCGAGTTCATTCAGGCCAGCGTGGCAGCGGCGGCGGGAGCCGCCCTTTCACCGCGCGCCTTCGCCGAGGCGAACGCGCAAAAGGTCGCCGCCAAAATTGCGCCCAAGGCTGATTCGATCATTCATATCTGGATGCCGGGCGGTGTCGCACAAACCGATACTTGGGACCCTAAAAAATACACACCGTTCCGCGCCGGCATGAAGGGCAGCGAGTTGCTCGGCACCTGCGAACCGATTCCCACGACCGCCGACGGCATGTTCATCGGCAAGGGTCTCGATCACATGGCGAAGGTCATGGATAAGGCGACGATTCTTCGCAGCCTCACCAACGAGACAAAGTTTGGAGCGATCCACCTCAAGGCCCAGTATTACATGAATACCGGGTATCTCTTTCCGAGTGGGGTGAAAACGCCGAGCCTCGGCGCCGCTGTGGCGCGGACGTTGGGACGCCGCAACCCGCAGGTGCCGGCGTACATCTATATCGGACGCGATATCGATACGAGCGACGAGGAAAAGCTGTTCATCAGCGAATATACCGGGCCTGGATTTTACGGCGTGAATTATGCGCCGTTCATGATTCCCGATCCGGCGAAAGGTCTGGCCACACTCAATGCGATCAGCGGTATGAAAATGGATCGCCTGGACCGTCGCCAGGATTATCTGCGCGCCATCACCGGCCTTACGGAGCCTGAATTGCAGAACGCGAACAAGGTGAAGGACTACATGAAAGTCATGGAAGACGCGCGCGCCATGATGGATTCACCGGTCAAGAAAGCATTCGACTTTGCAAACGATGAGAAGCCGGAGATCCTTCAAGCATATCAGTCCGACATTGGAGTGAACGATCTGTTGGACAAGAGCTACTACTATGGCAACCGCTTTGGCCAGGGCCTGCTGCTCGCCCGGCGACTGGTCGAAGCGGGCGCGCGCTACATCCAGGTGGAGTATCAATACGGCCCGTTCAAGGGCTTCGACATGCACGAGAACGGCAGCCAGCGCATGGTGGAGATGAAGCGCCAGATCGACCGGCCGATCGCGCAACTCATCACCGACCTCGCTGAGCGCGGTCTGCTCGACCGAACGCTGGTGATGATCTCCACCGAGTTTGGACGGACCATCGCCTCGGCGCCGTCGGCTGGCCAGGAGCCGGATGGATTTGCCGAACATCAGGACGGCAGCAAACTCGTGATCGAGAGCGAAAAAATGTACGGCTTCCACGGCCATTTCAGCAGCGGCAATTCGCTGGTGTTCTTCGGCGGTGGATTCAAAAAGGGATTTGTGTTTGGCAAAACCGCCGATCAGCATCCGATGTTGCCGGTGGAAAATCCTGTCCGGCTCGAGGATGCCCACGCCACGGTCTTCAAGGCGCTCGGGATCCCGCCGGATACGCACTATGTGACGGAAGGCAGGCCATTTTATGTCACGAAAGATGGCAAAGGCGTGCCGGTGGATGGATTAACGGCGTAAGGCGCGCGTTATTTCTTGAAATAGAGTTCTTCAAGATTCCAGGTGAGGTGATAGGGGTTCAATACGGCCGGCCGAAGATTGCCCACACCGACGCGAATCCCCGAGTAGGTGAACGGTGAAACCGTGTAAATCATCGGCAGTTCCTCGGCGAGAATCACCTGCACCTCATCAAAATCTTTTTTTCGCTGGGCGAAATCCAGCGTGCGCATTTGCGCCTCCATGAGCGCGTCAATCCGCGCTTCCCATTCCGTTGAGGGCGATTTCTGGAACGGAAACCACTGGTGCAATTCCTCGCTCGAACGCAGCACGTTCATCTGTGCCGCCGGATCACTGGCGCCGCCGCTCAAGCCCATCAGCGCGCCTTCGTAGTCGAACGTGCCATTGATCTTCGCCAGCATGGTGCGGAAATCCATCGGCACCAAAACCAGTTTGACGCCGACTTTTTGCAGGTCCTCCTGGATGATGGCCGCGGCCTTTTCACGGGGCGCATTGCCGGTGTTCGAATAAAAAAGAATTTCCACCGGGTGTCCCTCCGCGTCGTGCAATACACCCGAGGCATCGCGTTCCTTGAGTCCAGTTTCGGCGAGCAACGCACTGGCCCGGGTCAGATCAAAGCCAAAGTGAGGAATGTTTGGATTATCCCACCGCTTATTCTCCGTGGAGATAAATCCGTAAATCGGCAGGGCTTTTCCGCCGTAAACCTCCCGCGCGATCCGCTCACGATCGATGGAACAGGAAATGGCCTGCCGGAATCGCCGGTCGCGAAACCATTTCAATTTGACCGGATCCACCAGGGGCTTGCCCGCGCTGTTCATGTTGGTGTTTTGGTTGAACCAAAGAAAATCGCGTTGTGCGCCGATGCCCAAATCTATGAGGTCATAGCGGCCTTTTGGGAGCGTCTGTCGAAAGACTGGCAGATTCTCCGACCGCACCGCCTCGCAGACGTCGCTTTTGCCATCCAAAAACGCCGCGACCTCCGCGCCCGCCCCGCCCGCCACGATCAATACCTCGTCAAAATAAGGCAGGCGGCATCCCTTGCGATCGGTGACCCAATATTCCGGGTTGCGCTCGAGCAATGTGGATCGGCCCGGCGTCACTTCCTTCACCCGATAGGGGCCGGCGCCTACGATCCGATTCGGGCGCGTGTTCAGCCCATACGCCAGCGGAAAAAGTTTTGCCTGCACCGCGTCCGCCAGCACATGTTTCGGCAGGATCGGCACACCGCCAAAAATATCGATGAACGGAGCGAACACCTGCGGTGTGACCACCTGCACAGTGGCGTCGTCGACTTTGGTGACTTTGAAATTGTGACCGTCCAGCCGGAAAAGATCCATGGAATACCGGTTCAAGTCCGGATTGTACATGATGTCGTTCCAGGTGAAGACCACGTCATCCGCGGTGAAAGGCTCGCCATCGCTCCAACGTACGCCCGCGCGCAATTTGAAAGTCCAAGTCTTTTGATCCGCGGCCACCGACCAGGACTCCGCGAGGCCGGGGCCCGCCACCTGGGTCACCATGTCGATATTGACAAGGGTGCCAAAGATTAACCGGACGACGTTGTCTGCCGCCGCGTTCGTGACGTAAAGCGGATTGAACGTATTGGGAGTCGTCCCATTAGCCATCACGAAACGGCCGCCGGGCTTGCCTGGTTCGCATTGCACCACGAGCGGTGACGGCGGCAGCGAATGCCCCGAGGGCGAGTTTCCACCCTTCCCACAGCCGGCCATTACCAACACGAAAGCCAGCAACCAGAGGTGACCCGATACGATGGCGGCTAAGCGACGAGGCATCATTTCATTTTGGCGCCGTCGGCGGCTTTTTGTAATCGCCCCGGCTGAAATATTTTTCCAACCACACATAGAGGCAGATAAAAAGATAACGACTGCCCATTTCACGAATCTTGAGCTTCGCTTCGCCGACACGGCGATTACGCCAGGTGATGGGAATCACGGTCCACGAAAATCCGCGCACGATGGCTTTGAGTGGTAGCTCCACCGTGAGATTAAAGTGGGGCGCAATCAGCGGGCGGCAGCCATCGATAACCTCGCGGCGATAGGCCTTAAAGGCATTAGTGGTATCGTTAAGCCGGATGGCGAATAGCGTTTTGAGGAAAAAATTTGCGGTCCGATTGAGGAACAGTTTGATCTTCGGATAATCGATTACTCCGCCACCCTTCGAAAAACGGCTGCCGAATACGCAATCCCAGCCCTTGTTCAATTCATTCCAGTAGCGCACGACATCCCGGCAATCGTCGGATTCATCGGCCATCATCACGACCACGGCATCGCCTTTCATATGGTCGAGGCCGTGGATGATGGCGCGGCCGAAGCCATGCAGGCCCTCATTTTTAATAGGGGTGAGTTCCGGCAGACGCGTTTTGAGGTCTGTAAGGAGTTTCCAGGTATTGTCCTTGCTGCCGTCATCGACCACCACGATCTCGTGCGGCACGTTATGCAGGCGAAGTTCCAGGTGAAGATGTTCAACTGTGAAACAAATGCATCCTTCCTCGTCGCGGGCAGGAATCACTACCGACAGCAGTGCAAGGGAACTGGCTTGAGGCGGCGAAGGGTCTCTCGAGGTCGTGTTGGCCATGCGTCGATGCGAAACGAATTTTAGGCCAGTGCGGAACCGGAACAAGCGCAATCCGTCCCTGCTGCCGTTCACCCGGCATTTCAACATTGAAAAGCTGGCCGCAATTTCGCGAAACTAATGCATGCGTTCCCTTACCCGCCTCACCCAAATTCTCGCCCTTTCCGTTTTAGGACTGCTCGTCTCCCCGGGTTATGCCGCCAATGCGCACCGACCCAACATTCTGATCATCCTCTCCGATGACATGGGTTGGTCGGATCTCGGCTGCTACGGCAGCGAAATTGAGACACCGAATCTGGACAAGCTCGCCGCGGAAGGGCTGCGATTTACGCAATTCTACAATTGCGCCCGTTGTTGTCCTACGCGGGCATCGCTGCTGACGGGTCAATATCCGCACATGGCAGGCGAAGGTCATATGACCGCGGATGATCATCTCCCCGGCTATCGCGGCGAGTTGAACAAAAACTCCGTGACCATCGCGGAAGTATTGCGCGACAGCGGCTACCGGACTTATGCCGTCGGGAAATGGCACGTGGCCCGTAACATGAAAGCTGATGGACCCAAATACAACTGGCCCATCCAACGCGGCTTCGACAAATATTACGGCACCATCAACGGTGGCGGCAGTTATTACGATCCCACCGGCCTTTGCCGCAGCAACACCTTCATCACACCCGACAACGATCCGGAATATCATCCTGCGTCGTTCTACTACACTGATGCGCTCGCGGACAATGCCATCGCGTTTTTGCAGCAGCATCAGAAGGAGTCGGCGGACAAACCGTTTTTCATGTATCTCGCATTCACGGCGGCCCACTGGCCGATGCACGCGCGGCCGGAGGAAATCGCCAAATACAAAGGCAAATACGATGCGGGTTATGATGCGATCCGCCAGGCGAGACTTAAGCGCTTGAAAGAGCTGGGATTGATCGATCCCAAATGGACGCCCGCTCCGACCGTGGGAGATTGGGCGTCAGTGACCAATAAGGCATGGGAGATTCGTTGCATGGAGGTTTACGCCGCCATCATTGATCGTCTGGATCAGGATATCGGCCGCGTGGTGGCGCAACTGAAGCAGGAAGGGCAGTTGGACAATACCTTGATTTTTTTCCTCCAGGACAACGGCGCCTGCGCCGAGGCCATGGGGCGCAATACCCCGGACCAACCGTACGCGACGGACTTGAAGCCCATGGACAAGGACCAATTGCAACCCAAAGTGTGGCCTCCTATGCAGACGCGCGACGGTCGTCCCGTGCGCAGCGGTCCCAACGTGATGCCCGGACCCGCCGATAGCTATGTGGCATACGGCCGCTCGTGGGCGAACGTTTCTGACACACCCTTTCGGGAGTATAAACATTGGGTGCATGAAGGCGGCATTTCCACTCCGCTCATCGCCCACTGGCCCAAGGGCATTCCGGCCACGCGCAACGGCAAACTTGAAACCGAACCCGGACACCTTGTCGATCTGATGGCCACCTGCGTCGATTTGTCGGGCGCAAAATATCCCACGGAATACAACGGCGAGAAGATTCATCCGCTCGCAGGCGTCAGCCTGCAACCGGCGTTCACCGACAAATCGCTGGGGCGTCCGGCACCGATTTACTGGGAGCATGAGGGCAATCGGGCATTGCGGGAAGGCCAATGGAAGGTGGTCGCCAAAGGTCCCGGTGGTCCTTGGGAACTCTACGACATGAAAAACGATCGCACCGAGAGCCATGATCTCGCAGCCGCACAGCCGGCTCGCGTCAAGGAAATGACCGAGCGCTGGGAAACGTGGGCCCAAAAAAATGAGGTGCTGCCCTGGATTTGGAAACCCGCTTACGGAACAAACGCCAGTACGGTGCCTGATGCTCCTAAAAAGAAGAAAAAAGGCAGGAAAGCCGAATAGGTTTTCGACTATCCGCTCTACCGGGCTGCGCCTTTCGACGACACCAGTTCGCTGAGCTTTTGTCGGGCGCGCCCGCTGTCAATGGTTTGAATCGCCAGATCCCAACCATCCGCCAGCGAACGCGCGCGGCCCGCTATGAACAAGGCGGCGGATGCGTTCAGCAATACCGCATCACGTTTCGGTCCGCGCTCCTCGCCTCTCAGGATGCCGCGGATGATCGTCGCATTCACGTCGCGATCCCCGCCCCGCAGGCCGGACAGATCAATCGTCTGCAACGGGAATGTCCCGGGCTCGAGGGTTGAACCAGTTAACGCGCGTTCCTGATAAAATTCGACGATCGTGGTGGGTCCGAGCGGTGAGATTTCATCCAGATATCGCGTGCCGCCTTCTTCACCCGGAACGGCGCCGCTGACCACCATGGCGCGTCGCACGCCGGCGGACTGCAGGACACGCGCCAGCGGGTCGCAGAGATCCGGTCGCGGAACGCCGACCAGCATCGAAGTGGGTTGCGCGGGATTGAGCAACGGTCCGAGAAAATTGAAAATCGTGCTCTGCCCGCGTTCGGCGCAAAGTTTCCGCGCCGGACCGATATGGCGAAACGCGGGATGATATTTGGGTGCGAAAAAAAAGGCGAAACCGTGAGCCTTCAATGCCCGCGCGGCATCCTCCGGGCCCAGATCAAACGGAATGCCGAGCGCCTCCATCACATCGGCGCTCCCGACCGTGGAAGTGCTCGCGCGATTACCATGCTTCGCCACGACCACACCCGCCGCCGCCGCAATCAAGGCGACGGTGGTCGAAATGTTGAATGTGCTTAACCGGTCGCCCCCCGTTCCCACCACATCCAGAATTCCTTCCGCGCGAATTGCAGGATCGAGCGCCGGTTGCACCGAGCGAGCGCGCAACTCGCGCGCGAAGGCGCCGATTTCATCAATGGTTTCGCCCTTGAGTGCCAGCTTCGTCAAAAAATCCGCCTTAACCGTGGCCTCAACCTTTTCGTCCACCAATTCAGCAACGGCAGCGCGCACTTGCTCGTCGGTCAACGATTTCGCGGCGGCCAACTGGCGGGTAAATTCTTCGAGCACGTGCAGATTCTAAGAGGGGTCTGCTTGCGCACAAAGCGGAAAGTAAGCGGCGTCCAAGCCAACTGCGGTAAATCACGTGCTGCTGCGCTGAGTGAAACTTGTGAAAGTGGTGCCGTCGGTCGGCGAGGTGGAGGAAAATTCTTCATCCAGCGGGCTTGAGCCGGGCGGCCGCCATGGGACTTCATAAACGATCACCGAGGCGCTGATTCCTTTTAGTTTCAACCCGGGCTGTTCGACACAGGTGGCCGCCAGTTCCGGATTGTCCCGTTTGAGATGTTCGTAGGTTGTAGTGCCGATAAAGATACGGCCGCGGCCAGAGGCCCCTTCAAGACGGCTCGCAAGATTTACCTCCCGGCCAAACACTGTATAACTAAGTTCCGCGCGGGCCGAGCCCATAAGGCCGGCAGTTGCCATGCCGGTGTTAATGCCCGTACCGAGGAGCAGAATGGGATGCATGGGTTTGGGCGGTTTCCCGGCGGCAATTAGCGCAAGATTTTCGAGCTGCAGCTTGGCATTTTCCACCGCCCGTTTCTGGTTGAACTCGTACATTGAGCGTTGCGCGTCAATTGCCGCATTCACGCAGGAAGCAGCGTGCTTGGCATCATCCGTCGGCGCACCCCAAAATGCCATCACGCAATCACCGATGAATTTGTCCAGAGTGCCATCGTGCTTTTTGATTACGTCAGCGATGATCCCCAAATAATCATTAACCGTGCGCAACGTTTCGCGAGCCACCTCGTCGTAGCAACGTTCGGCATCTGCGCCCGTGAAATTATTTTCGCGTATCACCTGAGCCACCTGTTCCTGGCTCAAATCGGTGAAAGCGGTGAAGCCACGGATATCCGCAAACAAGACAGTGATTTCCCTCCGTTCGCCGCCAAGGGCAAGGTGTTCGGCGCTGATGAGCTTTTGCGCGATTTTCGGGGAAACCACCCGCGAGAATATTGATCGGATACGGCGCTTGTCCGCTTGTTCAAACACCAGACGCCAGGTGATCAGACAAATATGCGTGGTCAGCAAAGCACCGGTAACTGGAAGCACTATTGGAATCCAGTAGCGAGCGCGGTCAAATACCACAAACCCACACACGACATATACGACCACCATCACCGCCACAGTAACGGAAGCCCTCAATACGGGGAATTGCCAGGTCACCGCAGCCGCCACGAATCCCAAAACGATGATCAACAGCAAATCCAACCACAACGGTGACCGTTGAATAAAGCGCCCGGTGATTACCGAATTGGCAACGTTCCAATGTTTGCTCACGAGCAACGTATCGCGCGCCAGCGGAGTCGCGCCACGATCGCTAAGATTGTTCCCAATAACAGCGCTTGAGCCCACCACCACGAGCCGGTCTTTCCATCTGTTGGTGATGCCTTCGGTTTCCCCCTCAAGCCGAAGCCTGTTTTGCAGTAACAGGCTTTGGATGGATTCCACCGTCAATGACCGATGGTTTGGCGGCATGCACCAATCGACATAAAAATATCCGTTCTGATCCACCGGTATGACGCGTTCAACACGCGGACCGCGCAGCACAATTTTACCCCGCCGCAGGTCGACCTCCGCCCTGCCCAGATCGAGATCCAATTGCCTGGCGGCGAGGACAATGCCCATGTGCCAGGCACGTTCCAACAAGTAAGGCTTTTCTTTTTGAGAACGTCCCTTTGGAACCTTACCGACAAAATCCTTCCAATCGAAATTACCCTCCTGATCGAGAGGCACTTCCGCTTTTTGACCGTCGGGAAGCGGTAAGATCACCTTGCCCGGTTCAAACCGCGCGCCTTTCAGGTCCGCCTTAAATTGGGATTGAGCCAGCAGAAAGGCGGGATTCCAATTGGTATACATCCAAAACGCCTGAACTCGTCGTAAAATGCCATCGGCATCTTTCTCCGTGGTGATATGCCCCAAAGAAGCCGCGTTGGTCACGAATAATTCCGGCGGCGTCATGTCTTTGGTGATCGCCAGCACAACGTTGCTTCCACGATGCATCTGAAGCCCAAAAAACTCGTCGGACTCCATGTTACTCCCATCGGCCATTACTACCAGAGGATGGTCCGGCCGAAGTTCGCCGAAAATGACATCAAGACCGATCGCCTTGGCACCTTGATCGTTCAGTTCCTCCACCAACCGGCCATAAACCTGGCGTGGCCAGAGAAGCCCGAAGGAATAACCCAGGGATTTATTCCATACGGCGGTGAGACTATCCTCGTCGATGTAAACAAAGCCAAGGTTGGTGGCGACGGTGGGAGAGTTCCGGGTGGCTTCCCTGACTCGCATGTCATAGGTGATCAGTTCGAGGCGATCGAAGAATCCTGTGGCTTTCACTTCCCCCGGTTTCGGCTGCAAAGAACTCTCAAGAATGGTTAGGAGGCAGAAAAGAACAATGACGCCCAGAGCAATCAAACCGGGCACCAGCTTGATCGGCTTGAGTTTCACGTCGCGAAAGGAAACAAAAAAACCAGAGCAACACAAGGCTGCTCTGGTTTATGAAAGTTAAATGGTTCGCTTTTCAGCAACCGCTTTCCCGTTTAGAACGGGGATACGACCGGCGGAGGCGTGCTCGGCTGCTGCACGTTGTTTACGATGGTCGAGTTGATCGAATAAGCAATCGGCGGATTCACATTCGCATTCACCTGCTCAAGCGTGATCGGCATGCCCGTCTTGTCGGCCTGCGGAAGGTCGGTCAGCACACCGGTCTTGGCGTCAAACATCTGCTGGCCCATGATGGACTGCGTGGCAGAGTTACCCTTTGAATCCTTGTAGTTCAAGAAGATCGAGCCATCCAGCACCTTGATGATGCCGTCCACGTTGATGTCATAGGTGGTGCCCCGGATGCCGGCGACACCGTTCGGGATCTTGACTTCGTAGCGGGAAGCCGCGGACATCTTCTTCACGCTGCCGAAAATGTGACCGGCCTGCAGATCAAGTTGAGTTTCGGAAACGACGTCGGCACCAGTTTCGGTGACTGTCAAAGTGTCGATGGCCATGCGGGTGTTATCCCAAATGCGGATCATGTTCTGGGAAGAAGCGGGCTGATATGTCAGCATGGTACCGACGGTGAGGCTGGGTTTGGGCGCTTGGGCCTCACCAAGAGCGAGATCGACGCGGGAATCCGAACCCGTTTCAATAATAGCACCAGCTCCGACAGTTTGGTCGCGCTTCAGCGGCATCCAGGCACCGTTGCCAATTTTATAGCGCGCGTTACCCTTGAGGCGAACAACTTTGGCGCCAACTTGTTTGGTTTCAGCCAGAACGGTGGAGGCCATGGCCGCGATAACACCGCAAACCACCAAGCTGTTAAGTAAGCTTCGAATCTTCATAAAATTAACTCCTGCTTCAGTAATGCCTCAACCTTAAGGTTTCCGCAACCATTGTCAATTGAATATTTAGGTGAAATTGATCTATTTTTCAACCACACTATACGTCTCATTCACCAGCAATATCCACACCAAATCATTGCGCCGACGGAGAGACAGTTTCTGGCGCCGGCAAATCGCGAGTTGAAGCCGCCAAAAGGCGCTTTTCCACAATCTCCAGGTAGTTTCGGGCAATGGGATTATTATTCCACTCCACCCGCAAAGAGCGCTCAAACCAAGGTCTGGCAGCGGCAAAATCCTGAATTTCGACATAATGCAACCCCACGCCATCCAAAGTATAATAATTATTCGGATCCAACTGTATGGCGCGGTCGAAATACGCCTGCGCTTCGCCGGTTCTTTCAAGCCAATCGAGACATTTACCGTATTGGAGGTAGGTGTTGGAACTCCAAGGGTTGAGTTTCAGGCTGCGTCCATACCATTCGAGCGCTTGATTTCCCAGTTCGTGATAATTGGCGTCCCCTTCGTGACTTTGAACCCGGTAACAATCGCCAATCGTGGCGGCTATGTCCGGATTGGTGCCCTGAGCGTCAAATGCCTTCTTGAAAGCGGCAATCATCATCGGCGAGTAGGGGGGCAAAGCGGCCGCATCGCGAAGGTAGGCATACTCTTTGGCTTGCCGGGTTCCTTGCAGTCCCACGAAACCAACCGCGGCAATCATCACCAAACTGATCACTACTTTTGGTCCAATGCGAATACCCACCCAGTACCGTTCCGTGGCGAAGCGAAGATGGCTGCTAACCAACGCCATCAAGGTCACCACCAAAATCACATTGGCGGGGATGTGCATGTTGAAATCCACGAAGGAATGCACGGAGATCGCGATCAAGCCGGCGGAGGCCCCCAGCACGAAGGCGAACTTGTTGCGATTCTTGGTTGCTCCCAAATCATTCGTGGTGCCGCGCACGAACCGCCAAGTCTTGGCGACGCCCACCACCAGCAGGCCCACGCCCGCGGCAGCAATCGCAAGTCCGGTTACTCCCCAATCGGTCAGACCGTTTAGATAATCGTTATGCGCAAAAACGGGTCGGATCTGTACATCCACCGGCCGGTATTGACCGAATCGGTAGTCGAAATGTCCCGGGCCGACTCCCCACCACGGATTCTCCCCCCAAACACCGACCGCGGACTTCCACAGCATGATTCTAGTATCCAATTCCGAATGCTTGGGCATGCTGATCTGTTTGATGCGCGCCTGGAAAAGCGGGCTTTTACCGACAAAATACACACCGCCGCCCACGATCAACGCAAGGACGATCAGCGCCGTCAGGCGATGCCCGCGTTGTGTCGCCAGCACGGCGAAAAACGCGAGCAACGCCACCGCCGTCGCCACCCAGGTGCCTCGCGAGATGGTCACGGCGATGCCCGCCATCATCACCAGCGAAGAATAGCCGAGAAGGATTTTGATCACCGGGTTGACACGGCTGGCCAGCGTGTAAGCCAAACCGAGGGGCAGCAGCAATTCGAGGAATCCACCCAGATGATTGGGACAGAAGTAAGTGCCAGTTGCACGATGCGGATAAGACGGGTTGGGAATGTTCCAAACCAGCTTTGAGTCGGTGAAGAATTGATACAGCGCGTAGAATGAAATCAACATCCCCAGCAACACCAGTGTCACACTGATAAGCTGCACCGCCTCCTGGCCATGCAAATTATTCAGAATCGCCATGAATAGCAGGGCATAAACGATGACGTGCACCAACTCCTGTCGCGCGATGTATTCGATGTCCGAATATAAATATCGAATGATCGCGTAAATCGTGAAGGCCACGACCGCCCAACAAATCGGCGGCCAGAGCAGTTGCGGCCGCGGGTTCGCCCAAAGACGAACGCCCCATAAGAGCAGCACGCCAATGGTAAGCCCTTCAATGGTGACGAAGGCCGGAGCCCGCGTGGCCCCAAAGGCCAGCGGACCAATAATGAGAATGGCCAGCACCAGGCCGAGGATGCCCCGCTCGCACCACCGATCGATTGCTTCCCGATTCATCAACCCTTCGGCAAATAGTCGCGGGGGTCGGTGATCATACCGGTCAACGCGCTGGCAGCGACGGTGGCCGGCGAGGCGAGGAATACCTGGGATTCTTTATGGCCCATGCGGCCGGGGAAATTCCGGTTCGTGGCGCTGATACACTTGAGCGGCGCGTTCATGCGGCCAAACGTATCGACCGGGCCGCCCAAACAAGCAGCGCAGCCGGCGTTTTCGGTCATTTGCACACCCGCGTCCACCAGGATTTCCCAAACGGTCTTCTGTCCCCAGCGGGAGGTTTGCAAATCGTGGACGATTTCCGGCGTCGCCGGCACGCCAAAGGTATCGATGGCCACGTGCCGGCCGTTGAGCACGCGGGCGAACTCGAGGAAGTCGCTCGTTTTGCCGCCGGTGCACGAACCGATGTAGGCTCGGTCCAGCTTCAAATTGTTCATTTCCCGCGCGAGCTTGCGCTGGCCCGGATCCGGATGACAAGCCACCGTCGGCTCGAGCTTTGAAAGATCGACCGTGTGCTCATAGACGAACTTCTCCGACTTGTCGCGCGTCACCGGTTCATAATCCGGCTTGGTTCCATTCAGCCGGCAGCGATAGTCCACGAACGCCTTCGTCTGCGCATCAAATTCAAAAATGCCGTTTTTGCCGCCGGCTTCAATGGCCATGTTCGCCACCGTCATGCGGTCATCCATCGTCAGGCTGCTGGCGCCGGGACCGTCGAATTGAAGCGCGCGATACGTGGCGCCATCGAACCCGATTTCACCGATGCAATGCAGAATGATATCCTTCGCCATGACCCCTGGCTGCAACTCGCCTTCGAGGCGGAAATGCATGGTCTCGGGCACCTTGATAAGCAGTTTGCCCGTGCCGAGCACAAAGCCCGCGTCGGTGTTGCCGATGCCGGTCGCAAATTGATTGAACGCCCCCGCCATGCAGGTATGCGAGTCAGTGCCGAACAGAATTTCGCCCGGCCGGGTGTGGCCTTTTTGAGGCAGCGCCGTATGGCAAACGCCCGCATAATGACTACCGTGCTGCCGCTTGAGCGCGCCTTTGGCCGCGTCGAAAACCCAGTGGCCGTTCGGGTCGTCAATGACGTCATAGAAATACGTGATGCCCTGTTCCTTCACGAAATCGCGCAGGATATCCACGTTGCGATTCGACTTCGAGTCGGCGGTAAAAATGTAATGGTCCGGGATGATGACGATTTTGTTGCGGTCCCAAACCTTGGCGGCCTTGCCAAATTCGCGCTTGAAAACTCCGATCGTCCCCGGACCGCACACATCGTGCGTCATCAGGACATCGGCATTCACCCAAATATTGTCTCCCGCTTGCACGGACGACTTGCCCGCCGCACGGGCAAGGATTTTTTCAGTTAAAGTCACGGCTCCACAATACCGAAGCGCGGCACCGACTTCAACTAGGATTCGGGCGTGCTCTTTTTCCAGGAATGCGCTATCTTCGGCTTCGCTATGGCAAACAATTCTCCGCGGGGATCAGATTTGAATATGCGATGGCTGTCGCAAGGACTGGCCCTGCTCTGCGCCGCCGGCCTTGCCCTGCTCGCGCCCGGATGTTCGCATTCCAAAAAACCCGAGGAATACATCGGCCGCGCCCCGATCATTCCCGTGCCGCCGGTGCCCGTTTTCCTCAACGGCCCCGCTGCGCTGCTGCTTACCAACGTGAACGGTTTCACCGCCCATGTGTTGTTGGAGACCATGTCAGACAGTCCCCAGCGCAATATCGTCTCCGGCCAGTTGATGGGGCGCGACGGCAAACTCTTCTTCGCGCCGGACCCAAATCCCGCCGCCGACAAATGGTCACGTCGTGTCGAAGATACGAGCTTCATCTGGAACGTCGCGGAACACAGCGGCTACCTCCTCAACGGCCCGATGCAATCTTACGCGCCGATATCGTCTTCGACCTTTTATACGAAAGTGGTCGTGAATCCCGCCACCCCGGGCGAAGTGACGATCGTGGCGGATAACGGCTCGGAAGCCGCCCTGCGAGTACAAGGCGCAGCCAGCGCGAAAAGCCTTCCATCCCGCATCACCAGCGGCACCAATTCACCGCCGATGGTGCTCAACATTTCCAAGGTTCAACTCAAGCTGCCGCCCCAGGATGTGTTCACGCCGCCCGCGGAGTTCACCAAATATCCCAGCGGCGAAGCGATGATGGAGGAATTATCCACCCGGCAACAGGCTCTCAAAGGCAAGCGCGGCTACGAACCGCCGCCCTCCGACCAGATTGGTCTCCCGCCCAGCAGCCAGAGCCCCATGCCGCGCACCCAGACTCCGATGCAGCGCAATTAATCTCCGGGCGATGCTCCACCGCGGATCCTCCCTTCCGATCGGCATCGCTGCAAGGTGAGAACAGGTGCTATAAGGCGCGAATTACCGCGAATCGCCTTCAAGCCTGCCATTTCATAGCACCCCGTTTTCTGAACCCATTTTGCAATATGCATTTTCCATTTTGCATTTAAAAGTTGGGTTCGTTTTCGATTTCGGAACTTCCTAAAAACGTCGTAACTCGCTACCCCTTAGATCTTTGTAAATTTCCAGAGTTGGGTTCGTTTGGTAAAATTTACAATTGCGTGAGGTTGGTTCCCCAAAACACCGCGCTGCGCAACGGCGCGCACAGCGCAACATGCCGTAACACTCCGCGACCCAGCCGTACTATGCCATCCCCAAGCCGAAAATACCGGCGCGAAGGGGTATGAAGCGGCTCGAAGCGTCCGTAAATCCGCATCGTCCACTGCTCCTTTAAGGCAAACCACCAGGGCCAGTCTCCCCGACCTGTCGGGAAAAGCGCCATCGGAATAATTTAACAGAAGCCAGCAAAGATAACGAAGCCCGGTCCCTGCGTTCCGACAATCTTAAATCCGCTTCGTTCGCGTTCTCCCGTAAATCTCCCCCGCTTTCCGTCCCTCTCAGCGCCTCCGCGCCTCCGCTGCTCCGCGGTTAATTTCCCCCTCAAAACTCAAATGTCAAAGATCCTCGCGCCCGGACCTGCGTCCAAAGCCGCTGGTCCCGCATACGGGGACCGACACCCAACCTTACCCCTGTCGCGATAATTTTCAAGTGCAAAAGTATAAGAAAAAGCAACTTTTATCGGCAATCCCGGAAGGATCGGCAATCGCGGAAGTCTTTTGCGTGTTTCCCGCGAAAAATTGGTTGAAACACGCGCGCTCACGGGCAAAGGATGAGCATAGGCCATGTCCAACGGCGTTCGCCTTCACCTTAATCCTGTACCGGCAAGGAGGGAAAGCTGTCCGTCGTCAATTTTCGGGCGCACTTTCCCGAAGAAGGGCAAATCCTTCCCTGGCGGGGGGGAACGGACGAAGGCGATGGCTTGCTCGACAGATTTTTGACTGGACGTCAAACTAATGTCCGTCATTATCTGGATTAACTTCAGTTCTGAAAATCACATGAAAACAAACCAACAGCTCCCTCCCTGGGTCGCGTCAGTCTGCTCGTGTGGGCACAGGACGATGCTGCGCCTCACGCAGGTCGTGGTGTTCGCCCTGATTGCAACAACAACCGTTTTTTCGGCCCAGACACCGGGCAAAAAACCCAACATCCTCGTCATCTGGGGCGACGACATTGGCATCCCCCAGATAAGCGCCTACACGCGCGGCTTGATGGGCTATAAAACGCCGAACATCGACCGCATTGCGAACGAAGGCATCATGTTCACCGACGCCTACGGGCAGCAAAGTTGCACCGCGGGCCGCGCGTGTTTCATTCTCGGGCAGGAACCTTTTCGCACGGGACTGCTGACCATCGGCATGCCCGGTGATGATCACGGCATCACGGATTGGATGCCGACGATTGCCGACGCATTGAAGCAGCAGGGCTATGCCACGGGACAATTTGGCAAGAATCACCTCGGCGACCAGGATAAGCACCTGCCGACCAACCATGGGTTCGACGAATTTTTCGGCAACCTCTACCACCTGAATGCCGAGGAAGAACCCGAGGGTTACTTCTATCCGAAGGATCCGGCGTTTAAAAAGAAATACGGTCCGCGCGGGGTCATCAAGTCCACCGCCGACGGCAAGATTCAAGACACCGGCCCGCTCGACACGAAGCGGATGGAAACGGTCGATGAAGAATTTCTGGCGGGAGCCAAGGATTTCATTGAGCGGCAGGCCAAGGCGGACAAGCCGTTCTTTTGCTGGTTCAACACCACCCGGATGCACGTTTTCACCCATCTCAAGAAGGAGTCGCTGGGCAAGACGGGCAAAGGGATTCATGCCGACGGCATGGTGGAGCACGACGGCCACGTGGGCCAGTTGCTCGACCTGCTCGACCAGCTCAAGATCGCGGATGATACGATCGTGATCTACAGCACCGACAACGGCGCCGAGCTCGCGCTCTGGCCGGACGGTGCGATGACGATGTTCCACGGTGAAAAGGGAACGACCTGGGAAGGCGGCTTCCGCATTCCGATGATGGTGCGCTGGCCGGGCGTGTTCAAGCCGGGCACGGTGGTAAATGACATGATCTCCAACCTCGACTGGTTCCCGACCCTCCTGGCAGCGGCTGGCAATCCGGACATCAAGGCGCAACTGGCCAAGGGCACAATGCTCCACGGCAAGGAGTTCAAGGTGCACCTCGATGGTTACAACTTCCTGCCGTACCTCGAAGGCAAGGAAAAGACCGGGCCGCGGGATGCCATCTATTACTTTGACCAGGGCGGCAATCTGAATGCCGTGCGCTGGAATGATTGGAAGGTCAGTTTCGCCGTGGCCAGCGAAGGCAATATTGCCACGGCCACGCGCGAAGTGCCCTCGTGGGCCTTGATCACCAATCTGCGCATGGACCCTTACGAACGCGGCATGAAGGACGGGGGCGAGTCCCTTAAATTCTTCGCGCAACAGATGTGGTTGCTGGTGCCGATCCAGGGCAAGATCAAGGAGTTCTTTACGGACTTTGAAAAGTATCCCTACCAGACCGGCTCGTCGCTCAACGCGAGCGGCATTGGCTACGGGATGCTGCAGAAGGAATCCGCGCTCAAGCGGCTGAGCGATCTCGAAGCTCTCAAGCCAAGATAATCGCAGTCCGGACGCGCGGTCTGGCTTTCCCTTAAGGAGGGACTTGCAAAAGTCCCTCCTTTTGGAAAAGGAATTGCCCGGCGCGCCCGGTAATTCATCACGGTCGGCCGGTTTGAGCCAGCCATTCCCCCAGCACCCAGGAAAAAAATGAGCGCGCGCGACCAGTTTGCGGAACTGAAAAAGCGCCTTGCGGCCGCGGTCATTGGTCAGGAACACGTCGTTGACCAGTTGTTGATCGCGCTGCTGGGCAACGGCCATCTCCTGATGGAAGGCCTGCCGGGACTCGCCAAGACCCGCACCATCAAAACCCTCGCGGCCAATCTCGAAAGCGAATTTCGCCGCGTCCAGTTCACGCCGGACCTGCTCCCCAGCGACATCACCGGCACGGAAATATACACCGGGGAAGCGGGCGGCGGGAAGTTCGAGTTCCAGCCGGGACCCGTCTTTGGAAATCTCATTCTCGCCGACGAAATCAATCGCGCTCCGGCCAAGGCGCAGTCCGCGTTGCTCGAAGCGATGGAGGAACGGCAGGTGACCATCGCGGGAAAAACCCACACGCTCCCGGAGCTGTTCCTGGTGCTCGCCACGCAGAATCCCATCGAGCAGGAGGGCACCTATCCCTTGCCCGAAGCGCAGATGGACCGTTTCCTTCTGCATGTGTTTGTCGGTTACTCCAGCGACGAGGATGAACGGAAGATTCTTCGGCTCGTGCGGGGTGAGGATGCCGGCACGCAGGGCAAACCGAACGACAAGATCGCGGCACAGGTGGTGTTCGATGCCCGCAAGGAGGTGCTCGCGGTGCAGGTCGCCGAGGCTGTGGAAAAATACATCGTCGCGCTGGTCGCGGCGACCCGCCGCCCGGCGGACTTCAAGGAATCGAAGCTCTCGAAATGGATCAAGGTCGGCGCGAGTCCGCGCGGCACGCTGGCGCTGGATCGGGCCGCGCGCTCGCAGGCGTGGCTGGAAGGCCGCGACTCCACCACCCCCGACGATGTCAAAGCCGTCATCCACGCGTGTCTCCGTCACCGCCTCATCCTGACTTATGAAGCCGAGGCGGAGGGCATCACGAAGGACAACGTGCTGGACGAGATTTTAAAACAGGTTGCCGTGGCATGACCCCCCCGTCCGAAACTGGCGAACGTGGAGTTTATGCGACCCTGGCTGACCTGATTGCATTGCGACACCGCGCCAGCGGCTTCAGTTTTCTCCCACGCCAGCCGTTGGTGTCGCTCCTGGCGGGACGTCACGCCTCGCGGCTGCGCGGACGCGGATTGAACTTCGAAGAAATCCGCCGTTATCAGATTGGCGACGACATCCGGCAGATCGATTGGAAAGTCACCGCCCGCACGCGCAAGACGCACAGCCGCGTTTACACCGAGGAACGCGAGCGCACAACCCTGTTGGTGGTGGACCAGCGCATCACCATGTTTTTTGGGAGCGTACGATACATGAAATCCGTCACCGCCGCGGAAGCCGCCGCGCTGGCTGCGTGGCGCGTGCTGGCTCAAAAGGACCGGGTGGGTGCGCTGGTGTTTGACGACTCGACCATGGAGGAAATCCGGCCGGGGCGAAGCCAGTCCACGGTGATGCAGTTGCTCCACAAAATAATTGAGAAGAACCAGGCGCTCGCCGCGGACCGGGGCACCCAGGCCAATCCACGCATGTTCAACGAGGCGCTGCGCCGCTGCGCGCGGCTGGCCAAACACGATTGCCTGGTCTGCGTCATCAGCGATGCCTGCGGGCAGGACGGGGAATCGCGCCAACTGCTCACGCGCATTGCCGCCCACAACGATGTGTTGTTCGGGTTTGTCCACGATCCGCTGGAGGCCGCGCTGCCCAAGGCGGGGCCGCTGGTGTTCGCGGATGGAGCGGGGCAACTGGAGGTGAACACCAACGACCAAAGCCTGCGGGACCGTTACCGCGCTTTTTTCGCGGAGCAACGCGCCGCCGGCCGAAAGTTTCTGCTGCATCGCGAAACCCCGGTGATCGCCTTGAGTACCACAGAAGAAGTCGTCGGCCAGCTTCGCCGGCAGTTTGGGGCCTGCCTGCGATGACGAACACAGCCGCCAATCTGGACCGCCTGCACGATCTCATCGCGCCCGCGCCAGTTCCGTGGTGGCCGCCGGCGCCGGGCTGGCGCTGGTTGCTCGTGTTTACGGGCCTCCTTTTGCTCGCCCTCGCGGTGAAAGGTTTTCTCCGCCGGCAACGCAATCGCTATCGCCGCGAGGCGTTGGCGGAGCTCGGGCGGATCGAGCGCCGGTTGTGCGATTCGGGGGAGCGCGCCGCAGCGTTGCTGGCGCTCGCGGAGCTATTAAAGCGCACCGCCCTCACCGCTTTCCCCCGCGAACAGGTGGCCCGGCTTCATGGCAAAGAATGGTTTGCGTTTCTCGATGGCACCGGAGAAACCCCCGCTTTCAGCGCCGGTCTGGGCGCGACTTGGGAAAGTTCGCTCTATGATCCGCGCCGCACCGCAGCGCTCGAACCAAAGGCGCTCGCAGATTTGGCCGCGATGGTCCGTCAGTGGATCAAAACTCATCAGGCACCGATTCACTACCAGGATGCCGCAGCGGAGAACTCCGCCCCCGACGGTGCTCCGTTGCCTTCCGATTGAAAACCGATGCTGACGGTCGCCCATCCCTGGTTGCTGGCGCTGGCCCCGTTGCCGCTGTTGATCTGGTGGCTGGCGCCGGCGCATCGCGACGCGCGCCAGGGATTGGTCGTGCCGTTCCTCGCCCGCCTGCGCCGACACCCCGGACACCGCACGATGAACAGAGCCGTGATCTCCGCCGGCGGGCTGCTCCGATGGCTTTCGCTATGGATTTGCTGGCTCGGCGTGGTCCTCGCGTTGGCCCGGCCGCAGATCATTGAACCGGCGGTAACGAAGGAAGTTCCCGGGCGCGACGTGCTGCTCGCCGTGGATTTGTCCGGTTCGATGGAGACACGGGATTTTAAGAATGCCAGAGGAGAAACGGTGGATCGCCTCACGGCGGTGAAGGAGGTGCTTGGCGATTTTCTCACGAAACGCAAAGGCGACCGCGTGGGCCTGATTTTTTTTGGCAGTGCGGCCTTTGTCCAGGCGCCCTTCACCGAGGACCTAAAAGTCTGCCGCCAGTTGCTCGATGAGGCGCAGGTCAGAATGGCCGGGCCCCAAACCGCCTTCGGCGACGCGCTCGGGCTGGCCATCAACGTGTTCGATCGGAGTCCCGTGAAGGACCGCGTGCTGATCGCGTTGACCGATGGGAACGATACCGCCAGCCAGGTGCCCCCGGCCAAAGCCGCGCAGATTGCGAAGGACAAGGGCATCGTCATTCATACCGTGGCAGTGGGTGATCCCAAGGCGGCGGGCGAGGATGCGCTGGACGAAAAAACCTTGAAGGAAGTTGCCTCGACCACCGGCGGAATTTACGCCCATGCCACCGATCACCAACAACTCGACGGGATTTATGGCCGGCTCGATCAACTCGAAGCGCGCAAAGCGCAGACCCTTTCGCATCGTCCGCGGCGCGACATTTATTGGTGGCCGCTCGCGGTGGGGCTCATCGTCTCGTTCCTCTTCCACGCCCTGCAGCTGTTGAAAGTGGGTTTTGCCGGGGCTGCGCCGATGGCACCGGCCGGTCCGCCGCTGGCTCCCGTTTCCGCCGGCCTGCTGGCGGGCGCGTCTCCGGCGGGTTTTCATTTTATCCGCCCCGAATGGCTGCTCGCGCTGGTCCTGGTGGCATTTTTCTGGTGGCGGCTGCGGCGCCACGGCGATGATCGCCAGCCCTGGCGCGGCATTGTTGCCCCGCATCTGCTTCCGCATCTCTTGCGCGGCGAGGAAATCAAATCCCGATTCGACCCGCTGAGATGGCTCATCGTCGTCTGGACAATCAGCGCCCTCGCCATCGCCGGGCCCGCCTGGAAACGCGCGCCTGCGCCCTTCGCGGAGGACACCGCCGCGCTGGCCCTCGTGGTAAAAGTCTCACCGTCGATGAAGACGGAGGATGTTGAACCCAGCCGGCAGGAACGCGCCGCGCAAAAAATTCATGATTTGTCGAAGGAACGCGCCGGGGCAAAAACCGCCCTGATTGCTTATGCAGGCACCGCGCACCTGGTCATGCCGTTGACGAAAGACGCCGGCATCATCGATACCTTTGCGCAGGCGCTGGATCCGAAGATCATGCCGTCGCCGGGCGATGCGGTTGTCGATGCCCTCAAGCTGGCCGATCGTGCGCTGGCGGAAGCCGGGGGCGGCTCGATTTTGTGGATTACCGATGGCGTGTCGCCCGAACAATCCGCCGCGCTGGCCGCCTGGCGCAAATCTTCCGGCACTCCGCTCCGAGTGCTGCCCCCGTTGCTGCCGGGGCCGGAGCTGGATGCCGTCAACAACCTCGCCCACTCGGTGAACGCCGGGGTGGTTTCGCTTGCGGCCGACGACTCCGATGTCCGGGAACTGGCTCGCCTGGCCCGATTTGCCACGGTGGCCGGCCCGGACGGCAGCCAGCGCTGGCTCGAAAGCGGTTACTGGCTGACGCCCGTGATCGCCCTCCTGCTGCTGCCCTTCTTTCGCAAAGGCTGGATGCCGCGAACGTCCGCAACCGCATGGGCCTGAACCACCAAACCCAAAGTCAGCCCGGAAAGCCGGCGCGCCGCGCGTGGATGCCGTCCGGCGCTTTGGTCCGGATCGTCTTTGCCGTAGTGGCAGGCGCGATTCTCGTGATCGGCACGCTCCGCTTGCCCCATTTCTGGTTTACCGCCAGTCAGCAGGGCGATCGTCTGATGGCGGAGAAGAAGTTTGCCGAGGCTGCGAAGACCTACACGGACCCGTGGCGCGCCGGCACGGCGCAATATCGCAACGGCGATTTCGAGGCGGCCGCCAGAACCTTCGCCCGCGTACCCGGCGCAACCGGCGCGTTCGATCAAGGCAACGCCTGGCTGATGCACGGCAAATATGATGCCGCCATCGCCAGTTACAACCGCGCGCTGGGTTTTCATCCGGGCTGGAAAACCGCCGAGGACAACCGGGCGCTCGCCGTCGCGCGAAAGCAGATTCTGGAAAAGGCGGGGGCAGACCGTCAGGAATCCGCCGACGCCTACAAGCCGGATGAAATGGTCTTCGATCAGAAGGGTGACGACCAGAAGGGCAAACCCATCGAGATGAACGGGGAAAAACCTTCGAATGAGGAACTGCGCTCTGCCTGGTTGCGCCGCGTGCAGACCACGCCGGGCGATTTTCTCCGGGCGAAGTTTGCGTATCAGGCCGCGCACGTCGATCAGAACGACGTGCGGGCAACGAATCAGAAGCGGAAATGAAACGCTTGGTTGCCTCAATCTTCCTGGTTCCGATCCTCAGCGTCGGTTTTTGCCTGCTTCCCTGCGGCCAGGCGGCGGCGCAACCGGCTCGCGTGCGCGCGAGTCTCGTCACGAATGGTATTGTCTGGGCCGGCCAGAAAGTCACGGTGGTGGTTGAGCTGCTTGCGCCTGGATATTTCGCGAGCGCCGCCGCGTTTGATCTGCCGGATCCTCGGGGCATTCTCCTGCTTCCCCCGCTGCGACACCCGGAGGTCAGCGGCGAAATGATCGATGGCATCCGTTATACCATCCAGCGGCACGAATTGGTGGCGTATCCCCTGCGCGCGGGCATCCAGTCCGTTCCACCCATCTCCGTATCCTTCAACTTTAAACGAAACCCGCTGGACACCAACGAAGTCAGTGCGGAGGTAACCACCGCTCCCTTGTCTTTTGGCGTCACGCAGCCGCCCGGCGCGGAAAATCTCGGCCAGGTCATCAGCGCGCGGAAGCTGGAAGCAAGTGAATCGTGGCAGCCGGAACCCGGCACGACCAACGAGCCCACCGGCGCGGCCCTCACCCGCACCATCAGATTCGCCGCCCCCGGCGTTCCCGGCATGGTTTTTCCGCCCTTTCCCGTCAGGCCGATCGATGGCCTCGGCATCTACACCAAAAGGCACGTGGACGACGAAACCGAGGGAGGCCCGCTCCGGGGCGGGCGGGAGGACGTCATCACTTACGTCTGCCAGCAGCCCGGCGTTTTCACCATTCCGGCGACGCGATTCGTCTGGTTTGACCTGGAAACGAAACAGCTGCGAACCAATGATTTTCCGGCGCGTACGCTGACGGTCGTCTCCAATCCAGCGCTCCACCCGGACGCGGCGGCACCCGAAACCGCGGCAGCCACCGCCGGGACGAGGGCAATCGCGGCCTGGGAAAAAAACCCGGGTGGGAAGTTGACGGCGCTGATCTTGATACTGACGCTGGTCCTGACGTTTTGCGGCCGCCGAACCTTGCGCCGCATCACGAGCCATCTCTGGGCGTGGTTCCGCCCCGTCCATTTGCAACCGCTGAATCCGACTTCCCCTCCGCCAAGCCGGATTGAAAATCGGCCCGTCGCGCGGGCGGCCAGGAAACAGATGTTTAGGGAAAGGATTTGCGTGCGTCTTTAGGAAGCTCGCGCCCCGAAAGGGGTCGGTCCTAGAATTATGACACTTTTGCGCTGGACACGTTTCGAGTTCTGTCTAAGCTGGGCGCGCCATGGCCAGGCCGATTCGCATTCAGTATCCGGGGGCGGTGTATCACGTGATGGCGCGGGGCAATCACGGGCAGAAAATCTTCGCCGATGACGCCGATCGCAAATCCTTTCTCTCGGCGCTGGCGGGGGCGTGCGCCAAGACCGGCTGGAGGATTGATGCTTGCGTCTTGAGGTGCCTGGCTCGATTACAGTCAGTCAATCGACCTGGCACGGAAATGCCCGAACCCGCGATTTGCCCTGAAACATCATCGCTTTCCGAAAACATGATGAGCTCCAAAAAGTGAAATCGGCCCGCATAATAAGCGGGCCCCACTCCCAACTTGACCATGGGACATTCTCGCGGTTGAATGCAGGTAATGGTTTCGGGAGCCAGGGCAACGAGGGCCCACTACACCAAACTCGCGTTTGACCTGATATCCGTTAACCGGCAACGAGCATTTCCGACACGCTCTGAAATCGGACGAATCACTATGATCCAAGTCACCGCTCTCACCCAGTTTGCCTTTCTGGTTCTCGGCATCATGTCGCTGATAGTGAGGGCCAGGTCAGCCGGCCAGTCGCCAACCGCCATTCTCGGAGTATCGCTCTGGTGGCTCCTGGTGCTCCCCGTGGCTTGGGTCGCTTTTGCCGCGCTCTGTTCGCGCTATCAAAAGGCTCCGTTCTCGCTGACGGTTGCCCGCGCCTCCGGGATCGTTCTGGCTGTGCTTGCCTTTCTGTTCATGGTGACCGTCACTTTTTATCCCGGCTCTTGATCTCAAGAGGCGGGAGCGGTCGCTTCACAGCATCGACTCTTAAAAGAGTGAGCGGGCCGGCGTATCACTACGCGGCGCGCCACCGCCGTCGTGAAGGGCAGTTCGGAGCTGAGGCCAGCCAAACCGCAGTGGTTGCCGGCGCGAGTGCGCCGCCAGCGGCTGTGCCACGGGAGATTCCACCAACCACTGGAGATCACTCAAGCCGTCTGCTCGGCCGCCACATCGAATCGCCGAAACAGCCAGCCTAACAAAACAATCCCGGCTGACGCTTCCGCTGCCAGCACCACGGCGGCGGCGATTGAGCCGGCGACGATTCCAGCGGTCACGCCGACGAAAGACCACACGGGAAAATACAGGGCCGCAAAGCCCGCGGCGGCGGGCACCAGGGCCAGGGCGAACACCAAAAACTGGCCGAAAATGAAAATGAGGCGCTGGCCGGTCACTTCGATGCCGTGGGATACGCCTTTGCCCGTTTGAAACCAGCCCGGGAAAAGCAGCACGGCTGCGTTGGGAATTTGCAGCGTGATCAGGTTAATCACCGGAATAACGATGGCCGCCCCCGCCGCGATGGCATAGAGCATCGCGCGATCCATTTTGTCGAACGGGAAAAATCCCAACAGGATGATGAGCAAAAACCATTGCAGGCCCGTGAGGATGACCGCGGGGGCGAGCAACTGCCCGAGCACGAGTTGCCAGGCTGGCATGGGATAGCTTTTCAGCACATCCGCCATCGCCAGATCCTGCCGAAAATCCTGGCGAAAGATTTGCGCGCCGGCGAACAGCGACCAGAACATCAACATGGCGGCGATCATTCCCACGAGCGGCCGCACGTTGCCGCTGCCGGCGGACCGGCCAAAAATCATGGCCGCAATCACGGCCACCAGCGCCAGCCGCAGCCAGATGCGCAGGGTGAACACCTGTCCCGCGCTGATCAGATTTTTCCAAAGCAGCGCGACGGCCGGATGCCCGGTGGGCCGCAGCGGAAACGGCGGGCGTCGTTTTTTTGGCGGTCGCTGGGCGGCGGACCAGTTGCCCGAACGCACCGCGGCAACTTTTGTCGCCAGTTTTTTTGAGGCCTCAATGGAAGCTTCCTCGAACGCAACATCCGCTCGCACCACCCACACGTATTCCAAAAGGATCAACAACAACACCGGCGGCACCGCTACAACAAATGCCCATGGGTCGGGCGCCAGAAAAGGCCGCACCACGAGCCGGAACGGATAAAGCAGATATGGCACCGGGCCGGAGATCAGCACTTCACGCAGATAAACTTTAAGTCTGTCGAGGTCGGCATACTTATCCAAATCGAAGGGCGGGAGTGTGCGCCGGGCCCAAATCAAAACCGCACCGGCGGCCATCAGCACGAGCGCAAGAATGATGCCCCGCCGCCGCCATTTGGTAATCCCCCGATCCGCCAGCTTCGTCATCGCAAAGGACGAACCGAGGAAATGCAAATTCAACGCGGACAGGATGAGCCACCAGCCCGCCGCCTGGATCCACGCCTTGCCGCCAAAGCGGTTGGTGACAATGGTCAGCAGCAGCGTCGTGAAGAGGATGGCGGTTTGAGAGCGCAGCAGTTTGAAGTGAATCAACATGCGCCGCGAAATCGGGGCGGGAAAAAGGAACGCTATCTCCGCTTCCGTAAACGTTAGCGCCGCTCGCTGATGTGGAATGACCCAGGCCAGGAACACGATCACGAACAGAATGGTGGCCCCCGCAAACTCCAGCAGCAGCCGGTCGCCCGCGCTCAGGTTCAGGACGAAACCCGGCTGACCACGGCGCAGCAGATACCGGAAAAAATAGAAATAAAGGTAGAGCCCGCCGACCACCAGCCCCGCCAGATACTTCGGCTGCTTCAGCCGCCGGACGCGCGCGAGCATCTGGTTCTTGACCGTCTGCCACTGGAGATACAGGAGCGCGGAGTACATGACGCCTCAACTTATGCGGCCGGCGGCGGAATCGGCGGTGGCGTGCCCGCCGCAACTCTATCGGCCTCGCTGGTCGCGCGGAAAAACACCTCTTCGAGATTGGCGTCGCCGGGTTGCACCGAAAACCTTTCCAGCAACTCCGCCAGCGTGCCGTGAATGACCTTCCGGCCATCCTTCAAAATCAGGATGTTCGTGCAGATTTCCTGCACCAGATGCAGCAGGTGGGAACTGATGATGATCGCCGCGCCGTCGCGCGCCCGTTGCAGGATGGAGTCCTTCATCCGCCGGATGCCGATGGGATCGAGCGCGGTGAGGGGTTCATCAAAATAAATCACGCGCGGCGCGTGCAGGAAGCCGCAGGCGATGGCCAGCTTCTGCTTCATCCCGCGTGACAGATCGCCCGGCAACGAGTCTTTCTTTCCGTCGAGTTCCAGTTCCTCCAGCAAACGGTCGGCGATGGCTTCATAGCCCGTCACCTGATAGATGCGGGCCGTAAAAGCGAGATGCTGCTCCACCGTGAGATAATCAAACAAGCGGGGCTCGTCGGTAAGAAAAGCAAGCTGCTGCTTGGCCGCCACCGGATCCTTGATCAGATCGTGCCCGCAGATTTGCACGCCGCCCCGGCTGGGCGGAATGATACCCGCCAGGCAGCGCATGGTGGTGGTCTTGCCCGCGCCGTTGGGACCGACCAGACCGAGCACCTCGCCCGGTCGCACGGCGAAGGAAAGATCGTTCACCGCCACGAAATCGCCGTATAGTTTGCTGAGCCCGTCGACTTGTATCATGGGCCTTGCAAAATTACGAACGGGTTTGAACCACCAAAAACTTCATTGCGACGCACGGTATCATTCGTCGCGAAGGCCGTAAAGCTCCGTCGCCGCCCGCGCCGTGATCGCATGCAGCCATTCTTGACACCTCGCGATTTTTTCGGAGACTCTCGCGCACATGGCAAACATACCTGTTGAATTTCGCGGCGTGACGGCGGTGACCAAGGCGAACGTTTATTTTGACGGCAAGGTCGTCAGTCACAGCCTGATCTTTTCCGATGGCAGCAAAAAGACGCTCGGCTTGATTTATCCCGGCAAATATCATTTCGGCACCGACAAGGCGGAACGCATGGAGCTGGTGGCCGGCGAATGCACCGTGAAGGTGGATGGCTCGGGCAGCTCACAGTCGTACAACGCGGATCAGGCGTTCGATGTGCCGGCAAAATCCGGGTTCGATATCGAAGTGAAATCGGGCATCTGCCAGTATATTTGTTCGTTCCTCGATTAACGGCCAGATACCATTCGCGGCGCGCCTTGATTATGCGAAAACTCTTTTTCCGTCTCCCGTCCGCCGCCGTTTTTCTTCTGCTGCTGACGCTCACCGCGGAAGCGCGCACGGTAAAGCTGTTCTTGATTGGCAACAGTTTTTCCCAGGCGGCCGCCCGTTATTTGCCTGAACTGGCGAAGGACGGCGGGCACGAATTAATCATCGGTCGCGCCGAGCTTCCCGGTGCGCCGATGGAAACACACTGGAACGCGGTCGTCGCCGAAATGGCCGACGCCTCCGATCCCAAGGGCAAACCCTACAGCGGCAAAACCAAATCGTTGCGCCAGCTCCTCTCCAGCAATACGTGGGATATCGTCACGATTCAGCAGGCTTCCATCCAGTCCTCCGATGTAAACACCTACGAGCCTTACGCGCGTCAACTGCGCGACCTCGTGACCAATCTTCAGCCCAAGGCCGAGGTGGTCATGCACCAAACCTGGGCTTACCGGAACGATGAGAAAGTGTTCGCCTTCACCGACAAAAAGGCGAAAAAGCACGCGCGCGACCAAAAGGAAATGTGGACCACGTCCCGCGCGGCTTACCACGCCGTGGCGGATGAGTTGGGCTTGCGCCTGATCCCCGCCGGCGATGCATTCTGGATGGCGGACAGCGACCCGAAATGGGGCTATCGCGAGGACAAGAAGTTCGACTTCAAAAAAGCCGTGCCGCCCGCGTTACCCGACCAGACCCACTCACTGCACGCCGGTTATAGCTGGCAGAAGGGAACGAATGTCATGGCTTTCGACGCCCATCATCCCGGTCCGGCGGGATGCTATCTCGCGGGCCTGGTGTGGTACGGATTTCTGTTCGGCGAATCCCCGGCGAAACTGACCTTCGTGCCGCCGGGTGTGCCGGCGGATTATGCCGCACATTTGCGCGACGTCGCCGCGCAAATCCTCGACGCGATGCCGAAGAAGAAATGAGGCCGGCCTTGCGGCCGGATTAGATCTTAAGCTGGCGCGGTGGCCGGGGCGCCTTCGGGCGCCGGCTCGACTTCCTCGATCTTCGCGTTCTGCTGCAAGAGATCGATGACCTTCTCGTTCATGATCTGGTCGTAAACTTCGATGAGGCCGTTGCGCTTCTTCAAATCCTGCAGCAACTGGTTCGGCGGCATTTGATACATGCCCGCGAGCTGCTGGATGCGTTGCGCGATTTCCTCCTGGGAAACCTTGATGTCTTCCTTCTCCGCGATCTTCTGCAACAGGAAGGCCACCTTCACGCGGTCCTTCGCGCCTTCGGTGGCGGCGGAGTAAATCCGGTCCTTCTGCTGCTCGATATCGTCGCGCGAAATGCCGCGCTTGGTGTTCTCCTGCACGATGTCATACACCACGTTGCGCGTCATCTGCGCCACGGAGGATTCCGGCAGGTCAAAGGTCACCTTGTTCATGACGCCGCGCACGAGTTGGTTGCGGACGTCCTTGTTCTGCTTGAACGTCAATTCGTTCTCCAGATCCTTGCGCACGCCCTCTTTCAGCTTGTCGAGGCTCTCGGCGCTGTAGGCCTTGGCCAGTTCGTCATCGAGCGGCGGCAGGGTCTTTTCCTTCACTTCCGTCACTTCAACTTCATACACGCCCTTTTTCCCGGCGAGTTCCTTCGTTACGAAGTCCGCGGGGAAATCGACATTGACCGTCCGCTTGTCACCGGCTTTTGCGCCCAGCAACTGGTCCGCAAAACCGGGAATGAATGAGTTGGGCGTCGCTTCGATCCAGAAACCTTTTTGCTCCGTCAGGCCCTTGGCCGTGGGCGCGATATCGGTGATGGGCTTGCCATCGGTCGTCCCGGTGTAATTCACCACGGCGATGTCGCCGGTCGCCATCGGGCGTTCCACCGTTTTGAAACTGATGCGTTGTTCACGCAAGACAGTGAGCGCCTGTTCGACGTCCGCATCGGTCACGGCACGCTTCTCGCGCTTCACGCCGAGGCCTTTGTATTCGGGCAATTCAAACTCGGGGGCGGTTTCGACGGTAGCGGCAAATTGCAGCGGCTGGCCGCGCACAAATTGAATCTCCTCGATGTCCGGCTGGCTGATGACTTCGAGTTTCTGCTCCTCGACCGCGCTGCGGTAGGACTCGGAGATGAGCTTGCGCTTCACTTCATTCTGAATCTCCTGGTCATATTTGCGCACGACCATGTCTTCCGGCGCCTTGCCGGGGCGGAATCCAGGCAGGTTGGCCTGCTTGCGAAAATCCTTGGTCACCGCCGCGAAGGCTTCGTTGACCTTTTCCGTTTCGACTTCGACCCGCACCAGTTTTTTGCACGGGGCCAGAATTTGTACCGTTACATTCACAAGCAAACCTTTCCGTTAAGCGCCACCCGCCAAACGCGGGCCAAGTTCAAGTTTTCGCCTTTAAGCGAGCCGGTTACCATAGATAAGCGGCCCGGTACCGTCAAGCCTGCTATATTCCATTGGCAACGGCGGCGGGCGCCAGGGTCGCATTACGAACGGGGCCACATTGTTGAGGATTCCACCTCCGGGACCGGCGAATAGTTCCACCCCGGCGGAATTGACTTCTGAAATTCCGAAACTCTGTTATCAGTCGCTCAAGCCCGAGCCATGAAACGAAATCAATTTCTCATTCGAAGTCTCACCGCTCTCTTCTGTGTGGCCGCCTCGTTTGGGGCGTTCGCAAAATATGGGATGTTGGAAGTCGAAGCCAACCGTGTTTCCGAAATTACGCTTTCAGCGAAAGCCAGCTACGCCGATCCCTTCAATGAGGTCGTGCTCGATGTCATTTACCGCTGTCCGGATGGCCGCGAACTGCGGGTTCCGGCGTTTTGGGCGGGAAGCAATGTGTGGAAGGCGCGGTTCTCATCCCCGCTCATCGGAATTTATTCTTTGCGCAGCGAGTGTTCCAACACCAACGACGCCGGACTGCACGGCTTTACCACCCGATTCGAGGTCAAACCTTACCCGGGCAAAAATCCCTTGTTCGTTCATGGCGCCATCCAGGTGGCCGCCGACCAGCGCCACATGGAATACGCCGACCACACTCCCTTTTTCTGGCTCGGCGACACCTGGTGGATGGGTCTCTGCCATCGCCTGCACTGGCCCGACGAGTTCGGGCGGCTCGCCGCGGACCGCAAAGCGAAGGGCTTTACGGTCGTGCAAATCGTCGCCGGGCTCTATCCCGACATGTATCCTTTCGATCCGCGCGGCGCGAACGAAGCCGGATTTCCCTGGACCACCAATTACACGACCATTCGCCCCGAATATTTTGACGCCGTGGACAACCGCATGGCGTATCTCGTAAGCGAGGAACTCTCGCCCTGCATCGTCGGGGCATGGGGCTATTTCATGCCGTGGATGGGGGTGGAAAAAATGAAGGCGCACTGGCGTTACCTCATCGCGCGGTATGGCGCCTACCCCGTCACATGGTGCGCGGCGGGCGAGGCCAACCTCCCGTGGTACCAAGCCAAGGGATTTCCCTACGACGACCGCAAACAGGTCACCGACTGGACGGAAGTCATGCGCTATATTCGCGCGACCGATCCGTTTCATCGGCCGCTGACCATTCATCCCACCGGCATCGGCCGATTGTCCGCGCGTCACGCAACCGATGATCCGGCGTTGCTCGATTTCGATTTGCTGCAAACGCCGCATGGCACCCGCGAAGCCGTGCCCATCACAATTACGACCGTGCGCGAATCGTACGCGGACACTCCGCGAATGCCGGTGATCGATGGCGAGGCGAGCTACGAAATGCTGGGCGATAGTTTGCCAACCGAATGGACACGCCGCATGTTTTGGATTTGCCTGATGAACGGCGCCGCCGGCCACACCTACGGGGCGAACGGCATCTGGCAATGCAATCGCAAAGGCCAGCCGCACGGACCGTCTCCCACCGCCGGCAGCCCGCCGGCGGGATACGGCGCCATCGCGTGGGATGACGCCATGAACCTCCCGGGCTCGCGACAAATCGGGCTCGGCAAAAAATTATTGGAAAAATACCCGTGGCAGGATTTCGTCCCGCATCCCGAGTGGGCATCTTTCGCTCAGGAAAAGCGCATCAGTCTGGATGGCGCCTCCTGGATCTGGTTCCCGGAAGGCAAACCTACGACCGACGCGCCGGTGGCCAAACGCTATTTTCGTCGCACGTTCGTTTTGCCCTCGGGAGAAACCATCTCCGCCGCGACACTGAGCGTCTCCGCCGACGACGCGTTTGTCGCGCAACTAAACGGCCAGACCGTCGGCAGCGCCGAGGATTGGCGGAGTGACCGCCAGTTCGCAAACGTTCAAGGCCTGCTCAAACCCGGCACGAACGTCCTCACGATCACCGCCGAGAATAAACCGGCTGGCAACAATCCCAACCCCGCCGGGCTGATTGCCTGCCTGGAAATGAAAAGTGCAGCGGGAGAGATCGAGCGAATCGTCAGCGATGCCTCGTGGCGAAGCGCCACCAACCTCATGGACGGTTGGGAGCGGGCGGATTTCGCCGATACCGCGTGGCCGAATGCCATGATCGTCGCGCCGTTCGGCAGCGGGCCCTGGGGCAAGATCGGCGCGCCGGCCACCGGCCCGTTGTTTGGCCCGCAAGCCACGGGCATCACCAATGGCGTTCGCGTCATTTACATACCGGAGAACAAACCGATTCAAGTCAGCCATCTGGAAAAGCAGTCGCGCTACAGCGCTCTGTTCTTCGATGCGGTGACCGGAGAGACAAAACGGTATTCGCCTTTTTATAGCAGCGCGGCCGGCACGTGGGATTGCCCGGCACCCGGCGGCAAGGTGAACGATTGGGTGGTCGTGCTGGAACCAAGAACTCCAAAGCAAGCCCCTTAAATCATCCGATAAATGTCATCCCCGGTTGATCGTGCGATTACCTTCGCCGCTTACGCCTGCTTCGTAATCGGGGTGGCGCTTTCGCATCTGGTCGAACCGGGTGTGGAAGTCACGAACGTGATGATTGGCGGCAAGACTCCGGCGATTCACTTTCTGCCGGCGACGCCGGGGCCGCATCCGATCGCGCTGCTCGCGCATGGCGTCACTGCCTCGAAGGAAACGCTCTTCCGTTTCGGCGAGGCGCTCGCGGCGGCGGGATTTGAGTGTTACGCCATCGATTTTCCGGGGCACGGAGCGTCCTCGAGCGCATTCGCGCCGCGCAAAATGTCCGGCGGGCTTTCGGCGGATGCGAGCGCGGTGGGACCGGTGGATATTTTTCTCGGTCATTCCATGGGCTCTTACATTGGCGGCCTGGCGGTGCGGGAGGGCGGTTTCAATCCGAAACTTTTTATCGCCGTCGGCGCATCTCCGCAACTCGGGAGCGCCGGCCCACCCCTCCTGTTGCTCGCGGGCGAATGGGAGCAGGCGGTATCCCTGAAGCGGCTGAAAGCGCGGACCGATGGCCGGGTGATCCTCTTTCCCTGGTGTGACCATGCGCTCGAACCGTTTGATCCGCCACTGGTAAACGCCGCCGTCGAAGCGGCGTGCGCCGTGGTGGGCCGCGCCCATCCGACCGTCACGCCCACAATGTGGATCTGGCGTCTCTTCGGTCTTGTGCTCGGCCTGACCGGAATCGTGGTGGCACTCATGCGTCTCCCGGCGTTGCCCCCGCAGTGGGCCTGGTTGCGCGGGCCGCTGTTTGTCGGAGTCATGATCGCGGCGCTCGCCCTGACTTGCGGCACGTGGTTTGGCATCGCACCCCACTGGCGACGCCTGCCGTGTCAGATCGTGGTGGCGACGGGCGCGTGGCTGGTGATTTGGGGTCTGGACAAATTGGGCGTGCCGCGCTGGACCTTGACGATTGGCACGGTTGTCCTCGCGCTGGCCTGCACGATTTTTGGCGCTCCGTTCCTTGGCCTGGTGGGGGGCATCGTCGCGCTAATTTTGTTCGCTGGCCGGCTCATCGGCCGCATGGCGGCCCGAAATGGCTTATTGCGGGACGAGCAAATCGCCGCGGCTATCTTTGTGGGCTATATGCTCGGCCAGTTGATTCCGACTCCCATTTGAAAAGGCCGGTACATCACATGATTATGATGCGTCGGCGCGGGGAATTTTTCTTTTCACCACGCCAGCGCTCATGCTCCAATTGATTTCGCAATGACTCCCGTAACATTCAAACGCCTCGCCCGGTCGCTGGCTGTCCTGTCGCTGCTCGCCGTTTTCACCGGCTGCATCTGCCCCCGCAAATCGGAAAGCGCGGCGCGGGCCGAGCGGGCCAAGGCGATCTTCGGCACACGCGCGACGTACTGCCGCGCGCCACGCAAGCCGGACAATCGCGTGGACGTGGACCGCCTGATCGCGGAACTCGTGGAGCTAAACGCGAACACGTACAGCTTTTGCATTCATAATTTTGCGACCGACTGGGACGACTTGAAATTGATTCTGCCGGCGGCGCGCGCGAAAGGCATCCGCGTATGGGGCTCGGTGGTGCCGCCGACGGAATCGTTTCCGCGCACGAAGATGTACGCCGAGCCGTTCCGGCTGGATTATGTGCGTTGGGCGGAGGAATTTGCGAAGCTCAGCTTGAAGGAGCCCAACCTCGTCGCCTGGAGCATCGACGATTTCACGCACAATCTAGGAAAGCCCGGCGCGGCGGACGCCTCTGGCCGCGCGATCGATTACGCCTCGGAAATCACCAACCGCACGGTATTCTATACGCCCGACTATACGCGCCGGATGCTGGAGGCCTCGCGCAAGATTAATCCGAAGCTGGCGTTCGTGCCGTGCTGCTATTTTACCACCATCAAGCCGGCATTTGTGACGAACTATTGCCCGCTCCTGGACGGCATCCTGTTTCCCTACCGGCATGAGTCCGACAAGTCCAATCTCAAGGACCCGAGCCTCGTGATTCCGGAGATTCAGCAGATCAAGGCGATGACCGGGCCCGACTTCCCGGTGGTGCTCGACATTTATGCGACCGCACACAGCCGGCTCGGCGCAACAACGCCGGAATATGTCCGCGCGGCGATGATCGACGGCCACAAGGCGGCGGACGGTGTGATGATTTACTGTCACCAGGACCCGCTAAAGGAGCCGGCGAAGTATCAGATCATCAAGGAGCTTTTTGGGGAATGGGCTGCTGAAACACCAGCGCCGCTCCGAACAGTACCAGGAAAATAGCGCTGACTTCGCGCGGCGCATTGGCGACGGCCAGCAGGTCGACAAACACAATGCCGGCGAGCAATCCGCGCGCGGTTTGCGGGAGATCCTTTTCCTCCGAAAAGAGCGTAGGGCGCAACGCCCGCGCACACCACAAGGCGAGAACCGCCGAAAGCAACAGCGCCGGTTGCAGAAACGGTCCCTGATTCATGATGATCGCCAGCAGGATCGGCGCGCTCAGTGGCACCAGCGCCCAATAACGTTCCGCCATGGGCATCAGTTTGGGCCGTACGATCCGGCGCATGCCCATCAAGTAGCCCGCCAGCGCGATGCCACACCAGATCGACCAGCCAGTCACACCCTCGCTGGCGCTCGATGCGCCGACGAGATAGACGAACAGCCGGCAGATCGCCAGCAGCACCGTGGAGAGAGGCAACGCGCGATGAATAAGGTTATAGCCGACGATGCAGAACGCGAGGATCACCCCAAGTATGCCGGTGGTTTCGCCGATCCAAAAGAGACATACGGCGCCTAGCGCGAGGCAAACGAATCCGCAATTCCAGACCGCCTGCAAGCCCACCGCGCCGCTCGGAATGGGACGCGTGCGGCGGTGCTTTTTGTCGAACTTCGCGTCGAAGGCGTCGTTGAGAAAAGCGCCGCCCAAATACAGCAGCGTGACGCCCCCGAAGAGAAAGGGAAGATGACGTTCTTCGCCCGCGCAACCCAGCCACCAACCGGCGAGACAATTTGACCAGATCGTGGGCAGCGCCGCCGGACGCATGAGCGTCAGCCATGTTCGCAGGAATGCCCTCATCCCCGGTATGGTTTGGCATCTTTGGCGAGTGAATGGCCCTGTCTCATATTTTGCGGGGCACATGATAGTCCCGCCGCGCTGTCACCGGAAGAAATTCCTTCCGCCACCCCGTTGATGACACGCCATGTCATTAAAATGAGCGCTTGCCCGGGCCGTTGCTTTTTGTGAATTAACCTTATGAAATGGATTCTTCCCCTGATCCTTCACGTCGGATGTCCGATTTTCGCAAGCCATGGCGCGGGCGCGCCGCCTTCAAATAATAAACTGGTCATCCATGCGGACACTCCCGGAGCGACCATCAACAAAAACATCTACGGCCAGTTCTCCGAGCATCTCGGCCGCTGCATTTATGAAGGCATCTGGGTGGGGGAGGACAGTTCCATTCCCAATACGCGCGGCATTCGCAACGACGTGGTCGCGGCGTTGAAAAAGATCCAGGTGCCGGTCCTGCGCTGGCCGGGCGGCTGTTTCGCGGATGAGTATCACTGGAAAAACGGCATCGGACCGCGCGAGCAACGGCCGGCGATGATCAACACGCATTGGGGCGGGGTGGTGGAGAACAACCACTTCGGCACGCACGAGTTCATGGATTTTTGCGAGCAGATTGGCGCGGATCCTTGTGTCTGCGGGAACGTCGGCAGCGGCTCGGTCGAGGAAATGATGGAGTGGGTGGAATACATGACCTCGGACGCGGACTCGCCGATGGCCAATTTGCGCCGCAAAAACGGCCGGGACAAACCTTGGAAGGTGCCCTATTTCGCCGTGGGAAACGAAAGCTGGGGCTGCGGTGGCAACATGCGGCCGGAGTTCTACGCGGACAATTATTTGCGCTACAACACCTTCATCAAAAACTATCCCGGCAACCAGGTTTACCGCATCGCGTGCGGGGCGAGCGACGCCGACTATCACTGGACGGAGGTGTTGATGAATCAGGTGCAGCAGCGCATGAACGCGCTGTCGCTGCACTATTACACGCTCACCATGGGCGATTGGGCGCACAAGGGTTCGGCGACGCAATTCAACGAGAACGATTGGTTCAATACTTTGCGACAGGCGTTGCGCCTCGACGAAATGATTTCGCGCCATTCCGCGGTCATGGATACCAAGGACCCGCAGAAGCGCATCGGTCTCGCAGTGGATGAATGGGGCATCTGGCACGACCCGGAACCGGGATCGAATCCGGGTTTTCTCAATCAGCAGAATACGTTGCGCGATGCCGTGGCTGCCGCGAGCACGCTCAATATTTTCAACAACCATAGCGACCGGGTAAAAATGGCGAACATCGCCCAGTTGATCAACGTGCTGCAGGCCATGATTCTGACGGACAAATCGAAGATGATCGTGACGCCGACGTGTCACGTCTTCGAAATGTACGCCGGGCACCAGAATGCCACGCTGCTTCCCGCCGAAATTCAAAGCGCGGACTACACCTCCGGCGATAAAAAGATCCCGCAGGTAAACGCCTCCGCGTCACGCGACCGCAACGGCAAAATTCACATTACCATGTGCAATTTAAATCCGACCGTCGCCGCAACGTTGTCGTGTGAACTGAAGGGTGCGACGGCTAAAAAAATATCCGGACGCTTGCTGACGGCTTCGGAACTCAATGCCCACAATACCTTTGAGCAACCCGACGCGGTAAGGCCGGCGGCATTCACGGATGCCAAGGTGAACGCGAATGGTTTTGAGGCAACCTTGCCGGCGAAATCAGTGATCGCGTTGGAAATCGAGTGAGGAACTTGAGCTGCAGAAATCTTTTCGCGGGGACTCCACCACCAGAAGTTCTTGTTCCGTCATCGCCGGGCGAGCGCAATCCGTTCGCGCAAGAGGCGTCCGACTTCCGCCTCGTCGGCAGCGGGATTTTGATAACGAATACCCTCGCGCGCCACGTTGCAGGACAGCTCATGCAAATCCAGGGCGACCGCCAGGCGCTCCTCGCCAGTCATGCGCTGATACCGCTCAATCTGCTTTTCCAACGCGTCGTCGGGGCTCATAGGTCAGGCAACAAAATATAGCCCGAATCGGAGCGCGGTCGAGAAAATCAACGGCTAGAGGAACCAGCCCGTCTATTTCACCGACTGCAAGCGGATCATTTCCGCCGCATAGCGTTTTCCAAACTCGCGTTGGGATTCGGCGGTGAAGTGCAGACCGTCGCTTTTGGCTTTGAAGCCTTTGGAGGAGGCGGAGGCAGTCATCGGAACGTGGGCCGGCAGGTTGGTGATCGCGCGGTTGACATCGCGCGCATAGGGCGATTTATCGGGGCCGCGATCATAGAGATACTCGCCGAGCTCACCGGCGACAAATGGCACATTGGGCGCGTCAAGATCGGCACGCAGAGCCTGAATCATTCCGGCCAGCCGGGCGCCGTAGGTGTAAGCGCTGTTCGTGCTGCCGGAATCGCTTTCGCCCTGATGCCAGAGAATGCCCTTCAACGTTCCGTCGCGCAGGGCGATTTTGGTGCGCACCACGGCATTCGAATATAAATCGCCGCCTTTTTCCCAACGCTTTAGCGGCGTGCCGCCAAACGCGCATGAGATCAACCCAATCGTCACGTCAGGGTTGTGCTCCGCCATGACTTTGCCAAAGGCGAAACCCGGTCCGACGCCGAGTATCTTGGGTTTATCGTGAGTGATGGGTTCGACGGCCGGCGCCCATTTGTTTTCCGTCGTGAACATCAGCACGCGCGGTTGCGGGGTGGTATCCTCCGGACCCAAATCGCCACGGCCTGCCATGTTGGATTGCCCGATCAACAGGTAGATTTGAAGCTTCTCTTTCGCGGGCAGTTTCACAGGTGCGGTTGCGCTATTGGTTTGTCCGAAGGCGGCGAGGGACGAAGCGAACAGAGTGGCCGCCAGCGCCGTCAGCGGGCGAAGAGTCTTCAGAGTCATGCCGCATCTATAAACGGCGGCAGCGGACAATCAAGCGTATCCGCGATGGCCCTGAGCAATTCCGCCTCCATCACCTGAATGACGCCGTCCGCCGCGACGGTGTGCGCGCAGGCATCGAGGAGATTTTTCTTTATCTGCGGCACCGCCTGGGTGAGCCGGTTCAACGCGGCATCGACGCGATCCATCTGGCATTGATCGGGCGGCAGCAGTTGCAGCGGCACCTGCGCGATGCGGGTCAACGGGGCCGCTCCCTGTTGGAAGGCAAAGGCCACCTTGTCGGGCTGGTTCTGCCCGATATACGCCAGCGCGGAGAGCAGCACCGCGCAGTCGGGTGCGAGCGGCTTGAGGGAAAAGAATTGCACGACCGGTTTGCGGACCGGCAGAAACTGCGGTTCCAAATGACGCAGCACGACCTTTTGGAGGACGTATTCGAACAGATCAATTTCCCCGTCGCTCTCGACGAGTTTTTTCACCGCCGTGCGGAATTGCGCGAACTGCGGCGCGGACATGCCGCGCAGGCCGGGCAAGGCCAGATCGAGCAACGGCAGTTTCGCATGTATCGCGACGGTCTGCGCCTGCGGCCAGATGCGCAACGTTTCCTGGCCCACGGCCGGGGAAGTCACGGCAACCAACTCGGCGACTTGCTTGCGGCGCACGTTTTCGTCGTCGCTTAGCAACACCGCGTAAACGAGCGTCGTGGCGCCGAGCGCGTCGCGGGCGGCCGCCTGCAGGGCGGGCGGGATGGAAGTGCGCAGACCCTCGGCGTAGTCCAAATGCGCCGTGGTGGGACGGCCCGTGCTGGGCATCACGGCCCGCGCGGCGATGATGGGCGGCAACATGCCGGCCGCGCCGCCTTGCATCGGAAAACCCGGCAACGAAAATGGCGGCGCCTGCGGGCGGGCGCGCGACACGACCGGTTCCGGCTCGTCGTCGTCGGGTAGCCGCACTGAACTGAAATCACCGTCAAAGCTGGGATCCAGCGCGCGAATGCGGTCCACCAGCGGCGGGTGCGTGTCCATCGCATGGAGGAAGGACTCGCCCATGCCATTGCTGAAAAACATGTGGCTGGCTTCCTCGGCGTGTGCATTCTTCAACTTCGAATTCGCGCCCATGGCGCCGATTTTTTTCAACGCGCCCGCGAGTCCGGCGGGATTACGGGTGAATTGGACCGCCGAGGCGTCCGCGAGAAATTCGCGCTGACGGCTCACCGCCGCCTGAATCATCCGGCCAAACAGGACGCCGATCCAGCCGATGACAATCAACGCCAGCCCCAGCAACGGCAGCGGATTCTTGTCCTTGCTGTTGTTGCTGCGCATGTACAACAACACGCGGCCAATGACCGTGAGGCACAGGATGCCGAAGATGATTCCCATCAGCCGCAAATTCAGCCGCATGTCGCCGTTGAGGATATGGCTGAACTCGTGGCCGATCACCCCTTGCAGTTCATCGCGCGTCAGCAAACGAATACTCCCCTGCGTCACCGCGACCACCGCATCGCTGGTGGAATGGCCCGCCGCGAAGGCGTTGATGGCCGTCTCCTGCGGGAGCACATAAACCTGCGGAACCGGCACACCGGCGGCGATGGCCATTTCCTCGACCACGTTGAGCAGCTTGCGCTCATCGGGATCGGAAGTGCCGGGGTTGACCAGACGGCCGCCGAGCGTGGTGGCGACCACCCGGCCGCCCTGCGCCAGTTCCATCGTTTTGAAACCGCTGCCCAGGGCGATGACGGCCAGCGTGCCGATGGCGGCGCCGAAGAAAAGCTTGGGATTCCAGGCTTCGATCTGGGTGTTCCCGTCGTAGGAGCGGCGCTGGGACTTGCTGTTGACGCCGGCAAAGATGACGAGCGAAACGACATACACCGCGAGAATCAACATCACGGTGCCGCAGGCGAAATACGCCACCAGCAGTTTCGTATTTCGCCGCGCCTTTTCCTGTCGGTCAAAAAAATCCATCGCCGGATTTCAAACTGCGCCGCGGCAGTTTAGAACGAAACCTTGGGCGCTTCCTTTTCCTCCGGCTTGTCGATCACGAAGGATTCGGCGGCGGCGAAGTTGAAGGTGTTGGCGATCATGTTCGTCGGGAAGGTTTCCCGCTGCGTGTTGTACGCCATGACCGAGTCGTTGTACGCCTGGCGGGCGAAGGCCACCTTGTTTTCCGTCGAGGTGAGTTCCTCCATCAGGCTGAGCATGGTCGTATTCGCCTTGAGATCGGGATAGGCTTCGGACAGCGCAAAAAGCCGGCCGAGCGAACCGGTCAGGGCGGTTTCGGCGCTGGACAACTCCTTCATCGTGGCGGCGTCGCCCGGATTCTGGGCGGCCTTCGTGTTCGCGGTGGACGCGGCATTGCGCGCGGCAATGACGGCTTCCAGGGTCCCGCGCTCGTGCTTGATATAGCCCTTCGCGGTTTCCACGAGGTTGGGGATCAAATCGTAGCGACGCTTGAGCTGGACGTCGATTTGCGCGTACGCATTTTTGAAACGGTTGCGCAGGGCGACAAGGCGGTTATACGCGCTGACGATCCACATCAGGACGAAGAACACCGGGATCACCAGTACAATCACGATGATAATTAAGGCTTTAATCATAAAATGCGTCTTTCACCAACTGAGTGGTAGGTCAACGCCCATTTCCGGGCAATTACAAATTATGCCAGAAAATGGAGTCCCCTCCCCGCTCACTTCACGAACTCGTGCAGTTTAAGCCAGTAAATGCAATCCGCAGTCCACGGATGGCGATGTGCCGGGTCCCACGTTTTCGAGCCGAGACCCAAGCCGTGCGGGCCCATTTGATAAATATGCAGGTCGAAGGGAACATTCGCTTTTCGTAGCGCGCTGGCAAACATCAAGCTGTTTTCGACCACCACACCCTTGTCCTCATCGGTATGCCAGATGAAACAGGTCGGCGTGTCTTTCGTCACTTGCAACTCGTTCGACAGGTTCTGCACGAGTTCCGGCGAAGGATTCTCGCCGATGAGGTTTTTCCGGGAACCTTTGTGCGCAAACTCTCCAAAGGAAATCACGGGATAGCAAAGAATTCCCAGGTCGGGACGCGAACTCATCTTTTCGATGGGGTCGGCGGCGTCGGGTTGGCCGGCGTCGAAGTGCGTCATGAGCGTGGACGCGAGATGCCCACCCGCCGAAGAGCCGATGATGCCGATCCGCTTGGGGTCCAGTTTCCATTCATCAGCACGGGCACGCACGGTGCGCACCGCGCGAGCGGCGTCCTGCAGCATGGCGGGGTGACGATATCCACTTGAACCGAGTCGATACTTCAGCACAAAAGCCGTGATGCCGTATTCGTTGAAGAACCGCGCGTAGTGATCCCCTTCGGAGGGAGCCAGACCGCCGTAACCGCCGCCGGGACAGATGACGATCGCCGCACCGGTGGCTTTGCCGGGTTCCGGCCAGTAAGGCGTGAGCGTGGGCGTGTCCTTGTCGGTCTTGCCCAGCGCGCCGGGGGCGCCATCGGGCCAGAGCGGGAAGGAGTTGGTGGATTGTGCTGACGCGGAAGCGAGACAACCGAGGAAAAGCAGGGTAAGAATTTTCGTTTTCATCCGGTCCGCAGCATACCCCCGCCCGGGATTTTGGCCATGGAATTTACATCGCTTCGCCTTAAGCTTGCCTCCCGGCGGGGAACCGATTATCCAAGGCGCGCATGGAGCCTCGCGAAGCACTAGTGGCATTGAATCTCATCGAAGGGGTGGGACCGGTCCGGGTTCGGCAGTTGCTCGAGCATTTCGGGGACGCCCCCGCCATCCTGTGCGCCTCCCGCTCTCAATTACTCCAGGTGCGCGGCATCGGCGAGGATACCGCGACCGCCATCTTCAATTGGGAGAAATCCATCAACCTCGCCGGCGAGCTGAAAAATATTTCCGACTTTGGCTGCCATATCGTGACGCAAGCCGATCCGGAATATCCCGAATTGCTGCGGCAGATTTACGATCCGCCCATCGTGCTCTATGTCAAAGGCGCGTTGAGTCCGAAGGACAAAAACTCCGTCGCGCTGGTGGGCTCGCGGATGACCACACCTTACGGCCTCGATGTCGCGCGCAAACTCGCGTATCAGCTCGCCTACATCGGCGTCACCGTCATCAGCGGCGGGGCGCGCGGGATCGATTCGGCGGCGCATCAAGGCGCGCTCAGCGCCAAGGGCCGGACCATCGCGGTGCTCGGAACCGGCATTAACTTGGTGGCCCCGCCCGAAAACGCGGAGTTGTTCGAGCGCATCGCCGCCAACGGCGCGGTGATTACTCAATTCCCCTTTAATCGCCCGCCCGACAAGCAATCCTTCCCGATCCGCAATCGCATCGTGGCGGGCATGACTTTGGGGACGGTGGTGGTGGAGGCAAATTTATCCAGCGGCGCGCTCATCACCGCAAACTTCGCCACCGAATACGGCCGCCAGGTTTTCGCGGTGCCGGGACGCATCGATTCGCCGCGCAGCAAGGGCTGTCATGACCTCATCAAGAAAGGCGCCAAGCTCTGCGAAGGCGCCGAGGATATCCTGAGCGAGTTCGAGTATCTTTTTCCCGCCACGAATCGCCCGCCCTCTGCCACGGAAACCGGCGTGTTGCCGGCGATCGAGTTGAACGCGAACGAACAAAAAGTTTACGACGCGCTAAACCAGGATCAGGTCAGCATCGATCAGGTCATCCGCCAAAGCGGACTGCCTTCCTCGGCGGTCTCTGTCGCCCTGCTCGGCCTGGAGATGAAGCGGGTGATCCGGCAATTACCCGGAAAGCTTTTCGTCAAAAATCGCTGAACCTTCGCGAGCAACGATCCTTATTCCTTTTCGAGCAGGAAGAGACGCGCCGATTTCTTCTCGAGCGTGGATTCCAGGTTTAGATATTTGGAATAATCCTTCGGTTCGATGATTGCCGGGGAAGTACTGAGGTCGTAGGTGACGGCGCTTTGACCGCGCGAATTGCTGGCGGTGGCTTTGGCAACGCCAGCATCCTCCGGGGCCCGCAATGTTTGCGTTTTTGGCTCCATGACCGGCTTGCGATAGCCCGCGGGCAGGCTGATTTCCGCCCGCAGGCGGCTTTCGCCCTGGCGCGATATGAACAGCGGGAGCATCCGCGTGTCGGAGCCCGGCGGAAACAATGAAGGCACGAAAGGCAGGTCGAAGTACAAATATTTTCCGTCCACGATCGCGTAGTTGTCCACTTCGACGCTGTACTGCTCGACGCCCGGGTAGATGTCAAAGCGGGTGACGAGGTCGCTGACGGGCCGCGCCCCCTGCGCCACCTGCGTCACGATTTCCTGGAAGTAGCGATTTTTTTCCTCCGGCGGCAATTCGGAGAAATAGCGGTTTTTGCGGTTGTATTGCGGGCCGTAGTATTTTTGCGTGATGCCGAGTCGCGTCTTGCCCTGTTCGTCGATTGAAAGTGTGTAGAGCGTGTCGGTCTTTTCGGAGCAATCCGGCGCGGCATGGATCACTTCGATCTTTTGCGTGTTCAGCGAAAAGGCAAGTTTGCCATCGTGCCCGGTGGAGCCCAGACGGGCGTACTGATCGGTGTCGTTCAGGTAATACGCGGTGCCGTCCACGGCAACCCGCACCAGCGGCATCGTGAAGGAGTCAGGTAACGGAACCCTGCCCGTCACGCCGGTAATTCCGGAGATGGGCGGCAAGCCCGAGGCCAGCAGGAACTCCGGGTGCAAACCGGCCGCGCCCAGCATTGCATGCAGCAAAATCGCGCGGTCGGCGGCGTGTCCATAGCCATCCGTCAGCGTGGTGTCGGCGTCGGACAGTTCGCTGAGCGGAACATCGAGGAACGAGGGGCCGGCATCGCGGATGGATTTGGCGACAAAATTTCGGATCGCCTTCACCGCTTCGAGTTTGTTGGCGGAGCCCGCGATGAGGCTTTTGGCGGCCTCCGCCGCCTTGCTGCTTTTGTGGGCGCGAGCTTCGAGGGCTTCATTCATGCCCTGCAAATATTCCTTTTGGTCACCGGCAAAATACTGCACCCCGGCCACGTACGTCCAATCGGGCGGCAGTTGCGACTCGGCCGGCAGCGCGGCGACTTTCTCCGCGCTCCAGATAAACGTTTGCCTGCTGGGATTGCTTTGGTTCTCGTCCTTTACGATGCCCTTCGGTCCGGTGGCGAGCTTCTGAATCGAAACGTCGCAGGGCGCGGTGATGCGAAAGGATTTGCTGTCCAGTTCGTCGCCGAGTTGAAACCTTTCAAACCCGGCGATGAACAGCTTGTTGGAGTTCACAATTTCCAGGTCCACTTCGATGCGCGAGCCGATCTCCACGCCCGGCAGGTTGGCCACGAGAATCTTGCCCCCGGTATAACGCTTGGCGGAGGCGTTCCAGCCCGAATCCATCACGTTCATTTCGCCCGCCGCGATTTCCTGACGCTGACCGGTTTTCGAAATAACAACAGCCCGGACGACCTTGGCCGACTGGCAGGACGGGTTGTATTCAATCTTCACTTCCGCCTCCCGGATTTTGCCGGCATAGCTGAGGATTTCCTTGATGTAGTGAATGCGATACACGGCGGAGTGCGCGCTGGTGACATCGAGTTCCTTGCGGCTTTCGACCACGCGCGCGTTCGACTCAACCGTGGCCTTGCCTGGCGGCGCCGCCGCCTGCTCCTTCGCGGTGTGACTGGTGGAAATCGCGAGGATGGGTGATTTGCGTTCGTTATAATCCACCAATTTCAAAGTCGCCTTAAGTCCCGCGTATTCCTGCGGAGTGAACTCCACGCTCTTCAAATCCAACTCGCGTGAGCAGTTCAACGAACCGTTCGTAACGACACAACTCTGGCGGTAAGAGAAGCCGCTGTCGTCCACCGGAGTGCTGATCGGCAGCGCCAGAGCCTGGCCGTAGCCTTTGCCAAGTTTAAGCGCAATGGTTTCCTTGAGGCCGTAGGTGACCCAGGTTTGCATGGGATATTTTCGCTTATCCAACCCGGCGGAACTCAACAGAGAATTGAGCACGCTGAAATCGTTGCCCATCCAGGGAACACTGACCACCGCCTTGCCATCGCCCGATGCGATGATATCCGCCACGGAGAAATCGAGGTCCACCTGAATTGTTTGCGACGCATCGAGTAAATTTTCCGGCACGATCTTGAGTGAATTCAATCGTGCGCCCGGAACCGCATGTTTTAGCCCGCGCTCGAAATAGCGGCGGCGGTCGTCCGGCTTCATGTGGACCAGGCTGTTGCGGAAGATGTCGTCATTGATGCCCGCATAGTGCAGGCGTGTATGGGCTTCGAGCTGGCCTTCCGCGCTCAACGTGCCAGTGGTGGTGATCTCCAGGAGATTTTCCTCCGGCGGGTGGATGGGGCTCAGCTTGAGAACCTCGCCTTCCGGGCGGCACACCAGGAAGCTTTGATTGCCGTCGGTCGCGGGCAGCAAATCACGGGTGTTTTCATCGGTGGGATCCATCAGCACGTACTCCCCGGGCTTTAATTCAACCCCTACGATGGCGTGGTTGAAACCGGCGTCCGGAATCTCCTGGTCCTTGCGCGTCCCCACATTGATCAGGACCGGATACGCCTTCAGCCCTGCCGCCTGCAATAGCGAAACCAATAGCGCCGCCTTGTCGCGACAAACACCGTATTTTTTATCATACGTGATTTTGACATCGTGCGGTTCAAAACCGGGGCGATCCTTTTCCGGCGTCAGGCCCATGTAACGGATGTTTTTGGAAACGTAATAGAAAAGCGCCTTTACCTTTTCCAATTCGTTGGTCTTCCCGGCCGTGAGCTGTTCCACCAGCGTTTTCATTTCCGGTGTGACGGTGTCCAGGTGGGGTTTGCTGAGGTCCCAATACCATTTCGAAATCGTCTGCCAGTCGGGAGTGGTGCTGACGAAGAGGCGTTGCAAAACCATCTCATAGGGCGGCATCGCCGGCTCGTTGAACATGCGCGGGACGTTGGTGACTTCCCAGTTATGGATCACGGTGTCGTTCGTCCCGGCGTGCGTGGTGTATTTCACCGTGCCGGGAATTTCGTCCCGCAACGCGATGCGCTTTAGCGGACGATCCTTCGGCGCATGAACCTCGTACGACATGTGGCGGATGTACGGCTGGCCTTCAAACACGCTTTCCTCGGCAAACTCGCCGGGAATGATCGGGCGCTCGATGTTCTCGCGGGTCACCTCGTGCAGGAGGTCGCCAATTTCGAGGCCGGGAATGTTGACACTTAATATACGGACATTGGGATCATAGATGTTCGATTGCATCTGGCTGTCGTCGATCGACTCCTTGGAGTTCGCCGCGATGTCCACCGGCACCACCGAACCGTCCGGCTTGATGATTTCGAGGTTGGGCACCGAAACCGTGAAATAGGGCAGCATGGACCCGAGCGATAGCGTGCGGTTGTTGCGTTTGCCTTTTTCCGTGAGGATTTTGGTGAACACTTCGTCCTGCGATTCGCCAGTGCCGTCCGGCCGATAAACCCGCACCATCTTCTTTTCCACGATGGCGTCGTCGCAGTCGGGGTAATTCGTCACGGTGATGCCTGCGGCCGCTGCAATCACCGGCTTGGCGTCAATGAGGGCAAATTCCGGCCCGGAATAGTTTCCGGAATAGCTATTGGTCGCTTCGCCGCGCACCCATTGGGTGGCGCAGGTCACCGCCGCCACAATCAGCCCACGAAGAAAAGTCAGGTGTTTTGCATTCATAAAACCGAAATCCAGCTAACGATGACAACTATACCCCGGCCGAAACAAGAACCAAAACAATCGCGCAGCGGGAGAAAGAAAATGGGGAAATGCGACGCCCTCCAGACAGGTCGTCCGCCGGAGATTTCGAGTCTGGAAACGTAATAAGTGATGCGCGACACCCGCCCCACCCCCAATCAGGTGCCACGCATCACTTATCTCGTTTCAGGTTTTTCGCTTAAAGACCGAACTCGGATCGGCGAGGTTTAACTCGGACAAATCCAACCCCGCGCCCGGATCACGTTCCTGCGCCAGTTGCAATTGCAGCGCGATGCGCTTCACCGCCGGCGCCGCGAAATATTTCACCGCGCCCACGCTCACCTGCGCCTTGAAAATGATGGTGAGCAGGCAATTCTCATCCACCCCGATGACCAGCATGCTGAACTTGTCGCCCTGATTGTACACCGTGTTGAAATTGGTCTCATGCACCAGGCTGGCGATCGTCTGGTTGGCCATGAACGCCCCGGACGCCAGCGCCGCGATGGTGGTCAGGTCGAACTGACGGTCATCGCCCTGGTTGCTGATCAGGAAACCACCCTTGTCGATAATCAGCGCCGTGGTGGCGTCGCTTTTCTCGAGCAGCTCGCGCAATTCGCCTTCGAGCCGCTGGATGTCCTCCTCAATCAGTTGGGGGAGAGTGGCCATGCGATCATGCGTATTGCGGAGTTCCCTGGCTGATAAACTTGTTCAGCAACATGCGCGTAATCATGTTGAGCGATTCAAACACTCCCTCGCACTTGTGCGCGGTGGAGGTGAAGGAAGGGACCTGGACGTCGTGATTGTTGAGCAAAAATTCAAGGTATTCCACCGGGGCCACATTCGGCAAATCGCGCTTGTTGTATTGCAGCACGTAGGGGATTTCCGCGAGGTTCAGCTTCAGCGTCTTGAGGTTCTCCTCGAGATTACTGAAGCTTTCCACGTTCTCGGACATCTTATCGTATTGGGAATCGGCGACAAATACGATGCCGTCCACGCCGCGCAGCACGAGCTGGCGGGTGGTGTTGTAAATCACCTGGCCGGGCACCGTGTAGAGCTGGAACTTCGTCTTGAAGCCCTTGATGGACATCGCTTCGATCGGCAGAAAATCGAAGAACAGCGTGCGGTCCGAACTGGTCGCCAGCGAAACGAGCTTGCCCTTGTTTCCCTGGGCGGTCTGCACGTGGTCGTGGACCTGAACGAGGTTGGTCGTCTTGCCGCCCATGGCAGGCCCGTAGTAGACGATTTTAACCTGCAGCTCTTTGGTTGCTTGATTGATGATGGCCATAATTTATTTGGGTTTGTGATCCAGCTCCGCCGCCAGCGCGGCCAGTTGTGCCGTCGGGAGGGGTTCGCCCGCGCGGCCAAAAGCCGCGAAGAAAATTGCGTTCACGCGGAAAATCTTCCACGGAACATTGCCGACGGTGAAGTTGAGGTTGTTCAACTCACCCATGCGGAGTTCCTTGGTGCACTGGTTGACCTTGCCGAAAATCTGCGGCAGGAAGGCCGCCATGGTGTCGCCGTTGAGGTCGGCGGAAAGCTTGCTGGCCACCATCAACCCATCCGGCAGCGCGATGAGGGCGCCGGCGACACCGTCAAGCGAGGCCGCCCGGGAGACAACCTCGTTGGGGGTGGCATACTTGGCGACAAATTTGGTGCCCGGGGATGCCGGCGCGACTGCCTGTGGCTTGAGATGATCGTTGCCGTCCTCCCAGACATAGTAATTCGTGTCCGAGGTCTTGGCACCGCCGGGTTTCTGCACCGCGGCGGGACGGGCGTTGGCCGGTTCCGGCTGCGGGAAGCCGAAGAATAAATTGGGAATGTCTTCGTCAACGACGATTTTCCTTTTGCCGCTGTTCGCTTCCTGCTGCCGGGCAAGAAAGAGCGGCGCAACAATCTTAAGCGGGAGTTCGAGCGTGGTGTTGTCGTGGGGAGACGGGGATGCCGGAACGGCAGGACGTATCCAGGAACGCACGGCATTCCAGGTGAAAGCAATTTTGCCCTGCCGCAACGCCTTCTCGATAACCAGGCACGAGAGTTCCAGCTTCGCGTCCGCGACGTTCAGATGCAGGATTTCGCGGCGAACGGCTTCCGGCCAGGCTTCGGCAATCACGGAAAGTCCAATCACGAGCGGCGGAGTCGCCGGCGCCGGAGGCACGGGAGCGCCCGGCATGGGAATGGGAGCTTGCGGCGCGAGCTTTGAAGGCACGGGCGCAGCCGGCGTGCTCAATTCGCGAACGGCGCGCGAGGCGGAGTTGATGGCCGGCGAACTCAAAGGAATCGCCGCGGGCGGTGCCGGGGTCGGGGTGAAAGTGATCGTATTGCGCGTCGGCGGCGCGGAGGGCGGCACGGGAGCAACCGGCGCCGGAGCGGGGGCCGCCTGGCGTGGAGCCGCGGCAGGTGCCGCCTCGGCCTTGGCCGGGCCCGTCGAAAAGACGAGGCCATTGCCGTTGGAATCAAACGGACTGGAAATTTCCGCCGGCACTTCGACTTGCTTTTGCTCACGCCGGCGCTTGATCAGCGCGGGGTTCAGCCGCGGGAGAATTTCCGCGAGAGGAAGCGTGACCGAGACGCGATCGCGATCGGTTTCCGCCGTGAAAAGGTCGGGTGCCGCCTGGCGCAGTTCGCCAAAGGAAATTTTGACCGTGCCGCGGGAGAGCTGGGAAAGGATTTTCTCGAGCGGAATGGAAATCGTGAGCGTCCCGGCATAAGAATGCTTGAGGCGCGATTGCACTTCCAGCGGCAGACCGCTGAGCACGGATTGCAAGGGAAGTTCGACGCCCTTGCCAGGCTGGCTGCCACCGTTCTTTTGTACGGGAACGACGGTGGAGCAGGCTGCCGGCGCGGCTGCGGGACGGGCGGCTGCGACGGGGATTGGTGCGGCAGGGGCTGCAGCGTGGGTTTCGACTTCGGCGTCACCGCCTTTGCCGAAAACCTTCCGCAGGAAACCGGACATCCTGGATTTGACAGACTGTGAGCTCATGTTTCGGTCGGTCGTTTTAAACATCTTCGGAACCGACGCGGCTGATGGAGGCGGGGACCCTGCTGGCTTCCCCCGGGCGGCAGGTTCTCGACCTGGCTTCCGCTGCATTGCTCATTAGCGCACGATTCATCTGTTTAATTTCGTTGAACTGCTTCTGTGAACATGGTTTGCAGGAAGCATGCCACGGGGAACGAAGAGCCATGTTTGCCAACACTCCCAAGCTTGAAGCGGCCCAAGGATTTTTACGGATGAAAATTCATTGTCTCATCGGTGGACTGGTTGTCCTATTGCTGCCCCTAAAAGCACAATCCAGCGAATGCCTCAACCCTCTCTTTGATGGCCTTCAATCGCAGTGGTCAGGCCATTTGCGCAAAAATGAGAATAACTTGCGGTTTTGGAGAGAGAGGGAATAAGCCTTGCTAGTAATATAGGGAATTGGTCCTGGCCTTTTAAGGCTGGAGTTGGAAATTAGTTCGAGTTAGCGGTGAAAAACACGTAAAATGGCCGCACGCCATAAAATTTTGCTGGTGGATGATGATCCGGATTTGCTGGTGATGTACCAGGAAATTCTGGGTCAATTGCCCAGCCATCCGGAAATCCTTACGGCCAATTCCGGCTCTCGCGCCCTCGCGATGCTTGAGGCCGAAGCGTTCCGCCTTTTGATTTGCGACTTGAAGATGCCGAAGATGGACGGCCTGCAAGTGCTTTCCATTGTGCGGCGGAAATTTCCCACGCTGCGCACCGTAGTCCTCACGTCCGTCATCGACGAACAATTCCGGTCCCGCGTTTACGCCCTCGGCGTGGACCTCTTCTGGAACAAGCCGAGCACCGAACAGGAAATCCGCATGTTCCTGGAATGCCTGGAGTCGTTGCTTGGCCGCGAAAGCGAAAGCGGCTTTCGCGGCGTCCAAAGCAAGAGCCTCGTGGATATCATCCAGTTGGAATGTATTTCCCAGAGTTCCTCGCTGCTGCATATCACCAATGGCACCTGGAAGGGCAAAATCTGGATTCAGGACGGCGAACTCATTGACGCCGAGACCGACGAGTTGCGCAGCGAACCGGCCTTTCAAAAGATTCTTTCGTGGAAAGCGGGCAATTTCGAAATCCTGCCCGCGGATCCCGACCGGCCGCGAACGATCTTCAAATCGTACAATGCGATGCTCCTTGAATCCGCGCAGGCCCTCGACGAATCGCGCGGCACGGTGACGGAGGAAGGTGTGGCGATGGCGCCGGCGACCCAACTCGCGGAACTGTCGCAGGTGGAAGGGGTGGAGTTTGTCCTGACCATGAAACCGGGCGAGGAAGGCTTCCAAGTGGCGCGCGGTCTCGAAAATCCCGAACGCCTTGCCAAGTGGGCAAGGGCGAACCTGGAACGCTTTCGTGCGCTGGGCGACCGCCTGCACGCCGGACCATTGGAACAGGTCGAGGCCATGGGGCCGCAACGGCACGTCGCGCTGGCATCCCAAGGGGACTCTGAATTTTGTGTGGGCTGGACCCACACGGTCACTGCCGGCGAAATCCGGGAGCGAATGAAGAAGGTGCTCGCATTATGGGCCTCCTAAGCCGATTTACCAAGGCAGCCCCCACGCTGTTGAAACTGCCCTCCGGCAGTTTCACCGTCGACCGCGAAGGGTCCCTGCTGGTTGGCACCCTGCCCTCGAGCTTTCCCTCGAATCTCGTGAATGAAATCTCACGCCAGGTGCTGGCGGCCTTTCGCGACGCGGCGGAGGCGCAGTTGCCTCTCTCGGAAATCATGATTAACTATCCCAGCCTGAAAATCTCCGCCCGCGAAATGCGCGGCGGCGCCATTATTTATTTATTTCCGAAAGTGCCTTACTCTCCGGTCCATGCGAGCTAACTCCGGCAGCCTATGAGCAATAAAAAACTCGATCGTTTGGTGGACCAGGTTGAAAACTACCTGGAATGCTGGAAGCAATTTAACCACTTCTTCAACCTCGCCCGCGCCAAAAAGTTCAGCCAGGAGGAGGACAGCCAGTTCCTCGAGACCAAGAGTGTGCTCATTCAGGAACTGGAATTGATCCTCGCCACTGTCGAGGTCGCGTCGCCCACGCGCGAGGAAGTTCATGCGCTGATCGGTGAGGCGCCGTCGTTGCGCTACCTCAGTGAGATGAATGAAGGCGCGCTGCGAAATCTCGAAAATCAGTGGCACAAAATCTACATCGGCTGGCACGCCATCCTCGGCCAGCTCAAGGTCCGTCAGCGCGGCGAAGAGGACAAATCGGGCATCGGCTCGATGTTCGGCAAAAAGAAAAAGTAGGCGGGCCAATCTAGGTTGACTTTCAGCGGCAATTTGCTGCTTGTCCTTCGGCCGAATTTGTCGTTTTTACACCCGATGCCAGACTGGATTGCCGTTATTATCCTCGGAATTATCGAGGGAATCACCGAGTTTCTGCCCATTTCCTCCACGGGACATCTCATCGTGGCGGAGCACTGGTTGCACATGCGGCAGAGCGACCTCTTCAACGTGGTGATTCAAGCCGGCGCTGTGATTGCCGTGATTCCTCTTTTTCACCGCCGCTTTCACCAGTTCATTTTTCAATGGCGCGAGCGCGGCACCCAGCTCTACGCCGCCAAACTCGCGCTGGCGTTCGTCCTGACGGGCGCCCTCGGATTTGTGCTGGAGAAAAAGGGTTTCAAACTGCCCGAACACCTGCTCCCGATCGCCATCGCCTTGATGGTGGGCGGCGTGGGCTTTGTCGTGATCGAGATGTGGTTGCGCGGAAAAATGCTGCGCGACGAAGTCACTTGGGCAATGGCTGTCGCCGTGGGGTTGGGTCAGGTGGTTGCCGCCATATTTCCCGGCGCATCAAGGTCGGGCACCACGATCCTGGTGTGCTTGATTTTGGGCCTCGCCCGTCCGGCCGCCACCGAATTTTGTTTTATCGTCGGCATCCCGACCATGCTGGCCGCGAGCGGTTTGAAAATTTTCAAAGCGCTGCATCATCCTCCGCCTGGCACGGCGCCGGAACATTGGAGCATGGTGGGTCTTGGTTTTGTGGTGGCGGCGATCGTTTCCTTCATCGCCGTGAAGTGGCTCCTGCGTTACATCCAGACGCACACCTTCACCGCCTTCGGCTGGTACCGCATCGGCCTGGCGCTGCTGATCGTATTCCTGCTGTTGGCAGGAATCAAGTAGGCCAGGCGCGCCCGATGGGCGCCGGACTATTGCGGCGCGGGAATATAAATCTTCTGGCCGACCTTGAGCTTTTTTTCCGTCAAGCCAGGGTTGGCTTTCAGGATCTGGTCCACCGAGACCTTGATGTTCTTCTCGCGATACGCCTGCGCGATCATTGACAGGCTGTCTCCCGGCTGCACCACATATTGAAACACCTTTTCGTTCTCAGTCGAGCTGGTGGTCGAATTGTCCGGGGGAGGCGTGACATCGTGCTCTTTTTTTGGAGTGGTTTTCTTCGGCGGCGGCGGGAGGGAATTTAGATTTTTCAGGATATCCTCGCGCAGCTTGAGCAATTGTTTCTGAACTTTCTCGGCGTCGTCGATCCGTTTGCGATCCACTTCTTCGACGGCCTTTTTCAGGCGGTTCAAGTCCTCCTGGCTGGCAAAATTGCCGACAGGTTTGGATGCCTTTTCGTTGACCGACTGGAGTTCGCGCGACAGGTCGGAGATCTGTTTGCGCATGGATTCCTGCGCGGCAATCAGGTCTTCGATCCGGCCGCTCAACTTGTTCAGCCGCTCTTCCGTGGCCGCGTCCTGGGCGCGCAACATGGGTGAAAACCCGAGCGCGAGTGTTACCAATAGAAAGGAAAATCGTTTCATGGGCCGACAATAGAAGTCCGGCCATGGCAGTCAAGTGAGAAGCGGGGAGTAGCTAATGTGCCGGCGCGGGATTCTCGCGGCGCAGCTTTTCCGAGACTTTTTCCGCCTGTTTGAGCGCCCGGAGGACGTTCATGCCCGCCACTTTCTTGATGTCTTCCTTCGAATAACCGCGGCGCATCAACTCCGCCAGCAACGCGGGATAGCAGGTGACGTCTTCAAGGCCTTCCGGCGGGCCGCGAAAGCCTTCGTAATCTGCGCCGATGCCGATGTGATCAATGCCCGCCACCTTGCGGATGTGGTCGATATGATCCGCTGCGTCGCTCAGGCTGGCTTCGTGCGGTGACGGATGAGCCTTTTTCCAGGCTGCCAGCGCCGCCTTGTAGGGTTCCGTGTCTTCCCCGTGCAATGCCTTCAAACGTTCCTCTTCCGCGTCCAGTTCCGCCATCGCAAGGCGGCCGCGTTCCGTGAGATACGCCGGCAGAAAACAGACCATCACCACGCCGCCGTTGCTGGCGGTCAGCTTCAGCACATCGTCGGGGACATTGCGCTCGCTGGCGCACAAGGCGTACGCGGAGGAATGGGAAAAGATCACCGGCGCTTTCGTTACTTTCAGTGCCGCCCGCATCGTGTCGGCGGTGACGTGGGATAAATCCACCAACATGCCGAGGCGGTTCATTTCGAGAACGACCTGCTCGCCGAACGGGGTCAGGCCGTGATGCTGCGGTTTGTCGAAAGCCGCATCGGCCCACTCGGTGTTCTTCGTGTGGGTCAGCGTCATGTAGCGCGCGCCCAGCGCGTAAGTCATGCGCAGCACACCGAGGGAATTGTCGATCGAATGGCCGCCTTCCATGCCGATAAACGAGGCGATCTTTCCCTTTTTGTGAATGCGCTCGGCGTCCGCAGCGGTCAGCGCGAGTTCGAACGTGTCGGGATACATGGCGACGAGCCGATACACGTCATCAATCTGCTCGATGACCGCCTGCACCGCCGCCGGACCCGACATGGATGTGGGCACATAGACCGACCAGAATTGCGCGCCCATGCCGCCCGCCCGCAACCGCGGAATGTCGGTCACCAGCGGGGGAACGAGCTTGCTGGTGTCCTTGCGCAGGTCGATGGCGCTGAAGTCATTGCTGCGTTTGCGATATTGCCACGGCAGATCGTTGTGCCCGTCGATCAACGGCGATTCGCGCAAAATCTTGTGCACCTCGGCGAGCGTTTTCGCATCCGGCGGCGAATACGTGTCGGCGGCGTTAAGATTAAGCGCGGTCATAAACAAAACGCAGAGGGCGATATTTTTCATTCGTCCGATTGGCTCAGGCGCGCCAGCACGCTCAAATCCTCGAGGGTGGTGGTGTCACCTTTGATCTCGGCGCCTGAAGCCACCTGCTTCAACAAACGCCGCATGATTTTTCCGGAACGGGTCTTCGGCAACGCATCGGCGAACCGGATGTCGTCGGGCTTGGCCACCGGTCCGATCTCCTTCGCGACGTGCAGCCGCAATTCCTCACGCAACGCACGATCCGCGATGACGCCGGTCTTTACCGTGACAAACGCCACGAGCGCCTGCCCCTTCAAGGCATCCGGGCGTCCCACGACCGCCGCTTCGGCCACTTTCAAATGGCTCACCAGTGCGCTTTCGACTTCGGCCGTGCCGATGCGGTGACCTGCCACATTGAGAACGTCATCGATGCGGCCGACGATCCAGAAATAGCCGTCCTTGTCCTGCCGGCAACCATCGCCGGTGAAATAGGAACCTTTGACCTCGGTCCAATAAACCTGTTTGTAACGTTCCGTGTCTCCCCACAAGCCGCGCAACATTCCGGGCCACGGCTTGCGGATCACGAGCTTGCCGCCGGAATTGCGGGGCACAGGCTTGCCGTTGTCATCCACGACTTCGGGCAGCACGCCGAAGAACGGCAGGGTGGCGGAGCCGGGTTTGGTCGGCGTCGCGCCGGGCAGAGGCGTAATCAGCATCCCGCCGGTCTCGGTCTGCCACCAGGTATCCACAATCGGGCATCGCTTGCCGCCGATGGTTTCATTGTACCAAATCCACGCCTCGGGATTGATGGGTTCACCGACGGTGCCGAGCAAACGGAGCGACTTCAAATTATGTTTCTTCGGCCATTCGATGCCCCACTTCATGAACGCTCGTATGGCCGTCGGCGCGGTGTAAAGAATGGTGACACCGTATTTCGCCACAATCCGCCAGAAGCGATCCGGTTCCGGGAAATTCGGGGCGCCTTCGTACATCAAGCTCGTCACGCCGTTGGCCAGCGGACCATACACTACATAGCTGTGGCCGGTCACCCAGCCGACATCGGCGGTGCACCAATAAACGTCGTCCTCGCGGATATCGAACACGTATTTCGTGGTCATCTTGGCGAAGAGCAGATAACCGGCGGTCGTGTGCAGGATGCCCTTCGGCTTGCCCGTCGAGCCGCTGGTATAGAGAATGAACAACGGCGCTTCGCTGTCCATTTGCTCAGCGGGACAATTTGCATCCACATATTCCAGCTCGCGATGCCACCAGACGTCGCGGCCTTCCTCGATATGGACTTCGTTGTCGGCACGGCGCACGACAATGACTTTTTCAATCGTCTTCGTGAGCAGCGCGCCCTCGGCGTCCTTGAGCGCGAGCGCCTCGTCCACGTTCTGCTTGAGCGGCACCACCGCGCCGCGACGAAAACCGCCGTCCGCAGTGATCACCAGCTTGGCCTGGCAATCCTGGATGCGGTCGGCGACTGATTGCGCGCTGAAACCGCCAAACACCACCGAATGAACCGCCCCGACGCGCGCGCACGCCAGCATGGCGATCGCCGCTTCGGGTATCATCGGCAGATAGATGAGCACGCGGTCGCCTTTTTTCACACCGTTGCGCTTGAGCACATTGGCGAAGAGGCACACCTCATGATGCAGCTGTTGGTAGGTCAGCGTCCGCACTTCGCCGGGTTTGCCCGGATTGGCGGGCTCGCCCTCCCAAATCAGTGCGGCCTTGTTGGCGGTGGGAGTGCCGAGATGGCGATCGAGGCAGTTGTAGCTTAAATTGAGTTTTCCGCCGACGAACCATTTCGCGAACGGTTCCTTCCAGGACAGGACCTTTTTCCAGGGCTTGAACCAGACCAATTCCTGTTTCGCCTGCCGGCCCCAGAATTTGTCGGGCGTCTTGATGGATTCGCGATAAAGCTTTTGATATTCCGCCAGCGACTTGATGCGCGCGTGTCTGGCAAATTCCTTTGCGGGTTTAAAAACGCGCGTTTCCTGGAGGACCGACTCGATGCCTTTGGGGGTGGGGTTTTCAGCCATAGTAAATTCAGCGGTTCAGTGCCGGAATATTAGGACGGCGCGGGCTGGCGTCAACGGCGGAAAGCGGTCGTTGTTTTAAACAGCCTGCCAAATCGGCGTGCATCACACTATTCAGTGCTTTTTCCCGACGCGCAATGCCAGCGGCCAGATCACCTTCCGTGTGGATTTCGGGTCGCCCCAGACGCGCGCCATCGCGGCGGCCAGCGGTTCCAGCGGGTTTTTACCCGTGGCTTTAATGCAGCGATTGGTCGCCGACCAGGTGCTGAAATACCCGATCAACTGTTCCAGCGTCCAATGCGCTTCCATCCGAAACGCGGGCGGGGTGATTTCTGCGAACGGAAAAGGTATGGTGCGATAACCTTCCTCGACCAGTTTTCGTTCCGGAGTTCATTCACCGCTTCGCCGTCCACCTGGTTGATGCCATACGCCCAAACAGCCACCACGCCTTTGCGAATCAGCACGCGATTCGCCTCGGTCCAGAATCTCTCGAAATCAAACCAGTGCAGCGCCTGCGCAACCGTCAGCAGCCCGACTGAATTGCCCGGCAAACCGCTTTCGTGGGCGACCGCCACGCGGTATTCGACCCCGGGTTGTGGTTGGGCGGAAGCGATTTGCTCCGCACTGGCGTCGGTGGCGACGACCCGGTCGAAGCGGGCCGCGAGATCGACGGTCGCCTGGCCGTTGCCAGCGGCGCAGTCCCAGACAAGAGCCGTGCGCGGCGCGAGGGTAGCCAGATAATCAAACAGCACCGCCGGATAATGCGGCCGGAAATCGGCGTAGCGATTTGCCACCGCCGAGAAATGATCGTGAAACGCGCTGCTCATGTTTCGTCGCGATGCACGGTGCCGGGTGAGAACGCGGGCAGACAAACCGCAATGTATTCCGCGCCCTCCGCACCCGGCGTGCTGTATTGCACCCATTCGCCGGCATTCGTGATGACCGCCTGCCCCGCGTTCACGTCCAGCACGCCGGTTTTATGCGTGACGCGCAGGGAGCCTTTCAACACCACCGTGAACTCATCAAACTCCGGTGTCTGCCCCGGTTCCACCCAACCGCCCGGGCTGCGCATGTGCGCGATGCTGAGACGCGATTCGGCCGAGTTAACGTGGCCAATGAACTCGTCGATCAGCTTCGGCTTGTTGCCGGCGGCGGTGATGCGGGTGGGAGCGGAAATGAGTCGCGGCATAAGCTGGATTTTATTTTTGCGAAATCGTTGCCGGCGCGTCCCATAAATGGGGCGTCGCCAGTTCCAGAGAATTACCCGACGGGTCACGAAAGTAAATGGAGTGGGCGCCGTTGGGCCAGTTTACTTCCGATTCAATGGCCACACCGGCTTGCTGAAAGAGGACTCGCCACTGTGACAAGTCCTCCTTGTTCACGCGAAAAGCCATGTGTCCCGCCCCATGCGTGCCGTGCAGCGGAATCGCGCCCCCATTGATCACGACGCGCTCCCGGTCCGTGTGGTCGGGATTGAAAATGAGGACGATGCCATCCTGGCAGCGAAACACCAGTTGCCGGCCGGGCACCTCGAAAATTTTCGGCAAACCGAGCACGCCGCCGTAGAATCTTTCCGCGGCGGCCAGATCATCGACATACAGGGCCGTTTCCAAAACGCCGCCCAACGCGGGAGGCCGGTCTTGCGCAGGGTGTGTCATCGCGGTCGAGTTTGGTTCAATCGATTGCCGGTCAGCTTCGCTTCCAAATGTCGCTCTTGATGACGACGGAAGCCAGATAAGAAATGAACGGCACCGGACCGAAGATCAACAGCGGCCAGATGGCGTTGACCATAAATTCCTGTCCGACATACCCGACCACCGCTTTCAGGTGCAACAACTGGCGGGCGCATTCAAACCAACCTTCCGGCAAAACCGCTGCAATTCCGTCAACTTTCATACCGACATCGTGCCAGAACGGCGGCGACCGTAAATGGAACCAAAGGTGCATCCCCATTGCGCCGGCAGCGTTGCGGAAGTTCTGCTTCCCTACGGTCGCGGCCCTGTGCTAATGGTGGGCCATGCAAACCAAGCTTACCCCGCTGCTTTCCCGTCTCGGCCTGATGGCCGCCCTGTTGACCGCCGGCGCTTTTTTATCGAGCGCCGCCGACGCCGGCATCGGCCCGAGTTTCAAGGGGCCGGTGGGATTGCAACTCTACAGTCTGCGAAATCAATTCGCGACCAATGTGCCGGGCACGCTCGACGAGGTGAAAAGTTTCGGCATCAAATACGCGGAACTCGCCGGCACCTATGGCGTGCCGCCCGAGCAATTCATCAAAGACCTCGAAGCTCATGGCGTCAAAGCCATCGGCAGCCACTTTCCGTATGAACGCTATCGCGACGACGCCGAGGGCGTGGCGCGCGACGCGAAAGCCATGGGGTTGCAATACGCCGGTTGCGCCTGGATTCCGCACAACGGTGACTTCGATGAAAAGACCTGCCGCGAAGCCATCGCCGTGTTTAACAAGGCCGGTGAAATCCTCGCCAAACACGGCATCAAGTTTTTCTACCACGTGCACGGTTATGAGTTCCAACCGTTCGGCGACGGCACGTTGCTCGACCTGCTCTTCAAGGAGACCAAGCCGGACCATGTGACTTACGAAATGGATATTTTCTGGATCGTGTTCCCCGGCCAGGACCCGGTGAAGCTGCTCGAAAAATATCCCAAGCGCTGGCAGCTCGCCCATCTCAAGGACATGCGCAAAGGCACGCCGACCGGCTCGCTCTCCGGCGGCACGGATGTGAAAAACGACGCCGCACTCGGTTCCGGCCAGATCGACATGCCCGCCGTGCTCAAGGCCGCGAAGAAGGCCGGCGTGAAATGGTATTTTATCGAGGATGAATCACCCTGGTCGGAGAAGCAAATTCCCCAAAGTCTCAAGTACCTCGAGGAAGTGAAATTTTAATTGCGCCGGGTTTAATCGCGCACCACTAAGCTTCAAGACGCCGGCTTCGGCGGCTTGCGTGACTTGGTCACTTCGCCGTGGGCCATTACCACGTCGGGGTCGCGTTGCAGCGCTTCATAGTAGTGGCCGGAAAAACCTTCTCCGTCCTCGGCCGCGACCAGCAACTTGCCGGTCTGGCCGATCAGCGCGTCCACCGTGGCCGCAGTCAATGGCTCGTCCTTGCTGTCGAGCGCTTCATCCATCGAGACGATGAGTTGCGACAGCGGCTGGAGCCAGGCGAACCACGGATCGGTGGTCAATAATTGCAGGAAATGATTCGGCGACTGGATTGTGCCGACAGTGGACTCATAGCTGACGCGTTCCGAGTCCACGAGCGCCTTATGCAGTTTGAGCACCGCATCGCGGACCACCTGAAGACGCTGGCGAAGGTCGTCACTCATCTGGCCATAAGGTGCATCATGCGAGGCAACATTGCACATTTCCAATTCGATTTCAGGTTTTTTTGCCGAATTGCGGGTCGATTTTGCGCCGCAACATCATCGCCAGGGTAAAACCGGGTACAGCGGAACAAATCACCCACACAAAGAAATGCTTGTAGCCGACGATATCGGCCACCCAACCGCTCCACATGCCGGGTATCATCATGCCAAGCGCCATGAAGCCGGTGCACAACGCGTAGTGCGCCGTTTTGTGCGGGCCATCCGCGAAAAAGAGCATGTAGAGCATGAAGGCGGTGAAGCCGAAGCCGTAACCGAATTGTTCCAACGCCACCGCGCCGCAGACCGCGAGGAAGTTGGTGGGCTGCACATAGGACAATACGATGAACGCCAGCTTGGGCAGATACATGGAGGCCACCATGATGAGCAGCATCTTCTTTAGGCCATGCTTCGCGGCCATGAAACCGCCAAACAATCCGCCGCAAGTCAGCGCGAGGATACCAAAGGTGCCGTAGGCAAGTCCGACCTGGCTGGTGGAGAGTCCGAGCCCGCCGCCCTCCCGGCTGTCGAGCATGAACGGTGAAATGACCTTGGTCAGTTGCGCCTCGTCGAAGCGATATAGCAGAATGAAAGCGATGGCCATGCCCACGCCCGGTTTCTGAAAGAAGGAGCCGAGCGTGGCGAAAAATTCTCCGACCAGGCTTTTATGCGTGACGACCGGTCCATCGTTGGCCGGGCGCGGCAGCACCACACTATGCCAGCAGCTAAAGCCTAAAAACAAACCCGCGACCACGAACAGCGTGATCGACCACGCCAGCGGGATATTTCCGGAGCTGGTTAGAAACGTGACCTGCGCGTCGGCTTTCAGCTTGGGATCAAGCTGGATGACCGCCATCGCCGGTTGATTCCAATTCGTGGAGTTGAAAACAAACCGCTCGCCTTCCATCAACCGGAAGCCGCGATCGCTTTTTCCAAAGCCGATATATTCGATGCCATGCAGTTTGCGCACGACGTTCACCGCCACCTCTTTACCCGCCGGCGGCGCCTGCGAGAGAGAAAGATAAAGGGCGCCGATGTTACCTGCGGTCTGGGCGGCGGCGGTTTTTGGCGGCTTGGGAAAACGCGCTGCGAGGAATTGTCCAAACGGCCCGGAAATATTTTTCGACCACCAGGATTCCGCCTCCGCCTCTTTCTTGACCGGAACGTCTTCCTGGACAAATCCGTGCTGCAAATTCCACGCCTTCGCCTTGCTGATCGCCGCCTTCGCTTCCGGCGCGCTCAGATCGGTCAGGGCGATTTCGAGCGTGGGCGGTTGAACCATCACATGCAGGTCGCCGCTGGCGGGCGTCATCGTGATGTCGGCGGGATTCCAGTTGGTGACCGCTGGCGCGCCGACTTTCGCCTGCACGGCAATCTCGACCGGCGGCAAACCGTTCTTGCTTTCCAACACGCCCGCGAGCACGACGAGCAAACCGCTGCCGACAATCATGGCGGTGCGATAAAACGTGCTGCGCAACCCCACCCACCAGGCCTGTTCATGCTTGGTGAGGCTCAACATGTAAAAACCGTCCGCCGCGATATCGTGCGTGGCCGAGGCGAAGGCCATGATCCAAAACAGGAACAGCGACCATTGAAAAAATGCGGAGCCGCGCACCGAAAACGCCACCAGCGCCAGCCCGAAGGCCACGAGAAATTGCATCGAAACCACCCAGGCGCGTTTCGTGCGGGTGATGTCCACGAACGGACTCCAAAGCGGCTTGATGACCCACGGCAGATACAGCCAGCTCGTGTAGAGCGCGATGTCGGTGTTGGAAATTCCAAGGCGCTTGTACATGACCACCGACATGGTCATCACGATCACATAGGGAATGCCCTGCGAGAAATAGAGGCTCGGCACCCAATACCACGGGCTGCGGGTCGGCTGGCTGGGATTTCCGGGAGGTGAGGAGGTAACAGGCGTCATGGTCGTCAAGGCAGCTTGTTAGCAGCCCCAAGCGGTGTGCGGCAAGCAGAGAATCCGGGCGTGGAGGACAGAAAACAGGCCCGCTCGCTCCCGACAACGTGCGGTTCAACAGGTAGGGTCGTCGCGCTGCGACGACCGCGCGGCACCGCAGCCGCGCCTTCATGGCAGCGGAGGGAGCGTGATATTCCTACGCGTTGGTCATGAGCCGGGCGTTTTATTCCGGCCGCTGAACGCGGCCGGGGGCATCGCAGCGCGATGCCCCTACCTGAATGAGACACGGGGCAAACCCGGTGGCTTCAGGCTCACGCGCCCTGGGTGACGGCTTTTACGCAACGGCCACACAGCGTCGGATGTTCCGCGTTGGCGCGGACATCGAGTTCCAGATGCCAGCAACGCTCGCACTTTTCGCCGCCCGCCTTGGCTACGATCACCTTGGTGGACTCGCCGCCGGGCTGCACTTCGAGTTGCGAAACGTTCAGCAACTCGCGCAGGTCGCCAAGCTGGCCTTTGGATTCGATCAGCGTCGGCGCGGAACCGGTGAAAGTGATTTTTGCCTCCAGCGACTTGCCGATGCTCTTGGCCTGGCGCGCCTTTTCCAATTCGGGCAGCGCCATTTCGCGCAACGCGAACAATTGCTTCCACAAATCGCGCTCGGATTCCGGCAGTTCAAACGCCAGCGGCTGCCAGGTGGATTGATGCACCGAACCGGCGGCGTGACCGGGAATGAACTCCCACGCTTCGTCGGCGGTGAACACCAGGATCGGCCCAAGCATCTGACAGAGGCTCGTCAGGATGCGGTGCAACGTGGTCTGCGTGGAACGGCGGCGCGCCGAGTTCGCCGCATCCGTGTACAACCGGTCCTTCACGACGTCGTGATAGATGGCGGAGAGTTCGACCGCGACAAACTGGCTGATCTTTTGATAGACGACGTGAAACTCGAATTTGTCGTACGCGGCAGCCACTTCTTTTTCCATCCGGGCAAATTCGCCCAGGATCCAGCGGTCGAGCCCCGTGAGTTTGTCATCGGCCACGGCGTGTTTGGCCGGATCGAAATCGTACAGATTCGAAAGCTGATAACGCATCGCATTGCGCAGCCCGCGATACGTCTCGGAAACTTTGGCGATGCGCTCGTCGCTGACGATGATGTCGTTGCGAAAATCCTGCGAGGCAACCCACAAGCGCACCACGTCCGCGCCATATTTTTTTACGTAGGCCTCGGAGGTCTGCGGTTTTTCGTAGCCGCCCTGCGCCTGTTTGCTCTTCGAAATTTTTTCGCGGTCCGCATCCACCATGAAACCGTGCGTCAGCACGGTCTTGAAAGGCGCGGCGCCATTGCCCGCGAGCGAGAGCAATAACGACGACTGGAACCAGCCGCGATGTTGGTCGCTGCCTTCCAGATACATGTCCGCTTGAAAGGATTTTTCCCTGCCGCGGATTTCATCCCGGCGCGCGATGACGGCCCGCGACGACGATCCCGAATCAATCCAGACGTCCAGCGTGTCGTTCGATTTCGCGACTGCTTCAGCGCCCTTCCAATCGGCGGGTTTCACCGCCGCCCACAATTCGGCGGCGGATTTTTCAAACCAGATATTGGAGCCGTGCTTCTCAAAAAGCGCCGCGGCGTTGCGCACGATGGCCGGATCGAGGATCGGCTGATTCTGCGCGTCATAAAACGCGGGGATCGGCACGCCCCAGGTGCGCTGCCGCGAGATGCACCAGTCCGGACGGCCTTTGACCGCCGCCTCAATGCGGTTCATGCCCCAGTCGGGCACCCAGTTGACCCGTTTGATTTCCTCCAGCGCGCGACGCCGGAACTCCGCGTGGTCGATCTCGATGAACCACTGGTCCATCGCGCGAAAGATGATCGGCGTCTTGCTGCGCCAGCAATGCGGGTAGCTGTGATGATAATTTTCCTGATGCAGCAGCGCCTTGCGCGCGCGCAATTCATGCAATACCACTTCGTTGGCTTCGCTCTTGCCGTGCTTTTCCAGGATGGTCTTGCCGAGCATGTCGTCGGGCATCTGCTGCTCGCGCGGCAGGTCCGTGGTCAGCGCGAACTTCCCGTCATCATCGACGGGCGAATAAATCGCCAGGCCGTTCTTCAAGCCCAGCATATAGTCGTCCTGACCGTGACCGGGCGCGATATGGACGAACCCGGTGCCGGTGGAGTTTTCGACAAAATTATCGCCCGCGAAAAATTTCCCTGTGCGCTTGATGAACGGATGCTGATACTCGAACTCCGCGAGTTGCTTGCCTTCGATGCTGCGAACGATTTCGTAACCTTCCCAGCCGCACTTCTCCGCGACCGTCGAAAGCAGCATTGCCGAAACGATGAAAGTTTCCTCGCCCACCCGCACCAGCGAGTAGCTGAAGGTGGAATTGTACGCGACCGCCAGGTTCGCCGGCAGCGTCCACGGCGTGGTCGTCCAGATGACAACCGACGTCCCGGGATGCCCGACCAGCGGGAACTTCACATAAACGCTCTGGCTCGTGTGATCCTTGTATTCCACCTCGGCCTCGGCAAGCGCGGTGCGGCACGGGATGCTCCAGTAAACCGGTTTCTTGCCGCGATAAACAAAACCCTGCTCCACTATGTCCGCGAACATGCGGAGTTCGTCGGCTTCGTATTCCTTGTTCAGCGTGACGTACGGGTTCGCCCAATCGCCGAGCACGCCCAGGCGCTTGAACTGCGTGCGCTGGATATCGATGAATTTGCGCGCGGAAGCCTCGCACGCCGTGCGGATGGTGGCGGCGTCGGACGCGGTGTCGCCGGCCTTGCGCATGTCCTGCGTGACCTTGAACTCGATCGGCAGCCCATGACAATCCCAGCCCGGCACATACGGCGCGTGAAAGCCGCGCGACGACTTATACTTGATGATGATGTCCTTGAGAATCTTGTTGAGCGCGGTGCCGATGTGGACATCGCCGTTGGCGAACGGCGGGCCGTCGTGCAGCACAAATTTCTCCGCGCCCGCGCGCTGCGCCTGGATGGCGGCATACAGTCCGGCCGTCTCCCACTTGCCCAAACGCTCCGGTTCCCGGGTGACCAGATCGGCCTTCATCGAGAAATCCGTCTGCGGCAGATTCAATGTATTCTTATAGTCCATCTCGCGTTCCAAAAGAGGCGCAAGCTATCAGTCAAACCGTGGGGTTGTCAAACTGGCCGCGAAGCGGGAAGCGCTTGCATCATGTCCTCCTTGGGGTAATATGGCGCTCGCTTGGGCGGTTTGCCGGTGCCTCCATTGCCGATTTGAACCGATACATCCCGCAGGCGGCCGACACACTAAAATCCACACTATGCCATTTCGCCTTTTGGGCCTTGACCCCAACATTTTCAAAGCCGTGCAGGAAGCCGGCTACACCGAACCGACGCCCATTCAGTCGGCGGCCATCCCCCTGGTCCTGGCCGGTAACGACCTCATCGGCATTGCCCAGACGGGCACCGGCAAGACGGCGGCCTTCACGCTGCCGATCCTGACACGACTGGCGCTTCAGCCGCCCCAGCGAAGGGGTATTCGGGTCCTGGTGATCGCGCCGACGCGCGAACTGGTGGTTCAGATCGAGGAGAATGTGCGCATATACGCCAAACATTTGCGGCTTCGGATCGCCACGGTGTTCGGCGGCGTGGGCGAAAACCCGCAAAAGACAGCGTTAAACGAAGGGGCGGACATCGTGATCGCGACGCCCGGGAGGTTGCTGGACCTGATGGGACGGCGTTTCGGAGATTTTTCGAAGCTGGAGTTTTTGGTGCTGGATGAGGCGGATCGCATGCTCGACATGGGATTCCTGCCCTCGATTCGGGACATCGTTCGCGCCCTGCCACGCCAGCGGCAAACGCTGATGTTTTCCGCGACTCTTTCCAAGGAGATCGAAATGTTGACGCATCAGTTTCAGCGTTCGCCGAAGTTGGTGCAAATCGGGCGACGGTCGGATCCGGCCAGCACCGTGACGCAGCTCGTTTATGAAGTGCCGCACGACTTGAAGATGAGCCTGTTGCTGCATCTCCTGCGCGATCCTAACCTGAACATGGTGCTGGTATTTTCCCGGACGAAGCACGGGGCGGATCGCGTGGCGCGCAGGCTGGAGCAGGAAGGCATTCGCACAGGAACGCTGCATTCGAATCGATCGCAGAACCAGCGCTTGCGGGCGCTGAAGGATTTCAAGAGCGGCTCGGTGCGCGTGCTGGTGGCCACCGACATCGCGGCCCGCGGCATCGATGTGGACGGGATCTCGCATGTGGTTAATTATGACTTTCCCAAACATCCGGAGGATTATGTGCACCGGATTGGGCGGACCGGCCGCGCGCTGGCGATCGGCGAAGCGCTAAGTTTTGCCAGCCCCGAGGATCAAACGGCGTTACGCGCCTTGGAGCGTTTCATTGGCCGTGGGCTGGTGCGCAAACGCGCTGAAGGGTTCAATTATCAGTCCCGGCCGCAGACGAAGGCCGGCGAACATCGCACCCACCGGGAGCCACATCCCCCGCGGCCCTCATTCGGCGGGCCTGCCGCGAAGAGGAATCAGCCGTCACCCGCGAAGCACAACCGGCGGCACAACCGGTTCCAACGCCGGCCGAATGCCATGGCGAAAACAAGTCATGGCACAGCGCCTCACGCCTCATCCGTCGAAAGAACGAATCTGCGCCGCCCGGAGAATTCAGGCATGCATGCGTCCAATCCTCAGGGCTCCCGGCGCGATGCGCCGCACCATCCCAGCGGAGGTCGAAGGCCGAAGCGCTTCTGGCGCCGCCGCGGTTAAGGTGAATTGCGGCGATGCGTTTACCGGACGGGTGCGGGGTCGGTTCTTAGTATCGTTAACTTTTGCTTTTGCCATCCCAATAGAGCAGATGCGAGAGATACGTCTTCGTCCCTATTTTCAGCCGTTGCGCTATCCACGCCAACGTCATCGTCGTTTCTTTTCTCAGCCGTTTGGCTACCTCTATCTTCCCGGGGTCACCTTTGCGCCGTGTTCCCAGGCTGGCTTCCGTCCACTTGTGCCGTCGCAACTCCTCCCGAACGATTCGCTCGGCCTTCTCCTCGGACATTTCCCGAATTTCCGTGCCATAATGTTCCGCCCCGGCCCGCTCGCTCATCTGCGCCAGCAGTTCCTGCCGAAACGCTTCACTCCCCGCATACCAGCCTCGCTCGATCGGCGGGCGTTCCTCTTCGTCTTCACTCGCTCGCCGCCACTCCATCCTCCGCTGAAATTCGTCCCGCCCCGCCGCGCTGTCCTTGGAGATGCCGTGTTCCCCCAGCAAGCGATCCACCCGCAACCATCCCGGCCGTGCACCCCGGCCCTGCAAATAATCCCCGTAACTGCTCCAGCGATATTCTCTCAACGCCTGCCGGGGCCGCAGCAACCCGGCGCGCGCGGGATTCAAATGCACATAATCGCACACGCTCTTGAGATAACCGTTGCCGCTGCCGTCCACGAACAGACTCTTGTAGCGGCCGCTGAAAAGATGACCGAAAAACTTGTGCCGACGGTTGAACCGCGCCGTGTAAACGCCCAGAAACCATTTCATGCCCTCCACCAGGTTGGGCTTGGGGGTTTCGACCACCAGATGAAAATGGTTGCGCAGCAGGCACCAGGCGTGAACCTGCCAATCGGTCTTGGCGCAGGCCTCGCCGAGCGTCCGAACAAACAGTTCACGGTCGTCGTCCCTCCGCACAATGTCCTGCCGCCGATCTCCACGGCTCATGACGTGATAGACCGCCCCGGGATACTGGATTCGTAATTTCCTCGCCATCGCCAGCAGAATGGCTGGCGTCTAAAAATTGTCAATACTAAGAACCGACCCCTTTTCGGCGGAGGTTTTTAATTGATCCGGCCTCGCGAAACAAAGGCCGTCATCGCCTTGCCATCGGTAGTCCTCGCATTCGGCCCGCGACACCCGACGACCGGTGCAAAACCTTTCAAACTACGGTGCGAAATAGAGTGAATAAAATGCCTGCTGGCCCTTGGGTACCGGCCAGGTCTGGCTGGAGGAATTGGCCGAAAACGAATACTTCACGGTGACGGGGCTCGTAAGATTCGTCGTCTGTTGCAACGTGTAGGCCATTCCGGGAATGAGGTTCTGCATGAGAACTTGCTGGCCGGATCCCTGCCGGACCACGGACAACACCGGGGCCTGGAGAAAGCCGAGGTCATCGATGTACATCGTGGCGGACGCAACACCCCCCGTCGGACCCTGCCCGGTCAGATAGAACTTGAACTGTGCGATGTTGCTCAAGTCGGGCAGCGCAGGCGACTCCGCGGGCTTCTCGATGCGGCTGGCGGGGAAGCTTGACACCTGCCAGGTGGTGGTCTTGGGAACAATTGCGCTCCAGCGGCCGAAATTGCCGGCCCCATCAAAGGCGTACAGGTACAACTTCTGCCAACTGGCATTGGTGGATGGAGAACTGCCGGCAAACCTGAAGCTGAGGTATTGCGTCGAAGAGATGGCGATTGGCGTCGGAAGCACGGGCCCGGTGAGAATTTCAGTCTCCGTGGTGTTGGCGGGAAAGGAGCGATCCACACGCAGGGACGTTGTGCCCGTGGATTTGGGACTGTGATTGGGCGAAAGCGTCAACGCGGCGCTTTGCGGAGTCCAAGCAGCCTGCAACGCGGCATTATCGCTGTATTCGAAGCCTTCGATCGCGCTCTGCGCATGGGCCAGCACGGCGAACGCGCATGCGCCCAACATGATGCTTAGAGATTTTCCCACCCTCTTCGATGGGCATTTTTCCATAGGTAAATTCCCCCCTGATCTCCCACCAGTTGCGCCGTCTGCGAATTTCATGTTTTTCATCTCCTGTCTCCTTTGTTTTGAGCCAACCCGGCTCTTCGCCCGATTGGCCTCGGTTGCCCCTCGACTTGTGCCAGGAGGCAAACGAGTGTAACTCATTCTCGCCCCCGTTTGATCGGTTTTTGGGCGGAGACGGCATCCCTTCGCTTCAATTCTCTCCGTCATTTCTCATTACAGTGCATGGGATGTCAATCCAGAAATTGGATGAGGATGCGCCCCTATGAACCGGAGATCCGGGGTGCCTTCGGCGCCCGGCGGGCGGCGATCTAAAGCGACCTTTTCCATCCCTGCATAGCTGCGGCCCTGTTTGAATCGTTCCGCCCCGCGTGGACGATTTTTTTCTCGAGACTTCCGCGATTTCCGATCCTTCCGGGATTGCCGAACAACACTTGCTATTTCTAATACTATTGCTCTTGAAAATTATCGTGGCGGAGGTAAGGTCGAGGTGTGGGCGTCACGCCTTGGAGCCTGAGCACAGGACCCGGCGGGGCGATGATCTTTGACAATTGAATTTTAGAGGCGGGGGCGTTTCGACAGGTGGGGACGTTGATCCATCGCCAAATGGAGCCGGGTCGGCGCTGTCACCATCGGAAAAGCCCTCCGGCTTAGGATTGCGGGGATGATAGATTTGTTTTTGAAAATAGCGGGGAAAGCAAAATACCAAACGGAGATTGGAAAATGCGAAATATCGGCGGGTACGGGATCGGTCATGGGTCCGCGCTCCTGCGGAAGGGAAACCCGGGATTTGAAGGCCGGCCTAGTCTGACCACTTGTACCGGGCTAATGAGGGAAATGGGCGGGGTTGGGTCGCCTTGGGATCGGGCTGGAAAAGGGATGGGGATGCGTTGCAAGTGCCTCAGTGATGGCGTAGTTCGGATGTGTCGCGGAGTGTTACGGCATGCTGCGCTGTCTTGCGCGCCGTTGCGCAGCACGGTTTTTCTGGAAGCGAGGGGGAAACTCATGCGAAATGTAAATTTTACCAAACGAACCCAACCCTTAAAAGTGGTAAACCATTCCAGATCATGTAGTTAGGAATTTTTTTACATTAATGAAATGAAAAACGAACCCAACTTTTGATTGTAGAATGAGGAATGCAAATTGAAAAATGGAACGAGAATGGAACGGCCGAGCGCGAATTGGAGGTGTTATGAAACAGCAAAGTTTAAAGGCAATTCGCAGTAATTCGCACCTTATAGCACCTAATCGCAGTGGAAAAATATCGAAGAAATGAAATCCAATGATGCGCGAGCGCGGATGCGGGGCTAAGGTAACCGTCATGCGTACTTATAGTTCAAAATCCTATGGGGTGCAGGCCGCGGATGCGGCGCTCGCGCCGGCCGCCATCAACCGCCGTGAACCCACCGCGACGGATGTGCAAATCGAAATTCTCTTTTGCGGCGTCTGTCATTCGGACATTCATACGGCGCGCAATGAATGGCATGGGACATCCTATCCGTGCGTGCCCGGTCACGAAATTGTCGGCCGGGTGACGAAGGTCGGCGGGTTGGTGACCAAATACAAAGCGGGCGAGATGGTGGCGGTTGGTTGCATGGTGGATTCGTGCCGCAGTTGCGTGAATTGCCAGGCGGGTTCGGAGCAGTATTGTCTCTCCGGTCCGATCTGGACTTACAATTCCGAGGACAAGTATCTCGGAGGCAAAACATTTGGCGGTTATTCCTCGAGCATTGTGGTGGACGAAAAATTCGTCCTGCGCGTGCCCGAAGGGGTTGACCCGGCTTCGACCGCGCCGCTGTTGTGCGCGGGCATCACGACGTATTCGCCGTTGCGTCACTGGAATGTCGGCATCGGCCAGAAGGTCGGCATCGTGGGTCTGGGCGGGCTCGGTCATATGGGCGTGAAGTTTGCGCGGGCCTTCGGCGCGCACGCGGTGCTGTTCACGACGTCACCGGGCAAAGTCGCGGACGGCAAACGGCTCGGCGCGCATGAGGTCGTGCTCTCGAAGGATGCCGACGCGATGAACAAGCACACGGGCAGCTTCGATTTCATTCTCGATACCGTGTCTGGCGCACACGACATCAACGCGTATCTGAGCCTGCTGAAACTCGACGGCACGCTGACATTGGTGGGCGCGCCGGAACATCCGCTGCCGGTCTCGGCGTTCAATCTGCTGATGGGACGCCATCGCTTCGCCGGCTCGGCAATCGGGGGCATCGCCGAGACGCAGGAGATGCTGGATTTCTGCGCGAAGAATAAAATCGCGTCGGATATCGAATTGATTCCGATTCAGAAAATCAACGAAGCGTGGGAACGATTGTTGAAACAGGACGTCAAGTATCGATTCGTGATAGACATGGCCTCGCTTAGTGTTTAGCAGTTTCAGTCCTATGCTGAAGTTCACACGTCGTTTAAATGTATTCATGTTCGCGGCCGCTGCGGCCCTCGCCCTCCGGCCCGGCACTGCTCAAGCCGACACCACCAACAGCACCTCCGACCGGCTGGTGGTGATGATCAGCGTGGACGGTCTGGCCGCCGATTATCTGGATGATCCCAAGGCGGAAATGCCGACGATCCGCAAGCTGGCCGCCGAGGGCGCCCGCGCCGCCTCGATGAAGGCGGTGACGCCCACGGTGACGTGGCCGAATCATACGACGCTGGTCACCGGCGACTATCCCGCAAAGCACGGGGTGGTGGGAAATAATTATCTCGACCGCGCCACCGGCAAAAAAGTGACGCTTATTTCCGATCCCGTTTACGACAAGACGGAGATTGTGAAAGTCCCGACCATCTACGACGTGGCGAAATCGAACGGCTTGAAAACCGCCGGGGTGCGCTGGCCCGCGACGCGCAATGCGCCGACGCTGGACTGGCAGACCCCCGACGTGCGGACCACCGATCTCGTGCGGAAATATACCACGCCCGCGCTGGCGGAGGATTGCCTGAAAGCGAACATTAATATCTTCCGCGAACGCCCGGAAGCCGCCAAGGAAGTGGACGAACGCCCGATCGATGACACCTACACCGAGGCCTTCAACCTGATCTTGAAAAAGTATCGTCCGAATCTCGCGTTGTTGCATCTTGTCAATGTGGACCACACCCAGCATCTGAACGGGCCGCGCGACAAGGCTGCGTACGAAGCGATCAAGATTGCGGACGGGCACGTGCGCGAAGTATTGGAGGAGGTGCAACGGGATTATCCCGGCAAGGCGACCATTTTCGTCGTTTCCGACCACGGCTTCTCCGAGATCAAGCGCACCATTCTGCCGAATGTCGTGCTGCGCAAGGCCGGTTTGTTGGGAGAAACCGAAGGCAAGAAAAAGACGAAGGGCGACGTGCAGATAGTCGTACAAAGCGGCTGCGCCCTTATTTACATTCGTGACGGCGCCGATAAGGCCAAAGTGACCGAGCAGGTAAAGAACGCCTTCAACGGCGTGGACGGCGTTTTGAAAGTCGTCGCTGTTGACGAGTTCAAGAAATATGGTGTGGCCGATCCCGCCGTGGATCCGCATGCGCCGGACATGGTGTTGTTTGTGAAGGAAGGTTATACCACTGGCGATACCGCTGCGGGCGAACTGCCTTTTAAAGACAAGCCGGAGCGTCGCGGCACCCATGGCCATGACCCCAACATCCCGCATTTGCACGCCACCTTCGTGGCTTGGGGGGCGGGCATCAAGCCGGGAGTGAAGCTGGGTGAGATTTCGAATCTCGACGTCGCGCCCACGATCGCTGAATTGCTTAACGTTTCCCTGCCGGGAGCGGAAGGCAAGCCGCTGAAGGCGGTACTCGCAAAATAACGCGGGAAACGGGATTGTTTATTGACGCCCGCCTGCCGTATGCTGCCCTTTGGGTTCCAGCAGCAGGGGCAGGCGGGCCAGCATGACACCAACGTTACTGATTGTTGACGACGAAAAGACGACGCGCGACGGGTTGCGCGCCGCGCTACAGGAGCGTTACGACGTCTATCTGGCGGAGGACGCCAAAAGCGCGATGGAACTTCTTGAGCGCGAACATTTTGATGTGCTCCTGACGGACTTTCGGTTGCCCAGCGAAGACGGCATGAAGCTGATCTCGCGGGCCAAATCACTTTCCAGACCGCCCATCTGCATTCTTATGACGGCATATGGCTCAGAGGAGCTGGCGGTGGACGCGATGAAGCGCGGCGCGGACGATTACATCGCCAAGGGACGGTTGCAAATCGACGAACTGGAGATGCGCATCGCGCGGGCGTTGCGCCGGCAGAATCTCGAAGTCGAAAACGTCTCGTTGCGTCAGCAGCTTGATTCAAAATTCGGCCTCGAGAACATGGTGGGTGAATCGCCACCCATGAAAGAGGTGTTCGACGTCGTGCGGCAGGTGGCGCCGACGCGCGCGACGGTTTTGCTCGAGGGCGAAAGCGGGACGGGCAAGGAATTGATCGCCAAGGTGATTCACCAACACAGTCCGCGCGCACAACAGCCAATGGTGACAGTTCATTGCGCGGCCTTGTCCCCTACGCTGTTGGAAAGCGAGTTGTTCGGGCACGAAAAGGGCGCTTTTACTGGCGCGCACGAGCGGCGCATCGGTCGATTTGAACAGGCGCAGGGCGGCACACTTTTTCTGGATGAGATCGGCGAGATTGACGCGTCCACGCAGGTAAAGCTGCTGCGCTTCCTCGGCGAACGCACTTACGAACGCGTGGGCTCCAACAAGACGCTGACCGCCGATGTACGCGTGATCGCGGCCACCAACAAAAATCTGGCGGAACAGGTAAAGGCCGGATCGTTTCGCGAGGATCTCTTTTTTCGGTTGCGCGTGGTGGAAATCTGGCTGCCGCCATTGCGCGAACGGAGTGCGGACCTGCCGCTGCTGGCGGGCACATTTTTGCGGGAGTTCAGCAAGGAGAACGCCAAGGCAATCACCTCGTTTACGTCGGACGCGATGGAAACCCTGCTGCGCTATCGCTGGCCGGGCAACGTGCGGGAACTGCGCACCGCGATTGAACATGCGGTGGTGCTTTGTCGCGGCGATAAAATCACAGCGAGGGATTTGCCGCCATCGGTGCGCGAGCCAGCTGCCCCGGCTGCCAGCGCGGCCGCCGCACCCCTGGAGCCGGGCAAAAGCAATCTGACCGTGAAGGACGCGGAAAAACAACTCATCATCCGTGCCTTGAAAGAATCAGGCGGCAACCGTACACTGGCCGCCAAGAAACTGGGACTGAGCCGGCGAACGCTGCACCGGCGGTTACATGTCCACGATTTACAAGAATCTTAAATCATGCCGTTTTTACAAGATGCCATTCACAAGCTCGAAGTCGGCGGGGGCTCGCGGATTTTTCGGGTGACTCTCGCGGTGTTGGCGGTGGCCTTCTTCGCGGTGGTCTACAACTGGCGCGCGTTTAAGAACATGTCCACCCAGGAGTCCATGGACATGGCACAACTGGGACGCAACCTCGCAAAAGGCAAGGGCTACACGACGCTCTTTATCCGGCCGTTCAGCATTTATCTGATTAAAAAGCGCAACACGAATCAATCGGGCAGCGCAGCGCAAGATAAGGGTGGCGATCTCGCACAAGTAAAAGGAATGCATCCGGACATTTCCAATCCGCCGGTTTATCCCGTATTTCTCGCCGCCATTCAAAAACTTCTGCCTCTTGACTATTCCGTCTCCACCACCAAGCCATTCTGGAGCAGTAACGGCAAGTTTTGGCGTTACAAGCCGGACTTTGTCATCGCCATGTTCAATGAGGCGATATTTCTAGGGGTGGTCGTGCTCGTATTCCTTCTGGCGCGACGATTGTTTGACTCGCCGGTTGCCTGGCTTTCCGGCGGATTGTTACTGGGTTGCGAACTGTTGTGGCGATTTAGCGCATCGGGGCTATCGACCATGTTGCTCCTATTCATTTTCACGTGCGCCATCTGGTGTCTCGTTTTATTGGAACAGGAGATGCGGGAGCCCAAATACGGCACCATCGGGGGGCCGCTACTCGCGGCTGGATTCGGACTGTTCCTGGGACTGGCCTGCCTGACACGTTATTCCTTCGGCTGGATGGTGATTCCATCACTAGCGTTCATGTTTATTTTTGGAGGAACTCGGCGTGTCATTTTCGCGACGATCGTCGCAGTGGTTTTTGGCGCGGTGATCACGCCGTGGCTCCTGCGCACCTATCACCTCAGCGGTACGCCGTTCGGAACCGCAGGGTATGCGGTTATGGAGAGCACCATGATGTTTCCCGACAACCGCCTGCAACGCTCACTCGACCCCGACCTGAGCCGGATGTACATGATGCCATTCTGGTTGAAGTTTATCACCAACATGCGGGTGATTATTCAAACCGACCTGCCCAAACTTGGAGGCAGTTGGGTCTCGGCTTTCTTTCTCGTCGGGCTGCTCATCAATTTCCGCAATCCCGCTGTGCGCCGATTGCGATTCTTTTTGTTGATGTGCCTGGGCGGATTGGTGGTGACGCAGGCCCTGGGGCGGACAACTCTTTCCGACGAGTCGCCCGAACTCAACTCTGAGAATCTGATCGTGTTGATGACGCCCTTCGTCATGGTGTATGGCGTAAGCCTTTTTTTCATGTTGCTTGAGCTCATCAACCTCCCCCTCCGCGGGCTGCGTTATGTCATCATCGGTGTATTTGCCGTCGTGTCGTGCCTCCCGCTAATCCTGACGTTCCTGCCGCCCAAAACCATCCCCGTCGCCTATCCTCCGTATTATCCGCCGGCCATTCAGACCCTTGCCGCGTGGGTGAAGGAAAAGGAGATGACGATGAGTGACATCCCCTGGGCCGTGGCGTGGTACGGCGACCGGCAATCGATCTGGCTCACATTGAAATGCAAACCGGACAATAAGGATGCAAGCACGCACGAGAATTTCTTCGAGGTTAACGACTTCATCAAACCGATTGCCATCCTTTACCTGACGCCGCAGACGATGGACTCGCGCTTCCTGTCACAATGGATTCGCGCTGGCGAACAAAGCTGGGGCAGCTTCATCATCGAAAGCATGGTGCGAAAGAAGGTGCCGGACGATTTTCCATTAAACGAAACCCAGGCGGGCTGGATGCCGGAACAACTGATGCTTGCGGACTGGCAGCGCTGGCGCAAAACGCCCTAAGGCAGACTTCACCAGTCGGTGCCGTTCGGCACCCACGGCAAAGTAATCCGCGAGAGGTGTCCTTTGCCGTGATGGATGGTTTGCCGCGCGACGGCGAGTGCAGCATCGGCATTTTGATCCGCAGCGGTATTGTGGTTGCGGTCGTAATTCGGAAAATCCGAACTGGTCACATCGAGGCGAATGCGATGGCCGGGTAGGAAGGCATTGGCGGTTGGGCCGAGCCGGATCGTATATTTGATCACCTTGCCCGGCTCGATTAACTGCGGTTTTGCCACCCCGTCACGATATCGCGCCCGCACCACACCCATGCAGACGTCACGTGCCAGGCCGTTTGGGTCAACGTCAACCAGCCGCGCAACCCAGTCCGTGTCGGGAGCGGATGAAGCCGCGTACAATTCGACTTCGGGCTGGCCGGTGACTTCAAAGCGATTCGTCAACGGCTCGCTTTGGTAAACGAGTATGTCGCGCCGGTCCGCCAGTGGCCGCTGATCCATCGCGCAGGTGAAGTTGCCCGGCGCGAACAAAGTCGGCACCGGATCGCGCGGATCGTAAACGTACATGTCTCTGGCAGCACTCGCGGGAGGTTGCTCCACTAACTTGCCGTCTCCGGCAGGAGTGTTCGCACTACCACCGCCAGCCAAATATAAAGTTCGTGGTTTTACCCGCTGCGGCGGCCAGCACTCCTCACCGCGCCAGCGGTTGTCGCCCATGACAAATATCTTCACGGGCGGTTGTGCGCTGATCGCGTTGGTCTGGCCCTTCAACCAATGGTCAAACCACTCCACATCCAGGGCCGCGAGATCGAGATCGGCGTCCGGTCCAAAATCTATTGCCCCGAACTTGCGCCCCCCCGGCGGGAAATGGCTCCACGGGCCCACCACCAGCTTCGAGCCGTCCCGCGCCGCTCGGGTTTTGCCGTGCTTGGAGAGGGCTTGAAACAACCGCATATCTCCCTTCGCGTGATCATACCAGCCCACCACGTCGAGATTCGGCACCGTGATCTTCTTGCAACCCTCATCCAGCCGCCAGGGATCGCTCGCTGGGTTTTTCAGCCAATCTTTCATATAAGGCGTTTCGTCCTCGAACACCTCCTGCGGCAAGTCCAGCCAAGGCAGGAAATCCAGCCACTTTCGGCCCTCTCCCTTGTCCCATACCGTCCCTGCTTCCGCTTCCGTGTGCGTGCCGGTCCGGTTCGCTTTGCGTCGCACATCGGGCGACATTGTCACCGCCGACCAGCGGAGTCGCCGCCCAGGACGGATCGTGCCCGGCCCTTCAATGTCGGTGTAACGTGCGGCAATGCTGTGCCCGGACATCGCGACCAGCGCGGGCGGTTGCAGCGGTGCCAGCCGCCATTGTAGGAAAGCCGAATACGAAAGACCAAACGTGCCGACTTTGCCGTTCGCTCCGGGGATCTTCGCCGCCCACTGGACGGTATCGTAACCGTCTTCGGCGTCATGCGTTTTCGGCCGCACCCATCCCTCCCATACGCCGTCCGATGCGTAACGACCACGCACGTCCTCGCATACGACGATGTAGCCCGCCTGAATGTATTTGTCGAAATGCTGTTTCTGCTTCCCGTAAGGAGTCAGCCAGACAAGGACGGGATAAGGCCCGCCACCATCCGGCCGGTGAATGTCCGCCCGTAGTACCGTGCCGTCACGCATGGTGACCGGCACATCGCGTTCGATGGCTACGATCGGTTCGGCCCCCTTTGCGGAAATCAAACCCATGCAAAACAGGACCGCCACGGTGGCGCGGAAAAGCTTCATATCCGTTCACCCTCGCAATCGCGCGAATTTCTGGCGAGAAAAATGAATGGGAAAGAGGCTCGCTACGAAGGCAGGGAAAGCCCGCGTGGGGAGCTGTGAAACCAAAGAGCGATCTATATCAGGCGCGGCCCAGGAAAACCAGGCGGTCATCCCCGTCATCCACCGAGTTGAGCGCTCCGTCGTCGTCGCAAAGCATCACGCCACTGTTCCCACCGGATTCATCGCCGTAACCCGGCGCCAACTCGTATTCCTCGCCATTGCTGACCACGACGACCGTGGCGTAGTTGCCCTGATACTGAACGCGGTCCCCGACATGAATCTCCTCCCCTGTCGTATAGAAAAGTAATGGTCTCGACTCCATGGTTGAAATGCCGGCAGCAGCGTTTCCATTTAAAATCACACTGACGGATTTGGCAAGTTAAATCCGGAGCAAGTCTCCCCATGGTTTACCACCCCGGGTCGTCGGTTCCGCTAATTTCGTCTTGTGGGTGTGATGGTTTGAACGGCGGGGGGGCGGGTGTTTTGCAGGGAAGCGGCGGCAAAGAGAAGGATGCCCACAACCACCGCAAAATCGGCAATATTGAAAATACCGGTGTGCCAAGGGCCAATTTGAACGATGAGAAAATCCGTCACCAGACCCTGGCGCCAGACGCGGTCGATAAGATTGCTCATGCCGCCAGCCCAGACTAGGGCGAGGCCGAGAAAGCAAATCAGCCCCATCCGTGGCGCACGCAGGAGATACGTGAGCACCCAGGTCAAACAGAACACCACGCCAACGGTAAGAAGACCATGACGGACGGCTTCGGGCAACGACGCTCCCAGGCTGAGAAATGCGCCGGGATTTTCCGCCAGCGTGAACTGAATCAAATCACCTGTTGATATTGAGTTGCCCCCTTGCGAAAGCGAGGTGCGGGCGAGGTGTTTGGTGGCTTGATCACAACCCGCTGTGGCTAAAAACACCAGGGAGAGAACAATGAACCGGACAGTGCGGGAGGAGGTCATCGCGCGGGATTGGAGGATTTTAATTTAAGCAGGTCCCAACGATTGCCATACATGTCTTCAAAGAGCACCACGGTGCCATAAGACTCTTCTCGTGGCGATTCCAAAAACCGAACACGCCGGGATTTCATGATTTGGTAGTCACTCGCAAAATCGTTTGTATGGTACAAGAAAGGAAACGCGTCCGCCCGTTTGACTGCCAACGCTGTCCGCCTGCCGAGAGTTTGCCGCTTGAGCAAGCAACAGGCTGGTCCCCATGCCACTATCGGGAGCTACCGCCAACTACCGTTTCGATTTCGACAACTGCGTATCTTCAATCAACGTAAATCCTGGAACTTTTGTGAAATACGCGATGGCTTCATTGTAGTCATGCACGACCAGGGTGACGCAGGCGATGGATTAGTTCATGTTCGGCCGATAACCCACAGGACCTTCCTTTTAGATGCCACGAAGATATGCCTACACCAACCGGATTCCACCCGCGAAGGTTAAATTACAAACGCACCGAGGTATTCAGAAAAGTTGACGGACGCCGCGGCACGCTTAAGTTGCTTCAATGACTACTTACGCCGGGCGCGGGGGCCTTCGACACATCTGCTGCCTGGTCGCCCTTGCGGCTCTCGTGTTTGGCTCGTCGCGCGTAGCGGCGGCAACCGCTGGAGGCCTATCGGATGTACAGACCGTGTTTATCGTGCTGATGGAAAATAATTCCTGGTCCAACATCAAAAGCAACGCGAATGCTCCTTACTTGAACCATACGTTGCTGCCGATGTCGTCCTACTGTGAAAATTATCAAAACGTTCCCGGCCTGCATCCGAGCCTGCCGAATTATCTCTGGCTGGAAGCCGGCACGTCCTTTGGTGTCACTGATGACGCCAATCCGTCCGCCCATCATCAAAACACGACCAATCACCTCGTAACCTTGTTGCGCAATGCGGGGGTCTCCTGGAAGACCTATCAGGAAGACATCAGCGGAGCGTATGTCCCGTTAACGAGCACCAACGGCTACGCGCCCAAGCACAATCCGTTCGTTTATTTCGACGACGTGACCGGCACCAATAACGTGAGCTGGCCTTATGGCATCGCGCACATCCGCCCTTTCACGGAATTTGCCACGGACTTGGCGAGCAACACAGTGGCCCGGTACAATTTTATCACACCCAATCAGTGCAATGACATGCACGATAATTGTTCGCCGGTGAACAACGGCATTCGGCAGGGCGACAACTGGCTGGCGGCGGTGGTTCCCACGATTTTGGCCTCGCAGGCTTACAGCAATAACGGGGCATTGTTCATCACATGGGATGAATCGTTTGGCGCCGACATTCGGATCGGTATGATCGTGCTCTCGCCGCTGGCCCGTGGGGGCGGCTATACCAATTCGATTTACTACACGCACAGTTCGATGCTGCGATCGTTGCAAGAGATTTTTCATGTCGGCCCGTTGATACGCGATGCCACCAACGCAGTGGATCTCAGTGACCTCTTCCTGCCTCCAAAGACATTTCGGATCAGCCAGGTTGCCAGCGTGGGAAGTAACGTGGTGCAATTAACCGCCGTGGGCGTGAACACCGACTGGCCTTTGGTTTTGCAAGGGTCCACCAACCTCTCGGCCTGGGATTCGCTCGCAACCAATACGTCACCCTCCGCCACTTACTCGACCTTCGTCACCAATGCTGCCGCGGATTCGAGTCAGGGCTTCTATCGCTTTATGCAATTATCCCCTTGATGTTAAAATCGCGGGGAACCACCGTGCGCCAGATTCGGTCACGCGCGAGCGAGTCAACCGAAGAGGCAAGTGACAGGCTTTACTTTGCGGTTATGAATCCGCCCTGATCTACAATCTTCTGACCGTCCGCCGATTGGACGAACGCGATGAAGTCGCGCGTGGTTGGGGTCGCGCCACTCTTGCTGGTGTAAAATCGCAACGCGCGGCAAAATGGATATTTGCCCGCACGGACCATTTCCAACGAGGGAGCAACCTCGCCCACCATGACCGGTTTAACACCGTCTTTATGGTCAGTTTGGATGCTCGTATAGCCGATCGCTCCCGGATCCTTTGCCACAGCGGTAACGATGTCCGCGTAGTTGGTGAACGTATTCACCGCGAGGCCGTACTGTTTGTTGTCCATGGCCAGTTCGCGGAAGCCAAGATAGGTGCCGGAAATGGGATTGCGGATGCAAAGATGAACTGGCAAGTCCGGTCCGCCGATTTCCTTCCAGTTTTGGATGGTGCCGGTGAAAAGATCGCGCACCTGTTCCCGCGTCAGACCACCGACGGGATTGGAGCCGTTGACCACCACTGCCACAGCGTACGAACCAATCAAATCGTTATTAAAACTCATCCCATGATCCTGGGCCATCGCGATTTCATTGGTGCTCGCGTCCCGGGATGCCGCCGCGATATCGCACCTGCCGGCAATCAAGCCGCCGAAGCCGTAGGTCGTGCCTTTGAATTCTGATTCAAACACCACATCAGGATGCGTCTTCTTAAATTCCGCCACGAGTTGCGGCGCCAATTCCTCGCCCACGGTGTTGGAACCAAGGATTACCACCTTTTCCGTTTTGGCGGGTGAACAACCTGAGAGTGCTGCGGCCAGCAGGATCGAGCCGAGCGTCGCGGAAGTAACGGAAGTTTTGGCCTTTTTGCTGCGCATGGAAATTTTCATGGCGTCTCGTTCAGTTGTGGGAATGATGTCGAACTACTGTGTGTCACAGTCATGAAAATGGCAAGCCGGAATTTGCGCGTGTTGGGATGAATGGGCCTTACGCGGGCAACCAATGGAGAGAGTTAGAATCTTCATGCCGCTCACAACATCAACCCTGTGGTACCCGTCGATTTGAATGGGTTTCGTTCCGGAGCCTCGGCATGCGGGATGCCGCCCAACAGTCCGCGTAACACCCAATTCCAAGCCGGGACTCGATGCCTCAACCACACCGACATCGGTTCCGGTTTTGCGCCGAGCGCCGCCTTCGGTTCGAGAGCGGTGCGCCCCAGCGACAAACTCTTGCAGCCCCAACCAATGGCATCGGCCACCGTCGCGTGAAGCAGTTGCAAATAGATCGGGAGGCCCGTTGCGGCCGCGGCCCGGTCAAATCCAATATAATATGCCACCGCCACCTCGCCGTCACGCAGCGTGGTGACAAATCCCAGCAAGTCGTTGTCGCGCCGCACGACGGTGCAACGAAACTGGCCGGAGGCCACCCGCGCCAGCGCGGGAAGATAATTCTGCGACAGTGTGACCAACCGAACCGGTGCGTTCCCATGCACAGAGAGGTAAAGCTCGTGGAGTCGGGACGCATGCGGATGCAAATCATCGAGCGGCTCGACTTTGCAACCAGCCGCCGCCAGTTTTTTCATCTGGTCCCGCGCATTCCGGCGGTATTTGGAATCGAGCGCCGAGAGATAATCCTCATAGCCGCGCCACACCGGATCAATTTTCAAAACCATGTTTGGCTCGGTTTGCATCGGACGATAGCTGTAGCGATGCAACGCCTCCATGCCAGTCTGGTTGGGCGTGATGTCCTTCACCATCGCAAAATTTGCCTGTCCCGTGAGTCGTTCCGCGCGCCGAATCCGATACAGCGCCTCCGCGACCCCCGGCCAAAGCGGAGCGTGATCTTCGCCAGGCGCAAACCCCACCCCGTGAAAACCCCAAGATAGCAGATTCCCCGCGACCACCATTTTTTCGCGAATCGTTGACGTGGCCACGCTGACTGCCGGTGCGAAAACCCGCTTCAACAGATTGCCCGAAGCGGCCTCGCGACCACGACCCTTTTCGGGCTTCAACCGTTTCCCTGTGACGGCCACGATCTGCACTGCCAGCACCGCCACGGCCTTGTCGCCGCGAAACATGATCGCGTATCGTGGCTGAATATTATCCGGGCCATGCTCTTCGATGACCCGCAGCACATCACGCCGGAGAAAAATGCTGCCCCCGGCGGTGACCGCATCCCAGCGCACCGGATCGAGAAAATCCACCCGGTCCGCGAACGCGAAACCAAACCCGGTGGGCAGACGCCGATCGCGGTGTCGCGTATGCAACCCGCGCAGGGACGACTTCAATCGGTGTAATGGATGCCGGGATTTTGCTTTATCGCTCATGTGATGCTGCTGCTCTTTCCACCGTGGCGGAGGAACGTTGGCCGCCCACAGTCACCAGACAGACCATATCGCTCTCCGGTTCAAAATGAATGGGCACGGGCAAAAACCGCTGTATGACGGCGGCGTTCGTGGTGCAGTGCAAACTGGGTGTGGTCGTGCGAAACGAACCCGCGCCGCTCAGCGCCATCGGCAATAACAATTGATCGGCGAGGTATTCGTCCACAGGCACCTCCGCGTCGAGCCACGCTTTTGCCGCAGTCACCGCTTCCAGGGCGACTTCCTCGGCGGTGCGGCCACGATCGCCAAAACCGGTGAAAACCACATTCAGGTTTTCCGTTTCGATTCGCAAGACGACGGCATTGCCCGATCCCTTCGGTCGCTCGACCATTTCCACGCCGCATTCTTCGGTCAGCCAATGCAACTGTTCCCGCACAAAGGCCAACTGGCGCCCGGCAATCTCATCCGAAAGTTTGGACAGCCAGACGCGCGCGCGCCTCACTCGAATCGACCCGCGGTCAGTCAGATGAACCGGTGCCAGTCGCTTCGCCGGTTCAATGCGCGCGTGAAAGCGCCCGCCGCCGGCCGGATAAAAACCGGGCGCGCGCAACTCCAATTCCACCCGCGGCCCCATGCGCTGAATCAAGGGCACGAACGAGTGCTCCAAAAAATCAAACGGCGGTGCCATCGGATTGTGCGTGCCCCCTTCCAGCGTCAGCGTACTGACCTCCTTTGCGGTCAGTAACGCCGGCAGCACCGTCTGCAACACCAGCGTGGCGCTCCCCGCAGTGCCAACGGCGAAACGATGGTTGCCTGGCGTCACCGCTCGCGGCCGAAATTCCAGCGTCTGCGAGTTCATCTCCGCGCCGATCACTTCGGCGGATCCGACGATCGTCGCCGCTTCCACCGCCGTCAAATGCTGTCGCAACAACCCCGGCTTCCGTCGATTCGCGCGGATACGCTCCATGCGAAACGGCTCGCCGGTAATCAGCGACAACGCCAGCGACGAACGCAAAATCTGCCCGCCGCCCTCGCCCTCTGCTCCATCAATCAAAATCATTCAAAAAAACCAAAATTCTGCAATCTGCATTCTTCATTCTGCATTTAATTCAGTCTTCCGCCCGCTCGCCTGCTGGAGCCATTTTCACGAGCTTCGGATCGAACTGTCCGAGGATCGTCACCAGATCGTTTTGTGCGGCCATAACATCGTGGATGTTCTTATAGACCATCGGCACTTCGTCCAGTCCGGCCGAAATCAGCGTGACGCCTTGCTCGCGCAGAAACGCATTCACTTTCTTCCACTGAAACGTCTTCGACGCCTGCGTGCGGCTCATCACGCGCCCGGCTCCGTGCGACGCCGAATTGAGCGACTCCGGATTGCCCTTGCCGCTGACCACAAAACCCGGCGTCGCCATCGAGCCCGGAATGATGCCCAGCACGCCCGCGCCTGCAGGCGTGGCGCCTTTGCGATGAACAATCACTTCTTTTTCGACGCCGTTGATCATGTGCCGTTCCTTCCAGGCAAAATTGTGGTGATTCTCCAGATCGAGCATTATCTCGGCGCCGAGATTGGCCGCCACGTGACAGTGAATGCACGCGTGGTTTGCCGCCGCATAACGCCCCATCAATTCCATTGCCTCCCAATATTCGCGGCCTTCCTGCGAATCGAGCGACAGCCACGCGAGCCGCTTCAATTCCGAGGGCAAATCGGGAAACTGACTGAACGCGAGTTTGCTGTAATGGTCGCACACCGCCGCGCCCGTGCCGCGGCTGCCGCTGTGGCTAAGCAAGGCGACATAAGTGCCCGGTTCAAGGCCCTGAATTTTGTCATGCGCGGTAAACAAGCCAAATTCCACGAAATGGTTTCCGCTCCCGCTCGTTCCGAGTTGTGACCAAGCGCGATCCTTCTGTTGCTTCGTTACCGGACTTACCGACCAGTCCGCGTCCATCACATCATGCTGGCGGCGGTCGCTGAACTTCGCGCCGACACCAAAACGCGTCTCCGCCTCGATCGCCCGCGTCATCCGATCCTGATGCCGCTCCAATGTGGCCAGCGGAATATCGAGCACCGTCATTTTCATGCGGCACGCGATGTCCACGCCCACCGCGTATGGGATCACCACATTTTCCGTCGCCAGCACGCCGCCGATCGGCAGGCCGTAACCGACATGCGCATCCGGCATCAACGCTCCCGCCACCGTCACCGGCAACAGGCACGCCTTATCCATTTGCATGATAGCCTCGTGCTCGAGCCCGCTGCCCCACTGCCGATACTTCACCGGCTCGGGGCGCGGCGGCGGTGGCGCGGCAAGCAATGCTTTCGCAAACGCACCGCGCAATTCGTCGTCAAGATGAGCAGAAGGGTCGGCAATCACCGCCTTCACTTCCTCCTCCAGCCGCGATTTGTCACCGCCCCCCAGCACAAACCGACTCACAAAATCAGTCGCGCGCCGGGTCGCTTCACCCAGCGGCACTCCGAGACGTAAAAAATCCCTGGTATTCACAACAATAAAAACTCCGGACTGGGAGGTAAGCCCCGACTCAATCGCGGCTCACAAGCGTCATAACGCGGCACCATCGTCGGAGGGTCACCACCTTCATGGCCTGCATCCTAACACACTTTATCAACTGGTAAAGCAACCTTCCGACGCAGCCAATCGCCCCGCCTTCAAAATTTGCTGTTTCATAGCACCTCCATTTCGCGCTCAGCCTTTCCATTCTCGTTCCATTTTTCAATTTGCATTCCTCATTCCGCATTCAAAAGTTGGGTTCGTTTCTTCCGCTTCGCCAACAAAAAATAATCATATCATCCTTTCGGCACGAGGTTTCCGCATTTGGCAGTTTGGGTTCGTTTGGTAAAATTTACATTTCCGCGGGTTTCCGCCTCGCTCCAGGCAACCGCGCTGCGCAACGCTGCGCGGTATGGCGCTCCAGTCCGTATCCCTCCGCGACTCGTCCGAACCAAGGCACCTCCATCGCGTGCTGATGGGAGTCCAAAGGCACTGAACCGCCCTAAAGGAAGGCTGGGACAGTCAGGGCCGTCCGTGCCAGATAGTGCAAGCGCAGATCGGGACCGGCACCGAGGCCGCCCTACCCTCCCGCAATTTTCAAAGAACAAATCCACCGACCCCGTGATCCTACATCGGAGGGTTGGACATCTGCTGTCCAATGGTCTCGCCACAACTTTAACGGCCGGTTGCGCCCGTCAGTCTCCTGATTGGTCGGGAAGCACGCCGAAAAAGAAAGCGACCGACTATCGGATCCCGTCCCTCTCTCCGCCCATTTTAGTGCCGCTAAAAAATCTCCCCCGCGGAAATCGGTTGCCCTCGGTGGTCCCAGCGGCAATTCTCGATTGGAAGCCATGGCTCCGGAACCTCGCACCGCCCGCCGGAAAATCGCCGCGCGCGAAATTCGCATGGTTCTCTATGTGCTCGTATTGCTGGGTGTGCTGGCTTGGAAATTTGTGCCACGTCCCTGGCATCCGGCGATTACGCTCGAAAGTCCGCACCACATTATTTTTTCATCCGCGAACCTTGCACAGACCACGAACACGGCGCACGCGCTGGACCTGCTGTATATCGCCTACTCGAACCGCTTCCGCTCCCTGCCGCAGTTTCAGCCCGCTCATCCGAAGCTCAAGGTGAAGCTGTTCGCGGACCGGGACGAATTTAGACAGGTCAATCCGGGCTTGGGCTGGGCGGAGGCCTTCTATCGGGTGCCCTACTGTCGCGCCTATTTCTCCGCCCCCGAGATCAATCCCTATCACTGGATGTTGCATGAATCCGTTCACCAGCTAAACCACGAGGTCGCCCACTTGAAATTGGAAAAATGGCTGGAGGAAGGGCTGGCCGAATATTTTTCAACCAGCCGCCTCACCTCGCAGGAACTCGCCGTCGGGAAAATCGATTTCAATACCTATCCGGTGTGGTGGATTGATCTGATCGCCACCAACCCGGATCTGTCGGAGAACATTCGTAACGGCAGCGTGATTCCCCTGCGCGCCATCATCACCAACCAGGGCGGGCCCGGAATGAACAGCCAGTTCAACCTCTACTATTTGCACTGGTGGACGCTCACCTATTTTCTCTTCGAAAATCCCCTTTATCGCGAACGCGCGCTGACCCTCGCGCAGCGGGGCGGCGGCATCACCGCCTTCGAGGAACTGATCGGCCCCGTCGAAAAAATCCAGGGCGAATGGCACGCCTATGTCCGTCAACTCAAGATCGCAATCTCCCACAGCGATCCCAACTTCTTCAAATACGGCCCCCTTTCCGGACTGACGAATTCCCCCGCCAAAACCCGGCCTCCATGAAAAGTGCGCCAATTTTTGGCAGGCGAGCCTTGTCAGGGGAATTGGAAAGCCCGGTAGTGGCTCGACGGTCGGTGGCTGGAATTTGGGTCGGTGTAATACAGAACGTTGGTGGAAATGGCGTTGGTAAAGGCCGGAACCCAGGTTGTTAAATTGCTGGAGGTCTCGATCACCAGCGTTCCAGGCTGCAGGAGGCCATCCACCCGGAGTTGAAAGGCGCCGTTGGTCAGTTGGAGCCCGGTCAATACTGGCTCCGGGACGCAAATGTATTTCATGGTAACGAAATCATAACTGCCATCGGTGCCGTCGGAATAACCGCTCACGATAATATTGCCGTTGGCGTCCACAGCCACGCCCGAGGCAAAGTCGTTACGGTTCATGGGTCCGTTATAGCGATTGGTCCAGAGAGGAATGCCCGCGCTGGTGTATTTGATGGTGGCGCAGTCGTTACTCGTTGCGCCACCGGCAGACCAGCCGGTGACGATGACGTTGTTGCCATGATCCACCACCACGCCCGCCGGAATGTCATTCCGGCCTTCCACTCCGGTGTAGCGGTTGGTCCAGAGCGGGACACCAGCGTTGGAATACTTGACGGTCACATAGTGATAGTTGAGGCCGCTATCACTCACATAGCCGGTCACGATCACCGCGTTGTCGAGATCCACGGCCAGAGCGCGCGCGTAATTGTATGTGTTGCCCTGGGCGCTGTAATTGGACCGGTTGGTCCACAGCGGCACCCCGGTGCTTGAATATTTGACGGTGGCGTAATCGTAAAAGCCGAGGATGCCGGACGCGCCGGTCACGATGATATTTTTGTCACTGTCCACCGCGAGCGCGCTGGCCTGATCGTCGCTGGTTGCGCTCGCCGAATACCGATTGGTCCACAGCGGAGTGCCGTCGCCGGCATATTTAATCGTTATGTAGGCGTAGGCGTCATACGGGAAGAGGCTGCGGGTGAAGACATACCCGGTGACAATTACGCTTTCGTCGCCATCTACGACCACAGCGGTGGCGCGATCGGCGCCATGGATGGCTCCGTCGTAGCGGTTAGTCCAGAGTGGCTGGCCGACGGGCGAATATTTGATCGTCGCATAGTTTCCGGCGGAATCACCCGTCACGATCACATTCTTACTGCGGTCAACGGCGATGGCGTAGGCGGCGCCGCTGGGATAAAAATTTGTCCAAAGCGCCGCGCCGCCGCTGGAATACTTGATGGTCATCGAATTGCCAGTGACGGCGATGTCATTGCTCCCATCAACGGCCACCGCACGAGCCACACCCGGCAGGTAGAGATTGGTCCACAGAGGCATTCCTGCGGGGGAATACTTGATCGTCGCAGAGCCGCCTGTGACGATGGCGTTATTGTCCTGGTCCACGGCCACGGCCCAGGCCTGATCGACGGTGTTGCTCGAGCGACTATAACGCTGGACCCACGCCTGAACCGGGACTTCCGAGCGCGCGAACGCCGGGACCAAAAGACCGATGATCGGTGGCAACGCTGTCGCAAACTTTATGAGCGTGCGAATCATAATATCTCCTTGATTACACACCTCTCGTTACCATACCCGCCAGCCCGCCTTCAACACAAATAACCTGACTTCAAGACCTCCGCAGTGAAACAGGTTACAAATAAACCGGAATATAAAGCCCAGCTGATCCGCACGACCAAAAAGCAGGGGCCGGAGGAGCCTCAAAGCAACTTTCAATGTGGCGCTCGAATTTTGCCAGGCCGGTCCTTTTTCCTTTGTCCTTTGCCTTCCAACGCCCAACACAGAACCGCACCCATCCGGTTGCGCAACACCGACACCCACCCCGCCCTGCCTTGTCAAATCATGGCCGGGGCGCGCGAGCCCGCGCTCTTGCCCTATCCCCGCATCGGGTATGGCGGCACAAAATCCCGCGTTTTGCGGGAAAACTCTTCTCGGCTTGATAGGCAGGCGGTGATGATTGACACTCAAGGTGGAGCATGTGGTTAGGGGCGATCTAGACGATATGGGCGCGCGGAATCCCTCGGAATGTGATGCAAAGAGCAAAGCCAAACGTCCGGTCCTGACTTCCGTCCATGGTCTTCAGTTCCGTCATATTCCTGTTCCTGTTTCTACCCGTCGTCCTGACGATCTATTTTGCCTGGCCGACGCTCCGTCTTAGAAATCTTTGGCTCCTCGCCACCAGCATCGTCTTTTACGCGTGGGGAGAAATAAGTTTCGTGCCCCTGATGGTTGGTTCCACCCTTGTCAATTTCGGACTGGGCCGCTGGCTCGGCCGCACCGCGCGTTCCCGGAGCCGGAAATGGCTGGTGGCGCTCTCGGTGATTTTCAACCTGGGCATCCTCGTCTTTTTCAAATATTCCGACTTCCTGATCCAAAACCTGAATTGGATTCTAAAACGATTCGACCTCCCGACCCTTCCAATGCCGGTGATCACTTTGCCCCTGGGCATCTCCTTTTTCACCTTTCACGCGATTTCATATATCATGGATATTTATCAGGGGAAAAGCCCTCCCGCGCGCCGCCCGACCGACGTGGCGCTTTACATTTTCCTTTTTCCTCAATTGATCGCCGGTCCGATTCTGCGCTGGGGGACGATGGCCTCCCAGATCGCGCGACGGAGCGTGACCCTGGATGGATTTTCCGAAGGTGTCCGCCGTTTTTTATATGGTCTGGCGAAGAAAGTCCTCATCGCCAACACGCTCGCGGTTCCTGCCAGCCAGGTCTTCGCGATGCCGCCGGAAGGACTTTCCTTCGCCATCGCCTGGATCGGGGTGCTTGGTTACACACTGCAAATCTATTTCGATTTTTCCGGATATTCGGACATGGCGATCGGCCTGGGCAGGATGTTCGGGTTCGAGTTCATGGAAAATTTCAATTATCCCTACGTTGCCGATTCCGTGAGGGATTTCTGGCATCGCTGGCATATTTCATTGTCCACCTGGTTTCGCGACTATCTGTATTTCCCGCTCGGGGGGAATCAGCGTTCGGCGGCGCGTACTCACGTGAACCTGTTGATCGTATTTTTCCTCTGCGGCCTGTGGCACGGCGCGAATTGGACCTTCGTGCTGTGGGGGCTTTATCACGGATTTTTCCTGGGCATTGAGCGGACCCGCTTTGGCCGCTGGTTGCGGATTGTCCCGCGGGTTGGGCGCAGCTTATACACCCTCGTCATGGTAATCGTGGGCTGGACGATCTTTCGTTCTGATACGCTCGCCCAGGCGGGGTCGTTGTTGCGGGCCATGGCCGGTTTCGCCGCATCCCCCGGGCCGGGGCAGGTCACGGAAGCCATTGACGCCCTGGAAATTCTCCTGTCCCGCGGCACGGGTCCGGAGGGACATGGCACTTTGGTTAGCCTGCTGCTTTCAAGACAAGTGGTCTGGGCGGGCGTGCTGGGCGTGATTTTTTCGATGCCCATTGGATCCTGGGCGCGCCGCGAATTGACGCGGCTCCCGTCGCAAAAACTGGGATGCGGTGTCCGGTGGCTCGGAGCGGTGGCGGAGCCTGTCTGGCTCGCGATCCTCTTTGTCATTTGTAGCGCTTTTATTGCGGAGAATACCTACAACCCCTTCATCTATTTCAGATTTTGACCTGTGAATAACGAGCCTGCGATCAACCCAGCTCCGCGGGGCGCAAAAGTCGTGCTGGTGGCGGCTTTTTTTGCGTTGCTTTGGCTGCCGGCCCTGGCTTCGTTGTTTGCCGGAAATACGAAATCACGCGTAAACGAAAACCGTTTTGCGGCGCCTTTCCCTCCCACGAATCCGCTGTCAAGTTTTGGCGCCCTGAAGCAATTCATCGCGGAGTTCGAGCGATATTTTAACGACCATTTCGGCCTTCGCCAGCAACTGATTTATTGGAACCACACCTGGAAACGCGGTTTGTTTGCGGAGACTTGGGGATCGCATGTGATCATCGGCCGCGAGGGCTGGCTGTATGGAACCTGGTCGGATGATCCCATGGAGGAGTACGAAAATGTAAATACGCCCTTTACTGACAGACAGCTGCACGAATGGCAGACGCTCTTTGAATCCCGCCGCGAGTGGTTGCGGCGACGTGGGGCAGCTTATGTGGTCGTCATTCCTCCGGACAAGCAAACGGCCTACCCCGAATATCTGTCAGATTGGAAATCCGCCTTGGGCTCGTCCCGAAAGCTGGATCAATTCCTGGATTTCATGAAGCGCCATTCGGATGTTCCAATCGTGGACCTTCGTCCAGCCCTCTCGGCCGGCAAAAAAGCCGCAAGGACCTTTCATATGACCGATTCCCATTGGAATGAATACGGCGCTTTTGTGGCGGGAGAAGCCGTGATTCAAGGCTTAACGAATCAAATAGCCGGGTTGGAACCAATATCAGTGCAGGCTTTCGATCTCACATTCCGCGATGGTGAGCCTGGCAATCTTGCACACATGCTTACCGGCGAGCACCCGATGAACGAACGGGAACAGCCAGTCTTGTCGCCACGTCCTCCTTTGCAGCCCTTACCACCGGCCCGCATGGAGGCGGGGGCCAAAATCATCTCCCATCCTGAAGGCCGCGGCCGACTGGTCATATTTGGCGATTCGTTTGCCGAAGGGCTTTTGGCGGCTCTGGCACGCCATTTTCGCGAGTCGATATATTATCGCGTTTATGATCAGGTGGAGACTCTCGATGACGATAGCACCCACCTGGCTCGCGCTCATGTCTGGAAACCCGGGTTCACCGAAGAGCACAAGCCAACGGTGGTGATCGATGAAATCTTAAACAGCCTTCTCTATATTGAAGACCCGGAGGCCATCAGACGATTGGATGCGCTTCAGTAATGACGAGGTCGGAAAACGTGTCAAAAAAAAATGGCGCCCGCCGCCGTCCTGGCCGCGGCGGCCACCTGCAATGCCGCCGGCTTTTCCGTCGCGGAATCCAAAACCATTCCCTCGCAGCAACTCCTGCTGCCGCAACTGCGAATGCTCAAGGACCTCGGCATCAACCTGACCGAACTGGCGAACTCCTACCGTCAGGGCGGCGACACCGCCTCCGCGCAGGCCGCGTTACGGATGGCCGCGACTCTCGGGCAGCGGTACAGCAACGGTGGCGCGGGCGAAACCGAAGGCAGCCAGTTGGTCGGCCTGTGGATCGAAAGCAACGCCCTCAAATCGATGGATCCCAACGCGGCCTACGCCGGAGACCAGACCGTGCAACAGCGCCTCGACCAAATCGCGCAGCAAAACGCCACCCACAAGGAACTCAACCAGCAACTCGAACCCCTCCTCGAAAATCTCTCCGACCAGGACTGGATCATCTACAAAGACCGCTGGCGCACCTTCGGCGAGGAATCCGCCATGCGCTGGGTGATTGGGAAGTATGGGGGGAAGTAATTTTACACCCCGGCATCGGCGCGGGCGTGAGATGGCGGCCGGTTAACTCAACCTACTGACGGGGAATCAGGCACCCAGGCACCAAACCCGCCCGTGCCGGAGCGGCGCAGACCGAAGGATGCGAGCGCACGCTGAAACATAACGCCATACCAGGAAGGTTTCGTAACTCGAAATGATTCGGGCGCACCCGGCAGGTCGAGTCGCATTCGTTCTAGAGTCAGTCCACCCTCCTGCCAGCGGCAAAATGAATGAGCCAAATCGGGCAATGGATCATCCCGCAATTTCTGAATCAGAATCACCCGCCGGATTCCGTGGGCGGCCAGAAAAATTGCCGAAGGAAAATCGGTGGTGAAGGATACCGACCGGTTATCAAACTCATCCGGTAACATTTTACGGCCGGCGCCGCCCCGGTTGGAATCCAATAAAAATGCCGGCGGAGCTTCCGCCGCCAGCTTTAACCCTGCAAGCTGTACTGTGTGATCCTGCAGCGCGCGGACGATCGGCAACACCTGGACCGCCGCCGTCACGCGATGCAACAATGGTTGGACCGCAACTCCGCCAATCGATATCGGGATCGCGTTGTAAAGAGGCACCGGCCGGTACCCGCGTTGCGCCAGCGCCACACCTGCCAGCACGCCTTCCGCGCCGGGCAAATCCACCACCAGCGCGGTGTCGTGAATTGCAGAGTCAGGCACGCCACTTAAATCCGGCGTGACTCCCGCTGTAAAAATTTCCCCGGACGCCGATTCCATGTGAGCGAAGAGCACCGGCTTCGCCCAGCGCGACCAGCGACCATCGTCCGGCGCCCAAACGGAAAATATCTGTTCTTTATTCATCGTCTTCGAGAAGTAACGCGGCATCGGTCGCGCGAAAATCGATCACCGGCCCCGCCGACAGTCGCACATAGGCGCCCGCCGCCTTGCCATTGATCGTATAGATGCTCAGGCAAACATGCCGGAGTCCATCCGGCGTTGGCACCGGCAGTGATTCAAAACGCCTTTGCGCCAGCCATTTTCCTGGAAACAGCCTCGCAACCAGCCGGACTTGGGCCCACGCACGCGGACGCATCAGTCCGCGAATGCTCACGGTGTCGCCGGTATTGCACATCGCCGTTTTGAGCAGCCACTCGTCGTCGCCAAACCAGTCAACCGACCTCGGGTCGCGCGTCTCCGGCAGTAGCGTCCGCCATGTCGTCATCGGCGTGGAGAGCCTGTTCCAGACCAGCGGAAAGCGTTTGCTCTCCGAAATCACAGCCGCGGCGGGATTTGTCACGGACGTTCGGCCGCCTCGAAAAAAATTATTCCAGCCCGTTTTTCGAGGCAGACGGGCAAGCCATTCGGCCTGATAAAATTTTACCACCACGTTGGCCGGGCCGCGGTGCCAGGTGGTTTCCAGCCACGCGACCCCGTTGTTCCACGCAATTTGCTCCGGTTTGGCCGTCACCGCGAGGCATCCCTTGGCCCGAAGTTTTCCGGCCAAAAAGGCAATCACCTGCTGGTCCTCCAGGTAGCCCGGCGCCGCCAGCAACGCAATCACTCCCGCCGGGCCCGCGGCGGCGGCGAGCGCCTGGCTCCAGGTTTCACCCGGATTCCCCGCTGATCGCAAATGCGGATACTGGGCGGCCATCAGTCCCGTGAAATGGGAGGCTTCACTGAATCCGCCGGGCACATCACTGTTGGTTTCCGAGATGCGCCAGCCTTCCCTCGTGGGATGAAAATCAAAACGCATCACCCGGCCCGCCGAGGGCGTTACTGGCAGCGCATCGGCCAGTACACGGCGCAACTGCCGGGGAAGTCCCAATTCACTGAGCAGTTCGGGGCGTCGCATAACCTCATCCTCGGCCGCAAAGGCTTCCCACGTCAGTTGCTCGGCCTGCCAAGCCAGGCGGTTCCAGACGCGGGTTTTCACAACCAGGTGAAAAGGCGCCAGCGTGCTGATGTCACCCACCTGCGGATCCCATTTGCAACCATCCAGCAAAGCCAGACGTCGGAGTTTCGCAAAAGCTTCCGCCGCCATCGGCGTCCCCGCGCGAACGTCGGATTCCATGCCGGGATTCCGAACCACGCGTTGGACCGGCGATTCGCAAATGGTCGCGCTCATCGAGGCTTTCCTTCCCACGCTCCAAGATGCAGGAGCCACATGCCGGCGATTGCCAGATAGATGAGCGCCGGAATCACACCATAAACGGGCCACTGGGGAAATGGCCGTGACCGGCTGGGACGCGCCACTTGCTCGATCCCAATGGCCAGCACGCAAAGCACAGCCGCCAGCCAGCCATCATGCATGAAATCCCGTAACGATTCCATTTCCGAATGCCAGTTGCCCGCCACTGCGCGGCCCAGAATCAATCCGACGGACAGCAGGAACGCACTCAACCGCACACCCGCAGCCAGATTTCGCTCCTCGGCAACCGCTCGCGAAATTTTTCCTCCCAGCTCCAATCCCGCCCACACCACCAGGAATCCTGCCGTGCCCAGTCCCACGGAAAAAAGATTGCTGAAATAGGATGATCCTTCCCCGGCACTGCCGCCGATGTAAATCACGGCGACGGCCATCAACGCTCCGCAGGATGTCGCTAGTGCTCCGATATTTTTGCGTTCCACGGCGTCGTCGCGAACGCTGACGCCATACCACGGAAACAATCGGCTGATGAGGAGCAACCAAATGAATCCAGCGATGGTGAGGAAAAGCACCTCAGTGCCCGATGCCCGAACTTCCGCGGCACCCCAGGCGCTCAGTCCCGTCGCGATCGTTGCGAGGCTGATCGCGAAGCAAACACCAAATACCCACCATGGCCTCGTGTTCATCGTAAGCTTTCAACCATAGGTCTGACTATTGCGCCCTCAACGCATAACCACCCCTTCCATCTGCCATCGACCTCCAGCAACTCACTCACTATTTTCCACCCACCGCTGCCAAACAAACTTTTTAATTCACCAGCGCAATCGCAAATCCATCGTAGCCTTTGCTGCCGACGGTCTGGATGGCCGTGGCGGTGACGCGCTTTTCAGCAGCGAGCATGGTGGCGAATCGCCGCATTCCCTGCACCGCCGGATCGGTGCTGTCGCTTTCGACCAGCGCACCTTTGCGCACCACGTTGTCCACGATGATGACCGTGCCCGGGCGGGACAATTTCAATGCCCACTGGAAATATTCGGGCGTCGTTGGTTTGTCGGCGTCGATGAAAACCAAATCAAACGGCCCCTTGCCTTCGGCGGCGAGCTTCGGGAGTGTCTCAATCGCCGGCCCGACGCGCAGTTCGACCGCCCCAGCCAGATTCGCCCGCGCGATATTGGCACGCGCCACCTCGGCATGATGTGGACTGACTTCAAGTGTCACCAGGCGTCCTCCCGCCGGCAGCGCCCGCGCCAGCCAGATGCTGCTGTAACCGCCCAGCGTGCCGACTTCCAAAATGTTGCGCGCGGCATGACTGCGCGCCAGCAGGTGCAGCAGCTTGCCCTGGCAAACCGAAACCTGAATCTCCGGCAGCCCCGCCGCCGTGCTGGCCGCGACCGCCGCCTGCAACGCCGCATCCTCCGGCACCAGCAAGCCCGCCAGATACTCGTCCACCGCCGCCCATTTTTCTTCACCAGGATTCATGCCTCACAACGTGCCCCACCCCGCCCGTCGAGTGAAGTGATTTTTCGACGGCTCAGCCACGCGGCACAGGGAATCGACCTCGGACGAGAAAGGTTTTCAGGGATGATAAAATAAAAACGACGTTTCGTGATCAAATTCTTCTTCCCGCTTTGCGCCCTTGCGTCTTTGCGCCTTCGCGTTGATTTGACCGGACCTTCATTAGTCCCCGAAAAGGGGTGGAAGAAATTTAACGCAAAGGCGCAAAGTCGCGAAGACGCAAAGGAAAGAGTCCGATGATGAGTCGAACACCGGTAATTGGCTCTGAGGGAAAATTACTGCCACTCCGGGTTAACGAGCCGCTGCGAGTCACAGACTTACGCTCCGCTGCAGCAGTTCCACCATCAGTACGGCCGACCCGCTTCGCGTCGAATCCTCCGGCTTGCACTCTGCCAGTCCGAAAACCGGGCTTTGCCCGCCCGAACCAGCCGCTCTGCCTTCCGTAACTCCCCACCGTGCCAGGCAGGAGAGGCAGTCTTCCCTTCATCTTGGCTTAAATCAGCCCATAGCGCTTCCATCGCTCGCAACTTGTCCTCGCGAGACATTCGCTCAATCGGTAATGCGACAGCCATATAAATCATATCCTTCCGTGATTGCCGACCAGCAAGGTCAAACGATATCACGCCTATTAACTTAAACTTACCAAAAACACCTTGGATTCCATTTGGCCGGTGCCAAAATTGAAAGCGTGAGCATGGCGACCGTTCCTTTTGTTCGCCAAATAGAGAATTCCATTATTTCAGCGGATCCTTGGTTTTCAAAACCACAGCGGTGAGAAAAGTCAGGGCGATGACGAAGAGGCCGATGGCGGCGAGGTCGTGGCGGAAGGTGGCGAAGGGTGGCGGCACGAGTTTATCGCTGTGGGCGAGTGAATGGAGCATCGCGTTGAAGGACCAGAACGCGACAATCGTCCAGCGCGCGATGGTTTCCGCCGTTTGCGAAAGACTGAGAATCGCGCCGGAAAATATCACCTGGGGGATGAGCAGGATCGGAACGATGGCCATGGCCTTGTCCTCGGTTTTCACCAGTGCGGAAATCAACAAGCCCATGAGCATGCCGGCCAGGGAGGTCAGCAATAGCGCGCCCGCCTGCATGCCGTAGTCAGGATGAAACCCGGTCAGCCGCAAAGTAATGCCCAACAGCAAGGCGCATTGCACAACGCAAAAAAGGCTGAGCACGAAAACTTTCGAACCGAGATAGCTGGCGAGGCTGAGGCCAACCGCCCGTTCACGCAGATAGATCGGCAGCTCTTTCACAATCTCCCGCGCGGCGTTGATGCAGCCGAACCAGATGGCGGAGATCACCATGAGAAAACTGACCGTCTTGCGGAAATCGGGCGGGCCGGCCGGGACGTCGAATGACTTGCCTTGAAACACCACGCCCAGCAGGCACGCGATGACCGGGGCCTGGAGCAGCAGCAATGAAAGGTTGCGCCGATCCTGAACGGTGACCGCGAGGTAACGCCGGGTGAGTATCAGAAATTGCTTCAGCATTCCCACAGTGGCCGGCCAGGTCGGCGGTGACGGGATATGAGATGCGCTCGCGGCGAGACGTCCCGCCACATATTGCCCGTAGTACGGCGAGGCGATGTAGAGCGCCGCCCATTCCTCGGGAGTTTTCGTTTCGAGTTGGTCGTAAATTTGGGAAAGCTTCTCGACCCCGAGATACGGCGCGAGGTCGGCGGTGGGACCGTAGTAAACGAGGCGTCCGCCCGAAAGCAATGCCACGAGATCGCACAGGGAGACATTTTCAAGATTGTGCGTGATGCACACGACCGTGCGGCCGTGGTCGGCGAGTTCGCGGAAGAGCGACATCATCCGCGCCTCCGTGCCGGCATCGAGCCCGGACGTGGCCTCATCCAGAAACAGCAACTCGGGATCAGACAGCAATTCGACGCCGAGACTGACACGCTTGAGTTGCCCGCCGGAAAGATCGGAGTTGCGTGTCCGCGTGCGTTCCTGCAAACCCGTCTGCGCCACCACCTCGGCCACACGTTCATCGATGCGACCGGCGGGAATGGACGCCGGCAGACGCAATCGCGCGGCATACGCCAGCGTCTGCTGCACGGTGAGCGACAGGTGGACAATGTCCTTCTGCGGCACGTGGCCGATCTTCTGCCGGTAGCGCGCGGAGTTTTTGTAGAAATCCTCGCCGTTGAGCTGGACCACGCCATGACTCGCGCGCTGTCGTCCCGTCATCGCATTCATGAGCGTGCTCTTCCCGGAGCCGGAGGGGCCGAGCAGCGCCACAAATTCGTTGGGCTCGATGACGAGATTGATGTCGTCGAGAATCCGCGTGCCATTCTTTAACCGCCGGGCGACACCTTCGAGCACGATCCGGGCGCCCGTCCGGATATCAGCGGTCTCGGGTTCGGCTTCGGGCTCCACGACAGGGGTGGGGACGGCGACGGCCCGGCGCCGGGCGATGGCGGCATTCCTGCGGATGAAAAATTGCGTGAGCGAGATCCATTCGCCTCCCGAAAAAACCTCGTGCAGCATGCTGAGTTCGCGGTCGTCGAGCTTGCGCTCGATTTCCGCCAGCGAGATGGGAGGGAGAGCATTTCCTTTCCAGCGGATCAGAAATTGATCGTCGGCCAGCACCAGCGCGGAACCGTTTGGCGGCAAGCCACCAACTGCGGACGCCGCTGAGAGCGTGGCCGCGCGCCACTCGCGAACGGTGATCCAGCGTCCCTCGCACAAGACCTCATGCAACGGACTGATCTCGCGCCGTCCCAGCATCTGCTCGAGTTCATCCCGGCGAAATGGCCCGGAAGTTCGCCCGCGCCAGCGCAGGGAAAACGTGTCATTCCCGCCCCGCGCAGGTTCGGCCTCCGGAGCGTGGGTGTCCCTCATGGTTTTTTCCCCGTCAGCGATTTACCTGGGGCGGATCATCTCAAAACGGTCCCGGGTGCGGCAATACCAATGCGGCGACGCCATGCGGCCGATCAGATGAAGTTTTTCGGTGACGACGCGTTTCGTCTCCGGATCAAACAGTTCGTCGCGCACGTGTACGCGCTTGATCAATCCCACGATGACGCGGTTATCGCCGATTTGCAATGTGCCCCACTCGAAGCACTCCAGGCTGGCCGGGGCTTCGGCGATGCGCGGCGGCTTCACCACCGAGGAATTCGCGGTGTGGAGGCCGGCGCCGATCAATTCGTTTTCCCCGTAAGGCAGCGACGCCGCGCATTTGTTCATCGCTCCGGCGATGGCTTCATCCACCAGGTTCACGACGAATTCATGCGTGCGCCGGATGTTCAATGCGGTGTCCTTGGGCGTGCCGTCGTCACGATCTCCGGGGCAAATCGCCAGGATCGGCGGATCGGCCCCAAGCAGATTGAAAAAGCTGAACGGCGCGGCGTTGATTTTGCCTTCCGGGCACATGGTGGTGACGAACGCAATCGGGCGCGGCGTGACGAGGCTCGCCAGAATCGTGTACGCGCGGTCGGCAAACTCATGCTCGATGTCCAGTTCCATGCGTTCACAATGCCGCACCGGAATGCGCAGTCAATGGCGGTGGCCGTATTCAACCGTCAAGTCACATGCCCTTTGCGCTTGTCCGGCAGCGTGAGTCGGGGGAAATTACCGGAGCGCCATTTATGCAAAGCGATGAACAAGCCATTCGTGATCTGGTGGATGCCTGGATGGCCGCGACCAAGGCCGGCGATGTGGCGAAGGTGTTGAGCCTGATGTCCGACGACGTGGTTTTCATGGTCCCGGGCAAGGAGCCGTTCGGAAAGGACATTTTCGCGGCGGCGTCGCTGCAAATGAAGGACGTGCGGTTCGAAGGTAAAAGCGACATCCGCGAGCTGAAGATTCTGGGCGATTGGGCCTGGCTGCGAAATCATCTGACCGTGACGGTTCACCCGCCCAACGGCAAGCCCATCATGCGCACCGGCCATACATTGACGATTTTGCAGAAAAAGCCTGACGGCAAATGGGTCCTGGCACGCGATGCGAATTTGCTGAGTTAGCTGGTGTTTTCGGGATAATCGTGCTACCATTTTCCCTGCTTCGTTTACGAATGAACTCATCCTGCCTTGAAAGCCGCCGAATAGTGCGTGCGTGGTGCGTCCTGGCCTTTGCTCTTTGCGTCACGGCGCAGGCATGGGGTTTGACCAATCTCAACGTCCGGCTCATCAGCAATGTGAAGCCCTCGGCGAACCCGCTTAGCTACGGCGACGTCTGGGCTGAGAATGACATCGCCTGTCTCGGCGTCTGGCTTAGCTACAGCACCTATAATTACGGCGTCGGCATTTACAGCATCAGCAATCCAGCCGCGCCCGTTCTGTTGAGCATTTATAATCCGAGCCCGACGAGTCAAAACCAGTTCGAGCTGGGAGCGGTGCGAAACAAGATCGGCTATTTCGGCAGTTGGAGTGGTGGCGGCCTGCATATCGTTTCGTTGACGAATCCCGCCGCGCCGGTGTTGCTGTGCCGCGTCGGCGCCACCACCGGCAACGTGACGAACGGTTTCGACCGCGTCCACACGATCTGGCTGGAGCGGAATTTTCTCTACGAAGCGGCGCACGTCGCGGGCATTGTCAGCGTGAAAGTGTTCAACGTCGCGAATCCGCTGGCGCCGGTTTACTTGCAGGACATCGTCACGACGAACACGACGAAGGTCCACCAGATTACCGTTCGCACGAAGGGTGCTTCGACCATCCTTTACACGTCCGGCTGGGGCGGCAACGACAACAGCAATCCCGCGTCGCCCGGCCAGACCGATATCTGGGACGTCAGCAACGTCGGCACGCAACCCGCCCAATGGCTCGGCCGCGTTTATTCCGGTTACAATTCCCACAGCAGCTATCCCACGCCCGACGGCAATACACTGGTGGTCTGCCGCGAAACGCCCGGCGGCGACGTGAAGCTGTACGACATCTCCAACCCCGGCTCGATCCCGACGAATCCCGTGCCGCTCGTGACACTCAATCCCGCCGGTCTCGGCATGGAGCCGGACATCCCGCACAACCCGGTCGTGGTGAGCAATTATTTGTTTCTAAGCTGGTACCAAAACGGTATCCAGATCTTCGACATCACGGACCGCGCCAAACCGGTTCGCCTCGGATTTTATGATACCTTCCCCGGCACGGCGGCCAGTTCGTTCGAGGGCAACTGGGGCGTGTTTCCCTATCTCGGCTTCGACAAGGTATTGCTGAGCGATATCCAGAGCGGCCTGTATGTGATGGATTTCACACAGGCCATCACGCCCACCAACAACTACCCGCCACTGATCGTCACCCAGCCCACGAGCCTTACGGTCACGCAAGGCGCGAACGTCACGCTCTCCACCATCGCCACCGGCTCACTGCTGAATTATCAATGGCGCTTCAACGGCAGCGGCATCGCCGGCGCAACCACGAGCAGCCTGACGTTGAACAATATCCATACGGCGAGCGCGGGCGGTTACAGCGTCATCGTCTCGAACGCATCGGGAGCAATCACCAGCGCGCTGGCGAGCGTGAGCGTGGTGGTATACACGCCGATGCAGACCGTATATTACGAAGACTTCGATTCACCATCCGACGGCACCAACTGGAATGTCTTTGACGGTTCCGCCAACGGCATCTCCGATTACACGGTCACGTGGGCGTGGGATTACAGCACTTTTGTGAGCGCGTATAACGGCATTCAAATTCCGCCCGCGCCGAACAGCACCAACGGCAGTACCAAAGGCGTGAAGCTGACGGTGAACAACAACGACGCCATCGCCGCGACGGCCGGGCTGAGTCTTTATCCCAAGAACCTAAACTTCTCGGGCATGTTCACCGTGAAGTTCGACATGTGGCTCAATTACAACGGCCCGCCGGGCGGCTCTTCGGGTAGCACTGAATACGCGACGTTTGGCTTCAACCACACCGGCACGCGGGTGAATTGGGATGCTTCGACGGTGAATGCCAGCGATGGCGTCTGGTTCGCGGTGGATGGTGAAGGCGGCGACACGGCGGGCAAGGATTATCGCGCCTACGAAGGCAGCGCCTCCGCGCGGCCCACGTTGCTGTCGTTCGCGGCCAGCGGCTTCAGCGCCAGCGGTGCGGCGAGCGCGAACAATACCGATCCCTATTTTCTCGGCCTCTTTCCCTCACCCACTTATGAAACGCCCGGCTCGCCCGGCAAGCGTTGGATTCAAATGGAGATCAGCCAGGACACCAGCCAGGTCCTCCGCTGGCGCATGAACGGCAACCTGATCGCCCAGCGCGTCAACACCAGCCCCTTCACCAACGGCACCATTATGCTCGGCTACATGGATACGTTCAGTTCCATTGCCGATCCGACGTCGGATGGTTTCCTGTTATACGACAATCTTCGCATCGAAGTCCCCGGCCCCGCGCTGCCCGGTCTCAACACGCAGCCGCAAAATGTTTCGGTCTATCCGCAGCAGGACGCGCTCTTTTCCGTCGCGGCCACCGGCGGCGCGCCGCTTTCGTATCAATGGCGGTTCAACGGCACCAACATTTCCGGCGCGACCAGTAATAGCTTTACGCGCGTGAGCGTGCAGCCGCAGGACGTCGGATTTTATTCCGTCGTGGTTTCCAACAGCAGCGGCAGCGTGACCAGCTCGAACGCGCTGTTGCAGTTGATTGATTCGCCGTATCTCAGCGCCGTGCAGGCGACGCCCGGCGATCACGGCGCGCTCATTTCGTGGAAAAGCACCGTGGCGTCCAGCAGCCGCGTGCAGTTTGAAGTGGCGGGCGTGCAGCTTCAGTCCGGCGCGGGCTTCGCGCAGAGCTCCTATCTCGACCCGGCGCCGACCACCAATCACGTGGTGCTGCTCGCCGGCCTCACGCCCGATACGCTTTACAGTTTCCAGGTGCTCTCGGCGAACGGCACAAACACCTACGTCTCCGGCGTCTATCAATTCACCACGCTCTCGCAACTCCCCGCCAGCCCGGCCACGCCGGATTGGTGGCGTAACTTTTACTTCGGCGGTCCGACCGATCTCAACGCGGACCCGGACGGCGACGGCTACACCACCGCGCAGGAATACATCATGGGCACGAATCCCACGAACGCCGCCTCGCGGCTGGCGCTGTCCGGATCAAATGTCAGCAGCCAGATGACCCTCACATTCTGGCCCGTCCTCGCCGACCGCAGCTACGACTTGCTGCGTCGCTCCGGCCTTAACGATCCCGCATGGCAAATCTCCGGCGATGTCCCAAACCCGACCGCCGATGGCCAGGGCATCTACGGCCTCACCATGACCAACGTCGGCGGCGCGCTCTATCGGCTGAAAGTCCAAATGGGTTCGGTGAACGCCATGAAAAGCCTCGCCATCCCCGCCACCAAATCCATTTCATCCTACGCATCCGACCCCATCTGCGGCCCCAATCGCGCGTATGTGAAGTGACAGAACGTATCTTGCAATCGTCCTTGGACCACCAGTCAGCATGAACAATTGATCAGGAGCATCCTGACGATCCCTTGTCGGTCCGCTAATCGTCGTAGTCTGTCGAAGGTCGATTGTGAGGCAGAGAAAAATTCTCCCTCGCCTGGGGGGCGAGGGTTGGAGTGAGGGCGAGCTTTAATCACCCTCATTTCAAAAATAATGGTTAGGGTGACCAAAGAAATCATGGAATCAATTGAAGTTGTGAATTAATCCTTGCTGATTTCACTGTCCCTCCGGTTCGCAAACTCTTCCAGAAAGCGAATCTGGCGTGAGGTCTCAATGGCGGAACTCTCGGCCTCGCGGATGCGGCGGATGGCGCTCGCCGCAGTGTGACCCTGAGAAATCAAATAAGCGGCGAGCATCGTGCCGGTGCGTCCGAGACCGGCTTCGCAATGCACCGCCACCGGCTTGCCTGCCGATTGTCGCGCGCTCACGAAGCGCGCAAGCTCCATCGCTTGATTGGTCGAGGGCGGTTGCCCATCGGGAATCGGCAGGCATAAGAAGTCGAAACCGGCGGCGTCATACACGCGCGCATCTCCCGGCAGATTGAGTAGCGAAACCACCGCACGAACTCCGGCGCTGTGCAAGATCGGCAGGTCATCGTCGTAATCCAACAGCGCGCCTCCGGCGCTCATGCGTCGATGCAAGTGAAGATAGGGCATCGGCATGCCGGCGAGCACATCTGGAATCGCCCACCAAAGAAGATTCGCGCTCATACTTTGGAGTCCGCAGGCAATTTCCAATCGCCGCGCATTTTCAATCCACATGCTTCGCCACGATCCGCTTCGCCAGCGCGGGCCACGACGGTTCCTCCTGCACATTGTAAACAAAAGGGCTCACGCAGGTGGACGGCATGTCGCCGATCACGATGTCGGGTTTCGCGGTGAAGCCTTCAAAGAAATCCGTCAGTCCGTGCAACGCCGCGACTTTGCGGCAATATTCTGCGCCAACCGTGGACCACAGGAAAAGGTGGCAGCCCTTTTCATGCAGATGTGCCAGACCATCCCGTGCGCCGTCGAGCAACCGGCCATTCGCGTCCACCAGCGTCAGATCGACATCCACGAAGACATTTGCGTTTTTCATATTTTCAAGCGTCCGCCCGTCGGATATCTCGCAACGCTAGTGCTTTCTCCCCCAGCACCGTTCGTCCGATTTTGGTTTCAGCCGGCATAATCAAGGCCCTTCAATTTCCGAATCGACTCCGCCAGATTCTCGCGCGCCTGCCGCTCATATCGGGTGAACATCGCCTCGGTGGAATAGATGCGCTTTCGGGCGAGAAAACGCTTCAATATCTCCACGCGTTTTTCGGCAAATGTCTGCTGCGGCACCCAGGCATACTCGCGACGGATGCTGGTTTCGTAATCCTCAAATTGCGCCGGTGATTTTCCCAATATGCTCAGGTCCACATCGACCAGCAGCGGCGCATCGGGATGCAGCGAGGGATCGTGCGTCGTGAAACCAGATGGCCAGCTCGACGGCTGCGGGTTCGCGCGCGAACTTCCGCAACGATTCAAATTCCACAAGACAATCCTCGATGTGCTTCGCATTATGATAATGCCGTTGCGGTTCGGCGAAGCGCGTCAGCAGATCCTGATACACCGGCAACGGATCGGTCCGGGCATTGATCTCCCGCCAGAGCCTCGTCCACGCTTCCGGAGTCGCGGCTTTCACACACGGGCTTTCAACAGGCGATTGTAAACCGGATCGGGCACGTATTTACGGACGATTTTTTTCCAGCCCACCGGCCCGATCAGGCCGCGCACCATGCTGGAGCTGACCTCCGCGATCCCGCGCGGCGGCATCAGAAACACCGTGCAGATGCGGCCGTCGAGATCGCCGTTCACATTGCGCATCGTGCGCTCAAATTCGTAATCACTCTCGGTGCGGATGCCCCGCAGGATGTGCGTCGCGCCGATCAATTGGGCGTAGTGAATCAGGTAATGGTTGGAATACGACGCAATCGACACGTTGCGGAACGCACTCGTGGATTCGTGCAGCATCGCAAGGCGTTCCTCCATGGAGAACGTGTATTTCTTGTCCGGATTCACGCCGATGGCCACGGTCAGGTGCTCGAACAACCGCGCGCCCTCCTCGATCATCCACATGTGACCCACCGTCAGCGGATCAAAACTTCCGGCATACACCCCAAACTTCTGTTGTTTCCTCGCGGCCATGAAACAAGCCTAGCGCGTCCGGCGCCTTTTGTCAGCGACCATGAATCTGCCGCGTGATCGTCTCGTCCTTGATTTCATCATCCGCCGCCAGCAACAACGCCTTGCTCAAAATCACTGACAGCGTCAGGTCGCCCTCGAACGGAAGGAAAACCGAAGGCCGATGTTTGGACGAAGCGTGGCCGCGATCCGGCACGATGCACAGATACTGATCGTTCGGCTCCATCAGAATGTTGCCGCTGCCCAGGTGAATCTTGTAGGTCCGAAGCTGGCCGCGCACGACCAGAAATTTGTCTTTCAGCGAAAACCGTTTGCTCTCCGCCAGCCGCGGCAGGATTTTCTCCAGCACCGCTTTCCGGCTCACAGCGGTTTCCGACAATTCGCCGAAGCTCCAGTTTTCCCAGTAAGTCCGCAACGCCCCCTGCGGCCCCTGATCGCGCCACGTCGGATCGTTCGCCACGCTGGCGACGCCGACAAACAGATCGACATCGCGCATCACCTCGCTGAATACCACCGGCGCGACGTTGGCCAGCGATTCGCCGAACCGCACCTGATCGCTGGCGACGTAGAAAAAAATGCCCTGCGGCGTCACCTGGTTTTGAACGCCTTCCACCCAAAACTCCGCGCTCAGCCCGTGCGCCGGAATTTGCAACCGGGGCGTGTTGTGCGAATCAAAATCGCCCTGGAGAAAATAATCCCAGCCGCGCTGGCGGCACAACGCCGCGAACTGCTGCTGGCGCAAAATGTGACCGGCGAAACGGTTGGAGTACGTTTTGCTTTTCCGCTCGGCATCGGTCAGCACATAGATCTCACGATGCGCCTGCTTGAAAGGCTGCGTCACTTCGTGCCGATCCAGCCATTGCCGCCAGGCCAGCACCTCCGCCGATTCCGAATCGATCGGATGCCACAGTGATACGGTGGCGCTTTTGCCCGGTTTGAGCGCGCGATCCGCCGCGGCCTGCAACGTGCCGTCCCGCGGAATCGCCGTCGCTTCATCGATCTGCCAGATCAACCGGCGCGCGAGCGTCCCGACGAGCGGATGATCCAGAAACCGCTTCTTCCAATCCTCCAACGTCCAGTTACGGTCGCTGAGAAACGAACGCTCCAACCTCAGCGCCTGCGCGGCGAGCATGGCGGAGGCGTCCTTCACCTCGCGCTGGAGTTGTTTCAACTCGTCCGCAAATTTTTGCCGCACGACGGCTGGCACGGCTTCCACCGCTTTGCCCGACTCGTCTTTCCACTGAAGTTCCACCCGCTCCGCATCGACCACCCGCATTTCGGCGATGCACTTTCCGAATTTCACGCGGCGCGTTCCTTTCGCGTCCAGATCGAAGGCCGGCACCGACATCTCCGCGAGGTCCTCGGGGGCAATGCCGGTCTATTCGCTCAAAGCCGCCAGCGCCTTGTCCACCGTGGCGCGCGATGACGGATGTTTCACCCGCAGCCGCAGACGGGAAAGTTGTGCCGCCGCCTGGGGATCACCAAACGCCGCAAGGGAAATGATGGCGGCGTTGCCCACTTTGACATTGCGCGGGCCGATGTCCGGCACTTTTTTGCAACAGGCATCCGCGAGATTCGCCAGCGCGGGCGCGAGATCCACGCGCTGCGCCGCGACGACCGCCCAGGCGAGTCCCTTGAGAATTTCCACCGAGCAATCGTTCAACAGCGTGGCGTTGGCGATGCCGCGATAATGCACCAGCTTCTGCGCCGTCGGCTTGCCCGTCTCGTTGAACCAGTCGGAAATGCAACTGCCGAAATTTTTCGCGTCGATGTTTGCCGCCATGCGGGCGGCGGCTTCGGACCATTTCGGCGAAGGCTTGGTGGCCGTCAGGCTGCGCGCGTGCTTTATCAATTCCGCCCACGCTGCTCCACTTGCCCGGCCGCCGCGCGCGACGTCGGCGCTGATCAGGATGCCCACCGCGTCCGTCGTATCGATGCGCAAGACCGGCACGGCAGTGGCGGCGTCCTGTTTGTCCACCGCCGCCAGCAAAACAGCAATCCGCTCGATCAATCGTCGTTCCGGCGCCAGCGCGGTGCGGATGCGCTCGAGCGCCTCCATCTTCGCAAATCCCGCCGATATTTTCCCCCAGGTCTCCGCGGTGGATTCGGCCGTTACATCACGCTCCGCCTCGCCAAAGAGGCGTTCCTCGGCAGGTGTCAACGGGCGCGGCAGGAGCGCCGCCTTCCAACGTTCCAAAGCCGCGCGCAGATCGGCGGATAAACCATCGCGTTCGGCAACTTTTTCGACCGCCGTGATCAGCGGCTTGTAGGGGAAATCGCTGAAGCCGCTGAAGCTCGGATGCTCGCGCTTCAACTGTGCGGCCGCCCCGACAATCGCCGCCAATCGCGCACCGTTCCACGCTTTTTGATCAGCGCGCAACAAGACCGACGCGACGGTGCCGCCATCCCGGCCAACCTCATGGATCCACATCTCGAGCCCGGCAGCCGCCAGCCGCGCGCGCCGGTCGGCATTCGCCTCCAGCATGACCCGGCCCGCCGCCGTGGCCGCCAGCATGGGTTTGGCGGCCGGACCATCCGCCGCCTGCATGTGAGCCTTGATCAAATCCTTGTCCGCGAGGGCCAGATACTCTTGTGTTGTCATCGACAAAGGAAATTCAACCGCCGCCTTACCGAATGAAACATCCCGGACGCCATCGCGGCCCCGGCCCGATCAACCCCCGACCAACTGCACCAGCCGCACAAAACTGACTTCCGTATCCACCGTCACATCAAACTTTTGATCGAGGCTCTCCGCCTGCTTCTGCCCGACCAAAACAAAAAAGCCATTTCGTTGAAACGCCTCAAGTGCGCGCTCATGTTGCTGCTGCCAGTCGATTTTTCGTTTCGCCTTGAGCTTGTAACCGTTGAGCATGCGCTCGGCGTCGGTCGGTTCGACGAGGCCGTTGAAATATTCCGGCTCCTTCTGGTTGTAATCCTGCACCTCCTGATAAATACGGGCGCGAATCAATTCCCGCACCGTCATCTGTTCCGTGAGGCAGTCCAGCGTGAAGGTATTGGTTTTTTTGCCGGCGGCGGTTTCGTCGTGGATGGTCAACGTGGCAGGCATAAATCTCGCCTTGTGTCATACTTAAGTTCAGGATTTTCGTCAATCGGAGGATTTGTCGAAATTGAACCGCGGAGGCGCCGAGGCGCGGAGGAAAGAGATCGGCAGGTGGAAGAAATGGCCCATTTCACCAAACAAATTTTTTACAAAATCTTCACGGGCGGCTGACAATCGGATCGCGCGTTTCCTTCACATTACGTGCATTGAAAATCAACGCCGCCGAAAAACTCATCAAACCGTTCCGTACCTCCATGAATAAATTCCTCCACACCTTCATCATCAGCGCGTTGCTCGTGCTCCCGCGTCCGGCTCACGCCGATGAAAATTCGATTCCCCGCGTCACCGTCTATGGCACGGCGACCACCGAAGTCGTTCCCGACCAGATGATCTGGTGGCTGCGCGTGGAAACTCGCGGGCGCGCGCTGGATGCGGTGGCTGGTGATCATGCGAAAAGCGTGGAGAAGTTGCTGGCGTTTCTAAAGGAATCCAAAGTCGACCCGAAAGCCTTGCAGACCGCCCAGATGCAGTTCAGCGAAAACTGGGATTACGCTTCCAACTCCAGGATTCTCAATGGATACATCGCCTCGACCGAAGTTTCGTTCAAGACCACTGATTTTGCGGGCTACGGAGCATTGTGGCTGGGCCTCGCCCAGATGCCGGCGGTCAGTGTTCAAAACGTCGACTACAACCACACGAAGCGAATTGAATTTCAAAATCAAACGCGTGAGAAAGCGATTCTGGCGGCAAAGGAAAAAGCGATGGTTTCAGCCAAAGCTCTGGGAGTGGAAATCGGCGCTCCCTTGTTGCTCGAAGAAGACGTGGGGTTCGCTGAATACAACCAGATTCTTGGACGCGATAACAACCTCCGCAACGTCATCAACACCGCGTCCATCGGCGACGGCGGACAGGAGGCGCAATCCAGCCTGGCACCCGGGATGATTCCCATCCGGGTCCGTGTCAAAGCGTCATTTCAATTGCTGTCGCGCAAGTAGGCGGCCGCCGACGCAAATGCGCACGGGCACAAAAAAAGCCTGAGTCGCACTTGCCAGCGACTCAGGCAGGACCTGCCCGGCGGGAGGTGGGAGGATGCCGGGCGGCGGTCCTAAGGTGTTCCCGTGTTCGCACCCGGAACCCGGAAGGAGACGTAATAGAAACCTTTCGTCGCCTTCTCATCCAGGTAAAGGCTCAACGTCCCGTTGCTGGAGACTGTGATTTTGTTGGTGTTGACCGTGCCCGCCTGCGTCAACGAAAACGGCAGCGCGGCCCAGCTCATGTTGGTGAGGTAAGGCGTGCTCCAATTGGTGATGGAGCTGCCAAGGTTGATGAGCGTCGGGTTGCCGTAAACTTCGTAGGTATAATTCGCATAGGCAGGCAGCGTCAGTTTGTAGCGCGTGCTGCTGCCGGGCCCGGCCACCGGCGTGCCGGCGATCACGAGGCTGCCCCCGTTCGGATAGGACGGTTCGATGGGCGTTTGCCCGACGACGAAGTCGAAATTTGCCGCCACTGCACCCGTGGCCCCATCCACGGTCGCGTAGGTGAGATTGACGGAGTTCTTTTGTTCGGTCGTGCTGATGCCGTTGTAAATCCCGTCCGCCGAGTTCTGCGTGCCGCCCACGGTGCTGGTGTTGTTGCCATTCGCATCGAGCACATAGGCGGTTTCATTCCAGAACAGTTGCGAGCAATAGCGCGTGGTCTTGCCCGGGATCGTGACGGCGATATGAAAATGCCGCGCGCGACCGTTATACAATCCGGCCTTGATGGTGCGAAACTTGTAGTGGCCGCCCTTGCCGGTGAGGAACTGGCCGAAGCCCTGGAAGTTTGGATCGGCCGCCGAGTTGCGTGCGGAGTTGGCGGAATAAATATAATTGCCGCCGTTGTCCGCATGCCAGATTTCGATCAGGGCGCCCGCAATCGGCGCGCCGGCGCTGGTGAGCACGCGGCCGGTGAGATACGTGATCTTGCCGATGGCGCGCGTCAGGCCGTCGTTCAGGTAAAGCAGGTCGTTGTCCTTATCCAGTGGAACATTGTTGGCCAGCGGATAATACGGGCCCTGCACCAGTTCCGGCGTGAGGGTCAAAGCCTCGGCCAGATAACTTTTCATGGAAAATCCCGCCGAGGCGATGGCGATCGCGCGCATGAAGCGGCGGCGCTTGAGCGGGATGTAGACCGGCAGAGGCGGTGAGGATGCGAGTGTGTTTTTCATAACCGTCGTTGTTTTGGTCGGCACTTTGTTCATGGCTGCTCCGGTTGTTAACCCCACCTTCCAACATTCCGCTCGCGCCGTCATGTTAAGGATTATTAAGGAGAGGCTTGAAGCGTTTAACGGTGATTAGTCAATTGATTAGAAAATCGCCCCGGCGGCCAATCGGTCATGTTAAGGAATGTTAAGGATGCCCCCGTTCCATTGACCCGCCCCTCCGCCCGGGAGTATGCTAAGTCCCTCAGATTGAAATGAAACCGACATGAACGCAGCCAACCGGAACAATTTCCCGGACTGGGCGTTGGGGGCGCTCATGTTCCTGCTCTGCGCGGTCCTGACCATCCTGCAATATCGCTGGACCGGCGAGGTCGCCCGCGCCGAGATGATCAGCCAGCGCAGCCAGCTCGACGATCAGGCGCATGCGTTCACCCGCTCCTTCGACACCGAGCTCGACGCCTCCACCGCCTTGATTTTTCCCTCTGCAACTGAATTTGAAAAAAAGGGAATCGAGGCGGTCCATCTCGCGCATTTCAAAAAGTGGAATGCGTCGCATCCCCGGCCGGTGTTTCGCCGTCTCGGCATCGCCGTGAACTCGGGCGATGCCTTGCAGCTTTCGCTTTTCGATCCGAAAACGGACCGGCTGGTTCGCACCAACTGGCCGGCCGATTGGGCCGTGCTGCAGGAAAACCTTGAGAACAAACACATGGGCCGGTCTCCGCCCTTCCGTGATTCGTCAGGGTTGCTTCAGGAATATCCGCAGTTTCCCAAGTCGCGAAACAATCACGAACCGAACATGGGCGAGCACTGGGTCATTCTGGAACTCGACCTCGCCTACGCGCAAACTGTCTGGCTGCCGGAGTTGACCGCCAAATATCTGAATCCTGACGGTGAAACCAACAACGTCGTGCGCGTCAAAGGCATGGTTGCGCCTTTTGTGGACATCTACGCGTCGGCGACGAATCGCCTCCTCGCGGCGAAGCCGGCCATTTCCGTCCGGTTCAACGCGCAGGGCCGCAACGGCAATATGTCCGGTGCGCCGTCGGGCACCGATCGCGGCGAACGCGGTGTATGGATGCTCGAAGTGCTGCCGCGTCCGGGCGCGCTGGAGGCAACAGTCGCCGCGGCCCGCAACCGCAATCTCCTCGTTTCCATCGGCATCAGTTTGCTCATGTTCGCCACGGGCATCGTGTTGGTGCGTAATACCCGCCGGGCGCGGCAGCTCGCGGAACAGCAGATGAATTTTGTCGCCAATGTTTCGCATGAACTGCGGACGCCGCTGACCGTGATTCACGGCGCCGCCTACAACATCCGGCGCGGTCTCGTCCAGGAGCGCGCCAAGATCGAGCAATACAGCGGGCTGATCATTCAACACACCGAGCAACTCACCGAGATGATCGAACAGTTGCTCGAACTGGCTGGCGCGCGCAAAAACCAGGCGCCGCTCTCGCGCAAGCCGGTGGCCCTCGCCGACGTGTTGAAGGAGGCCATCGCCGGCGCGGAACCCGATACGCGCGTGGCCGAATGCGTGGTCGAATCCACCGTCCCGTCCACGTTGCCGGAGATTAACGGCGACCCCGCCGCCCTCCGCCGGGTGTTTCAAAATCTGATTGCCAACGCGGCGAAACATGGTGGCGAAGGCCGCTGGATCGGCATCACCGCCAACCTCACCAACGGCGGCGCGCCGCCCATGGTCGAAGTGCGCGTGTCGGATCATGGCCCCGGCATTCCGGAAGATGAACAGCCGGAGGTTTTCAAACCGTTCGTCCGTGGCGCGGCGGCGGGGGAAAGGCAAATCCGCGGCAGCGGGCTGGGGCTCAGCCTGGTGAAGGAAATCGTGGAGGCGCACGGCGGCCAGGTTTCACTCCACAGCCAGCCGGGCCAGGGCGCGACCTTTCTGGTGCAACTCCCCGTCACCAGCGCGAAACCGGCATGAGTTCCCGCATTCTTTTGGTCGAGGACGAGGCCGGCGTGGCGCTCGTGGTTTCGGATTTGTTGCAGGCCGAAGGTCACACGGTCGAAATCGCGCGCGACGGCAAAACTGGTTTCCGCCGCGCCTCGGAGGAACCCTTCGACCTGCTCATCCTTGACGTGATGCTGCCCGGCATGAACGGCCTGCAGGTCTGCCATGCGATTCGCGAACGCGGATTTGACCGCGCCATCCTCATGCTCACCGCCAAAGGCCAGGTTCCCGACAAGGTGCAAGGCTTGCGCACGGGCGCGGACGATTATCTCGTCAAGCCGTTCGATCCGGATGAACTGCTCGCCCGCGTCAGCGCCCTCCTGCGCCGCGTGCACAAGGAGCAATTGACGCCCGTCATGCGTTTCGAGTTCGGCGATGTGACAGCCGACTTCTCGAAGATGGAATTTTTCAAGAAGAGCGAACCGATCAGCCTCGCCGCCAAGGAAGCCGACCTGTTGCGATTGCTCATCAATCAACGCGGCCAGGTGCTCACGCGCGATCAGATTTTGAAACAGGTCTGGAGCGGGCAACAGTTTATCACCGAACGCACCGTGGATGTCCATATCGCGTGGCTCCGGCAGAAGCTGGAGGACGATCCGCAATCGCCCAAACATATCCTGACCGTTCGCGGCGAGGGCTATCGGTTCAATCGGTAGTCCCTAGCATCCTTCTTCCGCGCCCGCATTTTCCGCTCTGTGCCTCCGCGCCTCTGTGGTTTAATCGGGCTCATGAGATTTACCCGACTCATTGCCTGTCTCCTGCCTTGGCTGGGAGTTTTAAATGGTCATTGCGCCGTCACCGCTTCCCAAAAACCGGACATGCTCATCATCATGCCGGACCAGATGCGCGGCGATTGTCTTTCCATTCTTGGACATCCTGTCGTGCAAACGCCGCACCTCGATCAACTGGCGCGCGAAGGCACACTGTTTCGTCGCGGTTACTCCACCTGCCCCTCGTGCATCCCGGCGCGCGCGTCGTTGCTGACCGGCTTGTATCCCCAAACCAGCGGCGTCGTGGGATTCAAGGCGCGCCCGATCACCGCGCCCACGATGCCCAAAATTCTCGCCGACGCCGGCTACACGACAATTCTAGTGGGACGTTACATGCACCAGGTTCCAGCCGAAGAGTATTACGGATTTCAAAAGGAAATTCGCGGGTCCACGTATGTCGCCGATGATGACTACGACAATTATCTTAAAAAGGCGGCGCCTGAAACCGGCGGCATTCGCCAGCTCGTCGAGGATATGGGCGTAACGATGAACTGGTGGCAGGCCAAGGCCTGGCCGCTGGCGGATGAACTGCATCCGACCGCCTGGATCGTGCGCAACGCCTGTGCCGTGGTGAGCAATGCGCCTGCGGACCAGCCCTTGTTTCTCACCGCCTCCTTTTATGCGCCCCACTCACCGCTGTTTCCACCGAAAAAATATTTCGCTGCGTGCCTGTCGAGCAATCTACCCCCGCCCGCGCACGGGGATTGGGTCAAATGGTCCGAGCTGAAACCGGAAGGCAATAAATCCGGCGACCGCGTGTTGTTACAGGGCGACGCGTTGCGCGAGGCGCAGGCGGGATATTTCGGTTTGATCGATCACCTCGACGAACAACTTGGTTTGCTCATTTCCTCATTCAAGGCGCGCAGCGAAAAAGCAAAACGGCCCTGGGTTATCTTCGTCATCTCCGACCACGGCGAAATGCTGGCCGATCACGGTTACTACCGAAAATGCGAGCCGTTTGAGGGCTCGGCGAACATTCCCTTCATTATCGCCGGTTCAGCCGACCTTGGTTTCAAATCCAGCCAGCGCACGAAAACGCCCGTTTGCCTGGAAGACATCATGCCCACGGCCCTGGATCTGGCCGGCGCGAAAATTCCCCGGCCGATGGACGGGATCAGCCTCGTCCCTTTTCTGCGTGGAAAAACGGATACGGTGCGGGAATGGCTGCATTCAGAACACGCACCCTGCTACAACGAGGAGCAGGCGTTTCAGGCGCTCACCGACGGCCGGATCAAATACATCTGGCGGCCATTCGACGGGACGGAATACCTCTTTGATCTGGAGAGCGACCCGCACGAGGAACGCGACCTTTCAAAAGTTGCCACGCAACAGGTGCTCTTCAAACAAATGCGCGCGCGCATGATCAAGCTGCTGGCAAATCGTCCGGAGGGTTTTACGGACGGCACCAATCTCATTTCCGGGCGTCCATATCCGCCTTTGCAGGCCAAAGCCGGATCGGCAAAGAAAAGCGGCAAGAAAGCCAACTAGGAGAAAACTCCTTCGTCCGCGGCCGCGTCAGTTTTTGGTGGCGTAGCGCAGGACGATATTTTTTTCGTCCAACAGGTCCGCCGCTGCTTCGAGAACGGCGGCGCTTTCCAGAATTGGGAACGCCACCTCATCCGTTCGCACGGTGCTCAGGCACAATTGATTCGGATTTTGCGAGGGACCACTAGCGGCCGCATTTGCGGGACGGTTTTTGAGATCCGCGATCAAATCGTTGACGATGCGGTGGCCGATATTGACGAGCCATGCCAGGACTTCGGCGCGTTCACAGCGGAAGATATTTTCGTAGAGGAACAACAATTCGCGCGGCAGGATTGGCAGCACAAACGCCTCGGCGGAATGCCAGCTCTTTTGCAAGTCTTGAAAATTTTTGACGGTGATCAGCTTGCGGATTTCGCCGTTGAGGCAGGCGTGGAGCGAACGGAGAAATTTCAATTCGACGAAATCCACACGCCCTTCCTGATTGAAACGGTGCGAGATTTTTATCCGGCCGGACTGCGAGTTGAAACGTCCGTCGTAGCAAGTCGAGAGAATGACGTGATCGTAGGCGCACTGAAGTTGCATCCAGCAACCAGCGGCCTCGCCGCCGTAGTTGCGCTTGCCGGCAGGTCGGGGCTCCGTGACGGAACGGGTTTCGACACGAGTACGGATTTGACCGAGTCGGCCGAAATAATCGCTCGAAGGCGAGAATCCATTCTGCCGGAGAAATTGCTGGGCCGAGAGGATTTCGCCCTGGTTAATCGGCGGTCCCAGATGCACCCGGGATTCCAGTCCCTCGATCAAGCCTTTCGCGTGTCTTTTGTGCTCTTTAGTAGCCACGATCTACTTCGACCTTACCTCCTTTTGGCGGACCGCCAACTGTGCGTCTGGAGGCACACCCGCCGCACAGCAGCATTCGCCGCGCTTTCCTAATCGGCTGCCACCAGCTACTGTGCTGGCTGTGTCGGACACGCTGGTCGTCAACGAAATTTATGTCAGCCTGCAAGGCGAAAGCACTTTTGCGGGCATGCCCTGCGTGTTTATTCGCCTAACCGCCTGCGACCTCCGTTGTTCGTATTGCGACACCGCTTACGCGTTCACCGAAGGGAAAAAGCAGTCCTTCGCTGAGATTCTCGAAAAAGTTCAGCGCCTGGCCATTCCCTATCGCGGAACGGCTTCGTCGGGCCATCCGTTGCCCCTGGTGGAATTGACGGGCGGCGAACCGCTGTTGCAAAAGAAATCGCCGCTGTTGATGCAGTCGCTCTGCGACGCCGGGTTCACGGTGCTGCTCGAAACCAGCGGGGCCCACGATATCTCGCAAGTCGATCCGCGCGTGCGACGCATCGTGGATTTGAAATGTCCCGCCAGCGGCGAGGTGGCGCGCAATCGCTGGGAAAATATTCCGCACTTGAAAGCCACCGACGAAATTAAGTTCGTCATCGGCACCGAGGAGGATTACGCGTGGGCGAAGGAGAAAATCGCCGCTTACCATCTCGCCTCGATTTGTCCGCTGCTGATGTCGTGGGTGCATCCGCTCGCGCCGGAGCAACAGCATGCCTCGTTGAAGCGAGTTCCCGCAGGCTTAACGCCGATATCGCGCGACGCTCTGGCGGATCGAATCATCGCCGACGCACTGCCGGTTCGCTTTCAAGTACAGATGCACAAAGTGATCTGGCCACCGGACCAACGCGGGGTTTGACGAACGATGAACACCGCCCAAACCCTGGCCACGCTGCGCGAGTTCGAGTCCCGCAACGTCACCTTCCTGGAGGCGGACGGCTCGTGGCCCATCGTGTGGGATCGCGCCCGGGACCTTCACGTCTGGGATGCCGAAGGACGCAAATATCTCGACCTCACCGCCGCCTTCGGCGTCGCGGCCGCGGGACACGCCAATCCCCGCGTCGTTCGCGCCGGGCAAAAGCAAATGGCGCGGCTGCTGCACGCCATGGGCGATGTCCATCCCCACGCCCTCAAAGCCCAACTCGCGTACGAACTCAGCGAATTGACCTTCAAACGCTGGAGCACCAAAAAAGCCGGCGCGCAGGGCAAAACCATTTTCTGCAATTCCGGCTTCGAAGCCGTGGAAGCCGCGCTCAAAACCGCGCTGCTCGCCACCGGCAAATCCGGGGTGATTGCCTTCGACGGCGCCTATCATGGTCTCGGCTACGGCGCGCTCAACGCGACGCATCGCGCGCATTTCAAGCAGCCGTTCCGTCCGCAGCTTCGCGAGTTCGCGCACTTCGTTCCGTTCCCCAAATTCGACGCCTCCAACCTGAAAACCATCGAGGCGCAATTGGTGCGTCTTTTGCGGACGCAAAAAATCGGCGCCATTCTTGTCGAACCGGTGCAGGCCCGTGGCGGCGTGAATGTGCCGCCACCGCAATTTCTGCCCCTGCTGCGCCGGTTGTGCGACCGGCACAAGGCGCTGCTCGTGCTCGACGAGATTTACACCGGCTTCGGCCGCACCGGAAAATGGTTCGCGTGCGAACACTGGAACGTCGTGCCCGATCTGATTTGTCTCGGCAAAGCGTTGACCGGCGGTTTCCCGCTCTCCGCGTGCGTTGGTCGCGCGGACATCATGGACACCGCGTGGCCGCCGTCCGCGGGCGAGGCGATCCACACGAGCACGTTTCTCGGCCATCCGGTCGGCTGCGCCATGGCGCTCGCGCAGATTGCAGAGATCAGGCGCCGCCGGTTGTCCGAACTCAGTGCGGCGCTGGGTGTGCGGCTGCTCTCCATGCTTTACGCGATTGCGGGCATAACCGCGCACCTGCGTCTGAAAGCGCGCGGACTTGGATTGCTCGTCGGCCTCGAGGTTCGGCATCACGATGGTTCGCCGGCGACCAGAGAAGCGTTGCACGCCGTGAAAACCGCGCTGCATCGCGGCTTCATTTTTCTGCCGGAAGGTGAACACTCGAACGTGATCAGCTTTACCCCGCCGCTGACGATTTCGGTGACGCAACTTCAAACCGCCGTCACCGCGTTGAAGAATGCCCTGGCGCATTCAGAAATGTCATGAAGCTCACCGAAATGAAGCAGTTGCTGGGCGACCGGAACATCCAGCTTACGCGTTCCCTCGGCCAGAATTTTCTTCATGATGGCAACCAACTTCGCCGCATCGCCGACCTCGCAGAGATCACCTCCGCCGACAAAATTCTTGAGATCGGTCCCGGATTGGGCCCTTTGACGGAACTGTTGATCGAGCGCGCCGGTGAAGTGCTGGCCATCGAAAAGGATGAGCGGCTCGTCACGGTATTACGCGAGCGTCTTCAGTCCGAAAAACTGGTTTTGCTGCACGACGACGCGCTCGACTATTTGCAGCGCAAGGAGCGGGACTGGCAGGATTGGAAACTCGTCGCCAACCTTCCCTACTCCGTCGCCTCGCCCATTCTTGTGGAACTGGCGCTGGCGCGCCACAACCCGCGCCGCCTCGTGGCCACGCTTCAACTCGAAGTCGCGCGCCGGCTCATGGCGGGCGCCGGCGACGACGATTACGGCGTGCTGACGCTGCTGGTGCAGTTGCGTTTTCGTCCGCAGGAATGGTTCAAGATTCCCTCCAGTTGCTTCTTTCCCGCGCCCGACGTCGATTCGGCCTGCGTCTGCCTCGTTCGCCGCGAGGAACCGCTGCTGCCCGCGGAGCAACAACGAACGTTCGTTCGCATCGTGAAGCAAAGTTTTTCCCAGCGGCGCAAGATGATGATGAAACTGCTGAAGGCGCAGTGGGATCCCGAGCGGCTCAAAAGCGCCTTCGAGCAAACCGGCTTGTCGCCGCTGATTCGCGCCGAGGCGCTGACGCTGGAACAGTTCGTCTCCCTGACGAAAATTTTGCATGCCCCGGCTTAATTTATCGGGCGTGGTATTCCTCGCGCTGGGCGGCGCACTGCTATGGCTGGGTTGGGAGGCCGCCTCTCTCATTGGCCGGGTTCTCGGCTATTCCGCCGGCGTCTGCTTTGTGGCCCTGGGCATCATCTATCTCCTAAGTCTGCCGGCATTGGTGTTCAAGGCGGATGGACGCATGCGTCCGGTCAGCTTCCTTGTATTCTGGCCGTATCACTTGATGAGCTACGCCTCATTGATATTTTTTCGCGGGATGCGAGTGAAGCCGTTTCATCAAATCGCTCCCGGCGTTTACCTGGGCGGCTGGCTTTTTCCCTGGGAGGAAGCGAAGTTGAAGGCGGCCGGCATCGTCAGCGTGCTGGACATGACGTGCGAATTGGGCGAAGTCGGATTTTTGCGGCGTTCACCGACATATCAATGCCTGCCTGTCTTGGACGGCACCGCGCCCACCTCACAGCAATTGCAAGCGGCGGTAAAATTCATCCGGGATCGGCTTCCGGAAGGTCCGGTGTATATTCACTGCGCGATGGGTCACGGACGCAGCGCCACGGTGGTGGCTGCCTATCTGCTCAGCACCGGCGCGGCGGCGGATTTGCCGTCCGCGATTAAAATGATGCGCGACCAGCGACCCGGCGTACGCCTTAATGCCGGTCAGCGGCGGGCAGTGGAGAATTTAATAAAATGAACGAAGAGATATTCGATGTCGTCAACGAACGCGACGAAGTGATCGGCCAGCAAACCCGCAATGAAGTGCATCGGCAGGGCCTGTTGCATCGGGCGATTCACGTGCTGGTCTTCAACGCCGCGGGACAGGTGTTTCTGCAAAAGCGCTCCCAGAAAAAGGATCGGCATCCCGGCGTGTGGGATTCGTCGTCGTCCGGTCACGTGGATTCCGGGGAAGACTACGATTCCTGCGCGGTCCGCGAACTCCGCGAGGAGATTGGACTGGTGGTGAAACAGGCGCCGCCCCGGCTCTTCAAATTGCCCGCATCGGCCGACACCGATCAGGAATTTGTCTGGGTTTACCGGTGCGATGCGGAAGGCCCGTTTGTTTTGCAGGCGGAAGAGATCGAGCGCGGGAGCTGGTTTTCGCCGGAGGAAGTCACGCGTTGGTCGGTCGAAAAACCGCAGGATTTCGCCCCTGCATTTTTGACAATCTGGCGAAAAGTGGCGGCTTGAACGCCCTCAGGCTCGTCCGCTGCGGCAGCCCGGGAATTATTTCCCGATGCAGTACAATGCCTTGCGGCCGCGAATGAAGATTTCATTCCCAACAAGCGCGGGCGATGCGTCGGTCTTGTCGCCCAGCTTGTTAGTCGCGAGAATTTCCAGCTTGGGACCCTGCTTCAGCACCAGGCAGGTGCCGTCACGGCCGAGCACGTAGATTTTGTCTCCCGCCGCCACCGGCGACGCGTAAATTTCGGAAATTCCCTCCAGCCGTTCGCCTTCATATTGCGGCGTGCCGGTTTTGCCATCGAAACAGGACAACATGCCGCTGTTGTTCGCCACGACATAAATCCGGCCATCCACCAGCAGGGGCGAAGGCACGTAGGGCGTGTATTTATTGCGCGTCCAGCGGATCGCATCGGTGCCGGCGAGATCCCCGGTATGGCCGAGCGCAATCGCATACAGCGCGCTGCCGCGAAAACCGCTGGTCACGAACACGGTATCCGCCGACGCCACCGGGGTGGGAATCGCATTCGCGGTCTGGCCGCCGCAGGACCAGATTTCCTTGCCGGTGGCGAGGTCGTAGCTGCGCACCTTGCCGCTGGCGTTCACGATCACCTGCGGCTTGCCTTCGTAATTTACAATCAACGGGGTAGACCAGCCGGTCGCCTCACTTCGCGGGACACGCCAGAGTTCCTTCCCCGTGCGCTTGTCGAGCGCGGTGATGAAATCGTCGTCGCCTTCGTCGTCCCAGTACATCACGACGGTGTTCCCATAAAGCGCCGGCGAAGAGCCTTCGCCGAAGCCCATGCGGGTGGACATGCGGCCGAAGTCCTTCGACCACTTGAGATTTCCATCGAGGTCATAACAATGCAAACCGCGCGACCCGAAAAATGCGAGCACGCGCTCACCGTCTGTGATGGGCGAGGCCGAGGCGAAAGTGTTGTTCGCCTGATGCCCCTCGTGCGGCAGTTCCTCACGCGCCACTTTTTGCCAGATTGTCTTGCCGGTTTTGCGGTCGAGGCAAAGCACGATGAATTGATACGTCTCCGTCGGCTTTTCACCGCCGCCGCCGCGACGGTTGCCGCGATCCCCGGAGGCATCCGCCGCCGCGCCTTCGGTCTTTTTTCCCGTGGGAACCGCCGTGAGAATGAAAATTTTGTCATCCCACACAATCGGCGTGGAATCGCCCTGCCCGGGAATTTTCACCTGCCACTTGATGCCATTGGTCTCGCTCCAGGTCAGCGGCGGCTCCGCCAACGGTGCCACACCGGTTGCCAGCGGTCCACGCCATTGCGGCCAGGATTTTTTAGCCTCGGCGGACGGATCAGCGGCAAAGGTTGCCTGGACAAGGAGGGTGAGCGCCGTGCCTGCGAGTAGAAAAGTCTGTTTCATAACTGGATTTGTGATTTTGTCGGGCTCTCTGCATTCGCCCGTGCCGTTGACCGATAGTATGCCCCGCCCTCCATGAATTGCCAAGTCAGCGGCTAAAACCAATGAAAGGTAAAATACAGAAGACCAATCGGTGAACAGGCCGGCGCGACGCCGTTTAAAATCAGTCGAGCGCTACGGTATCCGCACGCGATAATACTTGGCCGGTTTGTTGGTCGCGCCGCCGGTGTCGAGATAGGTCACGGTGACCATGTCTCCGGCGGGCGCGACGAGCGGCGTGCTGCGGTCGGTGAAGTTATTGCTGACACCTCCACTGCTGCCAGTCGAAGTTTGCAGCACATTCGTCAGTCCGCCGGGCGAACTCCACGAGACCGACATGTCGTTGCCCTGTCGCGTGAGGCCGGTGATCTGGACCAGTTGCGATACGGCGTCGAGCCGCCAGAGTTCGTCGCCGTTCGCGCCGTCGGTGGCGTCAAACAGATACATGCCTTTGAACTCCTGATGCGGAGTCGGCAGGGAAAAAGGCCGTCCCGGATTGATATCGGCGACCATTGAAACCCGTGCGCCGTCGTATTTCCACAACTCGTAACCATTGGTGCCGTCATCCCCGGAGAAATACAGCGTGTCCGCGTAGGGGAAGGCGTAGAAGGTATTCAGATTGGTGGTGATCCGCGTCACGTTGGTGCCGTCCGTGGAGAATAGTTCCGCGGGACCATGAACGCCATCGGTGGCGGTGAAATACGCGCGATTGCGAAATGTGGACCAAAAAACCGGATTGGAATTGGTGCCATGGACATTGATTTGAGCCACCTTCGACAGGTTCGTGCCGTCGAAGCTCCAAGGTTCATAATCGCTGTTGGTGCTGGCTCCGAAAAAAAGGCGTCCATTGCACTCGGGCATTCTGCCGATATTATTGACCGTGGCCGTGCCGATGCGCGTCGCGTTCGTGCCGTCAAATTTCCACAACCCGCGGCCCGTGGCGTCGGTGGCAAAAAAGTAGAGCAGCCCCTTGAAGACCGTGAGCAACTGCGGATCGGAGTTGCCCGTATTGGGAAAAATATCGGTCACGCGGATTACATTTGTGCCGTCGCATTTCCAAAGTTCCTGCCCCTTGCTGAGGTCTTCGCCGTTGAAATACAAAATGCCATTATACTCCACCAGTTGCTGAAAAGGATCACACTGGCCGCCGACCGCCGCGAAATTGGTCCCATCGTAACGCCAGATTTGCGTGTCAGTAGCATAATACAGCGCACCTTTGTAAACCGTGGCGCCGCCGCCGAAACTTGGGAATCGCGTGGTGCTCACGACGCTGAAGTTCGTGCCGTCATATTTGTAGAACGCCTGATTCGTGCCGTAGGCCATGAAGTAATAATTCCCGTTGAAGACCGCGCCAGGACCAAACGTGCTGCCGCTGCTGCCGTTGTTAATGCGGGCGAACATCGAGACATTCGTGCCGTCGGTCCGCCACAGTTGCCGGGAAGCGGCTACATCGCTCGCGGCAAAATAGAGATAGCCGTTATAGACGGTCAGGCTCGCCGGGCTGGAACTTCCACTGCTCGGATTGATATCCGCGAGGCGCGTGGCGGAGGTGCCATTATATTTCCAAAGTTCGGTGCCGGTGGTGCCGTCGTTCGCCGCGAAGTACAGCACGCCATTATAGACAACGAGATTGGCGGGACTCGCGCTCGCGCTGCCCGGCGCGATTTGCGTCACGCGCGTGGGGAAGTTTATGCCATCAGATGCCCACAGCTCCGTGCCGTTAACGCCATCGTTGGCTGCGAAATAGAGTTTGTTGCTATAGACGCAAAAATTCGCGGGGCTTGAGCTGGAGGCGTTGCTGCGGATGTCCGCGGCGCGATAAACGTTGAAGCCGTCGAATGCCCACAGTTCCGCGCCTCCGGTTGGCTCGGTCGCTTGAAAATAGAGAACACCGTTGAATTCCTTGAAACCGGACGGATTGGAGTTGGCTGAACCGGAGTTGATGTTGGCGACACCAAGATTGAAGCCGTCGTAGGTGTAGAACTCCGTGCCGTAAACGCTGTTGCTGGCGGCGAAACAAAGCAGGCCGTTGTAAACCGTAAGCCCGCCTGGGCTTGAACTCGCGGGGCCGGAGTTGATATCGGCCACCTGATAGGCGCTGAAGCCATTGTAAGCCCAAAGTTCGGTGCCGGACGTCCCATCGTTGGCAGCAAAATAGAGCACCCCGTTATACGAGGTCAGATTCGCCGGCAGGGAGCTGCCGGTGGGATTGATATCCGCGGCGAGCGACGCGCTGGCGCCATCATATTTCCAAAGTTCGAGGTTCGCGGTATCGCCGTCATTCAGTGAGGCGCGAAAATAAACCTCGCCGTTGTATTCCCCCAGTTGCGAGACGAAGGAACTGGCGGAGCCGTAGCTGATATCCGTGAGGCGGGTAACGTTGGTGCCGTCCGTCTGCCAGAGTTCGATGCTGTGATAACCGTCGGTGGCCGAGAAAAAGAGTTTGCCGTTCGAGACCAGAAAGGCGCCGGGGTTTGCGGTCGTCGGATCGGAGTTAAAATCCTTGAGCAATCGGACAAATTCGTGCGGCTGTTGCTGCGCGCTTGCAGTGAGTGCGGCCACCGAGAGACCCAGGCAAAAAACGGCCCGCGCAAGGCGAAAGGGCGGACCTGTCACCAGACACCCAGCCTTTGGCAAATTTGAGGAAACTACCAGCAAAACGGCATCAATGAGGAACAGTCCCTTACTACAACGACCCATGAGTCCAGATCACCAAAGATTGGCAAATATGTCAATACATTTTGACTGGGAAGCCTGGGCAAGTGCTAAAACCATCGAAGGGGAAAATTCAGACCGGTCGAAATGCAGGCCGGTGCGATTCAAAGCCGCGTAATCAAACGCTGCTCGTCGCCGGGGTGAGGAAAAACGATGCGCTTTTGTCCATTGGCCAATGTTGCCAGACCCACCGGCGTTTTGGGAAACAAGGCCAGCAATTCGGCATCCGTCAATTCTTCCCGGTTCGCTGCGGGCGGAGGCACGGCGCTCACCATCACCGGCGCGGGAGCAATCCATCGTTCGACGCACAGCCCGGCGACGCCCAGAATGGCCACCGTCACCAACACCTGCCGCACGACCCGCCATTGACGGCGGCGGCGCAAAATCCGGCCGCCCGCCAGCAACACCGCGTCACGCCGGGATTGGGCATCCGCATCGAGCAGATCGTGAATGAGTTGTCGCTTTTCAGGTTTCACGGGCAAGTCCTTTCGCCAGCAACGCCCGCAACCGCGCCCGCGCGCGTTCCAGACGGCTGGAAATCGCCTTCGGCGTCGCGCTCAGTTGTTCGGCAATTTGTTTGTGGCTTAGATCGTCGAAATAAAACCACTCGATCACCTGCCGCTCGTCCGGTTCCAGCGCCAGCAACGCCGCGTCCAGGCTTTGCTCCAGTGCCCCCTCGGATTCACCGCCGTCGCTGCATTCCGGCAATTCACCGGGAACCACCAGCGCGGAATCCCGCCGCTGCTGCCGCCAGCTTTTCGCGAGTTGCTGCCGCGCAATGCGGGCGAGCCAGTTCCACAAATGCAGCTCGCTCTCGATCCGGCTGAGCTTGGCGGCGGCGGTGACAAAAACCGACTGCACGGTTTCCTGCGCCAGCAATTCGTCGCCGCGGCCAACCACCAGCGCGAGGCGGAACAAACGGTCATGATAAAGATCGTATAATTTCCGGAAAGCCGCCTCGTCTCCGCGTCCCACCGCGCAAGCGAGCGCGCGGGCTTCGGCATCGGCCTCCACCGCTGACGGGCACACCCCGCCCGCCTTTGCCATCGCTGGCAACGAATTTCCGCCCGCCGGCAGGGACATGGAATAGGTGCGTATCGCCATCGGTTTACCGCGCTCTCAACGCACCTTCGGCTCCTCGGATTTCGGTTTGTTCTCTACCGCCTGCTTCATGGCTTTCACCCGGTCCAGTTGCACCTTCTCTTTCAAGGCCTCCAGCGCCTGCTGGACAAACAACAGTTGCTCGTTCGTTCCAGTGACCACCAGCAACTGCGAGCTCTTGTGAAATTGCACCACGCCCTTGGGATCGCCAAGGCTCATTTTGTAAACATCGGAAATCGTCGTGACCAGTTGCTCCATGGTCATGCTCCCCGATTTTTCATCGCCCAGCAAATCGCCCACAAAAATCACCAGGCGGAGCGGCTGCTTTTCCGGAGTCGCCGCCGCTCGTGGCGGGAGCAGTTGCGGCAGGACCGTCAGGAGGGCGACCGGACGGCGGCCGTTCATCTTGAGTTCCCACCGCACCGGCGAACCCTCGGCTTGCAGAACCATGTTCATGGCATTGAACACTTCCGTGGCGCTTACATTTTTCAATTGAATGTTGATGGGCACCGACGAGGGATCGATCGCCTCCAATCCAGGATTGGCACTTTGCCACGTGTGCGGGGCGATGACATCGAACATGTCCTTGAATAGTTCGCGTAAATTCGCCGCCACTTCTCCCAGCGGCATATTCTTGTAATTCACCTCTGTCAGGATGATTTCAGGATCCTTCCAACCGGCCTCTTTCCAGGCTTCAACCGAAGTGGTCGATTTCGATGCCGGCGGGGACGACACCCGGCTGGCGGTGGGCGCGTTATCAGCCGCGTGGGCGGCCATAAATGTCGTCAGTGTCATCAGGGCGGCAGCCACGCGCAGGCTCGCCGTAAATCGGTTCATTGATCTCAATTTCATACTCAACCTGGATTTTGCTTTTCCACCCTGCACTAGCAGGCTCCCGGTCGAATGCCTCGAATTATTTTGTGGCGCGGCGTTTTTTCTGAATGTCGTGCGCCGGGATAGGTGGGTGTTGCAGGGAAAGCCCTGCTTTACTCCCGCTTTTCAGTAACGTAGCATGCGGGTGATGCAATTTTTCAATCGCAGCAACCTGACGCCGGCACAGCCGAATGCCTGCGGGCGCGGCGCGGTGTCGCCCACCCCGCCCTAGCTTTTTGGTTGGCGGCGGCAGGGTTCGCCGCCGGCATCGCTTTGGAAAATTGTCCCGCCTCGCAAAATTACAACCACGGCTTGAGGACAGAACGGTGGAGAGTCAGCAACTACAATTTAGTCATGCAGTCTTTGGAACAACAAATTTCGCGCCGCCGCACGTTTGCGATCATTTCGCATCCCGACGCGGGCAAGACCACGTTGACGGAAAAATTCCTGCTCTACGGCGGCGCGGTGCAACTCGCCGGCTCGGTGACCGCCCGCAAAAATCAGCGTGCCACGACCTCCGACTGGATGGAACTGGAGCGGCAGCGCGGCATTTCCGTCAGTTCCACCGTGCTGCAATTCGACTATCGCGGCTATTGCGTCAATCTGCTGGATACGCCCGGTCACAAAGACTTCTCCGAGGACACCTATCGCGTGCTCACGGCTGTCGACGCGGCGGTGATGGTGATCGACGCCGGCAAAGGCATCGAGACGCAAACGCGCAAGCTTTTCGAAGTCTGCCGGATGCGTGGGATTCCGATTTTCACGTTCATGAACAAGCTGGACCGCCCGGCGCGCGATCCGCTGCAGTTGCTCGATGAATTGGAAAGCGTGCTTGGCATCGCGGCGTGTCCCATCAACTGGCCGCTCGGTGACGGCCCGGAATTTCGCGGCGTGTTTGACCGCAAGGCCAACCTGATGCATTTGTTCGAGCGCGTTCCCGGCGGGCAATATCGCGCCCCGGAAGCGGTGCACGGCCTTTCGGATCCGAAACTGCGCGAACAAATGTCGCCAGAAACTTATGCGCGCATGGTCGACGAATTGGCGATGCTCGACGGTGCCGGCGCGACCTTCAACCACGAAGCGGTGCTGGCGGGAAAATTAACCCCGGTGTTTTTCGGCAGCGCGGTGAACAACTTCGGCGTGCAGCTTTTGCTCGACGCCTTTCTCGAACTCGCGCCTTCCCCCCGCGCGCGCACCGCCGGCGGCAAAGTCATCGAGCCCGATTCGGAAAAGTTCTCCGGGTTCATTTTCAAAATCCAGGCCAACATGGATCCCAAGCACCGGGACCGGCTGGCGTTCGTGCGCATTTGTTCGGGACGTTTTGAACGCGACATGTCGGTGGTGCACACACGCACCGGCCGCAAGCTCCGGCTTTCCAGTTCGCACAAAATCTTCGGCCGGGAGCGCGAAACGATCGATGAAGCCTTTGCCGGCGACGTCGTCGGTCTGCTCGGCCATTCCGACTTTCGCATTGGCGACACGCTGGCCGAGGATCCCAAACTCTCTTATCAGGAGATTCCCCGCTTCACCCCGGAATGTTTCGCGTGGTTGCAAAGCCCCAGCACCGCCCAGTTCAAGCGGTTCCGCGAGGGTCTCGATCAGTTGTTGCAGGAAGGCGTGGTGCAGGCGTTTCTGTTGAAGGATTCCGTCCAGCGCGTCCCGTTGCTCGGCGCGGTCGGGCCGCTCCAGTTTGAAGTGGTGCAATACCGGATGCAGACCGAATACGGCGCCGAATCCCGGCTCGAACCAGGCCAGTGGAAAATTCTGCGCTGGGCGACCACCGAAAACGATGCGCCGATCGACGACACCACGCTGCCCACGGGTGCGCGGGTCGCCTTCGACGCCGCCAAACGACCGGTCATCCTTTTTCAGGACGAATGGAGCTGCAACTTTTTCGCCGAACGAAATCCAAAAATCCGGCTTTCCTCATTGCCGCCGGAGGATTCCTCGCTGGCCACGGCTGAAACCGCCTAGCCCGCAGCGCTCGCGACTGGGACACTATTTGATCGCCGCATAGACCCGATGCACATCATCGTGGTCATCGAGCGTGTTCAGAAAGTCAGTGACTTCCTTGCGCGCCGCGGGATCCAGTTCGGGATAGGTCTTCGCGAGGTAACGAATTTCCGATGAGATGATGTTCCAGCCCGCGCTCTTCAGCGCTTTGGAGACATGGTCGAGATCCTTAATCTCCGTGAGAAAGCGCGCGCCCTTGTGGCCTTCGGGAATTTCCTCCGCCTCAAGCGCTTCAATTTCCTGCGCGCCCGTTTCGATGGCATCACCCTCAGCGTCGCGATTGGGGTCGGTGTGGGTTGCTTCGACCACGCCGAGATGATTGAAGAAAAACGCCACACTGCCCGGGTTGCCGAGCGCTCCAATCTTGAAAATATTGCGAATCTCCGGCGCGGTGCGGTTGCGGCTGTCCGTCAGGCACTCGACCACCACCGGCACTTTGTGCGGCGTGAAACCTTCATAGGTGACCAGCTCGAAGTTGATCTTGTCGTCGGTCTGGCCGGAGCCCTTCTTGATCGCGCGCTCGATGGTATCGCGATACACCGACGCCTTGCGCGCCTTTTCCACGGCGGCGGCGAGGCGCGCGTTTGAGTCCGGATCAGCGCCGCCGAGTTTCGCGGCGACCATGATTTCGCGGACCAACTTGGCCGTCATCTGGCCTTTCTTCTGCGCGTTAGCTTCGCGCCCGGCTTGTTTCCATTGTGCGCCCACGGTGTCTTAGCTCCTACGGTTGAGGTTTTGTCGCATCCCTCACAGCTTGCGACCGGGCGGGCCGACCGTCAATCCTGACTCGCAGAAAAAGTGGTCAAGGCGCGAAACCTCCGCCTTCCAAAGTCAGGCCGCTACTTTTCCTTTACGATGGTCTGGGCCAGACAGGTGATAAAACGAGCGCCCTCGCAGGCGTCCACATCCCCGCTAAACGACCCGGCCTTCTCCGCGCGCAATTTGAGTTTGAAGCTCTGCGCGGAGTGAGGTGGAATTCGCATCTCAAAATGAAAACTGCGACTGTCGCTGATAGGGACGTGCTGGCTGGACTTCGCCCGCGGTTCCGTGCCGAGCAGCGTAAAACCGGACAGGTAACTCTCGGCCACATCGAGATCGGAAAGCTCGATCACTTTCTGCGGCCGCTCGTTCGTGACGACAATTTCCAACTCGAACGTTTGTCCAACGATCACATCGGGACTGTTCTCCGCGTAGATGGCGACGCCTTCCACATCCTTGGACACATGCACGAAGAAGGCGACCACCGCAATGCCGATGACCAGCGCCAGGAGCGCAATGATGCCGCAACCGAGAAAGATGGCCTTCTTCATACGACTTAAACCCACGCCACGCCGAATCTCTTACGCCGACGAACCCTTTGCGTCACGTCTAAATTTGGGCGGCGGCAGCCGACAATGCCGTTTCGCCACTCGTCGCAGACTGCAACACGAAAGTGTAGGCGTTGGGATTGTGGGTTTGCTCGCAACCCGCCTCACGACGCAGGAAAGTGCCGATATGAATCACTTGCGCCGCAAAGCCATGCTGCGCGAACAAATCCTTCATGCGAGCCATGCTGAGCGTGTTCCAATGATATTCCTCCACCTCGCGCACCCGGTGCTCTCGCACTTCGTCCATGCTGAAAAATCCCACGCACAGCCCCCGTCGCGTGACCCGGCAAACCTCCCGCACCGCCGTTTCCATGCCTTCCAGCGAGAGATGCTCGAACAGGTCGTGCACCAGGCAAACATCAAAAGCCTTGTCCGGCGCGGCGATCTGGAAGACGTTGCCGACCTCGAAACGAATCGCCGGAAACAACGCGCGAGCGTTCGCGATGTTCCTTTCGCAAAGATCGAAACCGGTGTAATCCAGCCACGGGGCGATGCCATACGCATCGAGAAAACGGTAGTCATTCGCTGAGCCGCACGCGGCTTCCAACACCGACACTTGTTTCGGCGACCGCTCCGCCACCAGCTTGCTCCGCAGCGCTTCATTCCACAGGCGACGAAACGTGTTAAGGCTGGCTTCATCGGGTTTGATGCGTCCGTCAACCACCTTCGAACCAGACAGGAAGCTTTCGAGGTATTCAGGTATCGTCTGACTGCCGAGGGTCGCCGGGGCCGCCGCGAATACCTCAATCAGGAATTGCGGAATCTCAATGCCCTCGGCGTTGTCGGAGCGTTGCTTCAGGGCGTGATGAATCGCCGCCAGATCATCTTCGTGACTGATTCGAGGCAGCACGGTCAGGAGACAATTCATCGCCGCAGCGAAACGCGTTTCGTGACGCATCAACTCACCGAAAGCGCCCGGGAAAATTTGGTCCAGAAGAAAATGCCGCGACAGCATGCTCTGCACGTTGAGTCGCGGGTCTTCCACGCCCGACACCAGATAATCCCGAAGCCACTCCCCTTCGAGCTGGCTCCACGAGCGAACCAGCTTCTCGGATTCCTGTTCCAGCGCGGGATTCACGACGAACTATTTACGCAATTCGTTTGCTTTTACATGAAGCAAATTGTTGTCGAACCAAACGCCGAAGAGATCAATATCTTTCGTCAAATCAGGCCAGCCGTGGGCCTTGCCTTCGCGCACGACCAACTTCACCGGCGAGCCCACCGCATCGCATTTTTTCACGAAGCATTGCGATTGATAGAGCGGCACCAGTTTGTCGGCGTCGCCGTGAATGATCAAAATCGGCGGCATGTTCGAATGCACAAAGTAGATCGGGGAGATCAGCTTGCCGAGCTGCTGCCGCCCCTCCGGCGTATCCGCCATCGGACCGAACGCGCTCTTGAAATTCGCCAGCGTGCCCACGCCGACCGCATCCTCGCCCGGCTCGCCGTAATTCAGAAAATCCGTCGGCGGAAAAAAGCAGGCCACACACTGCACCTCGCTGCTCTCACGTTCCACCGGGTCTTTCGCATCCTTCACGCCCGGTTCGCCCTGCGTGGCCATTGTCAGGGAAAGATGCCCTCCCGCGCTGCCGCCCGTGAGTCCCAGGCGATTGGGATCCACTCCATATTTCGCGGCGTTATGACGAATAAACCGCACCGCCCGATGAATGTCCGGCTCGATCTCCGTCACGATGAATCGCGGCTGCGACCCATGCATCACCGCAAAGACCGTATACCCCCGCTTCACCAGCGGACCCACGAATTTCATATTAATGGCTTCGTGCGCCGAGAACCAACCCCCGCTCACAATCAATATGATGCCGATGCCATTCGCCTTGCCCTTGGGCGGCTGAAAAACATCGAGCGTGAGCGCCATGCCGAACTTGCGCCCGTAAACCACATCCTCGATGCGCGTGTAACTGGCGTTGGTCTGGCACCACACGTTGCCCGCCGGCAACAACGAAACGAGCACCACCAATAAAAGAAACAGTTTTCTCATAGAGTCACCATCAGTGAAAGATTGTGCCGGCCTATCCCGCCGCAACTCAACCCTGCATTTAAGCCCACCCGCTTTCGGGCTATTTCATTTGCCATTCGAAAATCAGCATTCGAATTTTAACAGGTGCTACAGGGTGCGAACAGGTGCGCATCACTGTGAAATGCCTTTAAAACCATCCCATTCATCGCGCCCTGATTCGCCATTCGAAAATCGACATTCGAAATTCCAACCATTCATCAATCTGCATTTAAAAGTTGGGTTCGTTTTCCGCCTTCAAATACTTAAAAAACGTCATAAATGCCTATAAATTAGCCATTTATGAAATATTGAAATTGGGTTCGTTTGGTAAAATTTACATTTCTCCGCCACGCCCATTCCCTTTTCCACACCAACCAAAACCGGACGTCCACAGCCCAAAAAAGTCCAGACAAGGCCGTCCTTCAATCCCAACTTTCTCACCACCGATATTATCATTTGCATCGTCCTCCTCCTCGTTCTCGTCCTCGACCCCGAACACAACTCCTGCCCGGCAAGTTCTCCCCCATCCGTGCCATCCGGTCCCATCCGTGGTAAAAATCAGGGTCCCTTTCCAGCTCCGCGCATCCGTTTCTCCGCGGTGAAAGTCCCCTTTCAACATTCACATGTCAAAGATCTCCTCAGCCCGGACATGCATTCCGAGCCCAGCGGCCCCGCACGCGGGACCAACTCCTCGACCCTACGCCCATCGCCAAAACTTGCAAGAGCAAAACAGGTCGAAATTACAACATTTATCGGCAAGGTCGGCAAAATCGGCAAAACCGGAAATCTTCCCGGCTCATCTGAGGGAAAAATCGTTCAATTTCTCCCTGTAGAAAAAAATCGCATAATCAGAATTAGGCAGCTATTGTTAGATGCGGATAGTTCAACGGCATGGCGACCGGCCTTGTTGGAAAGGAGACAAACCATGAAAAAGTTGACGTTGATCGGTGTTTTGTTGGCGGCTTGCGCAGGCAATTGTTTCGCGACGCTTGGCGATACCAAGGCCCAAATGATACGGAACTACGGCCAAAAACTCGGCGACGGAGTTCTTCTGGGGAAGCCTTGCTTCTATTTTACCACCGCGAACCTCATCATCACTGCGGTATTCGACGACAACAAAAGCGTGTGCGAAATGACAGTTTTGAGCATTGGCAGAATGCATAGCACCGCCCCCGAAGCCTTAGGGTCACTGATGGAAATGACCGCCACAAATAATTGGAAAAGTGCAAAGGACTGGCAGGTCGATCAAAAATCGCCGCCTGACATCACTCGGTGGCTTTCTAAAAGGGGCTTCGTCGGCCTTCGCACACGCGAGGCCAGCGGAAACGAGACGATTGTTGCCATGACCGAGGCGTTCGACCGGGACATTTATCAACGCGCGCCAGCCGGGAGCGCGGAAACTGAAAATAGACGGCTGGTCGCCCCTTTGGGTCTGATCGCGCATCAACAAACCCGCGCTTGGTCCCCGGATATGCTGTTCAAATACTGCTACAAGTACGCATCGGCGGGTAACGCCTGGCCGCAGTTTTTTCTTGGCCAGCTTTATCTCGAAGGCAGGGGCTGCGAGGTGAACACCAACGAAGCAAAGCTTTGGTTCAAAAAGGCCGCCGATCAAGGCAATGATAGCGCGAGGAAGCAATTGGAAAAATTGCAGTAGCCGCGATTCAGTGAATCCGTACAAATAAGCATTTAAAGATGAAGGCTACCGTTGCTCTTGGTCTCTCGGCTGCAATTTGGCTCCAATGTGGTTTTGTCTTGGGAGAAGGATCTCCTCCCGTGGCGAGTGACCCCCAACCGCCTTTCGACAGTAAACTTGCCAACTGGATGGCGCCGCATGTGTTGTTGCGCGCGGGAAAGGAGTCGGATGCGGATTCCGTCGCCAGCCGGATAGTAGCGTTTGTTTCACTTGGGATGCCTGCGCACGCAAGCCAATCTTTGAGGGGGTCGCCCATTATTTCTTTACGATGCGAACGAGTATAGCCGTCATAAATGGAACAGAGCACAGTTTCGTTCCGCGAATATGTAGCAAAAAGGCTATTGGCAAACGTTACTCTCAATTGAAGGCTTCGGCATTGTCCCATGAAACTTAAGCATCCGCTCCTTTGGTTTAGTATCGTCGCGGCAGCAGTGATCGTGCTGATTGTCTGGTCGGCAAAGCGACCGCCCAAGGCGCCGATTTCGTCTCCTCTCGCGCCGGACGTCGGGAGTGAACAGGCGGAACACAAGACAGCGGTTGCGCCGGGTATGCAGGAAATTGCTTCCGTAGGGTCTGGCCAAGCCTCCGGGTCGCCTTCAACAAACTCGGCGACGTCTCCCCTTCCGCATGCGCAAAGCAAAGAAGAGCAGGCGAAGGAAGTTCTGGCGACGTTGAACGATGTGCCGGTCGATTTTTATGGCAAGGCGCAAGACCAGTATGGCAATCCGATACAGAGTGCCGAAATTATCGGCAGCATCATTTATGACAACGGTAGATCCAACGGTGTTAGGGAAATCCAGACTGTCACTGACGCAAAGGGATTATTTGAGCTCCACGGCGGCAACGGCGAGAGCTTAAGTGTCAGGTTAAGAAAGGAAGGCTACACCGTGAGCGATTCGACCAAGGCGGGATTCAAGTATTCGCACTTTTATCCAGAGGTCCGCCACGTTCCTGACCCGCAACGGCCGGCTATCATTGAAATGTGGAAGCTCCAAGGCGCAGAAAAGCTCGTTCATTTTCAGACCAAAATCTATGTCAAACGTGACGGGACCCCGAGCGCCTTTGATCTCCAGACCGGCCAGATTGTTGAATCGGGGGGCGACATTATCCTTAGCATCGAAAGCCCCGCCTCTCCCAATCCTACTAGCCAGTATGAATGGAAGGCAAAAATCCAAGCTGTCGGAGGCGGCACAATTGCTTGGAATGACGCGGGATTGGAAAAAATGTTACTCGCTCCGGAAGCTGGCTATGAACCCGAAATAATTGTCGGCTATCAAAGCGGTGTGAAACCCTGGTCATCTCGCTTTGCAGGCGGTTTTTACTTTAAGAGTCGGAACGGCGCCATATACGGGAAGCTCGGGATCGGAATTGTGACCGACTTTGTAAAAAATCAATCTGTTCCCGTTACAATTGGCAGCTACTTGAATCCCGCCGGCTCCCGAAACCTTGAACTCGATCCAGCTTTGGTCGTTGAAGCCCAGCCATGACGTTTTTACGGTTGCTGCTTAGCGTTGCGTCCCTGACGACTTTGTATTTTTGGTCCCGAATAATTTTGCCTCTGCAAAAAGAACAGGTTCCCTTTTCTGGCTGGGGTGACGGCGCAGGCGGTACAGCATCCACATTTGCGCTGCCCGTCTTATTTTTCTGGGTAGCGACGCTTTTTGCATTTCTCTTTATCTGTATTAAGCCTTACTTCCGGGCGGAAAACGAATTGACCAGATTCGGCAGATGGTGGACAAATTTTGCATTTTGCCTCGTAACATTGGTTTTGATATTCCGGGCGGCGCACGGCCCGCCAATTCGGTTCTTGGGCGTATACAGTTTTATTGCGCTGGTTTGCTTATGGGTATACATCGATCTCAGGGTTCGAAAAGGCCCGAGCGAACCAGAGGCCCATTAAATTACCTGTTTACAAATGTGAAATACGGTTTCAGAGCAGGTCCGATAACACAACACGTCTGATTGGAATTTTGATCGAGGTGACGGCCAACATAAGCAGAAATTTCCTTCCTAGAGGCGGCTGCCGCCCGGATTCACCGCCTCATCAATCTGCGTGCGATTAGGAAGGCATGATTGGTTATTCAGAAGGGTGTCAACCGGCAAATATGGTTTTCGGTCTCAATTTCTTTATCCGATTCTGCGCTTATGGCTGAATGCATCGGTTGAGCACGCTCTTCGCCCCCTCCATTCCTTCTTTTTTTCCGGACGCTCCGCAGGCTATCCAAGCGCAACGTGAGATTTGCTTTCGGCTCCACAACCGTCAGCACAGCATCACCCACCCGCTCCGTAGCCTGCGGCAGAACCGGGCGAGACATCGAGGGGTGCGACGTGGTTGTCCATATAGACCACATTTTTGCCGGACTTGGGCCGGCGGGAATGGAAGTCTTCGTAGTCGAGCAGCAGAGGGGTCGATTCGGGCGGTGAGAGCAGCGTCCAGTTGGTGCTCCAGGCGAGCTGGCCGGTGCCCGGGTCGAGCAAGAACTTGAAATCGTTCTTCGTTCGGACTTCGTCGATGCGCTGGCCGTTGAGTTCCGCGTTCCATTCGTAGCTCGAACCTTGGGCGGTGAACAAGCCGGCGTGGTCGCCGGGACATTTGAACACGGTCGCGCCATTCGTTCCGGCGCGGCCTTCCCGGCCGACGTAGGATACCAGCAGGTCGCAGATGCGGGGCAACGGACTGGCGGGATCGATCGGGTCGGTCGGCAATATCTCGGCGCCCGGCAGGCGGCTGCGGTTGTCCTCGGCATAAAGCCGCGTGGCGAGGCCGAGCTGCCGGAGGTTGTTCGCGCACATCGAATTTCGGGCTTTGGCTTTCGCGCCGGCGAGCGCGGGCAGCAGCAGCGCGGCGAGGATCCCGATGATGGCGATCACCACGAGCAACTCGATGAGTGTGAACCCGGCGGATCGCTTATTCATGAGTGGCAGGAACGGCGATGCCCGCTTTCCGCAAATCTTCGATGGACTCCGGGAAATGTCGCCGGGCGTTTTGCACCCGCTGCGCCGGGGTCAACGTGGCGAACCGGGCGTTGGGATTCGGCTTTGATTCAGCACGAGCCGGCCCGACGACTGGCGGAACCCCGAGTGTCGCCGACTCCGTTTTTTGCGCGCTGGCAGAATGCTGAACGATTGCGGAAGTGTCGGAACCAGCCACCGGATGCGGCAGCCGGGTCATAACGACCGCCGCCGTGCCCGCCACGAGCAGCGCGGCCGCTCCCGCGAGCATCGCCGTTTTTGCCTTGGTCCATGCCATGATTTTCAAAACTCCTTTGATAAGGGTTAAAGTGGAAGTGGAAGCCGTCGCACCCTGGGTCAACGCGACCACCGTGGCCGTTTTCGCGAGGGCGGCCGGCGCGGCCTGCACGGAGCTGGCGGAGATCGCCGCCATCAGCACGGCCGCCGGAACCACGAGGCCGCGACGCGAAAAAAAGCGGCGCAACTTTTCGACGGCGCGATTGACCCGCATCTTGGCGGCGTCTTCGCTCGCGCCGAGGGCCGCGCCCACTTCCTTCATGCTTTTTCCGTCAAAGAACCGCAGCACGACCGCGTGATAATCGGCCCGGCTCAGTCCCGCCATCGCCGTGTCCAGCAGCGGCGCGATTTGCGGCCAGACATCGGATTCGGTATCAGCGGGTGGATTTTGCATATAAGCCTCCTGTTCGCGCCGGGCACGGCGGATTTCACTGCGGACGAACGTCAGCGCCGTCAATTGCGCGGTGCGACACAGCCAGCCCGATATTATGACGCGACTACCCAGCCTGCGCGCCTCCCTCGCCAGGATCACGAACACGGCCTGGGTGATTTCCTCCGCTTGATGCGGATTGCGCGCGTGACGCAGCGCGATGGAATAAACCTTGTCCACGTGCCGCGCGACGAGCGCCGCAAAGGCGTCCCCGGATCCGCGATCCACGTATTCGCGCAACAACGAGCTGTCGTCCAATTCCTGCATCTATGAATAAATGCCGCTCATGCCGGAAGGGTAACAATATTTTTGCGGCAATCGAGAGTGGGCAACTGGTTCCACCGGAATCCGAAGGTTTCGATGACGCAGTTTAAAAATGCGAAATGCGCCCGCATGACACGGACTCTATCGAACTCGGGAATTGATTGCGGCGCGCGAAATTCGAAGGCCCAACGGGCCGAAATTCCTTAGCCTGGGCCAGCGGCCTAGGAACTGCCCGTGTACCAGGATCATGCGGCCTGAAGGGCCGCGACAATCTTCCACGAACCATCCCGCGACCATTATCGCGAATGTGCTTCAACGGGTTATGAGTGAAAATAGCCGGATTGAATGGCCGCAGATTTCCTCGTTGAATTTTATCTCAGTCGCGTCCCTTCAGGCCGCTGGTTTGTAACCGTGTAAAGTTCCCAGCCCGTCGGGCTGGGCTAAGGAATTGCGGGCCTTTGGCCCTGGCAGTTTGTTGGAACAAGGTGCCTGGTGGGGGCACCGGACCTAAAGCCGGCTTAATTCCACGGAAAGCCCTGCAAGCCGCCCGCTGGCGGCAGAATATTTTTGACAAAAACGCGCTTTCCTGTTGATGATTAGCCCCGTGTGGGCCGGTACACGGCGGGTCGGTCCGGGCCTTGATGCCCGGGTGTCGCGCCTTCCAAAGAGAATAAATTCGAACCAATATCTTAGAGAAATGAAAAGAAACTTTTCTGTACTTCTGGGCGGTTTCGCACTGGTCGCAGGCATTGCCTCCTCGGTTCTGGCGGAAGATGCCGGTCCGCCCACGCTGTTTGTCGCGCCTTTCACCGGCAGCACCACCGCCATCCAATATTGGCAGCCGGCCATGGGCGAGGGTCTGAGCGAAATGTTCATCACCGAGCTCGGCAAGAGCAGCAAGTTTCAAGTCCTTGAAAGCACGCAGCTTGGCGCGTTGAAAGACGAGATCAAGATGGGCGAGGACGGTTTCGTGGATCAGAATGACAAGGTGGAAAAAGGCGGCTGGGCGGCGGCGGATTTCATGTTTACCGCCAAGGTCACCCGCTTCGGCTCGAAGGACACCAAGGTCGGCCTGGGCGGTTTCGTTCCCGGCAGCCTGGGCAAACTCGGCGTGGGTCAATCGGTCTCGGACGTCCGCATCGACTGGCGTCTGGTGGACGCCGCTAATCGCAAGGTGATCAAGACCGGTTCGGCGGTCGGCACCCAGAAGGGTCTCAGCTTCAATGTCGGCGTGGGCGTCAACGGCCACGGCGGCGGCATCGGCTTCGACAACAAGGAATTCATGGATAGCGCGCTCGGCAAGGCCACCGTGCAGGCGCTGAACTCGATCATGACCGATGTGAACTCCGTCACAGTGCCGGAATCCGGCCGCAAGAAGCAAAAGACGGGCGCGGCGAATCAACAGGCCGCTGCGGCAACGGCCGCTGCCGCCGCCATGCACGCCACCCCGGGCAAGGTGCTCGTGGCTCCGAGCAAGGATGCCGTCATCGTTTCCCTCGGCACCAAGGAAGGCTTCAAGGTCGGTGACAAGTTGAACCTCTACGAAACCGTTGATACCAAGGACGCCAGCGGCGCGGTGGTTTTCACCGATGAAAAGCTCGTCGGCGAAGTGACCATCCAATCCGTGCAGGAAGAGCGCAGCAAGTGCTCCTACAACGGCAATCTGGAAGTCAAAGCCGGCTGGGTCGTCAAAGCCAAGTAAGGCTTCGCGCTCGCGCGTCGGTTAATAATAATCCCCCGGCAGACCGGCATTCCCGGCCCGGGGCGATGCTTCCATCGGTTTCAGGGCGGTCAAACTTTTCGCCGGCATACGTTCCTTGGCCGAGCTTCGTCCGGATCCATCCACAAACTCCAGCAGATCTCCCGGCTGGCAATTCAGCTCCCGGCAAAGCGCATCCAACGTGCTGAACCGAAGCGCCCGGCCCTTGTTCGTTTTGATAATCGATAAATTGGCCAAGGTGATGCCTACCTTGCCAGCCAGCTCGGTGAGATTCATGCCTCGGTCTGCCATCATCTCATCCAATTTTAATTTTATCGGCATAGGGTTTCTAGGTGTGCCCTGATTTGAAATTGAATTTGCATTTTAATATATTGTTAGTCAATAAACCATATCACACACAGCCGTCATCATAATCAGGAATTATTGTTTATCAATATAAAAAGCGCTAGACCTCAATGCTTAAGGTAGTGCTTGTATAATTTCTGTGAGCGCTTTTTCCGATATCAAATTTCCCCTCTCTCCTCCCCGCCTCATACGAGCCGGGGCGAGAGCGTCAGAACGAGCTGGCGCTCTTCTATAAGTCCCGTTTTCGATACCGTTGATGTCGGCGGCGTCTCCGTACCCAGTGTGTGATTTCGACAATTTCAAATCGCCCGGAACTCCTCCCTTCCGTCCTGCTGGACGGAGGGGAGGCTGGGAGAGGAGGCTCTTATTTATTAATTCCAATCGCCGAGCAAACGCGGTTGAAATGGGCGGATTGAGAGCGGCACCCAAGGGCGAGCTTTAATTGCCCTCATCTCAAAGCTGCGCCACGACTTACCCCATCGGCGCTTGCTTCAGCAAACTTATTTCCCCGGATTGGCAACGCCCACCACCCCGCATGCGATCCGGCCGCCGGCATTGCCGACCGGCTGGCCGCCGTCGTCCACTTTGGCGTGCACGATCACGCCGCGACCCAGGATCGGGTTCTTTTCGCCGGAGATCGTGAAATTCTTCACGGTGATTTCATAGTGCGCCTTGCCATCCTTGTCCGCCTGCACATTGCCCAGATCGCCCGCGTGCCGGTCGTCGGCATGCGGCAAACCGTGCTGGTGGCCCTCGGGATTGTAGTGGCCGCCCGCGCTCATGCCGTCGGACGAGGTGCAATCACCATATTGATGAATGTGAAACGCGTGCTTCTGATCCGGCGTAAGGCCTTCGAGATCGGCGACCACTTTGATCGAATCGCCCTCCTGCGTGAAGCGGACGACGCCGTGGCATTTCTGGCCGGCGGTGGGATGCAGCACCGCCACGGCCTGCTTGATGTCGTCAGCGGCGCGAAGGGTGAGAGTTGAGGAAACACAGAGAACAGCGAGCGCGGTGATCAGGGATAATTTTTTCATGGTGTATATGGAGGTTGGTTGTCAGTCGAAGTCGGAGCAGCTCATGAAGTAATGGCAGCGCGGACAGCGCAGCTTGCATTTTTCATTGTGGAGTTCGTGCCCGCACTGCGGACACCAGCGCCAGTGTTCCCCGTCCTTCTCATTGGCTTCAGGTTGCGGCGCCTGCCCGGACACGTGGAGACGGCAGACAGAATCTCCGGGTTGGGCGCTCATAAAGATACCTTTGTCCACCACGCGCCGCGAATCAAGCGCGGCTTTCCAGCTGCCCTCACCCGATGGACAACAATTCGACCTCAAAAATCAGCGTCGCATTCGGCGGAATCGCGCCGGGATAGCCGCCTTCGCCATAAGCCATCTCGGGCGGAATCGTCAGCTTCACCTTGTCGCCGATGCGCATTTTCGCCACGCCTTCGTCCCAGCCCTGAATCACTTGTCCCTCGCCGAGCACGAATGCGAACGGCTCATCGCGATCGACCGAGCTGTCGAATTTCGCGCCGTCCGTCAGCCAGCCGGTGTAATGGACTGTGACCGTTTCACCGCGTTTCGGCGCAGCGCCGGTGCCTGAATTAATTTTTTCAATTTTCATAATGTTCCCTTTATCGGCGCCGCCAGCGACGTCGTGCGTTTGGCGAAAACAACTTCGCCGCGTTCATTCAACCATGCGGGCGAGCGCTCTGTCGAGCGGTCCGTTCCGCCTGAGCAACAATTCCCGAAAAATAATTTTGCAACTTCCGGTAACGTTTTGGTGCTTTTGCTTAAGAAGGAGATGAAGAGTTTGTGGGGAACCGCGGCGGGCGACCCGGCCAGACCGGGACCCGCCGCCGAAACAAACGCCGGATTTTACAAAAGCGTGACAAACCGCCGGGCGGATTGTCCGACACTCATGACCATAGGAGCAACGTCATATGCAACCAAAACACTTTAAAACAAACTGGCTGATGAGCGGGTTCGCGCTGGTGCTGGCCGCCGGCACGGTGGGGGCGAATCTCGCCTACTGGGATTGTCAGGAACGAATTCAGGCGCACGAAAAACTCAACGCGGTCGTCGATCGCATCTACATCGACCAGCAAGTCAGTTCCGTGCTGAAACAAATGCGCAACGGCGAGGCGGAGCCCGCTTCGCAACGATTGGACGGCGTGCTGTGCGGCGACATCCTGCGCCTCGACGCCGAACTGGGCGCGCTCGACGATCACACGCGCCAGTTCGTCCTTGCGAGCTTTGAGCGGATGGCCCGCGTGCGGCCTCGCGTTTCGGAATTTCCCGCGCAAGGCGTGTCGGCGAATTACACGCAGGACCAACTGAGCGCTCAAAAGATTTTGAGCCTAGCGGCGCGCGCAACGACCGGCAGCCAGTGATTTTCGGGGGACAAGGAGGCTGGGTACAGCAACGCCGCTTTCATTTCCAGCAGGGTGAAAGCGGCGTTTTTTGGCCATGTGCGTTGATTCCGGCCGCGATGGCACCGCGGCTAAACGTTAGCCACGCGCTGTTCCAACTGATCGAGCAGCGGCAACTGTCCTTTGACGATTTTCCGACGTGCCTCCCCGACGCTCAACCACGCGGCGCGGTCGACCTCGGGAAATTCGCTCATGATCCCGGAGCCTTTCGGCCATTCCATCGTGAACGTATTGCTGTGAATGTCGGACGCGTCGCAATCCCATTCCAGCGCCCACGCGAAAACTGTTTTTCCACCCGGTTGCTTCACCGGCGTCAGCTCGATGAAACCGCTCTCGGGCGGACGAATGCCGGTTTCCTCCTGAAACTCCCGGCGCGCGGCGTCGAGCGGTAACTCATCTTCAAATTCGCCTTTGGGAATCGTCCACGCGCCCTCGTCCTTGTGCTGCCAGAACGGGCCACCCATGTGCGCGAGAAACATTTCCAGCGCTCCATTCTTCCGCCGGAACACCAGCAGGCCCGCCGCTTTCCGCGGCCGGGATTTTGCGCCGTCCGGCATCTCAAGGAATGCTCTGGTGGTCCGTGTTGCGGATGCGATACCAGCACATCAACTCCTTCGCGGACGGTATCGCCGGGCCCTGGCCTTCCGGTTTGTCGAGATAGAAGAACGACACCGACGAAAAGCAGAACGGCTGGAGCCGGTCCGGCGACCAGGGAGTGACGAACGCAAACTTGAGCCGTTCCTGAAAATGAACGGCGTCGGACTCATGCACGCGATACATCGCCACACTGGCGTTCAACGTGTCCTTCACCGGCACGCCGTGATACGGCCCGATGAACGTGCCTTCGCGGAAATACCAGCCGCCGAGAAAATAATCCTCCAATCCGGTGCCGACGATGCGCGGCACTTCCCAGTCGCTGTCCACCCAGATTTGCTCCGGCGCCTCGAGAAAGCTCAAATAGTTTTTCTCCTCGCCCTGCATGTAGAGCAGGCAGCCGGCGTAGTGACCCCGGCCGTGCACCTCGGCGATCTGCACCTGGTCCGGGCCCGCCTTGCGCCCGGTATTGAACTGCGCGTGAAAATACCCGAGCTGCTCCGGCAGCGGCGTAAGCTGGTAAAGAATGTTGCAGAACACGTCGGTGTTGATTTCCGGATCGCTGTTTTCCAGTTCCACGCGAAAGCTTTTGCGAAAGGGCATCGGCCATTTGCAAAAAAATCCGCCGCTCGACGTGCCGAAATAGCGCGACGCAAAACTTGCGACCTCGCACAGGCCTCCGCCGAAGAAATCGCCCACGGGCGCGGCCACCGCCGGTTGTTCCGCGCCATCAAAGTAAATCCGCAGAATGAGGGTCTTGAGAATGGATTGGTTCACCGCCGCCTTGGTGTTCCAGTGCTGCCAGAACCAGCCCGGAAAGGTCAGCCAGAATTGCGCGATATAGCCCTCGCCCTTGACCTCGCCAATCGTCACGCGTTTGCCGCGCGGGATCGGGATGGTTTTGCTTTTGTGCTTCAGGTTGAAGGTCGTGAGCTGCCGCGTCGTTTCGTCGCGCAGAATGGCGAGCCGCAACATGTCCGCCTGTTCGGGCGGCGTTTTTTTGGCGGTGGAAGGTTGGGCGGCTTCGGCAGCAGCGGCGGGCAGCGCGGCGGTGGCGCCCAGCGCGGCGAACGTGGTTACAAATTCTCGGCGGTCCATGGTGCGGCGAGAATGCGTGAACCTCGCGCGCCGGTCAAATGGTTCGTCGCATAAATGTGTTTTAGTCCGTTCGCCGCCACGAATCACTTGACCGCGCTGGCTAAAAGCGGCATCTGGTCTCGCGTGCAGCAAGTTCATGGCGCCGCTCCCGCCTCCGCCACGCCGTCATTGCGCGCGTGGCAGCTGCGGACGTTCTGGATCCTGTGGGGCGCCTACGCCTCCTATTATCTCTGCCGCCTCAATTTTTCCGCCGCGCAACCCGCCATTCTGCGCGAGTTCCCAGACTGGACCAACGCCGAGATCGGCTCGATTCCCTCCCTCTACGCCGCCGCCTACGCCGGCGGCCAGCTCGTCAACGGCATGTTGAGCGAGCGCTTCGGCGCGCGTCGCATGATGACGGCCGCTCTGCTGATCGCGGCAGCGACAAACATGTTGTTTTCGATGACCTCCTCGTTTTTAACGATGCAGGTGCTTTGGGCGGTCAATGGTTGGGGACAATCCGCCGGGTGGTCTCTGCTCGTGCAGGTCATCGCGAATTGGAACACCTCCGCCCGGCGCGGCACGTTGATCGGCCAGCTCGCGACGTGTTACCAAGTCGGCGCCATTGTCGCCTGGCTGCTGGCGGCGGCGCTTTGTGAATCCCTCGGCTGGCGCGCGGCGTTTCTCGTGCCCGGCCTGTTGCTGCTGCCGGTCGCCTTGCTTTGCTTTTTCTTCTTGCGCGATTCACCGGAGGAGGCGGGCTTTCCGCCGGTGCGCGACGATTTGCCTCCGGGCATGGACAAAAAATCCACGGTGTTTCGCGCCGATTGGAAATTCGCGTGGGAAATGATCCGGCTGACACTCGGGAATCGTGTGCTGTGGATTCTCGCGCTGGGCTTTCTCGCCATGAACGCCATCCGCTACAGCTTCATCAATTGGAGCGTGCAATACATGACGGATTTTCACGGACTGAGCATCAAGAGCAGCGTGCTGACCGCCATCGTGATTCCGGTGGCAGGCTCGTTTGGAGTGATTGCCGCCGGTTGGGCTTCGGACCGCCTGTTCGACGGCCGTCGCGCTCCGGTCTGCGTGGTGATGATGCTGGGCCTCGCCGTGATTTGCGCCGCCATGGCGTTCATCCCACAGGGGGATTGGATCATTGCCACCGCGTTTCTCGCCGTCGCCGGATTCATGATTCACGGGCCCGACATGCTCATCGCCGGCGCGGCAACGGTGGACCTGAGCCATCCGAAAGCGGCGTCCATGGCCACCGGCTTTACGATGTCGGTCGGCGCGCTGGGCGCGATTTTCTCCGGCGCGGGTGTGGGTTACCTCAAGGATTTGCCGCACGGCAACTGGGCGCTGGTGTTCTGGGTGCTGGCTGCCTTGCCGCTGATTCCCGCGGCGTTGATGATCTTTCTCTGGAACGCGCGGCCCCGCACCTCCGCCAGCGCGTAGCGTCAGTAACCGAAGGCCTTGATGTGCGGTTCGAGGATTTCGAGGACCGGCTCCAGATGTTTTTGATAATGCCGCCAGCGCCCCATCGCCGAGGTGTAGAGCGGCTTGCTGACGGCTTCGTAAGTGGGCGAACTCACCGGTTTCGCTTTCATTTGTTCCCGGTATTCGAGCACGCGCGAATCCCACGGAAGTTGTAGAAACTCCAGACTGCGGCGCGCTTCGCCCTCCAAATTCGTGACGCAATCCTCGTAACGCACCTCCAGCCACGGCGCGCAAATCGTCTCGCGCAGTTTCCGCCAGAGCGCCATGTCATGCGCGTAGCGGCGCGCCGTGCGTTCGAGCGTCAGGAAGCAAACGCTGTTCGTGTTCAACGGCAGATACTGCATGAAACAACTCACGACCACATCGCGCGGGTCGCGCAGGGCGATCAACAGTTTCGTTTCCGGAAACAATCGCAACATGCCCGGAATCAAAAGCGTCATCGTCGGATTCTTGTCGAGATGCACGCGCTCGCCAATCGGCTGATTCAAGGCCGCCGACATGTACGCCAGATAGCGGTTTCGCTGCGTGGCGAGACGCTCCGTCGGCACGGCATCGAGCGCCTCCACTGTGGGTAGCGGGGTTTTCGGCGTCTGCCAGATGGCCGGAAAAATATCGCGCCCGAAAGCTTCGCGCTCATCGGAACTGACCAGCCCCGGATGGCTGTCGAGCACCTGTTCAAGCAACGTCGTGCCAGTGCGGGGAAAGCCTGCCAGAACTGCCATCTTTTGCGGTGGAAACGTCTTACCCGCCTCCGCCCAACGCTGCCAATGCGCGGGCGTCAAGGATTCCGCCAGCGTCCGCAAGTGAAGCTGCATCGCTTCCGATTCCTTGAGAAAATTGCCTTCCTCCGCGAGGAGGAATTGCTTCGCGCTCAACATCGCCGTCATCGCCCCGTCGTAGTCACCGTCGCGATCCCGTTGCTGGGCAATCTCCACCCACGCCTGACTGCGCACCAGCGGGTCGGCCTGTTCGTTGTTCGCGAGCATCCGTAAAATCGAATCCGCGCCAGCGGTGTCCTTGAGTCGGCGCAGCAATCGCGCTTTGAAAAGGAGCGCCGCCTGGTGGTCCGGCTCGGCGTGGAGACATTTCTCGATGAGTTCCAACGCCTCTTTCACGCGATGGCGCCGCTCATATAATACCGCAAGTTCCAGGGTCGCGTGGGCAACTGGCTTCGGCGCGGCCACGACCCGCTCGAAACAGTGAATCGCCTTTTCCGGGCGGAAAATCATCCGATAGCTCTGGCCTGCGAGGTGCAGGAGCTGCGGATTTTGGCGTCCCAGCTTTGCAAGACGATCGAGCATCGCCTCGGCCCGGGTGATTTCGAATCGCGCGCCGAGGGCGCGGCTGGCATCCACGAGCGCCACGAGGTTCTGCGGATATTTCCGAACCGCGTGTTCAAACAGGGCGAGGGCGTCATCGAAACGGCCGCGTTGCCACCACGCGCGCGCCTCCTGGAGTTCCGGCACGTCCACGCCGAGACCCGGGATGATGTGGGGCGCGGGCTGGCCCCGGGAACCGGAAGCGGCGGAGCGAAATGGTTTGTTCCCGTGACTGGACATATCGATTCAAACTGCGCGGCCTGACTGCGCAGAGCAAACCAAACCCGCTGCGGCATGGAAATAAAAAGATTCTCCGCCTTATTTCTGCAAAAACCGGACGACGGCCTCCGTTCGATTGTGCACACCAAGCTTTTCAAAAATGTTGCGCACGTGTTCGTGCACCGTGTAGATGCTGATGGAGAGGCGGTCGGCGATGTCCTTGTCCGGATGGCCGCGGCTGAGCAGCGCCAGCACTTCATGTTCGCGCTGGGTAAGATTTGATAGCGGGCGCGAGGCACCCACCACGGGCAGCAAGGCGATGCGTTCCCGGAAATATTGCCAGACGCCGGTGGCCATTTCTTCGTTCGAGAAGGCGCCCCGTTTTAGCAAGTCCACCACCGGTTGGAGGAATTGCGTCGGACCCGAGCGTTGCAGCAGATAGGTGCCGGCGCCGCCAGGTGTGGTCTTGAACAATTCCTCGCTGTCCTCATACACCGAATACAACAACCCGGCGACCTGCGGCGCAGCCGCCTTCAACTCGCTGAGCAAAATCGCGCCCGATTTTTCGGCGAAGCTCTGGCTGACGAGGATCAGGCGGGGCGGATTACGCATGACTTCCCAGAGCGCCTGTTGGGCATTCGCGAACGCGCCGGCGCAATGGAAGCCTTCCATCCGATTGATGCACGTTTCGAGCGCGTTGCGGACCCCGATGTCCGCCTCCACGAGCATCACGCCAAAATCGCCGTCGGCCACGCCCATGCGCACCGGGGACGCCTGCGTGTGGATCGTGGTGTAAGTCCACGCCAGCGGACTATCCAGCCAACGAAAGGCCACGGTCATTTCCCGACGATGACGGCGATTGAAGGATTCCCAACCCTCGCGGGCGATGGTTTGCGCGAGCTGCAGCGCGCGATCCGCGGCCGCTTCCCGATCCGCAGTGCCCAAGGGGACATAATAGCTGCTGCCCGCGTGCGCGATGCGAACGGAGAGTTCCGGCGAGGACTTCGACTCGAAACTCATGGTGTAATCCCGCTGGATAAGGCGCTGTTGCCAGTACGCCTGGTCTTTGGTGATGCCCTCCCACACGTCGTCCACCGCAACCTGATCGCCACCCGACGATTTATCCGGGAGCGCATCCCATGTGTGTTTAAAAATCTTTTGGTAAATCTGGCAAGCCTCGGCGGCAGCCCGCGTCGGGTCGCTGGAGGCGAGGGAAAAAGTCTTTCGTCGAGACTGATATTGTATCTTGACCGACCAGTGCCGAACACGCTTCCGACGCCCCCGATACTTATAAGTGCTTTTGAACAGGCGGGTTCTCCAATACTCCGCCTCCATTTTTGAGGATCCGGCAGCTTGCGCCCCAGCCATCTCCGGTTTCACACTTGGACGTTTCTTGGACATAATTGAAATATGAAGCAGGGAACAAGTTTCGGCAAGTCGGCATCTTTACGTCCCGAGGGGCAGTGCCAAAGGCGATTGCGCAGTCGAAGTTCTCGCCGACAGCGGGAAAAATCATTTCTTTACCCCGAAGGCACACCTGTCCTTTCACTTGGTGCGTTAACCCATTGACGAAACTGCCGTTTGTGGTCCCCCCTAGAACATGGTATTGTGCCCAACCTCGCCATCAGTGAGATTATGTAAGTTACAGCAACGGAATCACGCCGCACGCATGAAGCAAGAGAGCAGCACCGCCCCTGGCGATCAAGGAATCGGCCAGCGTCCCCG